>NZ_AUMU01000043.1 GCF_000430845.1 Chryseobacterium gregarium DSM 19109 | reverse complement strand
TCAACAAAAAAACTGTTGGGTTCTGCCATAAGGATTCAGCCAAAGGAAAACAGTTTGAATCAATATTTCCAGGTTTCATCAGCGAAAGTCAGAGCAGATGAAACCGGAACGGGCGGCTTAAACTTAAAAAGCGGTGATATCATCGGACTGGAGAAATCATTTGCAGAATTTCTAAGTGTTATATATACTAAACAAAATCAGGGTAATTGATCTCTGATTTTTTCTTTTGGAGCTAATCCCGCTATCCACTCATACTCCTCGCGCCGTGCTTTCCGGCCGCAGAGCCTTTGCTTATCCTTTGCCTGTTGCGGGGTAACCGTTTCTATCGGGGCTAGGGTAGTCTGCTATATAATAATGGCAAGCATATAAATAAAATTACCACCGATGGTCACTAATCTCCAGTGCTATCCGGTTTGTTATCTGACAAAGTTTCTTATCAGTAATTATATACTCATCTTCCACAGCTATGTTCACTATTGTTATTATCCCCGCTATCCCCCCCCTTCATAAAAATTCCCCTCCTTTGGAGGGGTGTCAAAAATCCGGAGGATTTTTGCCGGGGTGGTTTTAAGCAAACCCTACATAATATAATATGTTATTTAATATTACGGTGTTCAAACCTCATAGGTTTTCAAAACCTATGAGGTTTCCAAAGTTCCATTAAGCCATTGATTAAACGGGATTATTTATAACACTGGTGCGGGACAACTCGTAAAGACAACTTTTCAATCATCAGTCAAAATCACCGGTTCAGAATCACCGATTAGCAAATCACTATTTTATCCATCATTTATAATCATCAACAATCATTCTAATAAACTTATCACAGCAAACCCATTTTAAGCTTTATCATATATAAAGTATGCAAGGCTGAGCTGTTTTTACGGGGTTTATAAGTAATTGCCATCATTTAACCATTATTAGAGATGTGTATGCATGCCTTTCACAACACTAAACCCCGGAAAATCCTTAGTAGATCACATTTTATCAATCTTCTGTTAATGCTTATAAGGTTTATTTGTTCATTGTGGATAACTCTGATTGGCCTTCTAACGCTAGGTTAATCAATAATATAAGCTATTATTTCCCCACAAAATAGGGTTTACTATGAATTTTATGTTAAGTATATTTGGAAGGTAATGTAGGAGTTTCTATCTTTGCCCCACTGAAAACGAGAGTATGTCAGTAGCGCAGAAGAGCTTTTAGATAAGCATGGAATTAAAAACTAATCATCTACCTTATAGGATTGCTTCTGGCAATTATATAAGTAACA
>NZ_AUMU01000042.1 GCF_000430845.1 Chryseobacterium gregarium DSM 19109 | reverse complement strand
TGCTCTTTTTCATTAGACTTTTCTTTATTTAAATTTAATTATTTCTCGAAAAATCTCTACTTTTAATTGTTCCAGTTTTTTGGGAGAAGGTCAGAAGGACTATGATGGAGGAACCAGCAGTGAGGAATTGTGCCGTTTAAACGGCATCAGTCGCCAGACTTTCTATAAATGGCGGAGCAAATACGGTGGGATGGAATCCGGTGAGCTAAAACGACTCAAGCAATTGGAAGAAGAGAATGCGAAGCTGAAAAGGATGTACGCCAACCTTGCCCTGGACTTAGAGGCAGCAAGGCATATTATTGAAAAAAAGCTTTAAAGCCCTGCCACAAAAGAATTTTAATCGAAGAACTGCAGGCAGAGTCAGAAATGGGTATCAGCAGGGCGTGCCGGATACTTAGGATCAGCCGGAGTTCTATGGCTTACAAAAGCATCAGGGACGATACGGTGCTTTACAGCCGGCTGCTGTCATTGACGGAAACTTATCCCCGTGATGGATTTTGGAAATGTTACCACCGACTTCGCAACCAGGGTGAAAAAGTAAATCATAAAAGGCTTCACAGGATTTATAAACAGGCAGGTTTATCTTTAAGGAGAAAATCCAGAAAGCGGAAGATTACCAGAGTAAAAGAACCGCTGACGATCCCGGAAAGCTTTACCCACAGCTGGAGTATGGACTTCATGAATGATGCATTGGAAAACGGAAGAAAGATCAGAACTTTTAATATTATAGATGATTATAACCGGGAGGTATTGCACATAGAAGACGATTATTCCATCAAAAGCAGCCGTGTGGTCTGGATTCTGAAACATTTGGTAAACCGTTACGGAAAACCAAAAAGTATAAGGATGGATAACGGGCCGGAGTTTATCTCTCACCTGATTCAGACCTGGAGTTTGGTAAACGATATTAAGTTTGCTTACATCCAGCCGGGAAAACCTACGCAGAATTCTTTGATTGAAAGGTTTAATAAGTCATTCAGAGAAGGGGTTTTGGATGCCTATTTATTCTCAAGTTTGAATGAATTAAGAGAGGTAGCAGAAGAATGGGTTGAAGATTACAACCATTATCGTCCGCACGATGCATTGGGTGGTTTATCACCTGTGATGTGGAAAAATGGACAGCAAGCCAAGGCAAACCCAACGCTGTTTCCTGACCACTTTCCCACATTAAACAACAACAAAATATTAACAGAAATTACTACTTTTGAATAGTACTGAAAATGGGAAGCCTACATGATCTGCTGAGGATTTTCCGAGGTTTAGCAGCGATTAAGGGATCGAAAAGACCTCTTTAATGAGGGTTGAATAATGTAATTGCTTATTAAAACCTATAAATACAGCTTAGCCTTGTATATCTATTATATAGGAGGAATTAGAAAACAAGGTTTATCCTGATGATTCTTAGATAATGATTGTTGTGATGGTTATAAATGATATATAAAATAGTGATTTGCTAATCAGTAATTGTGAACCGGCATTTGTTAATCTTTTTAGATAGCTTTCGATTCAGACTTATTATATATGATAAAATTGGAAAGGGATTTGTCAGGATCATTACTAAGTGATAGTGTTTAAGCTGATAATTGTTGATGATGATTGTTGAATAGTGGATCTTAATTAAGGATG
>NZ_AUMU01000041.1 GCF_000430845.1 Chryseobacterium gregarium DSM 19109 | reverse complement strand
CCATATGGAAACTTTATAACAAGACTGGAATATAAGGGTTTTGTAGTTTTTAGAGGCAGCAAGAAAGCAGTTGCCGCTTTTGCGAAAGAGCTGGATGAAATGGGAGTTGAAGCAGCAACTAAATATTTAAATGAATTAGCAGGAATCGAACGCAAAGGTAGAAAAATACTTTATATTGATAATATAGAAAGATTAGGTGAACAGGCTGCTGAAGTAGAACTATCGTTAGTTGATAAATTTGGTGAAGCAATTCTAAAAATGACCCGTAAAGTAACTAAAGAAGGTAACGAAATCTATATTGATTATTTTATTGAAGGCGAACACTCGGGGTATTTACAGATCATGTCACCAGAAGAAGCGGCATTACATCAATTACCCATTAATGCAGGAGAAAAAATTATTTATGGGGATATTAATATTAGTAAAAATATTACCGATAAATTTGCGGAAATAGGAAAAGTTATATTGGATGACACTTATGAATTTATGATGAAAAATAAAGAGATAGGTGATGTGGATGGACTACTTGGCTTTTGGAAAACAGATGGAGTATATAATCCTTATGGTGGACAATCGGTAAATCTAAAAGCTTTTTGGGAAGCTGTAGATAATAAAATGTCTTATGAAGAAGCGGCCTATCAAACCTTCACAGGAAAATGGGCAAAAGGTAAAGGTTTAAAAAAAGCTTTATGGAGAAGTGAAGACGACGTTAAAAGAACTAGAACAATAATTAAATTTTTAAAGTAAATTTATGTATAGAATAATAATAAGTAATGATAGTTTTTTTGATAAAGATTATAATAAAACTTTTTCATACCAAAAGAAGTATGATTTTTTTGGAATAAACAAGGAAACAAGTACTATTGTACCTTTCTATCAGGAACTATTAAAAACAGTTTTAGGCAATAAAATAGAAGAAACTTTTAAAGATTTGGGATTAAGCAAAGAACAAACAGAACAAATAAAGACTATTTTTGAAGAGCAGATCGATATAACACTACCTATAATAGAATCTGTAGAAGGAAGAAGGTACAAAAGCTGGACGTTGGACTGGAAAGGTAAATCATATGATATGAACCTTAGTTTAATAAGCCCCAAAAGCAGAAATATTCAGGATTTCTACAAAATCGTAACTATCGCAGAAGAATGCTTGGCAGAAAATAAACCAATGTATCTTTCAATAGAATAGTTTAGGTTTACAAAAAATAACCCAAGAAAATCGGATGATTTTTTTATATCAGCCTACGAGACTTTTAATGATAAATAAATTAAAGTCTAGATGTTAAAAAAAGCTGGCATAAAAACTCGAGCAGTGAATGTTTGACCTAATAAGAATTTGAAAGCATTTAAATTTTAAAAATGAATAGAGTAGAATTTAAAATAGTGGATGTAGATTTCAGAGTAGTCAAATCTACAAACGATAAATATTTATTATTAGGTCTTTTCATAGGGCAATATAGATTTCCAGATAATATTCAGGAAATTATAGATATGCTACAGCCTGTAAAAGATGGTATTAAAACTTGGAAGTAAATTATAGACCTTTGGGTATTTTTGCAAATTAACGATGCTGGTGATTTTAAATGTGATAAAGAGACAGCCTATTTCATTGCAGATAACTCTACTCCTTTTCAAAATTTAGAAATGCCGTTACAAGAACTTATCGACCTATTGAAAGATTGGAAAGTATTTATGAGTTAAAATAATAAAGCAGTCAGCAATGGCTGCTTTTATTTATTAAAGAAACCGAATACTTTTGAAATTACCTTCTTAGGTTTGAAGTAATCAAAAAAATGGTTTTTAAGTGCAAAATATAAACTTTCTAAAGCTAAAGAATTTTTAGGATTGGGCTTTAGTAGAGAAACAGCAGAAACTTTAGGGAATCATGGATTGAAACCGAAGACTGTTTTTCAGCA
>NZ_AUMU01000040.1 GCF_000430845.1 Chryseobacterium gregarium DSM 19109 | reverse complement strand
CCCTCTACGGCTGTTCTTTCCAGAACATTCCATTAAATATATAAAGACTTTTGGGCTAATCCGCGTTCGCTCGCCACTACTTACGGAATCTCTTCGATTTCTTTTCCTCCGGGTACTTAGATGTTTCAGTTCTCCGGGTTTGCTTCTCAATGTAAACATCGAGATGACTGGTCTTCAACCAGACGGGTTGCCCCATTCGGACATCTGCGGATCAATTCGTGTGTGCCGATCCCCGCAGCTTTTCGCAGCTTACCACGTCCTTCTTCGCCTCTGAAAGCCTAGGCATCCGCCATACGCCCTTAACGATTTCTTTCCTATTTTTTAGGTTACTCAAGCACTTATAAGTGCTCGGTTTTCTCTTTGTGATGTCTTTACCGTTAATGTCAATGATCTTTGTTCTTGTACTTAAGCAATCAAGTGAAGCATATTAATGACGGCTCCGTCATTATGTAGAATATACACTTTCTTTTATTACCCTTATACATTATACTCTCTTACTTACGTAATAAAGTACAATATGTGGAGAATAAGGGAGTCGAACCCTTGACCTCCTGCGTGCAAGGCAGGCGCTCTAGCCAGCTGAGCTAATTCCCCTCTAGTCAGACTTCAGATTTCAAATCCCAGACTTTTACATTCGTCTCGGCTCTTTCATCTTCCCGTCTTTTACAATTAGTAGTCTCGGGCAGGCTCGAACTGCCGACCTCTACATTATCAGTGTAGCGCTCTAACCAGCTGAGCTACGAGACTGTCTTTTAGACTAACAGATCCCAGATGCTAGATACAAGACTTTTGCATTCGTCTTGGTTCCTGGCTCTCCGATCCTGTATCTCTATCCCTATACTAATTTCTAGTGGGTTTGTATTTTATATAATATAGCAACCAATAAAAAAACTAAAGCTTAAACTTTAAGTAAGTACTTGTATCCGAAGATACTAATTTTGTTTATCGTCTAAAGACGCTCTAAAATGAGATGTTCCAGCCGCACCTTCCGGTACGGCTACCTTGTTACGACTTAGCCCTAGTTACCTGTTTTACCCTAGGCAGCTCCTGTTACGGTCACCGACTTCAGGTACCCCAGACTTCCATGGCTTGACGGGCGGTGTGTACAAGGCCCGGGAACGTATTCACCGCGCCATGGCTGATGCGCGATTACTAGCGATTCCAGCTTCATAGAGTCGAGTTGCAGACTCCAATCCGAACTGAGACCGGCTTTCGAGATTCGCATCACATCGCTGTGTAGCTGCCCTCTGTACCGGCCATTGTATTACGTGTGTGGCCCAAGGCGTAAGGGCCGTGATGATTTGACGTCATCCCCACCTTCCTCTCTACTTGCGTAGGCAGTCTTACTAGAGTCCTCAACTTAATGGTAGCAACTAGTAACAGGGGTTGCGCTCGTTGCAGGACTTAACCTAACACCTCACGGCACGAGCTGACGACAACCATGCAGCACCTTGAAAATTGCCCGAAGGACGGTCTATTTCTAAACCCATCAATTCCCATTTAAGCCTTGGTAAGGTTCCTCGCGTATCATCGAATTAAACCACATAATCCACCGCTTGTGCGGGCCCCCGTCAATTCCTTTGAGTTTCATTCTTGCGAACGTACTCCCCAGGTGGCTAACTTATCACTTTCGCTTAGTCTCTGAAGCCAAAGCCCCAAAAACGAGTTAGCATCGTTTACGGCGTGGACTACCAGGGTATCTAATCCTGTTCGCTCCCCACGCTTTCGTCCATCAGCGTCAGTTAAGACATAGTGACCTGCCTTCGCAATTGGTGTTCTAAGTAATATCTATGCATTTCACCGCTACACTACTTATTCCAGCCACTTCTACCTTACTCAAGACCCGCAGTATCAATGGCAGTTTCATAGTTGAGCTATGAGATTTCACCACTGACTTACGAGTCCGCCTACGGACCCTTTAAACCCAATAAATCCGGATAACGCTTGC
>NZ_AUMU01000039.1 GCF_000430845.1 Chryseobacterium gregarium DSM 19109 | reverse complement strand
TGTTTTATATTATCTAATTCAAGTTCTGATTCTAGGATCAAATGCTTGAAATCTACACGGGCATGCTGATGAACAATCTGCAAAGGAACTTCTCCATAATGGTTTTCAAAGGAAGTACGAAGGATTGTATAGCGGTTTAACAATATTCCAAATGCCTTCTCTACCAGAGATAAGTTCAGCTCAGAAGCTTTTACCCGATAGGATGTCTGCATAAAATATGACAGACTTTTAGGATCTACCAACCAATGGTAATATAATCCCTGCTGCATTGGCGAAAGCTCATAAATATCTTCTACTTCATTCTCTTTGCTGATTTCTGCAATAGTATTGAATGATAAGCCTTTATAGGTAAGATCTGACGGGGTCAGCATCACTTCTGTCCTCTCATTTTCTATTAGCATAGCCTCTAAGTGAGACTGATATGCTGATAGAAGTTTCTCTATCGTATTTTCTGTAAATACTTTATTTGAGAAACGGATGCTGATAGTCACTATTCCATTAACTGTTATCCCGGATACATCCAGTACAATATCGGTTGCAAGATTTTCTTTGGATACAGGGTTACCAATATCTTCAGAACTATATTTGAACAATAATTGAGTATCTCCGGTATCATCACCAATTACATCATCAAAGTCCCCAAGATAATTAAACTGTACCGAGGCAGGACTCGTTGGGATAAATGATTCCGAAAGGTAATTCAGAATTCCATACCCTATTCCTTTATGTGGTATGCTTCGTAACCCTTCTTTTACACTTACCAATGCAGGTTGCCTTTCATTACTGATGTCAAGACTAAAAGGATATACACTGGTAAACCAACCTACCGTACGGCTGATATCCAGACCCGTATTCATAACTTCTCTACCATGACCCTCCATGAGAACCTTGGTCTTATTAATACAAAACTGATCCTGTAAGGATAATGCCAATCCCGTCAATAAGACATCATTGATTTCTGCACTATATTTCTTACCTGCACGCGTTTGTAGTAACTTCGTAGATTCTGCACTCAGGCTAAAGTTTAAGCTATTATCTAAGATTTGTTTACCGGACAAAGCATAATCCGTAGTAAACGTTTCATAATGTTCTGATTCTACTTCTTCCCAATATAAACGCTCTTTGGAGAGTTCCAGACTTCTGCTGTATCCATCCAATGCTTTACCCCAACTTTGGAATGAATCCGTTTTTGATGGAAGTGCAAAAGATAAGCCTTGAACTACGGCTTCGTACAGCTTACCTAAATCTTCCAGCAAGATCCTCCAGGAAACGCCATCTACTACCAAATGATGTACAACCAAAATAATACGGTCGCCATCACTCATTGATACATGACCTATATGAAATAAAACCCCTGAAGAGATATCTGTGGAGCCTTGAAGCTCTTCACCTATTTGTTGTAAACGTTCCTGCTCTTCTTCCAATGATAATTCTTCATGGTGAAGCTCATAGGAATTTAATCGGTATTTTTTATTGTCCGTCCCTTCATTATGCTGACTCCATACTCCTTCTTTTTCTATATACACCATTCTCAAAGCATCGTGGTGCTCAACAAGACGTTTTATTGACGTTTCTAAGGCAGCAACTGAAAGTCGCTCTGAACTTTTTAGGATAACAGACTGGTTATAATGGTTCCTGTTAACAATAGCATCACTCTCAAAGAAATATCGTTGGATTGGTGTGAGAATACTTTCTCCAATAACAACAGACTGATCTATCTCAACAGCAGCTGTTGTTATATAACCTGCAAGCTCTTCTAATATAGGATACTGCAAGATATGCTCTACTTTAAGGCTATAGCCTTGTTGACGAAGCCTGGAAACTATCTGAATCGATTTAATAGAGTCTCCTCCAAGGTTATAATAATTATCACGGATACTGATAGGACTATGCTTTAAAATAGTCTCACAAACTAAGACTAATACCTGTTCTTCTTTACTTCTGGCAGCCACATATTCGTTCTTTATCAGATCCGAACTTTCCACTTCAGGTAAGCTTTTTCGGTCAATCTTACCATTGCTGGTTAAAGGAATAAAATCCAG
>NZ_AUMU01000038.1 GCF_000430845.1 Chryseobacterium gregarium DSM 19109 | reverse complement strand
TGCACTTATAAGAACTTGTTTTATTGTAACCCATAGGCTATAAATCTACGGGTAATTAGTACTACTCGGCTATGCTGTTACCAACTTTACACCTGTAGCCTATCAACGTGGTCATCTCCCACGACCCTTAAAAGATGTCTCATCTTGAGGCGAGTTTCACACTTATATGCTTTCAGTGTTTATCTCTTCCAAACGTAGCTACTCAGCGGTGCACCTGGCGGTACAACTGATACACCAGAGGTTTGTTCAATTCGGTCCTCTCGTACTAGAATCAAGCCCTCTCAAACATCTAACGCCCGCAATAGATAGAGACCGAACTGTCTCACGACGTTCTGAACCCAGCTCGCGTGCCACTTTAATGGGCGAACAGCCCAACCCTTGGGACCTTCTCCAGCCCCAGGATGTGACGAGCCGACATCGAGGTGCCGAACCTCCCCGTCGATGTGAGCTCTTGGGGGAGACTAGCCTGTTATCCCCGGAGTACCTTTTATCCTATGAGCGATGGCCCTTCCATACGGAACCACCGGATCACTATGTCCTGCTTTCGCACCTGATCGACTTGTAGGTCTCACAGTCAAGCACCCTTATGCCATTACACTCTACGCACGGTTACCAAGCGTGCTGAGGGTACCTTTGAAAGCCTCCGTTACTCTTTTGGAGGCGACCACCCCAGTCAAACTACCCACCACGCAATGTCCTTCTAAAAGAAGTTAGGCTCCAAGTAAGTAAAGGGTGGTATTTCAACGTTGGCTCCACAGACACTAGCGTGCCCGCTTCATAGCCTCCCACCTATCCTACACATTACTTACTCAAAGTCAATACGAAGTTATAGTAAAGGTTCACAGGGTCTTTTCGTCCCATTGCGGGTAATCGGCATCTTCACCGATACTACAATTTCACCGAGCTCGTGGCTGAGACAGTGCCCAGATCGTTACACCATTCGTGCAGGTCGGAACTTACCCGACAAGGAATTTCGCTACCTTAGGACCGTTATAGTTACGGCCGCCGTTTACTGGGGCTTCAGTCAAACGCTTCGCATTGCTGCTAACGCCCTTCCTTAACCTTCCAGCACCGGGCAGGTGTCAGACCCTATACAGCATCTTTCGATTTAGCAGAGTCCTGTGTTTTTGATAAACAGTCGCCTGGGCCTCTTCACTGCGGCCAGCATTGCTGCTGGCGTCTCTTCTTCCGAAGTTACGAGACTATTTTGCCTAGTTCCTTAGCCACGACTCACTCGAGCACCTTAGGATTCTCTCCTCGACCACCTGTGTCGGTTTTGGTACGGGTTGCTTCACTTCGGCTTTTCTTGGAAGCACTTTCCCTGCAGCAGCTTCGCCCGAAGGCTAGGCCTTGACTATTCCGTCAGTCTCCAGCAGGTACGGCACTCCGTCCCCTTTTTAGTGTGAGCAAGTATGGGAGTATTAACCCATTGTCCATCCACTACCCCTTTCGGGTTCGCGTTAGGTCCCGACTAACCCTCAGCTGATTAGCATAGCTGAGGAAACCTTAGTCTTTCGGTGAGGGGGTTTCTCGCCCCCTTTATCGTTACTTATGCCTACATTTTCTTTTCTGTACGCTCCACAATATCTCACGATACTGCTTCGGTGCAAACAGAATGCTCTCCTACCAGATATAATAAATTATAAATCCATAGCTTCGGTAATATGCTTATGCCCGATTATTATCCATGCCGGACCGCTCGACTAGTGAGCTGTTACGCACTCTTTAAATGAATGGCTGCTTCCAAGCCAACATCCTAGCTGTCAATGCAGTCCAACCGCGTTGTTTCAACTTAGCATATATTTGGGGACCTTAGCTGTTGGTCTGGGTTCTTTCCCTCTCGGACATGGACCTTAGCACCCATGCCCTCACTGCCGCAGAACATTTATTAGCATTCGGAGTTTGTCAGGAATTGGTAGGCGATGAAACCCCCGCATCCAATCAGTAGCTCTACCTCTAATAAACTCATTTGCGACGCTGCACCTAAATGCATTTCGGAGAGTACGAGCTATCTCCCAGTTTGATTGGCCTTTCACCCCTACCCACAGGTCATCCGAAGACTTTTCAACGTCAACCGGTTCGGTCCTCCACTCTGTGTTACCAGAGCTTCAACCTGCCCATGGGTAGATCACAAGGTTTCGCGTCTAATCCTACTAACTATGCGCCCTATTCAGACTCGCTTTCGCTCCGGCTCCGGACCTTAAGTCCTTAACCTCGCTAGTAAAATTAACTCGTAGGCTCATTATGCAAAAGGCACGCCGTCACCCAACTTGTGGGCTCCGACCGCTTGTAGGCGTACGGTTTCAGGTTCTATTTCACCCTTCTATTCGAAGTGCTTTTCACCTTTCCTTCACAGTACTTGTTCACTATCGGTCTTTCAGGAGTATTTAGCCTTGGAGGATGGTCCCCCCATATTCAGACAGGATTTCACGTGTCCCGCCCTACTCATTTATCATCTTAATATACCTTTCATGTACGGGGCTATC
>NZ_AUMU01000037.1 GCF_000430845.1 Chryseobacterium gregarium DSM 19109 | reverse complement strand
GCCCAGGCCAACGCTTTGAAAGTTACTTCAACAAAGAATTTTAATGTGAAGGTAAAAGCAGGCGGTGCGAGCTTCATGAACGGAACCAATGAAATCCCTGTCAATGTTTTGACCATCAAAACTTCAGCAGCTGCCGGAACGATGGGCGGAACAAAAAGCGCTGTTGTTTTATCGGCAGCGGATCAGACTTTAGTAGCAAATGCTCCGCTTGGAAGCGCCTTAACACTGAATCTGGACTACACCATTCCAGCGGCGAAATCATCATCTTCTGATATCTTAGGTAAGCCGGCCGGAACGTATACACAAACGGTAACTTATACTGCTACTGCTTTATAATAAAAATATTATTTACATCATGAAAAAATTAATTTTTGCCGCTTTCGCTTTTGCAGGATTTATATCATTGAATGCTCAGCAGACAGTAACTTTAAACGTCAGATTAAAGCCTATCCAGACCCTTGTGGTGAATACCACTCAGAAAGTCGTTAACTTAGACTATGTAACCAAAGATGACTATGTAAACGGTGTGTCATCTGTTAATGCTGACCACTTGAATATCTACAGTACCGGAGGATTTCAGGTAAAAGTGAAAAGTGCCAACGCTGCTTTACAGAACGGTGCTAAAAACATCCAGGCCAACACGATCCAGATCAAAGCAAGTGCAGGATCAGAGCCTATTACAGGAGCTCAGTATGCACAGAACACCCAGTTGTCAGCTAACGAAACCACATTGGTTACTTCAGCAATAGGAGGGGTAGATAAAAAAATCAGCATTGAATACAAAGGTGCGGGTGCTAACGCTTACCTGGACAACTATATTGCAGGACAGACTCCTACCGTATATACAACAGAATTAACGTATACTATTATTTCTCAATAAGATAAATTTCTTTTGAAATATTAAAACTAAAAGAGTGTTACAAAATAATTTGTAACACTCTTTTAGTTTCTACTCTGTTTGTGATAATAATTTCTATATTGTGATGACCTATTAAAAATAGTAAAATCTTAATTTTAATTAAAGAATAATACATCAACTTATCTCAAAAAACGATAAAATGAAGTTAAAAGCAAAAGTGACTATCCGACAATATTTAAAAATATTATTTAGCTTAACATATTCAAAGCCAATAATGATATTTCTTGTCTGTTTCGTGTTATTACTCGTGCTTTGGATTGCGCTTTACCACTTAAATATTTTAAATCTTCCAGAACCCGTAATTTATCAATATATCACTTTACTTTTAATTGCTGTGATTCAACCGACCGTTATATTTACTACAATTCTAAGAAATTACTACTCGAGCAATCATTTAAGGGAAACGTTGGATATGAATTTAACCGAAAACGAGATAAAAATCAGAGGCGAATCCTTCTATATGGAAATTCTCTGGTCGAAAATCTATAAGGTAGTTGAAAAGAAAAACTGGTTTCTGATCTATCAAAACAATTTATCTGCGATTTTGATTCCTAAAAGAAATCTATCGCCAGAGCAAATAAAGCAAATTCAAGAAATTTTAGCATCAGTAAAAACTATTAAATGATAAGACCAATGCAATCTGCGCACTACATACACTAAAAAAAGACTTTTTTTCAGTAAGTTGAAGCCTTTTCCCATAACTTAGTTTGTGTTCGAAAGAAACAGATTTTCTCAAAGTCCGCTACTTACTTTAGCCTAGAAACGTAATAATTATTATTGGCAAATCTCAAAAAATGATTAATACATGGTTGCAATTTATGAATTACTTTGCTGAATGTTTGGAGTATTTTACAGCCAGAATATTATTAATTTATTATTTGAATATATTGATTAACAAATTATATAACTGATATATTCAATTTATATATTTAAAATTAATAATCTCAGAAAACGATCCTACTAAATGTCCGGAAGAAATTTATAAGCCATTTGGATTGACCAGGGTCTATTTTACCGTACGCTAAAATTCTGGATAATTATACAGATGAAGAAATTAAAAACATGCCAAAGAAAAATAGTAGATCTAAAACCTACTGTATGAAATATTTTTTTCATCTTTAAAAATCATATTGTTAAATCTTCTTTAGGTATATCGCTGATAAATGATTCGACAACGTTCATAATGGGATCAACTGCATCGGGTAATTTGGTGCTCAAATATTCGTATAAAAAGTCAATGTACTTTTCATTATGGTATTGATACGCTAACCTTATTATATGATCATAAAAGGAAATTATTAAATTCGGCGACATACAATGTCGCCGAATTTTTTATTATAGATTTTGAAATTTATAAAAATTTATATTTAATATATATAACTCTATAAAAATAACAGATTACGTAAAAGAAACCGTGGGTGTTACTTATAGATGAGATTTTGCTGAAATCTGTTTTTTATTAAAAAGACAGCGTATGCTTCATCAATAATATCACCGAAATAGCCTGAAGGATTTCCATTTTCATCTACTGCATTAATGTTAGAATAGTTCCCAAACTCACTTAATTCCAAATTTTAGTGGATAATTTTGGAAATAAATTTAGAAACATAAAATCTGAATAGATCTATTCATTATTCTAATTTCACTACTAATACACTTCATCTTGAAAATAACTTCCTTCTTGTTTATGAATACTTATTAATTTATTTGGTTTAAGTTTATGAAGCTGATTATTTCCAGGATCGGCTAATTCCTTTTTATTCTTTAATCTCTTTCTTCTTTTTTGTTCCATAGATATCATAGATACTTCACTACTTCCACAACCAGAAACAATATTACCATCAAGACCAGCGTTAATAGTAGCTCTATATTTCTTCCATTTTCCCTTTTTTTTCTTAAAAGATTTTGTTAGTGCTTTTCCTCTGACGAAAGTGACCTCCCCCCGATATATGGAACAGTCTAAATTAGAGAAATTTGATTTTTCTGACTGTTAATGATGAATTCATTTGGTGTTAAATTTCCTAACG
>NZ_AUMU01000036.1 GCF_000430845.1 Chryseobacterium gregarium DSM 19109 | reverse complement strand
ATCGGCCAGCCTATTGCCAATACCCAGATTTATATTTTAGATGAGTATAGACATTTGGTTCCTGCAGGTGTTAATGGAGAAATGTATATCTCAGGAGATGGATTAGCTCAGGGTTATCTGAACCGTGAGGATTTAACGGAAGAGAAGTTTGTAGAGAATCCATTTGTAGCAGGTACGAAGATGTACCGTACAGGAGATTTGGGAAGATGGTTGCCTGATGGTACAATAGAGTATCTGGGAAGAATTGACCATCAAGTCAAGATCCGTGGACATCGTATCGAGTTAGGCGAGATTGACAGCCAGGTGCTTTCTTTCAGTGAATCGATTAAATCTGTTGTGACGGAGGTAAAAGAACATGATGGAGATAAGAGTTTGGTGGTATACTATGTAAGTGATGCTCCGATCGACAAACAGGATCTGGCGAGGCATCTTGAGAGCACGCTTCCACAATATATGCTTCCCGGTTTTTATGTAGAACTTGACCAGATTCCTTTAACGAGTAATGGAAAGGTTGACAGAAAGAGTTTACCGGAAGTAAGCAGTTCAGATCTAATAAAGAATGAATATGTAGCGCCTGCCAATGAATCAGAACAACAGCTGAAAGAAATCTGGCAGGAAATATTAAGAATTGAAAACATAGGAGCTACGGATAACTTCTTTGAGTTAGGTGGAAACAGTATGAATGCCATCAGGATCATTGGAGAAATACAAAAGAAAATGAAAAAGGTCGTGAAAATTAATGTTTTCCTCGAAAAACCCACCATTAAAGAGTTGGCTGAAGTGATGAACGAAGTCGAAAACAAAGAAGAAAATACTTTTAGAACAATTATTTAACCTGGTAAACACTATAAAATTTATTTTAAAAAATGGAAAATTTAAAAAACGATACCTATTTAAAACTTAATGTCGTAATCGAACCATTGGTAGATCTATGGTATGCATGGTCACACCTTATATCTCCTGTCACTGCGGCAATGAATATAAAGCACAGACACCTGAGAATTATGTCATCTTACATTAAAAATGCGAAGACCCATAGTTTAGCGGTTAAAAATCCTAAAATGTTAGGAGGTCCATTCATAGATTATCAGACGGAAAGAGTAAATGAAGTTTCAAGGTTACACGACGAGACTATTGAAAAAAGAGCACATTTATTAGAATTGGACAATGCCTTAAGAGAATTAAATGAGATTTTACAATCAGAAGTTCAGGGTTTCTCTTTGAATAGCATGTATGAAAAGATTCCTGAAATTCTAAAAGGGTATGTTGAGCTTTATTACGATTTAAATAATAATGTCAATTACAGATTAATAGAACCATTGTTATATGCAAGTAAGTATTATGATGAGTCGGCTCAGTCTATAAGCTTACAATTAATTGATTCCGATGATTCAAGATCATTTGTCTTAAGTACTCCGAGATTACCGGATGAAAATGTTATTCATCTTGATATCCCTTTCAGATCTGAGGTTATAGATGAACTTTTTAAAATGAAGAAAGTTCCGGGTGATTACGGAAAAATAAAGGAGCTGCTTAATATTCCTGCTGAAAAAGAAGAGCTTTTTAAAACTTTTTTTACTAAAGAAAAACCAGCAGAATTCCGCAAATACGATGGGCCGGGGGTGAGAACCAGATACTTTGGACATGCATGTGTTCTTGTTGAAACCAAAAAAGTATCAATCTTAGTAGATCCTGTTATTAGCTATGACGGATATGAAACAGATGTGAACAGATACACCATTAATGATCTTCCTGAAGAAATTGATTATGTTTTGATTACCCATAATCATCAGGATCATATTCTTTTGGAAACCTTATTGCAATTACGCCACAGAATAAAAACAATTATTGTTCCTAGTAGCAGCAAAGGAAATCTACAGGATCCGGATCTCAAGTTAATGTTTAAGAAAATAGGTTTTAAACAGGTTATTGAATTAAATGAACTGGAAAGTATTGAAATGGAGAATTGTGTGATTACAGGACTTCCGTTTTTAGGAGAACATGCCGACCTTGATGTTAGAAGTAAACTGTGTTATCATTTTTCTCTGCATAATGGCATCAGACTTCTATTCGCTGCAGATTCCTGTAACATCGAACCAAAGATCTATGAAAAAGTAAAAGGAATCGTCGGAGAAGTAGATGTATTATTCCTGGGAATGGAATGTGAAGGAGCTCCATTATCCTGGCTGTACGGACCATTAATGTATAAGAAATTAGAAAGAGATAAAGACCTTTCACGACGTCTGGCAGGATCTGACTATAACCAGGGAATAGCTTTTATTGATATTTTTAATCCTAAAGATGTATTTGTATATGCAATGGGAATGGAACCTTGGTTGGTATTCATCAGTTCTATTAAATATACTGAGGAATCCAAAGCTATTGTAGAGTCCAACAAACTACTGGAAGAATGTATATCCAGAGGCATCGAAGCAGAAAGATTGTTTGGAGAAAAGACAATAGAATATGTATAACGGAATTACTGAATGGTAATTTAAATTTAGATTTTAAATCAATGATCATTATCAACTTTGCATTTGTTTTAAGAAAAAATGCAAAGTTTTTAAATGATCTGCTTGAATCCCAACGATATTTCTAATGTCAACTCAGTATGATCTGAGCTTAACAGATTGATATTGTTTTATATATTGAAAAATAATCAAGATGATTAGCTGCATTAACTAAGGATAATTTTTAACAGAAATATCAATTATACCAAAATTTATGAAAAACTTTATTGATAAATTAAAAGAAAATAATATAGAAGTTGTATTGAAGAATGATAATTTAGAAATCATTTCCACAAAAGAAAATATTCCAACTGAGCTTTTGAAGGAAATAAAAATAAATAAAGATTCTTTAGTTCAATTTTTTAAAAATAAATCACTCTCAAATGCTTCTATAGATGAACAAGGTAATATCCATTACAGAACATCTCATGTTCAAAGGGAAATATGGATAACATGTCAGGACCCTACAGCATCCATAACCTACCATTTACCTTCGAATTTTTATATTAGGGAAACTTTAGATATTGAATTATTAAAAAAAGCATTGAATTTTGTTCTTAACAAATATGAAATTCTAAGAACCAATTTCAAATTAAATGCTTCAGGAGATTTGGAGCAACTAATCCATCATAAAGTAGAAGCGGATATACATGAAATCGATTATACTCATGGTAATTATGAGGATGGGATGGAATTTATCAATAAAGATAATCTTGTAAATTTTGATTTAGAAAACGGTTTGCTTTTACGATGTTATTTAATTCATCTTCCTGAAGGAAATAGCATTTTCTATTATAATATACATCATATTATAGCAGATGAATGGTCTGTTAAGATATTTGAAAATGAAATATTCTCAGTATATAAGGCCTATTTAATTGGAGCAGAACCGGAAAAAGAAATAAAATATCAGTATAAGGATTATATTGATTGGACCTATGAGCAATTGTCAGCTTCAAAGGATCATAAAAAATACTGGCAGGATGTTTTGGTACCATTACCGGAAGCTGTTCAGTTTCCTACGGATAAGATAAAACCGTCTTTTAAAACCTATGATAGCGTAGCTTTTCAGATGTTTTTATCCCTTGAGAATACCAAACTGCTTAGTAATTTGGTTCAGAAACGCCACGGAAGTCTATTTATGGGAGTTCTTACGGTGCTAAAAGCACTGTTGTATAAATACACCCATCATGAAGATATCATTGTAGGATCTCCGATGGCTATCAGGGAAAGAGATGAATTTTCCCAGCAGATCGGTTATTTTCTAAGAACATTGGTTTTAAGAAATAAAGTAAGTTCTACAGATAGCTTTAATACTTTTTTTGAAAAAGTTAAAGAAAATCTGATCTCCGCTTATGAGCATTCCATATATCCGCTGAGTGAGATATTGAATGATATTGATTTTAAAAGAGATCAGGCTAAAAGCTCAATTTTTGATATTTCAATTACATTTCATGAAGCGACAACAGATCCTTATTCAATACATGAAATAGTAACGGACAGCACTCAGGAATTTAAAGGAGGTAACTGTAAAAATGATATCGAGTTTCATTTTGGTGTTATTAATGACCAGTTATATATCAAAGTAAATTATAACAAGGATCTGTATGATTCGAATACCATTCAGAACTTTATAAAACACTACAAAGAATTACTATTAAAATTCGTTGATTCTCCAAATACTCCTCTGTCAGAATTAGAATATGTAAGTTCTGCGGATCGGGATGTATTGTTAAAAAAATTTAATAATACCTCTGTTTCATATCCTGACAATCAAAATATTGTTAGTTTATTTGAAGAGGAAGTGGCCAGAAACCCAGAATCAAGTGCTGTTGTTTTCGAAAATACAGTACTAAGTTATGAAGAACTTAATAGTAAAGCGAATGCTTTAGGACACCGTCTTCAGATGGATCATGGGATCAAAAAAGGTGATCAGGTAGGAGTGATGCTTAACCGTGGTGAGAATCAGATTGTTTCTATTCTGGGGATATTAAAATTAGGGGCAGTCTATGTTCCAATTGATGCCAACCTCCCTGAATCCAGGAAAGAAGTGATGACCTCTGGCTTGTCTTTACTGATCACTGAATCTTATTATTTCTTTGACCTTGATTTCTATGCTGGAGAATCCTTTTCGATCGATCTGGAATTAACAGAAGAAGACGGTTCAGACTTTACATCAACAGTTTTAGAAAAAGAAGATATTGCTTATATCATTTACACTTCCGGTTCTACAGGAGAGCCAAAAGGAGTTTTAAATACCCATGGCGGTATTTTAAATACGATGCTGTTCCAGAAAGAATTCTTTGAAGTTTCCTCTTACGAAAATGTAGCCCAGTTTGCTTCTTTCTCTTTTGATGCTTCTATTTCAGAGATTTTTATGACGCTACTTAGTGGTAAGAGTCTTCATATTCTGAGCGATTCAGTGAGAAAAGATGCGTATGCCTTTGAAGAATATGTAAACAGTCATTCTATTGATCTGGTAACGCTGCCACCTGCTTTCTTCAGTTTACTGAATGTTGAAAAGCTTCAAAATTTAAAAGGTTTAATTACCGCAGGAGAATCAGCAGTGATCGGTAAGACAAAAGAATATTTAAAGTATGGTACTTTTTACAATGCGTATGGTCCTACAGAGACGAGCATCTGTGCTACCGTGCATAAGCTGGAAAAAGGAAGTGACTTAACTTCGACTACAATACC
>NZ_AUMU01000035.1 GCF_000430845.1 Chryseobacterium gregarium DSM 19109 | reverse complement strand
TCCTGATCTGTTACTTATATAATTGCCAGAAGCAATCCTATAAGGTAGATGATTAGTTTTTAATTCCATGCTTATCTAAAAGCTCTCCTGCGCTACTGACATACTCTCGTTTTCAGTGGGGCAAAGATAGAAACTCCTGCATTACCTTCCAAATATACTTAACATAAAATTCATAGCAAACCCTATTTTGTGGGGAAATAATAGCTTATATTATTGATTAACCTAGCGTTAGAAGGCCAATCAGAGTTATCCACAATAAACAAATAAACCCTATAAGCATTAACAGAAGATCGATAAAATGTGATCTGCTGAGGATTTTCCGAGGTTTAGCAGCGATTAAGGGATCGAAAAGACCTCTTTAATGAGGGTTGAATAATAGTCATTACTTATAAATGGGGATTACCGGAATGATTATTAAGTAATGGTTATTATATGATGGATTTTGACTGATGATTATTTTACAGATCGCTGCATCGGTGTTATGAATAATCCTGTTTAATCAATGGCTTAATGGAACTTTGGAAACCTCATAGGTTTTAAAAACCTATGAGGTTTGATCGTCCATCATATTAAAAACATATTATATATAAGGCTTGCTTAAAACCACCCCGGCAAAAATCCTCCGGATTTTTCCCACCCCTCCAAAGGAGGGGAATTTTTATGCGGGGATAATGATGATAGTTGTAAACATAACTGTGGAAGATCATGATAATATTACTGATAAGAAGCTTCGTCAAAAGCAAACCTGATAGCAACAGAGGATTAGTAATGATTCGAAGATAACTGCTGAAAAACGTTTTATAATTTAAAGTTTCTTTCTACATAGTCAAATCATGGGAACAAGATACCGTTAAATTCTTTCCCACTTACATAAATACTGTTAATGATTCCATAAAGCATGCTTGGGAGTTACACCCTTTTCAAATAGTAATATGAAGAACTATACTTATTCTATTATATCGTTTTTGAGTACTTCATAGGAGGGGATCTGATTTTTTTTGTTTCATAAGAGAAATCCCATAATCCTTTTTGTATTTCCAATAGTTAAGACCCTTAATTTTAAAGTTCAAAAAAGTGTTATTCTAAAATTTTCACTCAGTGTGGCAAAACATTATCATACATCAATTTTGACAAGGGTATGATTGTTGTAAATTGAAGCAATGAATTAAATATTAAAATCATGGCAAATTTAAAAGGGAAAGTGATTATAGTAACAGGAGCAGGAATGGGTTTAGGACTTGCCGCTGCAGATATTTTATCTTCAAAAGGAGCAAATATTACCTTAGTAGATTATAATGATGAAGCTTTAGAAAAAGCAAAGGCTGAACTAGAAGCAAAATATCCGAAAAGTAAATTTCTTACTGTGACTGCAGACGTTTCATTGGAAGAAAATGTAAAAAACTATGTTGACCAAACCGTGAAAGAATTCGGGAAGGTTGACGGATTATACAACAATGCAGGAATCGAAGGGAAACAAGCTCCACTAGTTGAATATGATATTGACGTATTTAAAAAAGTAATCGACATCAATTTGTTGGGAGTGTATTACGGAATGAAATATGTCATTCCCGAACTGCAAAAAAACGGCGGCGGAAGAATCGTCAACGTAGCTTCTGTCGGAGGAATAAGAGGCGTTCTGAATCAAACCGCTTATGTTGCCACTAAACATGTGGTAGCAGGAATGACTAAAATGCAGCCTTAGAATATGGCAAAGACAATATCTTAACCAATGCCATCGCTCCAGGCGCGATTCTGACACCGATGGTTGCTGAAGCTTTCAATCAGGTAAATCCGGCAGATCCGAAAGCGGCAGAAAAAGAATATGCATCAAGAAATCCCACCAGAAGATTAGGCGATCCAAAAGATGTAGGAAATTTAGTTGCTTATCTTCTAAGTGATGAAAACGGATATGTTTCAGGACAGGTTATCGCCATTGATGGTGGAGAATCGAATATGTACGGAAATCCATAGAAGTGCTAGTGGCGAATGGCTTCTAGCTTTTTGCCTTGAGCATTAATATAAAAATTGTCTTCAACATTGAGGACAATTTTTGTTTTTAGGTCTTACAAAATTCCAATATACAACTTCCAGCCAGCTTCGATAGCTAACTTCCAGCTTATACAAAACTGCATAATTTTTGAATGATTTGTTTTATCTAAATCAAAAAGTTATGAAAAAGTCCATTTTCAGATTACTTAATAAAATCAATAAGGCTATTTTACCCAAGCTGAGTGATAAAGATCCGACAAAACTGACTAAAGTGCAGAAAGGTATTTTGGCGTATCGTTATTTTGTGCTGACCAATTCTCTGGATTGACGAACTGCGTGAGGGATATGGAAGGAGCGGACGAAGCACGCGGTGCACAACACCGGAACGAAGTGGAGCCTGCAGAAGCCTGGCCCGACCCTTGGATTTGCTTCGGAGAGGGACATGTCATAATTCAAAAAACGAATTCATAAATAATTTTGCTATTGGGCATCAATATATTTTCACGCCTTCAAGACATAAAAAAACGTCCCAAAATTTGGAACGTTTTATATAACTTGAAGCTATAGACTTCTGTCTTCCTGCTTTTTATTAATTTTCTAAAATATAAGAGAACATCAATGGTGCACAAATGGTAGCATCACTTTCAACGATAAATTTCGGTGTCGTGATATCCAGTTTACCCCAGGTAATTTTTTCGTTTGGTACCGCTCCGGAATAAGAACCGTAAGAAGTCGTTGAATCCGAAATTTGACAGAAATATGACCAGAACGGAATATCATGCATTTCCATATCCTGATACAGCATCGGAACCACACAGATCGGGAAATCTCCTGCGATACCTCCACCAATCTGGAAGAAACCAACGCCTTTTCCTGCTGAGTTTTTCGTGTACCAGTCTGCCAGATAGGTCATGTATTCAATACCTGATTTCATCGTTGTAGCCGTCAGTTCACCTTTGATACAGTAAGAAGCGAAAATATTTCCCATGGTGGAATCTTCCCATCCCGGAACAACGATCGGAAGGTTTTTCTCTGCTGCTGCAATCATCCAGGAATTTTCTCTCGGGATTTCATAATACTGCTCCAAAACGCCTGACAGAATCATTTTGTACATAAATTCATGCGGAAAATATCTTTCGCCTTTGGCTTCAGCATCTTTCCATATTTCAACGATGTGCTTCTGCAGTCTTCTGAAAGCTTCTTCTTCAGGAATACAGGTATCTGTTACCCTGTTTAAGCCTCTTTCCAACAAATCCCACTCATCCTGAGCCGTCAGATCCCTGTAATGAGGAACTCTTTCGTAGTGAGAATGCGCCACCAGGTTCATCAAATCTTCTTCAAGGTTTGCCCCTGTACAAGAGATAAAATCTACTTTATCCTGACGGATCATTTCAGCCAAAATTTTTCCTAATTCAGCGGTAGACATTGCCCCAGCCAAAGTGATCATCATCTTTCCGCCTTCTTTCAGGTGGGCGACATAGCCTTTGGAAGCATCCACCAGCGCTGCCGCATTAAAGTGAAGGTAATATTTTTCTATGAATTCGGTAATCGGTTTGTTCATTATGATAATTTTGGCAAAGATAATGAAAGATGTTGGAAGCGGGAAGATGGAAGTGAAAAGTTGACAGCGTTTTTGAAAATTATTTGGGAGTATCCCTCGCCAAAGCTTTTTGCCGGCATCCCGGGTCGGGCTATTCGTTCCAATCTTTTTGTTCCACGCCTTTCCCGATTCTGAACAAAAAGGATTTCCTCTGCTATCCCTTACGCAGAGCAGTCTTCAATTCAAATAATCCTAAAACTTAAAACGTCTGTTTTCTTTTTTACCGGAATGTTGTTTTTTCTGTTCAATACGTCTCTCAACAGAAGATCTCGTCGGTTTGGTTTTTGCCCTGAATTTTGGGATAATTAAAGCCTTATCAACCAATTCTAAGATTTTCTCTATGGCAATTTTCTTATTTTGAAGCTGAGTTCTGCTTTCGGAAACACTCAGAAATAAAAATCCTTCCAGATTAATTCTGTTTTTTAGTTTTTCTGAGATCAGACTTTTCTGCCTTTCATTGAAAAACTCAGAATCTGAAACTTTCCAGGTAACGGTAACGGCAGTTTCCACTTTATTCACGTTTTGTCCGCCTGCCCCGCTGCTGCGGGAAGTTTTAAAATTCAGTTCTTTGGTAAAATCCTTCATATGAATTATGTATTATCAAATTCCCCTCCTCCGGAGAGGTGAATCAATTTTCTTTCGAAACTTGAGACGGGGTGGTTTTGTGAGTTTAAAATCATTTGCTCTCTATCATTTTCCTAAGTTCTAGCCTATTCACCTTCCCATTCAGTGTTCTTGGAATTTCATTGATAAAGATAACTTCTTTTGGCTTGTGAAATTTTAGCAGGTATTGGATGGTCGATAGCTTTTGATTTACAAATTCAGATTCAGCTCCTTCAATAACAGCAATCAGTTTTTGTCCCAAGCTTTCATCCTCCAATCCTAAAAAAACGACTTCGTTCGAAATTTCTTTTTTAACTAAAGCTTCCAGTTCTTCAGGAAATATTTTGGCTCCGCCGGAGTTAATCACATTGTCTATTCTCCCTAAAAATCTGAATTGATTGCCATTTCTCATTTCAACCAGATCATTGGTCTGCAATATTTCAGCATTCAAATTAGGCGCGAAAATTTTAAGGCAACCTCTTTCGTCTTTAGAAACAGAAACATTTTCAAGAACAGTAAAAAAGTCATCAGGATTTGGATAAATCTCTTTCAGCGCAATGTGAGAGAGTGTTTCAGACATTCCGTAGGTCTCGTAAATTTTTGTCGGAGTTTTTGATTGTTGAAGTGTTTGAGTTATTTTTACTTTTAAAGATTCCGAAACTGCAGCTCCCCCGATAATTAAATTTTTAATACAATGAATTTTATCTAAAGAATTGTCAACCTGCAAAGGTGTCATCGCACAAAATTCAATTTCAGTGTCTAAATTTTCCAAAGGTTTTAATGACGGTTCGGCAATGATAAGATTTAATTTTCTTTCAAAAGCCCGTACCACCATCATTTTTCCGGAAATATATTCTACAGGGAGGCAAATCAATGCCGTATCCCCTGCTTTCAAACCCAGAAAATCACAGGTCATTGCAGCAGAACTGAGCATTTTCTTTTTCTCAATGTCAAAAACTTTCGGATTCCCTGTAGAACCTGAAGTCTGTACTTTTACCGTTTTATCATTCGAAAACCATTCTTTTAAAAAAAAAATCACTTTTTTTTCAAATTCCGTCTGAGGATGTAAATTATTAATTTCGAGATTATTGAAGTTGACCAGCATATTTTCTACCTTAAAATGAAGTGTAAATTTAAAGAAAAATTAAAAAATGATTTGCAAATAGAGAAAAAAGCTTTAAATTTGCACCACTAAACAAGACAGACCCATGGTGTAACGGTAGCACTCTGGTTTTTGGTACCATCAGTTGGGGTTCGAATCCCTGTGGGTCTACAAACCATCCTTTTCCAAGGGT
>NZ_AUMU01000034.1 GCF_000430845.1 Chryseobacterium gregarium DSM 19109 | reverse complement strand
ACATTCGTTATCATGTTTTCTGCAACGTTGATATTCATATTCCTGCAGTTCAGCGTCATGGTTTCGGGAGCCGTGATCGTGATATTGCTTCCCGTGGTATCCAGATGAATCTCATTCCCTGATTTATCCGTAATCACAATGCTTTCATTCTCCGTAAAAACGATCCTATGGCCGCTTCTGGTCTGAATGGATTTCACCCGGTTGTCCACTCCGCCGCCAAGGCCTACTCCGCCGTGGAACATGCCGCCCATGACAAAAGGACGGTCAGGATGGCTGTGTACAAAATTCACCATGACCTGGTCCCCGACTTCCGGTATGGCCACATATCCTCTGTTCTGGTTTACCTGATCAGTGCCTCCCGCATCCGGACTCATCATTCTGATAAAGTGGGTGGTGTCGTTTGTCTGCCAGTCAAATCTTACCTGTACCCTGCCCTGGCCTTCCGGATCTGTATTGGAGATCACCGTGGCGATCTGAGGCTCGGCTTTAGGAACGGTGAAGTCAGGTTTCGGCAAGAACCCCGTATCGGAAGCAATCCCTTCGAATTGTCCGCTGTAATGCCCGATGGTGTCGATTTCGTGGGAAACTTCAGTAATCATAACCCTTGTAAAGTAGGAAGATTCATTGGTATCCGGTTTACGCATCTGCACATCCACTACACAGCCCGGATGCAAAAACGGAACCGTGGTAGCCCCGGATACTAAAAATACATTGACTGCCTGGCTTCCCGCTGCACTTTTCTGAGAATATTCTACATCCAGATGGGTGGATGCCTTAACCGGAGCAACCTGCAGGGCCGGAGTTTTATAAATGGAATTATTATGTGCATAGGCTGTTTTGGCCAGCTCACCCACGTGCTGAACAGGAGTTTCCCCTGAAGTCAGCTTCTCATTTTTACTGCTGTTATACCCGTAAAACTGAGGCTTTATATGTACGGCTTTCAGTTGTACGGTGATATCATTGGCACTGCTTCCGTAGGTCAGTTTAATCGGTTTGTTCTGAGGCGGAAGCTTTCCGAAATGAAGTACTTCACCGTCGTAATAAAACTGCTCGCCATAGGCTTCAGCCATTCTTGCCAGATAATTGTAATGGGTTTCGTCATACTGGCTGCTGTAGATAATCTGGGAATAGTCATTGGTATCGACCCGGATATCAAAACGGTTGTCAATCCCCTGCTTAATCACCTCATTGGCAATAATCCCCATATTTACAGGCGATTCACCACCAAAACTCTGGACATGAGGCGCACCGTCCAGTAAAATGGTCGGGCTATATCCCTTCAGAACAATATTTCCCAGACTCATTTTTTCCTGACTGAAGCCTACTTTTGTAATAACGCCTACAAATGTCCGTTCCGGACTATTATCGATATCTTTATAAGAAATAACTGCAGTCAAACGTTTGCCTAAAAACTTATTGGCTTCTTCCAGCGTATGGGTCTGGCGGTCGCCTAAAGTGTCATGAGCCAGCGTAACACTGAATTCATGATGGCGCCTGGTGCTTTGGGTTAAGGTAAAATGTTTGTAGTATTTGATTACTTTCCCCTCGATTACAAGAGAAAGCTTTACCAACCTGTTAATTCCTGTATGTTGATTTTCTGATATTCCGTCGGCATTCTGAGAGGGACGGAAAGTAGGGCTGTTCGGTATATTTTGTGATTCTGTTTGCATATTGCCTGTGATTTGAATAGGTTAAAAGATATCTTTTATTATTCTTTCGGTTTTTTATTTTGTGTATTGCTTTCTTTCAGCGATCGGGAAAGTATTTTATTTTTCCTCAATAAAAAATCGGGCATTACATCTTTAGGAAGGTACAGCATGCTTTCGCCTTTCTGCTGAAGCTCTTCAGAAATTCCCGGATTCCAGCCCAAAATCTTTTCCATATCAACATCAAGTTCATCTGCAATCACATTCAGATTAAAACTTGCATTAATATCGGTTTCCGCCATTTCCACATTATTTTTCCCGCTTCCTCCGTTAACAAAGAAAACCGTATTCATTCTGGAAGAATTGTAATTGCTTACAACACTCTGTAATTCTCCGGTTGCATAGCAGGCATTCAGATATTTTTTAACGTGGTTGATGGTTTCTGCCGGAAGATACTTAGAGAAAATATGATATTGTGAAGATCCGGCAGCGGCCATGGCTTTGGCAATATTCCCTTCGCCACAGTTATAGGCAGCCACTACTGTTACCCAATTGTTGTACTTCTTATACAGATGACTGAGAGAAATTGCGGCTGTTTTGGTACTTCTGTAAAAGTCATCGCGGTTTTGCTCCGTAAGCCCATACTGGTTAGCATGGGCGGTCATAAATTGCCAGACCCCCACGGCACCTGCTCCGGATGTCACATTTGTATTGAAATTGGATTCAATTAAAGCTAGATTCCTTAAATGCTTCGGCAGGCCCTTTTCTACCAAAGAATATTCAATGAAAGCAACTTTATCTTTATTGGCACGAATTATATTTTTATATCGTTTCACCGTACTCTCAGAAGTATCGGAAGCCGTAAGAAACTGTGCATTCACAATAGGCGAAGCCAGGATTATGAAGATCTGAATAATATTTTTAATGGTTGGTGTCATCTTTTTATTTGACGAAGAGAATGACCAGACTTATCTGAATAGATGCCCAATCAGTCTCCTGTCTCTGTTTTTTTATTTTAATCTACTTTCCAGTCCAGCTTATCCTCTTCCGTATTCCAGTCTGCATGAATTGTATGCCCGGCTTTCACTTCTTCCCTTACAATCATTTTTGAAATCGGCCTTGCCAGTTGAGACCTGATGACTCCGGAAATCTGTCTTGCCCCGTATTTGCTGCTGAACCCGCCCAGTGCCAGGTTCTTAACGGCTTCATCACTAATTTTCAACGTCATTCCCAATCTTGTCAGTGAAGCATGAAGCGATTTTAACTGAATATTAAAAATTCTCTCTGCAATAGATTCAGTAATGGGAGCAAAAGGAATAATCTCTGTAATCCTTGCCAAAAATTCAGGCCTGAATCTGCCTGAACCGGACATGATCTGCATTAATGAAGACGATTCAGGCACTTTCCCTTCCTCAAACTGCTTAACGATTTCCTCACTTCCGATGTTTGATGTAAACAGAATCAGGGCATTGCTAAAGTCTCCTTCTTTTCCGAGCTTATCATGAACTTTTCCTTCATCCATAATCTGCAAGAATACATCAAATACAGAATGATGGGCTTTTTCAATTTCATCAAATAACACTACTGTATAAGGTTGCTGCCTGATTTTATTAACCAGCATCCCTCCTTCTTCATAACCTACATATCCCGGAGGCGCACCATACAGAAGCGCTGCGGAGTGCTCTTCTTTAAATTCCGACATATCGAAACGCACCATTGCTTTTTCATCGTTGAAAAGAAGTTCTGCCATCGATTTCGCCAGTTCCGTTTTCCCTGTTCCCGTAGGGCCCAAAAGGAAGAATGAACCGATAGGCTGTCCGGGTTTATTTAATCCGCTGCGGTTTTCAACAATAGCATCGGAAAGAATTTTCAGCGCATGGTCCTGCCCCACCACTCTGTTCATTAAAAGGCCTTCCATGTTCAGGAGTTTTTCTTTTTCCTGGGCCTGGATTTTCCCGATCGGAATGTTTGTTTTTGCGGCCATGACAGCAGCCAGTTCCAAGCGGTCTACTTTTTCTCTTTTCTTTGATGCATGCTGTAAAAGTTCTTCGAAAGTTTCTTCAATTATCTTTTGAATTTCTTCGACAGGCATGGAATTATCGATTTGCGGCTGCTCGCTTAACGAACCCCACAAAATAGGACTGATTTTATCTCTTAATAAATTATAGTTCCAGATCAATTCGTCTGCTTTGTCTTTATCATCTAAATATTCTTCATTTTGAAGGGCTTCATATGTTGCTTTCCAGCTTTCCAGTTCTTTTTCCGAAAGTTCATCCAGCATTTTAATGGCTGCCATGGTTCTGTCTAACAGATCAATTGCTGCATCCGGCAGTTTTTTCCCTTTTGAATATCTTTTGGCCAGACGTACACATTCCGGAAGAGCGGTTTTTTCTACTTCAATGCCATGATGCTTTTTATAGCCTTCCAGAAGGACATCAATCATTTTAACACAGGTTTTTTCGTCCGGTTCGTTTACGGTTAACACTTCAAAACGGCGGTTGAAAGCTTGTTCCGGCTCAATGATCTTTCTGTATTCTTCCTGGGTGGTTGCCCCGATTACGGTGATCTCCCCTCTTGCAAGCTCAGGTTTTAAGAGATTGGCCACATTCCCGATGCTTCCTTTAGGATCCAAAAGGGTGTGAATTTCGTCGATAAACAGAACGGCTTTTTCAATTTTTTTGCATTCATTGATTACTTTTTTCAGTCGGTCTTCAATTTCACCTTTATAGGAAGTCCCTGCCAGTAATGCTCCGGTATCAAGTTCTAAGAGCGTTGCATTTTTAAGCATTTCAGGAACGTTTCCCTTAATGATTTCTGTCGCGAAACCTTCTACCAATGCCGTCTTCCCCACTCCCGGTTCCCCGATAATGATTACATTCGGCTTGCTTCTCCTGCAGAGGATTTCAACCAGCATTCTCAGCTCCTTGTCCCGCCCGATAATATTTTCCAGCTCGCCTTTTCTCGCTTGGACAGTTCTGTCGACACAATAGTTCTTAATGGAGGGAAAGGAATTATCTGAATAATCGGAGCCGTTTGAAAATAGGGAAGAAAATTCTCCGTTTTCAGAATTTTCATATGGCGTATCTTTTCTGTAGAGGTTGAAGATTTCATGTTCCCGGAGAGGCAGCGATTTCAGCTGCTGCAATGTAAAAGCAACCTGCGGTTTTACAATGGCCGTTAAAATACACACTGGCGTAATTTCATCCAGACCTAATTTTAAGCGAATGTCATCTGCTTCTTCAATAATATGGTCTACGGCTTCATCTTCTCCAACCTCATTGGGAAGATGGCTGGTTTTCGGATAATCTTCAATGCGTACATCTGCCCATTCATAAAAATAGCCCGGATCTTTATCAATGCTTTTTAAAAATTCATTGAGACCGATATCCTTATGCATTAATGCGCGTAAGATATGAGGTGCTCCATACGTAGCATTATAATGTTCTCGTGCAATTGACTGTGCAATATGAAACAGCTGCTTTACCGTTTCGTTGGTTACTAGTACTCCCATTTATATTTTATGTTGATGTTTTGATGATTGATACGTTTCATTAGTATCTTATTGTAAATTTATAGATTTATCCTTTAAATTTATTTTAATTTTTTCATAAAAACAGTATCCGGTGTATTATTTATGAATCTATATTCTAAATTTTTCTCATCATTCCGGAATAGAATCTTTTTTTACAGATTTTAAGTTCTCAAAATATATAATTCCCAAATCGATTGTATTTCTTTTGTTATCATCGATTTTATTATAATGAAGTTGTTTAAAGTAAAAGAATGAAAACTTTATAAAAAAGTTGTATCATTCTTTTCAAAAAAAAGTTTGTTAAGCAAAGATATTATAAAAAAGAGATTTGTCCGTATTTATCCTTAGGCTTGAAGAAGAATAATGACAAAGTATTGTTGGAAGATGTTGTAAGAGCCATTCTATACCGTCTGAAGACAGGGTGTCAATGGCGGGAACTTCCTTTGAAACAGTTTTTTGAAGTAGCATATAGCTGGAATAATGTTTACCAACATTTTTCAAGATGGAGTAAAAATGGAAGCTGGCAAAAGATCAAACAGAAACTCTTAGGAAAATACAAAACATTTTTGGATATGAGCAGTATTCGATTGGATGGCTCCCATACCCTGTCAAAAAGAGGAGGTGAAAGCGTTGGTTATCAGGGAAGAAAAAGAGCAAAGACAAGCAATATGCTTTTTATTTGTGATAATAATGGGCTTCCATTAAGCTGTTCGGAAGTTACTTCCGGGAATCATCATGATGTTTTTGAAATCGAAAAACAATTGGATATGATGTTGGAAGACATCAAAAAATCCAATATCGGAACAGATTATCTGTTTCTAAATGCTGACGCAGGTTTTGATGCGTGGGAATTGAGAAACTTTTGATAAAGAACTTTACAAAAGAAGATTCGTTATTGAGCGGATGAATGTATGGATAGACGGCTTCAAAGCACTATTAATCAGATATGAGACAAAGGAAAAACACTGCAGAGATTTACATCTATTAGCTTTTGTCTGCATTATAATCAGGAAACTTTAAACAACTTCAATAGTAATCCTGATGAAGTAATGTCTAAATAACCATAAAAGTATATCATGGAATTCTCTCATCAATTATCTTCTTCATATAGAAACTGTGGCCATTAAAACATTTTCCGGCCGGCTTACATCCAAATTTTTCCAAAGTATCTGTTTTATAGCCTTGTTTACTTATCATCAGATCACCGCAGTCTGAGAATGAAAACTCACCGTTGTCCTGCGTTATGGTTTTATTGGAAGGATTTTGAATGTCTTGAACCAATACATTTCTTAAAGGCTTCCGGTTTTCATCATAGATATATCCGTATTTCCTTGAACAGCTAAGTATTGCGATTAAACTTATTATTGATAAGAGATATTTCATTGACTTCACCATAATTTCATTGGCTGATTAACCTTAACCTATTTATTGTTTAGATCTATCGGCTTTGAAGTTTGAAAATTCTTTCTCTGTTTAGATCACATGTATCTTTTTTATTACTTAAAAAGAGATAATTGTTATTACTTCCTGCCGCCACGCCTCTCAGAAGCTTAAGGGTATCACTATGCTTTTTACTATAAACAACCAGATTATTAATATTTTTTAAGTTTGATCTTTTTAACTTAAAATAACCTTTACTGTCTGTATAAGAGAAGTTATCTGTATTCTGTTCCAGGACCTTTACATGAGCTAATGGGATATTTCCCCAATAGATAAAACCGGAATAGCTGTTTTTCACAACAGGTTTACTGCAGCTTAAAAAAATAAATACCGGCAATATCAAGAATACAAAAATATTTTTCATACGAGTATCGTTAATCAAATAAATGCAATAGTATAACTTATTTCAAGGGCTGATATATGCAAAATTTATTGTTTGATATATACTTTATCTAACAAATTGTAATTTAAGTCCAGCTTAAATCATCTATTAATTTACTGCATTATTTCAATACACTAATTACTTTTTTCTAAAGAGATATTTCCTAAATCAATGGTATCAAGTTTATTGTTTTTTGATTTTTTTAAGTTTTGAACAGTTATCTTCTTCGTTAAATATCCTGATTTTTCAATAAAATAATCAGGTGATACATTAATCTGATCATGTAAATGTTGATATGGCAATTCTAAACCATCAATAAAAAAATTACCTTTAGAATCAGTTATTAAAGTATCAAAGGCATTTGAAGAAGATTTATTAACAAAAACTTTGGCATCTTTAACCGGCTGACGGTTATGAGCATCTATAACATTTCCTTTTACTGCATTATAAATTACATATTTTTTTTCGCTACAATTGACTATTAATAAGAAGCAAAAAATATAAAGTATAAGTTTCATTTTATTCTAATTTTAGTTAGCCAAATTACTTTCAATAAATCAAATTCTGTTATTATTGTTCGTGAAATATCATAATAATCTATATAATATTTCATTAAATCTATTTCACCTGTTTGAGGAATATATGTTGCATCTTCATCAGGATCCTGAATGATCATACTCCAATGTGATGTTCCTTTATGGGTTTTAGAGTATATATGCCCTCCATAGGTAAGCAGAATTTCATGTCCAATTTCATGGGCTGATACCATTTTATAATCTTCCATATTTGCTGTTTCATATTTCCAACCTTTATTTTTAAATCTTTCATGAGTTTTAGGATACTTATTCCAATCATTTCTAAATAAATATCCTTCATAAAAAAATAAAATTCTTGAAGCTTCAAAATTTCTGGATCTTCCTTCTTCACAATTTGTCTGATAAACAATTTCTGGTGCCGATAATCCCTGCTCATCTACATTTGCATTTACATGTACTTCATAAAAATCAGAAACAATATTTACTCCTTTTCCTATATTTTTGGAATTTCTTGACCAAAACTGATTAATTCCCTGTAATGTTATATCTAATAATTCCTGATATGTTCTTTGTCTTGTTTTTATTGGCGGTTTATTATAAAATGCTAAAGCTTCCTTCGGAATTCTATCCCACGGACAGCGCTCCACCCAGCGGGTTTCATCTCTTGCGCCTTCCAGACGGGATGAACATTCCAGGCCTTCTGCCCCGCCATCCTGTAAGTTCACCCGCAGCGTGGTATCTATTCTTTTATTAACCTTATCGATTTTTACATCTACCCAGTCTACTTTATCGTAGTGGGTGGTAAATTCCACTTCTTTGCTTTTCTGTGTGCCATTTTTACTGGCTGTGATCACTGCTTTTAATTTTTTATTATTGAATTTTGAACTGTCATAAATCCCGTTATTATCAAAACCATCCCAGAATATAAGGTAAGATCCTATTTTAGTGTAATCCGATGGTGCGGTGTTATAGGGATCAAAAACACTTTTCCAGTCCCAGACTTTAACAGGCTGCAGCGGTTCATACGCAGGTTTCTGTTTCAGGATATCCTCTGCCAGTAAAGGAAGCCTTCTTGCAGTCACCACAATTTCAGGCAGGTTGGTAATGGCATACAAGGTACTTCCGTCTTCATTTAAAATTTTAAACTCAAGGGAATCTATATTGCTCAGCATCAGTGAATAATTAAAAACAAAACTGGCATTTTCATAATTCCCTTCAAAATCCAGTATCCCAAAAGGAACTACCGTTGAGAAACCGCTGTCTTTTTTAAGCGAAAAAGAAATTTCAAAATCTTCATTTGCCGTACTTCCCTTTCTTTCAAAATTTCCATAGGTAACGCCGCTACCAGTTCCGTTTTCCCTTATCTCATTGCTGGCATTTGAGACAATTTTCCCTTCAGAAGACATATTATGATCGCCTCCTGTCACTTTACTGTAGCTCCCCTGTACAATTCTTGTTCTGGACATGATCAGTAGTTTTTGCTTTTTTCACCGCTGTTATTCTGAACTTCTTCCTGAGCATTTTTATTGATGTACTTGCTTGATGTAAGATTCATATCTTCATGAGAGATTTCGTTACGCTCCTTAAGGGTTTCACTGTGCACATCCCCTTCAATCATTTCTGTAAGTTTCCCGGTAATAAACAGGTTGGCATCGCCCAAGACAGAAGTCATCTTCATAGCCCCGACACTTTGTGTATGATTCATTGTAATGGTATCCGATTTATTCATTCCTACATTCGTTATCATGTTTTCTGCAACGTTGATATTCATATTCCTGCAGTTCAGCGTCATGGTTTCGGGAGCCGTGATCGTGATATTGCTTCCCGT
>NZ_AUMU01000033.1 GCF_000430845.1 Chryseobacterium gregarium DSM 19109 | reverse complement strand
GTTTGACCTTCTCCCAAAAAACCGGATCAGTTAAAAGTAGAGATTTTTCAAGAAATACTTAAATTTAAATAAAGAAAAATCTAATGAAACCTAACGCAATGGTTAGGCGTAGCCAAAAAGAGCAGATTTACAGAGAGTCAGATTATTTTTGCATTGAAGCAGTCTGAAACGGGGGTGAAAGTTGAAGAAGTTTGTCGTAAAATGGGTATAAGTGAGGCAACTTTCTACAATTGGAAGAAGAATCAGACAGGATCTGCAAATTATATCCCTATATAGATGTTTTTATGATTGTTATACATAATGTCAGCCACGATCTGCAAAAATTTTTTCAGGATATCTTAGAAAGTTTTAAAGACCTGCTCTCGGAAGTTCAGGAAGCGATCGATCGCAAAGAGATCAATTATCCTGATGCACAAGTATTTTTAAGCGATCTGTTTTCACTATCATCCTTTTCTTACATCTTTAACAATTTTTTTAGCACTTTGAAAATTCCTTTACATAAAAAGTCCATTTTTGATGATTGTAACAATAAGAACAGAAGAATTCTGAATATTCTTTTTGAAAGCAATTAAGTAATAAAAAGTTAGAATTACATTGATGATATAGTGTCGGATGTAAAGAGAGAATCTATCACCGTTTTTTGACAGGACCATTATTTTCTATAAGAGTTTATCTGGTAGAATAATTTTTTCATCACTTTCTTTTAATTCTTGTGCGTAGGGTATCTAGGGCTTGGAAATATTGAAAAGGAAGCAGTGACTTTGCTTATGCTTGTGACGGAGGAAGTGTTTTTCAAATAATAGTATTTTTACGTTAGATCATTCTGAGTAGTGAAAAAAAAGGATAAAAAAAAGGCGCCAACTGGAAACAGTTGGCGCCATTTGGCATTTTGTGAACTTGGCAGGACTCTATTCAAACCAATTATTGCAGGATATAGATAATACAATACAGGTTATCAACAACTTACAATAAGGTATTTTTCTTAAGAGGTAATAATTTTTTTTTTGATAAAGTGGGAAAAAATATCGTCGGAATAAAAATAATTTGAGTAAGAAAAATTCAGTAAAAGATGCGAATATGGTTGACAGCGTTAGGGACTATTTAAAAGAAAGGGCGATTGAGAATAGTATGCTCTTTCAAGTTCTTCAGGTAAAGAATCCTATTAATTCGAAGGATGAAAATTCTTTAGATATATTATTAAGTCTGCGAGAAGAGTCTAATTTGGAGGACTGGCCAGCTATAAACAGAAAAAGGTAACATTATAACCCTCAATTTTTTGAGCTTGAGTAAGGAACAGTACTGAAAAACCTAAATTAGATTAAATCCTCATTTTGAACACAAACAACTTCATTTTGAACACAGAGACAGATTAAAGTCTTCTGACCTTTGTACTTCACAATAAAATAAAAAAATGAAGTACAAAATTTTAGGAAATACAGGCTTGAAGGTTTCTACGCTCTGTCTAGGAACAATGAATTATGGCGGACAAGGTTTCTTTGGCTATATGGGTAATCTTGACCAAAATGCAGTTGACGAACAAATTAAAACAGTAACAGAAGCTGGTGTTAACTTTATTGACACAGCAAACATTTATTCAGAGGGACTTTCTGAAGTGATGATCGGTCAGGCACTAAAAAATCTTTCCATCAACAGAGACGATTTGGTTTTGGCGACTAAGGTTAGAGGTACGATGGGCAAAGGTCAAAACGACTTGGGGCTTTCTAAAAAGCACATCATTCAACAGGTAGAGGGTAGCCTAAAAAGGCTTGGTACAGATTATATTGATCTCTATCAAATTCATACTGCAGATCCGCTGACGCCAATTGAAGAGACCATCCGGACATTAGATGATTTGGTGAGAAGTAGTAAAATAAGATATTTTGGTGCTAGTAATATTGCGGCTTGGCAATTGATGAAAGCACTGGATTATTCACAATACAATAATTTAGACAGATTTGCATCCCTGCAAGCCAATTACTCATTAGACGTGAGAGATGTAGAACGTGAAATTGTACCAATGCTACTTGATCAGAAAGTAGGAATGATGGTCTGGAGTCCATTGAGCGGGGGATTATTAACTGGTAAATACAAAAGGGATAGTCAAAAAGGAGAAGGGCGACTAAATAGTTTTCCATTTCCACCTTTTCACGAAGAAAGAGCTTATAATGTTTTAGACGTGCTTACGCCAATGGCAAAGCAAAAACAAGTTTCAATTTCTCAATTGGCTCTGGCTTGGTTGTTACATCAGCAAGTTGTAAGCAGTGTCATCATCGGTGCAACAAAACTGGAACAACTTCAAGACAATTTAAAATGTGTTGATGTCGTTTTTACAGCTGAAGAAATCAATCAGCTGGACGAAGTAAGTCAATTGCCTGTTGAATATCCTGGAAACGTTTTAGAAATAATGACAATGGATAGAAGCGAAGGAAATGATTTTTTAAATTCCTAAATTTACAAAGCATCAATTAGGCAGTCAGACATTGCTGCCTGCCTATTTAGATTATGAAAAATACAGAGCAAAACATAAAAAAAATAATTTCCGTAAAAGAATTGCATTCTTATATGGGGCTGCCAAGTCCGTTAAATCCATTAATCACAATCATTGATCATTCACAGACACAAAATAAAAGCCAGGAAAGTGATCAAAAATTACTTTTAGATTTTTACAATATTTCAATCAAAAGAAGTTTTAAAGGGAAATTGAAATATGGCAAAAATCATTATGATTTTGATGATGGTACGATGTCCTTTATCGCGCCAAACCAAATCCTTAGTGTGGATAATGACCAAGATAGAAATATGGATGGGTGGTCTTTATTATTTCATCCTGATTTAATAAGACAATACCCATTGGGTAAAGCAATTAAAAGTTATGGCTTTTTTTCTTATACCGTAAATGAAGCCCTTCATCTTTCGGACGAAGAGGAAAAAACAATCGAAATAATCATTCAAAACATTCAAAAAGAAATCAATTCAAGATTAGATCTATTCAGTCAAGATGTCATCGTTTCAAACCTAGAGCTGCTATTAAGTTATTGCAACCGTTTTTACAGCCGACAATTTCTTACACGGAAAATGGCAACAAACGACTTGTTAACAAAGTTTGAAATAAAACTAGATCATTATTTTAGTGACAATTCAAATCTTGTATTACCAACAGTAGAAAAATTAGCGACCGAATTAAATGTTTCTTCTCCCTATTTAAGTGATATGCTGCGAAACATTACTGGACAAAATACACAGCAACACATCCACGAGAAGTTAATAGAAAAAGCAAAAGAGATTTTGACAACTACTAATTTGACAGTAAGTGAAATTGCTTATCAGCTCGGATTTGAATATCCACAGTCATTCAGTAAATTATTCAAGAGTAAAACCAATCTGACACCTAGTGAATACAGACATAGCTACAACTGAAATATTTTGTCGCTAGAAATTAAATATGTTATTCTCCATGATGAATAATTTATCAGATATGTATTTGAACGAGGTATCATCTAAAATACACGTGGTTGGTGGCTTAGCCGGAAAAGAACTTTCTGCTCATTATAAAGGTTGGATCCTCAGAACTCACTAAGATCAGATAATGATCATACTTTAAGCGGGTAAATGCAAATTATCACTTAATAACTGCATTAGGGTGGCCGTGTACTTACAATCAAAATATCCTACGTTGTGACAACGATTTTTTAGTGAAGATTGTTAGATGATCAGTAACTTTTTTTTGAAGATCACAAAAAGACAAACGTTGAATCATGATTCAACGTTTGTCTTTTATAAAAATCTAATAGTAATTATGGGTGAGATAATTCGGTAATTAACTCCCTCTGTACGTCGAATAGCCATAAGCAGACAATGTTATCGGAACGTGGTAATGATTTTTGTCCTTGATTTCGAATACGACTTCAATAAATGGATAAAAACTTTCCGTATTGTTTTTTTTGAAATAATCGCTGGTGAAGTAAATCAATTTAAAAATACCCAGATTATCTTTTTCTGAAGGTAGAAAATCCGAAATCCTGCCGTTTGTATCGGTATTTTTCTCGTCTACAAAAGTCCATATTTTAGATTGGTTATTATACTTTTCTAATTTTATTTTGACTCCTGAAACAGGGAGACCTTTAGATACATCCAAAATATGACTTGATAGTTGAAATGTATTTTTCTGAGCAAATGCCCCTATGGATAAAAGTGTGAAAAGGACAGTAAACATGAATGATTTCATTTTTCTTATTATTTTAAATTAAAACTATTTTGTTGTGGTGATTCCGATTTCAGGTATGGAAGCAGACTGAGCAATCCAATCATCATTTTCAGGACTGCCACCACCTGATACGCCTACACTGCCAATGATATCACCTTTGTACCAAATGGGCGTTCCTCCGCTCAACAGAAGTAACTCAGGAAGTGAATTCAGGTTCTTTGTGTCAGGATTCTTTTCCGAATTTCTTAATAACAAAAGGGTTGGTGTTTTTGTAGACAAGGCGGTGTAAGCTTTTCTCCTTGATGCTTCGGTATTGTGAGGTCCGACACCGTCGCCTCGCAGGAGCAGGACGGTTGTTCCGGAAGCATCCAATAATGCAATAGAAACGTTTTTATTTTTTTTAGATGCAGCTTTTGAAATTCGGCTTACCAACTCAATTGCAGCATCGGTGCTTAAATTATTAACAGGTTTTACATATTGGTCAATAGAGTAGAGTTGTATTACTTTTTCAGTCTTGTTTTGTCCGAAGCATAAGTATGAACTCAGCAGGACAAACAAAAATTGTATTTTCATATCCTTTCTTTTGATGCAAAGTTAAAGACCTGGAAAATCAAAAACGTTGTCCTATGTCAACGTTTTCAGAGTTTAGATTTGATTCTGCTTAGTGTGGAAGGGGAGATTCCGAGATAAGAAGCGACCATCCTGTTGGATACCCTACGTAAAAGTTGAGGTTGATATTCGATCAGCCATCTTACTTTATCTAATGCGTCAAACCCCTGAAATCCATAAATCCTCTTTTGTGCGATGATGAATCCAAGCTCCAAAATTTCAGTATATATTTTTGCAAACTCAGGCATTGTTTCAACGAGATGATAAAAGTCCTTCCTCGAAATACAAAGCAATTCTGATTTTTCAATCGTTTGTAGATATTCTCTTGCAGGCTTTTGATCAATAAAACTCGGCAAAGCCGTTGCAAAATTTCCTTCAAAAGCGAAATACCTTGAGCTGTCTGTACCGTCTTTTGTAGTTGTAAACAGACGGATACAGCCTCTGTTGATGAAGTAGTAATATTTGCATACCTGATCATATTGTAGAAGGATTTCGTTTCTATTCGTTTTAAGGGGTTTAAAGAAGGAGTTTATCATCTCAAGTTTTTCTAACGAGATATCACTTCTACTCCGGATAAATTTTTCAAGAATTGAATACATAGTTGAGCAATGCTGATATGATTGAGTGATTCTTAAAGTTACATTTTTTTTTGTGATCTGCTACAAAAAAGTGCATTCATAGGTATATTCTTTACACTTTAATAAAGTTTAAAAATATTAAACTTGCTTGTAGAATTTCCCAACTTTATGAAATTTGATTAATTTAACTGAAAAATAATTCATAAGGTATCTTTCTAAAAAATATACGATGACAAGACGTTTTCAAATTTTAAATATGGTAGCTCTGGTTGTAACAATTGTCGTCAACTACCTGTCCAACACCGGAATTTTAAATAATGAGACGATGGCAAGCATTTCAGCCAAGTTTCAGAATCTGTTTACTCCTGCAGGATATGCTTTTTCTATTTGGGGACTTATTTATCTCGGTCTTCTTGGTTTTGTAATTTATTTCGGTCCTTTTGGCAAAAGTACGGATGCCAAGGAGAAGATTGTTTTAAATGTCGGCTGGTGGTTTATTATTTCCTGTATTGCGAATAGTCTTTGGGTATGTACTTGGTTGTACGAATATATTTTTCTTACCATTCCAATTATGGTTATTTTATTTATTTCTTTGCTGAAAATTATAGGAAATAATCGCGAGATAATAGAATCCAAAGACTTCAAAACAGCAATTTTCTTTAGCCTGCCATTTTATATCTACTCAGGTTGGATCTCCGTCGCTTTAATTGCAGATGTAGCAGCATATCTGAAAAAGATACAATGGTCAGGGTTCGGAATTTCGGAGACTGTCTGGACTGTTGTGATGTTTGCCGTTGCAGCTATTATTCATTTGTATATGGTTTGGAAGCTCAACATGACTGCATTTGCTTTGGTGGCTGTCTGGGCATTGATTGCTATTGCGGTAGCGAACCAGCATTCCAATTTTACGGTTTACATTTCGGCTATCATCACAGCAATACTCATTTTTTTGAATGCTTGTTTTCAGATGTTTAAAAAAAGAGCCGCGCCTTGAAACGAATGTTTTATGTGAAATTTCTGCTTTTAAAATAACAATTTGATTGTGAGAATTTTATTGTCAGGTTATGTAAATTAAAACATCATTTTCTTCGGAAGTTAAACAATGAACAAAGGACGGTCATAAACAGGAAACACTTTATAAAACCATATATTTTAATTAAAAAAAATTAAATCATAATAATTGATGTTAACTCATTTTACCAATCAACAAATAGCCGATTTAGAGGAAAGGAAAAGAACTGCAATGATCAATTCCCTGAGCGGTTTTAAAAGTCTTAATTTAATTGGAACCGTCAACAAAGAAGGACAAACCAATCTTGCTATCTTTAATTCGGTGATGCACATTGGTGCAAATCCTCCTTTGATAGGATTTATTTCTCGCCCCGATTCCGTTGAAAGACATACTGTGGAAAATATAAAGCAAACAGGCTTTTATACAATTAACCACGTTAATACAGGTATTTTTGAAAAAGCACACCAAACATCAGCACGTTACCAAAGGGAACAATCAGAATTTGATGCTGCCGGACTGAAGATCGATTACAAAAATAATTTTGCAGCGCCTTTTGTTCAAGAGTCGAATATTCAAATAGGGTTAATGTTGAAAGAAATTGTTTCTATCAAAAGCAATGGGACCCAATTGATTGTTGGTGAAATAGTTGATTTGTATTTCCCCGGGGAAGTTTGGGAAGAAACTGGTATTATCGATATTGAAAAGGCAGGAACCATTGCCGGCTCTTCTCTTGATGGTTATCATACCACAGAATTAATTAAAAGAATGAAATACGCGAAGCCACAGCAATCTTAATAATAGATTTGATTTTCGTAAATTATTATCTAAAATCTAGTCGTTATTTTGTATTTGTCAAAATTCATTTTTACAAAATAGAATTTTGGTGAAGTACATTACTGATCAATTAATATCATATTTTTGAGTTTCCGGTCTTGAACCCATAACCGAAGAAATATCGAAATATTTGGTGGAAGATTTAGAAAGAATTTCAAAATTATCAGGATCAAATTTATAAACTCTGTATATCATTTTTTTCTGTTGTAGGCTAAAGATAAGTTATATTATTGTCCTAGTATTTTCTATTGCTGAAAAAATAATATGCTACACTTTGACTGTTGAAAATCTTTAAGAAGAGTGTGAACGAATAGAAGAATAGTACAACGAAATGTTGCAATACTTGTGAGTCTTACAGAATGCGCTTACGGTTTTACTATTTTAAAAGCTGTATATTTGAAAGTACTCTAACAATTTTTTTTGTATGAATTCATCCAAACCCACATCAAAAATCAGATTTACATTCGATAAAGGGGTAACCATACCCAGTTTAATATTTATAGTGGGAATATGTCTGTTCTCAGTATTGTTTCCTGTTCAGATTAAGGCTGTTTTAGATGTGATAAAGAATTTTATATTTGTTAATCTTAACTGGATGTACGTATGGTGCGTAACAATATTTGTGATCTTTCTTGTATTTCTGATGTTTAGTAAGTACGGAAAAATCAGATTGGGCAGCAATGACAGCAAACCTGAACATTCTTTCTTTTCCTGGATCTCCATGCTTTTTGCGGCTGGGATGGGAATAGGACTGATGTACTTCAGCGTTGCAGAACCTATGCAGCATTATTCTACAGATGCTTTTTCGGAAAGTCATATTATCAGTAGGGCAAAAAATGCACAACTTTACACATTCTTTCATTGGGGGATTCATGCGTGGGCAATTTATGGTCTTGTAGGACTCTGTTTAGCTTATTTTACCTATCGTTACCGGCTTCCCTTGTCGCTTCGAAGCTGTCTGTATCCATTGTTAAAAGACAGGATCAAAGGCAAATGGGGCGATGTGATTGATATCTTTGCTTTATGCAGTACCTTTTTCGGTATTACAACAACATTGGGTTTTGGAGTTGTACAAATCAACTCCGGTTTGGAAACGATGAAAATTTTGCCGGATACGGGTTTTGTCTATCAGATATTAATTGTAGTAGTTCTGGTTTCAATCGCAGTTTTTTCAGCAACATCAGGAGTGCATAAGGGCGTTAAGATCTTAAGTAATATCAATGTTGTTATCGTGATTATCCTGCTTTTATTTGTCCTGTTTTTAGGACCGACCGTTTATCTGATTGGAAGTTTCACCTATGGCCTGGGTAATTACATCAATAACTTTTTTGACCTTACTTTCAACACCCACGTTTATGAGCAGAAAGCACTCCCTTGGTTTTATAACTGGACCATTCTTTATTGGGCATGGTGGATTTCCTGGTCACCTTTTGTCGGACTATTCATTGCTAAAATTTCTAAAGGAAGGAGTATCCGTGAATTCATTGCCGCTGTTTTGATCATTCCCACATTATTCAATTTTATCTGGATGTCGGTATTTGGAAACAGTGCGATCTGGTTTGACTTCAACGTGGCGAATGGTGCACTGAGTGCCTTGGTTTCTGATCCGGATGCTTTGATGTTCAGGTTTTTAGAATATTTGCCACTTTCTAAAGTTTTAAGTTTTATCGTTCTTGCAATAATAATCATCTTTTTCGTTACTTCAGCAGATTCAGGAATGCTGGTAATGGATAGTATATCCTCCAAAAATTCAAGTAAGTCACCTAAAATCCAAATGGTATTCTGGGGAATACTTCTGGCTACATTAGCCCTTATGCTTCTTAATGCAGGCGGGCTTGAAGCATTGCAGACGATGACACTTATCACTGCGCTGCCGTTTGCGGTCATTATGATTTTATTTGTTGTCTCGTTGATGAAGGCCCTCGTCATCGATTACCGATACTACGAAAAAGGACTTTCGGTTTCAACAGTACCATGGTCTGGTGAATTCTGGAAGGACCGGTTGAAAAAAATTGTTTCTTTTAAAACAAAAGACTCTGTGAAAACGTTTATGGAAGACCAGGTCTTGCCTGCTTTCACAGAATTAAAGGAGGAATTTTTATTAAATGGAATTGCTGTTGAGATCAATTACAGACCTCAAGATTTAAAGATCCATTTAGAGATCCATCACGATGTGGTCAATAATTTTATCTATGGCGTGATAGGGCAGAAAAGAATTGTTTCTGATTATATGGTGGCCGATGAAAACTTACCTGATTTGGACAGTAACTTGACTTATTTTCCTAAAACCTATTTTGGTGATTCACGTGAAGGATACGATGTGCAGTACTTTACCAAAAATGAGTTGATCAGCGATGTTCTAAAACACTATGACCGGTTCCTTAAGATAGTTGCTGAAGAGTCAAACGAAATGTTTATAAGCAGCGATAATAATTCTCTATAGACTTAATACTTTAATCCAGATTTTAACCAATCGGATTTCTGTTCACCTAAAAAAAGACAAATATTTTAGAAACCACTCAATATAATTCCGGATTGGATAGTTAATCTTAATTAGTGATAATAAGATTTTGTGATTATGTCGCATTTTCGATTGATGATGTCTCCCATAAAGCATTCAAAAGACAAGACCATACCTTCTTTATTATCAAGCGTTTCTTGTTATAGTCGGGCTGATTTGCTATTTTAATATCTTGTGAAAGCCATTTCTTAAATTTATGATTATAGTAAACTGATTTAGGCAAGCTACTAAATAATATTGATTGTCTGGCTGCCTTATCATTTACCTCGAACTTTGAGGGCTACGGATTATCCTATATTTTTATTTAAATATTTTTTTAATTATATTTCCTATTTCTACAAAATCATCATGATTGGAAACATTTCGTTTTTCAATATTATTATTTTCGTATTCTGAGAAAGGGAAGATCAAAAGATAGTTTTTATTGAGTAAACTTCTGTTAAGTAATTCAGGGATCATTCTCATCCGTGGAATATAAGAATGCATTCCTCTTTTGGCCATAAAAATGATCAACCCTTCGTCATCTTTAATGCCTGAAGCCGTTTCTTCGCTGTCTTCCCAGGTGTGCATCATTATAAATTCTGCTTCGATATTGGATTTTTTTATGATGCGCTGCAAAAGATTAATGGTATTTTCAGGAGCATAAAAAACCATTTTTGCTCCAGAATTTTTTGCAATATTCCATACCCTGACCAGTGAGTGAAAAAAACCTGCTTCCTTTTGCGCATTTTTAGGAATTATCACTGCGTATTTTTTTATAGTAGATAGAGGCTGAACAGCATGATAGATGAAGATATTTACATTATCGTTCTGTAGGTAACCATTATAAAGATTTTGTGCAAATGAAGTGGAAAAGCCTTTTTCATCTTCCAAACCGATCATTAAATCAGTGATATTGTGCTCTTTGATCACGTTATTAATTCCATTGATCACATCATTGTCATACCTTTTTAAGGCTTGAAGTGTTACATCTGCCGCTGCTGCTGTATCTTTTGCCTGATGTAGCAACTTTTCGGCATTTTTAACTGAGGATTCATTCTTATCTTCATTAATAACATTAAGAGCAAAAAAATCCTGAGTATTCGAATGCGCTTTGATCAAAATTCCGAGATTAACCATTTTTTCAACAGTTTCTTCGTAGTTAATAGCCAAGAGAATATTTTCTTCTTCGTGATTGTTACCCGAAACCGTATCTTCGTTGCTACTTTGTACAATCTTCTGTCCAGCTGACATGGTAATAAAAGAAGATATCGTACATGAGATAAGGATTAATAAAATGCTTCCATTCAATACGTGTTCGTTTAGTAATCGTACAGGTTCGCCACTCTCCGTTTCAGAGATGATAATATTGTATCCTACCATCACAGTCGCTAATGTAGCAGCTGCGGAAGCAGAACTCAGTCCGAAAATCAGTTTACCTTCATCTTTTGTAAACCGGAATGTCTTCTGAGTGATCACAGCGGAAATGTATTTCCCGCCTATTGATGCAACGATCATGATCCCTGCGACTATCAGAGTATCGAAGCTGTTGAAAAAAACTTTAAAATCGATCAGCATTCCTACACTGATCAGGAAAAAAGGTATAAAGATAGCATTACCAACAAATTCAACACGGTTCATCAATGAAGAACTATGCGGTATCAGTCTGTTTAAAGCCAGACCTGCAAAAAATGCTCCTATGATGGCTTCTACACCGGCTAATTCTGCTAACAAAGCAGCCAGATATATCATAACCAATACGAATATGTATTGTGAAATTTTATCATTAACTTTTTTGAAAAACCATCTTCCTATGATTGGAAATACCAATAGGACAATCAGTGCGAAAATAGCAAAAGACCCTGCGAGCTTAATCCAGAACGCCATATTCACCTCACCTGTCACCATGCCCACAACTACTGCAAGTACCAGAAGAGTTGCCACGTCAGTAAGCATTGTTCCACCTACGGTAATATTAACGGCTTGGTTTTTTGCGATGCCCATTTTACTGATTAACGGATAGGTTATCAATGTCTGTGAAGAAAATAGACTGGCAAAAAGTACGGACGTAAGTACGGAAAAGCCTAAAAGAAAGTAGGACCCTAAAAATCCGAGGATAAAAGGAAAGATAAAAGCATAAGCTCCATAGGCTAAACTTTTCCACTTGTTTTTCTTAAAGTCTCCAAGATCTATTTCCAGACCTGCTAGAAACATAATGTAAAGAAGTCCCGTAGTTCCTGTAACAACGATGCTGCTGTCTCTGGTCAATACATTAAACCCATTTGGGCCGATAACAGCACCGGCAATAATCAGTCCGAGCAGATGGGGAACCTTGATTTTATTCAGTAAAATCGGTGCAGCGAGAATGATGACCAGAACCAGAAAAAACTTAAGAACAGGATCTTCAAACGGAAGATTTAGGTGTTGTAAACTTAAAATCATAGGTGTTTTATTTTGAAAGTCTTATCAATTCTACGTTAAATTTCATCAGGCATTTATTATCAACCGTTACGGTTCTGGTCCCTTTTATTCTGGTAGACGAAATTTCGTTGAGAACAACATTCATTTCAACGCTCTTATCGGCTGTAGAGTCTGTTTTATACTGCAGGTGTACCTCGCCGTTTTCATATTTGCCAGAGTATAATCTGACCAATTTATTATTATTTATAATTTTACAAACCAGCGGTTTGGAATCATTATCAAACTCCCAGTTATCAACACGCTGATCGCCTACCACATAATCAGTGCAGCTTGACTCAGTGCAGATTACTGTTCCGGTCCATGTCCCTAAAATTTCTTCGGGCCATTCACTGATCAATTTTACAGAATCTGTTTTCCTACTTAGAATACTGTCTCTCATCTTTAACAAGGATTGATAATCAGATTCTTTTTCAGCAAATGTTTTTTCTTTATCCAGCAATTCGAGTTCACGCTTGGCAATCTGCTGTTCTTTTGCTTTATCAGAACAATTCAGGCAAAATATAAAAAAACAAAGAAGTATAAGTGGATATTTTTTTGGCATTGACCTTCTCCCAAAAAACTGGAACAATTAAAAGTAGAGATTTTTCGAGAAATAATTAAATTTAAATAAAGAAAAGTCTAATGAAAAAGAGCAGATTTACAGAGAGTCAGATTATTTTTGCATTGAAACAGTCTGAGACAGGAGTGAAAGTCGAAGAAGTTTGTCGTAAGATGGGTATAAGTGAGGCCACTTTCTACAATTGGAAGAAGAAATTCGGAGGTTTGGGGATTACAGAACTCCGGCGTTTACGTCAATTAGAGGAAGAAAACAGTCAACTCAAGAAGTTGGTAGCCGACCTAAGCCTGGATAAGCAGATTCTCCAGGA
>NZ_AUMU01000032.1 GCF_000430845.1 Chryseobacterium gregarium DSM 19109 | reverse complement strand
ACTTCAGCAGGTCGACCTGAAACCACGCTACCAAATACAACTTCTTCGGAGGCATTATAAGAACTTAAAAGGTAAGACCAGACTCCCTGGACATAAGTATTCAAGGTAATTCCTAAATTTTGGCAGAATTTTTCAGTCCTCTCCAAATCATGGTCTCTTACAATAAGGGTTTCAGTAAGATAGTGAGAAGCTTCTTCTTTTTCAGTTCTGACAAAAGGAATTAAAGTTGGGGAATCAATTCCCTGAAGATAGTTTTCCCAATAAGCTAAAGCTTCTTCTTTATCTACGCTTTCAAGCCATTTAATATATGAGGCATATTTCTCAGTATCTGGTAATAAAATAGTAACTCCCTGCTGAAGGCTATCCAAAATAGCTGTAAAATCATTAACCAGAATACTTAAGCACCATCCATCCATGATAATATGGTGATAACTCCAAATGAATTCGTAATAACCATTAGGCAATTCCACAACCAACAAACGCATCTGCGTAGGTTCAATCAAATTAAAACCACGAGCAATGTCTCCTTGTTTTATATTATCTAATTCAAGTTCTGATTCTAGGATCAAATGCTTGAAATCTACACGGGCATGCTGATGAACAATCTGCAAAGGAACTTCTCCGAAACGGTTATCAAAAGAAGTACGTAAAACAGTATAACGGTTGACAAGGATTTCAAATGCCCTTTCTACCAGGGATAGATCAAAACCTTCAGATTTTGCCCTGTACGAAGTCTGCATGAAATATGCTGATCCTTTCGGTGCTGCCATCCAGTGGTAATATAATCCCTGTTGCATTGGCGAAAGCTCATAAATATCTTCAATATCTTGATTCTTATTGATCTCCTGAATCGTACTGAAAGATAACCCTTTATAAGTAAGATCTGATGGTGTTAAAATCACCTCTGTTTCTTTCTCCCCATCAATCATTTTCTCCAAATGACTCTGATAACTGTCTATCAGTTTCTGAACTGTTACTTCATTAAAGAGATCTCCTGAATAACGGATGGTGATAGTCATGGCACCACTCATCGTGATTCCTGAAACATCTAATAGAATATCTGTTCCTAGGTTTTCTTCTGATACCGGATTCCCGATAGCTTCTGAGCTATAATAAAATGCCAATCCTACTGTATCATCAAAATCTCCAAGATAATTGAACTGAACCGATGGATTGTTTACTGGCGAAAACGAATTTCCTAGATAATTTAATACTCCATAACCAATCCCTTTATGAGGAATTCCTCTCAAATCTTCTTTTACACTGACTAATGCCGGCTGGTTCTTATTGCTGATATCTAACGAAAAAGGATACACACTGGTAAACCATCCTACTGTTCTGCTGATATCCAAGCCTGTACCCATCACCTCTCTACCATGACCCTCCATCAATACTTTGGTCTTATTAATACCAAACTGATCCTGTAAGGATAAGGCCAGGCCGGTTAATAAAACATCATTGATCTCGGCACTGTATTTCTTACCTGCCTGAGTCTGTAATAGTTTCGTAGACGCTTCACTAAGTGAAAAACTTACAGTATTATCTAAAATATGTCTGCCTTTTGAAGCATGATCGGTTGGAATAGCAGGATAAACTTCTGATTCTACTCCTTCCCAATACAAACGTTCTTTGGAAAGAACGGAACTCTTGCTGTAGTTTTCCAACGCTTCTCCCCAACTCTGGAAAGAATCTGTTTTCGATGGAAGATCATAAGATCCTCCTTTAATACCGGATTCGTATAAGTTCCCTAAATCTTCTAACAAGATCCTCCAGGAAATTCCGTCAACGACCAAGTGGTGAATAACTAAGATGATTCGGTCACCATCACTCATCGAAACATGGCCTACATGGAATAATATTCCCGATTCTATGTTGATGGTACTTTGAAGATGATCTCCTATTTTTTGTAAAGAAGCAAGTTCGTCTTCAGTAGAACTATCTTCTCTGATATCAAAATATTCAAAATGGTAATGATTACCTTCTGTTCCTAAATTATACTGACTCCATACTCCATTTTCCTCTCGGTATTCCATCCTTAAGGCATCATGATGATTTACCAAAGTACAGATCGAAGATTCCAAGACAGAATCTGAAAGTCTTTCACTGCTCTTTAAAATTACAGCCTGATTGTAATGGTTCTTATCAACCAATTCCTCACTCTCAAAGAAATATCTTTGGATGGGAGTAAGAATACTATCTCCCGTTACAACAGACTGATCGATCACGGCAACATCTGTTGTCATATAATGAGCCAGCTCTTCTAAAACAGGATATTGTAAAATATGCTCTACTTTCAAGCTATAGCCGCGCTGACGTAATCTGGATACGATCTGGATCGATTTAATCGAATCTCCTCCAAGGTTATAATAATTATCACGGATACTGACAGGACTATATTTTAAAACCTGCTCACAGACTTCCACCAAAGCTTTCTCCTCTGCTGTTCCCGGTGCCACATATTCAGTCTTGATCAAATCTGAAGAGCTTACTTTTGGTAAATTCTTCCTATCGATCTTTCCGTTACTGGTTAGTGGAATACGATCCAGCTCAACGTAAAAGCTGGGAAGCATATATTGGGGAAGTTTGCCTTCTAAATAGTAAGCAAGTTCCTGCTTGTTAATAACAGAATCACTTACAAAGTACACCACCAAACTCTTGTCACCTTCATGCTCCTTCACTTCTGTCACTACAGATTGGATACCGGAATTATAAGAAAGTACCTGGCTGTCGATCTCTCTAAGCTCTATTCTATGCCCTCGGATCTTTACCTGATGATCAGTTCTTCCCAGATATTCAATTGTCCCATCCGGTAGCCATCTTCCTAAATCCCCTGTACGGTACATTTTGGTACCCTCCACAAATGGATTAGCTACAAACTTCTCTGAAGTAAGATCTTCACGGTTTAGATAACCTCTGGCCAATCCTGCTCCTGCGATATACAATTCTCCATGGACCCCCGCCGGTAGCAAATGTCCATATTCATCTAATATATAAATCTGAGTATTCGATATCGGACTTCCGATCGTGTTAACGGACAAATCAACTTTTCGCGCAATACATCCTACCGTTGCTTCTGTTGGACCATATTCATCATAGACTTCAATATCTTTATTTATAGCATGAATGATCTGAATATGTTCATTATAAAGCTTTTCTCCTCCTAAAATAATTTTACGGATACCTGTATTATGAATTTCTATATTTTTTAATAATGAAATATGGGAAGGCGTTAATTTTAAGATATCTATATCTTTATTTTCAAATGCCTTAATAAGCACAGCTAAAATATCTTCTTCATTTTCACCCAGCCATAAGGAACTTCCTCTTGTCAGAGAACAGAATACTGCAGTAACAGAAAGGTCGAAGGAAATTGATGTGAAGAGCCCCCAGTTACCACGGTCTTCATTATTAAAATAATACCCATTACTCCATGAAACATAGTTCATCAGATTGGAATGGCTGATACATACACCTTTAGGATTTCCTGTAGTTCCTGATGTATATATTACATAAGCAAGATCTGAAGGATGAATCTCTGTGGTAGGATTTTCTGTTGAATAATTCTCTTTCAATGAATCAAACTCTTTCCAGAAAGACTCGTCGATATATAACTTAGATTTGGTATCTTTTATAATATATTCTGTTCTTTCCTGAGGGTAATTCATATCAATCGGAACATAAGCTCCACCTGATTTTAGAATTCCCAGGATCGAAATAATCATCTTTTCATCACGCGGTAATTGAATACAAACCAAGTCATTAGTTCTGATATTGTGATGATCCCTCAGGTAATGAGCAAGACGGTTAGATTCTATATTTAAATCAGCGTAATTAAGTTTTGTTAAGCCTGACTCTATTGCCAAGCTGTGAGCACAATTATTGACTTGCTCTTCAAATAAATTTACAACCGTATTTTCCGAAGAATACAATACCTCAGTTCCGCTGAAATCTTCCAATAATTCTTTTACCTCGTTAGTACTTAAATAACTTAAATTATTGATAGCCAGATCAGGAAAAGTTGCAAACTGGCCAATCAAGCTTTTAAAATGTTCTACCAGAGATTTCACAAAAGACGGATAGAATACAGATGAATTGTATTTAAAATCGATCAATAAATTATGATCTCCTGGAACAGCAACAATATTAAAATCGTAGCTCGTTTGTTCAAAAGTATCTACATCCTGACCAACCAAGCCCATAATGGACAGATCCTCATTAGCATCCTGCCTTGCGTAGTTTTCAAAAATTATAATATTATTGATTAATTCTTTCCCCAATGAAGAGAAAGATTGTATCTCAGCTAAACCTGTAAAATGATATCCGGTACTCTGAATAGAATCCTGATGTATCTTCTCTAAAAGACTTCTTGGAGTATCCGATTTATCTAAATTTACTCGTACAGGAATCGTATTGATAAAAAGACCTACCATATTTTCTATACCCTCTAATTCTGCAGGTCTTCCTGAAACCACTGAACCGAATACAACTTCTTCAGAAGCATTATAAGAACTTAACAAGTAAGCCCACACCCCCTGTAAATAAGTATTAAGGGTGATCCCTAAACTTTGACAAAAGTTTTTAATACTTTTGAATTCTTCATTTTCTATCTTTAGTATTTCAGCTATAAAATGGGATTTAGCTTCTGATGCATTCTTTTTAGAAGGAATTAACGTAGGTAAAATCACCCCTTTTAGATAATTTTCCCAATACGCAGCGGCAGCTTCTTTATCTACCCCTTCTAACCATTTTATATAAGAAGAATAGTCTTTTGATTCTGGTAAACTGATTTCTGATTTTTGTTCTAATGAACTTAAAATTGCCGAAAAATTATTGATCAGAATATTTAAACACCAGCCATCCATGATAATATGATGGTGACTCCAAATAAACTCATAATCACCATGTGGCAGCTCTATAACCATCAAACGCATCTGGGTAGGTTCAATCAAATTAAAACCCCGAGTAATATCTCCTTGTTTGATGTTGTCTAATTCAAACTCTGATTCCAAGATCAAATGTTTGAAGTCTATATGTGCATTTTTATGAACAATCTGAAGTGGAACCTCTCCGTAATGATTATTAAAAGAAGTGCGAAGAACGGTATAACGGTTAATAAGAATTCCAAAAGCTGCCTTTACTGCTGATATATCAATATTTTTGGATTTGATCCTATAAGAAGTCTGCATAAAATATGCAGATCCTTTAGGCTCTACCATCCAATGGTAATACAAACCTTGTTGCATTGGAGACAATCCATAAATATCTTCTATATCATGATTCCTGTTGATCTCCTGAATGGTATTAAATGATAATCTTTTATACGTAAGATCTGAAGGCGTTAAAACCACTTCTGATTCTTCACCCTCACTGATCATTTTTTCTAACTGAATCTGATAGCTATCCACCAATTTCTGAACCGTAGATTCATTAAAGAGATTACCTGAATAACGGAGATTGATATTCATCTCTCCATTCACAGTCATTCCCGATACATCCAATAAAATATCAGTATACAGATTTTCTTCAGCTACCGGATTTCCAATATTCTCCGATGTATAATGAAACGCTGATCCTGTTCTATCATCGAAATCTCCAAGATAATTGAACTGCACGGAAGGATGGTTTCCTGAAGAAAACGCATCACTCAGATAATTCAGAATACCATAACCAATTCCTTTATTTGGAACGTTTCGTAAGCCTTCTTTTATACTTACCAAGGCTGGTTGGCTATTATTACTGATGTCCAACGAAAAAGGATAAACACTGGTAAACCATCCCACTGTTCTACTGATATCTAAGCCTGTCCCCATCACCTCTCTACCATGGCCCTCCATCAATACTTTGGTCTTATTAATGCCAAACTGATCCTGTAAGGACAAAGCTAATCCGGTTAATAAAACATCATTGATATCAGCAGTGTAATTCTTCCCAGCACGGGTCTGTAATAAACGTGTGGACTCCTCATTAAGCGTAAACCCTATATTTTTGTCTAAAGTATATTTTCTATTGACCGGATGATCTGTAGGGATACCAGAATAAACTTCTGATTCTACACCCTCCCAATATAAGCGTTCTTTGAAAAGAGCAGAACTGTTACTGTAGCTTTCCAAAGCTTCTCCCCAACTTTGGAAAGAATTAGTTTTGGATGGAAGATCATAAGATTCTCCTTTAAGACCTGCTTCATATAAATTACCCAGGTCTTCCATTAATATCCTCCATGAAACACCATCCACGACCAAATGATGAATAATCAGCAACAACCGGTCACCATCACTCATTGAGATATGACCGACATGGAATAAAATTCCTGATTCTATATGTATTTTACCCTGGAGACCTTGTCCTACTTTTTGTAGAGCAATAAGCTCTTTTTCCGGAGAGCCTTCTTCTTTTAAATCAAAATATTCAAAATGGTAATGAGTACCTTCTGTCCCTGCATTATTTTGAGACCAAATCCCATCTTGTTGATGATACACCATTCTTAATGTATCATGGTGATGAACCAAACTCTGGATCGAAGATTCTAATACAGAACTCGAAAGCCGTTCATTACTCTTCAGGATAACAGACTGGTTATAATGGTTTTTATTATTAAATTCTTCACTCTCAAAGAAATACCGTTGAATAGGAGTAAGAAGACTCACACCACTAACCGTAGACTGATCAATCAATACCACATCTGTGGTCATATAATGAGACAATTCCTCTAATACAGGATATTGTAAAATATGCTCTACTTTAAGGCTATAGCCACGTTGGCGTAATCTCGATACAATCTGGATTGATTTAATAGAATCTCCACCAAGATTATAATAGCTGTCACGGATACTGATAGTACTATGTTTCAAAACCTGCTCACAAACTTCTATCAAAAGTTTTTCTTCCAACGTTCTTGGAGCTATGTATTCAGTCTTGATCAGATCTTCTGAACTTACTTCAGGTAAATTCCTTCTATCAATCTTACCATTACTGGTAAGGGGAATACTTTCTAATGCGATGTAATAGCTCGGAAGCATATACTGAGGAAGCTTAGTCTCAAGATAGTAAGCTAATTCCTGCTTGTCTATAACAGAATCACTCACATAGTAAACAACCAAACGTTTATCTCCTTCATGTTCCTTCACTTCAGTGACTACAGCCTTGATCGCTTCACCGTAAGAAAGTACCTGACTGTCAATCTCTCCAAGCTCTATTCTATGACCACGGATCTTGACCTGATCATCAATTCTTCCAAGGTATTCAATACTGCCATCCGGCAACCATCTGCCTAAATCCCCGGTTCGGTACATTTTTGTACCCTCCACAAACGGATTATCTACAAATTTCTCAGAAGTTAAATCTTCACGATTTAAATAACCTCTAGCCAATCCGGCTCCGGCGATATACAACTCACCATTTACTCCCACTGGTACCAAATGACCATATTCATCCAAAATATAGATCTCGGTATTGGAAATAGGTTTACCAATATTTACATCAGAGTGATTGACAATAGAAACTGACGACCACACTGCACACTCGGTAGGACCATATTCATTATAAAGAATAGCGTCGCTGTATTTCTGATGATTTAATACTAAATTTTTACTTAACTCTTCTCCTGCTACAATTACATATTTCAATGTATTGCTTCCCAGTGTATTTTCATTCACGTAAGGAAGTAGGTTAGAATAATAATTAGGGACACATAATAGTCCCTGTATTTTATTTTTTATAATCTGAGATGAGATATACTCTACATCTTTTACATGAATATTGCTTTCAATAAACAATCTTCCTCCACTGCATAAAGTCCCGAAAATCACAGCCACTGAAGAGTCAAAAGAAAAAGAAGGAATCAACAGCATACTTTCAATATTATAGAAAGTAATCCTGTTTATGGTAGAATGAAACACGTTCCGGTGCTCAATCATTACACCTTTAGGATTCCCTGTCGTTCCTGATGTATAAATAACATAGGCTAAATCGCCAGGTTGGATAAGTGATTCAGGATTCGTTGTTGGGTACTCATTTTTTAAAACATCAAACCCAGTCAAAAATGTAGCATCTATATTTACTTTGGCTTTGGTATCAGTAAGAATATAATCTATTCTTTCTTCAGGGTAATCAACATCAACAGGTACATAAGCTCCTCCTGATTTCAGTATCCCTAAAATGGATATAATCATCTTTTCATTACGGGGCAGCTGAATACAGATCAAATCATCCCCATGAATACGATATTGATCTTTAAGATAATAAGCCAGTCGATTAGACTCTCTATTTAAATCAGCATAGCTTAGAGCTATGTCCCCATATACTACTGCCAGCGCATCAGGACTTTCCTTAACCTGGGATTCAAATAAATCTATAATTGTTTTATCTGAAGGATAGTCAGTTGTTGTATTAAAGTTGATAAGAATATCAAAGGCTTCCTGTCCAGCTACAAGAGTATAATCAGCAAGACCGGTGTCCAATAATCGATCATAATTGGAAAGTATATGAATAAAACTGTTCAACAAGCTATCAATCACATATCCCTTGTAAACATCTTTATAATAGATACCTAAAACAATTTTATCACCTGATTCATTATAAAAAAGGGAAGTATCATCCTGTATCGATTCTAATTTTTGGTTAAACTGAATAGAACAGTTAGAGAACCCAGTTAAATCCAGATTAGATGCATCATAATTAGAATAAGAAACAGCCTCTTTAATATCACTGGCAAAGTTCTTTAGTTGCTTTTTAAAAGTAATTTCTTTGTCATCCGGAACTTCAAGTAATATACTATTCGTTAGCTGAATAAGATCACATGGATACACTTTGATAATATTCTGATAATTATCAAAATACCGATCAAGTAAAAAGGAAAAAACAGAGGAAACAATGGTTAATTTGGATAAATTATTATCTTTAGAAATCCTCAGAAAACTACTCAACTGATGTTTCAGAATTTCTATCTCCAAATATTCTACTTTCTCTTCAGATAAAACAATTGTTTCTTTATTTTTTGTCTTATTGAGCCAAAAAATATTAGATAAAGATGATGTATTTAGCATTATATTAAATGATAAGGGTGGATTTCAGCGATCAGACTTCGTTATAAAGAATCTCTTCTTAAGAAATCTCTTTGTTATTATTAGTTTTCAAGATTTAATGATATTGGTAAGATTCGAATGATCCTGAAGAAATAATTCTTTCTAAGAATAAAGTTTTAAATAATTATATTTTTATTAATAATAAAATAAAAATTAAGCTTATTATCAATAAGTTTATTGCTGAAATGAGATTTTGTATAGGTAAATACCATTTTTGAGTTCATGTTTTTTCGAATTGTTATTATAGCTCCGCCACCTAATTCATATTAAGTTCGGAAATCAAAAAACAAGAAAAAATACTTAAAAGATTCAAATTTATTGAAGTTTCAATTATGCTTTCTAGCCCTTAGTTTTTTGCTAAAGTAGAAAAAAAAATCACTAATAAATGATATTTAACAAAAAATTATTATTAATTATGTATTAAAATAATATAATTAAATATATAATTAAATGAATACCAGTAAATTATATATTAAAAAATAAATACTAAATTTTAAATAGTTTTAAACTACTCACGATATTATGATAAATCAAAAATTTTTACATCAAAAATGATGATAATTCAAAATATGAAGAAATAATTATAATTAATTTGATTATCTTTTAATAAACCTGTATAAAATTATTAAAGAAAAAAAGTTCTAAAAAAAATTAGCAATTTAGAATGCAACAAAAAGAACTGAAATTCTGAAACTAATAAACAAAAATAAATCGGAAAAATGAATTTTTCTCATTCATGCCAGACGAAAGGAGAGTCACTACAAAATTTGGTTTAGGAAACCTTCAGACCTATAATAAAACGGTTGAAATTATGCTGTTGATAGGGGAAAATTAAACATAAAAAAATATTTTTCAAAAGAAAAATAAGCTGGTCAGTTGCCAGTTGTCTATCATTACTTTAATAATGGATTAAAAACGGTTCTATTGAGCGTATCTGGATTGTTTTGCCACAAAATAATAAGAGGGAATTTGGATGGAGGTTCACAAGAAGTTAAGATGGGAAAGAATCTATGGAATATGGGTCAGATGATTACGGCCTGTGAGCAGCGAGCATCATCATCTTTAACAGTAAATAAAATTTAAGGAAAATTATTTTTCTTTTGAATGAGATATTGTTAAAAATTAAAAAAATAAGGGTAAGAAGTTGAATAAAAATCACCACTTTAGAGTTGCAAAATATCAAACATAAATATATTAACTGATTTATATATTAACTGACTTAATTCAAACTCATCGGCAATTTATAAAAAACATCAGATTTTAATGGCAGGAAGCAGAAATATTTTGTAAATGGAAAGTCTTACCTACATAGCAATTGGACTAATCCGAAGGTTTTCGATTTATTGTAACAATAAATCGGCGTTATTACTAATGAAATGCTACAGTATTGACTGATACTGCTTTAGGTAATCCTGAGGACGGAGACTACAGAAGAGATATTATTAAGGGAGAAAAAACATTTTATAACGGTTTATATCATCCAATTCAAAAAATTAAATAAAAAAATGAGCGTTTTAAATACCAAAAATTTATTCGGAATTGCATTTTTGCTTTTTATAAATAACTTTTTTAGCCAAGAAATAGATTATAAACTAAAAAAAATAATAGCAAATACAAAAAAGGCAATGCAGCCAAACTACATTCTGGAAAAAGAGGAAATATGCGATTTGAATAATGATAATAAAAAAGACATCATATTTATTTATAAAACTAAGAATATTGATAAAGAAATAGAAACTTTAGATTCTCCGGTAATTTTGTTATTAAGTACAAATGATACCTATATTAAAATAGAAAACAGCAATATTCTATATTCTTTCATTCCGAACAATTCTGTTTTAGATAATAATTTAGTGATTAAAAACGAATTTTTCACATTAGAACAAACCGAAGGAGATGGAAATAATAAAAAAATAATATATATAACTTTTAAGTTTGATAAATATAGCAAACAGATATTTCTCAGCAAATATGGAGTTGAGACATTCTTCCCTGATGAAAACAAAATTATCAAGAAAACTCAAATATTTTCCGAAAAAGATTTCGGGAAGATAAAATTTGAAGATTACAGCAATGATGCTTTTCAAAACAAAATAAATAAAAATAAATAATTTTAATATTTGATAAAAATTATCCATTTTTTATTTATCATATTTTTACTTTCTTTAACAAAAGCTTTCTAAGGGAAAAAATTTAAACATCCGATATCAATTTAAAAATAACAAATAATTATATTCCCTATTATAATAATTTCCGGAAGTTAGTCCTAATTCAGTTTGGCCAGCTTCCGGAAATTATTATTATTATTATTATTATTATTATTATTATTATTATTATTATTATTATTATTATTATTATTATTATTATTATTATTATTATTATTATTCTTACAATGAATTATAATTCATCAGGATTCTACTGCTTCTGAAAATCGTGTGACCGAACTTATAGTCAGGGATAAATTGGTGTCAGCATAAGTAGCTATTGCCTCCAGAATATATCCATTGGGTACAGATATTGACGCTGAGTCTGCAATCGTATCAAATAATATTGAAAACTCTCCTGCTGTCTGCTGAGGGGCAAGGATAATTACTCCACCCATAACAGTAAAGCCGCTGACAGGGTTTCTGAGCCTGAGATACAATGTCTGTGTTTCCGCTAATGAAGCTGTCCTGCCGGAATAGCTGCCTATAATCCTCCATCTATGGTTCTGACCCGGAACGGGATTTTCGATTAATCTTCCTGCATACGATGTAGATCCGCCATTTCTCGTTGAATCAAATACTCCTTTATAATTATTAGGGGTGCTGTTCGGATATTTTGTTGTCGGTAAAGCGGCGATGGTTGGAGCTGCTCCGCCAATATTGACCTGCTTATAAGTATTTGCTGCAAAATTGGAAACCGACAGTCCTGTATACGTTATTTTCACCTGCCCGGATTCGTTTTTCCTTGCAAAAGCCGTATTCCAGTTATTAACGGCCTGTTGGGAAAAATCATTAGAATCCCAATCTTTTGTCCAGGAAGACCATGTTCCGTTGTAATAATATCTTCTGTACGAATCATTATTTCCAGCATATGTATTGTATTCCTGAACGATATTCGTTCCGGTTGCAAAAATCTTTAGCATACCTGCCAATGCCACCGGATGGTTAGTCTCCGGAGTAGCATTGGCATTTGCCCCCTGAACCCAATATCCGCCTGTGGTCATCGTGTTCAGATCAATATTTCCTACCAGTCCCCGATAAAGTAACCCCTGTGTAAAAGCGGTATTCCATTGGCTTGAATTGCCATGATTCAGAGTAGTTATAGTTCCCGCATTATTTATTTTTACGACTTCTGTTAAGGCTACAGCACTTCCGTTAGCCCCTGAACTGGCAGCATAATTAAAAGAAAAACCTCTATGATTATTTGCTGTAAACCCCCATGAAGCTAAACTCCCTCTGGGCTGAATGAACTCTGTCCCATTAAATTGTAAATTCTGTCCCATCCATATTCCATAGCCATTCGCAGCACTGGCAATGTTGGTATGGAACATTGCGGATCCAGCTGCCGTCTGAGATCCAAAATACAAATTGTAACCATCCAAAAACTGAGTATAGTTTGCATTAATAATCACCTGTCCTGCTGCTGATGCATCGCCTTGAGGTCTTAAATAAATAAGACCTGTTGCCGTATCACCAGATAAGATCAGACTGGTAGAACCGGTTCTGATTCTGTTAACCCCTATTCTCTGAATGGCAAGTTCGCCCGACTTCGAGTTTATAATACCTGTAAAATCAACATTTCCTCTTGTATAGGTACTGCCTATCACATCTAATGCATAGCCTGCTGTCGGAACTGTTGTTGCACTTGCTCCAATAGCCACCCGCTGGTCTGATGTCCATCTAATGGCATTTTTACCATTATATGTTGTACCTCCAATATACCCCCAGCTTAATGTAACTACTCCTGTATCAGATGCATTTCCAAAATATCCAAACGTATCTATATCCCCATTGGATCCTATTAATTTTGTAAAATACCTTGAGAAGCCTGAACTCACGGTGTTATTAGACATGTCCCTGGAAATCCAGTTTGTGCTTGTATTTCCCAGATTGATCGTTCCTGTCATTTTCCCACCGGCTAAGGGTAAGTAAGCATTTGGATTAAAGGAGTCCAGATGAACATAACTGTCCAGCAGATCTACAAACTGCCCTTCTGTCGGCCTTTTGCCTGCTTTAAAATTGGTTTTTAATTCTGTGATTGGTTTTTTAGCCATTTTTTATTTTTTAATATGAATTTTAAGTCTTATGATAAATATTTTCTCATCTCGTCCACTTTTATTCACAGAGGATTGATTTAAATTGCGGAAAAGGTAAAATCTGTCCTCTACAATCAATTGCATAAGGCTTTCAAAATGAATTATAGTGCACCTATTTCATGAAAACCTCTATTCTATATCCGTCTTGTATTCCAGTAAACTTTGTGATTTCCTATAGGTTACTTTATATTAGGTGTTGATTTTATAAACAGAACAGTATGAATTTTTGAATTGAATTCTACAGCAAAAATATTTATGGACAACGACAGAACTTGACGTATAATATTTTATTTTTTAATTATACTATTATAATCAGAACGAAGAATAGTCCTGAAATAAAAATCAGGCTTTTATATTTTTTTCATGTATCCATTAAATTCTAAAATGAATCTATCACAGGGAAAACTCCAGAATCTGAATTATTATTTTTAATTTCAAATAATATCATTCTTAAATAAAAGCAATCAGTATATTTTCAAAGATTAAAACAGTGATTATATCAGTCGCATGACAAAATCTATTAAAAAATCTATAACTAAATAATTTATACTATTTAAGTTCTGACCTCCCCCCGATATATGGAACAGTCTAAATTAGAGAAATTTGATTTTTCTGACTGTTAATGATGAATTCATTTGGTGTTAAATTTCCTAACGAACTATGAGGTCTGTAGCTGTTGTAATCTTCTCTCCAGACATCCAACTTCTGCTGTGCATCTTCTAAGGAGAGAAACCAATTTACATTAAGACACTCATCGCGTAATGATCCGTTAAAACTCTCAATAAATGCATTATCAGTAGGTTTTCCCGGTCTTGAGAACTCCAGTTCTATTTTCTTTTCATAAGCCCATCTGTCTAATGCTTTACTGATAAACTCAGGTCC
>NZ_AUMU01000031.1 GCF_000430845.1 Chryseobacterium gregarium DSM 19109 | reverse complement strand
GAACCGGCTTTAGAACTTTTTTTTCAGCACATCCTGGAGAATCTGCTTATCCAGGCTTAGGTCGGCTACCAACTTCTTGAGTTGACTGTTTTCTTCCTCTAATTGACGTAAACGCCGGAGTTCTGTAATCCCCAAACCTCCGAATTTCTTCTTCCAATTGTAGAAAGTGGCCTCACTTATACCCATCTTACGACAAACTTCTTCGACTTTCACTCCTGTCTCAGACTGTTTCAATGCAAAAATAATCTGACTCTCTGTAAATCTGCTCTTTTTCATTAGACTTTTCTTTATTTAAATTTAATTATTTCTCGAAAAATCTCTACTTTTAATTGTTCCAGTTTTTTGGGAGAAGGTCATCAGCAGCTGAATTTTTGAGCGGTCTTTCCCTTTAATGGCTTCCCCGATGATCTCTTCACTCAGCCCGAAACCGTAGAAGGGAGCGGTATCGATAGAAGTCACTCCGTTATCCAAAGAAGCGCGGATCGAATCAATAGAGTCCTGTTTTTCATTTCCGCCCCACATGGTTCCACCGATGGCGAATGCCCCGTGTGTGATTACTGAAAGTTCTACATTGGTATTTCCTAATTTTCTGTATTCCATTTTACTTTAATTTTCATGTTGAAATCATTGTTCACCATTAAACCTTAAAAAGTTAGATATTAAGATTAGTCCTGTTTAAGAAACCTACTTATACAATCCATTGTTTTAGCTTAGTGAATCTTAACTTCTTGATCTTTTAGTGTTTTAATTTTAAATAATGTTGGTCAGATAAATCTGTGGTCTCTCCTGCAGCTTTTCATCAGCCAAAGCCCCGAAAGCCTGAATATAAGGCTGTTGATTATGCTGTTCCAGACCTTCCTGATTTTTCCAGATTTCATAGAAAACAAACTGGTTCTTGTCTTCAATTCCCTGATGAAGTATATACAATTCATTGGCTTCTTCTTTTTGGGTTTCCCTGACCATATTCTGAAGAACCTCCAGAACTTCTGCTCTATACTGTTCTTTTACTTTGATAACGGCTGTAAGATAAATTTTCATAGGTTTAAATATAATGTTCAATAGAGTGGTGTTGCGGTTTCCAATTCAGTTCCGTCCTGGCTTTATCGGAGTTACATAAGCTGTTGGAGGCAAACCCGAAATATCCGCCTGCAGGGCCGAAGGTATTAACGGCTTCCTGGATTGTTACGGATCTTGCCGGTTTCAGGGTATGGCACTCACTGATCTTTCCCGCTAAATTTTTTATGGTTGAAGAGCCGTTTTCTGCATAATACAATGAGCCTGCTTTTGCTTTTTCCAAAGCGAGCACATACAAATCGGCAAGGTCTTCAATATGAACGTTTGACCAGATATTCTCTCCTTTCCCGAAATAAACCCCAAAACCTTTTTCTTTGGAAAGACTAATTAAAGCGGGAAGCTGAATGCTGTCTTTTTTCAGACCCAGACCTTCGCCATAGACCATCGTAGGAACAATCACGATGCTTCTTATATTTTTTCGGGCAGACTGAAGGACATACTGGTTGATGAGTACCCTTGACGACATTTCAAGTCTCGGCTGCAGAGGGATGTCTTCTGTAAAAACAAAATCATTTTTCTCTCCGTTCTCTTTTCCTCCGAAAATTGCAGAACCTGACGTGAATATAAATGTTTTCCCGCTTCCTTTCAGTGCATTAATAATACTGTCGGCCGCATAAGCATCATCAGCGGAATCTGCATTATGAATAACGGCATCCGCATCGGAAATAGCAGATTGTAAAATATTCTCATCATGGATATTCCCCACAATGGTTTCAATTCCGGCCGATTTGAGTGCCTTTACATGAGCTTCATCACGGACCAGTCCGGTCACGGTATAATTTTTATCCAGTAATTTTTTAGCTATGGTTCCGCCGATATATCCGGTAATCCCTGTAATAAGTATCTTTTTCATCAGGTTAAGCCAGTTGCGGTTGTAATTCTTTTTCGAAAACAGATACCAGATGTTCCCTGTAACGTTTCATATCCCGTTCGACATCTGCATTTTTTTCCACATCGTGGAAGTGAAAACCCTCCATCTTGTCTAAGGAAACAAAGGCATTCATTCTGTGAAAACCAAACAACGGCCCGTTATCTACACTGGTTTCGCTGAAAAATTCTCCGGGAAGGGTAAAAGCGGTTTCCGGTGCATTCCAGCTTGTGGTCACCATATATTTTCTTCCGCCGAGCATCCCGCCTGTTCCGTAATTGATTGTGGGATTGTCGGAAGTTCTTCCGTCATTCATGTAAATTCCTTTGGCATGGCCGGCCGTGAATACTTCGTCAATGTATTTTTTCAGACCGTTCGGAAGCTGGAACCACCAGATCGGCGTATGATAAATAATGTAGTCTGCCCAAACGAATTTCTGTACTTCTTCATTTTTATCATAACCCTCACTGATATTCGTAATTTTTATTTCTACGTTTTCGAATTGCTTTAAAACCTGCAAAGTGTTATCTGCAATGGTCTGGTTGTATTTTCCTCCGGAATGCCCGAAATTTTGTCCGCCGTTGATGATGAATACTTTTTTCATTATTATATGAGTGTTTAATTTAATGGTGCAAAGTTATACTCGATTTTTGTATAATAAAAATAATATAAATTATATAGATGTATCAGAATTATAATATATAGATAAGTTTAATTAAACGGTGAAATAGAAAAAGCTGCTCCACATGCAGTGAAACAGCTTTTGTATGGTCAGTTTTCAGAAATTACTTCACTTCCTTTGATGCTCTGATAATGACATCAGCCACCTCCTGAGGATGAGAAATAAATACGGCATGGCTTCCTTTTATTTCAGTGATCTTCGCATTTCCTTTTTTATACATTTTTCTCTGGATAGAAGGGAGAATGGCTTCATCCTGAGTGGCTACGATTCCATATGAAGGTTTTGTTTTCCATGGAGCTTTGGTTACTTTGGCAGCTAATGCTGCTGCTGCAAAACGGCCTTGTGAAGCATACATAAAATCGGTCTGTGCTTTGGGAACATCTGCTGCAAATCCGTCATGGAATTTTTCTTTGTCATAGTAAAGGATTCCTTTTTCATCCGCAGGCAAAATGCCGTTTTTGGGAGATCCCGGTTCTGTTTTTGCCCAATCCAGTGCCGACTCGCCTTCATCCAGCTGGAATGCCGCAAGATATACCAAAGCAGCGACTTTCGGATGATCTCCGGCTTCTGTTATAACACTTCCGCCGTAAGAATGGCCTACGAGAATGGCAGGTCCGTCCTGTCTGTCGAGGGCTGTCTGAGTTGCTTCTACATCATCTGCCAGTGAGCTCAGCGGGTTTTGTACTACGGTAACATGGTAGCCTTTCTTGCTCAAAATGTCGTATACACCTCTATAGCCTGATCCGTCTACAAAAGCACCGTGCACCAGCACAACATTTTTAATCATTGGTGATTGAGCGGATGCAGAGATTCCGCCTAGCAGCATAAAGAAAAGGAATAAGATTGATCCGAACGATTTTAAAATTGATGTTTTTTTCATTGTATATATATTTAAGATTAATAATTACTGAATGAATAAACAATTTCCATTTGATACGTTTGAATACATCGACAGTTTTATATAAAGATTTCACTATCTCATTAATCCGGAAAATAAATGGGTTATTACCAATCTTACTTTACCTTGTTTCCGTATCTGGAATTATTTACATGACAAAGGTAGGGTAGTACTACGGACGGGAAAATAGTATAAAGTTGATATTTATTGTACTTTTTTCTTTTATTGGTTCTTTTTCTTGAAAACGGCAGGAGTCAGTCCTGTTTTATTGGTAAATAATCGGTTGAAGTACGCCGGATCATCATATCCCAAATGGTAGGCAATTTCTTTAATCGTATAGTTTGAATAACACAACAGGCGTTTGGCTTCAAGCACAATGCGGTCTTTTATAATATCGTTGGGAGAAGCCAAATTAAGACGGTTGAATTTTGTAGAGAGTGTTTTAGGGGCCATATTCAAAAGATCGGCATAATCGGCAACGCCATGTTTCTTGCGGAAATGGATCTCAACCAGGCGGCTGAAATCTCTGAAAAACTCCATTTCTCTGACAGGCTCTTCGTTAAGCTGTCCCAATTGTTGTTTTTTCCACGCACGGGTAGCTCTTATAATAAGCTGTTTAAGATAGGTCCTGATCATTTCTTCCTGGGAAGATTCTTTAGCAATAAGTTCATTTTTAATATGAAGGTATAAGTTTTCCGTATAGATACATTCTTCGTCTGAAAGCTTTGTCTGGGGAAGGTTGTAAATATTATTGAAAAGGATTCCATCACAGGCTACTTCCGCATCATGGATCTGGATGCAGTAAAAATCTCTGTTGTAATAAATAAAATGTATTTCCTGCTGTTCAGCACTCTTAATTCTTACTTTTTGATGATTGCCTACAAAAAATAATGCCGGAGCATCAGTCCTATATTCATCAAAATCTATCGTGAGATGGCAGGGTTTCGGAAAGAAAAAGATTCTTATGTAATCATTATATTCATCGGTACTGATCTCATCAGATGAGGTTTCATCGATGATAAGATAACCGAACATTTTATGATTGTACTCGTAGTTACTGATGAATTTCATGGTTAGCGGAATATAAGCAGCAGTTGATTAATTATAAAAGCAGGACGAATCCGCTTAAACATTATCATTCTCCCAAACAAATTTATACAATTAAAAATATATGGTTTAATAATTTGATATATATTTAAGTGTCTAAAATTTATACATGTTAGAAAATTTCGAATTTTATCTTTTTTTGGTTCTCCTCATTACCATGCTTATTATGCTGGCAAAAAAAATTCAGGTGGCCTATCCTGTTTTGCTTGTATTGGCGGGACTTTTAATAAGCTTTATTCCCGGAGTACCACCGATTAAAATAGAACCTGAATTAATATTTATCATTTTCTTACCGCCGTTATTGTATGAAGCCGCCTGGTCGGCTTCGTGGAAAGAGCTTTGGCGATGGCGCAGGATTATTTTCAGTTTTGCTTTCGTCGTCGTATTTTTAACCGCATTATCAGTTGCTGTTTTCGCCAATTATTTTATTCCCGGCTTTTCTTTAGCCTTGGGTTTTTTATTGGGGGGAATCGTGTCTCCGCCGGATGCCGTAAGCGCTGGAGCAATTTTAAAATTTGTAAAAGTCCCGAAAAGGCTCGCTTCAATTCTCGAAGGCGAAAGTCTACTAAATGACGCTTCTTCTTTAATCATTTTCCGGTTTGCGATGATTGCTGCGGCAACCGGGCAGTTTGTATGGCACGAAGCAGCAGGAAGTTTTGTGTGGATGTGCATTGGCGGCGTAGGAATCGGGCTGATAATCGCGTATGTTTTTATGAAAATGCACAAAATTTTACCTACCGATTCAAATACCGATATTTTACTGACCTTTATCGCGCCCTTCTCGATGTATCTGGGAGCAGAACAGCTTCATGCTTCCGGAGTGCTGGCGGTGGTGAGTGGCGGGTTGTTTCTTTCCTATCGCAGTCACGATTTTCTGAGCAGTGCCTCCAGGATACGTACAGTAACCGTCTGGGAAAGTTTTTGTTTCTTGCTCAACGGGATTGTTTTCATGCTTATCGGTTTGGATTTGCCCGAAATTGTTTCCGGCTTAGGGGATACTGATATTTATACTGCCATTGGTTATGGAATTGCGGTGACTGCAGTTCTTATTATTGTAAGAGTTTTCGCAGGCTATGCAGCAGTGATTACGACTTTAATCATGAGAAACTTTATCACGGTTGCCGATGCAGAATCTCCCGGCTGGAAGACTCCCATGATCATTGGCTGGACCGGAATGAGAGGCGTGGTGTCTTTAGCGGCAGCACTGTCAATTCCCCTGACTTTAGCTGACGGAACCCCTTTCCCGCAAAGAAATCTGATTCTTTTCATTACATTCGTTGTCATTCTTCTCACATTGCTTGTTCAGGGACTGACGCTTCCTTTTTTATTAAAAAAATTCCCGCCGATAGACCGGGATTTTGTGAGAAGCGAAAAGGAAATAGATTACGAGATTCTGAACAGCCTTGCACAAGTGGCAGTTGATAAAATCCGAAGTGATTATATTCATAAAATAGAAAGTTTCCCGGCGTTGAAAGATCAGTTGCAGAAATATGAAAACCAGTTGAGCAGTTCCGAAATCATTATCAATTACGCTCAATACCGGAATATTTATATTGACATTCTGGAAACCCAGAGGAACTGGCTTATCAATAAAAACCGAGAAGAACTTTTGTTAGATGAAGAAATTATCAGAAAACATCTTCGTTTGCTTGATCTCCAGGAAGAAAAACTGAATATGAAAGGTTAGGAGCTTAAAAATATCGAAATTTAAATTGCAGCTGGTAAGCCCGTTGAATACAATGATATTTTTGCTTTACAGTCTTAAAATACCCATTTTTATTCAACTTTTTATCCTTACTTTTTTATTGTGACCTTTTTATCAGATTCTAAATATTATTATTGTAATTATTTATTAATTTTGTATCAGAATATTGATAATTATAATCATGGTCAATTTAGAATGGTACCGCACTTTCAAAGCAATTTATAAAACCGGAACTTTAACGGGAGCTGCTGATGCCCTGTTTATTTCACAGCCCGGCGTAAGCCTGCACCTGGGTTCTCTGGAAGCATATGTCGGTTATAAGCTCTTTGACAGGACCGGAAGAAAAATGGTTCCCACTGAAAGAGGAAAGGTACTTTTCAACGCTATTTCCGAACCTCTGACAAAGCTGGAGGATGTGGAAAAAAACTTTCAGAAATCTACAGAAAAACATACTCCGACCATCAGTGTGGGAATGTGCTTTGAAACATTCCAGACCACTTTAGAGCAGTACGTTTCTACGTTACCATTTAATTTAATCATCAGTTTCGGAGAATACCCTGAAATGCTAGATCAGCTGGATAAGGGCATTTTAGATTTGATTATTACACCCAAAAAAGGGACATCGCCCAATATTTCGCATGAAGCCTTTTCTTCTGAACAGATTATTCTGGTTGGGGGCAATGGGATTAATACGGAAAGTTTTCGAAAAGTGATCGAAACAAAAGGAATTGAGCATGCTGAAGAATGGCTTAAACAGGAAAAATGGTACGGAACCACAGGGGATATGGAGCATCTTTTCCAGTTCTGGATTCTGAACTTCGGACATAAACCCAATTTTCGTCCGAATTATATTGTTCCTAATTTAAATTCTATTGTCCGTTGCCTGAAAGGAGGAACCGGCCTGGCTGTTGTCCCGGATTTTCTATGTAAGAATGAAATCGGAAACGATGAGATAAAACTGGTCTGGGAAGGGGAGAAAAAATTAGAGAATACATTGTATTTCGGATGCCGTAAAAATACCAGCTACCAGGATGAAATAGCCCATATTAAAAGCCTGTTCAGAAAAGTAATGAGCTGATCTGATTTCTATAAAGTCATATGAATGATAGGATTAGGTTTTCCTGAACCGTCTTTTTCCGATCTTCCATTTGGTGTAAAGCACATCTTTTTATAAAAACCGATGGCCTGCAGATTTTGTTCGTTGACATCAACTTTTGTCAGTTGGGTTTTTTCTTTCATGAATTGATATAGCTCTTTACCGAAATCTTTTCCGCGCGCTTCATGATGTATAAAAAGCATTTCTAAATTTGCTTCTGCTGCAGAGGCGAAGCCTTTGGCTTTATTATTTTCAGTGATCAGATACACTTCAAGATGAGGCAAGTAATCCTTGGGAATCGCTTCTTTGAAATAATTGAAATCTTCTTCTGAAAGGAAATGGTGGGTGGCTTTTACGGCAGATTCCCAGATATCCATAATTTCCGGATAATCATCCGGTGTTGCCAATCTGATCTGATGCTCCATACTATTGAATTTTGACAAAAATAAGAAATCAGATAATAACTGAATACTGTAAATTGCCAGTAAAGAGACGCTAAATAAAATGGGGCAACCAGAAATTCCAAAAATTTATCGTAAATTAGTTAGTATTCACATCAAATAAAAATACTATGCAGAAAAAAATATATGCAGGCCAGCCTGTCATTACATTAAACAACGGGATTGATATTCCGGCTTTGGGTTTGGGAGTCTGGCAGATGGAAGACCTGCAGGAATGCGAAAATGCAGTCATCAAAGCCATCCAAACCGGTTACAGAATGATCGATACCGCTTCGATTTATCAGAATGAAACTGCAGTGGGCAATGCGGTGAAAAACAGCGGTGTAGACCGGGAAGACCTGTTTGTTACTTCAAAATTGTGGGTTCAGGATACTTCATATGACAAAGCGAAAAGCGCTTTTCAGAGAACTCTGGACAGGTTGCAGCTGGATTATCTCGATATGTATCTCATTCACTGGCCTTACTCTGATTTTTTGGATGCCTGGAAAGCGATGGAAGAGCTTTATCACGAAGGGAAAATAAAGTCCATCGGTGTTTGTAATTTCACCGTTGAAAAACTGGAAGAATTAAAGGCAAATTCAAATGTACATCCTGTCATTAACCAAATTGAACTGCATCCTTTGTTCCAGCAAAAAGAGCTTCAGGAATATAACAGAGAAAATAATATCGTTACCCAACCCTGGAGCCCTCTTGGAAACGGAAATGCGGGACTTTTAGATAATGAAGATTTAAAAAATATTGCTGAAAAAAATAATAAAACGGTTGCCCAGGTGATCTTAAGGTGGCATTTGCAGGAAGGGTTCTGCGTGATTCCGAAATCGGTAACGCCATCAAGAATTGAAGAAAACTTCAATGTTTTTGATTTTGAATTATCAGATGATGAAATGAATGTGGTCCGTTCTTTAGATACCGGAAAAAGATTGTTTTTTGATCCAAAAGATCCGGAATGGGAACAGAAGATGCTGAATGCTGTTGCGGATATTTAATGTATTGCACATATAGCATGATAAAACTAAGGAAGCAATAATTATCGCTTCCTTTTTTATTAATTTTAAGTAAAATAATATTATGCTTTTTCCGGATACTATTTCAAAAAAATTAAATATCAAATATCCCATTATTCAGGCTCCGATGTTCGGAGTAAGCACGCCGGAAATGCTTGCAGCAGCAAATCATGCAGGTTGTCTGGGATCTTTGGCTTTGGCTGACCTTTCAGCAGAACAATCGGCTGAACTGATCAGGAAAACGAAAAAACTGACAGACCGGCCTTTTGCGGCCAATATTTTTGTTCATGATATTCCTGAAATTACAGATTCCTTACGGCAGTATTATAGGAAGGTAAAAAATTTTATTGAACAATTTGCTGGCGAAAACAATATACAAGCCAGCCTTCCTGAGCTTAAGGACATTAAATTATATCCTTATCATGAGCAGATAGATGCAGTGATCGGGGAGGATTGCAAAATTCTGAGTTTTACATTTGGAAATCCTGATGATAAAAGCATTCAGAAATTAAAGGAAAACGGCGTTTTGCTGATCGGAACCTGTACCTCTGTTGAAGAAGCCTTAGTTCTCGAAAAATCAGGAATTGATATGATCTGCGTACAGGGAATTGAAGCAGGTGGCCACAGAGGAAGCTTCGAAGCTGAAAATATTCCCCAGATCGGCGGTTTATCTTTATTATCGCAGGTTTCTGATTACGTAAAAGTTCCGTTGATTTATGCAGGCGGAATTTACAATGCTAAAACTTTAAAGGCTTCAAAAGAATTGGGAGCACAGGGTTTTCAGGTAGGAAGCATCTTGTTGGCTTCAAAAGAAAGTGCATTACAGCCTTTTGAAAAAGTATACCTTAAAAATGCCCGGGAAAAAGATATTGTTCTGACTAAAAGTTTTTCCGGCCGTTATGCAAGAGGAATTAAAAATAAATTCATTAAAACATTGGAGTATTCAGAATTTATTCTGCCTTATCCCTATCAGAATAAACTGACCAACGAATTAAGAAAAGTTTCAAAAGCCTTACAAAATCCGGATTTTGTAAACATCTGGGCAGGACAGTCCGTGCATGATTACAATGAACTTTCCACAGAAGATATTTTGAAGAGATTAATTGAAGATTTTGAACTAAAAACTCCTTTCGAATGAAAGGAGTTTTTAGTTTATCCAAAAAAGATTATATTATTTCGTCAGATCCAGCCCGCCAAAATTACCCGAACTCATCATCATGTAAACACCTTGGGTTTTGTCCAGCGTATTCCAGTAGACATGAAGATCTTCGGCATTGGTAAAGACTTTTAAATTTTGATTTTTAAACTTTTCTTTAATCAGATCAGGAGAAATCGGTTCCATTCTTTTAATTTTCAAAGCATCTTCAGAATAGAAAACGATGGCTTCATCCAGACCGTTCATGGCATGATCATATTGTTCTAGGAAAACAGGATTTAAACTTGAATACGTATGAAGCTCAAGAAAGCCGTACTTTTTTTCGTTTTTAAACTGTTCGCAAAAAGCTTTTACCGCAGCTTTTACTTTGCTCGGGGCGTGTGCAAAGTCTTTATACAGGATACCTTTATCTTCTCTTTCCACTTTTTCCAGGCGTTTTGAAGCACCTTTGAAACTCATGATGGCTTCATAGAAATCTTCGTCCATAATTCCCAATGTATGGCAAATATATCGGGCCCCCTCAAGATTCAATAAATTGTGGGCTCCGAAAACCGAAAGCGGAACATCACCCATTTCTGTTTTTAAATGGACTTGACCGTTAATGATTTCGTAATCAGGAGTTGTATAAGGAATTTTTCTGAAATAGTTTTCGGCTGCTTCAACCACTTTTACAACCTCCGGATCTTCTTCGTTGTACACCAAAACGCCACCCGGCGTAATGCTTGCCACAAACTTTCTGAACTGTTCGATATAGTCATCAAATGTTTTGAAAACATTGATATGATCCCAGGCAATTCCGCTCAGCAAAGCAATATTCGGCTGATACAGCAAAAACTTTGATCGCAGGTCAATAGGGGAGGAAAGGTATTCATCACCTTCAAGCACCATAAAGTCATTGTCTTCTGTCAGTTTTACCATACAGTCGAAACCTTCAAGCTGTGCTCCCACCATATAATCAACATCTTTCTGATGGAAATTCAGGACATGAAGAATCATTGAGGTGATCGTGGTTTTCCCGTGGGAACCTGCGATGACCACTCGGGTCTTATTTTTAGACTGCTCGTACAAAAATTCAGGATAAGAATATATTTTTAAACCCAATTCCTTTGCTTTTGCCAGTTCAGGATTATCCTGGTGTGCATGCATTCCAAGGATGACGGCATCAGTATCGAAAGTGATTTTTTCAGGAAACCAACCCATTTCTTCAGGTAGAATTCCTTTATTTTCCAGCCTTGATTTAGATGGTTCGAAAATAGCATCATCTGAACCGGTCACCTGGTATCCTTTATCTTTTAATGCAATCGCTAGGTTATGCATGGCGCTTCCGCCGACAGCAATGAAATGGGTATTCAATGGGATTATTGTTTTTTTACGTTATTACTGATAAGCTCCTGGAAAACATAGGTGATATTGGTCCAGTTTTTTCTGTAGTTAGGCATGATTTCACTCGCATCCGTTTTATTGCCTTCATTCGGGCCTTTTTTCACATTGACAGAAGTTGAAATATGATCATAGATCTTTTGGTGATCTTCCTGGATCTTTCTGAAATTGTTCTGAAAGAGCGTACGTTTTATTCTATTTAAGTCTTCCCGGGAAACCTTAAAATCCTGGTTGTATTTTTTCCCCTGGCCCTCAAAAGAGTAATGTGCATCATAACCTTTGATCAGCAGATTTTCATATATTGGTGCAAAGCCTCCGCTTCTGGAATAGCTGATATCGAAATCCGAATATATCTTCTGGCTGTTGCATGATGCTAATATAAAGAGGGCAAATAAGATTGCTGTTATCCTTTTCATAATCATTTGCTTTAGTTTCCTGATTCCTTTTGTTCTGATTTTTTGGCTTTCAGTTCTTCATCATACTGATGGAGCAGATTGAAATTCTCGGTCTGCTCAATGGCAGTCATAATTTTATTCAGAATTTCCTGCGCATTTTCTTTATCATAATCGATATTAAGAGGCGCTTTGAATTCCATAGTTGGTTTTACACCGGTTACCTTGACACGAAGCCCTTTCTTATCAAAAGCCCTGCGGAACCCGTTGATTTTTATAGGAATTACAATCGGCCGCTGATTTTTTACCAGTTTTGCCGTTCCTCTTCTTCCCTGTGCAAAAGCGGATGTGGTCCCCTGCGGGAAAGTGGCTACCCAGCCGTTATCCAGAGCTTTCATGATATTTTCAACCTCGCTCATATCAACAATCCTGTTGACATTTTTACCCTCGGCCCTCCAGGTTCTTTTAACCGTTACCGCACCGGCAATCTTAAAGATTTTCGGAAGAATTCCTTTATTCATGGTCTCTTCAGCCGCCACGTAATAGAAGTCAATTTTTGGATTTAATAAATAGATCGGATTTTTTATGGTATTCAGGTATCCGTTGTTTACCGAACAGAATGCATGGTACATGGCCGCTACATCTGCGAAATAGGTCTGGTGATTGGATACAAACAGTACATTGGAATCCGGAAGATCCACAAGATGCTCAGTGCCTGTAATTTTTAGTTTGTTAAAGCCGTTAAACCTTCTGTAGGATACAATTCCCAGAATGAAAATAATCAGCCTTTTTAAAAAATAAGGAGTACCGAATGCATCGGTGAAAATATTTTTCTTCGCCATCTCTCAATTAAACACAGTGGTGCAAAGTTACATTTTTTTCAGCAACTGGCTGAATTCGCTTAATATCATTGCGGTAGCACCCCAAATGATATATCCGTTAAAATTAATCACCGGGACTTCTTTTCCTCCTGCGCTTGGCAGTGCCATGATTTCAGGCGTATCGGGAAGGCTTAGGAAGCTGGTGACCGGAAATTCAATGACTTCCACTGCTTCACTCTGCTGCAAAACAAATGCCGGATTTCTGCTGGTATAGGATATATAAGGATAAACATAAAAATTACTGGGCGGAATATAGATCGGAGACATTTCTCTGATGATTCTTATATAATTTTTATCAATCCCGATTTCTTCGGAAGTTTCCCGGATGGCGGTTTCCGCAAAGTTCTGATCCGTTTCCTCACGTTTGCCGCCGGGTAGTGAGATCTGTCCGCTGTGCCGGTCATGTTCATTGATGGTCCTCTGGATCAAAGGGAAGTGCCATTCATCATTTTTAAGATACAGCGCGATATTGACAGCCGCAAATTTTGGATTATTCTTTAAAACGTCTTCATAGGTAAAAACGGGTCGCGAAGGCGGTGAAAAAACACCGTGCGCATTTTCCCCCGGCAGTGATGCACTTTTAATTTTCCTTAATAAATCTTTTCCAAAACTCATGATCCAAATTTAATAATATATTTTGAAGAAATAAGAATGAAGGAGTAATTATATAAGAGATACCTATATAAAAGGATACACTATATATAAGGAATATCCTAAACCGGAATTCTAAAATTAATCTCTGATTTTTTCTTTTGGAGCTAATCCCGCTATCCGCTTATAATCCTCGCGTCGTGCTTTCCGGCTTCAAGGTCTTTTGCTTATCCTTTGCCTGTTGCGGGATAACGGTTTCTATCGGGGCTAGGGTAGTCTGCTATATAATAATGGCATGCATATAAATAAAATTACTACCAATGGTCACTAATCTCCAGTTGCTATCCGGTTTGTTATCTGACAAAGTTTCTTACCATTAATATTATCATGATCTTCCACAGTTATGTTTACAACTATCATCATTATCCCCGCCATAAAAATTCCCTTCCTTTGGAGGGGCGGCAAAAATCCTCTGGATTTTTGCCGGGGTGGTTTTAAGCAAGCCTTATATGTTATTTAATATTTATGGACGATCAAACCTCATAGGTTTTCAAAACCTATGAGGTTTCCATCGAAGTTCGCATTAAAATATTTGATTAAACGGGATTATTTATAACACCGGTGCGGGACGATCCGTAAAGACGACCTTTCAATCATCAGTTAAAATCCATCATGTAATAACCATCACTTAACAATCATTCCGGTAATCCCCATTTCATCATTTATCCTATATATATTGAGGTAAACGCCCTTTTGGCGATTAACAATGATCGGTCAAAAAATTAATCAGTATCAGTATTTAAAAATTAACACTTACAACGACTAATAAAAACCAACTGTTAAACAATATCACTTAGGAATCACTATCAATAATTCTATTTCCCGAGTTATTATATATGGAAGCAAAAACTACCTTGTAATCATCAATCAAAATTACCAGTTACCAATCATCAGTCAATTGCAACTAATTTTTCCATCATTAGCCATCACAACAATCATTATCTAAGAATCATCAGGATAAACCCATTTCCTGCTTCTTCCGATATAACAGGTATGCAGGGCGAGGGTTTTTTACAGGGTTTGTAAGTAATTGCCATTACTTAACCATTATTTAAGATGTGTATGCATGTCTTTCACAACCATTAAATGCCGTAGAACCCCTCACATTATTAAGTCTCCCAATATTGTTAGATGCTTATTTGTTTATTGTGGATAACTCTGATTGGCCTTCTAACGCTAGGTTAATCAATAATATAAGCTATTATTTCCCCACAAAATAGGGTTTGCTATGAATTTTATGTTAAGTATATTTGGAAGGTAATGCAGGAGTTTCTATCTTTGCCCCACTGAAAACGAGAGTATGTCAGTAGCGCAGGAGAGCTTTTAGATAAGCATGGAATTAAAAACTAATCATCTACCTTATAGGATTGCTTCTGGCAATTATATAAGTAACAGATCAGGAGAATGGATCGGATTTTATTTTGGATAAAATTTGTGAGTTTTAAAAAGATTTGTATCTTTGCAGTCCGGTAAAACGGGAAGCGCAGG
>NZ_AUMU01000030.1 GCF_000430845.1 Chryseobacterium gregarium DSM 19109 | reverse complement strand
CTTATGAAACGCAATTACTCAGACTGGTAGCCCCTTTAAATGACACCCATGCCCTTCGGTTTTACAAGGAAATGAAAAACTGGAAGACTATTCTGAAGGTAAAGTTTTACCCACCTTTTGATTATCAGTTAGTAAATAATGGCTCCAAGGTGGTAGTTACTAAAATTATCATTCCTGAATTGTGCAAACAAGCAGATATTGAAGAAGGCGATGTGATTACCCATGTTAATGATGAAACGATAAGTAAGCGGGTAGACTTTATCGGCGAATATCTTTCAGCCTCAAATCCTAATGCTCTGAATTCTCGTTTAAGCCGATACCTGGACAATCTGCTCTTCCCAACCGATAATCTGCATGCCGAACTATTATTGACGCGCGGCCGCAGTACCAGAAAAACCAATGTTGAATGGGTAAGTAAGCAGGACGACTTCAAAAGAGTATCTGCCTATATTAATAACAAGCTGGCCAGAAGTAATCTAGGCATTCAACCCGAATATGCGGCTCCTGGTGTAGTGATCTTCAGGGCTAATCAAACAACCCGCTTTCTTGAAAACCTGCCCGAAGATAAACTGAAAAGTGCGATGGATTCTATTTTTATCCAGGCAGGAAAACAAAAAGGCATCATTCTAGATATGCGAAGCTATCCGGATTGGGGCGGTTTCTATTATCTGATGTACAATACTTTTGGAAAAGACAATAACCTCTATTCAAAATATTATATGTTGGATAAGCAGCACATTGGCATGTATAAACAAATAACAGACATTGTTGAGTATTATCCGCCGACAGCAAAGCCGGGCAAGCGTACTATGAATGCAAAAATTGCAATCCTGGTAGATGGCGAAACCCTGAGTGCTGCAGAGTATTACACCATGTTCTTGCAGCACATGTTTCCTGATGCCATTACCATCGGTAGTCAAAGCGCTGGTGCAGATGGTGATGATAAAGAGATTATTTTACCTGGCGGCTATAAATTTCCGTTTACCGGCAACGCTGTTTTTTATCCAGATGGCACTCAGGCCCAACGCAAAGGCGTTAAGATCGACAAGCTGATTGATCCCAACATATCCGATGTTGCTAAAAATATAGACACTCAATTGAATGAGGCGCTAAAATGGATCAATCAATAGCTGGATCTGGACGGTGATTATAAGAAATTCATTAAATTAGTGGTAATAGAAGTACTGCATGGCAAGTGGGAATATAATCTCAAAAAACGATTTAATAAATACAATTTGTTTAAAAGGTAAAAATCCAATCTTTTTACAATTATATTCATAACTAATGCAAATAGTAAATTTGTATTCTTATCTAAAATGCGAATTTTTTAATAATATAAATCTTGATCTAATTTTAAAGTGCGTGAAAAAATATCTAGATTAGAAGTTTGTAATAATAAATGAAAGTAAATGACTGATTTATCTCAAATAAATAATTCAGAGTACAGCAAGTTCTTGCATCAGGCTATTGATCATATAAAAACTGCACGAACATTAATTGCTAAACAAGTAAACAGCTCGGCAAATTCAGTTTATTGGAACCTGGGAAAGTTACTTTCTGAAAAACAATTAGAGGAAGGTTATGGTAGCAATGTTGTTAAACAGTTGTCTATTGATCTCAAAAGTGAATTTCCTGACATGGGGCTCTCACCACGTAATTTGTGGAATATGAAACGTTTCTATGAACGTTATTATCAAGCAGATATAAAACTGCTACACTCTGTAGCAGTTTTACCATGGGGTCATAACTTATTACTATTAGACAAAGTACAGTCTCTTCCGGCTGTTGCATTTTATGCAAACGAAGTAGCAGAAAAAGGGTGGTCAAGAGATCTTTTGCTCAATGCCATTAAGATGGATATCTACAGCAGTACGGAAAACCAGGTAAAAGCAAATAATTTCAATTCTACTTTACCCCAGATAAGTGCAGAATATGCTAATGAAGTCTTTAAAAGCTCATATAACCTGGGTTTTCTTGGAATTACAGAACCGATTAAAGAATTGGAATTAGAAAAAAGGTTAATTTCAAAAATTGGAACTTTTATTTTAGAATTAGGTAAAGGCTTTTCTTTTATTGGTAATCAGTACCGTTTAGAATACAATAATAAAGAATACTTTGGAGATTTACTTTTCTTTCATAGAGGTTTACAATCATTGGTGGCTGTCGAATTAAAGATTGGAAGTTTCAAAGCAGAATATGTAGGTAAAATGAACCTTTATCTTTCTTTACTTGACAAGTTTGAAAAAGGTGAGAATGAAAATCCATCTATTGGAATCATTCTATGTGCCGATAAAGACCATATAGATGTAGAAATAGCATTACAAGATATCAATAAACCAATTAGTGTAGCGGAATATCAAATGCTATTACCAAAGAATGAACTTGAAACTTTAATATTGAATGAAATTAACGCAAAAGAAACTCAAGACGGACAAAAGCCTGAGGAGACATAAATAAAAAGGATCTGTTATAAAGTCTCACAAAACGATTAGATTGTAAATTGCTGAATGTTTAGTGTGTTTTTATAGCAGCAATTGACTATTACTTATTTAAATATATTTGTTATCATGATTTTTAACTAAAACAATCTTAATTAATTACTAAAAAGTTGATGATACAACCATTAATTGAATATTTTAAAAAATACCTTCCTCTGAATTCTGAGGAGATAAATTTGCTTTCAGAAAGAATAAAATCCAGAAAAATAAAACGCAAACAAATGATCTTGCAAGAGGGCTTCGTTTGTAAACATTATACTTTTATTGAGAAGGGATGCTTTAAAATGTACGGCATTGATGAAAAGGGAACAGAACATAATCTGAGGTTTGCAGCAGAAAACGATTGGGTTGCTGATCTGGGAAGTTTCTATTCGGAAAAACCAAGCAAGTTGTTCATAGAAGCAATTGAACCTTCAATCATTATGCAAATTGAAAAGCGGGACTTGATCTATCTTTTTATGAATTCACCAAAGTTTGACAGAAACTTTCGGGTGATTGTGGAGGAAAAGTTCATTGAACTACAAAACCGTTTGTTACAAAATTTCAGTTCAAACGCGGAGCAACGGTATCTGGAATTCCTTGAACAATATACGGAGCTGGCTTCGAGATTGCCTAACGCCCAAATTGCTTCCTATTTAGGGATTACTCCTGAATTTCTCAGCAAGATCAGAAAAAACATATCAATAAAATAGTACGTATTCTTAAACTATATTAAGACTATTTCTTAAACTTATTTATTGGTTGGGAAGACAATTATAAACCATCTTTGGGTTCTAAAGCAAACCGATATTACAAACTAAAAAAAATAAAATGGGAACAACAAAAGAATTCTTTAATCAATTTTTACAGTTCATTAATACTGCTGACGAGGATCTGGCACAACAGCTAATAAGTCCTATAGCGAAGTTTCACGTACCTTTTCAAGCTGATCCACTACAAGGTCCTAAAGGCTATCTAACGATTATCCTAATGATGCGCAGCGGCTTTCCTGATATTAAGTGGTGTGTTGAAGATATGATCACTGAGAATGACAAAGTAGCAGTTAGATTTACAATGAGGGGAACCCATAATGGAACTTTCTTTGGCGTACCCGCAACCGGAAAGCCTATCATAGTTAACGCAATGAATTTTTACCGTTTGTCAGACGACCAGATTATAGAAGAAATTGGGCAACCAGATATGCTTAGTTTACTGACACAAATCGGAGCTGTACCTGCAAGGTGATTATACATCAAAATAAATTTTATATTAGTAGGATAAATAGCTTTACGAAAGTTATATAAATCACATTGATGCAATGCGTAAATTCGCAACTTAGCTGCCATAATGAGAACCGCCCTAAAAACAATTTTTTGTCTACTTCTATTGACTTCCTGTAAATATAACACGGAACAGGAAGCGCTTTTAAATAAAATAGAGAATTCAAAAAATGAAATATTTAAAGAAAAATTTAAAAATACTATTATTCAATCTTTTACAAAAGATAAGATAGTAGATCTGTCTTCAAATCAGAATACCGAAATTGCCCTATATTTCTATCAAATTTTGGTTAAAAAATATCCCGAACAAGCATATAATGTTTTTTTAGAAAATATCAATAATTTAAAAAAGGTTATAATATCAACAAGTTACGATACACTTCAAGAGATGACTCTTTCGGAAGCAATGTTATATTATGCTACAGTAAAGGACAATGTTTTCTCAAAAAAACAATTGGATATAATTTTAGATAAGATCATTTTAGACTTGGCCAACAAAAAACATTTAAGCGGACACTTGGCTTTATATCTTGAAAAAAACAAGGATAAACCAAATCCTAAATATTATTCGAGACTCAAAACTGAAATTGAAAAAGGTTCACCAGATAATTATTTTAATAATATATCCTTCGTTACATATTTTTCAAATTATAATAATCCCGAAGATATAAAATTAATAACTAAATACTTAGAAAGTTCAATTTATAAGGAGCCAACATATTTCAATTCTGCAATTGAATTTATTAATTACTCACCTAAACCCGAATATTTTAAAGTTCTAGATAACTATTACGATAAGAAGATTGATGGTAAAAAATTTAGGGCTGACGATATCTTTTTTGAGCTAGAATTGTTTACAAAAGCGGTAAGTAAATATAAAAATGAAGAAGGAAAAAAATTATTGAATAAGCTTACTAAAAAAACTTTATATTTTTCGGAGGGCAGCTTTCTTGCATCAAATGAACAAATTTATTTGATTTTGGAGAATGAAGATAAAACAAATTTCTTTTCTGATGAAAAAAGAATTTTATCAAAACAAATCAGCCAGGCAGTAATTGATACAATTCAAAACTTTAATAAAAAATGGAATTAAGAATACGGCAGATAACAATTGTTTTCGATAGTAGGATTAAACTGTAAATCTCAACAGTAGCTCTCCGATAGTACTTTTACAATTGAAGATTTGTGCGTTGATTGCCCCACTATTGCAAAATCCCAATTCGTTAAAAATGGATTTAGAAATCTCAAAAAACGATATTATAGGAATAAACAATTATAATAAACGAGGGTTCTACAATAACATCGCAGAACCTTTTTGTTATATTTGTGGATAACAAAACTATGCTTTTAGATGAGTGACAAAATTATACAAAATAATGACTACAAAGATTGGTCAAAATTTATTTTCAATAAGATAGAGGTCGCTCAGACACAAGCTGCTTTAAAGGTTAATTCCGAAATGCTCACCTTATATTGGGAGATCGGAAATTCAATCATTGAAAAACAACAGGAAAACGGTTGGGGCAGTAAAGTTATAGATCTTTTAGCTGCAGATTTAACACTTAACTTTCCTGATAGCAAAGGGTTTTCGGTGCGTAACCTTAAATATATGAGAAGTTTTGCCGAGGCATATCCCCAGTTTCCAATAGTGCAAGTGCCGCTTGCACAATCTGAAAAACAATTTGTGCAAGTGTCACTTGCACAAATTACCTGGTACCATCACATTAGTCTTCTTACAAAGATAAAGGATGTTACAGAACGAGCATTTTACATTGCAGAAACAGCCAAGAACGATTGGAGTAGAGACGTAATGCTTTTACAAATTCAAAGCAATTTATATACAAGAAGCGGAAAGGCTTTAAATAATTTTGAACAGACATTACCCGAATATCAATCGGATTTAGCAAAGAGTATTTTCAAAGATCCATATAATTTTGATTTTTTGATGCTCGCAAACAAGGTAAAAGAGCTGGAAATAGAAAAGCTTCTGACAAATAAAATAACCGATTTTCTTTTAGAGCTAGGTAAAGGATTTGCTTTTGTAGGAAGACAATATGTCATTGAAGTTGATAACACCGATTACAAAATTGATTTGCTTTTTTATCACACCGTTTTGCATGCGTATGTTGTAATAGAACTAAAAGCGGGGGAGTTCATACCGGAATATGTTTCCAAACTAAATTTCTATATTAGTGCAGTTGATGATAAAATCAAAACACCATTTGATGAGCCAACAGTTGGCTTATTGCTTTGTGCCTCAAAAAGTAATGTGAAAGTAGAATATGCAATGCGGGGATTGAATAAACCTTTGGGAGTTGCTACGTACCAATTGGAGCAGCTGGTAAAAGAAAATATCGATAAATTAAACGAAGATTACAGCGCAGACCAGTAAATATCTTGATCATAAACCATCAAAGACCAATTTCATAATAATATAAGAATCTCAAAGATTAAATAGGTATAATTATTTATTAAGACTAAATGCTGAATGTCTGGAGTATTTATTCAGACGTAGAACTAAAATCAATCAGAAAGTCTCAGAAAACGATAAACTTAAAAGAAAAATTACGTAGTGATAAGTGAAAGTTGGAATATTTTGAAGCCTTTAAAAAATGAATATGAAAATATTGAATTTTTTGAAGATTATTATGAGAGAATTAAATCTAAAATTGAATACTAAAGTATGTGAGCAGTTGCTTGACGCAATGGCTGGTTTAGTTATTCTTAGCCGTAAATTACTAAGTTGACTTTAGAATAAATTATTAAAAAAGTCACCACTGACGCCAAGCGGCGGAACGTTGTAATTGCTATTAGAATCTGAAAAAACGATTGCTTAAATTTAGCGCATATCACTACGAATTTGGGTGGATATGCGCTATTGTATAACATATATAAATAAGTTGTGCGTCATTTTAAATGGAAACGTGTACAAAAACGAAAGAACTAAAAACCTAATAATGAAAAAAACTTCTATATTTATTATTCTTTTTATCTCAATACAGTATTTATCTGCACAAAACATTGTTGATTTTTTCTATTCAATTCCAGCTGAATATTTAGACGATCTAAGCTATATTGAACGAAAAAATCTAGTTTCAAATGGCTCATTGACAAATGATGACATGTACTATTCTTTGAATATTGATAAGAAAAATGGACATTTAAGATTAGAGCAATCATATACAGAAGGACAATCTGGTTATCAAATATTTGAAATTACATATTGGAATATTAAAAACAAAAAATTAATTGCTATTTCTTCTATTGGCGGAAGCAATGGTGGCTTTTCTCAAAATAATTTCAAATTCTTTGAGTATAGAAATAAAATACTTACAGAAGTGAAAACAGGATATTTAAAAAGTTACACAAATAATTTTGACGTATTTATGAATAATCTTGTTGGTGAATTCTGTAAAACGTCTGTTAGTCAAAGTACAAAAGAGGAATTGGTAACATCACAGTTTACAATTGAATTGCCAAAGACCGGGAAAAATATTAATATATCATTTAAAGATAATTATATGTCAGCACCTGATTATTTTGAAAAAAACTATTCAAAGTTTATAAAATTTAAAGAAAAAATCTATGTTTGGAATATTACAAAAGAACAATTTGAATAAATAACGAACGCACAACAATGGTTTTGCGTCAGGCGGGCTGATCAATGGCAGTTTTTCAATTAAATATTAGTAATAGAACCAGCTTTTGTGCATCGATTTCCGACCCGAGCCCAAAGCCCCAAAACGTTATTAATTGCTATTAAAATCTCAAAAAAGATCTTTCATGTGCAAATGCAAATTTTCTAAATAGATTACAATTTATGGTCAATTGAAAGAAAAATTTATGAAAAAGAAATTTACTATCCAGAATTTAATACAATCACTTCTTGTATCAACACTTTGTTTTTTAATATTTTATCTATTTGAATCGAAAAAAGATATAGATTGGGTACTATCGGCAATCATCTTTGTAGTTTTTTTCTTAATCACTTTTTTCTTCAGAAGCTTTTACAGTTATTTTTCAGAAGAGCGTGAAAAGATATTAAAGCGAAAAAAATAATTGATTTAACCACATTCAGCAATGCGATTGCTAGTAAAATCTCAAAAAACGATAAATACTTGTTTGCAATGTTATTTAAGCGAAGTGCTGAATGTTTGGAGTGTTTATGAAGTCATAAATGAATTCAGGTGTTAATCTTAATCAAGATATGTAATTTTTTTTAGCTGTCCATTTTTGTAGCAGTAAAATTCATATTCAGGCTTTTTAGTAATAGTGAATACTTTTTCCAGATGAATCTGGTCATATTGCTTCTTAAGATGATTGTATTTCTGCTTTAGCAGAGCAGAAAGTTCTATCGGTTGTATCGGTCTTTCCACTTCAATTCCATCGTCCCAGGCAAACTCTATGACGAAATCAGTTTTTCTCCATGAAATAACAGTTTCGGTTTCATTATTGCGGCCGATGTTGGAAATAGAAAATTTATCCTGAACAATAATTTTTTCTGCAGTTCCTGTCATTAGTATAATGCCCGCTGACACCATGGCCCCGTAACCAACTTTTCGAAATGTGGTCTCACTTAAATAAGGAAGAATATACTTAACCGTATAAGAAGAAATCACTGTTGCTGCAGCAATCGTTAATCCCAGCCATAAAGCTGTTTTAGAATACAGCCCAATCGTAATATAGATAGTCAGCTTAATGAGATGCAAAAATATTTCATTAGCCGCACGGGTAGCCACAATTTCCTCTTTACTTAATCCGTATTTCAGGTAAAAGCGATTAAAAAGTAAACCTATTGCTCCCGTAATCCCTGAAACAAAGCCGGCACAAAAGCCTATGATAATCAATAGGAATTTCGGATATACTTCCTTATTCTTTTCTATGTCTTTTTTAGACCTGAATAATTCCGGAAGGTTTAAAATCAAGAGAAAGGCAACAATCAGCTGCAGATAATTCGGGTTAACAAACTTAATAAGCCAGGCTCCTAATAATACGGCAGGAATGGAAAATGGAACGAACCATAAAAAGATCTGCCACCTGATATGTTTTCTAAACACTGCTATTCTTGAAGCTGAACTGGTAAAGGTTCCAATGGTCAGTGAAAAAGGGACTACTGAACCTGGAAGAAGAAGGTTCAGTATAGGAATTAGGATCAGACTGGCACCGCCTCCGCAAATGGCACTGATCCAGAAGGCAAAAATGGTTCCCGTAAAAAGGGCAATAATATTGAGGAGCATAAAAATGTTAATTAAAAATTTTTCACAAAGCCAATTCCTGCATTTCCGGTCTGATAATAGGGCATAATCATCGAGTGGGAATTTTTATTTTTCCCCGTTAAAAGGGTATTTATTTTCGGATATAGCCAATAAGAAAGTTCGGTAGACAAAATACCGACTCCTGCACCGGCAACAACATCACCAAGCCAATGCTTATTATTGAGCATTCTGTATATGCCCGTAAAAACAGCGATGGAATATCCGGAAATACCCAATAAGAAGTTAGTATCTTTATATTCCCTGAACATAAACTGTGCAGAGGCAAAAGCGATTGCGGTATGACCGGATGGGAATGATAACTTGTTAGATAGGTCTGGCCTTTCTTCATGCACACTATGTTTTAAAGGAAATGTTATCGCTGTAGTAATTAATAGCGAAGTTCCGTAAATGATACTCCGGTCCTGAAGATTATGTTTTCCCTCAATACCCATCGCATTTAGACCATACACCAGGGCTCCAGGTGCAAATTGCGTATAATTATCCAGCCTGATATGGTCTGGCTGATGCTCACTGATTTCAAACCTGGTAGACTCATTTAAATTTTTCAACCCTTTGATGCTCAGACTTCCCACCCCATAAGAAATGAAGATGGCAGGAACGATCAGCTTTTTATAACTTAATCTATATACAGGATCTTGCAGATTATTTTTCAAAGCAGAGATGGAGTCCTGCAGCTTGTTGGCAGGTAGGCTATCCTGTGCATAGAGATTCTGGATGCCGATAAGGAAGACCAGTAAACTGATGAATAATATTTTCATGGGGTTATGGTTAATATTAAATTTTCTCATTTGGCAAAGCTGTATTTGAAGTAATTTATTTTTGAAATGCAATTATCCGGATGGCTTAGTGCGCTTTCATTTTTCCGGTTTTAAACCTTTGACTGGCTGTCTGGTAAAAGGATATCGTTTCCTTGACAAAATCATCATTTTTATAGTTCACTTCAGACAATGACTGGTCTTTGCCTGATACCGTAAATTGTTTAATTTGCTTTCGGTCGTTAATCTGGGTAAACAGATTATTCTTCAGCATACCCAATGTTCTGTAATTACCGATAAATGCCCTTTCCTGACCTGTACCGATTTGATTAATATCTTTACCATACAGGCTGGTTTTGTAGTTCCAATGTAGATAACCGAATAAAGTAGGCATTAGGTCGATCTGAGAAGCCAGCCGGTTAATTTCTTCTGGTTTCTCTCCCGTGTTGTAGATAATGGCCGGTATGTGGTGTTTGGCTATGTTAATTTCCCACCTTCCGGCACTGCTTGCACAATGGTCAGCCACAATAAGGAAAACTGTATTTTTAAACCAGGCCTTCTGTTTAGCAGCGGCAATGAATTTGCCTAAAGCGTAGTCGGTGTATTTTACTGCAGCGTTTCTGTCTCCTTGCGGCAGGCTGATTCTTCCAGTGGGAAAAGTATAAGGCTTATGATTGGAAGTAGTCATTACAAACTGGAAAAACGGTTTGTTTTCCTTACTGCTTTTATCAGCATATTTTATAGACTGCTTATAAAGATCTTCATCGCAGATTCCCCAGGCATTTTCGAAACTTACTTCACTGTCAGGAATTGCAAATCTTTTGGTCCGGATATCATCCGAGAGCGGGTTTCCCCGGTTACGGTCCACAATATCAAAGCCCTGACCACCGAAGAAATTATTCATATTGTCAAAATACCCGTCTCCGCCGTAGATGAAATATGGTCGGTATCTTTTTTCTTTCAGAACCGTAGCAATAGAGAATAAATTCGCATTATCCGGTCTTCTTACAATGCTGTTGCCGGGTGTTGGCGGTATACATAATGTGAGTGCTTCCATTCCTCTGACGGTACGGGTCCCGGTTGCATACAGGTTAGTAAAGAAAATACTTTCTTTTGACAGCCGGTCATAGTTTGGCGTAAGATTATCTCTGTTGCCAAAAGCAGTAAGAAAGTCCGCGCTAAAGCTTTCGATAGCTATTAAAATAATATTAGATTTCTTTTCATCGCTGCCTTTCGTGAATCTTGAAAGATTATCAAAATTTTGTGAACTATATCGTTGATTGGTCTGCAATAAGTCTTTTTTCACCAATGAAAATGCTTCTTTATCGGAAATTTTAGGATAAAATATATCATAATCAAGTTCATTCGATCTGAACGCAGAAATAAATGAGTATGCACCATTTTTCCCGAGTTCATTAATGACTAGGTTATTGCTAAAATCAGCCTGCTTGTTTTTGAGTAAAATACCAAGAAGGACCGTTACAATTAAAACCGGAAAAAAGTATAAAGATCTTTTTGCAAAGGATATTTTATCTGTAAAAGTTCTATAAAAAACTTTAAACCTGATTAAAGCAAAAAAGGTGAAAACAACTAATCCTAACAGTATAGCTATAATTAATGGTAATGGATAAGACTGATTAATATTTTCTACTACCTCGAAAGTATAAATAAGATAATCAACAGCAATAAAATTGAATCGTACCCCAAATTCATCCCAGAAAGGAATTTCTGCTAACAAACTGAAATAGATGACGATGAAAAGTAGAGAAAAATAAATATAGGTAATGGCCTTATCCAACATAGATCCTATAAACCTCTTGGGTAATAAAAAGAGGTAGATTCCATAGATCGATAGGTATAATAATCCCATTATAGAATCGAAGATGAACCCAGTTAAAAATGCACGCACCATATAAATTAGGTTCAATTCTGCATTTTTAAAAGACCATACCAAAAACAGTGATCTTATGGCCAGGCATAATATAAGATAAAGTGCCAGAATGATAAAAAAGGCTGAGAATCGCCCATTAATAAGTTGATTATATGATTTCCGGATATTTGATTTACTAATCATGTTCTGCTTAATTATAAAGCAAAGAAATGATCCCAATTTTGAATAAATTTAGAATTTACATGGTGACGGTAAAAATATGTCTGTTATTTTCAAACCTGTAATCAATATTCCAGTGGTGAAATACACAGATTTCCTTGATGATTGCCAAACCTAAACCTGTCCCACCTTTTAAAGTATTTCCTGAAAACCTTTTAAACAGCTGCCGATGATCCAATGGCTCATTTCCCGTATTGGATATTTGCAGCAGACCATCCTTTAAGGTTATAGAGATATAACCATATCTTACCGTATATCGGATAGAATTCATCAGTAAATTGGTGATAAGTATTTCTGTTAAATCAGAATTTCCACGAGTAGAGATTCCAGGATGAATATCAGATTGAATCGCGATTTTCTTGTGATGGAAGTGCTCTGCCAGAAGTTCCAGGCTTTGTTCTGTCAGGAGGCTGAGCTGTACATTTTCTGATTTATTAAACTGGCTGTTATCTATTTTTGCCAGTAATAAAAGGTTTTTGTTGATCCTTGAACTGCGTGAAAGTGCGCGGTGTATGTCTTCCGCAATATGATACTGGTCTTTTGTAAGATTTTTATCTTGCAGGAGCAGATCAAGTTTCTGCTTGATGATGGCCAGAGGCGTCTGTAACTCATGCGAAGCATTTTCTGTAAATTCCTTTTGTACCCTGAAGACAGAAATGTTTTGTGCAATAAGCGCATACAAAGACCGGTGCAGTTCTTCAAACTCCAGGATATCTGTTTTTTCAAAAGCCAGATTCTCCTGGTGGTTAAGATTAAAAACCTTTAGTTTTTCTAACGTACTACGGAATGGTTTCCATATGCTTTCTGAAAGCCTTCTGTTGAGTATTAAGAGGCCCATAACTATCATAATAAAGAAAAAAACAGTAGTCAACGCAATCACAGCTACAGTTTCTTCAGTTTCCTCAATATTAGTCTGTATGGTAAAAATAAAAGGACTGTTATTTAAATAAACCATCGTCTGTAATTTTCGGTAACGCTCGATTTCCGGTTCTTGAGCAAAGGGTTTTATTTTCTCAACCGTAGAATAAATGTCACTTTGTAAGGCATCTCCTTTTACTTTTTTAATATCAGTTTCAGGCTGTATACGGTTCCAAAGTGTTATGCTTTTCTCAAGTTCCGTGTCAGTAAGTTTTAAATGATTAAACTCATAAGCTGTTTTCTGTGCGATGGTCTTATTATGTTCATCAAGTTCAGCCTGCCAGATCTGATCAATCACCCAGTAATATACAGGAATGCTGATGACCAGGATAACCAGAACATAAATAAGAAAAGGTTTGGTGGTTTTACTTAATAGTGGTTTCAAAAAATTATAATTAGTGATGAATGTTTAATTGTCAGCAGTTTCTATCCACCTATAACCGGTGCCGTAAGCAGTTTTCAGATAATGCTTGCAGCCGGAATCATAGAGTTTTTTCTTCAGATTTTTTACGTGGGCATAAACAAAGTCATGGCTGTCTAACATATCAGCAAGATCACCTGAAAGATGTTCCGCCAGCGTACTTTTTGATATTACTTTATTCTTATTTCCAATAAAATAAATAAGCAGTTCAAATTCTTTTTTAGTAAGGTTTATCGGCTGATTATGTATAAAAACAGTTTTAGCAAGAAGATCAATATGCAGCTCATCCTGTTTGATGATATTGGAATTATTAAAATGCCTTCTTCGAATAATAGAATAAATCCTAGCCATAAGTTCAGATAAGTGAAATGGCTTGGTTAGGTAATCATCAGCACCCATTTGTAAACCGCTGATCCTGTCTTCCAAAGCATTTTTTGCGGAAACAATGATCACACCCTCCTGTTTTCTTTGTTTTTTAATTTCTTCCAATATCTTTAACCCGTTCCCATCAGGAAGCATAATGTCCAGAACAATACAATCGTATTCATACACGTCAATCTTATCCATTGCCTCTGAAAAGGTAGAAGCGAACTCGCACAGGTATTCCTCACCCGAAAGATATTCTGCAATGCTTGCTGCCAGTTCAATTTCATCTTCGATAATTAGAATCTTCATGATATAAAGGTAAATTATTTAGCTGATTATTAATTCGTGAGATTTAATAATGGAAATACTAACTAAATATAGATTTGATAGCATTGACATCTACCATTTAAGTATCAAAAAAAATTTTAATGAGTTCGAAAAATCTCAAAAAAGGATTTATAAAAAAAACAAGATTTACATATTCAGTAAATAAGAAAATTGGGCATGATTTATTTTGGCAAGTTTTAACATTTTTATTTCAATTAGTATTTAAATAAATTATATATTTGTTAAACAATTAGAATAAAAATTAATAACTATGAAAAAACTATTTTTAGCATTAAGTTGCGCATTGTCTGTATTTTTGACAAATTCTTGTGGCTCGGATAATGAGTTACTTGAGACTCACAATGAATCATTATCAAAAAGTAATTCACAAAATGGAACATCTGCTAAATTCACTCACCTAACTGAGGAAGAGTTGGTGAAAAAATTATCTACTGATCAAGATTTTATTAATTATGGGAATACAATATTTTCACTTTTTGAAAATATGCCACATAAAGATAATTTCCGAATAAACTTTAATAAATCTCAGTTTGAAGAGGAAAAAGAATCATATTTCCTAGAAGTAACTGGGTATTCAGATAATGAGGTATCCACATCGCTTGACAAAATGAATAGTTTATTGGCTATTCTTTATGATAGATATCCTCAGCTACAATATGATGGCTCAAATCAAGAGTTTATTGAAAATGTCATTGAAAAGGCAGACCTTATAGTCGAACAGAATCTCGCTTTGGCTGGAAAAGGGAGTCCTGCTTGCCAAGCTTGTGTAAAGAAATGGAAACCAAGAATGATTGCTGCTACGGTAATCGGAGGCGTAGTTGGAGGTGCATCTGGAGGTTTTTTTGGAGCTTGGGGTGGTGCTGTGATTGGATTTGTAGGAGCCGGATGGGGAGCTGTAGATTGTCTTGAAGCAGCGGGATGCTAAAAAAAGTGTACTAAAATGGAATCATTAAAATTAAAAGGAATCATTATAATAATGATATCATTTTTGGGTGTTATTTTTTTTGGTTTTACTTGGATAAGCCCACATTATAATGATATTGGTAATTATAATTTTTTAAATAATAATTATGGACAGTTTGCTTTTTCAGCTTTTTTAGTAAATTTTATTTATAATTTATTAAAATATATAAAGAAGGAAAACTTATTTATAATATTTATTATTATTTCTTTTACACTTATTGGAATAACATTTTTAACTACAAAAATATTTCTTTGGCCTTTTGCAATTGTTCTTTTAATGTCACTTATCTTTAATTATGTAAGAAAGTGGATGTAATCAAGAATAGGTTTATAAAAAAACTCCTTGTATTTACAAGGAGTTTTTTTATAAATTTAAGTCCACAAAATAAAGTCATTATTTAATAAACAGGAAATGAGGCCTAACTAATAATGTGTACTCTTCCCTAAAAATTGAAGCGTCCAAAATTATAAACTTTGCCAGCAAGAGATTTACTTCAAGTCTCAAAAAACGATTAATACTTCCTAGTAATTCTATGAAATTAGTTTGCTGAATGTTTGGGGTGATATTACTGTTACAATAATAATTAATTATATTAGTTATATGCATTATATAACTAATATATTCTCGAAAAACGATTGGAATGTTTGAATTTTACTTTTTAACTTGTTAGTAGATGAAATTTATATTTTCTTTTTTATTTATATTAATTTTTCTATGCTTTCGTGCGCAGGAAAAAGATTCTGTAGTTAATTCTGAAACTGAGGGTGTTGTAATTTTAAAGGATAAAAAGATAGAATGTCACAAAATTTATGAA
>NZ_AUMU01000029.1 GCF_000430845.1 Chryseobacterium gregarium DSM 19109 | reverse complement strand
CGAAGAAATGCCGGATGATACCGGTCATTGGCTGCCAAAACCTGCCAAAACCGGACACAAGCTGCCAAAACTTTCCGGGGCCATTGAAAATTGAAAAACCCGTGATACCTTCGTTCCGTTAACCCCAAAAAACCAACATTATGGCAAGAATCACAAAAGGGATCCTGGGAGGGTTCTCAGGAAAAGTAGGAACGGTAGTGGGCGCCAACTGGCGCGGACAGGACATCATCCGGAGCACGCCGAAGCGCAGCGGCCGCAAGGCCACCGGGAAGCAGCTGCTCCAGCAGGTGAAGTTCAGGCTGGTAACCGGATTTCTCCAGCCGCTGAAAACGATCCAGACGAAGTATTTCGGTTCGGCGAGCGGTTCGAAATCCAGGGTAAACCTGGCGGTCTCGTACACGATCAGCGAGGCGGTGCAGGTAACGGGCGATGTCCCGGAGCTGGTGTACAGCAAGGTGCTGATCACCAGGGGTGACCTGTCGGGCTTCCAGAACATCACGGCGGTTGCGCAGGCCGGCAATGTCATCAGGCTGGCATGGCAGGACAATTCCGTGCAGGGCAATGCTTCAGCCACAGACAAGGCGAATGCCGTCTGCTACAGCGAAGCCTCGGGCACGTTTGAAATCTTTGAATCGGTGGCGGAGAGGACAGGCTTAACGGCGGATATCACGCTGCCGGACGGGTATGACGGGCAGGAGATCCAGCTTTGGGTCTACTTCACCAACACCGAAGAGACCTCGGCGTCCAACAGTTCGTACCTCGGCGCATTGGTTCTGGTATAGCCGCACAGGCTGACTGAATTCTGATCTCCATCACGGCAGGGATGGGGATTTTTTCTTGTTGAGATTCCGGATGCCGGTGGCTTCGGCTACGCTCAGCCCCCGGGGAGAGCCGAAGCCATCGGGTAGGGTATGCGGCTGTCACCATGACACTGAAAGTACAATGCGGAATCCGGTGGCTGAACAGAACCGGATTCGCCGCATTGTTATTTTCCTTATTTTAGACAGGAATTAAAACAAACCGACCCCATGTACAAATACCGTTACCTGCTGTATGCTTTCGTTGCCTTCATGGCGCTGTCTGCCGGAACACTGGTCTATACGCTGCTGTCCGACAGCGACCCGGCCGCTGATTTTGACAGCAAAAAAAAGGAGCTGAACGGCGTGTTCTCCACCTATAACGGGAAGGTCTATGCCCTGGTGGCGGGCAACGGCTATTACGAGGTCAGGGGCGCGCGGCCGGAAACCTTCAGGGTGCTGTCCGGGGACTACAGCGATTCCCATATTGGGTATGACGGCAGGCACGTCTATGCCGGGAACCTGGTCCTGGAAGGCTTACGGCCGGACCGGACCGTTGCGCTTGGGAACCATTATTATACCGACGGCACCACCACCTGGTACTGCGGCGGCGTTACAGAATCCGACGAAGCGCCGGGCGGACTGAACTATACCGTACGGTTTATCGGGTACCGGTGGGGCCTGAATGCCAAACCGCAGAGCTACCGGTATCCCTCCGTGGAGCTTCCCAAAGGCGGAAAGTACCGGTCCCGTCTGGACCAGGACATTGCGGTGAGCAGCCGGCAGGCCTTCTACAGAGGCCTGCCGATGCCGGAAGCCGACCCCGGGCAGCTCAGGCCCCTGATGATCCGGTACCCCGAAAGAAGCGGGCGTGCCAGCGTCGATTATTTTACCGACGGAAAAAGGGTCTATTACCACAACCGGCGGCTGCCGCTGCCTTACCGCCAGGACCTGTACGAACCAGGCCTGGAAGGCGACGTGCCGTCACGGGATACCTATCTGATCGATCCCGGGAAGGGGATGGTCTATGTCAACGGGCAGCCGTTCGACCCGGATAAAGCCCCTTACCGCCTGTTAGGCGATCATATGATCCATGCCTCCCATGTTCTGTGGGTCTCCGAAGACGGCATTTACTTTTACGATACCGAAAGCGAAAAGGTCGAACGGGCCGGCGACAGCCCTTTCGGGAAGGCGAAACCGGAAGAGATCGCGCCGGACGTATTCAGGAGCGGGGATAAGATCCTTTACCTCTCGGTGTCCGAAAGCTGGGGCCGGAAGACCGGGCTCCGGAACCGCAAAACGCACCTCCGGGAACTGGACGGCATCAGGGCTTCCGAGCTCCGGAAGCTGCCCGGTGCCGCGCTCGGCTTCGGAAGCGTATGGCAGTCGGGCTCCCGGTATTTCTACTTCGATGCGCTCGGGAGCTCACAGCTGATGCGGTCAGCCATCTATGAACTCAGGGATGCCGCCGCAGCCCGGCAACTCGCGGCTTCTCCCAACCTGTCGACCGACGATGTCCGCGGCTTTCTGAAATCAGGCACCCTGGAAGAGGCGGAGGGTACCGGCCTGGCCACCGCGGTGACCGATTACCGTACGTACGGGAACCTTCCGTACTGGATCATCGGCGGTCTTTTCCTGGCCTTTATGCTGATGCTGGCCTATAAAAAACGGGGAAAGTCCTGATCCGTTAATGGCAGCCCAATAAAACAGGGGCCGCCGGCCTGTGAAAAGGGGCCGGAAGGCCTCCGTCCCGGGGTCTGCACAGCCCCTGAAAATCAAAACCGGACTCCGCATTACCTCCGCGGCAGGATACTTGTATTGGATATGTGGTATCAGGTAAAGCCGGAAAAGAGAAATATCCCTCAGGGCATTTTGCCTGATCCGCAATAAAATACACCTTTAATTTAAAATATTGCAATATGGAAAAAGTCATCGGCATTCTCGCAGGAAGCCTGCGCCAAGAATCATTTTCGAAAAAAATAGCAAAAGCCATCGTACCGATGGCCCCGCAAGGCTACCGGTTTGAAATCATCTCCCTGGACGGGCTGGAAGTCTATAACCAGGATTTCGACGACCACGACCGGGTCCCGGAATCCTACAAAGCATTCCGCGAAACCATGCAGCAGGTGGACGGCGTTATGTTCATCACCCCCGAATACAACCGTTCCGTGCCCGGTGTCCTGAAAAACGCCCTCGATATCGGTTCCCGGCCGGCCGGCCGCAGCGTGTGGGACCAAAAGCCCGCCGCCGTCTTCAGCAATTCCCCCGGCAATATCGCCGCCTTCGGGGCCAACCACCACCTGCGGCAGAGCCTCGTCTTCCTGAACATGCCGGTGATGCAGCAGCCCGAAGTCTACCTCGCCAAAGCCAACGAGCTCTTCGATGACAGCGGGGCCCTCAAAGAAGGCGAAACCCAAAAGTTTATCGAACAAGCGGTGGAGGCTTACGTCAAGTGGTTTGAAAGGAATGCGGCGAATTGAAGCATTTTTAGTAAAGATATAAATCAATCATCTTTTATAAAACAGCCCGGTAGAATACCGGGCTGTTTCTTTTGAAATAAATCGTATCCTGCCGTGATTATTTATTTACGGGTTCCCGTAACGGTGAGAATTGATTTTTAGTTATATTTGAGAAAACTTTAACCTATGAAAATTTCTTTTCCTTAATATGCTCTACTGTACAATGATATCCTATGCGCAGTTTACCCTTAAATTCATCTATGCTGAAGTGTCCGCTAGTCAAAACAAAACACAATTTATTATTTATTGTCCGGATGAATGTAGAAACGTTTTGGCATGAATTAAAAGAGTCTGCTATTAGTGACAAAATAACTATAAACTTAGCTGATCATTTTAGGTATTAAGAAATTTAAGGATTCTATGGATTCACATTAATGTGAAAGAGGTATTTTATATCTTTGGTCTGTTAATATTCAAAAAAAGTTGAAAACCGGCATTAAAATATGAATCAGTGCATTATGAAAGATATGGATACGCTTATACAGGAAATAGTAAAATTCAGGGATGAAAGGGACTGGGAACAATTTCATAATTCCAAAGATCTGGCAATTGCCTTATCATTGGAAGCATCTGAACTTTTAGAATTGTTTCTTTGGAAAGAAAATGAGGGCTTCAACCCGGACAAGCTTAAAGATGAATTAGCTGATGTGCTGATGTACGCGCTATTAATAGCTGATAAACATAAGTTGAATATAAATCAGATTATACTGGATAAGATTAAAAAAAATGCAGATAAATATCCGGTAGATAAAGCCAAAGGCAATGCAACCAAATATAACGAACTGTAGATCGAAATATACCATCCAATGAACTTTTCCATTCAACAATATCCTTTTGATGCTAATTTAGAATCTACATTACTTGAAAACCACCGTGAATTCATCAATTGGCCTCTTGTCTACTTTTTAGAAGAAGAAAAAAGCAAAGAAGCCTATGTTGGTGAAACAACTGATGTTCTGACCAGATTGAAGGCACATTCAAAATCAGAAAAAAAACAAAATTTAAGTTATGTCAATTTAATCCTGAGTGAAATATTTAATAAATCAGCCACCCTGGATGTTGAATCTAATCTTATCAGGTATATAGCTGCTGACGGTAAATATTCACTTCAAAATGGGAATCTGGGAATTTCAAATCACCAGTATTATCAGCAAAAAGAAGTGTATTGGGAATTATTCAAAGGTATCTGGAATAAGTTGCAAAGCATGGGAATCGCCAGGTATTCTCTTGATGAGATTGATAACTCAGATCTTTTTAAATATTCTCCGTACAAATCACTTTCAAAAGAACAGATCACCGGACTGAAAACAATCCTGACCTGTCTTTTGGATGAGCAGGCGAAAGTGAGTTTAATTCAGGGAGGAGCCGGTACCGGTAAATCGATATTGGCAATTTTTCTTTTTAAGCTTTTAAAAACAGATTTGAATGATTTCAATTATTCGGATTTTGATGAGCAGGATGAAGAGCTTTTTGATCTGCTGAAAAATGTGAAAGCTAAATATGGAGACTTAAATATGGCTTTGGTGATCCCTATGGCTTCGTTCAGAAAAACCATCTCCAATGTCTTTAAAAATATTAAAGGATTATCCCATAAAATGGTGATCGGGCCTTCAGAAATAACCAAGCAGAAGTATGATCTGCTCATTGTGGATGAAGGGCACCGTCTCAGAAGAAGAGTTAACCTGGGATCTTATTTCGGAACTTTTGATAAAAACAGTGAGCTCTTAGGCTTAGATAAGATGACCTCCTCTGAATTGGATTGGATTCAATTGCAAAGCGAGAAGTCAATTATATTCTATGACCAGTTTCAATCGATCAAACCGTCTGACGCTACTCCGGAAAGTTTTTATGCTTTAAAACAACTGCCGAGTACACGTAATGAAAAGTTAAATACGCAATTCAGGGTAAAGGGGGGCAATCAATACGTAAAGTTGGTTCATCAGATTTTTGATAAAACAGATGTGACTGAACAAAAGCAACATAACATCGCATTTTATGATTTAAGATTATTTTATGATTTAAATGAAATGGTAGAGCAAATTCATCGGAAGGAAAAACAAAAAGAACTATCCAGAATGGTCGCAGGGTTTGCATGGGAGTGGATTTCTAAAAAAGACAAATCAAAGTTTGATATTGTCATAGGAAATGCTTCTTTGCAATGGAACAGTACTGATAAAGATTGGGTAAACTCTGACAATGCCATTAATGAAGTAGGATGTATTCATACGACACAAGGATATGACCTCAATTATACGGGCGTGATTATAGGGCCTGAACTGGATTACGATTTTGAAAACCAGGAGTTTGTTATATACAAAGACCGGTACAAAGATAAAAACGGTAAAAACTCAATAAAAGATCCGAAGGTCCTGTTGGATTATGTAATTAATATTTACAAAACCATACTGCTGAGGGGAATTGAAGGAACGTATATCTACGTCTGCAATCCAAATTTGAGGAAATATTTTGCACAGGTGATTCCATCATTTAAGAATTCCAAAGAAGAGGTGAAAAACTATACTATAGTTGATACGCCTAATGAATTTACCGTTCCCTATTACGATCTTGAAATTGCAGCAGGGAAGTTTTCCGATCTGCAATCAGTAGAAGACGTAAAATATATTGAATTAAAAAACATAACCCATCACACTGACTATTTTGTCTGCAGGGTAGTAGGTGAATCGATGAATAAAGTGATTCCGAATGGAAGCTTATGTTTGTTTAAAAAATATTCAGCAGGCAGTCGGAACGGACTGATCACCTTGGTTGAAGGAAATGATATCTTCGACAGTGAAACGGGCGCAAACTACACGATCAAAGAATACTCAAGCAAAAAGATCATTGATGAAGAAGGATGGCATCATGAAGAAATTATATTAAAACCTGTATCAACAAAATCTTTTGAACCTATTGTTTTAAGAGATGAGGAGACGATGCATTTTAAAGTGATTGGGGTGTTTGAGAAGATATTAAACTAAACCTGAAAACTAAAATTATGAATGAAATAGAAAAGCTTCTCCGAGAGGTTAATTGGATAATTAAAAACAACAAATTAGAAGTCGCTAAGAATGACGACACTTTTAATATGTTTAGAATTTGTGGAGTTAATCATTATGAAAATACACATTCTTCTATCATAGCAGAAATATTAGACCCCAATGGCAGCCATCAATTGGGTCACAAATTTTTTGAAGCTTTTATTTTGTTACTTATTAGGTTGGAATTACTGCCGCCAGAGTATACATTTGCCTATCATGATATCACTGTACACAGGGAATATGCGACTACATTTGGAAGGTTAGATATTATGATAACCAATTCAGATGGCGATGCTATCCTAATTGAAAACAAAATCTATGCGGGAGAACAAGATAAGCAGTTATTGCGTTATTATACTTTCGGAACAAACAAATTCCGTAATCGGTTTAAATTAATTTATTTAACCTTATTTGGAGATGATTCCTGTCAAGAAGGACTGAGTAAATCGGATTACTTACAGGTTTCTTATCAAGATATTATTATACAGTGGCTCGAACGATGCATTGAAATAGCAGTCAGGTCTCCCATTGTCCGTGAAACATTAATTCAATATAGCAATCATCTAAAAAATCTTACCAATCAAAATACAAATTCAACCATGGATAAAGCATTAATCGATCAATTGTCACAACCCGAAAATTTAGATGCCGTTTTTGTCATATCTGAGAATATCAGTAATGTCCAAAATGAAATTATCAATACTATTTTTTTTAAACAACTTGAAGAATTAGGAGAAGAATTAAATATCGATTTATTAAGTGAACGTGGTGATTATGTTAATACAAGCTGGGCAGGGTTTCATTTTTCAGTTCCAACATGGAAGAATTATAAGATTTTCACTGAATTCAGTGCACGAGGATTAAAAAATTTCATTATTGGCATTGCACCAAAAAATGATCAGGTTGATACTACGGCACTTGTGGAAATTAAAAATAGATTAGGTGGCGGAAATGCCAGACTTGGATATTACAAATTCCCAAAATATCAGAGTTGGAAATCTGATGCCATGAAAGCAATTATCACTGGAGAAATGAAAAGTATTTTGAAAAGGGAAATCGAAAATTTATTAGAATTGATGGTTGATGTTAAGCAAATTTAGAAAAATAAAATACTACTTTTTAAAATAAAAACTAATAACTATGGCCTCTATAAATATAAAAAAAATTGCTGTTAAAAATTATCGGTCATTTGGTTCTCAATAAGTGTTTGATTTTCCTATACAAAGTTACAGTAAACCAATGGCTATAATTGGATATAATAATGCAGGTAAAAGTAATTTACTGAATGCAATTAAATACGGTCTATATGAATCGGTAAGAGAAGAAACTTTTTCAATAAATGATTTTCACAATATAAATTGGAATAATCCTCCTGAAATAAAATTGAAATTTTCAACTGATATCGAAGATCAACATTTTATTGCTGGTAGAGATTTCATAAATGAAATAAAAGTTAATGTTGCTGAAAATAAAATTTCATCAACAATAGATGTTTGTGATTGTTATCAGACAACAACCAAATACAGTAAAAAATGGGCAATAAAACAAAAAGCTCCAATTTATTTGGGCGGAATATTATAAATCTCCTTGTTTCAGATTATATTTACAACTTCTGCACTGTCAGAATGACGGTCAATGGTAATTTTCTGAAAATCAGTATTCACCTGTAATTTTTCCCAGGGATCCATTTCCGGTTGTTTTGTACATGAAAGCAAAAAACCCAGCATGAGTACCAAATGTATTTTCATCTCTTTTTATCCTAATTTTTCCTGTATTTCCTTGAGCAACAATTGCTGCTCTGTTTCGGTAAGATCATTCTTATTTCCATCACATGAATACTGAATCTGGTGTCCCTCTTTTTTACACCATCGTATCATTTCCTTAATCCCTGCGGTACTTATGATCCCTTCGTTATCTTCAAATACGGGAGGTAATGACAGATGAACCAGTTTGGTGTAATTTTCCCATGCCAGTACCAATTTCCGATCATCCGGTTCTTGCTGCAATCCATATTTTATAAAATGGGTCTGATCAGAACAGACCGCCTTTACCTGTATGCCGTCAAATTCGATCTGGTCATATTCATCAAATACCACCACAGGTATTCCTTATTATCCACAGCAACCCTGCTTTTATTTTTACTGCTTATTGCCATACTTTATCATAAAATCTTGAATGACCTAAATGATCCTATTGATGTAACCGTTTTCTGATCTTACCATTCAACAGGATATCCCAAACATGCAGCAATGTAATAAAACAAACAGATAAAAACTGTTTTTTTTTAAAGTTGTATTCCTTTTTGATCCGGAAGAAAAACTATTGCTTGATGAAGATCTGTGTTTGCTATAATACAATGAAGAACTTCACAAGCTTCATACCTGCAACAGTAAAGCTCGAAACCTCAGAAGATAAGCTGGAAGTTGGGTGCCTGCGCTCTGCCTCCAGCCGAAAACCAATAGCAGGATAAGTAGGTAGAAATCTTAGGTATGGCTTGTTTGGACGAGGGTTCGAATCCCTCTAACTCCACTGATCACAAAAAGAGAAATGTTACATTTTCTCTTTTGTCTATATGGTTTAAAGTTCTGACGTTCGTGAGGAATTTCATTTAATAGCATAGGATTATTCATAGTACACGAACGTTTCTCTCACGCCACAGAAGGCGAAACATTACCAATTATATTCATTTTTAAAAAAGGCTCAGATTATAAATCCAAGCCCTTACTTTTCAACTTACACTTTTTAGTATAGTGTCATCTATGATCTCTTTCCATCTTTTCCTACAGTAATTAGTTTTTTCTTTCTATAATTTTGTATAATGGATCCTTTTCTATTTTTCCTATATCCTTTAGATTTAATAATTAAATCCGCTATTATGTTCAAATACAAATTATCTGTTTTTTCGTCCTTTGAGCGATAAAAAAAGTACGTAACAAGTTTAAAAAATATCATATCTTCAATAAACTTTGTTTTGACGTCCCCAATGAATTTTGAAATAATTGCATTATAATCTTTCCCCCTTATATCAGCATATAAAAATACAGAAAGAGCCTTTTCAAAATCAGAAATTGTTCCACTTGTATCAAGTATATCGTTATTTATCTTATCACGAATAACTGATGTCAGTTTTTGAGTCCCAACATTGTCAAATAAAAACATTTGATGAATTAGTGGCAAAAATTGACTCATCTCTCTAAATTTCTCGATCTTCTCTTTTGGAATATCCCTAGAATTATCTTCAGTAATAAGCTGTAAAATAGCTTTTTGCAAAATTATAAATAGAATTGATTTATTAAGAATCGTTGAATAATTATCTAATTTTAAATTTGGATTATCATCATCATGAATTTCTTCTGAATTTTTAAGTATTTTTAGTGAGAGTATTAACAATTTACTAAGATCTTTTATTTTAAATCCCACTTCTTTTTTCGCAATACCTTCTTCTGCTGGCCTAGATTCAAATTTATCATCCTCAATAACTTCTAAGTCCTCTTCAGTAGGTTTATTTTCTGGTAAAAAAGTCATTACTTTCTCTTCATGAAGTTGACTAGCGATGGAAGGCTTTTCTTCTCCTTTTTCATTATTATCAATAAAATAGCCATCATAATTACTATATCCCATTTCTTTACGATTACCATCAATCCATTCTTCAACGCCAGAGTAAACATCCTCTAAGCGGCTCACTATTAATTTTAATAAATCTGTTTCACCTCGATTTATTCCTGTAAAGTAATCTATCTCATTGACAAACTTTAAATAATTTTTTTCATCCAAAACAAATGTTTTAAATTTCGAATCTTTCTCCATTCTTTTCATTAAAAAGAATTCAAAGAAACATGTAAATCTAAACCTAATATCATTTAATTCATTTAGGAAGATACCTGATCCAAGTAAAACTTCAACTATTTTATTAGTACTGAAATCTTCAAATTTTTTGTTTTTTAAATATTTCTCAACTATCCCTACAAAATCAGAGTATGATAGGGAATAATTTAGATTATCCCTTTCCAACATTTCATATGCTATATAAGATATGATCCATATTTTATTATCATAACCAAACGTTCCTCTTAAATTTTCAACCGCATCATGCTTTTTTAAAAGTCTTTCAATAAAATTCTCAATTAATATAGAATTATTAATAGGTTTGAAATTCTCCTGTTTTTCAATAATCCATAAAAACATTGAAACCGCAAATGGTGTTTTAGGAAGATTTAATGATAAAAAAGCATTTGACAATGTTTCTAATTTTCGCGGTGTATCATATTTATCGGAGCGAGGGAACCACTTTTTAATTAATTCTTTTATCTGTTTTGTTTTAAATTGTTTAAGCGTTAAGTATTCGAAATCGAATAGTGAAACTAATTCCAAATTTAGCGGATACTCTTCCTCATAAAATTGTTGATAGGTTGCTAAAAACCTAACATTGGGATTCTCTTCTAGGAAATGTTTTAGAGCTTTTAATTTATATTCATCCTCTGGTTCAAATGTTAAATTATCAATCAACAATAGAACTTTATAGTCATTGAATATTCTTTTTGTCTCAGCAATTGATTTACTCCAAAATTCTCTTATTAATTTAGTTACATTATCTTTTAAATCTTGAAAATTTATAATTACAGGAATTTGGTGATGACTTTTATTTGTATTTAAAGTTTCAACTAAAATACGGTCTAGTAAAATTGTTTTACCTGATTCCTTTGTTCCAAAAAAAATATAATTTTTAGTACAATTTATTATTTCATCAAGGCTTCCAACAGATTTTGTTTTCTTTTCAGCATCAAACTGCTCTTTAAATATAATATTTGGCATCACAAATATTTCATTAAGTATTTTAGGAGCAGTTGTATCAGTTGCATAGGATAGCAAGTGACTATTTATCAAAGGGATAGACTCTTCATTAATTTCCTTAATTATTTTCTGTTCAAAAACAATTTTCTCAATCTCATCATCTAAAGGAATATTAGTACTCCAAACTCCGCCATCACCTATAGAAGTATTAATAACAAATTTGTCTTTTGGGTAATTTCCTTTATAAAATGTTACGCTTAAAGTTCCAGCCATTTCATCATAATCAATTATAGAGAATCCATTTTCAAATTTTCTATCAGGCTTTCTAATATTATTCACAAGCGTACCACTTGAACAGAACGAAAACATTTTCCCATCAGGATCTTGTGTATAACTCACTTTTGTACTATGGGTATGCCCAGTAAAATACATGTTAAAATCCTGTTTTAGTAGAACTTCTACAACATCTTTATCAAATTCATTAAGCCATTCAAAATGATGATGGCTTAGAGCTATTTTAATATTACAATCTTTAATATCATCTAAGGAATCAATAATTTGTTTTTCCCCAATTAAAATAACTCCTTTATCCTTATCACTGTCATAACATCTCCATGACGAATTTAAACATGCTATGCCAATTTCTGTATTATTAATATTTATTTTATAGGTAGATTGAAAATCAGTTTTATTTATGCAACAGTCAAATCCTGCATAAAAATTACCTTCGAATCTTTTAAATGCATCTATTCTTCTATTGCCTTCAGGGGCTAGTAAATATTTGTTGATTTTTGCTTCAGAATTCAATTCAACTTGTAAACCACTTTCTGTAATCTTAGTATCAGCACCCCTATTTATATCGTGATTTCCAGGCACGAAAAAAAATCGATCTTTATTTAAATTTGTAACTTGTAGTAATGGTTTTATGAACACCTCTTCGCAGTCTAAAAAGGCTTCATCTAAATCTCTGTAGTCCTTACCCCCAATATTTACAAAATCCCCTGTAAAAATGATTAAATCAATTGGTTTTATTTTATCATCCTGAAGAGTTTTTATTAGTGGTTCTACAATATGTCTAATACTATCTTGTCTATCATTTTTATCCAGATGAAAGTCAGAAATCTGAAGAATTCTCATTATAAAATTATTAGTTTTGTTAATAGCAATATAAGAACAATTATGTAAGCTTACAACATCTAAATAAAAAAATATAATAATGAAAGTCAGAAAATCTTAGCTTTAGATAATATGTGGATTATTATTACCAGAAATTATCGAAGACATCCGTTTAAAATCATCCCTTAATCACCTTCCTCACCAGCTCCTCAATCACCCTACTCTTTTCTTTCTCCGTTTCCAGCAAACGCTCATACAGCTTTTTATTCTCCTCATAAGATTCCATCAATTTGTCTATTGGATTGAAAGTAGGATAATAATTTAATGAACTTGCTATTAATGTTGAGTGATCATTACTGGTATTGTGATAAGTATTGGCAATAATATTAAAAAATGCATCCTCAGAAAAATTCTTCAGGGCTTCCACAGAGATTTCCAAGGCTTTGGCGATGGGTTCCAGTTTGGTATCTTCAAGGGCTTCGGCGTTTTCAAACAATGATATTTTCTGCTGGCTGACGCCTAAGAGTTCGGCCAGGATTTCCTGCTTCATGCCGCGCATTTCCCTGATTCTTGCGATGTTCCTCCCGATATGTTTCTGTGCTGTAGCTGCCATGGGTTAAAGATTTAAAACAAAGATATAAAATTATAAGCTATTCTGCCAGTCCGGTTTTTTACATTTCCCATTTGGTAACATACATTCGTCCGTAGTTCGGTACCCGGGTGGGTATGGCCAACTTGCTGAAAAATCCCAGCCCTATGTCACACCATATCACCATCCCTAATACGCATCCGTATAGGAAACTGACGGATAAGATGAAAAGAACAGGCGCTTTCCCCCGGAAGTTGACCGATATTCAGCTCTATGAACTGCTGAAAAAAGGCAATCCCATTTCACTAGAACATATCCATTTGCGATACAAAAGGCTTCTTTTCTGGCTTGGCAAACAAATGCTGGAGGATGATTTTGTTGTGGACACGCTTGTTCAGGATACCTTCCTCAAACTCTGGCTGCACCGCGACTCTATTGAAACGCCGAATCATATTCTTGGCTTTTTACGGTTTGTTCTGAAAAGGGACTGTATCTCGTATTTCAATACTCCAAAGAATAAATTCACCCGCTTAATCACTTCCCTTGAACGTTTTGAGAATTACCAGGATTATCTTGTGGGTTATGATCCGATGCAGGATCAGGAGCATCTTCTCAGCCAGGAATCCGATCAAAACAATTTTGATGAAGTGAATAAGGTTTTAAATGTACTTGATCCCAAAAGAAGACACCTGATCGAACTTTGCCTTGAATATGGCTTTCAGTACAAATCCATCGCAGAAGCCATGGGAAGCAGCGTGACAGGCATCAGCAACGAAGTGGGCAGGGCCATTGATGACCTTCGGAAAATCATTAAAGGAAGTTCTTTTGAACAGCTACCGGAAAAAGCTTTGGATAACGAAGAGCAGCCGGAAAAACTCAGCAACCGGCAGCTCGAGATCTTAAAAAGAAGGTTTGAACAGAAATCTTCTTTCACGGTGATTGCCCGGGAACTTCAACTGCCTGAAAAGGAAGTCCACCGGGAATTCCTGCATGCTTATCAATATGTACAGAAAGAAAACAGATGTTTAAAACCTTTTTGAAATGGAAAAATCTACCATGACCCTTACCCGGAAAATCCAGCTGCTGATCGATGTTCCATCTGATCAAAAAAATGAAATGTGGGAAAAGCTCTACCGCTACCAGAACCGGTGTTTCCGGGCGGCTAACTTCATCGTTTCCCATCTGTATGTCCAGGAAATGATCAAGGATTTCTTTTACTTCACCGAAGACATCCGATACAAGCTGGCCGATGCAGGCAAAGATGAGATGGGAATGTTTAACCGTTCGAAAACAAGCACCACCGCACGCATGGTCTTCGACCGTTTCAAAGGAGAGATCCCGACCGATATCCTGGGAAGCCTGAACAATACCATTCAATCCACCTTTTCCAAAAACAAAGCCGATTATTGGCAGGGCACAAAATCGCTGAGGAACTTTAAAAAAGACATTCCCATCCCGCTTCCGGTGAAATGCATCAGCAAAATGAGGTATGATCCTGAACAGAAAGCGTTTTGCTTCAATCTATTTGCGATTCCGGTGAAAACGTATTTAGGGAAAGACTTCTCGGATAAGCGGCTGGTCATGGAACGCCTGTTAAGGGGAGAAATAAAGCTCTGCACCTCGCAGGTCCAGCTGAAAGCCGGGAAAATCTTCTGGCTCGCCGTATTTGAATTTGAAAAGGAGAAGCATCTTTTACAACCCGAAATCATTGCCGAAGCTTCGCTGTCCCTGGAACATCCCATCGTCGCAAAAGCCAACAATGTGCGAATCAACATTGGATCAAAAGAAGAGTTTTTATACCGCAGGCTGGTAATCCAGGCAAGCCAGAAAAGGATTCAAACAGGCATTGCCTATGCCCGTTCCGGGAAAGGGGCCAAACGGAAACAAAAGGCATTGTACAGAACAGAAAATTTGGAAAGCCGATATGTAAGCCACCGCCTTCATGTGTACAGCCGGCAGCTGATCGATTTCTGCATCCGGCAGCAGGCGGGCACATTGATTCTTAAAAACCAGGAAGACAAGATCGGGATTGCCAAAGAGCAGGAATTTGTGCTTCGCAACTGGAGCTATTATGAACTGCAGGCCAAGATAAAATACAAAGCCGAAAAGGCAGGTATCGAACTGATCATCGGATAGCTGAAAAAAATAACGAGGGTGCTTGTACACCCGCAGGGTGAGGTTGTGATATGAAACACTCACTAAATACTTAACAGTATATACAACGGCGTGGGCTCTTTTTTTACTTAAAATATTGATAACTAGCGGAGTGGTCTAACAAATATAAGAAGTCAAATGAACGTTTCTATTAATTACATCAACTTCTCGATACGGTTTTTTCAAAACCTACTCGAAGTGACGGCGGTATTCATCAATCAACGGGATGGGCTTATCTGGGGCCCACTGACCATTAAACTTTTAGCGTTAAGCCCATTGAAAGAAGATGGCCACTTAAAAAAAGTTTAGTGTCCGAAGCGCGGCTACATAATTGAAATGAAAACAAACAGCGAATCCGCGCAAGTTTAAACTTTTCAGCGCCGGCTCAATGGGCAGCGTAAAAGTTTTGGGGTCCTGATCTTTTGGTTCGTTTTGCATCAAGGCAAAATGAACGTTCTATATAATTTTTCTTAAAAACTTGAACTGACAGACCGTCACTTCGAGTAACGGAGCGAAGCGGAGTGTATCGAGAAGTTTTTGATGAACGCCTGCCTGCGGTTGGGAGTTCACCAGTTCTCGATACAAAATTATTTTTCAAATAATTTTTACTCGAACTGATGGCAACGATTTATCGATCGGCAAAATTAGCTGGTGGGACCTTAACGACCATTAAACTTTCAGCGTTAAGCCCATTGAAAGAAGATGGCCACTTAAAAAAAGTTTAGTGTCTGAAGCGCGGCTACATAATTGAAATGAAAACAAACAGCGACTCCGCGCGAGTTTAAACTTTTCAGCGTTGGCTCAATGGGTAGCGTTAAGAAATCTCGAAGAGATTCGCCGATTCAAAAATAAAATATAAAATACGGAGGCAAAGTTTTGGGGTCCTGATCTTTTGGTTCGTTTTGGATCAAGCCAAAAGAACACTATTTCAGACTCAATCACCAACTTCTCGATATGGTTTTTTCAAAACCTACTCGAAGTGACGTTGGCCGTTCATCGATCAACGGAATTGATTTGTTTAGCTTCCAAATGACCATTAAACTTTTAGCGTTAAGCAAATTGAAAAGCAAAGGCCACAGAGAAACCATGTATGGTTCGGCGAAACCAATAAAAAAATTAAGCAATCATGAGCCAAAAGTTTAGTATCTGAAGCGCGGCGGCAATAGTGATCAAGAGACAAACAGCGAATCCGCGCAAGTTTTAAACTTTTCAGCGCCGGCTCAATGGGCAGCGTAAAAGTTTTGGGGTCTTGATCTTTTGGTTCGTTTTGCATCAAGGCAAAATGAACGTGTCTATTAAAAAATACCAACTTAACGATACCATTTTTCTTAAAAACCATTTGAACCGGCAAACCGTCACTTCGAGTAACGGAGCGAAGCGGAGTGTATCGAGAAGTTTTTGATTAACGCCTGCCTGCGGTTGGGAATTCACCGGTTCCCGATACAG
>NZ_AUMU01000028.1 GCF_000430845.1 Chryseobacterium gregarium DSM 19109 | reverse complement strand
CCTAAGCGGATTAAAATTGATAATGGACCTGAGTTTATCAGTAAAGCATTAGACAGATGGGCTTATGAAAAGAAAATAGAACTGGAGTTCTCAAGACCGGGAAAACCTACTGATAATGCATTTATTGAGAGTTTTAACGGATCATTACGCGATGAGTGTCTTAATGTAAATTGGTTTCTCTCCTTAGAAGATGCACAGCAGAAGTTGGATGTCTGGAGAGAAGATTACAACAGCTACAGACCTCATAGTTCGTTAGGAAATTTAACACCAAATGAATTCATCATTAACAGTCAGAAAAATCAAATTTCTCTAATTTAGACTGTTCCATATATCGGGGGGAGGTCAATTGCAAAGTTTTTATTTTAAATAAATTTATCCGTGTAATGGGAACGTTTTATAAAAATGCAGTATGTGATATTTATATCGGTAAGGGTGCAGGAGCCAAACTGATCCAGGATATAAGGAATGCAAAAAGGAATGTGAAAATAGTGTCTCCGTATCTTTCTCCGTCCTTGATCAAGGAACTTATATTTCTTCACACTAAAGGAATTAAGATCAGCCTGATTACAACGGATGAGATTGAAGACTTTTACGGTCACGAAAAAAACATCAATAAACTTATTATTCAGGAACGGCATGTGGATGAAAGCGCAAAAGAATCCCGTGACAATTTAATGAGCCTTTCAGGAACTTTGCTTTTTGTGATGATCGGTTTAGGGGTAGTCCTGTTTCCGTTAATCTTTCTGCTGAAAGAACCGAAATATGCATTCGGTTTTATCATTGTTGCCCTGTTGTTTTTTATCCGGAATTACACGGTCAGCGAAATTAAAAAGAAAAAAATCTACCATTACACCTACAGCCAGTTGTTTCCTTTTAAAGTTTTTGTATCACCGAACCACGGCAATTCTTTCAATACTACGTTTATTCACAGCAAAATATATATTATTGATGATGAGGTCGCTTATCTGGGATCTCTGAATTTTACGGCTAAAGGTGTCAAAGAAAACCATGAAACCAGGATAAGAACTGCTGACCCCAATGCGGTCGCCAAGATTATAGAGGAAGTAAATCATTTATTCTCAAATTCAAATCTTGCAGAAAGGGATGTCCAGTTTTGGGGAGGGCAGCTGTATACCGAACCTGTCAATTAAACAAAAAGCAGTGACATCCGGTCACTGCTGATTTTATACCTGTTGAAAATTGCAGGTTATTTTTTATGTAAAACTATAAAACTGACCATTTCATTTGTAAGCTGGTTCAGATAAGCCTTATCAGTCGTGCCAAATCCGTGGACACCGTCTTTTACAACAATCAGTGACGTTTCAATATTGGCTTTTTTCAGTTTCCTGTTGAGTCTTTTGGAATGATTTATGGGTGCAACCTTGTCTTTGTTTCCGTGAAGAATCAAGGTAGGGACTCCATGCTCGGCATCGTTTATCGGAGAAACTGTTTTTAAATAATCGATTGCTTTTCTTTTATCTTTTTTGATATCATATCCTGAAATTCCGAATACGAGTTTTTTCCGGATCTCGACAACAGGTTCAAAGAACAGGCCGACAATCGCTACCGGAACACTGCCTAACCGGGTGTGTAAAAGCCTATTTAAATCAGTCGGGCCAAAGTTACTTACCACATAATTTACCTTTCCTGAATATTCCGAAAGTTCAGGGCTTCCTGTATAATCAGTATCATCGGAATAGGCAGCGAGCATTGAAAGATGTGCTCCTGATGAAACACCGAAATAACCGATATTATCAACATCAAAATTATACTTTTCAGCATTTTTCCTTACCCATCTTACCACATCCTTGGTATCATTAACAGGCAGCGGAAAATGAACCGATTCACTTACCAGCGTATAGTCAATACTGATCACGGCATAGTTGTTTTCTGTGAGTTTTAAAATGGTATTTTCTATATAAGTTCCGGCTCTGACGGTTTTATCGCCTTTTGCCCAGGCTCCTCCATGAACATAAATCACTACCGGAAGTTTCCCTGATACCAGGCTTTTAGGTTGGTAAAGATCTAGCAATACAGGATTTCCTTTTTCATCATTCTTATAGGAAATATTTTCAGTAAAAGCTGTTTTTTCAGGAAGAATAGTACTTGGCGGAATTTTAGCTTCATTAATTACAGGCTGGGCATAACTTAAGCTGAACAGGCTTAAAAATAAAATAAAAAACAGGTTTATCGAAAACCTGTGTAATGCATTTTGTCCGGATAATTTCATAGACTTGTGTAATTGAGGTATTATTATTTCACTAACTCCTCAAAAAGTTTACCAAAAGTCTTTTCCAGATCCTTCGATTTCCCCGGATGGGGCCTCGAAGTCTGTATAACTGAACTGCGTATTGCCGTAAGCCAGCGGAAACGTTCAGGAATTTCCATCGTAGCAATGGGGCCGCCGTCTTTGCTTCCGTCTGCTATTTTCTTAAAGCTTTCCAGGTTCTGAATAAGATCCTCATAGTCCAGTTTGCTGTGCATCAGCCGGAATTTATCAGGACACAGATAAAATGCGGTCCTGATGAATTTTTTCTTTTTTGAAAACAGCACCAGGCCTATGTTGAAAAACTCTTCTCTCTCCACCTTCGGTACCAGACGGATCACGGCGTATTCGTAAATGTTATCCTCTTGCATTCTTGGCTTCGTTTAAAAAGATTTGAGAATTTTCCAGCCTTGTTTTCAGGAAATTGAAATAGATTTCTCTTATTTCATCCGGGCTTTCTTCGGCATCATTCCAGTGAAGCCAGTCCTGAGGAATTAAATCCACTATTTTCCTGAAAAGGGTATCGTTTAAAATGTCATGGGCAAACCGGTCAGCTTCATCCAGCTGCGTGGCCTGCGGAAGCAGAACATGGTCTTTTACATATTTGAACGGTGTTTTGGCTGCCGTATCGAAATTCTGCCATGAATGGTGAAAATAGAAAGATGCACCGTTATCAATGATCCATAATTCTTTATGCCACATCAGGAGATTGGTATTCCTGAAAGTACGGTCGATATTGGTAATAAAAGCATCCAGCCAGACAATCTTGGAAGCCAGAAACGGATCTACCTGTATACTTGAATCGAATGCAATGGCCTCAGACAGATAATGCAGTCCCAAATTCAGGCCTTCAGAAAATTTCAGCAGATCTTGGATCTCCTCATCGGCCTCAGTTCTTCCGAAATCCACATCAAGGTTCGCAAAAACCAGCTCAGGAATCGGTAATCCCAGGGCTTCGGTGATCTTTCCGCCAAGCAGCTCTGAAATCAGCATTTTGACCCCATGGCCCGCGCCACGGAATTTTAAAACATACTTAAAATCGTCATCAGCTTCTGCCAGCGCAGGAAGCGAACCTCCTTCGCGCAGCGGCAGAATGTAACGCGTGACGGTTACGGTTCTTAGATCCAACATACCGCAAAAATAAGGTTTTCCTTTGTGTTTAGGTCTATTTTTAATATTTTTAGGAGACAGAAATTTTATTTGGTATACCATTGATTTGGTGTATGGGGATGAAATAATCCTTTACAGATCATAAGCCGGCTTAAAATAAAAATCCTTACCTTATATAATAATCTGATAATAAATAAAAAACAAAATATGGGAATTACAAAAAAGCAGAACATCACCATTTCCAATCCGCAGACCAGGGATTTCCTGGCCGATGCCTATTATCCTGAATCAGAAGATCAATTGCCGCTGGTCATTTTCGTTCACGGTTATAAAGGCTATAAAGACTGGGGCGCATGGAATCTGATGGCAGAAAAATTTGCAGAAGCCGGATTCTTCTTTGTTAAATTTAACTTTTCCCATAATGGAACGACCGTACAAGATCCCCATCACTTTGCTGATCTGGAAGCTTTCGGAAATAACAATTACTCCAAAGAACTTTCTGATCTGGGAGCGGTCATTGATTATTTTGTTCAGGATGAAAAAGTGGATGATCAGAAAATAATCCTGATAGGTCACAGCAGGGGAGGAGGGATTTCGATTATTAAGACCTATGAAGATGAAAGGATTCACGGGCTGATTACTTTAGCAAGTGTTGATACGTTAGACCGTTTTCCGAAAAATGAAGCTTTTGAAAACTGGCAGAAAGCAGGTCTGTATTATGTGACCAACGGAAGGACCAAGCAGGAAATGCCGCACTACTACCAATTCTATGAAGATTTTGAACAGAATGAGTACCGCTTTGATGTGGAAAGGGCAACCGAAATGGCAAAAGCCCATGTCTTAATTATCCACGGGACAAATGATGAAAGTGTAAGCGTAAAGAATGCCGAACACCTCCATATTTTACATCCCAATTCGGAGTTGTTTTTAATTGAAGATGCGAATCATACTTTCGGCGCAAAAGAACCCTGGGACGATACCGGATTGCCGAAAGATTTGAATGCGGCAACTGAGAAATGTATTGAATTCATCAACGACAAAATAGTTAACGAATAGCATAATGAAAAAAAGATAGCTTCTCAAAAAGCTATCTTTTTTTATGGATTTAACAGGTGTTTTAAATTTATTTCCACTGATTTTTTAGATTTTGCAATTTTAAATGCACTTTAAAATCTGCGTAATCCTCATACTCTGCGTGAAAATTATGTTGTTAAATAAATCTAAACAGATCCTAAAGAGTACCGTCAGTTTTTACGGCATTCTTTCTTACTGATTTTAAAAGCGTTCTGAAATTCTTCATGGTCATCATTTCAGTTGAAGGCGTAAAGACCGTTGCCTTTTGGTCTTTATCCACCGATACTTCTGAATATGCTTTGAAAGAATATATCTTTTTCATAGTAGCAATATCATACACCTCCATCATGGCAAATGTTTCATTCTTTTTGTATTCGTATTGGACACCAATGGAATTATCTAAGCTGTTACGGACTTTAAATGTATAAATATTTACAAGGAAATTAAAATCAGAACTGTTTTTTAACGTTTCAAGATCTTCAGTTTCCGGATCAAACGGAATATTGTTCTGAATAATATTTTCTGATTTTGCCGTTCTTAAATCAGAAGCTTTGCCCGTGCTCAGATCCTGAAATAACTGCAATGCTTCTTTATTCATCATTTCTCTGTGATGCGAATCTACATCCGTCTGGATGTTGTTGATTAGCCATTTTTTGTCTTTTGAAAATACCAGCGATTTACTGTAAATCCCGTAATCTTTTCTTACCGGATAATAGCAGGATTGTAAAGTAATTAATAGGATTAATAAGAAAATATATCTTTTCATAGGATGATTTATTTAATCAGAATGTTCCAGGCTTCTTCAATTTTATTTTCCGACAGTAATCTCTGTGCATTCCGGTGAACGACTTCATCTGAATGGTAGCTTCCTGCAGGTAAATTTTCTACATTGGCAAGCATTCCCAAATCATTTCCTGTAAAAACTTTACTGTATTTTATGGTATCAGGAAGCAGATCAAAGCCGATTCCTTTTGTCACCAAAGGTTTAGGCACTTCAAAAAGGTTATGTTCGTTATTTCTGGAATACCAGTTTCCGCCTAAGCGGGCTACCATATCCAGTTTTGCCTGATCTAAGTTCCCTTCCCCGTTCAGGTATTCTTCACGGATATGAATTTTATGGACCTCACAGATCACCAGATTGCCGGCGCCGCCCTTATCGCCCATGGATTTTACCTCAAGGACCTTACATTCAAAGTTAACAGGGCATTCTGCGATTAATTTAGGCCTTACTCCATCAGCCTCTTTCATGGTAAGTCCGGATTTAATAAATTCATTGACTCCATCACCATATTCTGTTGAAGCCAGCGAAATCTGCTGTACAATCGGGAAATTAACTGTTCCGATCACGACTTCAGGAACTTCCAGTATATTCTCCAGAGTATGTTTCGTGGTGTTGTCACGCACTCTTCTTGACGGTGAAAAAATCAGGATTGGTGGAACCGTACTGAACATATTGAAAAAGCTGAACGGTGATAAATTGCTGTTTCCTTCTTGATCAACCGTTGATGCCAGTGCGATCGGACGCGGTGAAACGGCGGTCTGCATAATGGTTTGCAGCTGTACTGCGGAGAGTTCGGATGGGATTACTGTCTTCATATTTTAATTGTAACACTTAAGTTTTTATAAGTATTTAAAACAAAAATTCTTCGGCTTAGCCCGGCGTGACATTTTTAATGCTGCAAGAGGAGTCCGGCAGTAAATTTAATGATGTCATGCTGAACGTAGCCGAAGCATTTATAAATTAGTATTTTAAAGCGGTTAAAAATTATCTTGTCGGAATAATTTTACCTGAAACTTCACCGAATCCTACTCTTATCCCTTCTTTTTCGGCCCAGGCTTTCATGGTTACCGTATCATGGTCATTGATGAACTTTCTTTCCTCTCCATTGCTTAAAGTGATCGGGTTCTGGCCTCTCCAGGTTAATTCAAGCATGGAACCGAAAGATTTCGGGTCGCTTCCTGAAATGGTTCCGCTGGCGTACATATCACCTACTTCCACATTACATCCGTTTACCGTATGGTGGGCCAGCTGCTGCGCCATGTTCCAGTACATATGTTTGTAATTGCTTTCAGAAACCAGGTTGTGCTCACCGTTTTCCGGCTGGATATATACTTCCAGATTGATATCGTAGTTTTTCTCGCCTTCAAATTTCAGGTATTCCAAAACTTCAGGTTCCTGTTCCGGAGAAGCCGTTCTGAATGGTTCCAAAGCTTCCATCGTTACCACCCACGGAGAAACCGACGAGCCGAAGTTTTTACCTAAAAATGGCCCTAACGGAACATATTCCCAAGACTGGATGTCTCTTGCCGACCAGTCATTAAAGACCACCATTCCGAAAATGGCATTTTCAGCATCCTGTGTTGAAATGCTTTCTCCCATTTCCGTATTCTGATTGATGATAAAGGCCATTTCCAGTTCGAAATCCAGTTGGGTACTGGCCCCGAACACCGGCTGATCTGAATCGGCAGGCTTTGTCTGACCTTTAGGACGGTTGATTTCCGTCCCTGAAACTACAATTGAGGATGCTCTTCCGTGGTATCCTACCGGCAGATGTTTCCAGTTCGGAAGCAAAGCATTGGCAGGGTCCCTGAACATTTTACCTACATTGGTGGCATGTTCGATGCTGCTGTAAAAATCCGTATAGTTCGGAATGTGTACCGGCATCATCATTTTTACCTGATCCAGTTCATAAAATGCAGCTTCAATGGTTTTCTGGTCTTTGGATAAAATAGAACCTTCCAGCAGCAATTCCTGGATCTTTAGACGCACTGCAGTAGTGATCGGTTTTCCCAGTTCAATAAATTCATTTAAGGTGTAGGCTTCGAAGACATTATCTTCAAGGCCTTCAATTTCCTCAAAATAACTCAGGTCATGAAGGGTGGCAAGATCAATGATCTGATCGCCTATTCTCGTACAGCATGCGATGTACTCCTTATTAAAAACCGCTACTCCGAAAGGAATGTTTTGGATAGAAAAATCCGAATCAGAGGTATACTCTACAAATGATTTCATATTTTATAATTTAGGTTGGATTTATGTATCCGTTAGATTTTGTTGTAATATTGCAGGCATTCAGGGGTGAAAAAAACCTATGTAAATGCTTCAATGCAGTCCCAAAGCTAGAATGGTCATGATCTCTAACCGTGGTCAGAATATTTATTTTTTCTGTTTGGTTTTGGACACAGAATCTTCATCAATCCATCGGTCTTTGGTATTGATGTCGATAAGATAAAGGATATTATCCTGTTTGGTTAACAATAGGGTTTTGGCTACCGGGATCGGGACTTTTTTATTTTCAAGCATATCCGCTCTCAGGGAAATGATATTCTTTTTGCTCATTACGATATCACCTGAAAAAACATTGGAACTGCTTCCTCCCGTCGCTTTGTCATCAAAAACTTCTACATAAGTTGCCTTATTGCCTTTGATGATGATAAAGTCTCTTTCCGTGTGATCTGCTTCATCTTTGATAAAGACAAACTTCTTATTGTCAATATTTACAGATTCCAGATTCTGATTGACGCCTTTTCTTTCTTCAAGCTTTGTAAGAATGGCATCCAATGAACCATACTGCGCTTTTACACCGGATATCATTCCGACAAATAAAATTCCGATGAATAATTTTTTCATATGCATGTGTTTATAAAAAAGTTTTGTCAAGACTTTTCATCCTGACAAAACCTGATATTGTTGTTAAATTTAAAGATTTCCTCTTTTTTCCTGCTCTCTTTCCAGTGCTTCAAATAATGCTTTGAAGTTTCCGGCACCGAAACTCTGTGCCCCGTGTCTTTCAATAATCTCAAAGAACAGGGTAGGGCGGTCTTCTACAGGCTTGGTAAAGATCTGTAACAGATATCCTTCTTCATCATGATCAATAAGTATACCTAAATCCTGAAGTCTTTTAAGGTCTTCATCAATATGGCCCACTCTTTCAGGAACCATATCATAGTAAGCTTCCGGAGGTGCAGAAAGGAATTCCACGCCGCGTTTTTTAAGCTCGGTTACCGTGTGGATAATATCTTTTGTGGCTACGGCAATGTGTTGCACGCCTTCCCCTTCATAAAAATCAAGATATTCTTCTACTTGGGATTTCCTTTTACCTTCGGCAGGCTCATTGATCGGGAATTTTGCAAATCCGTTCCCGTTGGACATTACCTTAGACATTAATGCAGAATATTCCGTATTGATCTGTTTATCGTCAAAAGAAAGAATGTTCACAAATCCCATTACTTTTTCATACCATTCTACGGTAGGCACCATTCTGTCCCAGTCTACATTTCCTACGCAGTGGTCCACATACAACAGACCGGCTTCTTCAGGCTGGTACGCACTTTCCCACTTTTCATATCCGGGCATAAACGGCCCGCTGTAATTTTTTCTTTCTACAAACATATGAACGGTTTCTCCGTAGGTATAAATTCCTGACATTCTTACTTCACCGTTTTGGTCCGTCAGCGTTACCGGCTCCATGTAAGGTTTTGCGCCTCTTGTTGTGGTTTCTTCAAAAGCTTTGTAAGCGTCATCTACCCACAATGCCAAAATTTTCACACCGTCACCATGTTTTTTTACATGCTCGTTGATCGGAGAATCAGACTTTAATCCTGTCGTCAGGACCAATCTGATTTTTCCCTGCTGAAGAACATAGGAAGCACGGTCTCTTACGCCTGTTTCAGGCCCTGCATACGCAACCGACTGGAACCCGAAAGCGGTTTTGTAATAATGAGCTGCCTGCTTGGCATTTCCCACATAAAACTCAATATAATCGGTACCGTTAATCGGCAAAAAATTTTCGGCCTGGGCAATTTTTTCGGCAAATGTAAGTGTTGACATATTTCTATTTTTACTTTTATATTATTAGGTATGCAAATTACGAATTTCTTACTAATACGGAAAACATTAACTAACAAACGTCAGGTAAGTTTAATGATCACCGTATAAAATTTTAGATTTAAAAATTTAAAAAATATAAAGCTGCCGGTTTTCAGTGAAACGAATAGTATCACCTCCTCAAAATATATTAATGGCTGAATCTATCATAGGCTACTTTTTCCAGCATTTCCCGGTCATCGGGATGGGCAATACTGATAAGTTCCTGAGCCCTTTGCTTAAGATTTTTCCCATACAGGTAAGCCGTTCCGTATTCGGTAACCACCCAATGGATATGCCCTCTGGTGGTCACTACACCTGCTCCGGGTTTCAGATAAGGCACAATACGGGAAACACCTCTTTTCGTTCTTGAAGTAATGGCGATGATCGGTTTTCCGTCTTCACTTAATGCGGCACCCCTCATAAAATCCATCTGCCCGCCGATTCCGCTGTACTGCATCGTTCCTATGGAATCTGCACAAACCTGTCCGGTAAGGTCAATTTCAATCGCAGAATTGATGGCAACCATTTTTTTGTTTCTCATGATGTTGATCGGGAAATTCACATTGCTCACATCATTGAAGGCAAATACCGTATTGTCATCTACATAATCGTATAACCTTCTGGTTCCGAAGCAGAAACTGGTAATCGTTTTATTGTCGTTGTAGCCTTTATATTTGTTATTGATCACATCATTCTGGATCAGGTCAATCACTCCGTCACTCAGCATTTCGGTATGAACGCCAAGATCCTTATGGTTGCCCAAACATTTTAAAACCGCATCGGGAATGGTTCCGATTCCCATTTGAAGCGTAGACCGGTCTTCAATCAGTTCCGCAACATTTTTTCCGACCTCCATTTCTTCAGGTCCCACTTTGGATCCGTAATCCACGGTCGGAAGTTCTTCTTCATGCCACACCAGTTTATTAATTTTGCTGATATGGATCATTCCGTCACCATGGGTCCTCGGCATCAGCGGGTTAACGATGGCTACAATAATTTTTGCAGTGTCTACTGCAGCTCTTGCCACATCTACGGAAGTTCCCAATGTACAGAAGCCGTGTTTGTCCGGCGGAGAAACGGTAATCAGGGCTACATCAAGAGGCAGGATGTTTTTTCTGAACAGAATCGGGATTTCACTTAAAAATACCGGAACGAAGTCCCCTCTGTCTGAATTCACGGCATCCCGTACCGGTGCGGATACGAACAGTGAATTCACGAAAAATTTATCTTTATATTCCGGTTTGGCAATTTCTACATTCCCCTGTTGGGTGATGGAAACCATTTCCACATTGTCCAGCCGGTGAGACTGTCTTGCCAGTTCGTCAATCAGGTAATTCGGAGTACAGGCACTTCCGTGAAAGAATACCCGGTTCCCGCTTTTAATGGTATAGATGGCTTCCTCTGCGCTGATATATTGATCCATAATAAAAATTTAGTACTTATTATTTTACGATTTTCTTCACTTAAAGATAGTCCATATTGCATTGATGTGCCGAATATTTCAAAAAACATTTGTCATGTTTTAATGATTAAAAATAATAAAGGACCCAATATTTCTATTCAGTCCTTTACTTATTATGATGTGTTGTCAGAAGGATCTTTACTCCTGTGAACGGTCTTCCAAATTATGATCTTCACTTTCCAGCCATGAAGTCTTGTAGGAAGGATCTTCTACTTTCAGTGCTTCTTCTGTAATCTTTAAAGGTCGGAACGGGTCTACCATGACCGCATATTCTTCCGTGAATTTTTTTCCGATGCTTCTTTCCATCGCTCCAGGGTGAGGCCCGTGAACGATTCCTCCCGGATGAAGCGTGAAATCCATTAAATCAATATGGTTACGGCTCATGAAATCGCCTTCCGTATAGAATAAAACCTCATCGGAATCAATATTTGAGTGATTGTAAGGCGCCGGAATGGCCATCGGGTGATAGTCATACATTCTTGCGCAGAATGAACACACCACGAAATTATGCGCTTCAAAAGTCTGGTGAACCGGTGGCGGCTGGTGGATCCTGCCGGTAATCGGCTCAAAGTTCTTAATGTTAAATTTATAGGGATAAAAATAGCCGTCCCAGCCCACTACATCAAACGGATGCGTTGCGTAGATGAAATCCGTGATCTGGTTTTCTTTTTTTACTTTAATTAAAAATTCTCCTTTTTCGTCTTTAGGCTCCTTAAAAATCGGTGTGATAATGTCCCTTTCACAAAATGGGGAATGCTCCAGAAGCTGTCCGAATTCGTTCCTGTATCTTTTCGGGGTATAAATCGGAGAATGGCTTTCCACGACAAAAAACACAGTGTCATTAGACTTTAATTCCACCTGATAAATGGTCCCTCTAGGAATAATCAGATAGTCGCCAACGAAAAATTCAAGGTCACCCACAAAAGTTTTAAGGATCCCGCTTCCGTTATGGACATATAAAAGTTCATCGCATTCCGCATTTTTATAGAAATAATCCATTGATTTTCTGGGCTTGGACAAACCCATTTTCAGGTCGTTGTTCACCATCAGGAATTTCCGGCTGTCCATAAAATCGTCTTCAGGCGTAACATTCATTCCTTTGAACATTCTTGGCGTTACGTTTTTTTCAACGGCAATTTTCGGTGTTACATCCTTGGCTTCACCGATAGATCTGATCTGGGTCGGGCGGTGAGTATGATACAGCAAAGAAGAAATTCCATGGAAACCTTCCGTTCCGAAAAGCTGTTCGTAATAGAATTTGTCTTCCGGGGACTTGAAAATCGTATGCCTTTTTGGTGGGATATTTCCCGACTGATGATATCTCATTTTACTTTTATCTAGATTCTCAAATTTAACAATTTTTAGTGAATTGCACCGAAGAAGATTTTTTACAGAGTTTTTGTATTCTAAAAATAATTGTTAGTTTTGTCTAACAATTTAATTTCATGAAACGAATATTGTTCTTTGTCCTCTTATTCCCGGGCTGGTGCTTTTCCCAGGAGGCTGACAGTCTTAATGTTAACCCATTACAAAAATCAGATTCTGTTAAAAATCAGGCCAAAAAAGAAATCAAGATAAAAGATATCGATGATGTGGTGATTACCGGAACCCTGAAACCGATCAGCAAATCCAAAAGCCCTGTTAATGTGGAAATTTACAGCGAGAAATTTTTCCGGAAAAATCCGACGCCTAATGTTTTTGAAGCCATTGCCATGGTAAACGGCGTAAAGCCTCAGCTGAACTGTTCGGTGTGCAATACGGGAGATATCCATATTAACGGTCTGGAAGGACCTTACACCATGATTTTGATCGACGGAATGCCGATTGTCAGTTCACTTTCAACTGTTTACGGATTGAGTGGAATTCCCAACAGCCTGATCGACAGAATTGAAGTGGTAAAAGGGCCGGCTTCATCCATTTACGGTTCGGAAGCAATGGGTGGGGTTATCAATATCATCACTAAAAATGCTTTGAATGCACCGAAACTGAATGTTGATTTCATGACCACAACCTGGAATGAAAATAATGTGGATCTGTCAACGAAATTTAATTTTGGAAAAAATACAGCTTCTTTATTAAGTTTAAATTATTTCAGTTTTAACGAGAAAACGGATCAGAATAAAGACAATTTTACCGATGCCGCCCTGCAGAACAGGATTTCGGTTTTTAATAAATGGAATTTTAAAAGGAAAGAAAACCGGCAGGCAAGTTTTGCGTTGCGGTATTTGTATGAAGACCGTGTCGGCGGAGAAATGCAGTGGAATAAATCATATCGTGGAAGCAATGAAGTCTACGGAGAAAGTATTTATACCAATAGAGTAGAGGCTTTCGGGATGTACCAGTGGCCGGTGAAAGAAAATATTATTACCCAGTTTTCTTACAATTTTCATGATCAGAATTCTTTTTACGGGAACAATCCTTTTCTGGCGACACAGAAAGTGGGTTTCGTGCAGACGTATTGGGATAAAAAACTGGAAAGCCATGATTTGATTTTAGGAATAACTTTTAAGAAAACATTTTATGATGACAATACTCCCGGAACCTTATCGGCAGACGGATTTACAAACAAACCGATGAAATCGCCGATTTTCGGAGCATTTATACAGGACCAGTGGGAAATTAATGAAAAAAACACATTGTTGATGGGTTACCGGTTTGATTACGATAAAATCCATCATTCGGTTCACTCACCGCGTTTTGCCTGGAAATTTTCTCCGAATCCCTATCATACTTTACGGTTCAATTTCGGAACAGGGTTCAGGGTCGTGAATTTGTTTACGGAAGATCATGCTGCCCTGACGGGTTCGCGTGAGGTCGTCATTAAATCAAATTTAAAACCTGAAAGATCCGTCAACGGAAATCTGAATTATGTCTGGAAAATCCCTGTTGCAGACCGTTTGGTTAATTTGGATGCTTCTGCGTTTTACACCTATTTCAGTAATAAAATTGTCGGTGATTTTGATACGGAACCGGATAAGATTATTTATGACAATCTTCATGGGTACGGCATTTCAAGAGGGGCTTCAATGAATCTGGATTATAGTTTTGGCTTTCCTTTAAGTATTAATTTAGGCGTGACTTATCTTGAGGTATATCAGAAATTTGATGGCGAAACCGGAAAAGTTCAGCAGCTTCATGCCCCGAAATGGAGCGGAACATACAGTTTGACCTATACATTTTCAAATCATCTCACGGTAGACTTTACGGGGCAGTTTTACGGACCGATGCGCCTGCCGGTTCTGTCGGATGATTACCGGCCGGAATATTCTCCGTTTTATTCCTTGGCGAATGTACAGGTTTCAAAGAGATTCCTATCCGGATTTGAAGTGTATGGCGGAGTGAAAAATATCTTTAATTTTACGCCTAAAGATCCGTTGATGCGGCCTTTTGACCCGTTTGATAACAATGTAAACGATCCTGTAAATAATCCCCACCATTATACTTTTGATACGACTTACGGTTATGCTCCGATGCAGGGAATCAGAGGTTTCCTGGGGGTAAGATACACTTTGAGATGAAAAAATACATGCTATTTTTATTGTTAGGACCTTGTTTTTGCCTCTCACAGATAAAAACAGGTTCTTTTTCTGAACTTCAAACCCTAGAAAAAGAACAACAAAAGCCGGTTATTATCCATATTTATACAGACTGGTGTTCTATATGCAGGATTGAATCCTTTAACCTGAATAAAGATAAAGAATTGGTCAAAATGATCAATAAAGATTTTCATTTCATCAATTTTGAAGCGGAAAAAACGAAAAGTAAGATCAACTTTCAGGGACGGGAATTTAATTATTTACCCAATGGAAGTTCAGGAATCCATGAATTGGCTTTGGCTTTGTCTAAAAATAAAAACCAGCCGGTTTATCCGTTATGGATTATTTTAGATAAGGATCAGAATTTGATTGAGTATCATGAAGGCGAGTTTAAGCCTGAAAAAATGAGGGCGAAATTGTTTGAAATCTTAAATCAATCATTATGAATTAATTACTTTTCTAAATTTTAACTATTGACTCGCCAGAGTTTCTATTTCAACAAAACCGCAACAATTGCCAAAATAGCCGGCAAAGCCTGCACGAAAAATATTTTCTTCGTTGCGGAAACAGCACCGTAAATTCCTGCAATCGCAACGCATGACAGGAAGAACAAAGCAATATTCGTCTGCCATTTCGGATCTTCAATGAAGAAAGACCAGATTAATCCCGCGGCAAGAAAACCGTTATACAATCCCTGATTGGCCGCCAGCCCTTTTGTAGGTTTAAACATTTCTTCCGGTAAAGCCGTTTTGAATACTTCCTTTCCTTTGGTTTCCCACGCAAACATTTCCATCCAGAGAATATAGAGGTGTTCTACTGCAACTAATGCGATCAAAATTTTGGCAACGATTTCCATGATTTACTGTTTTGTTATTGTAAAACTAAAAAAATAAAGTTAAGTTTGGCTACATAATTTTCAAAATGGATATTTTCAAGGCGCATTTAGATAAATTCATTACCATCAGTGATGAAGAATTTGCTTCTGTCTTATCATTTTTTGAGCTTTTGGAAATAAAGAAAAAGCAGAATCTTATCTTAAGCGGTGAGCTTTGCAGATCCATGTATTTCGTACAAAAAGGTTGCCTCAGAAAGTTCTTTATCAATGAAAAAGGGGTGGAACAGACCACGGAATTCGCTATTGAAAACTGGTGGATGACGGATACTTTTGCTTATGAAAGGCAGATGAAATCCAGCTTTACGATCCAGGCTGTTGAGCATTCAGCCGTTTTGGTCATTGATCTCCAATCGCAGGAAGAATTACTGAAAAAACATCCGGTAATGGAACGGTATTTCAGAATGGTCTATCAGAGGGCCTATGCTGCCGCAGAACGCAGGATCCGGTATTTGTATGAAATGAGCAGGGAAGAGTTGTATCTGCATTTCAGTACTCAATATCCGTGGTTTATTCAGAGGATTCCGCAGTATTTAATTGCTTCTTTTTTGGGTTTTACACCGGAATATTTAAGTGAAATCCGGGCAAAATTACGTTCTTAAACCAGTTTAAGATTTTTAGGGCTCGTATATCGGAACTTTGTCAGGTGTTAAAAACAATAGGTTAAATCACTAAAAAAGACAGTATGAGTACACGTATCAAAATTTTAAATTCCAATTCAGAATCTTACAAAGTTATGATGAATCTGGAAATGACTTTACAGAACACTTTATTAAGCAACATTCAGAAAGAATTGATAAAAACGCGCGCTTCGCAGATTAACCAATGCGCTTTCTGTCTGGATATGCATACGAAAGATGCTTTGAAATACGGTGAAACACCACAAAGAATCTTCCTTTTGAATGCCTGGCGGGAAACTGATTTATTTACCGAAGAGGAAAAAGTAATTCTGGCGATGACTGAAGAAATTACTTTGATCAGCCAAAAAGGACTTACCGATGAAACTTACGAAAAAGCCATCCGGTTTTTTGATGAAGAGCAGGTAAGAAGTATAATTATGGCAGTAATTACAATTAATATGTGGAACAGAATTGCCATCAGTACGCATTTACAGGTTCCTAAACCTTAAAATGTAAGCCAAAAACAAAATAGCTTTTCATGACGAAAAGCTATTCTTATTTTAATATAATCCTACTGACCTCCCCCCGATATATGGAACAGTCTAAATTAGAGAAATTTGATTTTTCTGACTGTTTGACCTCCCCCCGATATATGGAACAGTCTAAATTA
>NZ_AUMU01000027.1 GCF_000430845.1 Chryseobacterium gregarium DSM 19109 | reverse complement strand
TAATTTAGACTGTTCCATATATCGGGGGGAGGTCAAACAGTCAGAAAAATCAAATTTCTCTAATTTAGACTGTTCCATATATCGGGGGGAGGTCATATTAACAGAAATTACTACTTTTGAATAGTACTGAAAATGGGAAGCCTACAAAATGTCCCAAACTTTGGATTTCTTGATTTTAAGATATTTTGATCTGAAATTAAAAGTATATTGATAATTCTTACTAAAAACTCTTAATCTGCAACAATATTAGCATCAATTTTCACAGAAATAAATTAAAATGTACTTATTATTGCATTAATATTTTGATTACTGAATTAATTTTTAATTTTTGAAAAACTTCTTAATTATATTGTATTAAAAAAAATGAAGGAACTGATTTTAAAAAAGATTACTCTGCGTAAGAGTTGGATTTTAGGCATATTTATTATGTGCATTATATTAATTTGGGCAGCGCTGTTTATTTTATTACATTATTCTTTTAGTGATGATAATAGCTATTTAAATTTCCCTTTTCTTCTTATTTTGTTTATTTGTTTACTATTTAGCACCCTGGGGATATTTATGTTTAAATTCTTTCAAGCTTACATAACGACTGTTAATGAACTGAGCGAAAAGGAATCATCAATATTTGTTGAACAGGGAAACTCTCGCCCTTTTGCCGAACAGTGGTTACCTTCTTTTATCATTTACCAGGATAAGGTGAAGTTTTTTAAATTACTTAACCAACCCGTGTATGCATTTGCTGAGATAAAAAGTATTCAATTTAAAAGATTCAATTTTACAAAAAGCAGACAGGATTGCAGGATAACCATTCAAATGGTTGATGGGATTAAACATCATTTTCATATCCAGGGAAATCTGATCCAAAGGACGTATTTAAAAAATGAAGCGGTGGCGTGTAATCCAAAAATTATAATTGATGATAGATATTCATAATAGTTGCCCATTATTACAAATAAAAAAGGCGCGTATCTTGCTTCTGGTTTTATTTGCTTTTTGAATGCAATGAAGATGGCAACCCGCAAACTGAAAAAAAAATCCAGTGATATGATAGCCATCAACCTTTAGGTTGAATCTGTTAAAAAAACAACAAAAATTTGTCTGATCAAAATACCAAAGATACTACCAGAAATGGCATGGCAGGGAAAATCTTTGTCGGAAAACTAAGCCAAAGTTGTATAGCAACTACCAATGGCGCATATGATATTTATTTTTTTACACTTAAGTTTTGATCAGGAAAGTGTATCATTACAATGTTTCTTTGGACGCGTCCATCCTGCAAATAGAAAAAGTAGTAGATTTAAACCATGAGAAAATTAACCAAAATAATTCTTTGGGTAAGCATTGGCATATTTGCAATCATCTTTTTACCGGATGTTTCCATTTACTATGAACGAATAAAACTAAGTTTTGATAAGCTTCCCAATATTTATAGAAGCTACACCACAATTGATAGTATAAAAGATAATCAATACGAAGTTGTGGGATTTTTAAGTGATTACCCTGAACCTATATTGCAAGTGAATGATACAACTATTGTTGTTTTTTGTGGTCATAGTAAAGAAACGAAAGATGGGAGTAGAACCGAGAAAAATGTTTGGTATAAAATCAACCTTAAAGGGCAAATAACAGACAGTCTCAAATATCAATACAATGACAGCAAAGAAAATCACTTTTACAGAAACTACCACGGGTTTATTGTAGATATAAAAAACAATACTTACAACACTTGGCTAACCAACAGCGATACTACGAATAGATGCTTCAAAAATTTAAATGAAAATAAAATATTCACGGTAAAAGAAGCAGCGCAAATTACTAAAGAAAGAGAATTTATGAATGCCGAACGAATTAGTTCTGATGGAGATAGCAAGCCTGCAAAATACAAATTGACGGTTTACAAAAACAATGTTTGGAATTATTTTTATACTGATAAAGATTGGTATGGCTCAGACAGCTATTCTACAAATAGCTTAGCGGTAGAATACCTAGCCTCAAATGACGAGAGCGATAAAGATCAGGGATTAATCAAAAGGGTGTTTGTCAAAAAAGAAGAATGGATTAGCCGTTCATTTTGGCACTTGGACTTTGGTTGGGGTGGAGGCTACACAGGTGACAGATGGGAAGGAACAAGTTATTTTGAAATTGCCATGCCTAAAAGGAAATTACATTTTAAACAACCTGTAGAAGTGACATCTCCTGATGAGGATTTTAGAGACCGGTTTACCTATAAGGTTTACAAACCTAAAAACGGCATATATTTAATATTAAATGATGTCGAAAATTCAAGGTATTATTTGATTAGGCCGAAACGTAAATAAATTAAGCCACATCAGTGAAGTTGATCCTTCAAAACATCTTTGTATCCCTGGTCCGGTAATCAAACCCTGAGAGTTTTTTAGATTTGCGGATACCAAAAAAACATTAAATCGAATCAATACCTATACTTTGAAAGAGAAAGGCTGCATCATTGCAGCCTTTCTGTTATATATAATCCTGCAAACTTTGAAAAATCTTATATCTGTACCGGCGTGTATATTAGATTGCTATACCGGGACAGCGCAATGACCAGCGATAGCAGGCAATGACTAATTTATTTTAACCAGTTCCACCCGCCGGTTTTTTGCTTTATTCGCTTCAGAATCGTTGGCAACCAATGGACGTTCAGCACCAAAGCCTTTAGCTGACAGGCGTGATTTTGCTATATTCTGACTTGTCAGCGCTGCCATTACGGCATTGACCCGGTCGGCTGACAAATTTTTGTTATGTGCTGCCTCACCTGTATTGTCGGTATGCCCCTCAATGCTAATTTTTAGATTTTTATCTTTGTTTAAGGCTTCTGCAATCTGACTTACTACCTCTTTACCATCTGCTGTAATGGTGGACTTGTCAGTGTCAAAATTAATATACAGAATAGATTTCCCGCTTTGAGCCAGATCTTTGACGATATCATCTGCGGTAATCTTGCTGATGGTTTGCGTAAGAGCCTTTTGCTGTAATATATTCAGCTTAGCACTGGCATTTGTAGAAGAATACTGGACTAAGATGTTTCCCTGGTTTTTGCTGCGGATGGCATAAAAATGAATTTGCTCATCAGGATAGCCTATATCACCCTCGCCGCCTTTATTGGGATCTTCTTTATTATAGCGCTCATATTCCTTTTCGGTAATGGTGCCGGTGAAGACTTCAACGGCACCGATTGATTTCAGATAATCATCCATGCTTTTTTCAAAATAGTGCTGAGAGAATACTGTGCCCTCATCGCTTGTGACAAAGGTCTTATACACTTTACCTTCAAAGGCTGTCATCACTCCTTTGACCGGAAAAAAGCATACATCAAAATCCTTTTGCAACGGTTTATTCATTTCTTTCAGACCCTTCGGTAAACTCAAAAACGGGAAGACGCCAATATCAGCCGTGGCGTAGGGTAGTGCTTCGACGCTAAATGCTGCTGCAGAGTCAGTTTTTACCTGTGGCTGAGCTGCAGGTACTTCCGCCTGATCAGCTTTTTCTGCATTTACTTTTGGCTTTTGTTTACAGGAAATAACAGTGGCCGCCAATGCAATTAAAATTACTGTTTTTTTCATAGTGTCTAAATTGTGTTAGTATTAATAAGGACATTAATGAGCGGACAATTTCTGATTTTTTTTTAATTCTTACAAAATTTTAACCTAAATTGTGGTACCGCTGTTATAAGTAACGCCTCTTCGCAAAAGAGAAATGCGTTCCCCCGGCTTATCTTGCTGTTTTATCCTGCAAATTCTGGTACGGGAGATGCTAAAATTCTGGATTTATCATGACTCTTACTTTACGTGGCAGGCGGTAAGGTTGGTTTGCATCAGGGATTGCAGCGGCATCCTCCCTTAAGGAAATATAGCGGAAAGTCTGACCTTAAAGGGATGCCATGAATATTTGTACTTTTAAAAATAACCGGTGATATAAAATAATGGATTCTAAAATTATCTGTATGTTCGTTGAATGGGGCTTGATGCCTTTTGTTGCAAAGTATTCCTTTTACGGGGAACCGTAATGCACTTCCGGTTTACAATTTTATTTTTACCACAGAAGTTAATAAATGGAATACCTCATATAAAACAATGTCTTATATATAAGTGGAAAACTAAATTTTATATCAGGCAAACTGCAGCCTAAATCAAAAGTATTCAATTATTAAATATGAAAGTCAGGGTATAAGGCTGTTTTTACACGAAGGCGTGTTGATGATTAATTTACAAACATTTAATTCCGGTTTGAAGACCTTTAAATACAGCAGATGTCATCTGCTAAAAAATCAGGTAGAATTACCATCTTTGCGTAGAAATCCCTAAGACGCTGTCATAGCTTAATTGCTTCAATCTAAGAGGGTCTGCTGATAACGATATAAAAAACAACGGCAGATATTATCATGGCATCTCCTTCAAAAATATTAGAATACCGTGATTACTTCGATTTACTGATTATCAGATGATCATAGCAGGAAAAAATTTGACGGATAAAAAGCAACAGAATTGCTGGAATAATTTTACTAATAAGAAATCCAGCAATATCTTTAAAAGTCATAAAATAATCTTTATATTGGTTATTTTTAACAGCAATGAATTTTATCGATACCCCGTTTCTAAAGAATATTATTGAATACTCACCCGTTGGAATCTGCATTATAAATAGTGATTCACTTATAATAGAGATGTTTAACGATAAATATCTTGAAATCTATGGAGAATCAGGAGATGATTTACTAGGAAAATCTATTGACCAACTTATTCAAAAAGGTCAACATTTGGACAAGAAAATTATACTTGATGCCTGTTTCAATAAAAAAACAATCAAGACAGCTCCTGTAAATTTGCAGATTTGCCGTAATGCTACAACTATTAACATAAATATTTCAACTATCTATTCGCCGGTACCAGACCATACCGGAAATGTAACAAAAATTGCCGTTTGGATGGTGGAAAATGATCTCCCCATTAATGATACAGATAACTTTCAGATAGAACAGAAAGTTTCTTTATTAGCACGGGAACAGACTAACACCTTGTTAAAAGAAATTCCTGCAGCTACTGCTATTCTACATGGAAAAAATCTCGTATTTGAATTTATTAATCCCGCCTATCAAAATTTACTGCCTGGTAGAGCGCTCATGGGAAAACCGTTTCTGGAAGCATTACCTGAATTAATTGGATCTGATTTAGAAAAGTCATTAAATAGGATACTTCAGGAAGGTGTTTCATTGAGTTTTAGTGATGATTTGGTTCTGCTTAGAAATGTAAAGACCGATCAGATTGAGCATCGCTATTTTACTTACAGGCTGGTTCCTAAAATGAAGGGCAATGGCCTGGTTAACGGTGTTTTTTTATTTGTATCTGAAGTTACCCATGCAGTGGATGACAAAGTTAATTTAGCAAGAACAAGCAACAATCTGAATCAAATTATCAATATGCTCCCTGCTTCTGTTGTCATCATCAGAAATGATAATCTTATTGTAGAAATGATCAATGATGCAAATCTTTTATATTGGAAAAAAACAAGGGATGAAGTAATCGGTAAACCATTTTTAGAAATATTGCCGGATCTGGCCGACCAGCCTTTTGCCGACCAGCTTAGAAGCGTAATGAAAACTGGTGAAATCATTGATGTTAAAGAAAGCCCGGTTATTTTCAGAGCGTCAGACGGAACAATTAGAGAAACATTCGTAGACTATACATATCAACCGCTTAGCGGAACCGATGGTCAATACGATGGTGTATTGGTCATGTCATTTGAAATTACAGACAGGGTACTTGCACGAAGACAATTAGAACAATATGCTGAGCAGCTTTCGAAAGCAAATAGCCAGCTATCAATCCTATTAGATCAGCTCTCTAAAAGTGAGGAACGTTTTAAATACGTTTTTCAAAAAGCTCCTGTCGCCATCGGGCTGCTCAGGGGAAAAAGATTTCATTATTGAATCAGCAAATAAAAAAATATTAGAAGTCTGGGGTAAAACAGAATTGGTCGTTGGACTCAAGCTCGAAGAAGCACTTCCTGAGATCAAAAATCAACCGTTCCTTAGTCTGCTGGATGACGTTTATACAACTGGGAAGCCTTTTTATGCCAACGAAATAAAAGCAGTTTTAATGCATGATAATGAGTTGAAAGATATCTTTTTCAACGTTGTTTATCAACCCATTGCAGGAAAAGATGGAAGAATAGCTGACATTTTAGTAGTGGCCACTGATGTCACCGAGCAGGTTAATGCCCGCAGACTCGTAGAGCGCAGTGAGCAATATTTTAAAATGCTTGCAGATCTTGTACCGGCTAAAATATCGAATGCTCTTCCGACAGGAGAAGTAACTTTCTTTAATAAGAGATGGCTTGAATTCGCAGGAATGAGCTTTGAAGATATGAGGGATTTCGGATATCATCAAATGATGCATCCCGATGAAATTCCGGCTTTTCAGAAAGGGCTGGGAGAAGCAGCGGCCAGTGGAATTGCCCATATTTCCGAAATGCGATTTAAAAATACAGAGGGTAAATACATCTGGCATGTGAACATTGCATCACCTATATTGGATGAAGAAGGTACAATTACCATGTGGGTAGGATCAACTACAGATATTCAATGGTTAAAAGAGGAAGAACAGCGTAAAAATGATTTTATAGGAATGGTTTCGCATGAACTCAAGACTCCGCTTACATCAGTGAATACCTATTTGCAGCTTCTTCTGCGGAAGGCGGAAAAAACGGATGATCAATTTTTAAAGCGGGCATATGTTCAGTCCCTTAAACAAATCAAATACATGACTGATATGATCAACGGTTTCCTGGATGTCTCCAGACTGGAATCAGGTAAGTTACATCTGGAAAAGTCAGATTTCGACTTTTCTGAACTTATTCAGGAAGTTAAGGTTGATTATAGCCTGCAATATTCCAGGCATCATATTCACTTTATGAATATCGAACATGTTATGTTGCATGCAGACCGATTAAAAATTGCCCAGGTACTGAATAATTTGGTTGGTAATGCAGTCAAATATTCTGAAAATAACACAAATATTTACATTTCCAGCCAGATCAGCGATGCGGTTATACGCATTGTCATCAAAGATGAAGGAATGGGTATAAAACCTGAAAATCTTAAAAAACTATTTGAGCGTTATTACAGAGTAGAGCACGAGGGAAAAATTGCAGGTTTTGGCATAGGACTTTACCTTTGCGCTGAAATTATTGAAGCGCACGAAGGGACAATATGGGCAGAAAGCGAATTGGGAGCAGGGTCTACTTTCTATTTTGAGCTTCCCCTAATATCATAACTGCATATAAATGAACCTGTTTAATAGCAGGACAAATTTCTGGAGGCACTTATGCCGCATTCTACAGGTCTTTGAATTTTCGTTCTTATCCGGAAAATACCTTTTTATTGCGGGGTTCTATTCTGTTGTAAGCTTATGTTAGGCCGTTCTGTAGAAAAACTGAATTTTCTGAAAATCATCTAAATAATCTCAATGTATTGTGTAGGTTTGTTTATCTAGTTGTTATGGAGAGAAATTCCGATCAATTAGAATTCTTGATTGCCCGAATTCTGACAAATTGTAACCGTCAAGATATTAAACAGATCCATAGTGTAAACTGACAACTACTTAAGCTATGGATTTTGTTATTTAAAGTACTATTAGTTATCAGAATAGTCGGTGGTATTTTTTGATGATTTCAATATCTCCCGAAGCGTTTTACTATGAATTTTTTTATTCATTAAAGTTCCTATTTCAAGCCTGAAAAATAATTCTAATCTTCTTACTTCCACATACGGAATGTCACCAAGATCATCAATTCTCAAATCTCTGTACCTGCGGAAATTTACGGCCGGAATGTTTAATATTACCGGAATATTTTCCACAGCCCAAAGGTGCTCCCCGGCTGGTAACAGCTCAAGGCTTTCATTTATTTTATATTTATACATCTGAGTCAAAAATAAGCATTGACTTGAAGAAACATAAAAGATCCTTCATTGTTTTTTAATTGTCAGAAGGACTGTTTTTAGCATACAAATCGCGTATTGCCTGGGAGGTTGGTTACCAGCCGCCAGCTCTCCGTGATTCAGTCCAAATAAGTGTTCAAGTAAGACGACTTTCTCATAGGGTATATCTTGTGTATCCCCAGCTTTTATCTGTCTGTAGTTATGGAAAGTATTAACAGAAATGTCAAGAATTTTGGGAATCTCCGACATTCTATTATTCAAAATTTTATAATCTATAATTTGATACCACAATGAGTTATTTGATCAACAACTTATTGAATGGGTCCAGTTGTAGTGACTTTATATTTTGTTCCGATAAACCATCCAATTTAAAATTTTGTGTTTTTTGACGGATGTCAAAAGTTTGCAGGATTGTTCTGCCATCATTTAATATAAAACGTACTTCAAGAGGGAAATTAAAGATATCACCTGTTTGGGTCACTATAAATTGATCGCCTTCTAGCTCATCATTTAACTTTGGAATACTGCTACTCTTTATCCAGGGATCTATTATGAGGTGAAGATCTTGCCCTGAAGCCTCACCTAATTTTCGAACAAAAAGATCAATATTCATTGGTTCATCTGATTGTATAAAGGCTTTTAACCCTTTGTAAAAAGCATCTTTTCCAAGCTGCTCCCTTAGCATGTAAAATACCCAAACTCCCTTATAATATGATACACCTCCATTTGACTCATCAACCCATAGAGATGTTTTTCCATCAAATCCATTATTCAAATAAATAGCCTTATAATTTGCCATGAAGCGTTGCGCAGTAGTATCGCCGTAAGTATTTTCTAAAAAGCATACTTCTGCAAATGATGCCCAGCCTTCACGCAAAAAATTTGTAGCCGGTCCAATTGGCCTTGTCCATGCATGAGCGACCTCATGTCCGAAAGGTGCCAATGGATTTTCACCATTTACTTTGATCAGAAAACTTCCTTGCGAACCCGCTACGATCATATCATTGCTTCTGTTCAACCAAATAGGAAAGTCCTTGGATCTGTTCTGTACAATAGATAAATAGTCCCCTTTTGGTTTACCAAACCGTTCGGCAAGAAAATCATATGTTTTCAAAAAATTATTAAACAAGCTATCCGGGACAGGCTTAAAATTATCATTGCCAAATAAATCGAGACGATAAGAGCCTTTTAGAAAACTATGTTTTTTCCATTCTTTATCATAATAAAGTGATAGGGCGAATGTAGAATAGGAAGATTTGGCCATTACCACTCTTTCACTACCAATAACTTTATCTGTTTGCGGAAGAGTTGTTGCTACCTGATATGTTGAGGGGATAGCAAGCTTTATCGAAAATTTTGCGAGATCATTACCGCTGGAAAAGTTAAAAAAAGGATGCCAATAATACTGGTCCCGGACGTGCCCAAAATTTGCGTCAAAATATCCTGAATTATCATTCTTTTTATCCTGATCTACCTTTAAACTATACGACAAGATCAATTGATCGTCTTTTTTCGTCCTGGATTTGATCCATAAAACGCCACCATCGAAAATCGATAACACTTTTCTTTGATTAAGCAGAACATTTTTTATTTTGGCATTATGGTTCAACGCGAACAGTATCCCGTAACTTTCTTCAGTCCTGATGTTAATGGTGTCTGTAATGATCAGTTCCCTGTCATCTGGAATGATTTTTACAGCCATTCGCTGCTCACGTATCTTATTCATTCTATCAATTGGAAGCTTTTTGACCATTGACCAGACACCATTCAAAGGCTTAAATATATATACACCAGAATAAGTATTTGAATAGTCAGTTTCTTCTCCGGAATTTCCAATAAGAAAAGTGCCTGTCAAAAGAACCAATGCGCTATCCTTATCCAACTTGAGTAACTTTGACAGACCTGGCTTTCTCTCATACTTGCCTTTCAGCATCGCCAGGATTAATTTCTGTTGTTGGATTAATGGAAACCTGCTCTTTATCTCATCGGATGTACCCTTTTCAAAGATGTAATTGCATTCCTGAATTGCCGTAGATAGACTTGCTTTTCTGGATTGAGCAAAATATAATTGACCTGAAAGAATAGCAAAAGAACAAGTAACTAAAAAAAATATTTTCATAATAAATTTTGTGTAAATTTATATTGGATTTCATAGTTATGCAAGAAAATGACGGTTTAAGATCAATATTTTATCGTTTTTGTAGTTTTTCACTGTAATAGTAAACATATAACTATAGTTTCTTTTTTAATCCCGGTACTTTCCACACTAACCCGAGTTGTTCTTTTTTAATCCAAACCTCTTTATCACTATTGTTTAGAAGATTTTAACGCTCAATTCTGTCTCAGAAATTTTAATCAAATAAAGATTAGAAAATTGACTTATTTCCTGATGCTTCTAGTTGCTATTCCAACAGAGGGACAAGTCGGCATCAATACACAAACGCCGGAGGCTAAATGATGTCAACCATTATGGGGGAAAATGATCCCGGCAGATTTTCAGGAAAAGCGGCAGTCGCCAAACGGCGTGGCAGGATCCTTCCGGCAATGAACAAAGCAAATGCGGCCTGCTGCGATAAAGCTTCAGCCATGTCTGGGATATCGAAGCGCTTATTGCCAGGAAGGGTTTAACGGAAGACGTTACGCTGCGGAATGAGAATGACGGCAAAGAGGTTCAGGACTGACCCGGGGGTCTCCAACAATGTTGAGGAGGCACCGGCTTCAACAGCGCTTACCCTGGCGCCCTGACCTAATTTAATACAAATACTGATTTAGTTAGATCTCCATCCGGAAGGGTGGGGATTTTTTTGTGCGGTTCCGGATCCGGGGTGCGTTCAGTTTAGAGACTTTTAGGTTCTTAAACGCAGCGTTTTGCCTGATTTCAGCCCTTTTGGATTCCTTGTGAGGGATGAGAAGGATTGAACAGGATCGGCAGCAATACAATGGTTTTGGATCATCCGGTGATGAGGGTTGCCTTGGCAGGATCATAAGGCGGCTGCCCGGGAAAACCTGAAACTAGTTTTTCATTTCCTGCCTACGCAGAGGCTCCATTCTGCCATTGGTTTTTTAGAGGCATACTCTTTAAGAAGTCCGGTTTTCACGCTTAAATTCTCAAAATTTATAACCGTTTTAATGCGGATCAGGACCCAGGATAGGATAATGGGTCCTGATCACCGGATTTATGTAAAATGATCTGACAAAATTATTTTTTCAGCGCATGGTGGCCGGGCCGGATTTTTACGGGTATCCCATAGACCGTGATTGAAATAAATTCAAAAATTTATTGAAAATGGTATGAATTTAAAAATGGGGTGACCTTGCTTTTGTATTGTTGATGTTTTTTCTTTTTTACCGGCCTTGAAAAGCCCGGTCCGGTATAATCCGTTTCAATTTTTTTGAAATGGATTTTTTGATTTAAATTTTTTACTGAACTCTAAAAACGAACTGCATAAGAAAAAACAACATTTGCTTTTATATACTGTTTTGTAAACAAACAGCTTTTACTTTATTTATACATCAAATGTTTGGTAACCGCGGCTACTTACTTATTTTAATCAGTCTATGATCTCTCAATGATGAGCCGGTATTCTTCATTCGTCTATCCCTCTCAAATGCCCGCCGACTTATTTTGCCGATTCACCGAATAAGAATTCAGAACACAAGATTCCACCGTAGCTTTACCATAGAAATAAAGACAAGCAATCATTAAAGGTAAAACTGAAAAACTCCCGACCTGGAAATTTTCATTTATCCGGATAAAAAGAGGCTTCATCAATTTTAATTCAATCTAAAAAATATCACGTTATGAAAATTTTAAATCTAAAAAAATCAATCCGAATTGGCTTATTTGTGACCCTGTTTTTAGCAACACCACAAATCGGTTTCGCTCAATCAACAGTACAGACAACGCCTGCAAACACTTCCAAAATCTGGGGTAAAGTTGACGGAATTGCCATCGAAGGAATGGTGCAGGGACCTTCAACCGAAATTGCCCCTCTGCAAATCGCCTGTGTCTTTGAATATACAGAAGGCGATATTTTCAATTCGCCACCCGCTTTGCCGGAAGCGGTGAACGGAATGGTACATTTGGATAAGAGTCTGAATGGGATCATCACAGAACTGAGAAAATCCGGAAAATTTGCAGGCCATTCCCTGGAAACCTTATTGATTACGCCACCTTCGGGAACTATCGGAGCAAAAAAATTACTGCTGATCGGGTTAGGCGACCGGAATACATTCACGCCCGAACTGATGCAACAGGTTGCCGGTGTAGGAATGGAAGAAGCCCTCAGACTGGGTGTTACAAAATATGCTTTTGCAACCGACCTGAAAGACGCAGGAATAGATTCGCCTACCGCGGAAGTTGCAGGTTATGGAGTAACCGGAGCAATTAATGCCTATAGAACTCAGGTTTATTTGAAAGGAAAAAAAATGTCATCATTTAAGCCAATCGAAAAAATAACCTTACTCGCCGGACCGGCATTTTTCACAACTGCCGGAGAAGGAATCACCAAAGCAATCGCAGTATTTGATAAGTAAATTATTGGTTCATCCGTTTTAAAATTACACAACACAGATCTAATCATTTGAGAGGAAATGCAGTTTAATTTTAGTTACAGATAAATAAATGGGTGACATACCGGTAGAACAGATAGGGCGTATACCATAAGAAAATAATAAATATTTTTGTTAAAAACAATGAAATGGATCATACTACATTGAATACAAATCATACCATACACGCAAACGGCATTCGCCAAAACTTTATAGACATTGGAGATGGCGCTCCGGTGGTACTGCTTCACGGTTTCCCGGAAACCAATTATGCCTGGAGAAATCAAATCCCGGTGCTGAGTAAAAAATATCGTGTGATAGCACCGGATCTGCGGGGCTATGGCGAGACCGAAAAGCCTGCTACGGGCTATGACAAACGCAATATGGCCAATGACCTTGCTGCTCTACTGGACACATTAGGGATTGACAAAGTGGCTCTTATAGGCCACGACCGTGGTGCCCGTGTTGCCACCCGATTTGCGAAAGACCACCCGGACCGGGTAGATAGACTGGTCGTGATGGACAATGTACCAACCCGTATCGTTGCCCGGGAATTAAACGCCGAAGTTGCAAAAGCCTACTGGTTCTTTCTATTCCATCTTGTTCCGGATTTACCGGAAATCCTTATTTCCGGAAAGGAGGAGCAATGGTTGCGGTGGTTTTTCTCTGACTGGACTTATGATCCATCCACCATCTCTGGTGATGCATTTGATACGTATGTAAGGGCTTACCGTGCTACCGGTGCCGTGCGCGGTTCTATGGCCGATTACCGTGCAAACGCAATAGACCTGGAACAGGATAAGGAGGATGCTCACATCAAAATAGAGTGCCCGACGTTGGCCCTTTGGGGTGAAGACTTCGGTGCCGTGGGCAAGATGTTTGATATGCCGAAAATTTGGGCAGAAATGGCAAATAATTTAAAAGTAGCCCCTATTAAACGATGCGGACATCTTCCGCACGAGGAACGTCCGGAGGAGATCAATGCTCTGCTTGCAGAATTCTTGCAAGGCTGGAATGGTTAATGGATTTTTCTAATTTAAACCCATCATTAAAGTGCTTTAAATCTGCTAAACCAAAACAAACGATGTTACTATAGAATAATGTATAATAAGTGCTAAAACAAATTTATCAAAAATGCAAAATATAATAAATATATCCCCTAATCAATCAGTTGTAAAGAACGGTGTAAGTTATGCTGTGAATATAATGAGTCCATCAAAAACCGTTACATCACTTCAGGTGGTTTGCTTTTTTGATTTTACTAAGAATCAGCATTATGAAGGAGGAACTTATGCGGTAAACGAACATTTTCAGGGTGCTATCGATGACATTAGAAAGTCCGGAACTTTTCGTGGAAACGAAATGCAGACCTTGCTCCTTACACCGATGCTTAAACAGATACCAGCACAAAAATTATTGCTAATTGGTCTTGGTGATCCTGATAAGCTAAGCCTTGACTTGTTTAATCGAGTGGGATACTGCGTTGTTTTGGAAGCTGTAAAATTAGGTGTTCCAGACCTGTGCTTTGCTCCGAGTATTAAGGATGCGGGTCTATCAGGATTTGCTGCCGCCGATATTTCTAAAGCTTTAGCGTTGGGTATGAATACTGCATTAGAGGCTACAGATGTTTTATTTCAAAAAAAATTAGCCCCTGAAATTTTACTAAAAGCGATATTTTTACTTGCGGGTCAGCCTCAGGCAGACAATGCTTATGAAGGGTTAAAAGAAGCTTTTATTTCAGTTTAGATCAAATCCTTAAGATGCTCTTCAACACCGTAACATTTTTATTGTAATTTAAACATTAACCTTAACTGTTGAAAATTACAATACTTTAATCAAACTATTAAAATTAATATAAAATCATCATGGAAAATACCATCACAGCCACAAAAGATATTGTTTACAAAGACGATCTTCAATTAGACGTTTACAGCGGTAAAAATACAAAGGGAGCCATTATCGATATTCACGGTGGCGGATGGTTTCATGGCGACAAAATGAAAGACGAAGACCTGGCAACCCGATTGGCACAGGAGGGATATTTTGTAATTGTACCGAACTACAGACTTACACCTGACGGAACCTATCCGGCGGGGAGGGAAGATATACTGTCCTCGCTGGAATGGCTTAAAAAATCAGACTATGCTTTCGACCGTAATAAAATCGCAGTATGGGGAACGTCGGCCGGAGGCAATATTTCTGTTGAAGTTGCCCTTATCACAGGTATTCCTGCGATAAGCTGGTCCGGCATCATAGATCTGGAGGGATTTATTCTGGATACCGACGGCAAAGCATCAGAGAAAAAAGACGACCTCGATTTTGCAAATATATCAAGTGCAGGCATTAATCAGGGAGGGCGCAACGACGCATTTTTAAGATGGTGTATCTATTCTTTCATTGGCGATGACAGGACCTTATTAAAAGAAGCAACACCCTTAACCCGGGTAAGCCCTAAAAGTGGTCCAATTTATATGGCCAATTCCATGAATGAATTTGTTCCTGCGGATGGTGCGCTTAAATTGCAGCGGGCCCTGCTGGATGCAGGCGTTCCTACCACTCTTCAGCTGGTCACGGGAACTTTGCATGCTAAGGGATATATGGCAGATGCCATAGAGGCATCGCTTAGCTTTTTAGATACTTTTTTTCATAACCGCACCATTAAATAAACTGACTTATATGAATAATAATGATTTTATCATAGATGATGATCAATCTGATTTGAAATCAACAGCCATCAAACTGGAGAACGCAAGGGGAGTATTGATGGTTAATGCAAATATTCCCCATTTACAGGAGATCCTCTCACCGGACCTTTATTACGGTCATTCCGGCGGGTATTTTGATACCAATGAATCCTTTTTAGAAAAACTGAACGATGCTACTTATGATTATCACAAACTAAGTACCGTTATTGATAAAGTTGTGCCTATCGGCGAGGCCGGTTTTTCTGTTCACGGCGAGGTACAGATTATTGTAACCATTGACGGAAAGTACTTAGACCTGTACTCCATTTACATGGCTGTCTACAGAAAGGAGGAGGGTGTTTGGAAATTCCTTGCCCATCAGACTGCCTTAAAAAAAGAAAACTAATAATTCCCATTTTAGACAGGGTTAACATGAATAATAAAAGGGTGGGAAAGTGGAAAAATCTTTGAATGAAATCATTCAAGTGAAATTACCTGAATTCTTAATATGTTAAATATAAAGCCATACGTTTTCTTTATCGGTCTCAACGGCTTTGAAAAAATCGCTTGGCTTTTTATTGGTCAAATCTTTAAAATGTTTGATGAAATGAGACTGGTCGAAATATAAGTTATCATTAGACAGATCTGTCAGGTTGGTGCCAATCTTTTGACAGGTCAGTGAATTTCTGAAACGTTGGATTTTTCTGTATTCAGACATCGGTTTGCCAATATTTTTCACGAATATTTTGCTGATATGCTGTCTGGTATACTTGTATTTTTCAGCGATGTATTCAAGCCTACAGCCTTTATCCACATCTGATAATATCTCTTCGGCAAGGCGCAGGTCTCTTTTTGAAAGTTTTGATAATAAATAATCCTCTAAAAGTTGGATTTGATTTTCTCTTTCATGATAAAGGTTGAAGATCAATTCTGCTTTGTCTTTAAAATCCGGAAAAGGGATAAAATTTGAAATTTGACCTTGTTCGAAAATTTTAGAATCCTCAATAAAATAATTTATTTTAATTGGCTTAAAATAGATGGTGATTTCATTCACTAAATTTTCATACGTGATTTCAATTGGCTGTGAATAACGGGTAACCAGGCTTGCAACAATATTGTTATGTTCTGAAGATTTTATTTTATATTGATTTTCAGAATATTGTTCGTCTGCGTTTTGGTAAATAGAAAGAATACAGTAATTATTGGGGAAAGTCAGATATCTAAGGGGTGTGGACTTGGTGTCTTCTTGAAAAAAGTAATATCCTTCGATATATTCTTTAAGAATACTATTTTTCGGTTTATAAAAAGTAACCTTCATTTCCGGATCAAACTTTGCCTGTTCACACTTAAATAGCTTTTTGATACTGGTCATCATTTAGCTTTGGCGAATATACAATTTTGATTTAATGATTTTGAAATTTTAACAAAGGATGGGAATTTAGTGAACAAAGTGATAACAACAAAAAAATCGATAGTAATTAAGTCCATTTCCAATTTCGCAGACTCCTGTTAAAGCAAGCATTAAATTATTGGCTTTTGAACCACAAAGCGAAAAAAAGTGGTGCTTGTAAATGGAATTGATAACGGGATTTTTAAAGGACATACTCTTGCGAAAAGGACATTGACCATCCATCAATATGCCCATTTTTAGAGTATTGATCTGACGGAGAGATCCGATTAAGAGTGTCTATGATACATACATCAACCAATTTTTTGCTTTATCTTTTAATGTTGGATTTTTTGCTCAGGTCCTGCTTTTCTTATAAGTTTTGGTATCCAATAAATCAGCACGTAAAACAAGGCCGAAATTAGTCCAAGCCTTAACAGATTGTGTTCTATTGCAATATCTGCAAAATCCCTGTTAGCGAATGTGGGGGTAAGAATACTTTGTTCGAATAATGGTCTTTCCTCTACATAGAGTTTATAAATTTCGACTTCATTATTGGTTCCTGCAAAAAAATCAGTAACTGATTTCTTAAAGCTTTTGTTAGAAGCAAATGTTAAGTCATCTTTGTTGATCTTTACTTTTATGATTTTTCCTTTTTGCAGATATTTTAAAAACAAGTCGTTCTTTGTTGTTGACCTCCCCCCGATATATGGAACAGTCTAAATTAGAGAAATTTGATTTTTCTGACTGTTAATGATGAATTCATTTGGTGTTAAATTTCCTAACGAACTATGAGGTCTGTAGCTGTTGTAATCTTCTCTCCAGACATCCAACTTCTGCTGTGCATCTTCTAAGGAGAGAAACCAATTTACATTAAGACACTCATCGCGTAATGATCCGTTAAAACTCTCAATAAATGCATTATCAGTAGGTTTTCCCGGTCTTGAGAACTCCAGTTCTATTTTCTTTTCATAAGCCCATCTGTCTAATGCTTTACTGATAAACTCAGGTCCATTATCAATTTTAATCCGCTTAGGAGAA
>NZ_AUMU01000026.1 GCF_000430845.1 Chryseobacterium gregarium DSM 19109 | reverse complement strand
TCACAAAATGCCAAATGGCGCCAACTGTTTCCAGTTGGCGCCTTTTTTTTATCCTTTTTTTTCACTACTCAGAATGATCTAACGTAAAAATACTATTATTTGAAAAACACTTCCTCCGTCACAAGCATAAGCAAAGTCACTGCTTCCTTTTCAATATTTCCAAGCCCTAGATACCCTACGCACAAGAATTAAAAGAAAGTGATGAAAAAATTATTCTACCAGATAAACTCTTATAGAAAATAATGGTCCTGTCAAAAAACGGTGATAGATTCTCTCTTTACATCCGACACTATATCATCAATGTAATTCTAACTTTTTATTACTTAATTGCTTTCAAAAAGAATATTCAGAATTCTTCTGTTCTTATTGTTACAATCATCAAAAATGGACTTTTTATGTAAAGGAATTTTCAAAGTGCTAAAAAAATTGTTAAAGATGTAAGAAAAGGATGATAGTGAAAACAGATCGCTTAAAAATACTTGTGCATCAGGATAATTGATCTCTTTGCGATCGATCGCTTCCTGAACTTCCGAGAGCAGGTCTTTAAAACTTTCTAAGATATCCTGAAAAAATTTTTGCAGATCGTGGCTGACATTATGTATAACAATCATAAAAACATCTATATAGGGATATAATTTGCAGATCCTGTCTGATTCTTCTTCCAATTGTAGAAAGTTGCCTCACTTATACCCATTTTACGACAAACTTCTTCAACTTTCACCCCCGTTTCAGACTGCTTCAATGCAAAAATAATCTGACTCTCTGTAAATCTGCTCTTTTTGGCTACGCCTAACCATTGCGTTAGGTTTCATTAGATTTTTCTTTATTTAAATTTAAGTATTTCTTGAAAAATCTCTACTTTTAACTGATCCGGTTTTTTGGGAGAAGGTCAAACTTCAAATACTCAAAGAAAACTACTAAAATTTAACCAGTTCCACGCGGCGATTTTGTGATTTATTTTCATCTGTATCATTCGGTTTTAAAGGCTTTTCAGAACCAAATCCTACAGCTTTAAGCCTTTTTATATCGATGCCGCTTCCTGCTAATGCATACATGATCGTATTAGCCCTATCAGATGATAGTTTTTTGTTGAGTTGCGCATTTCCTGTGTTGTCTGTGTGTCCTTCGATGGAAAGGTTGATCGTATGATTCTCGGATAGGAAAGTATATATTTCGTCAACAACCTTCTGACCTTCAGGTCGTAGAGTGGCTTTATTGGTGTCAAAATTAATATTTAAGATAGCTTTCCCCGAATTACCAATGTCGGTTTTTATCTGTTCGGCGGAGTATTTTTTTACAGTCATTTCCAAATCCTGTATTTCCATAATGAAAACGTTACCCTGGGCCGAATTAGACTGTACATTTAAAATATATTTTTTCCCATTATTTTTGAACGCATAAACCGTGAAAGGTGAGTCGCTTTCTCTGGCAAGACCACTGGTTCTGTGTTTTCCGTTCCACATATTTTTTTCCAGCCTTGCTCTGTCATTTTCATTCTCTGGAAATTCTCCCTTAAAGAGCATTTTTGCACCGATTTTATCAAAATATGCATAAATGTTTTTGTCAAAAATAATTTGATTGAAATCTTTGCCGTTGCTTCCTTCAAAATTTAAAATACCTAATTTTCCCTCCGTAGTAATAATTCCGCTTCCTGTATAATTTTCCATTTTCTGATAATCAAATAATTCAGAAACGCCGTCTTTTTCATTGCTTATTTGTAGATCATTTGGTGCGGTAATAAAAGGGAAGTTACCTATATCTTTTAAATCAGGTATTTGATCCCAATTTATTTCTGCAGATTGGTTTTCACTTTTGTTTATTTGCTTATCAGAAGTTTTATTTTCTTCCACTCCTGTGATTGCTGATTTATCTTCCTTATTACAGGAAAATACAAGAATTCCAAAAAATAGAATGATGGCTGCTTTTTTCATTTTAATTTTGTTTTTATTATAGATTATACTCAAGACAATTGTGAGATTCTAATATAAGAGTTTCTTTGACAACAGTAATAATTTTAAGAAAACTTATTGATAATAATCTTAACTAAGTTTCTATTAAAGTTTATAGAGGTCAGTAATTAACTACTGACCTCTATAAACTTTAATATTCTTGTACTAAAACATCATCTGAAATATGAAGTTCATTGCTTAGTTTTCTAATCTGTGGCAGATTCAATTTTCTTTTTCCAGATAATATTTCAGATTTTCTAGAAGCACCTAAAATCTTACTTAAAAAATCAAAGGCCTCCTGCAGGAAGCCTTCGAAACACCAAATCACAAAATATTAATATGATAAAAATTCATTTATAAAGCTCTTGCAGTATAAGTTACTGTTTGAGTATACGTTCCGGCCGGTTTACCTAAGATATCAGAAGATGATGATTTCGCCGCTGGAATGGTGTAGTCCAGATTCAGGGTTAAGGCACCTCCAAGCGGAGCATTGGCCACTAAAGTCTGATCCGCTGCAGACAAAACAACAGCGCTTTTGGTTCCCCCCATGGTTCCGGCAGCTGCTGAAGTTTTGATGGTCAAAACATTTACCGGGATTTCGTTGGTTCCGTTCATGAAACTCGCACCGCCTGCTTTTACTTTTACATTAAAACTCTTTGTAGAAGTAACTTTCAAAGCGTTGGCCTGGGCCACTGTTTTTTCAGAATTATAATCCGCTGCAGTAGCATAGTTAAAGGCAACGGCACCACTGATTGCAGAACTTCCCGCGTCGATGGAGATTACATCGTTCAGGGTAATGTTTACTGTTGTGGTTGCAGTAGTATTCTGAGCTTGAACAATGTTGGTTCCTGATATGATGGCTCCGATAGTTAAGGCTGCAATGGCGATTTGTTTTGTCATGACCGTATTATTTATTTTTTATTCCTTTTCTTGTTTAATTGTTCTCTTTGAACACTACAAATCTACGGCGGCGATAAAAGTTTCTTTGTAGTGGAAAATGGAAGTTCATGTGGTAAAATAACTACACGTATTAGTTAATAGAAAAACCCTCAGCACTTAGAAAATGTTGAGGGTTTATTTATTGTATAAAAGTTGTTTATTATTGATTTTCTATCATTGAAGTAAGCATCATTTTTAGAGTTTTTTGAAGTTGCGTAAGTTTTGAAAATACCCCAAACATTCAGCAATTTACAATCTAATCGTTTTTTGAGATTTGATAACTTTGCAAAATGAGTGAATTTATAAATTTCCTGTTAGAATTTGGAAATCTCAGCCAGCAACAAATTGAATTAATCAAAGATAAATCAAAAAATTTAGAACTTGAAAAAGGTGACTATTTTTGGGAAACAGGAAAAAATTCAAAATACGTTGGGTTTGTTAGAGAGGGAATTCTGCGGGTTTATTACGAAAACGATAAGGGAGATGAGATCACGCATTACTTTGTGGAAGAAAACCATTGGCTTTCAGACTGGGATAATCCCGATAAAAGTTCCACTCCTATCGCAAATCTCCAAGCCATTACAAACTGTTCGTTCATTGTTTTTTCAAAGAAAGACTGGAACGGGTTATTACAATCTGTTGCCGGATTAAATGACATCATTCAAAAAATAATTATCAGACATAAATCGGAAAAATTAGAAAGAAGGAGTTCTCTCATTGCAAGAAATACTACCGAACGATATTTGTCTTTCATGAAACATTATCCAAATATGGTCAACCGTATCCCTTTGTCTTATGTAGCATCTTACTTAGGGATGAAACAGCCATCCTTAAGCAGAGTGAGAAAAAGTATCCGTTAATCACTTTTTCACAAATGTGAAAAAATTCTATTTTTTGTTGATCCAAATTTGCAATATCAAATTTTTAAATCAATAAAAAATGAAAAAAGTATTCATTACAGGAGCCAATAAAGGAATTGGTTTCGCTACCGCGAAGCAACTTCTTCAAAAAGGATTTTATGTGTATCTCGGGTGTCGAAGTCAGCATCGGGGCTTAGAGGCGTTGGAGCAATTAAAATCAGAAGGCTTACCACACTGTGAAATTGTACCGATTGATATTACCGATGATGAGTCTGTAAAAGATGCCCGAATCAGGCTTGGTAAAAAGACAGAAAGATTGGATGTGTTGATCAATAATGTCGGCATTACCGGAAGTATACCACAAGATGCTCTCAATGCCACAATTTCAGAGTTTAAAAAAGTTTTAAATACCAATCTATACGGAACCTTAAGAGTCGTTCAGTCTTTTACAGACCTATTGGAAAAATCAGAAGAACCACACATTATTAATATCAGTTCAAGTATTGGATCACTGACACTCCACGGCGAAACGAAATGGAAATATTACGAAAATGCCAATCTTTTTATGGTCTATGCCATATCCAAAGCTGCGCTGAATATGTATTCAATTTCTCTTGGCAACCAACTCCCGAAGTTCCGGGTTCATCTGATTGATCCGGGATTTATAAAAACTGACCTTACCAATAATCAAGGCACCGGTACGCCTGATGAAGCAGCGGATACGATTGTTCATACCGTTCTAAATAAAAACATACCTTCAAAAAAGTTTATAAGTGATGACCATGATTCTGAAACCCAAGAATGCCCGTGGTAAGAGAATAGATAATGTTATAGTAATAAAAAATGATCCCGGCTGGCGTCGGGATTATTTTTAAGAATTTTCATCTACATCGTTTCGATATCCTAATCACCTTTTTTATGATTATGCGGTTTCAGCGAAGTCTTGTTTTTGGGTGTTTGCTTATTATCTCTCTGGCGTTGATCTAACTTATCAGTAGATTCCGCAACTTTTTTCGGACCTGGTTTAATTCCCATCGTTAATGAATTTAAATATTAATAATATGTTGTAAATCAATCATATTTAATGCCAAATTATGTCCTGATATTGTAACCGGTATTCTGTTTCAGCAATTTTAATATTAATTGGATATCTTACAAATCTTTGTATTCATCTTTCACCATCCAATTCATAAGTTTCATAGCTTTTTAAGATTTATATATTAAACATCTTCGTTCCAACTTTCTAATACATCAAGAGCATTTCCCAATCTCCAGCAATTTCTTAAAGTTCTTGCGTTCTCATTTCCTAGTTCTATCCTTTTTCTGATTCTTGCCATTTTTCAGTTCGTTCTTCAAAAATCTCTTCTCTTTTATAAACTAATTCTCGGAGTTTTTCAAGACAAGTCATAGCTGCATGTGGTTAAATTAATTATTTTTTCGCTTTAATATTTTTTCACGTTCTTCTGAAAAATAACTGTAAAAGCTTCTGAAGAAAAAGTAATCAAGAAAAAAACTACAAACATGATTGCCATTAGTACCCAATCCATTTCTTTTTTCGATTCAAATAGATAAAATATTAAAAAACAAAGTGTTGATACAAAGAGTGACTGTATTAAATTCTGGATAGTAAGTTTCTTTTTCATAAATTTTTCTTGCAAGTAACCATAAGCTGTAATCTATTTAGAAATTTGCATTTGCACATCAAAGATCGTTTTTTGACACCTTACCTTCAGAAACAGTTTGACGTTAAATGTAAACTTTCGTGTTTCTGATTTCAAGTTTATTTTGCTTTTCGATTTTTTTAAACGCTTCTTATTACTGTTTCTACCTTCAATCCTGTCATAGAAGCCAGCTGCTGTCCGGTGAGCGAACTCCGTAACCTTTTCGAACTTGGCTTTCTGGCCTCTATAGGGTTTACCATGTCTTTATTCAATACCTCTCTGGCATTTACTACACATGGGAAATACCAGACAAAGGCAAAATTCGGCATCTTCGTTGCCTCCATTGTCAACGGTTTAGTCGGATATGTGATCCTCAATAAAAAATCCCTCTAAATGAGGGATTTATATTAGTTGACTCTAACGTCACAAGATCTGCTCGTACAATAGCTTCCTGTTTGATGATAGCAACAAATGTAATCGTTATTGGGACAATGCGATCCTCCACAAGCTGGTCCTGTTGGATCTGTTGGATTTGTTGGCTCCATACCTACGCCAGTACTACCACCTACACCTCCCGCTGCAAAAGTTGATTTTAATTTTTCTCTCGTTAATTTTTTCATAGTAATTGTTTTAAATTCGATTTTAAAGATAGGAACAATTCTCTAATAATTTATTTAACATAAAATAAAAACTAAAATATAGTTTTTGGGCTGTCGCCGTACTTTCTACAGCTCGTTGTGCTTTCCCAGTAGTTTTCTTTTATCCCATTTTGACTTTATAAGTCTATCATTTCTTGGATAATGAAATTCTTTGAAAGGTCATAATCTCGATCGATTAAAATTGCTCCATGAAAATAATTGTATTCCATAATCTATTTGTATTTCTAATAATATTTCCTATTATTCAATTCCCTTAATGCGTGAATATAAGATTTATCAACTTTTCATATGGATAAAAAACTCTGGTAAAATTCTGAATAAATGATTTTCACTGTCAATTCCTATATATTCTGCAGTTAAGCTTACACCTATCAATTCTAAATCACTCAATTTGGGAGTTCGGCGTTGATGCTCTAAAAGATTATCTTCTGATATTTTTCTCAAAACTTCCAAAATTCTTTCGCAATTTGCTTGCAAGTTGTTCATTGTAAATGTTTTGTGGTAAAAAAAAATTACTGATTCTCAATCAAATGAACAACTTTATTCTTTTTTATCATAAGGCCCAACGGGTTTAGTTATATAATCATTATAACCAATATATTTAAATAAGTAATAAACAAATTGCTACTGTAAAAATACACCAAACATTCAGCAATTTACAGTCTAATCGTTTTTTGAAACATTTAACTATTAGTCTTCTTTCTTTTGGAAATTGCCAATTTTAAAGAACATATTCAATATTCCCAATATCAATCCTGTTCCAACTGCTGTTACGATAGATTTAAAGAACAATTTTGTTAATGCTTCTCTATCTGAAAAATCAACATCAAATAATCCATAAATTAAGATTCCTGCGAAAAGTCCGGCAGAAATCGATAAAAATGTTACTTTAAAGTAGTAAAATCGATTCATTATTTTTTTTGACATATTTTATTTTTGTTTAAAAAAAGGCATATTCTTATTATGCAACCTATTAACATATCTAACTATTTTGATTCTTTTTCAATTATATAGGTTATATAACTAATATAGTTAATTAATTCAATTCCCCTTAATAAATACACCAAACATTCAGTAATTTATTTAGAAAAACTGGAATATGATTATTAATAAATTTAGTAATCAACCGACAAAACAATTTACAATACTTAGCGATACTCACTTTCCTATTGCAAACGAAAATGATAGTTGGATTTTTAGTTATCATCTATCGGGATAAAAACCAATTTTTTATAGTTGGGATATTTCTGTTTGTTGATGATTATTTTCGCAAAAACAGGACTATGTTTCCCTGTTGGTGGGCAAGGCTTCCAGAATTTTCTTTCCCAATGAATTTTTATTGTATCGTTGCTTTGCTTAGCATATAATTCCTCAATTTTAGGGGTAAAACATCCGTCTCCCATACTAAATAGATAATCGGCATTTTGGGCATAGTATTTTTCATAGCTGGCTTTGCTATGTTTTGTTGTGTCAATTATTTCTGCATTTAAAGCATCCTCATAATTTTCAACAACTTTAAAATCATTGGTGTAGTTGTGCGTAGTTTCTTCTATTGTAAATTCGGATATGTGTTTATTGCACGAACAGATAAAGGATATCAATGCTACAAATAATATTTTTTTAATTATTTGCATACTTTTTTTCATCGTTTTTTCTTTCGTTAAATTTAGAAATATTTTTGAATGTATGGCAGTTTTTTGTCAGGGTCGAATAGAGGTTGTCGGAACCGTTGTTCTTATGCCGAATTTTCAATGGCGTTTCTGCCAACTTGTATATACCCACTATACTCAAAGAAAACGAAGAGGTAATTGGAGCCATTACTGATGATTTAGAAGATAGTGTTAATCTGGCAAAATATTTAAAGCACTTAAAAAATGCGATTGTCACTTACAATCATCCCTTAGGGAGTAGCTTAAGCCCAGGTGATATTAAATTGTTTATTGATCATGGCGTAAAAGAAATACGTGCTATCAATAAGTAGTAATTTAGTTAACTGTATTCCCCGACTCCATCAAGAACTTTTGAAGATGCGTTATTAAAGCTGATTCTATTTGAGTTTCAGTCTGTGATATGTCTGATGGCAACCCTAAGAACTCAAAGATATATGGATCTTTTATAAAATTGGATACTTCTTTATTATCCAATCCTGGAAATTTCAGTAATCTTCCTAAGTACTGACTGTCAATATTTCTTTGAAGTGTCCTGGTATTCCAGTTTCCTTCAATCGAATGTTCTATATACTGTATTCTATGTTCAGGATTTTCAACTCGACTGATAATTCGGTAGTGCGTCCAGCTCAATTCGGTACGCACTGCGTTCCAAATTGGAAATGCGATGAAAAAAGCCCGCATATTATTAAGATTCCTATCATTAAAGCCTTTCCCAAATTCCAATGATAGTTGGGCAGCAAGATTTTTCAAAACTGATTTACCATACTTAGCCCGTAACTCACCGTCCTGCTCATCTTCAATGATAAGCTTTCCAATTTCCCAATACATTTTCAGCAATATCGTATTACTGTTTCTGTACACTTGGGTTTTTGCATCAATAATAATTTTTGCGATGGAACTGTAAAGCTCTTGATTGAACTGTGATCTTTCTATCATTTATCAAAATTACAAAATTTCTTTATCGTCAAGCTAGTGGACATGGGATCATTATCCAATATCAATGATGGGCCTGATATAATAAAACACTCCAAACATTTGTATAAGTGGCCGCAGTTCAGAAAGAGAGTTTTCTACCGCGAGCGTATCGTATTTGATTAACAACGATTTGATTGAACCTGGAGAGAACATGAAAGAATATTTCAAGAAAAAATATACAATACCTAATGAAATTTGTTAAAAACTCATATAACAATGAAAGCAAACTAATAAGAATATAAACAAAGTACTGCCAACAACAGAGGTTTTGTTTAAGACGGCCTGACGTAAAAAATCCGGCAGTAATTCTTCAATTGAGCATTAGTGATAAATTCAGCAAATGAAAAAGTGCAGCCTTTGGTCATCAAGACTGCACAAACGTTATTAAATTGAGAATATTACATTGTATGAATTACCTCGCAACAAGAATTTTCTCATTTTGTAGGCTTGATAGAATTGCTGTGTTTTTAGCACTATATTTTAATAATGGAACAGGAGTAACTTTATATCCTAATTTTCTAAGCTCACTGATAATTCCGCAATCCCAAAAAATATGCATTAAACCAACTGCTATAAAAGCATTGTTATTTTGCAGAATCTGATCAATTTGAGGTATCCATTTTTTATTTCTGTCACTAAGCATAGCGCCATTTTCACACTTCACGTTAAATTGATAATCAAAATTCATATCGCTCAAGTAAGTATTGGCGATACTGCAAAGCTGATTTTTATCTTTTTTCTTTTGTAAGTTTTTAACTCTGGCGCCAATACCTTCTTTAACTGCTTTCCAATCGTAGATTTGCATAGAGTTTAATGCTTTAAATTGATCTGCATTGGTTTCCAGCCCTACAGTTTTAATCTTGACTTTTTCGGCTACGGATAGAAGATAATCATCCAGGTGCTTTTCAGTATCTGTTGATTTTGTTGTTTCACAAACCTCTAATACATATAACTGCTCTAATTTAACAGCAAGTTCGGCGGGAGTTGCTTTGCTTATAGGTACTGTCCAATCGGTAGATATAGATTCCAGAAATTGAACATCCTTTTTATCAAGATGCTCTCGATATGAAAAATTGTCTGGTCGACTGTTCATTACGTCTATAATCGTTTTCTTTTTATCATCTACCGATTCAAAAACTGCGATATCTGAATGCGATAATAGCTCCTTAATCAATGGTCTTTCATCAACAAATGAATTGCCAACTTGATGGAGCGTTCCTAGTAAGTACGAAACTTTTTGAGAGCCAGGTTTTTCAATTTTCCAGAGAATGGTTTCCTGCGCAAATATTAATTGAATACTTAAAAGAAAAAGTAAGATTGCAACTTTTAATTTCATTGAGATATTTTTAGATTGTTAATTTAGAGAGAGGCTAATAAATATACGAAAAATCCTTATGTTAATAAATACTCCAAACATTCAGCAACTACTTTTATAAAAAGTACAGAAAAGTATTAATCGTTTTTGTGAGACTGTTATTTCCAGATATGACCTTTTTCCTGCCATAAAACAGAAATTATAATTACTCAACTAGTTGTTATTATAGTTACTAATTACAGCTCGGGATTATATTGTAAACAGATTATTGAGTCATTGCTGATTTCGAGTTCAAAGCCTAAGTTATGATTGAAGTAATCAGATGCTAAAATTTGGCAGCAGATTTCTTTACCATCTTTTATTTCAATAATTACATCCCAAATATCTAGACCGTCAAACCATTCATTACCAACATAATTAATCTTATTTTCAATTTTGTTTGCGTTATAAAAGTCAATAAGTTCCTTTTTACAGTCGGACAACCAATGAAAGAAATAAATCAAAATATCCAACTGATTTTCACTAAGAACGACGTCAGAATAAATTGAGATATCTGTTGTTTTAATAAATTTATTAAATATGTTTAACTGTGTTATTTTCGCAAATTCTATTTTAAATACTTCTCCCTCATTTAAAATGACAAAATCTACAACCGAGAGATTTTCAAGATTTTTTTTAATTCTGGATTCCCTCAAATCACGGTAATAAAATCGAGTATTTTTATAATTATTATCCCTATCTAATTTTGTTTGAGCTTCTGACTTTATCTTTTCTTCCTTTGTCGATAGTTCCAATGAGTCAAGTATTCTCTTTGTTTTTATGTTTAAACCAATAAGATTATAAATTTCACAAAGCATTATTGTTTCATCAAGATTTTTTTCTATATTTTCCATTTCATAAATTAAATCAAATAATTTTTCTACGCTTTCGGTAGAAGCTTTAGATTTTTTAAAGTTAGAAGTAACTAGAATATAGCTTTTGGTGAATCTATTTTTCATTTTCTAGATTATTATCGTACAATGCAAATTTAGGTATCGAGTAAATATAGATTAGTTTGATGCGTAATTACCTTCAGCCCGAAGTAATGAAGTTCATGCACATACATATCCAATCGTTTTTTGAGACTAATATTATTCAAATTGCATATCTACTACACTTATAATATAATTTGAATAAATACCCAAAAAGTAACCCGACCCATTAGCTTTCAGGAAATTCCAATTCAAAACCAATACCTCTTATGGATATGATTTTAATGGTTTCGTCGTGACGGAAATATTTTCTGATTTTGCTGATATAAACATCAAGACTTCTTCCTGTAAAATAGTCGTTTGTCTTCCATATTTTATCAAGGATGTCATCTCGTTTCAGTGTTTGATGATTAAAATTTAAAAACAAGATTATCAAATCTTTTTCACGGATGGTGATACGCATATTTTCTTTGTGATGGGTTAACATTAATTTTCCAGCATCTAATTTATACTCTCCAATTTTTATTTCACCTTCAACATTTTTTGATATATATCTTTTAAGAATATTTTTAATCCTAAGGATTAATTCTTCAGGATCGCAGGGTTTAGAGATATAATCATCGGCTCCAATCTTAAGGCCTGTGATTCTGTCGATCTGTTGATTTTTTGCAGTCAAAAAAAGAATAGGAAAATCAGGATGTTTCTCTAAGATCACTTTAGCAAGAGAAAAGCCATCCATATTAGGAAGCATGATATCAAGAATCCCTATATCGAATGATAGTAGATTGATGCCTTTTCGCAAAACATCCTTAGGATCTTGGAACCAATATATTTCAAAGCCACTTAATTCAAGATATTTTTTTAAGATCAGCCCGAAGTCATGATCGTCTTCTACCAAAAGGATCTTAGTCTTCATAAGGCAATGTGATTGTAAAAGTTGTTCCAATATTTTTCTCGCTGTCTAGATCTATTTTTCCGTCATATTTCTCAACGATATTTTTAACCAAGAAAAGTCCTAGTCCCAATCCTTTTGTATTATGAATATTATCGGACTGAATCCTGTAGAATTTTTCAAAAACATATTTTTGCTCAGATTTTGAAATCCCATTTCCATCATCCGATATTTTGATTTGTAAACGATCACGGACTGAGTCAAGTTCAATATCCACTTTTTGAGCACCATATTTTACACTGTTATCGCAAAGATTCTTTATGAGGGTCTCCATATCTGTTTTGTTGAAAGGCAGGCTGTCGAATGTGTTATTCCTAAAGCAAAATTCAGTGTCTGAATGTAGGAACTTTAGATCTTCAAAGAAGTCGCTCCAATCTCTGTTGAATGTTTTTTGTATTTCAGAAGCATTCTTTTCATCACTATTAAGCTGGATCATTAGATTTTCCAAACGCGTGATCTGTCTTTGTACCAAAGGGAGATCATTTCTGTCCCAGTCTATATCCAAAGCTTTTGCAGCAATTTTCAAAGTCGCGATCGGTGTTTTGAACTCGTGGGCGATATTGTCCACTACGGTGTGAAGGACTTCAACCTTTTTTTGCTGAATCATTAAATTCCGTATGGTCAAAACGAAGATCCATAATACGGCAGTTAAGATTAATATACAGCAGAGAATCAATGCCCATAGGTCTCTGAATACAATTGACTCAATATTCTTTATTTCATAATAATTTGCGATCGTTGTCCTGTATGTGTTTTTATTTTCAGTATCGTTTTCTATGGCTGAAGTGTCCCACACGCCTTCTTCGGTCTTGCCGGGTTTTATTACTTTTCGATTGGTTTCAAAGAGCGTAATAGGCTCATTAAAAAGGTATTTGCCAGTAGGAAGGTATTTGGTACTCAGTAGATCATATCTGTTGGCTACCTCGTATTTTGAATTACTGAATATGCTGTCAACCTTATTACTGTAGGAGGTTGTCGATTTCGTATTCACATGGCCGACATCCTTAATAAACTGACTCTTTGAAATTTTTCCTTTTCTAAATTTTACGAACAGATCATGGACCTTACGATTGCGAAGTCCATATTCATTCTTAGAATCATCACGGTAGATATCTAATTTTTCAGAGACCGAGCTATAAATCTGGCTTTCTTTTATCTTATAGGATTTATATAAAAAGTATACCTGTATAATCACTAAAATAAGGAAAAGCAAAGCAAAAATACCAATCAACTTCATATTATTCTTAATCATAGGTCAAATATAAAATTTTTCGTAATGCTAAATCGGCATTAACCTCTTCTTAACCTTCTTTTAACCTAAATTCTAGTTGTCAAAGTTCAATTTTGCGGTATTAAAATCAAACTTTAAACGAGATCAAATGAAAAAGATTCTTTTAACATTATGTTTCCCTATTATTGCTTTTGCGCAGCAGCAGAAAATAGAAGGCAAGGTGACCAACGAGGAAAACCAATCAATTCCTCAGGCCACGATAGAAATTTACGATACCAATAACGTATTGATAAAAAATCTGTTAAGTAATGAGCAAGGTATTTTTACGATAGAAGGGATTGCCGGTAATCAGGTAAAACTGATCGTTTACGATTTAGAATACAATGATTTCGAAAAGCAGGTAGATTTATTACAACCTAACCAGCTCATTGATATCAAGCTCAAAAAATCGGCCGTTTCTGAAATTGCCGAAGTTGCAATCGTCAAGAAAAAACCTATCATTAAAAGGAAAATTGACCGTTTGGAATTCAACGTACAAAATAGCAATATTTCCAATCTCAGTGCATGGGCAATCCTGAAAAAGACACCAGGCGTTGTTTTCTCAAACAACGAGTTCAAGATAAAAGGAAGTTCTGACATCCTTATTACCATCAATGATAAAAAAGTAATGGTAACAGGAGATGAACTGAAAACACTTTTGGAAAACACGCAGGGAAGTGACGTTAGATCTGTAGAGGTTATCACCAATCCGCCTGCGAAATATGAAGCTTCCGGAAGTGCGGTGCTTAATTTTGTGATGAAAGAAAATAAACTCGAAGGTTATCGTGGATACATTTCCGGAAAGTATGAGCAATCCATATATCCAAAGGGAACAGGAACCATCGCCCAATATTATCAGAATGGAAAGATATCGGCTATGGCAATTTATACGCGCGGGTCAGGCGCCTATTATCGTGCACAGAATACTTATATTTATTATCCCGAAGATAAAACCACGTGGAAAGGGGGTTTTAATAGAAAAGATATTGATGATCAACAGAATTCACTCAATACATCCATAAAATATCAGGCTGATGAGAATACATCCATTGCACTGGAATACCGTGGTTTTTATGATCCCAAATCTTACGGAATTTATGATGTTCCCACAAACATCTACAATGCCCAAAATATGCTGGAGTCCTATTATAATACGATCAATGATCATCATAGCAGCACGGCAAAAAACAATATTAGTTTACAGGCCGATCATCAATTTGGGAAAAGTAAATTATCTTTTATCACCTACTATATTTCGAATACCAGTAAAAATTATCAAAATATTTTCACGGCACTTAATTTTGCCAATCAGTTGCCGTCTTCTCAGACTTTTATCAATGACAGTGGTCAGGATGTCAGATTGTTCTCACAACAGACAGATTACAACTGGAAGAATGAAAAATGGGAAGTGGATGCCGGTGCAAAATACAGCGTAGTAAAAACAAACAGTATCTTGAATTTTTCCGATGACGACAAAGGCATTTTGACCTACAAACCAGAAAAAAGCAACGTTTTCGATTATCGGGAATCTAATTTGGCGGCCTATGCATCATTGTCCTTAAATTTGGATAAATGGAGTTTCAAAGGCGGTTTACGAGCAGAAAATACTGATTTAAGCGGAACAGTTAGTGAACCTGATGAAAACAACAGCAATCAATATTTAAAGTTGTTTCCTACTGCCTATGTTCAGTACACTACAGAAAGCAAACATCAGTTTGGCTTAACCTATGGTAAAAGGATCTCACGACCTAATTATTCCTGGTTAAATCCTGCCAGATCCTACTTTAATCTCTTTTCTTATTTTCAGGGAGATCCCAACTTAAAGGCTACGATCAGGCATAATATCAATTTCACGTACGATTATAAAGGCTGGAGCTTCGAAGCGTTTTACCGTAAGAAAATCGATCCTTCGATGGAGCTTAATTTCCAGATTCCGGAGACGAAAATGTTAGAGTATCGTTACACCAATATTAAAAAATCCAGTGCTTACGGATCAAGCATTGCCAAAGACTTTGAAATAAAACCGTGGTGGACGTTAAGCGCATCAGCAGATCTGTACCACGATGAAAACTTCTTTTATGGTCTTGATCAGCAATTGTACAAAAAACAGATCTGGGTCTTTAACTCAAGCATGTCAACAAATTTTACATTAGACAAAGCTTCAGACTGGACATTGGAGTTTGGAAACCAGTACGCCTCACCCGGAATACAGGGGACTTTTGAATACTCAGGGGTTTGGACTGCTTATCTTGTAATGAGCAGAAAATTCTTCAATAAAAAACTGGAGGCAACTCTCTTTTTTGATGATATCTTTAAAACTTCAAAGCAAAAAATTTCGACTAAATATTCTGATCAGAACAGTTCCTTTAGTGATTATCAAGACACACAGCTATTCTCTTTAACCTTAAAATACAACTTCGGAAATCAATCTGTTAAAGCTGCAAAATCAATTAAGAAATCTGATGAACAGAGCCGATTATAAAATTATATAGGTAATTCAACTCTAATATTATAAGTATATAAGACACATCAATATTCATTAGATTAAATTTATAAAATTGCGAGTAAATATTAATCGTTTTTTGAGATTTGGGAGTATTAATATAATTTTTGGGATTGGCGATAGTGTACTATCAAAGAATAATTATTGAATTTTATGTTTTCACTGTACCATGGCAAAAAACTTATTAACCTAAGTTTTTAATAGTTATCGGCTTGAAAACACAATTGAGTATTATTCTTTAATATTTTTTTACAAAACTTAAGAGTTGCTTCATATTCTTTTTCTATTAAATCTGATAATTGATAATTTGCATCTATCAATTCTAGATGACTTACGAATTCAGAGACACTTTCAATTTTCACTTCAACATCCACTGCCCAGTCTTGATTTTCTCCTACATAATCTCTGTCAAAATATTTATAAATTAAACTTGTCTTCTTTAGATCTCTAAAGTTTTCCCAGTGAAAATTTATAAGTTCTTCAAATTGATTTGTTGACATAATAAGCATAGATATAACTTCACCTTTAAAAGTTTTTTCAGTTAATATAACTTCACCTAATCCAATCGCTAATTTCTTTTGCCAATCTGTCAAAAAATCAATTTTATTCATATTAATGTTTCGTGCTGTTATTTCTGAGTTATATTCTATCATTTTCATTGCTAGCGATGATAGTAGTTACGTTACAAGGTCGGAATTTGTGGTTGATGGCGGTCAGACTTTATTATAATAACTGATTAAATAAGAAAGAAAGAAAGAAATCCGTCTCGCAATAAATGAGCGAGGCGGATTTTATTTTAATTAATTTTGGGTATGAGTTTGAAAAAAGAAAAGTTGTCTTGTTTTAATCGTTTTTTGAGATTATATTCCCACTTGCCATGCAGTACTTCTATTACCACTAATTTAATGAATTTCTTATAATCACCGTCCAGATCCAGCTATTGATTGATCCATTTTAGCGCCTCATTCAATTGAGTGTCTATATTTTTAGCAACATCGGATATGTTGGGATCAATCAGCTTGTCGATCTTAACGCCTTTGCGTTGGGCCTGAGTGCCATCTGGATAAAAAACAGCGTTGCCGGTAAACGGAAATTTATAGCCGCCAGGTAAAATAATCTCTTTATCATCACCATCTGCACCAGCGCTTTGACTACCGATGGTAATGGCATCAGGAAACATGTGCTGCAAGAACATGGTGTAATACTCTGCAGCACTCAGGGTTTCGCCATCTACCAGGATTGCAATTTTTGCATTCATAGTACGCTTGCCCGGCTTTGCTGTCGGCGGATAATACTCAACAATGTCTGTTATTTGTTTATACATGCCAATGTGCTGCTTATCCAACATATAATATTTTGAATAGAGGTTATTGTCTTTTCCAAAAGTATTGTACATCAGATAATAGAAACCGCCCCAATCCGGATAGCTTCGCATATCTAGAATGATGCCTTTTTGTTTTCCTGCCTGGATAAAAATAGAATCCATCGCACTTTTCAGTTTATCTTCGGGCAGGTTTTCAAGAAAGCGGGTTGTTTGATTAGCCCTGAAGATCACTACACCAGGAGCCGCATATTCGGGTTGAATGCCTAGATTACTTCTGGCCAGCTTGTTATTAATATAGGCAGATACTCTTTTGAAGTCGTCCTGCTTACTTACCCATTCAACATTGGTTTTTCTGGTACTGCGGCCGCGCGTCAATAATAGTTCGGCATGCAGATTATCGGTTGGGAAGAGCAGATTGTCCAGGTATCGGCTTAAACGAGAATTCAGAGCATTAGGATTTGAGGCTGAAAGATATTCGCCGATAAAGTCTACCCGCTTACTTATCGTTTCATCATTAACATGGGTGATCACATCGCCTTCTTCAATATCTGCTTGTTTGCACAATTCAGGAATGATAATTTTAGTAACTACCACCTTGGAGCCATTATTTACTAACTGATAATCAAAAGGTGGGTAAAACTTTACCTTCAGAATAGTCTTCCAGTTTTTCATTTCCTTGTAAAACCGAAGGGCATGGGTGTCATTTAAAGGGGCTACCAGTCTGAGTAATTGCGTTTCATAAG
>NZ_AUMU01000025.1 GCF_000430845.1 Chryseobacterium gregarium DSM 19109 | reverse complement strand
AAAATCTACAACAATGAGTACACTGCAATTAAAAGACGGAACCGAAATTTTTTACAAAGATCAGGGAAAAGGACCGATATTGATGTTCCACCACGGATGGCCGTTGTCATCAGACGACTGGGATGCCCAGGTCATTTTCTTCTTACAAAAAGGGTACCGAGTAATCACGCATGATAGAAGAGGTCACGGAAGATCAAGCCAGGATATCTACGGCCATACCATTGAACAATACGCTTCTGACGCTGCGGAACTGGTAGAATTCCTGGACCTGAAAGACGTAGTTCACATCGGGCACTCAACAGGAGGTGGCGAAGTGATCCGTTATGTAAATAAGTATGCCAACGGAAGAGCTAAAAAAGCCGTATTGATCAGCGCCGTTCCACCCGTTATGGTGGCAAGCGAAAGCAATCCGGATGGGGTACCGATGGAAGTTTTTGACAACATCAGAGACCAGACGCTGAACAACAGGCAGCAGTTTTATATCGATTTGACTTTCCCTTTCTATGGCTACAACAGAGAGGGTGCCAATGTGAAAGAAGGGATACAGAGAAACTGGTGGAGACAGGGAATGATGGGCGGAATCGTTGCGCATTACGAAGGCATCAAAGCGTTTTCTGAAACTGATTTCAGAGAAGACCTGAAAGCAGTTGATATTCCTGTTCTGGTTCTTCACGGGGAAGATGACCAGATCGTGCCTTACCAGAATGCCGCATTAAAATCAATTAAACTACTGAAAAACGGGACGATAAAAACCTATCAGGGTTTCCCACACGGAATGCCGACGACGGAAGCAGCAACAATTAATAAAGATCTTTTGGAGTTTATCCAATCTTAATTACAGTAAAATATATTAAACCATACCATCCTCTGCAGCCGGAAACCTGCAGGGGATGATTATATTGCAGGCCACATGCTCATAAAGCATTGATTTATGAACTATACAGCTTTTGCAATAATATATCCTATGACCAATGCAATAATGGCCGCCATGATGATCTTGGTATAATCCGTTTTCTGCTCCTGCAGTTTTTTATCAAGCTGGGCATTTTCAAGTTTTGCAGTCTCAAGGCCTGCCTGTAATGAAGCTGTTTTTTCATTCACCACAGACTGAATGTTTTTCTCATACAGCCCGGCGATCTCTTTTTTATGGATTTCCATTTCTTCCTGCCGCTGTTTCTGCTGACCGGCGAAACTGGTATTGAGTTCCCGGATCTGCTTCGCGGCGTTTTCCTGCATTTTCTGAAACTCTTCATTCTTTTTGGTCAGCTGCTCCGTTAAGGTACTTACCTGTTTTCCATAGGTTTCCGTAATTTCTTTTTTAAGTTTTTCAACTTCCTCATTACGGACTTTAAGCTGGCCGATGAATGCCTGAGACTGTTGCTCTACCTGTTCTTTAAAGGTTTTCTGGGCTTCGATAAATTCATCATTTTTCTTTTTCAGCTGGCCGTTCAGGGTATTTACCTGTTCAACAAACTGTTTTGAAACATCCTTCTTAACCTCTTCAATCAGCAATGCCCGGGAATTGGATTTTTCCTCAGTCAGTTTACTGAGAATGGAATGCAGCCCGGCACCGTAATCGTGCGGAAGATGGAATCTCCTGTCTGCCAGCTTATCAAGCAATGTTTCATCTGCCGTATGCCCCAATGCAGTGATGGTGATGGCCGGAAGGCTAATGAACTTTTCTGCCAGTGACAGATTATTGAACACTTCAAAACTCTGCTTATCCCCACCTCCGCGTACCAGGGCAATGACATCATACTGCGTATCTGAAACCGTATGCAGCAGATCTGAAATGGATGTGGCCGAGGTAATGTTGCAGGTATATTCATCAATTTCAAAATTGCCCGAGGAAACATCCAGCCCTTCGTAGAAATCTTTCTGGACAATGGCACTGTGTCCGTAAATATTGGCAATTCTTACTCTTTCTGATTTTAAAATCTTATCCCTGATAAAGTTTTCAAGATCCTTTGATCCTTTTTCGAGCTTCTTCTGAATGAGGTCATAGCGTTTCAGGTCATCCTCAGAGACCGATTTTTCTTCCTGTGAAATGATTTCATCAACAACAAAAACCAGTTCAATGCTTGAGTTCTTAACCCGTTTTTCTATAAATCCTCGCAGCGTATAGACTTCATTATTCACAATTTTACTTCGCAGCAGCCCCGGCATTTTAACCCCGATAGAGGTGCTGTCGCTTTCGGAATACAGAAAATCATAATAGTAGTTGACGTAGACTTTGCCGGCGCCGTAAGAATACCGGCCTTTCAGGTAAATCAGATTTACGGTGGCACTGAGCTTTAAGGCATTATTAAACAAGCCTATAACGGCTGCCGGAGAATAAACGGGATAGGTAATTTCGTTGCCCTGCATATGGAAATATAAAATGGATGAATGAGTCCTAAACTGCGGCAAAGATAACACCGTTACGGATATATCAGCCTCATTAGGGTACCTGAAAAATCAGAGTTTAAAAGATATTGTCCGCCTCAGATTAATTATTGCATTACTTTTATATACAGATATGGATACTTATCTGTGCAATACATTAACCGGAAATCAAAAGTTTACGTAAAAAGATACCTCAGCCCTACCCGACAATTTCTTTCCGGTGTTGCAGGCCCCATTCCGTCAGGTTGTTGATGATGGTCTGCAAAGTTTTGCCGTGTTCCGTCAGCTGATACTGTACAGTAACAGGATGTGTATCTAAAACCGTACGTTTGACCAGCTTATTGATTTCCAGCTCCTTCAGTTCTTTACTCAGCATTTTGTTGGAAATCCCGGTCACATCGTTCAGTATATCGGAAAATCTTCTTTTATTGTAATGGCAGATCGATGAAATGATATAGATCTTCCATTTTCCACTCAGTACGTCCATGGCATCATGAATGGCCATCATTTCCTTTTTCCGGTCCGCCTGAAATTCTTTATTGCACTCCATAGGTTACTTTGTTACCTTAATGTTACTGTTACTTTTAGATACAAAGTTACTTAAATACATTAACATAATATAACTTTGTGCCATTATTAAAATCAATATTTAATGGACAGACTAAAAAACAAAGTAGCAGTGGTGACCGGGGCATCTAAAGGAATAGGCGCTTCCATTGCTCAGTATTTTGCAGCAGAAGGCGCGAAAGTGGTTGTTAATTACGCATCCAGCAGAGAAGATGCTGACAAAATTGTAAAAGCCATCACCGACAACGGCGGTACAGCCATCCCGGTACAGGGCGATGTATCAAAAGCAGTGGATGTAGCCAGGATTTTTGAAGAAACGGGAAAAGCGTTCGGCTCGCTGGATATCCTGGTGAACAATGCGGGTATTTACCAGTATGCCGCCATCGAGCAGGTATCGGAAGAATCTTTTCATCAGCAGTTCAACATTAATGTGCTGGGATCTTTACTAACGATCCAGGCATCCTTACAAATGTTCGGGGATAAAGGCGGGAACATCATCAATATCAGTTCGGGAGCCAGCAAAACACCGCTTCCTACCGGTTCGGTATATTCCGCCACCAAGGCGGCACTGGATGCCGTTACGGTGTCTTTATCGAAGGAATTCAGCGGGCGGAATATCCGTATCAATTCCATTTTACCGGGAGGTGTGGAGACGGAAGGTTCGCACAGCGCAGGTTTCATCGGCACCGATGCGGAAAAAAACCTGATCGCCCATACGCCTCTTGGCCGTATCGGCCAGCCGGAAGACATTGCAAAAGCCGCCGTCTTTCTGGCCTCTGATGAGGCAGCCTGGATCACAGGAGAACTCATATCGGTGTCCGGCGGGATTTATGGCCTGTAATCAATTATCAGAAAAAAATTAAAAATGAATACTTTACAAAATAAAGTTGCCGTCATTACAGGCGGCAACAGCGGGATCGGATACGGGATTGCGGAAGCTTTCGCAAAAGCAGGCGCATCAGGCATGATTACCGGAAGAAATGAAGTGACCTTAAACACTGCCGTTGAAAAACTGGACGGAAGATTTAAAGCGGTAAAAGCAGATGTCACCCAAACCGCTGACCTGGAAAACCTGTTTAAGCAGACAGCCGCAGAATTTGACAAGGCTGATATTCTGGTAGTGAACGCAGGCGGTATTGTAGACGGTATCCCGATGAGTGGAATCGGTGACGTTACGGAAGAGCATTACGACCGTTATATGGACCTGAACTTAAAAAGTGCTTATTTCACGGTGCAGAAAGCACTGCCCTATTTAAATAACGGAGCTTCCGTTATCCTCATCGGTTCAAGTGCAGCCCATCGCGCCGCTCCCGGAATGACCATCTATGCCGCAGCGAAAGCCGCCATTATATCGTTAGCCAAAGGCCTGTCGCTGGATCTGCTGCACCGGAACATACGCGTCAATGCGCTGTCACCGGGATCCATCGATACTCCCGTTTTCGGGAAAATGGTTCCACAGGAACAGCTGGAACAGGTAAAGCAGCTCTGGGCAGACATAACGCCTGTCGGCCGTCAGGGCGCTCCTTCGGACATCGGAAATGCCGCTGTCTTTTTGGCTTCTGACCATTCATCTTTTATCGTAGGGACAGAACTCCTTTCCGACGGCGGGCTTACCAATATCAGCCTGATGAAATAATATAATTTGAAATAAAAATTCAATTCAATATTTACCAATTAATTAAAGGACGCCCGGAACTCTCCCGGCGTCCTGTCGGTTTTGTTCTTAAACAGCTTGCTGAATGACTGGGGATATTCAAATCCTAAACGGTAGGCCACTTCACTCACTGACAAATCAGTAACGCTTAACAGCTCTTTTGCTTTATCAATCAGCTTCTGCTGGATATGCAGCTGCGCACTTTGGCCGGTAAGGTTACGGAGCATATCGCTCAGGTAATTAGGAGAAAGATTCATCCGGTCAGCAAAATACGATACATTCGGAAGACCGCTAACCTGTCTTTCGGGGTTGTTAAAATAATCATCAAGCAGCGCCTCAAAAGTGTTCAGGAGATTTCCGCTTGCTTGCTTCCGGGTCAGGAACTGGCGGTGGTAAAACCGGTCGCAATAGTTAAGGAGCAGTTCGATCTGCTTAATCAGGATAGGCTGCGAAAAGACATCGGTGGCTGCCTGGCTTTCTCTTGCGATATCCGTTAATAAGGCCGTTATCATATGTTCTTCTTCAGGCGACAGATGGAGTGCTTCATTGACGGCGTAAGAGAAATAGCCGAACTTCCGTATCTCTGCCGCCAGCGGAAAGCCCTGGATAAAATCGGGATGGATAACCAGCCACTGCCCTTCCAGATTCCAGTCATCCCTGATCTCAGTTATGACGACCTGACCCGGTGCAAAGAACGTCATTATCCCGTCATCAAAGTCGTAATGCTGCTGGCCGTACCGCATCCGGCCTTTAAAATTCTTTTTGAGCGAAATACAGTAAAAACCGTAGGTTACCGATTCGAGCTCAGGATCTTCAAAGCACAAAATCGATCACGCTGATCAGCGGATGCCTTGGCTTAGGAAGCTCCAGCAGCCGATGCAGTTCGCGTATGGATTTTATGGTATAGGGTTTCATATCAGATGTATTATCAAATCGGTTCCTGCTCTACATTAATCAAAATCGGTAGATAAAGTCAGATCTTTCCACTTTTCAAATTCGGCAGCCTAATCCCTGCGTTTCTGCAGGAGCAGGTCATAGGTATCCGTTCCAAGTAACAGGTGTAAAGGCAGCTCCTCCATTCCCGAGATTTCCACTAATATATTGACTAATTTTTCCGGATCTCCCTGCTGCTTCCCGCTAAAACCGGACCATGTCTTTTGAGCTTCTTCCACACCGTAAACCTCAATTTTATTCTTTACATACTGAATGGAATTCATGAACTCGGTCCTGAACTGTCCGGGCGCCACCACTGTCACTTTAATTCCGAAAGGCTTTACTTCTTCTAAGGCAAGCGCCTCGGTAAGCCCGATAACGCCAAACTTCGCAGCATTGTAGCTGGCAGCATTGGCAAACCCAATATATCCTGCATTCGAGGATATGTTGATGATATGGCCGGACCCCTGCTTACGCACATAGGGCATTACATTACGGATGATATTTACCGTACCGAATAAATTGACATCCATGGTACTGCGGAATTCTTTGTCCGTCATTTCCTCCATATTTCCCACCAGGCTATATCCAGCATTATTGACAACGACATCTATCCGACCAAACCGCTCAACGGCTTTTTCAATGGCTTTTTTCACCTCCTGATCTGAAGTAATATCGAGTTCCAAAGCATACAGATTCTTCTTGTCTGAAGTTATTTCTTCTTCAAGCACCGCCGTATTGCGGCTTGTTGCCACCACCTTATGGCCCTTTGAAAGCAATAAGCGGGTAAGGTGTAATCCAAGCCCTTTTGAAGTTCCGGTAATGAACCAGACTTTCTGATCATGTCTTTGCTGCATCCTGATTAATTTTAAATTTTGTCTATACAATATTCGGCAAAAAAATGCCACAGCTTTTATCTACATCACGGAATATGGTGTTCATATTACTTGAATATGGTCAATGAAAATAGGGTTTGTATATCTCATCACTAAAAACAATAATATCAAAACAAATCTTTCCTTATCTTTAAACTTTCAAAGGAGTTTTAATGAGTAAACAGGTTGACCATACGGCGGAACTGATGAGGCGGCTGCAGGATATGCAGAGAGAACAGTCGGTTATTTCTTCATTAAACAAAGCATTTTCACTGGTCCTGGATAAAGACCGTTTTAAAATGACCTTAAACCAGGTTTTCAAATCCGAGCTCAGTTTCGACAGTTTTGTGATCTTAAGAAACTTTAAAAACGGTGTTGAGGTTTTTCTTAGTTCTTCAAATCCTCAAAAAAATATCGATGAAAACACGCTTGATACTTATTTTGAACAATGCTTACATTCGGCGGAACCGTTACTTTTTGACCTTAAGGCCATAGCTCTGAATACATCATCTGCTCCTTCCTATTTTCTGGATGCCAGGAATGCCGGAATGAGAATGGCGGCCGGATTTGGCCTGCCTTCGATTCAGGATGATCAGAATGCCATATTCCTTTTCTATAAAAACTTTATTTCTGCCGATGATCTCCCGGAAAGAATCCTGACAGGGATTTCCACACAGCTGTCGGTCACCGTCCGCAACATTATAATGGGCGGACAACTGAATAGAACGCAGCATCTCACTCAAGAAACTAAACAGGAAACCATTCCGGAACAACCAACGCCACAGGGTTTTCAGGGAATCATCGGAGAAAGCGAACCGATGCAGCAGATTTATGAGCAAATTTCTCAGGTTGCGCCGTCAGGATCGAATGTTCTCATCTATGGCGAAACGGGCACAGGAAAGGAATTGGTAGCGCAGGCCATTCACGGTTTGTCTTCATCAGCACATCAGAAAATGATCCGGATCAACTGTGCGGCCATTCCCGCCAACCTTATCGAATCCGAGCTTTTCGGCCATGAGAAAGGAAGTTTTACCGGAGCAACGGAACAGCGCCTGGGGAAATTTGAACAGGCGAACAACAGCACTATTTTTCTGGACGAGATTGGCGAGCTTCCCTTTGAGCTTCAGGGCAGGCTGCTCAGGGTTTTACAGGAAAAAGAAATCGAACGGATCGGAGGAAACAATCGCATTAAAGTCAATGTCAGAATTGTAGCCGCGACCAACAGAAACCTTGAAAAGGAAGTGGCGGAAGGAAATTTCAGGAGCGATCTTTTTTACCGCCTGAATGTCTTCCCGATTTATCTTCCGTCTTTGCGGGAAAGAAAAGAAGACATTCCGTTACTTGCTAATTATTTTTTAGAAAAACATCATTTAAAAGCCGGTAAAAAGATCATCGGCTTTTCTCAGAAAGTAATTAATGAAATGAGCAGAAATCCCTGGCCGGGAAATATCCGTGAACTGGAAAATATGGTGGAAAGAAGCATCCTGACGTCAAAAGACAGCATTATCAAAGAAATGGAATTTGCGAAAGGGATTGCTCCTCCTCAGAATAAAGACTGGGAATTTCAGATTAAAACCCTGCAGCAGGTAGAAAAAGAATATATTTTAAAAGTAGTTGAAAAATGCAACGGCAGAATTTCGGGGAAATACGGTGCTGCTGTTTTATTGGGGCTGCCTTCTACGACACTGATTTCAAAAATGCAGAAACTCGGAATACAGAAAGAACATTATTTCGATAAGAGGAACCAAGAATAATCTGATATAAAGTAACCTGAGTTCGAGATAAAAAACTGCCGGAAAACAATTTATACGTATCGCAAAGGCAGACAAGGATATTTTTTGTTATGTATAATAAGGTAAACAGGGCATTGCATTCAGCAAAGAAATACAAAATATTTCCTGTGAATTGTTTATTTGGTTTTGTTTGATTTTATCGTCGCATTTATTTTTAATCCTTCAGATTAAAGGAGTTAATCACCGCAGTTTATTAGTACTCATTTCAATTTTCCCGGAAGATAAAGCCCAGAAGATCCAGAGCCCTAAAATAATAATCAGCGAAATGGCGGGAACCCAGAACGAAAAGAGCAAAGCAATAATATAAATCGGGAGCCCGTACAAATAGTTATTGTGGATTTTTTTAATCGCTTCATCGGTAATCCCCGGGCGGAGAAGCTTTTTATCCCGGCTGGCCAAAAACCAAAGTAAATTGAACGCCAGATTGATCAGAACAAAAGTTCCGGTATAGATCGCCACAACGGCAGACGAGGCTTCCCCGTTGAAATAACGGGCGAGCAGGGCTGTCGGATAGGAAACTGCCGAAACCAGAAACAAGATCAGCCCGTTGGCAAACATAATCGCAGAATTCCGGCTGTAGATCTGCTTGAAAATTTTATGGTGGTTCACCCACATAATGAAAATACTGAAAAACGAAAGAATAAAAGCCAAAAAGGTAGGCCATTGATTCTTCATGAAAATCAGCAGATCGTTTCCGTTGGTTACTGCATTGTCTTCCGGTAGATGGAGATCCAATACCAAAAGCGTAATGGCAATCGCAAAAACACCGTCACTGAAGCCTTCTATCCTGCCGGTTTCTTTTTCCATAATTTCGTTTTAATTTAAACCGATTGTTATATTTATTGATACCCTTTATCAATGCCCAGTTTTTTCATTTTAGAATACAGGGTCTGTGGCTGCATTTTCAGCAGTTCCGCGGCTCCTCCGGCTCCGGAAACCTTTCCGTTGGCACTCTGCAGTGCTTTCATGATGTGGTCCCGCTCCATTTCTTCCATCGATTTCAGCTGGCCTTGGGATTCACCGGAAGTTTTTTCCGCTGTTTTGGGAAGATCAAAGTTTTCTATTTCCGATGTTCTGGCTAAAAGAACGCTTCTTTCGATCAAATGCTCCAGTTCACGGATGTTTCCGGGCCAATGGTAATGTAAAAGCTGCTGTAGAGCATCTTGACTGATTGAATTAATATTTCTTTTTGAAGCGGATGCATATTTATTCAGGAAAAAGTCAGCGAGCAGTCTGATGTCTTCTTTTCTTTCCCGTAAAGGCGGCAATTCGATCGGGAAAACATTTAACCTGTAGTATAAATCCAAACGGAATCTGCCTTCCGCCACTTCTTTTTCCAGGGAACGGTTGGTAGCAGCTACGATCCTTACATTAACTTTAATGGTTTTATTTCCGCCCAGTCTTTCGATTTCTTTTTCCTGTAAAACCCGCAGTAATTTCACCTGGGAATCCAAAGGCAATTCACCGATTTCATCCAAGAAAACAGTTCCTCCGTTGGCCTGTTCAAATTTGCCGATTCTCATAGCATTGGCTCCGGTAAAGCTTCCTTTTTCATGGCCGAACAGCTCAGACTCAATTAAAGAATGGGGCAAAGCGGCACAGTTGACAATCACAATCGGGCTTTGACTTCTGTTGGAAAGGTCATGAACCGAATGCGCTACTTTTTCTTTTCCCGTACCGCTCTCACCCACCACCAGAACGGAAGTATCCGTTGGGGCCACCACTCTTATTTTTTCAACCACCTCCTGAAGCAGCGGACTTTTACCGATAATCCCTTCTATTTCTCCGTGGCTCTCAGATTCCTGAACATCAGCATTTTTCTCAATATCAAAACGGTATTTTGCAATATCGAGCATTACGATAAGATCGCGCTCCCGAAAAGGTTTTACCATAAATCCGTACGGCTGTGTTTCTTTCACGGATTCCAGTGTAGACTGGTTGGTATTGGCAGAAATATAGAGGAAAGGGATGTTTATTTTACGCAGTTCCCACGCCAGGTCAATTCCGGTAAGGTCGCCTTTCAGCATGATATCCAAAAGTACCCAGTCCGGCTTTTTTTCGGCAACAGATTTTCTTGCCTGTACAACGGAAGACGCAATCCCCGTCACCTGATAACCTGCTTTTTTAAGCATCAGCTTCAGGTCATTGGCTACGATAAATTCGTCTTCTACAATTAATATTTTTTCTTTCATTTTATCTAAAGATATCTTTCACTTTATCCGTGATTTTCAATCTCTGTATTTTTAGCAAATGTTATTATTATTTTCAGCCCGTTATTGTTTTCCAGAGAAAAAGTTCCGTCCAGCTGGTCGGTAAGTCCTCTCATCAGGTTCATTCCTAGAGATTCTGTTTCATCGATATCAAAACCATCCGGAAGCCCTACGCCGTCATCCGAAATAATGAGCTGGTAATTGTTTTCTCCGATATTTTTAAATGAAACCAGCATTTCACCGCTTTTATCCTTCGGAAATGCATATTTTACGGTATTATTGACGGCTTCATTCACGATCAGTCCCATCGGAACGGCCTGTGCCACATCCAGAAATACGTTCTCGGTATCCAGCACAAATCTGATATTTTTTTCTGATAAATAACATTCTTTAATATAGCTGATCAGCTCATAAATATACCACGACATATCAATCGTCGAAAGGTTGTCTGACTGGTATAATTTCTGGTGAATCAGAGACATGGCATGCATCCTGTGCTGGCTGTTCTGGATCGCCATCAACGCATCTTCATTCTCCAGATAAGCGGATTGCGTATTTAATAAGCTAATGACAATCTGGAGATTATTCTTTACTCTGTGGTGGATTTCCTTTAAAAGCCATTCTTTTTCGGACAATAGTTTTTTCAGCTGTTCGTTCTGTTCATCGATCTGTTTCCGCTTTATTTCCAATGCTTTATTGGCTTTGTTTTTCATTCTTGAACGATTGTAAAGCAATGCCGCAAAGAGAATCAATACCAGGATACTTCCTGTGAAAACATACTTCATTACCATATCATTGGTGATCTGTACTTCCTGAAGCTTTGCCTTTTGTGTAAGCAGTTCTATGTTTTTGTCCTTTTGCTCGGTATCAAATTCAATTTTCAGGCTGTTGATCTGCTTACTTTTTTCACCGTTGAAAACCGAATCCGACAATTTCTTATACATCTGGTAATGCTTAATCGCCTCCGGGTATTTTCCCTGTATGGAATCCGCTTTGAACCAGATCAGATGATTTTCCGAACGCAGCATATCATTTCCTGCTTTTTTAGCCAATGAATCAAAAAGTTTCACATTTTTATAAAACACATCATAATTTTTGGTCTGGTAATGATAAAATGCAAAACCTCTAAGTAATGAAAGCTGCTTATTGTTTTTCTCAGCATTTTCGCCGTAATAGCTAACCAGTTTTTTATAATAGATTCCAGCGTTTTTAAAGTCTTTCAGGATGGTATACGTACTGAAGAGGATATAATCTTCTGTCCTTTCAAACTCCTGGTCAGCGATCGGATACCTGGCTTTATATTCTCTGATCATGGCAATGGCTTCCTTAAATTTCCTCTGTCTGATCAGCATGGTTGAGATATTGTTGGCTACAGTTCTTACATATCCGGCATCATTATTTTTCTTGGCGATGAGTAAAGCTTTTTCCCAGTATTTCATCGCATCATCATTTTGACGCAGATAATAATATACCATCCCAATGTTGCTGTAGATTGAACTCATCTGTAATGAATTGTCATGGAGACGTAACGCTGTTTTTTCAGCTAAAATCCCATATCTCAAAGCTTCTTCATAATTAGCTTTCTGAACTTCGACCTGCACAAGCAGATTATACACTCCCTGAAGCGCCTGAAACTTCGCAGACTGATAAACAGACAACGACTGCTTAAGCAAAGCAGCTGATTTATCCGGATTTTCAGCCAACATATACAACTCACCCATATCTTTGAGTACGTTTGCCTGCTTCACCTTCAACCCTAGCGCTTTGTATGCTCCTAAGGCTTTTTCCTTCAGTTTTATTTTAACATCGAAATTTTTCGGATCATTGTCATACATAAAAGATAACTCTTCATAACCTTTGCCTGCCTGTTCCGTCATTTTATTTGCTACAGAATAAGAAACTGCCTGCTTCATTTTTGAAAAAGCAATATTTTTATTTCCTCTCTCTTTATCAATTCTTGCATTCAACAACATTAATTTGCCCCTGTCAGATTTACTCCCTGTTTTCCCAATCAAAAGCAAAGCTTCTTTGCTAAGGATTGCCGCACTGTCGAGATCTTTTTTTACTTCTCCAGGTTTGCTTATATAATAATCGCTCAGCTTCAGCAATAATGCCGTTTTCCGAGCATCATCCTTTAAAGAGGCAATCTGCTTTCTCAACAGTGCAGGATTTTCTTTGAGCTGCGCATTAAATGAAATATTTAAGAACATCAAAACCAATGAAGAACGGAATATCTTACATGGGTTTTTGATGGTAAAACAAAGATTGAAATTCATTTTTTAAAGATAATTCATTATCTGGTTATGTACCCGTTTTTACATTAGATTTTACGGTGATAAAGATAACAGATGATCATTGCCAACCCGGGCACAATCAATGTTACCAGTCCAAACTGCCTGCCTGCAAAAGCTCCCAGAAAACATCCCGTCAGAAAACCGATAATTAAAATAAGCTGTTTCTTTAAACTGCTCAATGCATCCGCATCCTTAAAACCGTTTTTGATCAAATTTCCGAAATCCAGAGAAGCCTGCGTTACATTGCCCGTCATCATCGTTGTCGGGCCATGCGTTTCTTTGGCATACAGTTTCCCGAAAGCATTCTGAAGCCCCATCGCAAAAACGGCCATCATGGTAACGGTGTACATCATAGTCTCAGTAAACATTCCGTTATAACTGAAAGCCGCTACTAAAATTCCTGCCAAAAGCAGTAAGAAACCTTCCCAAAACAGGATCCTATAATGATTGAGAACTTTTCCGGCAATTCTTCCCCCGGCTATTACTGCCAGAATAAAAACAGGAAAAGTCAGAAGCTTGATCCAGGCATGAATATCTGAACCTTTCACAAACTGATAGGCAAATACAATAAAGTTCCCTGTTACGTGCGCCGAAAAAACAGCATCTGCCGAAACAAAGGTTACCGTATCACAATAGCCTGCAATCATGGTTAACAATAACGTAACAAATCCTATATTATGTTTTATTTCCATGATATTTTATTTTAAATGTGAACGGAGCATCCAGGCCATTTTTTCATGGCTTTCCAGTAACCCGGTGATGTAATCGCTTGTTCCGGCATCACGGAATTCTACCGCAAAATTTTCAATATTTTCACGAAGATGAACAATGATACTGTCATGATCAGACAGCAGTTCTTTAATGTAAGTCAGGCTGTCATTGGATTCCAGATGACTTTCCGAAAGGTGTGTCAGCGACAGATATTCCCTTAGCGTAGCCGGAGCATAATGTCCCAGCATTCTGATCCTTTCAGCCAGCTGATCAGTCATTTCATCCAGCTTCTGATACTGTGCTTCAAAAAACAGATGTTTATTATAAAAATCCTGTCCTTCCACATTCCAGTGGGCTTTCCGGGTTTTCGTGTACAGTACAAATTCGTCTGCCAGTATTTTGATCAGTATTTCAGCAACCTTCGCTAGGTTGACTGTTTTAATTCCAATGGATGTTTTCATTTTAAATAAGATTTAATAAATAATAGTCGAGTGAATATTTTCCTGCGCCCACGGCAAGAATTAATAATAAAGACAGGGTGTACATAAAAGGGACGTCGCGGACTTCCAGGGAATCTTTTCTGTGGACCACGAAATAACCGATGGCTGTCACCCCGATCGTAGGCAGCACGGCGAGCCTGGTTCCCAATCCTAAAATAATTAGAATAGGAACCACCAGATCTGAAAACGAAGCGACCAAAGCATTCATTTTACCGGGAAGCCCCAGCGGATTCGGGATGATTTCTTTCTGTCCGTCTTCCAGCCTGAATTTCTTCAGTCCGTGAACCCTGAAAAGCTCAACTGCCAAAAGCATCCTGAAGACCAGAAAAGCAATATCATTAAAATCCGAACCTAAATCGGAGGATAGAATTTGTTTTAAAATTTCCATAATATATATAGTTAAAAGGCAAAACAGGAACATCCGAGTGCGCCCCAGAATGAATGATAATTGTTTACCGGAAGATTGCTCATTCTCGCATGGTCATGGTTATGGTTATGAACATCGCAGCTTCCGGCACAACTGTGAATTTGAGAAGTCAACGGAGCTTTGAGATCTGCTTTTGCATTTTTTTCAATGGCTGTCCGAGTATGTCCGCCAACAGGATAATAACCGTTGTACAGATTCGTTGGTGACCAATCAGGGAGAATCGGGACCGAAGGCGGCGCAAACGATGAAAACGCTCCTTTGGCATAGACAATTTTACCGTCTACCACCGTCATTTCAGCTTCGATATTTTTGATTTCTTCATCGTCGATCGTGAAATAATCTTGATCTAAAACGGCCAGATCGGCAAACATGCCCACCTGAATATCTCCTTTTTTCTGCTGTTCCTGAGAAAACCAGGCACTTCCTTTGGTATATAATTCCAGCGCAGTATTTCGGTCTAATCTTGTATCGGTGTACAATTGAAGTCCGCCAACCGTTTTGCCAACCGTTAACCAATACATCGAAACCCAGGGATTGTAACTGCTCACCCTTGTGGCATCAGAACCGCCGCCGACAGGAACTTCCATCTCCAGCATTTTTTTAATGGGCGGCGTGCTTTCAGCGGCGGCTGAACCATAACGGTCGGTAAAATATTCGCCCTGATATGCCATTCTGCTTTGGATAGCGATTCCGCCGCCTAAATTCTTTACCCGTTCGATATTTCTTTCATCAATGGTTTCAGCGTGGTCAAAAATCCACGGAAGCCCGTTGAAAGGGATCTCCTGGTTGACTCTTTCAAAAACATTTAAAAACCGGGTAATGCTTTCATTGTACGTGGCGTGAAGCCGAAAAGGCCAGCGGTTTTCCACCAACAAGCGGACCACTTTTTCGAGGTCGGCTTCCATATTTTCAGGCAGATCGGGTCTTGGCTGTAAAAAATCTTCAAAATCCGCAGCCGAGAAAACCAGCATCTCTCCTGCTCCGTTATGACGGTACATATCGTCACCCTGATAAAGTTTTACGGTGTCAATCCATTCGCTGAAATCTTCAAACTCATTTTTGGGTTTTTGGGTAAATAAATTATAGGCGATTCTTACGGTCAGCTGTTTTTTCTCATTCAGTTCATTCACCACCTGATAATCATCCGGAAAGTTTTGAAAACCGCCGCCCGCATCAATAACGCTGGTAATCCCGAAACGGTTCAGTTCTTTCATAAAATGCCTGGTGGAATTTACCTGATGTTCATACGAAAGTTTCGGGCCTTTTGCCAGCGTTGAATATAAAATCATCGCATTGGGTGTGGCAATAATCAATCCTGTCGGTTCTCCGTTGGCATCTCTTTCAATCTGTCCGCCCGGAGGAGCCGGCGTATTTTTTGTATACCCTACCGCTTTCAGAGCAGCCCGGTTCATCAATGCCCTGTCGTACAGATGCAGGATAAAAACAGGCGTTTCGGGAGCAATCTTGTTGATTTCCTCCAGTGTCGGCATTCTTCTTTCCGCAAACTGGAATTCCGACCAACCGCCGACTACACGAACCCACTGCGGAGACGGGGTACGGTCCACCTGTTCTTTCAGCATTCTCAGCGCATCTGCCAAGGAAGGAACACCGTCCCATCGTAATTCAAGGTTAAAATTTAATCCGCCACGGATCAAATGGATATGAGAATCGTTGATTCCCGGAACCACTCTTTTGTTTTTCAGATCAATGATTTTTGTCGATTCTTCTGCAAACTGATCCACCAAACCGTCATTTCCAACGGCAATGATTTTTCCGTCTTTGATGGCCACTGCCGAAATATCCGGCGTTTCTGTGTTGAAACTGTGAATTTTTCCGTTGTGTAAAATAAGATCTGCTTTCATGGTTATTTGGTATTAAGTTTTGTAATCGCATCTTTGATTCCGCCTCCGGCAACGGTAAAAAATGATGGCCCGGCCAGTAAAATCAGTTTCTTCAGTTTCATTTCATCCGAAAAACTTTTACTTTTCAAATAAGACTGCGCACGATAGGCATCAAATGCTCCCAATACCACATTTTCTGCTACTAAAGCCGTCGGAGAATCGATTCCTGCATCTTTGAGGTCGCTGGCAAAAGAAGCGGTTTTCACTTTCAGTTTTAAAGCCTCCCGCATGGCTACGCTTCCGACTTCTTTCATCAGTCCAGCATCGAAAGAATTCCGGTTTCCCAGCCCGATTAACACAAGTCTTTTTGAAGATAAACTTCCTTTCGGCGGATCAATTAATAAGGTTTCCAAAGCATGGCCTTTGAATTTTCCGGCTTTTCTGACATCGGTAATGATTCCCTGCAAAGCTTCATCCAGATGAACCATGCCGTTCAGTTCTTTCGGAAGCGCCGGCGGGTTGAAAATATCACCTTCCGTATATTCGAAAACACAGGCAATCTGTAAATCTGCCACCGCAGCAGAAGGCCCTTGCACCAGACCAACGATGGAAACGCCGTCCACTGTTCCCCAGTTTTTTGTGGTTCCGACTGCTGTTTTTGTTTCAGTTGTTGTCTGTGCTGAAATGAAATTGGTTACTGAACTTGCAAGGACAAATGCAGTAAAAATGGCTTTAGACCAGTTAACATATTTTGAAATTAAATGTTGCATAATAAATGAATTAATAATGGTTAAAATTTGAATCCTAATCGGATATTGTAAAAGACTCCGCTTTTCGCATCCGGAATGATATCCTCGATGAACTCACCTTTTTGGAAGTACTGAATTCCGCTTACCAAAGAAATGAACTGGTTAAAACTATAGGTAAAATTGGTGAGATAAGCCGTTCCGATATACCTTTTTTCTGAACTGCTTCCCGGGCGGTTGAGCACGCCGCTTGGCCGGTAAACACCGTCATTCAGGGAATATCTCCAGTTGAAAACAACATCCGCCTGCATTTTAAGTTTAGACGTTAAATCCAGCGTTGCATACGGATGGATATCAATGAGATTGACGGGGCCGACCTGCGGACTGAAGCCAAAATAACCGCCTTTCGGATAGAGCGGATTAAACGTATTCAGCTTTCCGTCGTCTTTCGATTGGTCTCCTGAAATGTAATCGTTCCGGAGATTAATACTTGGTTTAAACTTGACATTTTCAAACAGATACCCGATGTCGACAGAACCTGTCCAGGCACTGATGGCGCCCTCTCCAAACCTTCCGAACTGATAAGCTGCTTCCAGGTTATAGATTAATCCGCCGCCGTATTTCCAGAACCTTCCGCCGATGGTATGGCGTTTTTCTTTGGCCGTCCCGGCTTCAAAAACGGATTCGTCTCTCCGGATCCCGATGTAGTACAAATCGAGATTTCCGGCTTGCGGAACAATGATTTTTGAATATAATCCCCACAGATTGAGTTGTTTCGATAGTGTATTATCAAAAACTCCGGTATTGATGCTGTCTGCCATCATCACAAAAGCATCGACTGAAATATTTTTCCGTGAGTACATCAATTTAGCGCCTGTAAAAGAAAGCCTTGCGTTCGGACCTTCCCGTACGGAGATCAATCTTCCCGAACCATAATCCAATTCCTGCCGACCGATCCTGAAAACCAGTTTTTTATCCTGATTTTTGAAAAGATTAACATCAACAAAGAGGTTTTGGATACTCAGCTGGTCTTCATCAATTCCTCTCGAACCGTTTTTCCGTCCGTTTTGCAAAGCGCTCCGGACCTGTGAAAAAATTCTCACCTTTTCACCCAGATGCAGATCGGCATGAACATCGTAACGCTGCAGAAAAAAATTGTTGTGCCCGATATCCAGCCTTCCCCAGTCTTCGTTGTTGAAATCCACATATTCATACCGTGCTTCTCCCCCGAAGGACAGATAGATATTTTTCTTTTCATTTAAAGGAAGGAATTTAACCTTATTGTAAAAAGTATCAGCAGAATCTTTTAAATACTCATAGTTTTCATCGTAGCGCAGAAGCTTGAAACTTTGTGCCGATAAATTTTCAGAACACATAAAAATTAAGAGAATAATTTTTAATAACGATATGTAATGTGGAGATTTCAACATTGAAAATTTTAGATTAATGCTTAACCATATGGTGGGCATAATGAATCCCCAGTCCATAAGAACTTCCGTATTTCTTCATCAGGTCGGTTACCGCAACATAGGTTTCCTGGCGTGCCCAGTCTCTCTGCAATTCTAAAATATACTGGATCGAAGTCATAGGCTTTACCCCGGCGTGGATCATTCTCTGAACCGCTCTTTCGTGTGCTTCATCACTTACATCACCGCAGGCATCGGTGATGACGTACACATCATAATTTTCTTCCAATGCAGACAATGCAGGCCCTACGATGCATACACCGGTCCACAAACCTGCAAAAACCAGTTTCTGTTTCTGGGTTCCGACAATTGCTTTGTAAGCCGCTTCATCTTCCCAGGTATTCATTGTTGTTCTGTCGATGTAGCCTGAAGTGGCCATCGGATAGGCTTCTTCAATTTCAGGGAAAACGGGTCCTGAAAAACTTTCTTCCGCAACGGTGGTTACAATTGTCGGTACGTTGAATATTTTAGAAGCTCCGCAGATAACTGCAACATTGTTACGCAGTTCATTCATGGAAATGCTTTTTGTCGCAAATGCCATCTGGCCTTCGAAATCGATTAGTACAAGAGCGTGATTATCCGGAGATAATAATTTTGATGATGGTTTCATTTTAAATTATTTATTTGTTATTTAATAAGAAAATTATTTTTTCAAAAACTTGATGAATTCAGCATTGAATTTGTCTTTTTCTTCCAGGAAAGATGCGTGTCCGCTGCTTTCAAAAGGAATAAGTACAGAACCGGCAATCCCTTTGTTCATTTGTTCTGCCAATTCATATGACACAATATTATCTTTTCTTGCGTGTAAGATCAAGGTTGGAATTTTAATTTTTGGAAGGTCGGCTCTCAAATCTTCGTCTCTCAAAGCAATTAATGCCTGTTCCATTGCGTACGGGGAAGACTGCATTTCGATACTTCCAAGCCATGCACCAATTTCAGGTTTCAAAGACGTTGGAGATAAAACAAAACGTTCTGCAAGAGTACCTAAAAATGCAGGTCTATCTTCATTATTGAGTCCAACCCATTTGGTGATATCTTCTTTTGTAAACAACGGATAAGGATAATCTGGTCTTTTGGTATGCAAAGGTGCAGCAGCGGAGAACAATGCTAATTTGCTCAAATGTGCGCCATTGTATTTTGCAGTATAATGCAGTGCGATTGCACCTCCCATAGAATGTCCGGCTAATGTGGCATCTTTGATGTCTAATTTGTCCAAAACAGCTTTGATATCAGAAGCAAACTGATCGTAATCGTATTTACCATAAGGCTTGTCTGACTGGCCGAATCCTCTCAAAGTAATTCCGATTACACGATAACCCGCCGCAACCAAAGGATGATATTGATATTCCCAAGATGCATCGCTTAATGGATAACCGTGAATTAAAACAACCGTTTTACCTTCGCCAAGGTCGGTAACGTGAAGTCTTACATTAGGCTCTACTTCAATGTATTCCGCCCTTGCTTTTGTTGATTTTCCCGCATTTTGTGCTTTAACACCGGTTACAAGTACTGCTGTTAATAAAACCGCAGTACCAAAGATTGATTTTATTTTCATGATATTTGATTTTTAAAGATTGATTTTTCAGTAGAATTTTCGAATCAGCCGCCATCTTTTCAAAGAGAATTTCATTTTGAAAGATGATGTAGCGGATTCAAAAGAAGGATTTTTATCTTTTCAGTAAGTATTTATGCTGGCCTTCCAGTACGAGTTCAGCTTTCTGGTTATAGATCGTTACTTTTGTGGTAACGATACCCCGATCTCCCTGGGGTGTCAGATCTGTAATCGTAAGCGAAGAATATAAGGTATCTCCGGAATGGACTTCCTTCAAAAAACTACAGGAAAGTTCCAGGAAACTGATGAAAACATTTCCGAAATAATGGGGCAGCAGAGTCGCTCCCGGCGCGGTGAATGCCAAAACCTGTAATCCGTGGACCACCGGTGCTTCGTGGCCGTATCTTTTCGCATATTCCGCATCGTAATGAATCGGATGGTTATCACACGACACGGTTTGAAAAGCTGATGCGTGAGCGTCCGTCAGTGTTCGGCTCGGTGCTCTGAAAACTTCTCCGATCACCAGTTCATCGAAAGTACGGGTCTTTACAATGGCGAAATCTTCAGGATCAAATGCCGTTTCTTTTATACTTGAATTTTCCATAAAAACTTTTTTTGAGTCAGAATAATTTTAAATGGAATTTATTCAGTGATGAACGCCAACAAATCATTATTGATGGTCTCTGCTTCGGTTGTCGGCATTCCGTGTGGGAAACCCTGATAGGTTTTTATCGTCCCGTTTTTCAGTAGTTTAATTGATTTTAATGCGGCATTCTGGTAAGGCACGATCTGGTCATCTTCCCCGTGAAGAACCAGAACAGGAATATCAACTGCTTTCAGGTCTTCTCTGAAATCAGTTTCAGAAAACGCTTTGATGCCTTCGTAATGCGCAACGATTCCGCCCATCATTCCCTGTCTCCACCAGTTTCTCTGTATCCCTTCTTTCACATTGGCACCCTCTCTGTTGTAGCCATAGAAAGGGAAAGTCAAATCGATATAAAACTGCTGCCTGTTGTTCAGCGTCTGGTCTCTGATGTTGTCAAAAACTTCCATCGGTACCCCATCCGGATTGCTTTCGCTTGCCACCATAACGGGTGGAACGGCGCTGATCAATACGGCTTTTTTAGCTCTTCCGTTGGCATACTTATTTACATAACGGATCACTTCGCCACCTCCTGTTGAGTGCCCGATGTGAACTACGTCTTTCAGGTCCAGGAATTCTACCAGTTCCGCAGCGTCAGAAGCGTATTGTTCAATGGTATGGCCGTAGATATCCTGGCTTGATCTTCCGTGACCTCTTCTATCATGCGTGATTACTCGGTACCCTTTTTGTAAGAAGAAAATGACCTGGGCATCCCAGTCGTCTGATGACAACGGCCATCCGTGGTGGAACATCAATATCGGTCCTTTTCCCTGATCTTTGTAAAAAATTTCGGTTCCGTCTTTTAATTGCAGTGTACTCATTGTTGTAGATTTT
>NZ_AUMU01000024.1 GCF_000430845.1 Chryseobacterium gregarium DSM 19109 | reverse complement strand
GTTCTTATAAGTGCATCAATGGTTTTGCCTTTGTGATGATATTTACCGATAAATTTGTAAAATGTAGATTGTAAAAAGTATGAATGATATAAGTCATTAATACCTGATACAACAATACATTCCTACACTATATACAACCTTTAGGGTGGTTTTAGCGGTGGGGCTCACCTGTTCCCATTCCGAACACAGAAGTTAAGCCCACCAGCGCCGATGGTACTGCGAAAGCGGGAGAGTAGGTCGCCGCCAGTCTTTATCTAAACCCCTCCTTCATCATCCGATGAAAGAGGGGTTTTTTTGTTATATATACATACTTTAACTCTAAGAAATATCTAGACTTAAACAATACATAGATACTGAATATGCAAATAAAAATTCCGGTATCAGTTAAGCTACATTTTTGTAAATTTTATTTTGATTGTTAAATTCTTCTATTGTTTGGTAATTCAGGGCACTGTGGCGTCTTTTTTTGTTGTACCAGACTTCGATGTATTCGAAAACTTCCAACTCCATTTGTTTTTTTGTAATGAGTTTGTTGCCATAAATGAGTTCCGTTTTCAAAGATTTAAAAAAACTCTCCGCCACCGCATTATCCCAACAATTTCCTTTGCGGCTCATACTTCTTGTAATTCCATAAAATTCTAAAGTATTTGTAAATTTCTTGCTTGCATATTGAACACCTCTATCGCTATGAAAAATTAATCCATTAACTATTTTCCTGTTTTTGACAGCCATTTTCCAGGCTGCAAGGCTTGTGTCCTCGGTATTCATTCCGCCACTCAAACTCCATCCGATTACCTTCCTGTCGTATAAATCAATAACTGTTGTCAAATACAAAAATCCTTCTTTGGTATGAATATAAGTGATGTCAGAAACCCAAGCTTCAGAAGACGCAGCAACGGTAAAGTTCCTATCCAAAACATTTTCCACCACCAGATAATTGTGTTTTGAGTTGGTGGTAACTTTAAATTTCCTGCTCAATTTACTTCTTAAGCCTAACTCCTTCATATATTTTGCCACCGTGATTCGGGATGTTTTGTATCCTAAAGAATTCAACTCAAATGTAATTCTAGGGCTTCCATAGCGTTGTTTTGATGAAAAATAAATTGAAGTTATTTGATCTTTTATTTTTTCTTTCAAAAGCAGTCTACTGCTACTGCGTCTGTTTTTCCATTTATAATAACCGCTGGAACTTAATTTTAAAACATTGAACATCTTTTCAATCGGAAATAGACATTCATTATTTTGTATGAATTTATATTTCATCGACCGCTCTTGGAAATGCTTTAGCATTCATGAATACCTTAAAAAAATATAAAAGAAATAAGCTAAAAGATGCCGATTGCTTTTTTTAATATATCACGCTCTAGCTCTGCATCTTTGAGTCTTTTCTCCAGTTCGTGGATTTTTTCCTATTCGGGTGTAAGTTTTAAATTGCCATTCCCGGGAAAGCTACCTTCCCCAAATTCTTCGTACTCTTTGCGCCATTTGTAAAGTAGTGTGACTGCGATTCCCAGTTCTCGTGCGAGTTCTGAGATATTAGTCCGCTCATTACTTAACTGAACGGCTTTGGTCTTAAAAGCAGGATCGTAGATTTTTCGCTCTCGTTTCATATTTTAAAATTAAGGTTTTATGCTTAACTTTAACTGGAAGATAAATTAGTATATCCAATCTTTTGGGTTTATAATAAATCCAATTATATATCTACATACTGATGGTGTATCTTTCTGGGAAATAGGATCTAAATATAATAGAAGAATATTACCAAGTTTATTTTGATCCGAATATTCTTAAAATAAAAAATCAGTCTCACTATTATGGCGAGACTGATCTTTTTTATCTGTTTAAAAGAGATTAAACCTGAATCACTCCCAGATTGAACTTCTCTGTAATAGGAGCATGATTCGCCGCTTCAATACCCATGGAAATCCATTTTCTGGTATCTACCGGATTAATAATGGCATCCGTCCAAAGACGGGCTGCAGAATATGTTGCTTCTGTTTGTTTCTGATATCTTTTTGAGATGGTATCTAAGATTTCCTGCCGTTCTTCTGCGGAGATTTCCTTTCCCTGTTTTTTTAAGGTAGATTCCTGAATCTGTGCTAAGACTTTTGCTGCCTGTGTGCCGCCCATTACGGCAAGATCTGCCCATGGCCATGCTACAATTAACCTAGGGTCATAGGCTTTTCCGCACATGGCATAATTTCCGGCACCATAGGAGTTTCCTGTAATAACGGTAAACTTCGGAACAACGGAATTAGACACGGCATTAACCATTTTTGCTCCGTCCTTAATAATTCCTCCATGCTCAGATTTGGAGCCTACCATGAAGCCTGTAACGTCCTGTAAGAATACCAAAGGGATCTTCCTCTGATTACAGTTGGCAATAAACCTTGTGGATTTATCAGCCGAGTCTGAATAGATAACCCCTCCAAACTGCATTTCGCCCTTTCCGCTTTTAACCAGTTTTCTCTGGTTAGCTACAATTCCTACAGACCAGCCGTCAATCCTCGCAGTTGCACAGATGATGCTTTTACCATAATCAGGTTTATACTCTTCGTAATCAGAATTGTCTACAAGACATTTGATAATCTCATATGTATCATATTGTTCGGTTCTTGAAGCCGGAAGAATTCCGAAAATGTTCTCAGGCTTTGATTTAGGCTGGAAACTTTCTATTCTGTCAAACCCGGCTTTTTCAGTGCTGCCAATGGATTTCATGATATTTTTAATTCTGTTCAGAGCATCCTGGTCGTCTTTAGCCTTATAATCCGTAACACCGGAAATGGAACAGTGCGTAGTGGCACCACCCAATGTTTCATTATCAATAGTTTCTCCGATCGCAGCTTTCACCAGGTAGCTTCCTGCAAGGAATATAGAACCCGTTTTGTCAACAATCATCGCCTCATCACTCATAATCGGAAGATAGGCGCCCCCGGCAACACAGCTGCCCATTACGGCTGAAATCTGAATGATTCCCATCGAGCTCATTTTAGCATTGTTCCTAAAGATTCTGCCGAAATGTTCCTTATCCGGGAAAATTTCATCCTGCATCGGAAGATAAACCCCTGCGGAGTCAACAAGATAGATAATCGGGAGCCTGTTTTCCATAGCAATTTCCTGAGCCCTTAGATTTTTCTTCCCGGTAATAGGGAACCATGCTCCTGCTTTTACCGAAGCATCATTAGCCACAACAAGACATTGTTTACCGGATACATATCCCATAACCACCACAACGCCGCCGCCGGGACATCCGCCGTGCTCTTCATACATTTCAAAACCGGCAAATGCACCGATTTCTATGGAATCCGAACCTTTGTCAAGAAGATAATCAACCCTTTCCCGTGCCGTCATCTTTCCTTCATCACGAATTTTCTGAAGTCTTTTTTCACCGCCGCCTTTCTTAATTTCAGAGAGCAAACGGTTTATTTCAGATAACTTTAATCTGTTCTGATCTTCTCTTTTGTTGAATTCGATGTCCATAAAATTTCAATTTTTTCCGCTTAAAGATACTATTTTTCAAAGAATTTATATTGAATTAAAACAATTGTTTAATTTGTTGGTATTCAGAAAATTATGAAATATTTAACATATATATATTTTTGAATGTATGATATTTTTTTTAAATTTACATCAGAGTAATGGAGATGATATCTCTATTAATACTCTAAGTTCCTAGTTTATTTTTTTAATAGTTTATTATTTGAAGGCCCTGAAAGTTGAACAAATTTTCAGGGTTTTTTTATTTAGTTTATTCCTGAAATAATATCTTTAAAAAAATAACAACGGTGCTGTAAGTATTTACAGTATTTGTAAAAAGCGATTTGTAAATTTGCAGAAAATTAAAAAGAAAGCAGGTATGCATAAATTGGCTCTTTTCAGATTGCATTTGATTGTGTTTTTATGGGGATTTACGGCAATTCTGGGAAAGCTTATTCAGGCCAATGCACAGATTCTTGTATTTTACAGAATGCTGTTTGCAGCCATTTTTCTTTATATCTATATCAGGATAGTTAAAAAAGAAAGCATTAAAGTGTCAAAGAAGATTTTCTTTCAGCTGGCGGCAATCGGTTTTTCAATGGCCTTTCACTGGTACTGTTTCTTTCATTCCATTAAAGTTTCCAATGTATCTATTGCCTTAAGCTGCCTTTCTCTGTCCACCTTATTCGCAGCGATTATGGAACCTGTTATTTTTAAACGTAAAATCGATATTTCCGAAGTGGTCATGGGGGTAGTAATTGTGGCGTGCATCTTATTAATTTTCAAAACGGAATTCAGGTTTAAGGAAGGCATTATGTATGGCGTTCTGTGTGCTGTTTTCGGGACGGTATTTTCTGTTTTTAACGGAAAGATGTTTGGGAAGACAAGTTCCGGAAATATTATTTTTTATGAAATTTTCTCCGGATGGTTCATTTTGCTGATCATTTATCTGTTCAGCGGGCAAATTTTTCAGATGAATGAAATAAGTTACCGTGATATTGCGTTAATACTCTTGTTGGCCAGTGTTTTTACGGCTTTCCCAATGCTGGAATCGGTGAATTTGATGAAATATATTTCTCCCTTCACACTAATTTTAACAGTTAATTTAGAACCGGTTTACGGAATTATACTAGCTTTTTTTATCTTTGGGGAATCAGAACATATGAGCCCGGTTTTTTACGGTGCCTCAGGGGTTATGATACTGGCTATCATTGTCAACGGATTTATAAAAGCTAAGAAACAAAAAACTTTAAATTAAGCATCAATCTATATGATGAAAAAATATCTTTTACTCGTATTTTCCCTCGCATTCGGGATGTCACAATCTCAGATCATTAGAAAATATTCCAATGAATTCCTAAATATCGGTGCAGGAGCCAGAGGGCTGGCCATGGGAGGCGCTGTAGTCTCTAACCAGGATGATGTATATTCCCCGATGTGGAACCCGGCGGGGCTGATGTCTGTTGAAAGGGACTGGCAGGGAGCAGCGATGCACGCCGAATATTTTGAATCGATTGCCAAATATGATTACCTGGCCTACGCCAAAGTTCTGGAAACAGGGGTTTTCGGAGTTTCTGTAGTCAGATTAGGTGTTGACAATATTTTAAATACCACCCAGCTGATTGATACGGAAGGAAATATCGATTATGATAAAATTACCAAATTTTCCCAGTCTGATTATGCAGCCATACTGTCTTATGCATTTAACCCCGGCGGCAATACCAAACTGGATGTGGGAATCAATGCCAAGATCGTTTACAGAAATGTAGGGAAGTTTGCGAACGGATACGGTTTCGGTTTCGATATCGGAGCCATCTACAAAATGGATAACGGATGGAAAGTAGGAGGGATGCTGAGAGATGCTACCACCACAGTGAATTTCTGGAGCGTGAATCAGAAAGAACTTTCCACGATTGTAAACGGGGAAGAATTTAACCCGGCCCCAAAAGATAAAATGGAACTTACGATGCCTAAACTGAATGTCGGGGCCAGTAAAATATTCGAGATCAACAGCAGTATTTATGTTTTGCCTGAAGCAGGTATCAATGTAGATTTCGCTAAAACGGCGGCCCTTCTCTCAACCGATTTTGCAAGTATTACGCCGTATGCCGGTGCCGAACTGGGATACCAGAAAATGATTTTCGTGAGATTGGGAGTAAACCGGTTCCAGTCGATTACCGATATTGAAGATCTCAGGAGAAAAGTTTCTTTCCAGCCAAGTGCAGGGATCGGGATTAAGTACAGAGGTCTTACTTTAGATTATGCCATTACCAATTCCGGGATCGGAGGATCCAATTTCTATTCCAACTTCTTCTCCCTGAAACTGGATATGGGACAATTCAGAAACGATTAAATTTACATTCAATGAAAAAGATTTCACTCATTATATTAACCGCCTGTTCGATGTCTGCTTTCGGGCAAAAAATTTCGGATTATAAATATGTTTCGCTTCCTGCCAAATTTGAAACCTTTAAGGAAGATTTCGGATTAGGGGAGTTGCTGACCAAGACATTAAAGAGTAAGAATTATACCGTTATTCCCGCAGACAAGCTGCAGTGGCCTTCAGAAGCCAAAGATAATCCGTGCAGTGTTGCAGCAGCCGATATCATCAATGACAGCGGGTTTTTACGCAATAAAGTGCTGGTACAATTTAAAGACTGCAATGATAAAGTAATATCATCCTTTAAAGGAGCTTCCAATATCAAGGAGTATAAAGAAGGTTACCAGGATGCATTGAAACAAACCTATATTTCTATTTCGCCCGCTAATCCGGTGGTACAGATACAGCAGCAGACGCATGTGCAGCAGACTGAATCAAGTGAACAACCTGCCATAACACCTGCTACCTCAGCTGATAACGGTAATAATGGTGTAAAATTCAGCAATGGAAAAACTGATTATCAGAAAGTACAAATTGATAACAGCCAGTTTATCTTAGTCGGTACCAACAGTTCTTCGCCATTTGCTACATTCAAGGTAACAACGAAAAATGATGTTTTCAGGGTAAAAATGCAAAATGGTGATGCTACTCTGGGATATTATGAGAACGGGAATATTGTGATAGAAATTCCACAGGTAAACGGAGAGTATACCAGGGAAATATTCTTGAAGAAATAATTTTAAAGATAAAAAAAGGTTGGAAACATTTCCAACCTTTTTTTATCCGTTATTAAAGAAATCATAAACCACCTGTGCTTTGCTTTTCCCGAGAATTTCTTCCAGTGTTTCTAAACTTGATTCTTTAACCCTTTTTACCGATTTTAATCTGGACAAAAGCATTTCAATGGTTTTTTCGCCTACTCCGGGAATGCCTTCCAGTTCAGATTTTATCGTTGAATTGGATCTTCGGGTTCTGTGATGCCTTACCCCAAAGCGGTGGGCTTCATCCCTTACGCGCTGTAAAATTTTCAGGGTTTCCGATTTTTTATCAAGATACAGTGGAATCGGGTCTTCCGGAAAGAAAATTTCTTCCAGTCTTTTTGCGATACCAACGATCGTTATTTTTCCGTACAGTCCGAGTAACTTTAAACTTTTTATAGCGGATGAAAGTTGTCCTTTCCCACCATCAATCAGGATCAGCTGTGGCAGAGATTCGCCTTCATCGAGCATTCTTTTGTATCGACGGAAAATAACTTCTTCCATGGTTTTAAAATCATCGGGACCGGTAACGGTTTTGGGATGAAAGATTCTGTAATCGGCTTTGCTGGCCTTTCCGTCTTTAAAAACCACACACGCAGAAACAGGATTGGTTCCCTGAATATTTGAGTTGTCAAACCCTTCAATATGCCTCGGCTCAACAGGCATCCTCAGCAGTTTCTGCATTTCCGCCATAATCCGGTTGGTATGCCTTTCCGGATCGATGATCTGTACCTGCTTTAATTTTTCCAGGCGGTATTCCCTGGCATTCTTTTCAGAAAGCTCGACGATCCGTTTCTTGTCACCGACTTTAGGAACGATCAGTTTAACATTCGGAATCTCAATAGTCAGATGGAAGGGAAGCAGTATTTCTTTTGAATCCGAATCAAATTTCTGACGGATTTCAATCAAGGCCTCCTCCATAATATCTTCATCACTTTCTTCAAGAATCTTCTTGATTTCAGTAGTAAAGCTCTGGATGATATTTCCGTTCCTGATTTTAAAGAAATTGATGTAAGCAGCCGTTTCATCACTTGTCATCCCGAAAACATCCACATCATCGATATTCGGATTCACTACCGTGTTTCTGGATTGGTAGTCATCCAGAATATCCAGTCTTTCTTTGATAATCTGGGCATCTTCGAACCGAAGATTGGAAGCATATGCGGTCATTTTATCGGTAAGGTACTCTTTTGCTTTCCGGAAGTCTCCCTTGACAATCCCGCGGATGGCATCAATTTTTTCATCATATTCTGCTTTGCTCTCCAGGGCTTCACAAGGTCCGTTGCAGTTCTTGATATGATATTCCAGGCAGACTTTATATTTTCCTTCCCCGATTTTGGCAGGCGCTAAATTAAGATTGCAGGTTCTTAATTTATAAATATGTTTGATGGTATCCAGTAGAATTTTCGCCGGGCGCACTTTTGCATACGGGCCGTAATATTCCGAACCGTCCCGGATTTTGGTTCTGGTCAGGAAAATCCTTGGGAATTCTTCATTTTTGATGCAGATCCATGGATAGGTTTTGTCATCTTTCAGCATGACGTTATAGAACGGCTGATGCTCCTTGATCAGATTGTTTTCCAGCAGAAGGGCATCATATTCACTATTAACGATAGTCGTTTCCAGCCTCTGGATCTTGGCTACCATAATCCTTGTCCGGTATCCCGGAAGGTTTTTATTGAAATAGGAAAGCACCCTTTTCTTCAGATTTTTTGCCTTTCCCACATACAGCAGCTGCTCGTTTTTGTCATAATAACGATAAACGCCGGGTTCAGAGGGTAGAGTTTTGAGCTGTAATTCTAAAGAAGGATTCATATAACAAAATTACGCAATTTAAGAGCAAGAAAAAAGCCACAGAATTTCTATGGCCTTACAATTTATGTTAAAATTGACGGTTAGCTATTGCTCATCTCGGTATATGCATTCACAAGGAAGCTGAAATAATCCCACTCCACAGAATTCTTAGGGTATTTTTTCATGAATCCGGCATTGTCCCCGAAAAGGAAATCATAATTATCCTCAAAATCATCTTTGTGAAGCCACATTACTTTGTCTCCTTTTTTCACATAGTATGATTTGAGCACACCGCCGCCAAGCTGAGGGCCGCCGCCAAATGAAACCCCTCCGGTTTCTTTTGATCTCGGATCATGATAAACCGAAATGATCTCGTCAAAACCGGGATTGATTACCTGCATCAGGAATTCTTTATCGTCTTTTTTATTTTTAAGAGAAACGGTTTGATTGACGAAGTAGATTCTGTCGTTATTGGTTCGTTTGGTTAATTTTTTGGTACTGTAGTTTCTGATATTTCCCATATACTTTGCCACCTTTGCTATTTTTTCGGCATTTCCTGGATATACATACATTTCAGCAATCTGATCCGCATTAAACAATTCAGCTTTTTTTGAGATGCTGTCTTTAAGGGAAACTTCAAAGATCTGGCCTTTCTTCGTATCAATTTTACTGCAGAATCCTTTGTGGGTGCTTCCGTCTTTTAAAATCACGGTGGATGTCTTTCTCGGAGAAGGGGTGTTGAAGCCTTCGTTGAAAAGGTACATTTCCATTTTTTTGATGTCTTCTTTGGAATATTTTACTTTCTGTGCGAAAGTTGCGGTGCCTGCCAGACATAATGCAAGCATTAAAGTTTTAAGTTTCATTGGATATTAATTTTTTATTTCGGCGGTAAAAATAATGAATTAATTGAGTTATTTCATAAAAAACAAGGTGTTGAAAATTAGTTTTCCCAATTATGGCTAAATGCTTAATTTTAAGACAAAATTTAGAGAATGATATACGGTGTAGATGTTTTCAGTTTCCATGATGTTTTGGAGATCTGTAAAACTCCAAATAAAGCGAAGCTGAATAAGACGGCAAAAGAGCAGATTTTAAGATCCCAGAAAAACGTACAGCAGATTGTAGAGTCAGACCGTTGTGTGTATGGGATCAATACCGGTTTCGGGCCTCTGTGCGATACCAAAATTTCTGCTGATGAAACAGCGCTGTTACAATATAATTTAATTATTTCCCATGCAGTAGGGGTAGGAAAGCCCATTGATAAGGAACTTTCAAAAATCATGATGATTGCGAAAGTTCATGCCCTGTCAAAAGGGTTTTCGGGAGTTTCTCTGGAAGTCATCGAGAGACTGATCGTGATGCTGGAAAAAGATATTATTCCTGTAGTTCCTGAACAGGGTTCTGTGGGGGCCTCGGGAGATCTGGCTCCGCTGGCTCATCTGGTTTTGCCGCTTTTAGGATTGGGGAAAGTATGGGTAGGAAACGAAATTTTTCAAACCGCAGAAGTATTGTCGCAAAATAATCTTGAACCGTTAATTTTAGGCCCTAAAGAAGGATTAGGATTAATCAACGGCACTCAGTTTATTCTTGCTCACGCCATCAAAGGCCTGGAAAAGTTTGAATACCTTCTGGATCTAGCCGATATGACGGCAGCCATGAGTATTGAAGCTTATAGAGGTTCAGCCAGCCCCTTCAGAAAAGAACTTCATGAGATCAGACCGTTTGAGGGAAGTCAGAAAGTAGCGGCAAGAATGCTGAAGTTTTTAAAAAATTCTGAAAATTTAAAGTCCCACGAATATTGCGACAGGGTCCAGGATCCATATTCAATGCGGTGTGTCCCGCAGGTTCACGGAGCAAGTCGAAATGCTTTTGAACATCTGAAGATCATGGCGGAAACAGAACTGAACTCCGTGACAGACAACCCGATTGTGTTAAGTGCTGAAGAATCAATTTCAGGAGGGAATTTCCACGGCCAATTAATGGCAATGCCTTTGGATTATGCAACCCTGGCAGCGGCTGAACTGGGAAATATTTCAGACCGAAGAAGTTATTTATTACTGGAAGGAAAATACGGTTTGCCAAGACTGTTAACGGAAAGTTCAGGACTGAATTCCGGATTTATGATTCCGCAGTATACGTCTGCAGCATTGGTAACGGAAAATAAAACCCTGTGTTTCCCGGCTTCCGCAGATTCTATTCCGACGAGTTTAGGACAGGAAGACCATGTGTCGATGGGAAGCATTTCCGGAAGGAAATTCAATCAGGTGCTTGGAAACCTGGTCAACATTTTAGCGGTTGAGCTAATGTTTGCCGCTCAGGGACTTGAATTTAGGAGACCGGCTACCTGCTCAAAACTCATTGAAGAGAACTATGCCGTTATCCGTTCCAGAGTGGCTAAACTGGAAGAGGACCGCCTGATCGGTGAGGATATGCTGGCTATTGCAGAATTAATTAATGAGAGGCGGTTTATTGTCAGTTAATATTGTAATCAACTTGTTGTTATTTAACCATAGAAACGGACTTTTGTCCGTTTTTTTTATTTCAGCAATTGACCGGTTTCTGTCAGTTTAATATTCTGTACATAATAAAATTGAAGATAAGATAAATTTAACATTCTGTAATTCAGGGTAAAGTGATATATTAGAGTCATCCAAATTAGAGTATATGAAAAAAAATGTGTTTTACCTACTCATGCTGTTTTCAGTTTTTATGGCATGTAACAGAGACGATCTTCAAAGCAACGCAGCCAATATAGAAGTGGTACAGAAAGACCCATTGACTGCAGGAGAGATTAATGATAAAATTAATGAAACCATTAAGACTAAAGGAAGGTTTTCATGGAATGCATCATCCGACCATTTTGTGTGGAGTGCGATTTTCCAGGGAAATAAAGTGGCTTCCATTGGCTTCGGGTCTTCTTTCGACAGGAGTCTGAGCCCGGATAACAGTACTGCTGAGCAGGAAATTTTAGATCTCATTAAAAAATACGAAGGGAAAGCAGATAGGGTTCTGTTGTTTTCAGATCCGTATTTAAATCAGATTGATGTAGCTATTGAGAAGCAGGAAACCGTCATTGCCCTTCGTAAGATGAAAAATATCCGCTATCTGGAGCCTGCAGATTACCGGTATTTTGAAAACGAAAGAAAATTCGGAGGAACTGCAAAATCAGGCTCTTCATCATCGGGATGCGGATTGGAATCGACGGCTTTAAATGCAGCGGATTATACCACAGTAACCCCGAACGCAAAAGCGCCATGGTCTTTTTCAAAACACAATATCACAAATGCGTGGAGCTACAGCACCGGCACCGGAATAACCATCGGAATTATTGACAGCGGGGTTTCACCGGAACAGCCTTTATTGGGAAGCAGCTTAAATAACGGGCTTTCATCCGGAAGAACGATCACTAAAAACGGGGTGTATGTAGATTCAGTATGGCCGTGGAGCAGCGGGTATGACGGAGCAAATGACCAGTGCGGCCATGGAACAAGCATGGCTTCTGCTGCTGCAGCCCCGAGAAATAATCTTGGGCAGCCGGTGGGTGTGGCGTACAATGCCAGTTTAGTAACGTACAGAGCCGCTTCAAATGTCGTACTGGAAGGATACCATGAACAGAATGGAGTTAAAACCGCATTTACGGAATTGGGAAATAACAGCCAGGTAAAAATTATCTCAATGTCTATGGGGCACATCTTTTCAGTCGGCAAAATTGAAGACGGGGTAAAGTATGCTTATTCCAAAGGGAAACTGATCTTCTGCGCAGGCGGAACTTCCACAAGCTTTACTAATTTTGTCGGGGTTATTTTCCCGGCCTGGATGCCCGAAACACAGGCGGTCACCGGAGTGAAAGAAAATACATCGGATCAGAAATGCGATGTCTGCCATTCCGGCTCTGAAATTGATTTTACCTACCAGATGGAAAGGGCATCGGGAAACAGCATACCGGTACTGAGCTATTACAACGGGCAGACAGATTATGTCGGCGGTTCTTCTGTGGCCACTGCTTCCACGGCAGGAATTGCGGCATTGGTCTGGTCTAAAAACCCATCATGGACAAGGGATCAGGTATTGAATAAAATGAGGCAGTCTTCAACCTATTACCCCAATCCGAATTCTGATTACGGCTACGGAAATATTAATGTCTTGCAGGCTGTTCAGTAAAATATAATTTAAAGACGGAAATTTCACGGATTAATCTCCCAGCTGATAATCCAGAGGAAGCATATTTTCAATTTTATTTTTTGTAAAATCTCCTTCAGTAATCAGCAGATCCGGAGTGGTGATGTTTCCGTCTTTTGAAACTTCAAAGGTTTCGCCTTCAGGATGCAGGAATGAGGATAAAACGACCATGTTTTTACTTTTTATGAATTCTTTTCCTTTCAGTTCATAATCATATTTTTTGTAATTCACCTGAAGCATATCTTTAAAACTGAAAAGAATGCCGTCACTGCCTCTTTTAACATAATCAGAATCCGGAATCATGGTTTTTATAATGGCCAGTGCGTAAGGTTTCTGGTTATTTTTTCTTTGGGAAATATCAAGGATATGATCAGGAAAGCTAACCGTCTTTGTCAGTTTTACCGTTTCCGTAAAATCTTTTAAAGTTCTCAGTTCTTCTTCAGTCGGATACTTCGGATTGGGAACTTTTACCACATGATTTACAATAAACTGATCTGCAGCAACCGTGTTGTTATATATACTTCTGAAAAAATGAAGCAGGCTTCCTTCATAGGCATTCATCCGGTTCAGTTTTATCTTAGGATTGCTTTTTACTTCTCTGAAAAGGCTTGTCCCGGAACAGTTAACCATTTTAGAATCAAAGTCAGCAGAAAAATTCACCAGGTTATATTCTATTTCATAGCCCATATTTTTATTTTCAATGATTAATGTTTTAGGAGCCTTTACTTTCAGCGTCTTATTCTTTTTATCATATGCGAACTTCAGTGTTCTCTGATTTTTAATTCTCACCTGTTCACGGTCATACCCGATAAACTGGTCCAGGAAATAATGGATGTAATTCCTGTATGCTTCTTCTGTATAAGGGATAATTGTGACTTCCTCAATATCATTGCTTTTAAGCAGGACGACTTTTAATGTTTTACCCACAACTTCGGAAGAAGGCGTTGTAAAAGTTTCATAATGTTCCTTTTGAAAAACAACATTTCCTGAACTTTTTACAGGCAGAGATAATGTAAAACTTCCGTCTTCCTTTGAGGTGGTTCCGATTTTGGTCCCGTCAATATAAATATTTACATTACCGATGTTCTGGTCAGCATCATTGACCACTGTTCCCTTGATCATCTGAGCCAGTGAGAAATACAGCGGAAATAAAAATAAAAAAAGCAATACCATTTTTTTCATAATCAGCAATATTACTAAATTTTTAGTGATAAAAACAAACTGTTGTTTCATTTCTATAATTAGTAGATTAACCCAGTTTCATGTAAATTTTTCTGTTTTTAAATCATGATTAGGTACTTATACCTATAATAAAAAATGGGTAGATGTACGCTAAAATATATGAAAGGTCTGCAGTAGCTTTGTCATGTGATCACAACGATACATTTGAAAGTAACATCCTTGGCCATCAGTTTAACTGATATTTAAATCCTGTTATCATCACTTGTATTAAAAAACGTTAACCAGTGGAGACCAGAAACCATTAAAACGGGGCATCATCCGAAAAGCCATAAGAGTAGGAAACAAAAAACTATAAACATGTCACAACAAGAACAATTATTAGGAGGATGGACAAATTATCACCCTCTTACTGCAGAAGATCAAAAAGTATTCGATGAAGCCATGCGCGGATTTGTAGGGGTAAAATATACGCCTACCGAAGTAGCTACACAAGTGGTAAACGGAACCAATTACCGTTTCAAATGTAATGCATCAATGCCGCCATCAGAAGTAATCTGGCAGGCGATTGTAGAAATCTACAGCCCGATTGACGGTCAGCCACATGTGATGTCTATTACAAGAATATAATAAACGTTTTTGCTTATTATAAAACCGGGGGAGCAGTCTTCCGGTTTTTAATTTCTGAAGATTTGTACAGTCGGCCTTGATTAGCCGATTCTTACGCTTGTCATGCTTAAGGAGCCGCCGATCAATTCATCATTGAATAAAACAAGGTTTTCAGATCGGTCTTTCAATCCTAAGGAATATACCAAAGGTAAATAATGGTCAGGACTCGGGACGGCGTATTGCAGAGAAGTTCCCTGTTTATGGTATTCTATTATACTTTGGAAGTTTCCGTCCAGAAGCCAGTTATTTGTTTTTTGCCTGGCTTCGATGGCCCAGTCCCATCCGGCACCGACCGTATGGATATTTCTCCAGTCGATCAGCCTGAGGTTATGAATGATATTCCCGCTCCCGATAATTAAAATTCCTTTTTCACGAAGTTTATGTAATCTTTTTGCCAGATCAAAGTGATACTGGGGAGGTTTGGTATAATCAATGCTCATCTGGATAACTGGAATATCCGCTTCAGGATACATATGCTTAATCACGGACCAGGCTCCATGGTCAAGTCCCCACTGATGATCTTCTTCCGCTAAGGCCGGTGTCAAAAGTTCAGCAGTTTCCCTTGCCAGTTCAGGACTTCCGGGAGCCGGATACTGAACATCAAACAAAGCCTGAGGAAATCCTCCGAAATCATGAATCGTTTCAGGCATATCCATTGCAGTTACTCTGGTCCCTTCAGTAAACCAATGCGCAGAAATACACAAAATGGCATGAGGCTTCGGTATTTCAGCCGCTGCCTTTCGGAATCCCTGTACAAACTGATTCTCTTCAATAGCATTCATGGGAGAGCCGTGCCCCAGAAAAAGGACAGGCATTCTTTGGGTAGTTCCAAAAGCACCGCTTATATTTTGAAGGTCGTTGAGGTTCATTATAATAAAAAGGTTCAAGGTTTTAGTAATCCTTGAACCTTATGTTTATGGTTTAACTGAAATAAGATGATATCTTATTTGTTGAAGCACCCATTTCAGGGTGCTCATCTGAAAGGTGTCTTTTGGATTATGCCTGCTTAATAAACTGGAGTTCTCCGGCAATTTTTACTTCTTCGCTTACCATAACACCGCCTGCTTCAAGTGCAGCATTCCAGTTTAATCCGAAGTCTTTTCTGTTGATTTTCCCTTCAAAAGAAAACCCCGCTTTTGTATTTCCCCAAGGATCTACATTGATACCGCCGAAATCCACGTCAAGAACAACAGGTTTTGTAACTCCGTTAAGGGTAAGGTTTCCGGTTACTTCGTTATTTAATGCAGAAGATTCGAAAGTAATGGTAGGATTCGCTTCAGCATTGAAGAATTCTGCAGATTTCAGGTGATTGTCCCGGTCTGTATTATTCGTAGAGATAGAATCGGTCTTAATGGTAGCTGTTGTTTTTGCATTGGCAAAAGTATCGTCGTCAGCATCGATTTCTGCCGTAAAGTTGGTGAAGTTTCCTTTGATATTGGAAATCATCATGTGTTTTACTTTAAAAGTAATTTCACTGTGCGCTGGGTCTAAGGTCCATTTTGTAGCCATTGTATTATATTTTTTATTGTTATTGATGATGCAAATGTAGAGCAAAGGGCTGATACAAGTCATTGATTTAGGATAAGAAATGAAATTGCTTTGTTTATTCTAATATAAATTTCATTGTGTATAATTTTTCATAAGTGTATACCTCAAGATAATTAACCAAAATCAATTCGTCCAAGTAAATTAAGAAAATTCCTTTAAATACAGATGCCACACCAGGAATGTTTTTATTTTAACATTTATTAACGGGTGGTTTTTATTTCTTATTTTTGATGGATTCAATTTTTATCTAATGAAATTACATACATTTTCTTTATTGATGATGGTTTTGGGCAGTTCTGCAATAGCGCAGACCCAGAAATTTACGATGGCGGAAGCTGTTAACGGTTTGAGAAGCAACCTTGCCGTAAAAAATATATCGCAGTTTTCATGGTCGGATGACGGGAAATCATACATCCAGTCGGTAAAAGGCGGATATCTGGTTACCAATTTAAAAACAAATAAGCAGGATACCCTGGTATCTTTATATCAGCTGAATAAAAACCTTGAAGACCATAAATTCAAAGCAGTCCCTCAGATTAAATTTACCGGGACTTCCAAAGGGTATTTCAGTGCGGATAGCCAGATGATGTGGGTGGAAAAATCAGGCAACGACTGGAAAGTGAAAAATACCGTTGCTATGGATAAAGAAGCTTCCAACATGAAAGTCTTTGCTGACGGTCAGAACTTTGCCTTTACGGTAAAGAATAATCTGTATGTCAGTAAAAACGGAAAAACAATTGCCATAACGAATGATTCCGATGAAAATATTCTGAACGGCGCTTCCAATGTCCATCGAAACGAGTTCGGAATTGATACGGGAATTTTTCCGGCTCCCAATTCTGAAAGTGTCGCGTTTTACAGGATGGATCAGACTATGGTGGCCGATTATCCGATTATCGACTGGTCCGTAACTCCCGCCGTGAATCACAATATCAAGTATCCGATGGCAGGGCAGACTTCTCATCAGGTGACTTTGGGGATTTTCAACATGAAAACCCAGTCGACAACTTTTTTAAAGATCGAAGGTGAAAAAGACCAGTACTTAACGGCGGTAACCTGGAGCCCGGATTCAAAATATATTTTTGTGGGCGTACTGAACAGGAGCCAGAACCATATGAAAATGAATCAGTATGATGCGGCCACAGGAAATTTAGTAAAGACCTTATTTGAAGAAACAAGCGATAAATATGTTGAGCCGCAACATCCGCTGACATTCTTCCCGAATTCGAATACAGATTTCATCTGGCAGAGTCAGAGAACGGGTTACAATCATCTGTTCCACTATAGTTTAGAAAAAGGATTGGTCGCCCAGATCACGAAAGGAGATTGGCTGGTGTCTGAAATTTTGGGGTTTAATGAAAAGAAAGAGGAAATTTATTTCACTTCTACGAAAGAAAGCCCATTAGAAAAACATCTGTACAGAATCAACTGGACGAACTTTAAAATGCAGCGTTTGGATAATGCAGAAGGGGTGCATACCGGAATTTTGAGCAGCGACGGAAATTATCTGTATGATGTGTACAGCAATGAGAATACCCCAAGGATTGCCAATATTATCAATACCAATACCCTGAAAACAAATAATCTTCTTACAGCTGAAAATACATTGAAAAATTACCAGAGGCCTGAAATTAAAAATGTAAACCTAAAAGCTGACGACGGCACTCTTTTATACGGAAAAATCATTCTTCCGACGAATTTTGACCCGAATAAAAAATATCCTGTTATCGTTTATCTGTATAACGGGCCCCATTTACAATTGGTCACCAATACTTTCCCGGCTTCAGGAAACCTTTGGTACGAATATATGGCTCAGAACGGGTACATCATTTTCACGATGGACGGAAGAGGTTCTTCCAACCGCGGGTTGAAATTCGAGCAGGCAGTGTTCAGAAATCTGGGAACTACGGAAATGAATGACCAGATGAAAGGCGTGGAATATTTAAAATCCCTTCCTTACGTTGACGCCGAAAGAATGGGAATTCACGGATGGAGCTTCGGAGGATTTATGACCACCAGCTTTATGCTGCGTCATCCTGAAGTTTTTAAAGCAGGGGTTGCGGGAGGCCCTGTAATCGACTGGAGCATGTACGAAATCATGTACGGAGAAAGATATATGGATACGCCGCAGGAAAATCCACAGGGATATGCTACGGCAAATCTTCTAAATAAAGTACAGAATCTCAAAGGAAAACTGCTGATGATCCATGGGGCCCAGGATGATGTGGTGGTCTGGCAGCATTCGGTTAAATTCATCAAATCTGCAGTTGACAACGGAGTACAGCTTGATTATTTCGTATATCCCGGACATCAGCATAATGTAACCGGAAAAGACAGGGTCCATTTAATGCAGAAAGTAACAGATTATTTTGACCAGTACCTGAAAAAATAATCTTAACGATATAGAATGAACTTTATAAAAACAGAGAGGGTACACTTTCATACGTTTGATTCGCTGAGGTTTCTCTCTTTTTTATTGGTTTTCCTACACCATTCCCCTGTTCCGCAAGACAGTTTCTTGTACTGTTTCTCTAAAGAAGGCGGGATTGGTGTTTCTTTTTTCTTTGTATTAAGCGGTTTTCTGATAACCTATATTCTGATCCTGGAAAAAATGAATAACAAGGGGATTGTTTCATTAAAGAAATTTTTTAGAAGAAGAATTTTGAGGATCTGGCCTCTGTACTATGCCATGGTTCTGTTTGCCATGTGCACACCGGTTATACTGGATTCCTTAAGTCTTTCTTATTCCGATAAAGGATATCAGCCGAATTGGTTTTTCACACTTACATTTCTTGAAAACTACAGGATGATGTGTACGCATCAGTTTCCGAATGTATCGCCACTGACGGTAATCTGGTCCTTGTGTATAGAAGAGCATTTTTATATTTTCTGGGGGCTGGCATTTTATTTTATTTCATTGAAAAATATTCCTAAGTTATTTTTGGGCTGTATTGTATTCTCTTTTTCAATGCAGATTATTTATGAACAATATAATATCAAGACCTTGGATGTGTTTACGAATATCCATTACTTCGCTTTCGGCGCCATTCCGGCTTATCTGTTTGTTTTTAAAAAGAAGAGTATCGAAAAACTGGAAGGGATTTCTGCCTTTTATAAATACGCATATGCTTTTGTGGTGGTTGCTGTGATTCTCACAGTCGCCAATACCGATATCATCCCTGATCTGAAATTAAGTTCACTCCTTTTCAGTATCTTATTTTCAGGATTAATCCTTTTGACGCTAGGTGATAAAAATGTATTTAAGATTCCGGACAACAGCATAACGGGAAGACTCGGAAAATATACCTACGGATTATACCTGTTTCATACCATCTGCATCAATTTGTTTATGAAAATCGGAAATACATTGGGGATAGGGTGGATTGAAGTTATTTTATTGTCATTTTTGTCAACTGTAATATTTTCTGTACTTTCCTATCATCTTTTTGAAAAACAGTTTCTAAAATTAAAATAGCTTCAGATGCGCTTTAATGATGTTCTTATAAATCATTAATTGTTATTTACTTAAATTTTTGAATAGGTACTAACCCCGTCGATCTTATCATTCATCAATGCTTTTTACTATGGATTGCTGTAATTTTGTATTCATAAAATCAACAATATGGAATTAGGAATAGGAATGTTTGGTGACTTGTCATTCGACCAGGCAACGGGAAAATACAGTGATGCCGGCGTTAAGATCCGTGAAATTCTGGAACAGGTAAAACTCATGGATGAGGTAGGAATAGATGTTTTTGCCATGGGGGAGCATCACCGTCCTGATTATGCGGTTTCGTCACCGGAAATTATTTTAGCGGCGGCGGCAAGCGTGACAAAAAATATAAAACTGGCCAGTGGGGTTACCGTTTTGAGTTCCTCAGAGCCTGTAAAGGTGTATGAAGATTTCTCGACGCTGGATTTAATCTCTGACGGCCGTGCCGAAATTTTCGTCGGCCGCGGAAGTTTTATTGAATCTTTTCCGTTATACGGATATTCATTAAATGATTACGAAGAACTTTTCAATGAGAAATTGGAGCTCTTATTAAAGATCAATGCAGAAGAAAACGTGACCTGGTCCGGAAAACTCCGGGCACCAATGCAGAACCAGACCGTGTATCCGAGAGCAAAGAACGGCAGAAAAATTCCGATCTGGAGAGCTGTTGGGGGAACTCCGCAATCAGTGCTGAATGCAGCAGAGCTTGGAATGCCTTTGGTTGTTGCCATTATCGGTGGAATGCCGGCCCAATTCAGGAATCTGGTCGAATTTTACAAGCAGGAATACAAAAAAGCCGGTCATGATGAGGATACAATTCAGATTGCGATTCACTCCCATACCTTTGTAAGTAATGATCCGGAAGTAATCGACGGATATTTTCATAATTATAAATCCCAGATGGACAGGATCGGTTCCGCAAGAGGCTGGGCACCATATACAAAAATGCAGTATGAAAGCGGCAGGGGCAAAGACGGAGCTTTATTTATCGGAAATCCGAAAGAGGTAGCAGATAAAATTGCTGATATGAAAGAAATTTTCGGAATCACCCGCTTCATCGGTCATATGGATGTCGGAGACCCTTCCTACGATATCATGATGAAATCCATAGAACTGTTCGGAAAAGAAGTAAGGCCGGCTGTTAAAAATTTATAGTGCCAATCCTTTTGCAGAACATCAGCAGGTAACTTTTATCATTTCAGGATTAATATGCTTATTTTTACAAAAAAATTATGCAGCAGCCATCCAGAGATCCGCTTCACGGAAAAAGACTTGATGCCATCCTTGAAGAACTGGTAGAGTATTACAACGGTTTTGAGAAATTGGGTGAACAGATCAATATTAAATGTTTCACGGATAATCCGAGCATCAGTTCTTCTTTGAAATTTTTAAGGAAAACAGATTGGGCAAGAACTAAAGTTGAAAGTTTGTATCTCTTTATGCTGAGACAGAAAAAACGGGATGAAACAAGCCGTGAAAAGTGAGAAAGCTTTCTGCTTTAAACTGCATTGCTTAATGTCTTTGTCCGGTCAATTATTTCAAAAATAGTATATTTGTGCTGTTAATCGTGAAAGACTCACGAAAAAAAGAGAAAATATGACAATTGAAAACAATCATGTTGTAGCTTTACGTTACATACTTCACACAATCGAAGAGGATGGAAGTAAAATTCTTGTAGAAGAAACAACAGCAGAAAATCCATTTACGTTTTTGTATGGTGTGGGAATGATGATTCCAAAGTTTGAACAAAATATCCTTGGTTTAAAGGCTGGCGATAAAGCCGCTTTTACCATTCAGTCAGAAGAAGCTTACGGTGAAAAACAGCCGGATGCCATCGCGCAGTTGCCGGTTGATATGTTTAAAGAATCCGGAATTCCGCCTGTTGGTGCTATTTTGCCTTTATCTGATAATGAGGGTAATAATTTTCAGGCATTCGTCGTAGAAGTAACACCTGAAGTTGTAGTGGCAGACCTTAACCACCCGATGGCCGGGAAAACATTAGATTTCGAAGTGGAAATTTTAAGCACACGTCCGGCAACGGAAGAGGAGCTGGCCCATGGTCATGCCCATGGAGCTGACGGAACCGAGGCTCATTAAACAACCCATAATATAAATGTCCGGCTTTTGTCGGACATTTTTTTTGAATCATCTGCTTGTTTATCTTTATTCAGTCTAAAAACTCTCCCGAAACATAATACCATCGTTCATGCATTTTCTGAAAAATTGAAAACTCATGGTGAACCTGCGGATTTCCATCCTGATCCGTATAATAAGCCTTAAACTCAACATGGTTCAAAGCGGGAGTCTGTATAATTTCCAGTTTCGTCCATGTATTGATTTCGCCCCATTCCTGTAAATCTTTTTTGTTATGGTATTTTCTTTTTCCGGGAAGTGTGGTTTCCATTAAGTATTCACCATTCGGAATGGCAAAGGCAGAAAACCTCGAACGCATCAAAGCCTCGGCAGTCGGAGCATTTTTTATTCCGGTATGGTAAGGTTGGCAACAGTCTTCATATAATTTTGCTGAACAGCAGGGACAGTTCATGTTATTTACTTTTAAATTACAAAAATCACGAATTTTTATCATATAGTATAGTTTTAGAAGAAATATTTCACCGAGATCATATCTGGGTTTAAAAATAATTCCGGGAGAAGTATGTACCATATCAACAAAAAAACTGTTGGGTTCTGCCATAAGGATTCAGCCAAAGGAAAACAGTTTGAATCAATATTTCCAGGTTTCATCAGCGAAAGTCAGAGC
>NZ_AUMU01000023.1 GCF_000430845.1 Chryseobacterium gregarium DSM 19109 | reverse complement strand
AAACTTTTTTCTGTGGCCTTCGCTTTTCAATTAGCTTGACGCTGAAAGTTTAAGGTCGTGGTGTGGTTAACAGTTAGAATGGTCAGTTTCATAAGGGAATACTCTCATATTGTTTATAGGTTGTATTAAAATTATTTAAACCATGTTTTTACCTACGATTGCCGAACTTTTGGGAAAAGATTTTTTATTTTTATTTGTTCTTTTGCTTCTGTCATGTCTATTTTTTTTATGAATCAGCGAACCCTTGCGGGTTTGCCTTAATGCAAAAGAACCAAAAGATCAAGACTTAAAACTTTGCCTCAGTATTTTATATTTTATTTCTGAATCGGCGAATCTCTTAGAGATTTCTTAACGCTGCAAATTGAGCCTGCGCTGAAAGTTTAAGGGTCAGCTGGAGACCAAACAAACCAATCCCGTCGATCGCTGAGCCACTGACGTCCGTTCAGGTGTTTTTCACAGCAAAGCGTAGAAATGTATCGGGAACTGCTGAACAAAAGACAGATCATGAATGATAAACCTAAAAAATATTAGCGCCTTTTGGGTAAAAAAACAAAAATAAAAACAACAATTTAAAAACAGACAAAATGAACTTACCCAACATCATCACCGCTTTAGTAAAAGCACAAGATCACTTCAGCACCCAAGCCTATGCCGACTGTTTCACCGACACCGCCATTGTATTTGACGAAGGCAAAACCCACTGCAGAAAAACAGAAATCCAAAACCGGATCGCCGCCAACCGCGAATACCAAAGCGTTATGAAACCTTTAGACTATAACGAAAAAGAGAATATCCTCTCCGCAGAAGTCTCAGGCACATTTCCCGGAAGCCCTGCCGTTCTGCAATATCATTTTGAGTTGAATGATAGATTGATTGAATCGTTGAAAATAACGGGATAAAACGATCATTTATAAATAAATAACGCTGAAGTTAAAACTTCAGCGTTATTTATTTATATGAAACTCATTATATTTAAAATATTTCTGAGATAACTTTTGCGATCCTGCTTCTTTCATCATCAGTGAGGTTGGATCCTGAAGGAAGGCACAATCCGTTTTCAAAAAGGGTCTCTGCAACCGTTCTTCCGTAATACGGTGCTTCTGCAAATACCGGCTGCATATGCATCGGTTTCCACAGCGGCCTTGATTCTATGTTGTCTTCAAGAAAGGCAAGGCGAAGGTCTTCACGGGTTTTGCCTGTTTTCGATGCCTCTACGGTAATGGCAGACAGCCAGTGGTTGGAATAAAAATCAGCACCAGGTTCTGAGAATACTTCCACCCCATCGATATCCTTAAACAGCGCCGTGTAGAAATCATGCATTTTTCTGCGGGCTTCCACCCGGTCCTGCAACACTTCCATCTGGCCGCGGCCTATCCCCGCGCAGATATTGCTCATCCGGTAATTATACCCGATGTGGGAATGCTGGTAGTGCGGCGCATCATCCCTGGCCTGGGTAGAAAGAAAAACGGTCTTATCCTTATCTTCCCGGGTATGGCATACCAGTGCGCCTCCTCCGGAAGTGGTAATGATCTTATTCCCGTTAAACGATAAAACCCCGAAACGCCCGAAGGTGCCGCAGGCGTTTCCCTTATACGTGGAGCCCAGGGCCTCTGCTGCATCTTCAATGACAGGGATTTCATATTTTGCCGCAACAGCCAGGATCTCATCCATTTTGGCGGGCATCCCGTACAGATGGACCACGATAATCGCTTTCGGTTTTCTGCCTTTTGAAATCCTGTCCTGAACCGCCTCTTCCAGAGCAGCCGGGCACATATTCCACGTCTCTTTTTCCGAATCGATGAAGACCGGGATGGCACCGCAGTACGCAATGGGATTAGCCGAGGCTGAAAACGTCATCGACTGGCAGATCACTTCATCGCCATATTCCACGCCGCATTCAATTAAAGCCAGATGTAAAGCCGCCGTACCTGCCGAAAGAACGGCTACTTTGACGTCCGTATTCAGGAAATTTTCAAGGTCTTTTTCAAAACCGTCTACATTGGGGCCTAAAGGGGCTACCCAGTTGGCATCAAATGCTTCGTGTACGTATTTTAGTTCGGTTCCTCCCATATGCGGTGAGGAGAGCCATATTTTTGAATTCATTATTTTTTTTTTAAATTAACGTTTTATGATCTATACAAAGGAAAAAAAGATGCATGGGTTTTACCTTTCGACAATTCATCATACACTTTCTGATTAACTATATATTTCCACACTGAAAACTGTTTGAAATTTTTCGAAAAAGCAGATTTAAACCGGAACAGCGAATCATCATCCTGGCCGCCCACGCCGCCGCCTAAATGTAAATTTTCGGCAGTGGTCTGATTTCCCAATAAACGGGCTTCGTTCAGAATTAATTTCATCGGGGTTTCCCGAATAAACTCTTCCGTTGTCCCCGCTAAATGATACTGCATAATTTTTTCCGTCAGGGTGAAAATTGCTCCTGCAATAACCTTCTCATCTTTGACAGCAATCAATAATTTGGATTCAAAATCAGGATTATTTAAAAACTCGTAGAAATATTCTTTAGGAAAATAATAATTAGGAGCCGCATGTACCCGATCCATGGTTTCATAATAGATCGAAATAAACTGGTCTGTTTCATGCTGATTACCGGCCTCTTTTACAAAAATTTCCTTCCTGCCCAATTGATTGAGCTCTGATTTCAAAGACTTCCGGTATTCTTTACGCTGTTCGTCAGCTGATTTGGTTAAATCTATAGATACGGTTTTGTTCAAATCTACCATCTCTCCCAATCCCTCAATCATTGGCTTTTGATCAATGAGCGGATGCAGCCTTGAAAATACTGAAACGATATTCTGCTCATTGCAGAAAGCAACAAAATTCGTTTTAAAAAATGACAATAATTCCGCAGGATCATATTGATCCTCGAACTTATAAAGCGGTCCTGCATATCCATATACCGAAGTGATATCATAGAAACCGGTATCTTCAATGGGCCGTATAACGATCGGTAGTACTATAAAATTCTTATCATCAGAAAAAAGTAAAAGTTTTGAAGTAAAAGCAGTATCGATCTTGTGGAAATAGGCAGTGTGATGAAAATCGTAAACAGCAGCCTGCTTTACCATTTCAGTCCATCTTGCCGAATGGTTCTCTGTAATTTCAAATCTAAGCATTTCTACTAAATTGGTTTATAATATTAGCGATGTATTCCATTTCAATGGCAGAATACCTGAAATCTGTGTGTACGAACAACAACCTGTCCTGAAGGTAAATATCATCTTCTGAGAATTGATCCGGCCATAAAACCATAGGATAAATATTGTGGAGTATCAAATGTTTCCTCAGCCGGTCTCTTTCTTCCGTCTCCGCGAATTTTAAAATTAAAGAATATTCCAAATCTGAGTTACTGGTGAGCAATTCAAATTTCGTAGTTTTTTTAATCGCATTTCTGATGGTAAAAACATTGTTCTTTTTAGATTCAATTATTTTAAAAAGATCCAATTCTGAAAGGTATTCTTTGACACTAAAAGGTAGCGTGGCGTCAGTTTCAATATTTTCAAAAGAATGTTCTGCTGAAATCAGCAGGTCTCTGAAAATTTCTTTCTCTGGAAATCTGTCTTCTAAATATTTTTTCTTCAGAAACATTCCCGTAAATTTTTCCAGAGCCACTTCTTCAGCAAATAATGTTCCCGGAATACCCGGTAATTTTATTTTTGATCTTACGAATCCTCCTACCGGAACCGGCAAAACTTTTCTCAGAGAGCCAAAAATATAATCTGCTTTGCTGTCGCTTATCAAACTTAAGTTATGAGTCAGATCCTCTATCGTAGCGATATTCTTTAAATGTTCAAAATCCGGTGACGAAATACCAAAATAATTGACCAGCAGTACAGCACAAAAACTGCTGTCTTCAATGTCAGCAGGCAATGTATTATGAAGAGGATTACACGGGTAAAATTCTAATTCAATATTTAAGTCTTTAATGAAATCATATACTTCATGGCAATAATAAGTGGGAACATATATTTTTTTCCACTCAAATTGTTTAATACCATGCATCAGTATATTGCGTAAAGCAACACGGCCGGAAAAATATAAATAATCCATACCATTAAGGCCGTAAAACGTAGTGGCTTTAGATCTAAACTCACTATCGCCAATGTAATGGAAATCAGAACCAAATTCCTTATTCTTCATCATTCCAATAATTATTTTCCTTTATTAAATCAAAATAATCATCTCTCGTTATTCCTACTATGGCTTCATCTATCCACTGGTTTTTTCTAAAGTACTGTTTCTTTTTGATCCCTTCGACCATCCAGCCACATTTCTTGGTATACACGCCTATTGAAGGTTCATTGTTAGCTATTATTGTCGTATTCATTCTCATCAGACCCAGTTCTTCAAAAGCATACCGGTTTACAGCCATTACTGTATCTACGCCATATCCCTTTCCTCTTGTATCTTTATTGCCCAGCAACATACCGTGAAATGCATTTCTGTCCTTCCAGTTGATATCTACTAAATTAGCCATTCCAATCAGTCCCAGATCTTTTACATGAATAGCAAATTTCTGGTTATTGCTGTTTAAAGACAAAGATTTAAACCATTTTTCCTGATCCTGCATGCTGGACGGAAAGTGCCATCCTCCCAACATATAATTTATTTCCGGGTCATTAGACCACTGATGTAATAAAGGCAGATCTTCCTGTTCAATAGCCCTAAGCTCAACTTTTTTACCGGTAATATTCATTATATATCTTTTTTGAAATGATTGTTGCTTAAATTTTTACTGATTCCCAAATCATCAACTTCATCTACCGTCTGACCATGGACAATATCAGATGATTTAAAAAATAACGATTTAAACGTCATAAAAATAATCTTTATATCTAAACCCAAAGATAAATTTTCCACATAATAAACATCATTGTTAAATCGCTCTGAAAATTTCATATTATTCCGTCCTTTTACCTGTGCCAGACCGGTAATTCCGGGACGCACATTGTGCCTCTTTTTATGTTTTTCAGAATATAAATTTAAGTATTCCGGCAATAAAGGACGCGGCCCTATTAAAGCCATGTCCCCTTTTAAAACATTGATCAATTGCGGAAGTTCATCCAAAGAAGTTTTTCTAACGACTGCACCCACCGGGGTCAGACGTTCGGCATCAGACAGCAACTCCCCGTTTTCATTCTTTTTATCGTTCATCGTCTTGAACTTGATGATCTTAAAAATCTTTTCCTTTAAACCCGGCCGGGACTGAAAAAAGAAAGGTTTGCCGTCATTGGCAAAATATAAACAGACCGTTACCAACACAAAAACAGGACTCAGAATTAATAACCCTAAAAATGCAACTGTAAAATCGATCAATCTTTTAATGAAATTTTTATACATTTTAAAGTTTTTCTATAATTAGATTAAAAGATGTGTCAACCAAATATTCTGTTTTCAACAAAATCTCTGCATTATTTCCTAATTCCTGTAAATTATCTTCAGTAAGCAATTGATTAATTTTTGCCTGCATTTCGAGCTGATTACCTGCCATTACCTTGTATCCACAATGCGCATTTTCCACAATATCACCGATATCTGTATTGGGATCCGTTGCGGCAATTACAGGCATCTTCATTTCCAAATAGGATAATAACCGGGACGGGAAATTAGGAATTAAGAAATTTTTATCCAAAAATATCAATCCTACATCACAGGCAGCCAGCAACCGGTCATAATCTTCTTTTGGCAATCGCTGCAGAAGTTTTGCATTAGCAGGTCTTTCCTGATCAAACCAATTTTGAATCCTCGGAAACTCCGTTCCGTTTCCCACAATCAGGAAGAAGGCCTCTTCGGATTTTGTTGACTGAATGGTCTCCAGTAAAAAATCCAGTCCCTGAGGTTTACCTAAATTCCCTCCATATACGAACACTTTTTTCCCAGCTGGAATGTGATACTTTTCCCTTATATTTTCTTTCTGGTCATCAGAATAGTTAAAAACCACAGGTTCTATTGTATTGGGATTAACCTCTACTTTTCCGGGATTAATTTCAGGATTATGCTTTACTACGAAATCAACATTTGCCTGCGACATGCATCCAATCGTATCTGAAACCTGATATAATCTTCTTTCTTTTTTTACAAACTGCTTATGCAAAAAACCGCCTTTCTTAAGCATATTCATATCCACGGCATTTTGCGGAAAAATATCTTTAAGCAGAAGATATGATTTTGCCCGGTCTCTTTTTTTAAGATACTCAATCACTTTTACTAAAGTAATCGGAGGGGTTGAATATAAAACAAGATCAAACTTTTTATGAGAACAATATTTTTTTATTGCAGAAAGATACTGAAACTCTAATGCAAGAGTCCCCACCCCTTTTTCAACAATATTTGTTTTCTGAATATTTAATGTTTTCACCTGAAGAATGGAAACCCCTTCTTTTGTAATGAATTGAGTAGGGACCCCTCTCCTTCTTTCCACAGGGGTGACAATGGTCACATCATGGCCTTCGTCACGGAATTTCCGTAGCAGGTCCTGGTAAATTCCCCGTTCTTCCACAGAATTCACTTCAGCCAAAGTCAAAAAAATAATTTCCATTTATTTTAAATTTCTTCCGACCAAACGGTTCTTTTGATATAATCTGTATAAGAAATTATGATACGGACTACTTTTTCAGATACATTCGGCATTGAGTAATCTGCAACCGGTCTGAAGTTTCTTTCCTGTCCTACTTTCTGATGCAATACCTGTGTCAGTCCCTGTAAGATTCTTTCCGGAGAAAGGCCTACCATCATGACACTTGCTTCTTCCATCGCTTCAGGCCTTTCATGAGCCTGACGGATATTCAATGCCCTGAAGTTTAAGATCGATGATTCTTCTCCGATAGTTCCTGAATCTGACAGTACCGCATATGCCCGTTTTTGCAAGGCATTGTAATCATGAAAACCCAGTGGTTTTAAGAACTGAACTTCAGGACGCATTTCGATCTGCATCTTATCAATCATATTTTTCGTGCGCGGGTGCGTGGAAACAATGATCGGGTACTGATACTTTTCTGCAATCGCGTTTAAAGAATCCATCAAGCCCCTGAAGTTTTTTTCAGAATTGATGTTTTCTTCACGGTGAGACGATACAACGAAGAACTTTCCTTCTTCCAAACTTAATTTCTCAAGTACGTTTGAAGCATCAATTTGTGGCAAATAATGATTCAATACTTCAAACATCGGAGAGCCGGTCTTGATAATTCGATCCGCAGGAAGCCCTTCTCTAAGAAGATATTCCCTTGCAATATCCGAATAGGTCAGGTTAATATCCGAAGTGTGATCTACTATTTTACGGTTGGTTTCCTCCGGAACCCTCTGGTCAAAACAACGGTTTCCTGCTTCCATATGGAAAATAGGAATATGTCTTTTCTTTGCCGGAATGGCGCACAGACATGAGTTGGTATCACCCAACACTAAAAATGCATCGGGCTTCAATTCTTCCAGTAAAGGATCAATCTTAATTAAAATATTACCTACCGTTTCTGTAGCGGTCTTTCCGGCAGCTTCCAGGAAATAATCGGGTTTACGAAGCCCCAGATCGTCAAAAAAGATCTGGTTGAGTTCGAAATCGTAGTTCTGTCCTGTGTGTACAATAATATGTTCAATTGCTTCAGAATGGTCCAAAGCCATCAATACTCTTGATAATCTTATGATTTCGGGACGGGTTCCTACCACCGTCATTACTTTTAGTTTTTTCATTTTATTGCTGTTGGCTGTAGGCATCCAGCGTTTTGCTTTTGCGTCCAGCATTAATAATAGTTGTTATACTTCCAGAAAATAAGTGTCTGCACTTTCAGGATTGAATGCTTCATTAATCCAGAAAATCGTGTACAATTCTTCTTCTCCTATATTTTTGATATTGTGGGTGTACCAGATCGGCATATCGACATAAGCTGGCTCTGTTCCATCTAAATAAAAATCCAATACTTCACCGGTATCAATTTTTCTCAGCTGGATCAAAGCTTTTCCTTTAATCACGGCAAAACGTTCGATCTTCCGGGTATGGTAATGGTTCCCTCTGGTAATTCCCGGAACGGTAGTTGAAAATGAACACTGTCCGCCGATTCCAAGTCTTATCACTTCCACAAATGCTCCGCGGGGATCTGTATGCTTGGTAAATTTTACAGGATAATGTGTTTTATGATCGATATAAGAACGGTAGGTATTGAATAGATTATGCTCAAACGAATCATTGATTGCAGGGATTTCTCCGCCTTCAAAATATTTTGTTTTGTAATCATTTAATAAAGCCAAAACCTCAGATACTTTTTTCGTGGCAGTCGCCTCAATAAAGAATTCGGGTTTACTGTTTCCTTCTCTGATTTCTTTAATCATGGTATCCACTAATTCCTGGACATAAATTAACTTTACTTCCCCGTCATTGGCAATGGATGGCGTTTCCCCATGCGTCAGCTGATGACAGAATGTAGCGATAAAAGAATTGTAAAAAGGTTTTCCGAAAGCACCGAAGACATTCGGAATAATCAATCCTGTGACTTTTCCGTCATTCTCCTGAGCCCAATGTACCAAGGCCTCTCTACATTCTTTTTTTGATTTTCCGTACAGATTATCTCTTTCCTCCTGGGTTGAAGATGAAATCAAAACATGAGCTTTCGAGCCTGTCCTTTTTAATGAATCAACTAATTTTTGTACTAAAGATACATTGGTTTCATAGATGACCTGCTCACTGTCGTGACGGTTCATGGCAGCCAAATGCACAATCACATCACATTCTGCAACGAATAGGTCTAATTGGTTCTCGACTTCAAAATATTGTTTCTGAAAATCAATTCTTTGAAAATTTTCAGGAAATAATCCTAAAGTATTGTACAAATGTCTTCCGACAAAACCATTCTGACCGGTGATCCCGATTTTTTTCATTCCTGTATACTTTTGGCAGTTAACTGATAGTTATCAGACTGCTGTTCTTATTTAAAATAATCTAAACTGAATCTATATTCATCATTAATTTCTCCCAGCCTGTAATCAGTGAGTACCAATAATTTACTTTCTTTCTGTATTGCCTGAACTGCTGTTATACAACCTGGAGGAATATGAAGATACGTTAATGCCTCATCGGTCAGAAGATATTTCCGGACTGTAAAATCCTTGGAAGGGTTTTCAAAATTGTCCAAAGCCATTACAGAAATTTCAAAACTTCCTTTCATACAGGTAAACCACCGCTGCTCTATTTTATGACCTTGCCAACCCCGGATGAAATCTGTCGACTGATTTTCTATGGTGTAAATTCTTTTAATCTGCGAAGCATCAAAATCATTATTATAGGTAATGATCCCTCTTTCATCCTGATGTTTTTTTCCTTCTAACAGCATCAATCTTTCACTTTTTCCTTTTATATTTTTTCCCGGCTCTTATCACAATTCTAATAAGGGTACTGCATTACATCTTCTCCAAACACTTCTTTTCGGATCAAAGGTAAAGTTGAAATCAGTTTTTTTAACCCTTCCACGCCTTGCTGCTCGGTATTGTGCGAATGATAGTCTTCAATCTGAGCCACTTCTTCTTCCCCTTCAGAGAAATACTGTGCGTAATTCAGGTCACGGTTATCCGCGGGAACACGATAAAAATCTCCCATGTCTTCCGCCTTAGCCATTTCTTCACGGGTACAGAGGGTCTCGTATAACTTTTCTCCGTGACGGGTTCCGATTACTTTTACAGGAACTTCTTTTCCGGTCAGTTCGATTAAAGCTTTTGCGAGGTCTCCAATGCTTCCTGCAGGAGCTTTGTTTACAAATAAATCCCCCGGGTTGGCATGTTCAAAAGCAAACAATACCAGATCAACCGCATCTTCCAGTGACATAAAGAAACGCGACATATTGGGATCGGTTACCGTGATGGGCTCCCCTTTCTGAATCTGATTTAAAAACAAAGGGATTACAGAACCTCTTGAGGCCATCACATTCCCGTATCGCGTAAGACAGACTACGGTTTCAGAAGTATTTCTTGATTCTGCCACCGCCACTTTTTCCATCATTGCTTTGGAAATCCCCATAGCGTTGATCGGATAGGCTGCTTTGTCGGTTGACAGGCAGATAACTTTCTGTACCTTGTTGGCCGTTGCTGCACGGATGACGTTCTGGGTGCCTTCCACATTGGTTTTCACCGCCTGCATCGGGAAGAATTCGCACGAAGGAACCTGCTTTAATGCTGCTGCGTGAAAGATATAGTCTACTCCTCTTGTTGCCGGTTCCACACTGGAAAAATCTCTGACATCACCGATATAATATTTGATTTTATCATTTTTGTACAGATTTCTCATATCATCCTGTTTTTTCTCGTCACGCGAAAAAATACGGATTTCCTTAAAGTGATCAGTCTGTAAAAATCTGTTCAGTACAGCAGTTCCGAAAGAACCTGTACCACCTGTTATTAAAAGTATTTTATTTTGAATCTTCATCTTTATAAATTTTAATCCATTTATTTATTTGATTGGTGATATTAAATTCCTGATCTACTAACAGAGTAGCATTTTCCCGCATCCCGTTATAAATTCCAGCAGGCAATTGAATCATTTTGTCAATTGCATCCGCAATCTCCTGTGGGGAATTTTCAATATGGAATCCACAGTGGTATTTTTCTAAAACTGACCATGGGGTACCTTTGGAAGCTAGTACAGGAGTTCCCTGATTTAATGATTCAACCACTACATTTCCGAAATTTTCAGTTTCTGAAGGTAATACAAGTGCATAAGATTCAGCATATGCCTTTTCTTTGTCTTCACCTGTAAGATGTCCTTTAAATTCTATTTTATCCTGCAGGTTTTTAGATTTAACTAATTCTAAAAGTTCCTGATAATAATCCAGATGCCTTTCTTCATGTTTCCCAACAATAACAAGCTTGAAATCCGAATCCATAAATTTCTTACTTTTCGAAAAGCCCTCAATCATTTTATGGATCGCTTTGATTCTATGAATCCTGCCAAGATACAGAAATTGTTTTTTTATAACATCTTTTCTTCGTCTGCTTGGTTCAATAAAGTTAGGAATTTCTACAACCTGAATATCCCCAAAAGCTGATTTTATTTCCTCTGTTTCTTTTTCGGAGGTACTGTGAAAAAGAATGTTTTTAGTCAGATTTTTATATAAAAACAAAAGCGGCTTTTTTTTAATGCTGCTAAATTTTAATGCATTTGGACTTAGTTCTCCTCTTACGGACCAGATTATTTTTTTCCTTGAAAAAAATAATCTGGTATAAAAAAAACTAATAATTGACAGGATACTGAATAAACTATTTAAATGAATAACATCAGCAGAGCGAATACCTGATAAAATTTGTCTTATGATGGGTCTTGAAACTGATGGTGATGAACCATAATATACCGACCCGCAGTCTTTTTCCAGAATTTTGTCAAGTTCCACCTCACCCTCTCTCAAGCCAAGCGATGTAGTCGTAATATTTACATTTATATCGTTTGATTTTAATGCACAGGTATGCCAGAAAAGAGTGTTGCAGGGCCCTCCGATCTGTGATGGATAAAATGCTCCTATAGGAAAGTATATTTTCATTCTTTAATAAGAAATTTTTTTAGACAAGAAATAGTTTATATGTTTTGCCTTCCAATATGGCTCACAATGCCTTCTATTGAAAACTCGTCCTTCATAACTAAAATAGTTAGTCCAGTTCGAAGCACTGAAAATATTATCATAATACTTCTCAGCTATTTCAGTAGAAACTATATCGAAATCTCTTCCTACATGACCATAAGGAAACGCAAAATCATTACAATTAATATCGGCTTTTTCAAGGATTTCTTTCTTACAATATCCTATTTGATATTCCAAAACTTCTAATTCTTTAATTAAACTAACCCTAACATGATCCATTGTGTGCGCTCCAATGGTGTGTCCTTTATCTGCAAGTGTTTTTATCTGTTCCCAGTTCATTGGCCTTTTATATAAAGGTAAATGTACTTTATCTATCAGAAAGTTTTCAATATATGCAGGGTCACCATTAACAAAATTGGGATTAATAAAAAAATAGGCGTATCCATTATATTTTTCAAGCACTGGCGCTATATGAGTATAACACTCAGCAAAACCATCATCATAACTAAAGGCTATAAGGGAATGATTAACGGATTTCTTTTTATTAATCAAATCTACGGCTTCTGCAAAAGGAATAATCGTTGATTTTTTGGAAAGAATTTTTAACTGATCATCAAAAAAGGATGCATCTGATTCTTCTTTTAATGATAATAAATGACTATTAAGTAGATGTACACGATTTGAAGGATTTGCTATTAATCCAAAAAAATCCAAATATTGATTTCGGAATGTACGCTGTAACTTATTGTATAAACTATTCATCTCTTCTTCTAATTTCTTTTATCACTTTAGCCGGATTTCCCGCTGCTATAGTCCAAGCAGGTACGCTTTTGGTAACCACTGAGCCCGCACCAATAATTGCACCTTCTCCAATTACTACGCCCGGCAGAATAATACTTCCTATCCCAATTGAACAGCCTTTTTTAAGATGAATTTTTTCTAATATAAATGGAAGTTTATTAGTCTGATCACCAACGTAATATTGAGATAAATCACGTTTATGACAAAATAATACCACTTTTGGAGATATGAGTACATTTTCTTCTACTGTTATCATATTTGCATTATTTACATCATAATACACATCATATGACACAAAAAAAGATCCCTTAACGTTTACGCCTGTTAATTTCCAAATCCAGGGTACAATTCGTACATTAATCCTATTCAGTATTACCCAGTTCTTTGCAATTTTAAAAAGCAACCATTTAGGGTAAACTATTAGTATATTTCTTAAAAAACTCAATAAAGAATATAATACCGGTAAATTATGCAGTGATTTTTTAAGTCTATCTCTCATTTTATCATTCTTTTATTTGAATTTTATTAGTATCGCGTTTAAGTTTAATGAATAATTTTTTATTATTTACATCCTGCCATGAATGATGGGTATATTTAGATAAGAATAACAAAAAAACAAAACCTGCTCTATATGATAAAACTAAGGTTGAACTTACCACCCATAACAAAATAAGAAAAAACAGTCTGTATTTGGGAGCAGTATTCTTATATATCAATATATAAAATAAAATGAAAGTAATTAAAAAAAGAAAACCATACCTATAAAATAAATCTCCCCATTCGGAATCAAATTGAATAGCCGAACTACCATCATTACTGAAGTTTCCGAATAGTATTTGAATAAAGCCCGTATTATTAGACAGATAGTCAATAAAAATTTGAATTTTCATAAATAGACTTTTATCCACACCTTCGTCAAAATCTAAAAATCTCATCGTCTTCGAAAGTTCACCAACCGACAATATAAAGACGGTGGTTAGCAAAATAATAGCAACTATCAATAAGTTTTTATAAATCCTGCCCTTACTTGCCACTCTTTTATATATATACCATAAAATCATCAAAGCCATAATTAGAAACCCGGTTCTGCTTCCTGTAGAAATAATGGCTAAAAAACAAATAATTAAAAACGGCAATATAGATTTGAACTTTTTGTTATAATTTTCACACAGAAAAATGGCTAATAAAATAGTCAGATATCTGGCACATTGATTTGGGTTTAAGAACAATCCTCCTAATCTAAAACTTCTATTAGTTAGTGACATATCAACCCCATTAGCAATTAAATAGTCTGATTGGTAATAATATGCATCCCCTTCATAAGGGTAAGTGTTATTGAAAAATGAAATCACAGATCCTATTCCCAACATATAAGATATTTGGGAAATAAAAATAAAAATTAATCCGAAGTACAGATATATATTAGGAATTTGGACATTTTTAACAAATGGGAAAAAAAATATAAGTTCAAATATTACAAGGTTTCGTAATAATCCTTTTATATCTAATTGATCTGAATTTTTTGCAGCAAATATCATTAACGATAAAAGCATAAGGAAGATCAAAATAAATTTTGTAGAATTATAAATACTATTAAGCGTTGAATAACGTAGTCCCAGAATTAGAATTACCACCGGTACCAGAAAATAAAAAAAACTACCGTTAGGCATAAAAAGGCCGAACATTAAAGACATACCTATAATATGCTGATCTGTAAAGCTCTTTTTATTTTTGTTTATACTATTGTTATAAATTCGAAGCTGATTCATTTATTTAGTTTCTATATTTATTTATATATAGGTAACCTTGCTATTATGATTTAATGAAACTTACAATATATTCTGGGAAATGACCTAAATAAAATTGCTTTAAACTGGACTTTCCATTTACATAATTTCAGGAAATTATATAACATTTTAAAATGAGTTCGGTATTCACTCAACAGTCGATTAAACGTAATGTAATCCTTTTCTTTATAATAAAAACAACTGATGATAATTGTTTCATTGATAAGCGTAGGTAATACGTAATGAAGTGACTTTTTTCTTGATATTACTATTTCGAATAAAAGTTTTCGGAGATTCTCCAATTGCTTAACCTTCTTAATATCATATTGTGAACGGCTGACACTCTGCTCCCTAATTAATATATGATAAAATTTATTTTTAATTAAAAGCATGGTTTCAGCCTTCATAAAAACTTGTAAGCTAATCAACACATCTATACCTACATTCTGACGTAATAATTTTATATCATTAAATAGTTCTCTTTTCATTATTTTAAGCCCTATGCTGGGATGAGGAATTTTTGTATAATAATAATTCTCCACATTCACATTGCCCTTTATATACTCATCATTGAAACTAACGCTAGAAAGAATAACATCTTTGTCATTAAATGATTGGTATCCAAACTGGATAATATCTACGTTTTTATTATTATTTATTTGCTGTAATAATATTTCGTACGTATTGAGCTCTATAAAGTCATCCCCGTCAACAAATGAAATATAATCACCTTTCATAATTTCAAGGGCATCCATATATGCTCCGCCAATGCCTTCGTTTAATTTATCTATAATAATAATTCTATCGTCAGACTGAGCATATCTTTTCATTATATTCAGAGATTCATCTACTGAACCATCATTAACGATTATAATCTCCAAATTTTTATAACTTTGGTTTACAATACTATCCAAACATCTTTCAAGATATGGCTGCATATTATATACCGGGATAATAACTGAAAATAATAACTCCTTACTCATTCTTCTTTCTATTATTGGGTTTAAGCTTGTTGGTGACCAAAGCAATAATGCTTATATTAAAATATTTTTGTGATATAACGAGAGAAAACAAAACAGATGCTAATAATAAACAGGATCCGATTGAATATTTTAATAAACTATTTTCTATTAAAGAAATAAATGTACTGCTGATAACAAAAAAAAGTATCGTTGATGCAAGCTTTATAAAAAAAATATTAAAACGTATATTATAGAGCTTATATACCACCACTGTCATCATAAAAAAATGAATAAACCCCATTACTGCATTTGCTATTCCTACCCCTATTAATCCATAGAATTTATATAGAAGAATAGTTACCAGCGTTTGGATAAACCGATAAATGACAGAGAGAATAATAAATATTTTAGTTTCAAATTTTGCAACTAAAATCATATCTACCTGATTGGAACAAATCGTAATCAGAGTTCCAAAAATTCCAATCTTTACGTAATTAATAATGGGTGTAAATTCTTTTGAAAAGAGAATCTCGACAATGAACGGTAATAAAAATATAAACATTACCATCAACGGACCCGTTAGAATTAAACTTACCGCCGATTGTTTATTCAATTCGTCCTGAAGTTTATGATTGTCTGTGTTAATTGCTGCAATTCTCGGATAATAGTCTGTCGATAATGATGTGATAATTATTCCAAAATACCCAACCATAATCGTTGTACCCGCATTATAATATCCCAATTCTTTTATACCGCCGACCGATCGTATATATACAGAGATAATTAAAACGACAATCGTTGTTAAAAATGAAATCAACATTAACGACATGCCCATTTTAACCATGGGAAATGCTTCAAAAAATACCTCTTTCAGTGATAATTGATGTCGTTGGTATTTAATCTTCTGAACAAAATAATTAGAAAATAAAAGAGCAGTAAATGATGCAATGATCAATGAAGGTACAATTCCTGACTTTCCAAAAAAATAATATAAAGGTGCAGATACTAATAATCCTACTGCGGCACCCAGCATACTTGCTTTAGCCAGTTCACGTAGTTTTCGCATTCCTTTCAATATCGCTAACTGCCCATCTGTATAAATACCAAAACTAACGGCCAATGCCAAAAGGATAAAAGATAAAGTGTATGTCATATCCCCCATGGTATATCTACTGATCAATGGGGAAAAAATAACAGTTACAGTTAAGCCTACGACTCCGGTTATCAATAAAACTTTATTTGTTACTGATATTGTTTTAGAAAATTTTTCATCATTTTTAGCCGCGTTTGCCTCTGAAATATCTTTAACTGCACTTTGTGATATTCCTAATCCGGCTCCGATTTTCAGCATATTAACCGTATTGCTGAAAATCCCAATTATACCCATTCCTTCAGCCCCCAACAGAGTGGCAACAATCTTATTAGATATAACTTTTGTAAGTATATTGAACAACTGAACAAAACCAAACAAAAATGTGGTTTTAAAAATTCCTTTATATTGCGAAGAAGAAGAATTGTCTTCCATTAAAAACTTTTGTTTAATGTAATTATATTAGATTTAATAATTTCTGTAGTCAATATATTACAGGATTGACTTAACCCCTGAATTTTTAACTGCCCAGTGAATTTTATCCAATTATTTTTCTCGTAAAACGAGACCAATTCATCTTTACATAATAAAATACCTAAAGAATTTTTTTGCCTGATAAATGCTGATACGATCTGGACAATAAAAAATCCATATTTTTTGTTCAAGTAATTGGTATCCACACAAACACTTCCTATCCCTAATCCATCATGTTCAATATCATCTTCAATCTGATATTTAATGTTTACCAACGTTGTATATGCAATTAAATGATCTCTATCAAAAATACATACATGTATATCGTCATCTGATAAATTATCATTGAACCATCTTATCTGTTCTAAAACAGGATAATCCCAATGCTGCTTTTTCAGAGTACATATTTCGTACAATAGAACTTCTGAACATTCCGAATGTGTAATAAACTTTATTTCCATTGAATATTTTCTTTTTGCACCCACCATCCTGAGGGTACTGCAACAAAATGATTACTGAAATAGTCAACACCCGGCAAAATCATCTTACTCTCTCCGAACACACTATAAATATTATTATTAATATGAACACCGGAAGCATAAAAACCTTTGCTTCTGATATTTTTTATCATTTCCACTTTATCATCTGCTAAAAGTCCGAATACCCAAAAATTAGGGTTTGAATTATGAGTTTCAATAAGTTTTAAAGATGGGTCTGAAAAATACTGTTGCCACGCTTCTGCATTATCCCGCTGCTTTGATAATAAAACATCAACATTCAGCATTTGCTGAGTGCCTATGTAAGTATTGATTTCCATAGGGGTAGCACTATGCCCTACCAATGTGATGTCACATTTCGAACTGATTTCTCCTAATTCATCCCTAAAACGTGTGCGGTCGATACCTGCATCTCTTATCAGTTTACTTTTTTCAAAAAGTTGCGAATCTTTAAAAATTACGGCTCCGCCATCCAAAGTGTTAGGAATTCTTACCGGATTAAAAGAAAAAATGGTGACATCAGATCCCACATTTCCAATTTTTTTTCCTTTATATTCACTTCCGAATGCTTCAATTCCATCATCAATCACCGGAATACCGAATTCATTTCCAATAGCATTAATTTCATCAATATGCCCGGGATATCCACAGTAATGATTATGAATAATTGCTTTGGGTCCGACTGACATTAAACTTCTGACGCTGTCCGGACATAGAGTACCGGTCATTGGATCTACATCTGCCCACTGCACTTTAATCCCTATTGATAAAAGAGGCTGTGTTGAGGCAAGGCATGCCATCGGAGAAGCAATAACAGTATCGCCTGCTTTAACATCCAAAGTAGTCAGCGCTACTAAAATAGCCATATTGAATGTATTGGTGACTATTATCTTGTCTGTGCCAAAATAATGCGAAAGCTGTGCTTCAAATGCTCTTCCGTATTTACCGTAAGCAAGCTGCCCGCTCTGTAATATTTCATTAACCAAGGGGGTTTCAGGCATGAACGGCTTATATAATGGGATCATATTACCAGCCTTTTTTTATTGTTTCAACAATATGTTCACGATCTTCCTCAGACAGCCACCAGCCACAAGGAATATGTACCATTTTTGTATAAAATTCATCCAATCCAGGCAGATTTCTTTTAGATTCTTTGAAAATGGAATGCAGATCATTTCTATAATGCAGCGGACTTGCGGAAATACCATGGGCTTCCATATGCTTAATGAAATCTTCTCTCCTTTCCACTTTTATCGTATAGAGCCAATAGGACGGTTCTGTATCTTCAGAATATTTTATAAGGTTTACATCTTTTAAACCCTGTAATTTTTCGTCAAAGAATTTACCATTACTAATATACTTACCTACTACAGATTTTATGTGATTCATTTGCACTAAACCAATGGTAGCATTTACATTGTTCATGGCATATTTATAACCGGTCTCAACAATGTCATTTTCCAATCTGCTTTTTCCTTTATCTAATCCAAACCATCTCATTCTTCTGGCTCTTGGCATCTGATCCGGCTTATTAAACGTAAGAAATCCCCCATCGACAGTAGTCATATGTTTTATGGCCTGCAATGAAAAAATGGTGTACTGAGAATTGCTTCCAACCATCTTACCGTTAAATTTACTGCCTAATGCATGGGCAGCATCTTCAATAATGGGTATATTATATTCTAAGCTGATTTTATTGAATTCATTCATATCACATACCATACCTGCATAATGAACCAAAATAATTGCTTTTGTTTTCTCTGTAATCATCGATTTAACAGACTCCGGAGACAATAATCCTGTATTAGGATCAACATCACCCCAAATAACTTTTCCGCCAACCATAGAAATTGCAACATTCGTAGGCTCTGCTGTCATTGGTGTACTGATTACTTCATCCCCTTGTCCTACACCGGCAAGCAATAAGGCTATATGCAATGCATCTGTGCCGGAGTGGAGAGCCAAAACATTTAAGTTATCCACATACTTCCCAAATGAAGCTTCAAAATCATAAACAGGCTGACCTTCTGCAATATATCCCGAATACAGAATCTTTTCTAGTTCAGGTAACAATTCTTCTCTGGGTGGTAAAAAAGGTTTTACTAATGGTATCATTTAATTGGTATAATATTATGATGGAATTATATTTTTTTACTCTTCTATAACATTCTTAATGCTGGTCATATTAAAATAAATGAGTTTCGGATTATAATCTGTACGTGTAACCACAACAAAATAATCATTCTTATATGCATCATTTTTGTCAAGAATGAGTCTGGAAATTAAGGGTTTTGTAATGTAAAAACTCACTAATTTCTTCATCTTCAATGGGAAATTTTTGCATTTAGCATTTCACTGTTTTTTGCAATTATATCCAAAGCCACTACTTCATTGTATTGCTATAAAAACAGCATTTAATAGACATACGTATTCTGTACCTACTAAGGCTATTTTCATTTTTTTGATCATCATTTATAAACGATTATCAGATTCTTTTAATATTCCTTTTACATCATACACTACACCTCCGTCTTTTAGATATTTTTTTAAATCTAAATCTGCAAATTCATGATGAGCTACTGTCAATATAATAGCATCAAATTCACCTTCAATTTTGTGAACAGAATTAATAGAGCGGATTCCGTATTCATGTTCTACCTCATCAGGATTTGCCCATGGGTCGTAAGTGGTCACTTCAAAAGAATAGTCTTCCAGGCTCTTGATCACATCAGCAGCCTTGGTATTTCGTACATCCGGACAGTTTTCTTTAAACGTAATTCCAAGGTTGAGGATTTTAGCGCCGTTGATATTGACCCCTTTTTTGATCATTGTTTTTACCACCTGTGAGGCAACAAAAGCCCCCATGGAATCATTTAACCTTCTTGCCGTAAGTATAAGCTCCGAATAATAACCCACATCCTGCGCTTTCTGTGCCAGGTAAAAAGGATCTACTCCGATACAGTGTCCACCTACCAATCCGGGTTTAAACGGTAAAAAGTTCCATTTTGTACCTGCTGCTTCGAGCACGGCATGGGTATCGATATCCAGTAAATTAAAAATCTTTGCCAGTTCGTTCACAAACGCGATATTGATGTCACGCTGTGAGTTTTCAATCACTTTGGATGCTTCAGCCACTTTAATGGTTGGTGCCAGATGGGTACCGGCTTCTATGACGGATTTGTATAAATCATCTACCACTTTTCCTATTTCAGGAGTGGAACCTGCTGTCACTTTTAAGATCTTTTCTACTGTACGCTCTTTATCTCCCGGATTAATCCTTTCCGGTGAGTATCCTGCAAAAAAATCTTCATTAAATTTTAATCCCGATACTTTTTCCAGCATCGGAATGCATTCTTCTTCTGTAACTCCCGGATATACCGTAGATTCATAAATAACGATATCCCCTTTTTTCAGTACCTTACCGACAGTTTCCGATGCTTTGTATAAAGGCGTAAGATCGGGACGGTTATGTTTATCTACCGGAGTGGGTACGGTCACAATATAAATATTGGCTTCTTTAATATCTTCAAGATTTGAAGAACAGTACAGGCCTTTATTATTCAATGCATTCCCCTCCGCTGAAGACTGATCGGAAAAAGACGAATTTAACAATGGATTGGTCTTGACCAAAACATCCTGAAGTATCTGATCTTCGACTTCCAGGGTTGAATCTTTGCCGTTGTTCAGCTCGTTGATCCTTTTCTGATTGATGTCAAATCCAGCCACCGGATATTTTGTTGCAAATAAGCGTGCTAAAGGCAGGCCTACATAACCTAACCCTACTATACCGATCTTAGTTTGTGTATTCATATAATATACTGTATTTGCTGAATTCGTTAAAAATTTCAAACTTTATAATTAATTATTTATTAAATATTTTCTGCCACCATTTTTTATCTTTATCGTTACTGTAGCCATATCCATAACCATAATTATATCCGTATCCATAACCACCGGCATTTTTGGAAACATCATTGATTACAAAGGATACATTAGACAGTTTGGCTTCCCTCACCAGCTCATTGGCATAATCAACCAGGAGATTTTTTGACACGCCTGATCTTACCACATACAAAGTCGCATCAGCTACGTCCGCAATGCTCAGCGTATCGGAAACCAAAAGAAGCGGAGCGGAATCTATAATAATATAGGCATATTCCGAAGACATCTGTTCGATAAGCGTCTGATACCGGCCGTTGGAAAGCAGCTCCTGAGGATTCGGAGGTATACTTCCTGCATAGATCACATCACAATAAGGATTGGTATACGTTGTGTGAATAAGATCTTCTATATTGACCGATTCATCATATAAATATTCTGTCAGTCCTTTTCTTTTGGTAGGCTCACTGTCATACCGCTGAATCTGCGGGTTTCTGATATCCGAACCTATCAACAGCCCCTTATTGGCTTTATTTGCTAAGGTAAGGGCCAGATTTACGGATACCAGGGTTTTTCCTTCCCCTTTCACCGAAGAGGTGACCAATACTATTTTAGCCGAATTCTTTGTCGGAAGCACAAATTTGAGGTTGGAAACCAACACCCTGAAGGATTCAGCCAGTTCCGAGAAATCATTTTTCTGCACCAGGTGATTGTCATTATCCTTTAATGCAGGGATGTCTGCCAATACGCCCAAAGAAGAACGGTCTTTAATATCATTCCTGCTGTAAATTTTATCATCCAGCATAAAAAATAAATACAGGATAGCAAATGGAAATAATATTCCTAAAATCAATGCTGCTACAATAATTAAATTTCTCTTAGGTGATACGGGGAAATCAGAGGTAAAGGCAGGATTTACAATTTTAGCTTTTGGGACATTCACCGACAGATTGATTGCATTTTCTTCCCGTTTCTGTAAAAGAAAAAGGAAAAGCTGTTCTTTCAGGGTCTGCTGGCGCTCTATGCCACGGTATATTTTAGACTGCCCAGGAACTTTCTCTATTGCCCCGTTATTTAAGGAAATATCTGAGTTCAATTGACTAATTGACGCCTGTACCGTTGCTCTTTGTTCACTGATATTATCCCGTATGATTTCTTTGAGGGAGCTGATCTCCTTATTCATCTCTACCACGGCCGGGTTTTCATTAGTGGCCTGCTTCAACGTTTTATTCCTGCTGATCAGGAGCTCATTATACTTGGATATGGCTCCCTCAAGTGAAAGGTTAAGCCCGAGATTCGAAGGCATCAGCTGGCTGTTTCCGCCTTTTGAAGCTTCTGACGCCAGGGAGTTTAAAAGGTCAAGCTGGGTTTGCTGCTGAAGAAGCGCCTTGGTATTTTCACTTGTGTTCTGAAGGGCCAGCTGGGCCTGGGCCTGAAGGTCAACAATACGGTTCCGGTTCTGGAAATCCTCTTTTTCATTTTCCACCCCGGAAAGGTCTCTGGTAATTACTTCCAGTCTTCTATCAATGAATTCCTGGGTATTCTGTGCCTGCAGGTTTTTATCTTTAAGACCGTCCAGGTTATACTGCCGTGTTATTTCGTTAAGAATGGCTTCTGACTTTTCAGGAACACTCCCTACCATACTAATATCCATAAGCATTGCCTTAGGATCAGGCAGTTCTACTTTGATATTCTGTTCCAGTTTTTTTACCCTTTCTATAGGGTTCCAGAAAACAATCTTATATTTAGACTTAAATGGTATCCCGGGATTCTTCTTTAATATTACCGTACCAAAATCTAATTGCAAAGGCATATTAAAAGTCCCTTTTATATTCCCTTTTTTTTCGTGCCAAAGCGTAAATTGGTTACTACTGACATCCTTTACAGTATATTCAGCAGAGACAAATTTCTTATCGGTTTTACGGTAATCAATAATTTTCCCGGTGATCGGTAAATTGGAGAATAATTCAGTATCTTTAATTTCACCTTCGCTGAAGTACTGTACATTAAGGTTAAGGTTTTTAACAACCTGTGTAAGAATAGGCCTTGAAGTTACGACAGCGACTTCACTTTTCAGTTCGTCCGCATTTCCGAGACCGATTCCCAGGTTATCAAGATCTGCCAGCGCAGAGGTAAGGCCTGTCTGTTTTTTATCGAATTTAAGATTTGTTTGTGACTGATAAAGGGGAACAGAATACCTGAGATAGATAGAAGCTCCGATCATAAAAAGTAAAACGGACACAACAAACCACGGCCATTTACGTATATATTTTCCAATAATTTTTTTTAAATCCAAATCATTATTTTCCTGTAATTCTATCTGCTGCATATTTTCAATTATCGCGTTAGAGAAATAATAAGTGTTGCTACCCCCAATGCAGATGCAAGGATCTGGAAAGTAAGGGCCCGGTTGGGATTGGAGTTAGCCTGGATCTGCTTGTTCATATCCGGCTGTACATAGAGTACATCATTCTGCTTCATATAATAATACGGTGAGTTGACAATATCAGACCTGGACATATCCAGATTGATCACCTGCTCGGCACCGTCGTCCCCGGTGCGGATCAGCTTCACATTTTTACGGTCTCCGAAGTCGGTCATATCCCCTGCCAGGCTCAGCGCCTGAAAGATATTGAGTTTCTGAGATACACTTTCTTTCTGTCCCGGGACTTTTACTTCTCCTAAAATACTGACATTAAAATTCTTAAGGGTAATAGTTACCATAGGTTCGGTAAGGTATCTTTTCAAACGGGATTCAATGTCCTGCTTCAGCTGTACCTGGGTCATGCCTTTGGCATATATATCTCCTAATACCGGAAAATTGATGTACCCGTCAGCATTGACCAGATACTCGCTGGGCTGTACATATTGGGTTATTCCACTGGGAGATTCACTTCCTACCCGGTTGGCAGTATTAAGGTTAAAAGGTTTTACCGCAGCTTCGTCAAGCGCGGAAACCAGAATCAGGAGAACATCCCCCTCCTGGATATGAAGCCCGTTGAACCGGGCCTGAGCAAGCTCCTGTTCCATATTATGCTCCGACATATATACCATATGCTGCTTGGGTTTGCATGATAATAAGATGACTGACAAAATTATTAGGTACGTAATAATAGTTTTATTCATATGTTTTTTAATCTCCTAAAGTTAAAGCTTTTTAATACCACAAGAGTGCATTATGTATATTTTCCATCGTATTATTATAAATTTGAATCAGTATGGAACACATCTTGTAATATATTATTTTTAAAGGTCAGTTCTGGGTGTAGCAAATTTCATTCCGATTTATAATAAACATCCATAAATAATAATCTGATGCTATCCGGTTTTGTCAAAATATTTTGTTATGATTGGCTTTATTGGAAGGATTTTCCTCGGATCCTTTATCCGGGATTTTGATGTAAGCTGACTGTAATAATCTATAATCAAAGGAATTATTAATACAATATTTGTAAAGGTACTGCTTCCTATTTTTTATCCTTACAACAGCAATAATTTAAATCATTTTTATTTTAAGCTGCTTTTTATGACTGATATAAAAGTAAACAGGAAAAGAAATTAATGAAACACCGATAAAAAAACAGCCGTTCAGGCATATTGTCTTAACCCTTTGATTCTAAAAACATTCCCCGGCTACAGCCAGACCTGAAAAATCCTATTCTTTTTTATTCATTATTTAATGGCACTTTTGGGGCAAATATACCAATTATTATCAAGAGTTTTCAACCTTCTACCATAATTTATATCAGACTAAACGATTATACAAGGCACCGTTGTTTGCCTGGAAATCCAGGGATGTATAAGTCATTTACTATCATATACGATAGATCAACAGTTATGGTTTCAATAAAAATTTTATGACTCATCCCGCAGCTTCAGAAAGTAAGATCCTTATTCCCGAACCGTTAAATGCTACGGGATATCTCTTTTCATTAAAGCTTTCTGATACGCTATGCTTCACTTCATGATCGGGGGTGTCGCGCGCGCACTCTTATATAGCCGCCAGTTCGGGTAATGATTCGGAATAAAACAGGAAATCCTTCCAAAAACTGAAAGGATTTCCTTTTGAAATATGAATGAATGAGTGGTGTCCTTATTATATTATAGGGTTTACTGAACAACAATTTTAAAATTACTGTTCAACCGGTCTCCTGAAACATTCAGGATGTAATTTCCTGACGCTTTTCTGCCGGCCATATTCAGGTTGAAAGTTCTGTTTCCGTCAGCATTCAGCTTTTCCCTGACAATCACTTTTCCGGACATATCCATCACAGTCGCTGTTAAGCTGGATTTTTTATATTCAGGAAGCTTGATGAAAATCTGGTCTTTTACAGGATTCGGATATATAGTTCCTGCATTTTTGCTGATGCTCAATTCCGCATTCCCCAATACGGCCTGGTTGTAAAGAGCCGATATTTCCGTTGGTGACAATGCATAGTTGTACATTTTCAGTTCGTCAAATGCACCCTTGTATGGTGCCGGCGTATTGACGGCTGACAAAAATTCCAGCTCACCGATATTTCCGATGATCAGATCACTGGCTTCACCGATTCCGGTAACCGCCGTTTCGTCACCTTCAGAGCTTAACACCCCGTTGGTGTAGATTCTCATTTTATGCGTTGTCACATCTCTCTGGATTACCACATGTACCCAGTTATTGGTAAAATAGTTGGCAATTGGCGAAGTGATTTCTTTTTTGGTCACATCATCATCAATGGCAAACCGTAGCTGGCCTCCTTTAACTTCTACATTAAAACGTTTGCCCGTGGCTCCTGTCGTGGTGTTTTTTGTGAAAGAACCTTTACACAACACATATAAGCTGGTCGCCGAAGATGACGGAATCATACTCTGCGGGGCTTTCATCCAATACGAAACGGTAAAAGAATGGGTATTGAATAAAATCTGGTCCTGATGCGGAATACTCACGATGTACGGTGTATTCGGCGAAGTGGACAGATCCAGGGCATTGTTTTCTTTTCCGGCTACCCTTATGTTGGCATTGTCGTAGGCCACATTTAAAGTTCCGTTGTTGGCATATGATGTTACATCGGCAATCTGTTCACCTGATAAAGGCGCTTCTGCAAACGGCCAGTTCCCGACAAGGCTTGGCGTCAGGGCCCGGAAACTCCAGACATCTCCCGTTACGGAACCGAGCGCATTGGAAGCATCAATCCTCCAGTAATAGTTGGTTGCCGTATTTAAATTGTTCACCTGATAAGACGGCGTGGCAGAATAAGGTACCGTAGCCACATTCGTTAAGTTCTGGGGACTTGTCCCGAAATAAACCGAATAGGCTGTGGTGTTGGCACTGCCGTTCCATTTTAAAATAAAACTGCCGCTGTTCAGCTGGACTTCATTAAATCCATTGGCCGGAACCGGATTTGTCGGTTTTACAGGAGCAGACGGAACCGGCGGTGTCGTTACGGATACGCTTGATGTATAGACCGAAGAATCTGTAGCGTTGGTTGCTTTCACCCTGTAATAATATGGGGTGTTCGGGGTTAATCCTGTTTCATTATAGCTTGTTGTATTCGCTGGCAATGTGGCAATAACCGTAAAAGCGGTTCCGTTAGCGGAACGCTCCAGGACATAATGGGTTTCATTAGTTGCATTGTCATTCCAGTTCACCGTTAAAGAACTGGCCGCCGGGCTTCCTGCGGTCAATGCATTCGTGAAATTCAGATTCGTTGGCGGAATAATAAAATCCGGGGCAACGGTATTCGGCAGACTGTTGATGTATACTTCAATATTCAGATACGGAGCCTGGGTTGTGCTTACGGCCAAGGCATCAGCAACATTGGGATTCAGCCCGTTGGCGGTTTCCCATGCATCCGGCATCCCGTCATTATCGGTATCCAGGGGAGCCGGCGCACCATAGATATGCCCTGCCCCGCCGTTGGTAAACCCGAACTGGGTGGTTAAATCAGTCTGTACATACACATAGGTAGCGGTTGTTCCTTTCGACATTAAATCTGAAACCATCAGGTTGTCCACCTGGTCGCGTCTCGGATAGGATGCTCCCACGCCTGTGACAATATTATCGTAGGCAGATTGGGCCGTCAGTGTTGTATTTTTCATCGGATAGTCATACGGAGACGACATAATGGATGCCGCATCTCCTACAGGATATCCGGTTAGATTCTGAGGAACCAAAGCCCCGTCTAAGGCCCCGTTTTTATTATTGTCGAAATAATTTCCGGAACCGTATAAATTGAAATTAGAATTTCCTACGCTGAAAGGCGTGGTCGTGGCAGGGTTCGTATTCGGTCCACCGATGAAATAATTATTGATGATATTGGCAAACGATGCTCCCGCAGAATCTCCGCCCATAATATACGCTTCCCCGGACTGCGTGTGGCCGTATGTATTTCCGTAATTCCCCCAGTTATACACCACATTGTTCACAAACTCGTTGATCCCTTTGATCTTATTATTACGGGTTTTGTTGCAGATGTATAAATTCCCGATCAGGCTGATCTTTCCACCAGACGGCGGCTGCATTAACCCTCCTGCGGAGTGATTGTGGCGGTGCATTCCCTGTCCGATAATTGAATTCTGGATGGTGATGTTATCAGGGCTCGTCCCGTTGCTGTCCCAGTTCACCGAAAATACTTCGTCAGTTCCCCAGGTAAACGTCATGTGGTCCAGAATGATATTGGCGCCGTTGGCAATTCCTGAAGCATCCTGATTTTGAGATGTTCCGCCGTAACGGATCCGCATAAATCTTGCAATGGTATTGTTGGCTCCGGTAAAGGATACCCTCGGCCCCAGAAACAGGATGCCTTCTCCGGGAGCGGTCTGTCCGGCAATGGTCGTATTGGCAGCCACCGCAACAACGGATTGTAAATTAACAATCCCTCCCACCTTAAAGATCACAAACCGGCCCGGCTGGCTCACCGCATCACGGAATGAGCCCGGTCCGCTGTCATTAAGATTCGTAACCAAATAGATCTGAGGATTGGCAGCCCCTCTGGCGCCTGTCGTATACCGTCCAAAACCGGTAGCTTCCGGAAAGGCCAGTGTCTGAGCATCCAAACCAATGGTGGAGAAGGTCAATCCACAAAGCAATAGCGATTTAAAGGTCTGCTTAAACAGTAAAGATCTGTCTTTCATATATATTAATTTTGTGTTAACCAATCTACCCACAAACACAAATACTGGCATCCTGTTGCATCCTGCCGATGTTTCTATATTAATGAAATATGAGAAATTATATGCCGTCAGTTCGAGTATTTTCGAAGCAAAGCGCAGAAAAATGTATCGAGAACCGGTGA
>NZ_AUMU01000022.1 GCF_000430845.1 Chryseobacterium gregarium DSM 19109 | reverse complement strand
AATGACCATTAAACTTTTAGCGTTAAGCAAATTGAAAAGCAAAGGCCACTTAAAAAAGTTTAGTGTTTGAAGCGCGGCGGCAATAGTGATCAACAGACCAATAGCCAATCCGCGCAAGTTTAAACTTTTCAGCGCCGGCTCAATTTGTAGCGTTAAAAAGTTTTGAGGTCTTGAATTTTTGATTCTTTTGTTTCAAGACAAAAGAATATTATGGTTAAATCAATTCAAAATCCCGGAACTCTGTATCCGTACGCAATACTCATTCCCCAGGTACTGCGGGTCCCCGTGCTTCTCGGACCAGAACCCGTCCAGCACATCGGGGCCGATGCAGCGGTAGACGGCAGTGCCTTTGTAGACGGTATGGTCTTCGCCTTCATAACGGAAGTTGATGACCAGGATGCCGTCTTTATAAAAACCGGTGCCGTGTTGTTCGTGGTCGCCGATCAGCCATTCGGCAACGATGCGGCGGTTTTCGTCAAGCGATAACGTGAGGACCCCCTGGTAAGAGGATCGGCCCGGGGCTTCCTGGTTGCTGCCCTGGACCGTATAAATGCCCGGCAATTCTTCTAAAGTCATTGATGCTGTTCTATGAATTACAAATGTAGAAATCCTGTTTCAATTGACCTGAAATATTTTTCATTTTTATGGACTTATCGTATAAAACCGGGGCATTGAAATTTTTAACAAGATATTATTCATGCCATCATGAAATATCCGGAATAAATATTTTTTCCCCGGGTAATTTTTTATACATTTATCATTCAAACTAAAAGAAAGATCATGAAAAATTTAAAGAAGGTTTCGAGAACCGAAATGAGATCCATCCAGGGAGGGATTATCAGAGGAATGGTAAGATGTAAAAACCCGGACACCTGCGTAGTCCAGTGGGGATGGGGGACCGGCTCGTCTTCCAACTGTGCCGAATTTGACATTGTATGCGGAGAAGCGCCCCCTCAGGATCCGTGCGAAGTGATGATATGCCTGTAAATACGGTAAAGCAGGGAAGAGTGTTTTTTTAACACTCTTTTTTGTTTTAGATTTGTGCGGATGTTTTACGTACTGTTTACCATCAACCTTGTTACCTTTGTCGTTTTCGGGACCGATAAGCGGAAAGCCGTCTGGCACCGGAGAAGGATCCCGGAAGCCTGGCTGCTGGCCCTTATTTTTATGGGCGGAACTGCAGGGGCCATTGCAGGGATGTTTATCTTCAGGCATAAAATTTCAAAAAAATCATTTTTGCTGAAAACAGGTTTGGTTATCCTGGTTCAGGGGATCATCCTTTATTTTCTGATCCGGTCTTTTCCGGGATGGTGATCATCCGGCAGCCCCTGACCGCTGATGGTTGCGGCGTTTTTATTGAATTATTCATTTTCCGGACCTGGTTTTTTCGTGTAAATCCCATCCTCACGGCTCCGTATACGGGTGGCTGAAAAACAGGATGTTTTAATTTCCTCATTATGAATTTGTTAATAAATAAAACTTCATGGTGACTTTTTCATTAAATTTCACTATTTTTGCACCCGTAAAAATCTTTTATGCAAAACATTAGAAATATTGCGATTATCGCACACGTTGACCACGGGAAGACGACTTTGGTTGACAAAATCATCCACGCTACCAATATTTTCAGAGAAAATCAGGAGAGCGGGGAATTAATTATGGATAACAATGACCTTGAAAGAGAAAGAGGGATCACGATCTTATCCAAGAATATTTCTGTTACTTATAAAGGCACGAAAATTAACGTAATCGATACGCCCGGTCACGCCGATTTCGGTGGTGAGGTAGAGAGGGTATTGAAAATGGCAGACGGGGTTATTTTGTTGGTGGATGCCTTTGAAGGACCAATGCCGCAGACAAGATTCGTGCTTCAGAAAGCATTGGAATTAGGACTAAGACCCTTAGTGGTTATCAATAAAGTAGACAAGCCGAACTGCCGTCCGGACGAGGTTCACGACCAGGTATTCGACCTGTTCTTCAACCTTGAGGCGACCGAAGAGCAATTGGATTTCCCGACGTTCTACGGATCTTCAAAACAGGGCTGGTTCAACACTTCCCTGGAGCAGACCGAAGATATTTTCCCATTACTGGACGGTATCCTGCAGTATGTTCCTGCGCCTAAAGTGGCGGAAGGGCCGCTTCAGATGCAGATTGTTTCCCTGGATTTCTCTTCTTTCTTAGGAAGAATCGCGATCGGGAAAGTGATCAGAGGGGAGATCAAGGAATCCCAATGGATCGGACTGGCACAGGCCGACGGGAAAATCGTGAAAGGAAAAGTAAAGGAACTCTACGTTTTCGAAGGGTTAGGAAAGAAAAAAGTAACCGAAGTAAAGGCAGGGGATATCTGTGCCGTGGTAGGTTTTGACGCCTTCCAGATCGGGGATTCATTCGTAGACCTTGAAAACCCTGAACCGTTGCCGAGAACCGCGATTGACGAGCCGACGCTGAACATGACCTTCTCGATCAACAATTCACCGTTCTTCGGGAAAGACGGTAAATATGTAACGTCTAATCACCTGAAGGAAAGGTTGACGAAAGAGCTTGAGAAAAACCTGGCATTAAGGGTTGAACAGACTGCAGATGCCAACACCTTCCTGGTTTTCGGAAGAGGGATCCTTCACTTATCGGTTTTAATTGAAACGATGAGAAGGGAAGGGTACGAAATGACGATCGGACAGCCGCAGGTAATCCTCAGGGAAATCGACGGAGAAAAATGCGAGCCTTACGAATCTTTGGTGGTGGACGTTCCTGAAGAATATGCTTCTAAAGTGATCGACCTGGCGACCCAGAGAAAAGGGGACCTTCACATTATGGAAACCAAAGGGGAAATGCAGCACATGGAATTCGAGATCCCTTCAAGAGGCCTGATCGGACTGCGTTCCCAGATGCTTACGGCGACTGCCGGTGAAGCGATCATGGCACACCGTTTCACGGAATACAAGCCTTTCAAAGGGGCGATTCCTGGAAGAAGCAACGGGGTACTGATCAGCAAGACCCAGGGGCCTGCTACGGAATATTCTATTGCTAAATTACAGGACAGAGGGAAGTTTTACGTTGATCCGGGCGAGGAAATCTACGCCGGGATGATCATCGGGGAACAGAACAAACCGGGAGACCTGGTAGTCAACATCGTGGAAGCGAAACAGCTGAACAACATGAGGGCTTCCGGAAAAGACAAGGATACCGGTGTGGCGCCGAAAATCTTATTCTCCCTTGAAGAATGCATGGAATACATCCAGGGTGACGAAGCCATCGAGGTAACCCCGAACTTCATCCGTATGAGAAAGAAAATCCTTTCTGAAGAAGAAAGAAAAAGAATGGAAAGAGGCGCGAAAGCATAATCAGCCCATCAACATACAGTTCCCTGAAGCACACATGCAGCAGGGTCACTGATCAACTTGATATCCCTTCCGGCTCCGCGCCGGAAGGGTTTTTTTATGACGATTACAGCCATCAGACCCTGAATTTTCCTATTGTTGATCTGTATTATTCAGAAAGGGCGGCGGTGTATGGATAATGAATCATTTTATTTTGTATACTTGTAGTACGGATGGCCTTTACCTTATTGACCGTTACAATCCATTGCGATGAAAAAGCGAGCGCAGGGAATTCACGGCTCTGAAAAGTGAAGATGGCTTTACGGAACATTCCGTTTCCGCCATTCCGCATGATCTTTAGATTTTAAAAAATGAAGCTTACCGCAATTTTCCTCTTTCTGCCTTTGTTTCTCTTCTGCCAGTCCGAAAGGTTTATTTACGAATATACTTCGGTTAAGGATACGGTGAAGAATGATACGGTGAAAGTGGTGATGTACCTGGAAGTCTACAAGACGGGATCTGTTTTTTATGATATCGGGAACTACAGAAATGATTCAGTCGCCTATGCTCAGGGCGACAGGCTCAGTCAATTTGAAAACAGGGTGTATAAAAAATACCCCGGTTATGAGGTTGCCCTTATTACCTCAATACATCATGAGGTCTACAGCGTTTCCGACCCGAGAAAAATGGATTGGAAAATTTCGCCGGAAAAAAGGGAGATCAATACACTACAAGGCCAGAAAGCTACCCTGGATTTTGGCGGGAGGGTCTGGACGGCCTGGTTCTCAACGGATATTCCCATTGCAGACGGCCCCTATAAATTTCACGGCCTGCCCGGCCTTATTATACAAATGGAAGACCGCACCCGTACCCACCGTTTTGAGCTGGTTGCCGTTGAAAAAGCAGGCGGGGTCCTGGACAACAGGGCTCCCCACCATAAAGTATTGGCTGTGGACCAGAACAGGTACAGGAAATTATATAAGGAATACCGGGAAAACCCCGCCAAGGATATATCAGGAACCGATATCGTGGAGACCCAGGACGGTAAGACCGGTGCCGAGTTTAAAAGGAATATGGAAAAGTATTATAAAAACAGGATCAGGAGGGACCGGAATATTCTGGAAATTGATTTATTAAAGCCGGATCAATGATCTGATGAAAGACCGGCCGGAAATAGCGGTTTACGATCTTAAATATTCCTTATCCCACCGGTGAGACGGACCGCATGCCTGCTACGGCTGAGTTTTTGTATCCCTTTTACCATGAAAGCTTTACCCTCCTTATCCTGCCTGATCCTGATGCTGATCACTGCCACCGGCCTTGTCTCGTCCTGTGACGGGCTCAAGATGACGAAAAATATTTTTGAAACCTCCGAGCGGGCCCGGTACGAACGAAGCTTTTCCGGGGCCGACAGCCTGATGGTGCAGTGGAAAACAGCTTTTACGGCTGCCGCCGCCAGCCGGCTGAAAATACCGGACGGTACTTTGCTGACTGTGGCAGCACCCGGCCCCGGCGAAATGAATGCCGCAGGCTATTCCCTGGAACTGAAAAAAGGCGACCTTCTGGTGATTGAAGCCGTGGCCGCTGACCCAGCCGCTAAGGTTTTCGTAGATATGACGGAAGGTGATTCTACCACCGGTCAGCCCGAAAGCGGCATGCTTAAGAACAACCGGTTCACCGCATTCATTGAGAACAGCGGCCGGCATCAGGTGGTCCTCCAGCCGGAGATCGGGTACCGCGGGACCCTGGAACTTAAGATCTATACCCAGCCTTCCCTGGCTTTCCCGGTAGCCGGCAAGGCCAACCGCGATGTGCAGAGCTTCTGGGGCGCCAGCCGCGACGGCGGGGGGCGGAGCCATGAAGGCGTGGATATTTTTGCCTCCCGCGGCACGCCGGTGGTCGCCGTGGCGGACGGGTTCGTGGCCCGGACCGGAAACCAGGGGCTCGGGGGCAAGCAGGTCTGGCTCCGGGATCCGGCGCTGGGGAACTCCTATTATTACGCCCATCTCGACAGCGTGATGGCCACAGACGGCAAACCGGTAAAGACCGGGGATACCCTAGGCCGGGTAGGGAATACCGGCAATGCCGCAGGCGGGCCGGCCCACCTGCATTTCGGGATTTACACCTCGGGTGGGGCCACAGACCCGTATCCGTACCTCCGCCAGCGGCCGGTCCCTGCCACTAAAAACAGGGGGAAAGACCCGTCAGGGAACTTTATTAAATCCGGGACCACGCTCCGCACCGGGCCTGGGTCCCCATATGACCCGGTCATCAAAACAGAATCCAAAACCCCGGTTGCCATACTGGCGGGCACCGGATCCTGGTACCACGTCAGGACCCCGGAGGGTACGGAAGGGTTTGTATCCGCTGAAAGGGTACAGAAATGACAGGTATTGCACTATTATTACGGTCTTCTGCATTAACGGTCTTACTGTATAAAGCTAAGCTGCTCGCGTTGGTTTTTTAGACCATCGCATGTAACAGCCTGTAAAAATAGGCATGATCCGCATGATCTGCGGGACCTTATTTTTTTGCAATACAGGCAAACAGGCTCCGGATCAGTCATCACAGCCCTCTTAAAATCCTGATGCCTTCATATCGGGCCGTTAATTTTTAATGAAATGTAAAGAGGCTCTGAAAGATTAATATTATTTTTGCGCTATGAATATCAATATCCGGAATATAAATCAGACCCTCTTTTTTCTTTCCGCAGTGGCCCTGGCTTCCTGCGGTTCCCAAAAAGCGAATACAATTGTCAGTAAACCCGCCAGGGAAGCCGGGCCGGCAAAACCCGTTGCCGCAACGCCTCCCGTGGCCCGTCCGGCCGAAGAAGCATTCAGGACCAGCCTTCCCGAGATCAAAAGGGAATTCCGCGGCGCCTGGATTGCCAGCGTTGCGAATATCAACTGGCCTTCAAGGAACAACCTGACGGTCGACCAGCAGAAGGCCGAAGCCATCAGGATCCTGGACCTGCTGAAAGACAATAATTTCAACGCCGTGATCTTCCAGGCCCGGCCTTCCGCCGATACCCTATACACGAGTACGATAGAACCGTGGTCCTATTTCCTGACCGGACAGACCGGCAGGGCCCCGTACCCGAATTATGACCCCCTGCAGTTCTGGATCGAGGAAGCGCACAGAAGGGGAATGGAGCTCCACGTCTGGCTGAACCCCTACCGGGCCCACCACAGCAACGGCGGTTCCGTCAGCAGCCTGTCGATGGTGAACAAGCTCTCCGATATGGTGATCAGGCTGAAAAACGGCATGTACTGGCTGGATCCCGCCAACCCGAAAACCCAGGGCCATGTCTCCAATGTGGTAAAGGACATCGTGAAGAGGTATGACATTGATGCCGTTCATTTTGACGATTATTTTTACCCGTACGCCGCCTATAACAACGGGGCCGATTTCCCGGACCAGGCCAGCTGGAATGAATACACCCGGAACGGCGGTACCTTAACCCGGGCCGACTGGAGACGGGACAACGTGAACAAGTTCGTGGAAAGGATCTACAAGGAAATCCACGCCGAGAAAAATTACGTGAGGTTCGGGATCAGCCCGTTCGGGATCTGGAAGCCGGGCTATCCGCAGGGGGTGGTCGGTTCTTCCCAGTATGACGAACTGTATGCGGATGCTAAATTGTGGCTGAACAAAGGCTGGGTCGACTATTTTTCGCCGCAGCTTTACTGGCCGGTGGAATCCAAAGGGCAGCCTTTTGAGCCTCTGCTGAACTGGTGGAAGTCTGAAAACACAATGAACCGCCACCTGTGGCCGGGACTGAATACGGTGGAGGTCAAGGCTCCGGACCGCCCGGCAGAAATCAGGAACCAGATTGAGATCTCCCGGCAGGTACTGGGGAATGATGCGGGGGAAATCCACTGGAGCATGGCCGGGCTGACCAAAAATGCGAATATGCTTCCGGCCCTTAAAAACGGGCCCTATAAGGAAAAAGCCCTGGTTCCCAAAACGCCGTGGCTAAAGGCGGTACCGCTACAGGCGCCCACCCTGTTCATCAACGATACCGGAACGGCTGTGCAGGTCAGCTGGAGCACCAAAAACATCGGGCAGGTATTCCAGTGGGTGCTGTTCACCCAATACGGCGGAGCCTGGGAAACCGAGATCCTGACCCTGGATGAGCTGTCAAAAGAAATCCCCAGGTCCAGAAACGGCCAGCCCCTGAATGCGGTGGCTGTTAAAGCCGTTGACCGCCTGGGCAATGAAAGCGACTATACCGCGAAAAAAGTGAAATAGCGCCATCCGGTATTCTCCCTACTGAACATGAGTAAATTCCCCTCCTCCGGAGGGGTGGCAAAAATTCAGGGAATTTTTGACGGGGTGGTCAGATACAAACCAAATAACAATTACTTATTACATTATAACCTTTAAAATAACAATACAAGACCGGTTCATTTCCCTATGAGCCGGTTTTATTTTAGAATAACTATAAATTATAAGCTTAATATCCTTTATTTCAACAGGTTATAAATCGGGTGGGGTAGAGTGATCCGAAATACAGGGGTCTCGGAACTGTTTTTGCATCATCAGCATCATAATCATTAAATACGATAAAATTATGAATACCAACAGACTTTCACCCAGGCTCGAACAGGCACTCAGTGACCAGATGAACACCGAAGACTTACAGTCAAGGGTGTATTTTTATTATGGGATCTGGGCTGCTGACAAAGGGTACGGCGGAATTTCAAACTTTCTTTTCCGCCATGCCCAGGAAGAAAGGGACCATGCCGTGAAATTCATGCAATACGTCCTTAACAGAGGCGGAAAACCCAAAATCAAGGAGCTTCCTGCACCCGGAGAAGAACCCACCAGCCTTACCCATTGTTTCGACCTTGTCTTCAAACACGAGGTAGACAATACCACGGCCATCTATAACCTGGTGAACATCGCGTTTGAAGAAAAAGACTGGGCTTCATGGAATTTCCTTCAGTGGTTCGTGAAAGAACAGATCGAAGAGGAAACCTTCGCCATGAACCTGATTGATAAATTGAAAATTGCCGGCGGAGACCGGGCAAGCGACGAATCCCTGTTCAGCCTTGACAAGACGCTGGAGTCTTTGCCGGATGATGCCGAGCAGGCACAGGATGCTACGGGAGCGAATCCCTAGAACGATACACGATATATCATATGCAGTTTCCCAAAAATCTGCCGGCATGCCGGCAGATTTTTTTATTATGAAACTCCCTTTAAAATTACTATCTTTGCACACCTTTATTTTTAACATGCAAGAAGCCGGAAGCCGATTGCTAAAAGCTAAGAAAATATGAAATGTGGAATCGTAGGCTTACCGAATGTAGGTAAATCAACCCTTTTTAACTGCCTGAGCAATGCCAAAGCGCAGTCTGCCAACTATCCTTTCTGTACCATCGAGCCCAACCTCGGGACGGTTTCCGTACCGGATCACCGCCTGTTCGAGCTGGAGAAGATCGTAAAGCCTGAAAGGGTGCTGCCGGCTGTGGTAGAGATCGTTGATATTGCAGGCCTTGTAAAAGGAGCGAGCAAAGGGGAAGGACTGGGGAACCAGTTCCTGGCCAATATCCGGGAGTGCGAAGCGATCATCCATGTATTGAGATGTTTTGACAACGGCAATATCATCCACGTAGAAGGATCCGTAGACCCGATGCGGGACAAGGAGATCATTGATATAGAGCTTCAGCTGAAGGATCTTGAAACGGTTGGAAAGGCTGTTGATAAAGCGAAGAAATTCATCAAATCCGGCAAGAAGGAAGATATTTTAGCGTATGAAACCCTTCAGAGCCTTCAGAAATTCCTGGAGGACGGTAAGAATGCAAGGGAATTTGCGATGGATGATACCACAAGAACTATTATCAGTGACGTTCAGCTGCTGACGAACAAGCCGGTGCTTTACGTGTGCAACGTAGATGAAAACTCCATTAAAAATGGAAACGACTGGATCCCCAGGATTGAGGAAATGGCTAAAAATGAAGGTTCTGAAGTCGTGGTACTGGCGGCACAGATTGAAGCGGATATCAATGAACTGGAAACTTTTGAGGAAAGAGAAATTTTCCTTGATGAACTCGGACTTACAGAACCGGGCGTGAACCGATTGATCAGAAAAGCCTATGACCTGCTGAAGCTTCAGACGTATTTTACGGCCGGGGTGAAGGAAGTAAGAGCCTGGACCATCGGGCAGGGCTGGACCGCTCCGCAGGCTGCGGGAGTGATCCATACGGATTTTGAAAAAGGGTTTATCCGTGCAGAGGTGATCAAATTCGATGATTATATGACCTACGGTTCGGAAGCCAAAATCAAGGAAGCCGGAAAACTGTCCGTAGAAGGAAAAGAATACATCGTGAAGGACGGGGACATCATGCATTTCCGGTTCAACGTATAAGAATATTAAAGTTAGTTATATAAGAAAAGCGCTTCAAAGTATTACTTTGGGGCGCTTTTTAAATTGTTTTAAAATTCCGTTTTCTAAAATTCAATATCCGGAATAGTGGGCTGGCATTGCAGTTCAGCACAGGCGATCGCGTACTTTCTGCATCCTCCTGTGAAAGGGTCAATACATTGTTCTTTCCCTCCTTTAATTGTTCTTAATTCTTTTTTGCTTAGTTTTTTTCCGCTGTTTACATGCTGGTTTTTCATAACGATTGATTTTTAGTGAGTTAGTGAAGACTAAGTTATGAAAATTATTGATATTAAATCACTTTTGTTGGAAATTTAATTCGATTAAGATAAGTGGTATTTAAAGTTTACCCTTAAGGCCGGCATTTTTTGTGTACAGGCCGGGGAGATTTTAGTGCATCATGAATTTCATTGTATGATATCAACCTGTTTATTATAACGGTATCAGGTTATAGAGGTGAAAAAAATACCACCCCGGGTAGGGTGGTATTTTATCTAAAATTTCCTGGTTATGGAATTAATCCGGGACGACAGTCGAATTCTGCACAGCCATTCGAAAATACCCTGCAAGCATTTGTCTTCGGGTCGCGGCACTGCATTAAACCTCCTGTAATGGAGCGAAGCTGTTTTTTGTTTAATTTTTTCCCGTTGTTTACCTGATGGTTTTTCATAACAATTGATTTTTAGTGAGTTAGTGAAGACTAAGTTAATAAAATATTGTGATATAAATCACTTACAGTGGAAATTTATTAAATAAAAAAAGAATACCGTCTGATTCAGACGGTATTTTATGTAAAATACATTCATGTATTTACATAGGTCTGCATATAGATTGCGCGCAGGATTTGGAAATGGTAATACACCCAAATTCATTAAGCGGAGGACATCCGTCAAGAGTCGGACAGCTTCCGCCCAGACAATCCAGTAATCCTCCTGTAATGGAGCGAAGCTGTTTTTTGTTTAATTTTTTACCGTTGTTTAAATTCTGGTTTTTCATAATGATAATTTTATGTATTTGACTGATGCTAATTTAGAAAATAAATGGATATATCTCACCTATTCTGGAAAAATATTTTATAAGGTAAAAAACCCAAGTATATAACCGCTGAAAATAATTTATTACTTAGATCTGGAAAGCTGTCCGCCTTTCCTATTTGGGAGCACTTTTTGTATTGACCAGTCAAACTTTTAATAATGAGAATCTTATATTTTATTACTTTTATTTTATTCTTTTCCTGTTCCAGAAGTATTGAAGACAGGTGTTTTGCCGGTGACCGTGAGCAGACTTTCAAATCATATATAGAGAAAAAGCCATTTACGGTAAAACAAATTCTGGAACATAAGCCCGGTTACCTTGATATTACAGACCTTACAGAATACCGGACCTTCAGGCAGGACAGTACCCGCTTAAAACACCTTTACGATGATGATAGGATAGGAAAGAGATGGTGGGACAATTATCAGGCAGAATACAAGGTATTTACAGAAAGGTTTTCAGACCGTTTTTTATTTTCCCATCAACAGCAGGCGGGAAATGTTATCTATGCCCTGGCAAGGAATGAGCTGGGATTCTGGCTATGCACCATTGAAAATGACCAATCCTATGCGTATTTTCTGGGCTTAAGCTTCAGCCATTACTACATTAATGATCTCCAGCAGGAGCCGATGATAGAAAACGGATTCCTTCAATTGCAGGGAAGCCTCGTGAAAATGGTAAAGGTTCCCGGATTACCCGGATATGACGATTATTCGGCAATAAGCGACGGTAAATTGTTTACAATGAGCCTGGAAAATCTGACAAGGGATTCTGACCATGACGGGTACAATGATATCTTCGAGCAAAGTTTCGGACTGAACCCGGACAGCAAAGATACCGACGGAGACGGCATCAGTGATTTCGATGATCTCAATCCTATGTTTATATCCGGTAAAAATAAATTTACCCAACTTTACGAATTAATGCTCCCCGCGTATGCGGAAACCCCCGGTAATCTAAAGACACTGCATTATACTTTTACTGTCTTTGAAAGCGACTGCGACTATTTCCATCAGGTCAGCCCGGATGCAAGGGTTTTATTTATACCGGAAAGTGACCGGAAGAAAACCGGTTATGTAAAAATGACGGATGTTACAAGAGATGGTATTTCCAAAATTAAAAGAAGTACCCTTGACGAGAACCTATTTTATATTTCAACATCAGGAAGCAGTTTTGAAAATGAGTATTCTGCCGAATACCGGAACGGCAAATGGGTGTTGGAATTAGTGGGAGGCATCGTTATTTAACCGTAAGACACAAGATTTGCGTACCTTTGATTTTTACAAATTTCAATCATGGATAAAACCGCCCATACTTCACATACCTCCCTTGAGGATTTCTACCGGGAAATGACGGGCAAGCTCGGAACGGACCTGGAAAGTATTTTCCCGAAAGGGATGCATAAGGATATCGGGCATTTTAATGTTTTTGATATTGCCCAGACTATTGAGAAAATGAAGATGACTTCTGAAATGCCCTATAACAGAAGGAAATATTACAAGATCAGCCTGATACGGGGGAAGAACAGGGCGGAATATGCAGACAAGACGATCCGGATCCGGCAGAATGCCCTTCTGTTTGCCACACCGAAAGTGCCGTACCACTGGATCCCCGAAGACCCGGAACAGTCGGGCAGTTTCTGTGTCTTTACCGAAGATTTTTTTATCAGGGACAAATCTCACCCTACGCTTGAGGACCTGCCGATCTTCCAGCCCGGAAATATCCCTTTGTTTGAGATTGACGATGCGCTTGCCGATGAAATAGAGCAGCTGTTTACAAAGATTAAAAAAGAAATCACCTCGGATTATCTCTTTAAGTATGACCTGATCCGGAACTATGTGCTGGAACTGGTGCATTACGGCCAGAAGCTGCAGCCGGCCGCAACGCTTTCGGCTTCCAATGATGCTTCTCTACGGGTGGTGTCGTTGTTTATCGAACTGCTGGAGCGGCAGTTCCCTATCGAATCCCCGGATCAGCGGCTGCAGCTGAAGACGGCGAAAGATTATGCAGACCGCCTGGCAGTCCACGTTAATTATTTAAATAAAAAGCTGAAAGAAAGCACGGGAAAAACCACCACGGAGATCATTTCGGAAAGGGTAGTCCAGGAAGCCAAGATCCTGTTGAGGCAGACCCGGTGGACGGTGTCGGAAATTTCCTATGCCCTGGGATTCGAAGAGATTGCCCATTTTTCCAATTTCTTTAAAAAGAAAACATCGATGCCTCCCGTGGAATTCCGTTCGTGATTTGAATTTTGCAAATTTCAGTTTGATTGGAGCAAGCATACCCATCCGGGAAATTCAGAACTTTGCGGTAGTAAAACCAATTAAAAATATGGAAACAAGAACAAAAATCGCATTGATCACCGGCGGCAGCCGCGGGCTGGGCAGGAATGCCGCTATAAAAATCGCGGAAAAAGGCCTTGACGTTATCATTACCTACAGAAGCAACCGGGAAGAAGCAGAGAACACCGTCGGTGAAATCCAGGCTATGGGAAGGAAAGCCATTGCCTACCCGCTGGATACGAGGGATACAGGAAGCTTTGATGCTTTTGTAAAAACCGTCGGCGACCACCTGGAAGAAAATACCGGTAGCAGGAACATCGACTTCCTGGTCAACAATGCGGGAACGGCTTTGTATTCCCCGATTGCCGAAGTGACGGAGAAGCAGCTGGATGATGTGGTGGATATCCACTTTAAAGGCGTATTCTTCCTGACCCAGAAATTCCTGCCTTTTATCAATGAGCACGGCGGGATCATCAATGTGTCTTCCGGCCTGGCAAGGTTCGCCTTACCTGGATCCTCCGTGTACGGCTCGGTGAAAGCCGGGGTCGAGATGCTGACCCGGTATATGGCCAAGGAATTGGGCCCGAAAAAAATCAAAGCGAATGTCGTGGCTCCGGGGGCCATTGAAACGGATTTCGGAGGCGGCAGAACCCGGGATGACGAACAGGTGAACGCCATGGTTGCCGGTGCTACCGCATTGGGAAGAGCCGGTGTCCCGGATGATATCGGGGGCGTGGTAGCCTTCCTGTGCACGGAAGAAGCGCGCTGGATCAACGGACAGCGGATCGAGGCTTCCGGCGGAATGTTCCTTTAAATTAAAAAGGGTGGCTTTGAGAATCTCAGCCACCCTTTTTTATTCAGAGCTTTGACAGGTGTTCGAGTGCTTTCTCCAGCGTTTCTTCCTTTTTGGCAAAACACAGGCGGATCACATGCTCGTTCTTTTTATTCTTATAGAACGAAGAGAAAGGCACGCTGGCTACTTTATGGGTCACCGTCAGTTCCTTGGCGAAGTCAAAATCATTCTTGTCGGAGATCCTGTCATATTTCAAAGCCTGGAAATAGGTCCCCTCGCAGTCCAGCAGTTCAAAAGGCGTATTGGCCAGCCCCCGTCTTAAAAAATCCCTTTTTTCCTGGAAGAACGTATTTAAATACAGGTAATGCTCCGGGTTTTTCATGTATTCCGCCAGGGCCAGCTGGAGGGGGGCATTCACGGAAAATACGTTAAACTGGTGGACTTTCCTGAATTCATCCGTCAGGTTTTTCGGCGCGGCGCAATACCCGATCTTCCAGCCGGTTACATGGAAGAGCTTTCCGAAAGAAGCGACCATCAGGCTCCTTTCCTTCAGGCCAGGGTACCGGCAGATGCTCAGGTGCTGTTTCCCGTCGAACACGATGTTTTCATACACCTCGTCACTGAGGATCAGTATCGAAGTCCCTTTGACGATACCGGTCAGTTCCTGAAGGTCATGCTCTTTTAAAATCCTTCCCGAAGGGTTGTTCGGGTTATTAAGGATGATCATCCTAGTATTTTCACTCACCAGGCCTTTTACGGCGGTCCAGTCGATTTCATATTCCGGGGCTTTCATTTCGAAGCGTTTTACAATGCCCCCGAAAAGCTCCACGGTAGGCTCATAACAGTCATAGGCCGGTTCGAAAATAATGACCTCATCGCCTTTTTTCACCAAAGCGGCGATGGCCGTGAAAATGGCCTGGGTGCCGCCTGCCGTTACGGTAATTTCGGACTCGGGATGGTACACGGCCTGATGGCTGTCTTCAATCTTTCCGGCGATGGCTTCCTTTAAACCCATCATACCGCCCATCGGGGCATACTGATTAAAGCCTTTTCTGATGAAATCCTCTGCGTAGCCCAGCAGCTCAGGGTCCGACATAAAATCCGGAAAGCCCTGGGAAAGGTTAATGGCGTCATGGTCCTGGGCCAGCTGTGTCATCTGGCTGAAAATGGTCGTTCCGACATCGGAAAGCTTGGATAGGGGAAGTTGTATCATTTTTTAAATTTACATCTTTCTAATTTACTTTTTTTACCCTATAAATACCAAAGATTTTTAAGAATATGCAAGGCCTGTTTAACCGGCGTAAAAATTACAGGCTGCCGCCCGGCTGTTCCAGAATAAAAAAGGCTGCACAATAGTCTGTACAGCCTTTTATAAGTCTCCGTAACTGTTATTTCCTGATTATATTGATCATTCTTCTTTCGGAAGGACTGTGGATAAGCAGTCTGTACATACCGCTGCCCAGGTCAGAGATCGTAAGTTTTACAGATTGTTCCCCTGATTTAAACGGTGCTTCATACGTAACGGTCTTCACTTTTTTACCCAGTGTATCAAGAATTTCTATTGTCATAAAGGTATCTGTATTTAAAGTAAACGTAAGAACAGATAGATCTGATGACGGATTAGGCGATAGTGTAGGTTCCTTGCGGAATACGGAGGCTGAGGCCGTGCTTTTTGCAGCCTCTCCTTCATCGGCAGGAAAACCTTCTCCCGGATCCTGCTGGAGATCATTGACCGCTACCATGAAATTGCAGGCAGTCCCATATTCCTCATCAGGGCTGTCTGTGATGTTCTGAGCGGCCACAAAATAAAAATGATCTACGGCCCCTGTATTCTGCGTCAGGACAAATGATAATGATATTGCCCTGTATTCGCCCGGCTGCAGAGAAATGTTTTTTAACCGGGCATTATTGATGTCCATAATCTTCAATTCCCGTTTTTCCCAGTCCAGCACCTCAATCCCTTCTGATTCAAATCCACTTTCTTCCCATCTTGTAAACAGGTTTTCGTCCAGGGTAAGTATGACTTCTCCTGACAAACTGAATGGGAGGGATGATAATTCCCTGACGGAGAAATCATATCTTCTTTCCTCATTGGTGTAATTACTGAAAAAGACGGTTCCTGTACCCCTCTGAAAAACCCCTCCTCCGGATAAATTGATAAAAGTGGAATTCCGGGTTACAATATTATTGTTGTTCCTGACATTATCGCTGAAGCCATAGGAAGGCCCTGTAATACGTTCATCATACATCGGATCATGGGTATCTGCAATCCTTGCCAGAAAACATATCTGCGGATTGGCACCCGGATTCAATCCGAATTCCTCAGGGGCTTTCGGATCCCATAAGGCGTTGATGATATATTCTTCACCGGGATTTAAGGCAGGGATATTAAACCCTCCCGGCGAATAGGTGGTATTTAAAGCCATATAAGCCCCATTCCCTATAAGAGGGATCTGTGCGGCCGGCGTATTATTGGTGGGATAAGCGATTTTGATTTCACCCCCGACCGGAGTGCCGCCCGGCGTGGTCTGTCCGTTCGAATTGACCGATAAGCTCCCGTCCCACGCGCCTGGCCATGGCTCACCGCCGGTTGTACCGACTGTCCAGTATAATCTGGCATGAGAGGGGCTGCTTTTGGAGACCCCGATATTCCTTACCCTAAACCTTAATAAATTATGATGTCCGGGAGCCGCATCTACATTTTCAGCGACCAGGTTGTTGTTGACCGATCCGCCATTGGTAGCCCTGTTCCAGAGGTCATTACTCTGCCATACCTGCCAGTTGGCACCGGGATCATAAGGTTCGGCACCGATATCGGTATTGTTGTCAAAAGCTGCCAGATCGTAGGTCCCGTCACACGGTGAAGAGGTGGAGGCCACCGGGCCGAGAACCAGATCATCAATAAAGACTCCTTCGCTGTACGGTGTTCCTGACGGATATTGAGCTGCCGATGCCGGCTTCATTCGCAGCTGTATCCTGTCATAGGTTCCGGATTCGGCAGCCGTAAGCGTAAAGGAGTTGCCATAACGGTTCCAGGTCTGCGTTCCTGTGTTTCTGGGGATATTAAATTCACTGACCAGCTTTTCCTGGCCGGTACTGTTCTTTATCAGAATCACCTGAAGTGTATTTCTTTTATTGGGGACCTGGTAGGGAAGGTTGGGAAAGCCTACTGCTGCAAGGCATACTTTATAGGTTCCGGGGTTAACCGTTCCGGTAGTAAACTGACCGATTGCCCTGCTGTCATGAATATCCCAGTAATGCTCCAGGTTGATGTATACAGACCTGTTTCCGGCACCTGCCGACATTCCTGCCGGGAACTGTGCAAAGGTACACGCGGGTGCGTTCTGCCTGATATTTCCCGTATTAACCGGATAATTTCCCGGCTCTGCCGGATTAATGCCCGTCCAGTAATCGGCATAGTTCTGGGCAAGATAAAACGGTCCGTTCGCATTGGGGTCACCCGGGTTGCATAAAGCCGGTCCATTTTCAAAACCGGGATTTCTCACAATGTTCTGTCCGTAAGAAATACCCATAACAGCAGATATGAGTAATGAAAAAGTTAAATTGTTTTTCATGGTATAAAGTTTTAATTAGTAACTTAAAATAAAATAAAAACACCGGGTATCGGGATGAAACAGTCAATACAGCCGGCCTTCCCGATATGAAAAATGAGGCCGGCTGTATTGATTGCTATAGGGGATATATTAATATGATATGAGCAGCTTATGGGAACTTGTCCTGCTGCCGTTCCGTACTTCTACAATATAGACTCCAGGGAGTAATTTTTCCGTATTCATACGTACAGTCTGCCGGCCGCTGTTCAGACGTTCTGATTTTTCTGCGGTTGTTTTTCCTGAAGGGCTGACTATGCGTACATGTACCAGTTCTTTTTCAGTAAGGTCGATATTGATGTCTACATGATCTTTTGCAGGATTAGGGTAAAGAACAGGCGACTGGGCATCTGCAGGGTTAAGGGCCAGGGGATCACCCGTATTTTTGTCCACCACAGCTGAACTGATGTCAAACCCTCCGTCTATAACGGTGACCAGGGTGAGTTTTTCATCATCTTTAAGGTCTGCCTGTACAGGCACCGTGGCAGAAAAATCATTTATATTTACCCCATATTGCTGATTGGCGGAAAATTCTTTGATCTGGTCTGAAGCAAAGCCTTCAGAGAAAATTCCGTCATGGGCCGTTCCGCTTTTTGAAATGTTTATCTGGGCAGTGTAAAGTACCTCAGGATAAGTGCCGTTCTGCACTTCTTCTTCATGTTGCCATGCTTCATCATCCGTAATGTTTTCTTTTTCTTTAATGATTACAATTTTAATTTTTGAGAAATAATCTGCTCCGGCCGTAACACTGAGCTTCCCGGTAAGTTTGCTGATCACTAACTGGTTGTCGTCATTAATGTCAATATCACCGGTTATTTCTCCTGATGAAGTCCCCTCATCAACCAGTCCGGCAAGCTTATCAGCATTAAGGTTGAAATTACCTGTTAAGCCTGCTGAGCCTCTTCCTGATGCAGATTGCGTAAGATAAATGCCGCTGGTGAGATGCCGGGCCTGGGCATAGGCATAATAAGACTGAGGATTATTGTAAAGCAGGTAACAGCCGCTGAAAACCCTGTCATATACAGTTCCGCTTTTGCTGCAGGTAGCCGTCTGAGGACGTGAGCATCCCTTGCTTTCATTATTGCAGTTAGCGGACCAGCTCCCTATATTGGCATTTCCCACGTATTGCCCGATACAGTTATATCCCGTCTGATATTTTGTATAACTTAAGACGGAGGTCTGTGCTGAAGCCACAAATTTTCTATGAAAGAAGCCCCCGCACCATTTTCTGGTAACCGTGGAAGCATGGGCCGAAATTTCTGTATGAGCCAGCAGTCCGATCAGGACGGTTAACATAAGCTTTTGAGCCTTTACTAATTGTAATGTTTTCTGAAGCATCATCACCGGAAATGAATGAACGCTTTTTGAGTGTAAAAGAGTTTTCATGGTTAAAGATTTTAGTTTTGGTGTTTACAATATTCTGAATATTCACATGATACTGCTGAATATTGTCTTTTATAAAGGTAACATGTGCCTATATACAATGCTACTATGAACCAGCAAGTGTGGGATTCCCGTGATTATATGTAAATAAAGAGGCAGTATCTGTTGTTGTATCCGAAAAAAACCATCCGTATGGGATGGTTTAAAAGTTATTTTTTTATTGGGTCTAATCCTGGATCAGCATTTTTTTGCTGTCAATGTTTTTCCCGCCGATGCTCATGTGGTAAAGGTAGGCACCTCCCTGTAAGCCGGTAATCTGGATGCTTCCGTTTCCCTTTTCTTTCAGGGCAACGGTTTTTACAAGCTGGCCTGAAATATTGTAGATTGAAACCGATGCATCCCCTGATTCTTTAGGCAGGTAATATTTGATACTGGTTTCCCCCCTGGCCGGATTGGGTGCATTCTGGTATAATCTGGCCTCACCGGAACCTGAACTCAGGTCGACGTTTAGCTTATTTTGTTTTAATAGTTCCTTAAGCTCCCTGATTTCATTTTTAAGCGCATCGATCTGGTCCTGAAGACCCGCTTCGTCCTGGCCTGCCATTTTGGTGATGGTGCTGCTGGCTACCATCACATTCCCGTTGGCATCCACCACCAAAGCCCTGCCGCTTCCGTTAGGCAGGTTTTGCAGCCTTACCGTCCCTACCGTATGGAAATTGGCTGTAGGGGCCGTTGTCCGGATGCCTACCTGCTGGTCCTTGATGAGCATGGTCGGAGTGGTGGAAAGCCCGAACATCATGGAGTAAGGGATATTGTTCGTCAGTTTTGATCCCCCGCCGGTTCCGGAACCGAATACAAAGGACCGGTTTCCTGTGGCCACCAGGTCTATGCCAAGCCCGGCTGAATACGCAGATTTCAGTTCCACGCCTACCCCGATGGCGAACTGGTTGGCATCCATAATGGTATTTACCCAGCCCAGCGCAACGGATTTTCCGGCCTGGTTGATGATGCGGTTCCCCTGGCCGGCCACAATATTGGCCCCTCCGGCATCCGCCAGGTCGTTCTGCCATCCGCTTACCAAGGAGCTTCCTGCATTGGCTCCGAGCACATTGGCTATACCCGCCACCAGGCTTCCTTTGGTTTTTGCGGTATTGGTATTGTTGTCTCCGTCAACAATAAAACTCCCGGCTTCATTGAGAATGGCCTGCCCCGGAACTGCAGACGCTCCGTTGGTCCTTAAATAAAAAGCAGTAGGGCCCGTAGTGCCGGCATAGCTGGCTGACGTAGTGCCGGCATTCCCGGTGGTCAGCCATTGGGCGTTTACGGCTCCTGTTGAGAAAATCATCGCTGCTGCGATCACACTTTTCATGTTGCATAGACTTTTTTTCATAATGGTAATATTTGATATTTGATTGTGGTCAAAAGTATCAAAGTATTATACATCAGCCTATCTCAAGTGATTAAGTGTTCCGAAGAATTGAGCAGGTGTCAGGTTTTTTCAAGCAGGTGTGATATATTATGCAATGGCGTGCAGGAATTCATGTTTCCTGCGTATGGATACATCCAGAACGGAATTGTCTGCCATGATCACCTGTCCGCCTTTTCCTTTGATGTATTCTTTCAGGTGCTCCAGGTTGATCAGGTGCTTATGGTGGATCCTGAAAAAATTGTATTCCGAGAGGTGTTTCTCGAAATCATACAGTGTTTTGGAAACGATGACTTTGGATTTATCCGACAGATAAATAAAGGTATAATTGGAGTCGGCCTCGCAGCGGATGATCTCGTCAATATTTACCCTTTTGAAGCCCTGGAGGGTAGGCAGGTTGATTTTATTGTGAAGGGCACTGCCCTGAACAGAAGCCCTCTGCTTCTTCAGGTGTTCCACTGCCTTATTAACGGCAATCACAAAATCAAGGTTTTTCACAGGCTTGATCAGGTAATCGGTAACGCCTCTTTTAATAGCCTGGATAGCGGCTATTTCAGAATCGGTAATGAAGATGACGGCGGAAAGGCTTTCCCTGAATCTGGACAGCATTTCGACTGCTGTTTTATCTGCCTGCAGGAGATCGACAAATAAGAGGTCCGGGGAATTTTTGCAGAGGTAATCGTAAGCGTGCTGAAGGCTGCCTGTACGGAAATCAATTTCAAATTCCGGAAACTCGTCTTTCAGCAGCAGGGCAATGGATTCGCCGTTGTTTTGCTCATCAATAATGCAAACATGTAGAGTATTTTTCATGGTGGTCTGGTTTGTTGTTTTATATCAAGTTTAGTCGTCTTAACCCATGATCAATTGTGTTTTTTTTCTGAGAGCGGCCCGGAATAACCCGGCTGGATTTTTGTTTTCCCCTGCATTATCTTTTTCACCCGGTATTGAATAATGTAAATATAGTCTTTCGCTGATCATTATGCAATACTTTATGATAAAGCTGTTTAAACTTTAAATTTAACTTTACATTGAGAATCCGGCCTGTTCAAAAAGTGAAAAACAGTATCATTGTTTTGGAGCCTGTTCAAAGGGTATACGCTTACGTTTCATTACCGTAAATTTTAAGCGTTTACAGAAGGGCACTTGAGTTTTGAAAATCTTTGATTTTCATCTCAATTGAACTTAAATAACCGGATTCAGCAGAAACTTAAAATAACTTAAGTGTTTTTTAAATAAGTTTAAAACAGGCTTGATAAATATCGGTAAAAAATGAATCAAAGTTCTCGGATAATTTTCTACAATTCCGTACTTTTGTATGTTTGCTGAAATAACCTATGTCACAAGAAACAAATCCAATTTATTCCGAAGATAATATCAGAACCCTGGACTGGCAGGAACACATCCGCCTCCGCCCCGGCATGTACATCGGGAAGCTGGGAGACGGCTCTTCCGCCGATGACGGGATCTACATTCTGCTGAAGGAAATCCTGGACAACTCCATCGATGAGTTCAGGATGAAATCCGGTAAGAGAATTGAAATAAAATTAGATGACGGAAAAGTCACGATCCGCGACTTCGGGCGGGGGATCCCGCTCGGAAAGGTAGTGGATGCCGTCTCCAAAATGAATACCGGAGGGAAGTACGACAGTAAAGCCTTCAAAAAATCGGTGGGCCTTAACGGGGTAGGGACCAAGGCGGTCAACGCTCTGTCCGAATATTTCCGGGTACGGTCTTTCCGGGAAGGGAAAATGAAAATCGCCGAATTTTCCCGTGGCCTGATCACGGAAAACTTTGAGGAGAAAGATACCTCGGACCGGAACGGCACCGAAATTTCCTTCGTTCCCGACGGGGATATTTTCCTTAATTTCAAATACCGGAAAGAATACATCGGGAGGATGCTGCGCAACTATGCGTATCTGAACCCGGGGCTGAAAATATTCTTCAACGGGGAAACATTCTATTCCGAAAACGGCCTTAAGGATTTACTGGATGAAGAGCTGGAAAGCGAAACGCTGTATCCCATTGTTCATTTAAGGGACAACGATATAGAAGTCGCCATCACGCATACGGATAAGTCCCAGACGGAAACCTATTTCTCATTCGTCAACGGGCAGAATACCACACAGGGCGGTACGCACCTGAATGCGTTCCGGGAAGCGTATGTGAAAACCATCCGTGAGTTTTTCAATAAGAATTTTGATGCGTCCGATGTCAGGAAATCGATTGTGGCGGCCATCTCCATCAATGTGGAGGAGCCGGTCTTCGAGTCCCAGACCAAGACGAAATTAGGATCAAATGATATGGGCCCCAACGGGCCGACGGTAAGGATCTTCATCATCGACTTCCTCAAAAGCAAGCTGGATAATTTCCTGCATAAAAATCCGGAGGTGGCGGAAGCGATCCAGAGAAAAATCATGATCTCGGAGCGCGAAAGGAAAGAACTTTCCGGCATCCAGAAGCTGGCCAGGGAAAGGGCTAAAAAGGTTTCGCTCCACAATAAAAAGCTCCGCGACTGCAGGCAGCATTACAACGACCAGAAAAACGAAAGGAAAGGGGAGACGCAGATCTTCATCACCGAGGGAGATTCCGCTTCCGGATCGATTACGAAATCCAGGGACGTGGAAACCCAGGCCGTATTTTCCCTAAAAGGTAAGCCGCTGAACTGTTATGGCTTAACCAAGAAAGTGGTATACGAGAATGAGGAATTCAACCTTCTTCAGGCGGCTCTGAACATTGAAGAAAGCCTGGAAGACTTACGGTACAACCAGGTGATTATCGCGACGGATGCGGATGTCGACGGGATGCACATCCGATTGCTGATGATTACCTTCTTCCTGCAGTTTTTCCCGGACCTGATCAAAAACGGGCACCTGTATATTCTTCAGACCCCTTTATTCAGGGTCAGGAATAAAAAAGAGACCCGGTACTGCTATTCTGAGCAGGAAAGGATCAAAGCACTGAATGAACTGGGGAAAAACCCGGAAATTACGCGTTTCAAAGGCTTGGGAGAGATCTCGCCTGACGAATTCAAGCATTTCATCGGGAAAGACATCCGCCTGGAGCCGGTCGTGGCAGGAAAAGACCAGACGATCGAACAGCTGCTGGAATTCTATATGGGCAAGAATACGCCCGACAGGCAGGCCTTCATCCTTGAAAACCTCGTGGTGGAAGACCCGGATATCAATAAGAAAGAGATATTGAGTGAGGTTGCCGATGAAATGGTTTCATAACAAACAGCCTGTAAATAGGAAATAAACCAATGCCAAATGGTGGAGCGGCGGCTGGTCTCAGGAAAGGACAGGAACATCATAGCTTCTGAAAAACGGGATTACCGATATTTTGTAAAAAAAATTTATACCGTTCCATCCGGAAAAAAGATAAGAGATGAGTTGCCTGTCTTACCGCAAAAGAAAATAAATAATTAAAATTCTCATTGCATCAAGTGATAAAAGCCGATAACGAGAAAAGAGTTAATAATAAATGATGACAGAAGAAAATCCGCATGAAGGTGAAAGCTTAAAGAAAGTTTCCGGACTGTACAGAGACTGGTTCCTGGATTATGCTTCTTATGTAATTTTAGACAGGGCCATTCCGTCAGTATACGACGGGTTCAAGCCTGTTCAGCGAAGAATCATGCATTCCATGCGCGAGCTGGAAGACGGACGTTACAATAAAGTGGCCAACATTGTGGGGAATACCATGAAATACCACCCGCACGGTGATGCTTCCATTACCGATGCGATGGTAGGCATCGGCCAGAGAGAGCTGCTGATCGATACCCAGGGAAACTGGGGAAATGTCTATACCGGGGATTCCGCAGCAGCGGCAAGGTATATTGAAGCCCGGCTGACCCCTTTTGCCCTGGAAGTGGTATTCAACCCCAAAACGACGGAGTGGGCGAAATCTTACGACGGAAGAAACAATGAACCGATCGATCTTCCGGTAAAATTCCCGCTGCTGCTTGCACAGGGGGTTGAAGGCATCGGGGTGGGGCTTTCCACCAAGATCCTTCCGCATAACTTCAATGAACTGATCAGTGCTTCCATAGCCCATTTAAAAGGGAAAAAGTTCGAGCTGTTCCCTGATTTCCTGACGGCAGGCTACCTGGATGTTTCTGAATACAACGACGGCCACCGGGGCGGAAAAGTGAGGGCCCGGGCAAAGATTTCGCCGCTGGACAAGCATACGCTGATCATTACGGAGCTTCCGTTTTCCAAAACGACCAGCGACCTGATCGATTCTGTCCTGAAGGCCAATGAAAAAGGCAAGATCAAGATCAAAAAAATTGAAGATAACACTTCGGATAAGGTAGAAATCCTGATCCACCTTCACAATGATGTCTCGCCGGACAAGACGATTGATGCATTATACGCCTTTACCGACTGCCAGGTAACGATTTCACCGAACGCCTGTGTGATCGTAGGCGACAAGCCGATGTTCCTGAACGTATCCGAGATTTTAAGGATGAATACGGAACATACGGTATCCCTGCTTAAAAAAGAACTCGAGATCGAGCTTCATGAATTACAGGAAAACTGGCATTTCTCTTCCCTGGAAAGGATTTTCATTGAAAACAGGATTTACCACGATATTGAAGAAGTAAAAACCTGGGAAGAGGTCCTGAAGACCATTGACAAAGGCCTTAAGCCCCACACCAAGCATCTTCTGAGGGCCGTAACGGAAGAGGATATCCTGAGACTGACCGAGATCAGGATCAAAAGGATTTCAAGGTTCGACCTTGATAAGTTCAAAGAAAATATCGCCGCCCTTGAAGGCAAAATAGAACAGGTAAAGCATCATCTGGGCCATCTGATCCAGTATGCCATTGACTATTACCTGAACATCCAGAAAAAATACGGAAAGGACAGGCAGCGAAAGACCGAGCTCAGGATCTTTGATACCATTGACGCCTCAAAAGTGGCCGTGGCCAATGAAAAATTTTATGCCAATTTCGAGGAAGGCTTTATCGGGACCTCCCTGAAAAAAGACCAGTATCTGTTCGACTGTTCGGATATTGATGATATCATTACGTTCAGGAAAGACGGAAGCATGAAGGTGGTGAAAGTTGAAGCCAAGACCTTCATCGGAAAAGACCTCCTGCACGTCGCCATCTGGAAGAAAAATGATAAACGCACGGTCTATAACATGATCTACCGCGAAGGCCGGGACGGGCCTTATTATATGAAGCGGTTTTTTGTAACCGGCGTTACCCGGAATACGGATTATCCTTTAGCTTCGGATAAAAAAGGCTCGGAAATGCTGTATTTTTCTGCCAATCCGAACGGCGAAGCAGAGACGGTAAGCGTACTCCTGAAGCCCAACCCGAGGATCAGAAAAAACAAGATGGACCTCGACTTTTCCGAACTGGCGATCAAAGGCCGCGATACGAAAGGGAACCTGGTCACCAAATTCTCGGTCAAAAAAGTAGACCTGAAAGAAGAGGGCGTTTCTACGCTGGCACCGAGGAAGATCTGGTTTGACGATACGGTGCGCAGGCTGAATGCCGACGGCAGGGGCGCTCTGCTGGGAAGCTTCAAAGGCGATGACAAGATCCTAACCATCAATACGAACGGCGAGGCGAAACTGATTTCATTCGATCTCGGCAACCGTTTTGATGACCAGTACCTGGTGCTCGAAAAATGGCGCCCGAACCAGCCCGTGACCTGCATTTATTTCGACGGTGAAAAAGATATTTATTTCATCAAAAGGTTCCTGCTGGAAAACACTCCGAACATCCAGACCTTTATGCCTTCGGAGCATCCGAAATCATTTATTGAAACGATCATTGTTTCAAACGGGTCAACCGCCGAAATTATTTTTGCCAAAGACAAAGGCAAGGAACGTGAGCCGGAAACCGTGAATATTGATGAGTTTATTGCCGTAAAAGGGATTAAAGCCATCGGAAACCAGTTTACCAAGTTCAAGGTGAAATCCATCAATTTCACCATTCCTGAACCGGAAGAAGAGGAGCCGGAAACCTATGAAGAACCGGAACGCCCGGAAACAGATGATGACGGCGGCACGATCGGGGACCTGTTCCGGAGTGATCGTGATGATGCCGCAGAAAATTAATTATTGGAACTATGAATATTTTAATACTGATTATAGTAATTACCGCAATTATAAGCTTTGCTGCGCCTAACGGAAGCAGTAATTTTGAAAAATACAAATTCAGCGTAGGGGCCATCAGGAACCGGAAGGAATACATCCGTCTGCTTTCTGCAGGATTCCTTCATGCGGACCTTATGCACCTGGTGTTTAATATGTTGACCCTGTATTTTTTCGGCCCGGTTATTATCCAGGGGTTCGGAAACATAGGGTTCCTGATTATTTACTTCGGATCGATTTTACTGGGAAATATCTTTTCCCTGTTTATTTACCAGAACCAGCCCTGGTATTCTGCCATCGGGGCCAGCGGAGGGGTTTCAGGCATTCTGTTTGCCGCCATTGCCATGACGCCGGGTATCGGGATTTATATGTTTTTCATCCCGATCCCGATTCCGGGCTATATTTTCGGTCTGGTGTATTTCGCCTATTCGGTCTACATGATGCTGAACCCGAGGCAGCACGACAATATCGGGCATGCCGCGCATTTGGGAGGCGCGTTTTTCGGACTGGTCTATGCGGTTCTGACCCAGCCCCAGGCGGCCATCGCCAACTCTTTGTATATCGGGATTATGGCGCTGCCGCTGATTTATTTGAGTTATGAAATCTTTGTAAGGAAAAGAATCAATTAGTAAATTTTATATGAGACATTTTATTTATGCCTTTTTGCTGATTTTTAGTCATTATCTTTCAGCACAAAATGCATTTACCTTAGTTACTCCAAAACCTTCAGAAAAAAATGCGACCAAAATTGCCTTTTCAAATGATAATACGGGATTTATAATCAACAACAACAGAGAGTTGCTTTTTACGAGTGACAAAGGGGTAAGCTGGAATGTTAAGCAGGTGCTTAATTTCCTGCCCCGAGATATCAAGTTCAGAAATAATATAGGATTTATTGTTGGTGATAACACTATTCTTCGTTCTACAGATTATGGAACCACATGGAATTCGGTAGCCAGTTATGGCAGCAGTTTAAATTCTATTAATTTTATTGATAACACGACTGTTTACATTTCCGGACAGACACAGATTTTAAAATCAACTGACGGCGGAGCTACCTTTCCTGAATATAAAATTATGAGCGGAATGTCTGCATCCATCTCCGTTTTTACCGATGCAAATACGGCAGTGGTTGCCTGCTATGACGGAAGAATCAGGAGAACAGCTGACGGAGGGCAGACTTGGACCACGAATTACTCTGATTTCAGTTCTGCCAATACTTTATATTCATTGGTATTTCCTTCACAGAATATAGGATATGCCAATAAAGGATTCGGAGATATGCTTAAGACTACAGACGGGGGACAGACCTGGACGGCAATGAGCTATGCAACCTATCATACGGCGACTTACGGAATGCAGTTTTTTGACGATAATAACGGGATTGTTGTAGGAGAAAGCGGTGCTGTCTACAAAACAACAAACGGTGGTACTTCTTGGCAGTGGATGAGCCCGACTTCACCTTATTACTCTAATAACGATTACAATTTAAACTCATTACACTTCTTTAACAGCCAGATAGGAATTTGCGTTGGTGAAAACGGAAGAATTATTAAAACTGAAAACGGCGGAACCAACTGGGTAAACTATTCTCCGACCTATGATGTGATCAATGAACTTCATTTTATAGATACGAATAATGCTTATTTTAAAACCAACCTCGGAGAACTTTTTAAAACACAGGATGCCGGAAACAATTTTGTAAAGGTACAGTATCCTCCGCATCAGTCTTACAGCAACGGATTTGTTTTTCTCAATCAAAATGTAGGATATTCTTTCGGTGCCAATCAGGGAGTAGTCTATAAAACAACCGACGGGGCAGTAACCTGGACACCAAGCATCCTTATTCCGTATGAATCATTATACGGATTCAGTTTTTTAAATGAAAATGCAGGCTTCGTGAGCGGTGGCTACAGCAGTTCTTACAAAGGACTATACAAAACAGCAGACGGTGCGATATCGTGGCAGAAAATATCAGATGAAGTATTTTCTTTCCTGAAATTTTTTAACAGTAATGTTGGGTATGGCGTAAGATCCGGAACTTTCGGTAAACTTTTTAAAACGACAGATGGAGGCCTTACATGGAATCAATGCTTTGACAGCAACTCATCAGATATCCATTTTGACTTTCTTGATGAAAATACAATATTTTTAAAGGGCAATAACGGAGATTTTTTTACTTCCTATAATGGCGGAGCTACCTGGACACAATCTTCAGCGCCTTACTATTCTTTTGATAAAGTGAAATTTATTAATGCAACAACAGGCTTTATTGCGGATGACAGGATGGTATATAAAACAACTGATGCAGGCATGACCTGGAGCCTGATTTTAGACAATAATTATGATTATGATCTTATGACATTGGAATTTTCCGGTGATTATCTGTATATTTCCGGAAACGGAGGGAAAATTTTTAAATATTCCCTGGCTTATCTTGCTGCGGTAAACGAATCTAAGCCACAAGGAATATCTGCAAAGATCTATCCTAACCCGGCGACAGATTTGGTAAATATTGTTTCCGTAAAAGAAATTTCAGAAATTAAATTCATTGATATTTCCGGTAAAATTTTAAAGACGGCAAAACATAAACAACAATTAAATATTTCAGAATTTCAGTCGGGAATTTATTTTATGGAAATCATTTATTCTGACAGTACAAAGCAGATTTCAAAAATAATCAAGAAGTAATAGGTAACTATTACATATTAATCATAAATCCCAATGGAGAAAACCATTGGGATTTTTATGGGGTTTGTTTTTATCTTTTAACAAAAATAAACCGGTCGTTTCCGGATAAATCCTTGATTAAAACGGCTTCCGCGAGATGACTGTACAGTTCCAGGGTTTCAGGGCCCAGCTTCTGATTGATTTCTAAAAACAGCATCCCGTTTTCATTGAGGTGCTTTTCAGCATCTTCCGCTATCTTCCTGTAAAAAATAAGGGCATCTGAAGTAGGGGAGAAAAGGGCCATTTCCGGTTCAAAACCTTTTACGGAATCTTCAATTTCCACTTCCTCTTCGATTCCGATATAGGGCGGATTTGAAATGATGACATCATAGTTTTCATTCAGGGCATAATTAAGGTAATCAGCATGAATAAAACTGACATCCAGTTGATGGAAACCTGCATTTCTCCTGGCTGTTTCCAGGGCATTTTCAGAAAAATCGACAGAGGTTACTTCCGCTTTTGGAAAGTGTTTTTTTAATACCAGAGGAATCACTCCGCTGCCCGTTCCGATATCGAGGATTTTTAAATTTTCCCTCCATGATGTTGAACTGTTGATTTTCTTGATCGCCAGTTCCAGCAGTTCCTCAGTTTCAGGCCTTGGGATGAGTACATGTTCGTTTACGAAGAATGTCATGCCATAGAACTCGGTTTCACCCAGAATGTACTGGTACGGTTTGCCGGTTTTCAGTTCTGAGATTACGTCCAAAAGCTTTTCTTCATCATCTTTCAATAAGGCCTGGCCGGAAAATCTTCTTTGGTAAAAGGCATTAAGCCCAACGATTTTTCCGATAAAAACAGAACATAAAAAAGCACTTTCCGAATCTGTATACACGTCCGAAAGCGCTTCCCTGAAATATTTTTTAAAGTCTCCTACTGTCATCTATCTTGTAAAAACCAGTTTTGTATCCGTTGATTTTTCCTCGTCAATCCTGTAGCCTTCGTAATTGAATGCCTTTACGTCATTCAGGGTCCGGGCATCGGTTTCCGCACAGAATCGTGCTACCATGCCCCGGGCATGTTTGGTGTAGACCACAATGGTTTTGAGTTTCCCTTCCTTCAGTTCATAAAACTCAAAGTCGATGATCTGATGGCTGATTTTTTTGCGGTCAATGGCTTTAAAATATTCCTGGCTCGCCACATTCAGGACCAGCTCATTTTTTTTCAGTTCGGAATTGAGCTGCGCCGTTATTTTCTCCCTCCAGAATTCATACAGATTGCGGTATTCATCGAACTGGAAAGGACGTCCCATTTCCAGGCGGTAGAGCATGACTTTGTCAGAAGGCCTTAAAAGGCCGTACAGCCCGGAAAGGATCCTGTGGTTTTTCTGCAGGTAATCTACAGCACTTTTATCCAGTGTTTTGGCATCCAAGCCCCTGTATACTTCTCCCGTAAAGGCATACAGGGCGGGAGCCGATTCTTTTGCCGTGGGCTTAGCGTTCCATTTCCGGTTCCTTTCCCAGTTTTCATCCGCCAGTTTCGATGAAATTTCCATCAGTTCGGAAAGGTATTTCGGGGATTTTTCTTTCAGATAGGAATGTATGTAGGCTGCGTCGTCAATGAATTTAGGCGTGGTGGCCTTCAACAGGTCCGTTGAATTCCCGGTGTTCATTAATTTGGCAGGGGATGTTATTATTTTCATAAGGTTACAATGCAGATAAATGTTTAATGTTAATAAAATTCATGGTCACCAGTGATACGAAGTCATACATGAAATGGCAGGCCATCAGGATTTTAATATTTGAATACCGTTTGTAAAAAACGGCGAAAACGACTCCGATGAAAAAAGGGACCAAAACCTGGCCGAAAGTTCCGTACGTGCTGTGAAGAATTCCGAATAAAACGGCGGGAATGATAATCCCGACGTATGGGTTGCGGTATATTTTCTCCATCCTGGGCTGCATATAGCCCCGCATCAGGAGCTCTTCCACAACACCGGCCGTAAGGCATGTCAGTATAATTAAAGGATAGTTTCCTTTAAAAATTAAAGCCAGGCGGACAAGCTGGCCGCTGGTTTTTTCATGGGTTGAAATTTTCACCAGGACATTAACGAAAACGCCTCCGAATAAACAGATAAAGTACAGGCTGATCACTGCTCCGGTATAAAAAAGAACGGAATAAGGTTTTTCCTTCCAAAGCAGGAAACGATGTTTCTCAATGAAATGACTGTACAGAAAGACCAATATGGCCACGAACCACAGCATCATCCTTGAATAAAGAAACTTTTCCGAGGTCAGCCCTGCCGTCCCCGTTACCGTATTCAGAAAAGGAAAACTGTACAGCATGGCTGAAGCCAGCAGCACGAAAGTAAGCAGAATGCCTGAGGCATATTTCCCGTTAACACTCATAAATCAATAAACCCCGGTTATTTTCAGGCTTTGCCCCCCAAGTTAAATATCGCCTTTCCCCTGTCTTATAATTTCAGGTTCCCCGGAAGTAAGGTCCACAATGGTTGATGCCATATTATCCCCATACCCGGAATCAATAACGATATCTACCAGATGGTCATACTTTTCCGCAATCAGTTCGGGATCTGTGGAATATTCAATGATTTCATCATCATCCTTAATGGAGGTTGAGGCAATCGGGTGCCCTAATTTCTCTACGATCATCTGGGGAATAGAATGGTCCGGAACCCGGATCCCGATGGTCTTGTGGTTTTTATAGGCCAGCGGTAAACTTTTGTTGGCTTCAAGGATAAAGGTAAAAGGCCCCGGCAGGTGGCTTTTTAAAAACCTGAAAACGGAAGTATTGATCGGTCTTGTAAAATCCGACAGATGGCTGAGATCATTACAGATAATGGAGAACTGCGCCTTCTCCAGCTTAAGTTTTTTGATCTGGGCCAGCTTTTCCATTGCTTTTATATCAAAAATATTACAGCCCAATGCATACACCGTATCGGAAGGATAGATGATCAGCCCGCCGTTGTTTAATGTTTTAACCACCTCATCAATAAGGTTTTCCCGTGGATTTTCAGGATATATTTTCAATATTTTTGCCATACCCCAAAGATACGAATATTAAAATAATTTTCATAAAAGTGCGTAATAGTAAAGAAAAATTAGGATTTTAAAAATATTGCCGTATATTTGCAATCCAATATCGCGGGATGGAGCAGTAGGTAGCTCGTCGGGCTCATAACCCGAAGGTCATCGGTTCGAGTCCGGTTCCCGCTACTAAGTT
>NZ_AUMU01000021.1 GCF_000430845.1 Chryseobacterium gregarium DSM 19109 | reverse complement strand
GGACCTGAGTTTATCAGTAAAGCATTAGACAGATGGGCTTATGAAAAGAAAATAGAACTGGAGTTCTCAAGACCGGGAAAACCTACTGATAATGCATTTATTGAGAGTTTTAACGGATCATTACGCGATGAGTGTCTTAATGTAAATTGGTTTCTCTCCTTAGAAGATGCACAGCAGAAGTTGGATGTCTGGAGAGAAGATTACAACAGCTACAGACCTCATAGTTCGTTAGGAAATTTAACACCAAATGAATTCATCATTAACAGTCAGAAAAATCAAATTTCTCTAATTTAGACTGTTCCATATATCGGGGGGAGGTCAGCATAATATCGATTTTGGTTTTAGTAATGTAAGAAATATGGCTGAGATCACATAATTCATTTGATTTAATTTTCAATTCTATTATCACTGGTTTTTTAGATTTTGAAACGCTAATGAATCTTTGTGATCTCAATTTTGGGAAATGATTGTAACGTTTACGCAATATAACATCAATTGAATAAAGATATGTAACTTGATACAATATCAATTATTTTAATTGTACTGTCCGGAAATTATTTGGCGATACACCCCTGACAGATTTAAAATATTTTCCAAAGTGAGAATTATCATTGAAGCCCAATTCATACGAAATCTCAATGATTGAAAGGGAGCTGTGAAGCAGTAATCTTTCTGCTTCCAGGATTATTCTGTTTTTGATGACCTGCCCTGCTGTTATATCAAGGATCTCTTTTACCAATGTATTAAGATAGCTGGCATTGATATTTAATTTCTCTGCATATTTTGAAGTGGTTTTCAATTCCTTGTAATGCAGGTTTACAAGATCATTGAAATCATCTACCACTTTCTTCTTATGATCTACCGAACGGTTGATAAGGTCTTTTTTGGATGAATTTCTAATATATTTCAGCACAAAAACTTTTAGGAGCAGGCATAGGATTTCTTTTCTGGCTTGTCGGTGAGATTGATATTCACTCCTAAGTTCCTCTAATGTCTGCTTAATCTCTGATAAGTTTTCAGATTTTAATGAAATAAAAGGGGAAACGTTATGAAGTGCAGTGTCGCTTTTGATCATTTTATTACCTGTATAGACATGGTTGTAAAATGATTTGGTAAATAAAATGACTTCACCTTCAATAGATTCGTGGTCTTTGAAGTAGTAGACCTGATTATAGTTAATGAAAAAAAAAGTATGTGATTTCAACTCAAATTCCCGATCATCGATGATGATGGAGCCATCTGCATTGTCGAAAAACAAGACCGCATAAAATTTATTTTTATAATGCAGCCCTGACTTTAATTTACCATTAAAAGCAGAAAAAGGCATCATCAGAAATTCATTCCTCGTTGCTGAACGTAGGTCGAGCTTGCCTAATGTCAAAGAAAGTATGTTTGGAATCAGATTCTTCTATTTATAATCAAATATATGGATATTAATTCAATTGCGATTTTTAGGCAAGAGTAGAAAAGTTAATTTATATTTTCTAAAATTTTAAACTCTGCAGGATGGATTTCGTGATCAATCAACTTATCAACATATTCGGAATTCATCGCACGTAAAACAGCCAGATAACTCATGCTAAAGTCTACAGTGTCCCCGACTTTTAAATTATTTGGGTTATCCGAGAGATCCAGGATCATCATATCCGAACTTGCACCGATGATCTTTACATATTGCGTAATTGGTTCAATCTGTTTGTGGTCAATATCAAGCACACCAACGTCAACAATAGCTCTCACAGATGTTTTTCCTTTTTTTGATACATCATGTTGCGGTGTTTCGCCAGTAAGGTTTGTTCCGGCGTCACCTGCGGGTATCATTGGCTTTTGTGCAATTTCAATGATCTCGGCGGTGAGTTTGAAAACATCCTGGTACATCCCGCTGATGGTGGAATCATTGTAGACATCTGTTCCGAAAAATAAAGACTCTCCAATTCTGAAATGATTGATGCCGGAATGGATCTTATTCTGAAATATCAAAGGAATGGTGACCGATGATCCTGCGGAGATGAAAGGTATTCTTGTTTGATGTGATTCTTCGATGATCTCTTTAAAACTATGGAGTTTCATCAACTTTTTCTCATCCGGTAAAATACCATTCAGGCAATTAAGATTGGTTCCGATCCCGACAACATCGATGTTTGGAAATTTTTTCACTTTACCGAAAAAACGGGAGAGGTCCCTGACCATGATGCCTTCCCGCAATTCTCCCATCTCTACCATGATGACAATCTTGTGAATCTTGTTTTGCAACACGGCTTCTTTCGAAAGTGCTTTGACGGTTTCAATTTCACTGTTGAAACTGACGTCGGCATATTTTACAATGCTCTTTGCCAATCGTTTGGCTGGCGGTTTTATATAGACAGTTTGTGTTTTGGGTGATATTTTTTTGATGTGCTTCAGGTTCGTCAGTCTGGAGTCACATATTTCCTTATCAGAAAATTCGAGCAGACATTCCAGAAATGTCTCGTTTCCACACAATAGTTTGGCCACTACTGCCCATTCAATGTGGTGTTCTGCAAAAAGCTGATCAAGATAATGGTAATTATATTTTAGTTTATTTGAATTTAGAGTGATGTATGACATTTTATTTTTTTAATCGCATTTCAAGGTACTTGCTTGTGAAACCTAATTTTTTGTAAAGCTGCATGGCAGGATTTTCAGGTTCACAATGGAGCGCGATGTCCCCCTCACAAGAGTCAATGGCGTTTTGCATGAGAAGTTTGCCAATTCCCTGTCCGCGCAATTGCTTATCGGTTGCGATATAGACAAGTATGTTTTCAGGGATATAACCGCCCATTCCAGTTTTGTTCAAGACGACTGCTCCCACAAGTCTTTGACTGTTTTGGTCTGTAGCCGTGACAATGGTTCCGCCCGGTTTGTTTTGATGGCCTAAGGAATAGTTGACTGCTGAAGCAATTTCGCCTTGTGGATCGCCATATTGTTCCAGATGTTCAAAGAGAAAATTTACAATCTCTTCCTTCTGATTTTCTTCTATTTTATCTTTTTCTGAATATTTTTGTATTGTGATCATAAAATTGATTTTATCCCGGATGCGGAAGCGTGATATCATAACCGACATTGGCATTTGACAGACTTTGCTTCTTTTCATATTTATTCTTTAGAAAAAATAAAGGAATTTCCGTGTTGTTGATTATTTGTTTGAAGAAGTTTTCAAGGAAAAATGATTTCCAGCTGTTTTCATCCCGGTAGTTGAGAATGATAATATCTGCTTCGTCATCCTTGGAATGTTCTGAGATCTGTATTGCCTTTTCGCCGGTCATAACAAACTGAGATCTATATTCCTGCGAAATTTCTTCAAGTGTTCTCTTTACTTCCAGATAGGCACTTTTAATTTTACTGACGTCTTCCTGATCGCTGATCCCTAAAAGATTAATGATGCCTTTATTCTTTTCGGCAATGGTTAACGAAAGATCTATCTTATCTGAAAGATCGTCCAGTACCCTTACCGGAACAAGTATTTTTTCAAATGTATATTTTTTGCAACTTTCCGGAACTAAAAGTACGGAAGTGTTTGAACCCGTCAGGATCTCGTAAGATAATGAACCAACAATGACCTGAACAAAGTTTTGTTTTCCAGATGTAGCGCAGACCACAAGGTCCACATCCTGATCTTCGATGACTTCGTTAATGCCATGTATAAGACTATCATTTTTAAGGATGGTTTCAATGATCAATGTTGGATACTGAGCCTTCAGGGATATTTCCATTTGACGCAAAGTATTTTCGGCTCTTTGCACATTGTCTTTTACAACATCGGCACCCAATAATTGTTTTCCGGTCTTGTCGATCACAAAAAAATTATCAATGTTATGCAATACAATCAAGCGTGAGTGATGCCTTGACGCGATATTCAATGCCATCAACAATGCATTCTGCGATTTTTCTGTGAAGTCGGTGGTTAAAAGAATTGTATTGATCGAATTTTGCATTTGAAATGGTATTTACATCAGTATATTGATTTGCAAAGTTCGCTAATGTTTATAGTAATGTATGTTAGAAAATGCTGTGAAAGTGGTATAATTTATAGGCAAGATTTTAAGAATGAATGAAACTGAAAACTGTATATTTGATAACTACTTTAACGGTTTCTGCTAATGAGATGCGTTCTGAAAAAAGATAATGTAAGAGCGGTTACTTTTACAAAGGTTACTGGTTCAATATTAGCGTAAAACGTGTAAGGGATATAATTATAATTTCTATCACACCAAGGTAGAATGTCATTAATCAATTGTCATCCAACTTATATTATGAATAAAAAAGCACTTAAAAATCTGAGAATTTTATATAAAAATATTACCACAAGCATTGCATTTATTCCGGGAACAGTAGCAATTGGCTTTTTACTGCTTTCATTTTTGATGGTGCAGTTTGATTTCTCTGAAACGGGGAAAGCAATCAAAAGTAATGCACATTGGCTGACCTTAAAAGATGCCAGCACCGCAAGAACTATTATTTCAACGATAACCGGGGGAGTCATATCGCTCACTGTCTTCAGTTTCAGTATGGTGATGATCCTGTTAAATCAGGCAGCTTCCCAAATGAGCAATCGTATTCTTGACAAACTTATAGGAAATCGTTTTCAGCAGACCATACTAGGTTTTTACATTGGGACAATCGTTTATGCGCTATTTTTACTCAGTACAATTAGGGATATTAATTCAGGTATTTATGTGCCTGCAATCAGCACGTACTTTCTGATCGCCCTAACTGTAGTCGATATTTTTTTATTTATATATTTTCTTCATTACGTCACACAATCAGTAAAATATGACACCATTATTCACCAGATCTATGATGCCACAAAACAGTCATTAGAAGAGATTTGTATCAGAGAAGATTCTGACTACAGTCCAGAATTGTTTACAGAAAAACAGGTGTCGGTCAATTCTTACAAATCAGGTATATTTCAGGGATTTTTGCGCGAAGGTCTATTGAGTATATGTGAGAGAGAGGATTTGGTAATATCTTTTAATTACTCGGTCGGGACATTCATTTTAAAAGATTTGCCATTCTTGGTCGTCAATAGGGAAATATCTGAAGAGGTACAGAGTGAGCTTAATAGTCTGATAGATATCCATCGAGGTCAGAATATCGATTCTTCATACCACTACGGCTTTAGACAATTAATGGAAGTAGCTGTGAGGGCACTGAGTCCGGGAATAAATGATCCGGGAACTGCTGTTTTGAGTCTGCAGTCGTTAAGTCAGCTATTAGCGTTCCGCTTAGAAAACACGCCGTCAAATCAAATTAAGGATGATAATGGAGTCATAAGAGTGCGTACGAAAGAACGTTCATTCAGTGATCTTCTAAATGATTATGTCTATCCCATCTGGGACTATGGCAAAGGAGATCGTCTTTTGGTGAATGAGATGTATCACATACTTGTGCAGTTGCATACGTTGCAAAATATAAAAGAAGTAAGTGAACTGCTGACCGTTGTGGAAACTGTAAAACTTAAAATGGATCTAAACGCAAGCTAAGTGTTGCTTTTATGGCGCTGTCATATGATAAATAATACTGAAACAAAGATTAATTTAAAAACAGTAAAATTATGGGAATGCTGGAACTTATCTCTCTGATTATAGTATTGTCTGCCGCATTAGCTTACTTCAATATCCGATTTCTTAAACTGCCTTCTACCATCGGGCTGATGATTTTGGCATTGGTTCTATCTTTATTTATTCTGATGCTTGGTGCAATTTCGCCTTTGGGAGGGTTTATGCAAAATTTGGTACTTCAGATAGATTTCTCAGGTTTCCTTCTTGATTTTATGTTGGGCTTTCTGCTTTTCGCTGGTGCTTTACATACAGATGTGAAAAAACTTCGCCGGGCAAAATGGGCAATCATCATTTATGCAACGTTCGGTATCCTGATCTCAACTGTATTGGTTGCCGTCGCTGTTTACTTTTTGCTTCCGGTATTTTACCAACAGGTAGATTTCATCTATTGCTTACTTTTTGGTGCACTTATCTCACCTACGGATCCGATAGCTGTGCTGTCTATTTTGAAAAAAGCAGGTATTTCGGAATCAATAGAAACAAAGATTACAGGTGAATCCTTGTTTAACGATGGGGTAGGTGTAGTGGTGTTTTTGTCACTTTTCAGTATTGCAAGTCAAGGCTTTGATGAGGTTAGTACTTCTCATATTGTGATCCTGCTCGCAGAAGAGATTTTGGGCGGGATTGCATTGGGACTTCTGTTGGGATATGTTGGTTTTGTAATGTTAAAGAAAATAGACCACTACCAGACCGAAGTATTGATCACCTTGGCCATGGTCATGGGTGGGATTTCAATTGCACCGGTTTTTCATTTTTCCGGTCCACTTGCTATGGTCGTGGCAGGATTATTTATAGGGAATAAGGGCGCGCTCGAAGCTATGTCAGAAGAAACGAGTGACTATATTCATAAATTCTGGGAAATGGTGGATGAGATTTTTAATGCCATTCTGTTTGTACTGATCGGCTTGGAACTATTGGTGATCCCGTTTGAATTATCCTTTCTGTATGTTGGGCTGTTGGTTATAATCATTGTCATCCTTAGCCGTTTCATTTCCCTGGTCGCACCTTCATATATTTTTAAGCTGAAATATGAGTTTCCCAAGAAAACCTTCTTAATAATGACTTGGGGTGGCCTTCGCGGTGGCATATCTATAGCATTGGCGTTGTCTCTGGCGTCAAATATGGAGCGGAATCTGATCGTTTCTGTTACCTATATCGTTGTTCTGTTTTCTATAATTGTTCAAGGACTCACCTTGGGGAAATTAGTCAAAAGGCTGAAATAGCAGGGTTTGATAAGGGTTTTTCTTTGTCGCAAGCATTGGCAAAGTTAAGAAGACCGCAATACGAAATATAGATCAGGTAAGCGCCGCAAAACAATTTTATGAGCCCTGACATTGATCTTTAATCATTTTTACATTATTAGCACAAAAATAAAGGGGTGAACAGGTAATGATTATAATTTTTAATTATTGTTCTGCCGGAGTTCTAATTTCAAAAACAGCAAAATAAGCCGTGGCGGGATATTTGATATTTTCACCTCAAGCCGCTTGAGTATTACAGCTTCGCCTAAACGTACTGAATATTATAGCAATTCAAAAAGTCCTTTTTAGCAATAATAAATTTACGTCCTCTATGGATCAATATCTGATTATTTTAGTAATACTCGGCGCTGCCATTTTCAGTGTGGCATGGATGCCCAAAATTTCAAAAAAAACTGGCATCTCGTACTCTATTTTTTATGTAGCAACAGGGTTTGCACTTTATCTGCTGGCTCCCGATCTTCTGCCAAACCCAATGCCTCAAAATAATGAAAACCTGACGCTTCATTTAACCGAATTGATTGTTATTATTTCGCTTATGGGTACTGGGATCAAGATCGACCGGAAATTTTCTTTTAAAACCTGGTCGTCCCCGTTGAAACTTGTAAGTTTTACCATGTTATTGTGTATTGGTGTAGCAGCGGTGATGGGCTATTATCTTTTAGGTTTCGGTCTTGCGTCGGCAGTACTTCTTGGTGCTGTTCTTGCTCCAACGGATCCTGTCCTCGCATCGGATGTACAGGTGGGACCTCCAAATGAGGGAATGAAATCAGAGACTAAATTTGCGCTCACGTCAGAGGCAGGCCTCAATGACGGAGTAGCTTTCCCATTTACATGGCTTGCCATTACTATTGGTCTTATGTTCACAGGCAAAGAAAGCAGCTTTTTAGAGTGGTTTGCTCTTGATGTTATCTACAGAATAATTGCCGGTATTGTGATTGGATTTCTATCAGGCAAAGGTATTGGCATTTTGTTATTCAGAGTGTCCAAAAAATATGAGATCCTAAGAACCAGAGATGGTCTGGTGGCAGTTGCTGCTACTTTACTAGTGTATGGTACAACAGAAATTCTTCATGGTTATGGATTTATTGCAGTTTTTATATGTGCAATTACACTAAGACATTTTGAGAAAGATCACCAGTATCACGATACGCTTCATTCTTTCACCGATCAGATAGAAAGGCTGCTAGTCTGCCTGCTACTGATTATTTTCGGAGGAGCCTTAGCAATGGGTATTCTAGAACCCATAACTTTGAAAATGGTTGTGTTTTCGGTAGCTTTCCTTTTAATAGTAAGACCTGTCTTTGGATGGCTGGCATTGAGTTCCTCAAAAATGAAAAACAAAGAAAGGCTGGCGATCGGATTTTTTGGCATCCGTGGAATGGGTTCGATATTCTATCTTGCATTTGCTTTCAGCAAATATAATTTTGACCATCAGGATGAATTGTGGGCTGCTGTTTCTTTAACGATCCTCTTTTCAATTTTCATTCATGGCCTTACGGCGACGCGTGTCATGGAATATCTTAAAAGAGAAGCATAGGATCAGTAATACAGGGTTCTACAGAAAAAAACCTCACATTTTAAGAAAATATATTGTTCCTGACCAGAGTAACGTATCCTTAGCGTATTGATGGCCTTGAATTTAATTATAATGATTTTGAATCTACATAATAAATTCTCTGTAATACTAAATGATATATTAGCGCACCTGAAAAGTAGCAGATAATATCTATAAAATCAGATGTATATCTTGCTGATAGTAACGGACATATAATTTCAAATACAATGGTCAGATTAAGTGCAGCTCCCAGCAAAAACTTCAGATCCGGTCTCCAATCCGGATAATATGTGAGCTTCATGATTTTCATTATCGTATAACTGAACATAGGGACACTGTATAGATCAGTCAAATGATCATTGATTAGAGGTATGATTATTCCATTCCTTCTCAAAAATGCGATAATTCCCCAAATGATAAGCCCTCCAATAAACCAATATGAAATATTTAATTTCTTAAACATGCATTGCGCCTAAGATGATGCTCAATATAATTTGAATGACTTTTAGAAAAATATTGACATCAGGTTTTTGTTTGTCTTCAGCTGAATTATCTTTATTTTCGCTGTCTTCGTAATTAAATAATTGCTTTCCTTCCATTTTTTTTCTCAATCATAACAAAATTCATTCCTACTCCAATTGTCTATTAATAGGTACATAATTTTAGATTCTTTTGATAGTAATGTTTAATTGGAGTATCCTTTCAGCAACTGCCTGTAACTCATTAAAATCGATGATTTCGAAATAAACCCAAGGAAGATATTCTGCTGATCGACGACAGGCAAGCTCCACGTACCAGTGTTGTCAAAGATCTGGAGGATCTCTCTCGGCTTATCGTCGGGATGGATGAATGCAGCCGGGGCTCTCATTATTTTTGTTATCGTAAGGGTCAAATCATTTTCATCATTGAAAAAATAAGGTCTGATATCGTCTAACGTTAGAATACCTCTTAACTTTTTATGATCATCGATAACTGCGAAAAAATTCTTGTTCCCGTTCTTAACTAGATCAGACAATTCTTCTATTGAAGCATTTTCATTAATGGTTTGGGAATATCTGTCAATAAAATCTTCTGTATGGAGTGAGAAAAGAAGATTCTCGTCATGCTGATTCGTGAAAATCTTACCCTGGTCGGCCAAAGATTTTAGTTCTGGGGATATCGGTGAAAACCATTTTGCAATGAGGTAAGAGATCACTGAAACGATCATCAAAGGTATAAAAAGGTCGTATCCAAAACTGGACTCAGCAATGAGAAATATGGCAGTTAGCGGGGCGTAAAGAACACCGCTCATTGCACCGGCCATTCCTACCAGAACTAAGTTTGATACAGGAACGTCCTTAAAGCCGATCTGCTGGCAGATTACGGCAAATAAAAATCCGACGGTTCCTCCTGCAAAAAGTGATGGTGCAAAATTACCTCCATTTCCGCCGCTGAAAATGGTGAAAGATGTTGCAAAAGCCTTTAACAGACATACACAAATTAGAAATACAATGATCGTCCATTCTTTGATGTCAAAATATCTAAAGAGACTGTTTTCAATGATTGAGTTGGTATTACCATTGGTAAAGGCCTTGACCGTGTCATAACCTTCTCCGAACAGTGGCGGAAAAAGCACGCAGAGTAACGATAGGATCGCACCGCCCAGCATTGCCTTCCGCAATCTGGACATTTTCAGACCTTTGATAAAATGCTCTACCTTTTGGGAAACCATTAAAAAATATCTTGCATACAGCCCTGTGACAATACCTAATATAAGATAGTAGGGAAGATTCCTGTAATCAAATGCTTCTCTGGTATGGAACCTAAAAAGGATATCTTCCTGAAGCAGAATTCTGGATAAGAGGCTACCACATACCGCAGCAACTACCAGCGGGATAAAATCCGTAAAGACCACGCCTGTCAGTAGGATTTCAAAGGCAAACATGACCCCTGCGATAGGAGCGTTGAAAGCCGAGGCAACACCAGCTGTGGCTCCGGCTGCCAAAAGTAGTGTTCGTTCCTTGTAATTCAGGCGGTAGGTCTGCGCGTAATTAGAACCAATGGCCGCACCAGTCACAGCGATAGGGCTTTCTAAACCGGCAGATCCTCCGAGACCTACGGTTATTGCACTTTGGACAATTTGGGAATAGGTCTTCACGGAAGAGACGATACTCGAATTCTGAGCGATCTCATACAATATGGCGCCTATCCCTTTTCTGTCCTGTCCTTTGAATATCGTCAACACGATGCTGGTTGTCAATACGATTCCCAAAAACGGAAAAATGATATAGAACAGGATCTGATATTCAAAATGAACCTTGTTCGTGATAAAGAAATGGATATTGTGTACTATTGTTTTCAGCAGAACACCAGCCAGACCTGCTGTACAGCCCACTAGAATTCCGGAGAGAAGTAAAAACTGACTGCGGCTGAGCCTGTTGTTGAGCCAGTGGAGGATCAATTCATAGCTGCGGGCCTTTTCAAGTCCATATTTTTGGAAGTCTCTCTTGAACCTGAGAAAACTTATATATCTCTTTTTATTGTTGATATTCACTTACTATAATCGCTTTTATTTGCGCTAGGATCTTGATTAGAATACGCAATTTTTAGGGTTATTGCAAATATACCAAAAGCTTATGGGATAGGCATCTCTATATCTGCGAAATCAATAAGATCTATATGCTAAAAGTATGGTAGAAAACGATATTTCATTTTTTTTGTATCTTACTACGGTCAATTATTCGAAATCATCAATTAAAAATATAAAAATTGTAATTATGAAAATAGGATTATTAGGATTTGGGAAGGCAGGTAAAGCGGTAGCGAATGTTATTCTTCAGCACAAGGATTTTTCACTGGAATGGGTTCTGAGGAAAACTGATACGCTGAATAAGCTTTCTGCAAAAGATATTCTTGGAATATCTTCATCGGATGATGCATTGATCTATTCTCAAAGCAGCACGGACATTGAAACATTACTTGAGGATCATCCTGTAGACTTTGTTATTGATTTTTCCAACGAAGAAAGCATCCATATTTATGGCAAGTTCGCAGCCCGTAAAAAGATCAAGATCATCTCAGCCATTTCGCATTACGGAGAAAATGAGATCAAAGTTCTGAAAGAACTTGCAAGGGACACTGTGGTGTTTTGGTCGCCTAACATCACATTAGGCGTCAACTACCTGCTCTTTGCGGCATCGCTCTTAAAAAATATAGCGCCTGGTGTTGATATTGAAGTGGTCGAGGAACACTTCAAATCCAAATCAGGCGTGTCGGGAACAGCAATGAAAATTGCGGAAACTTTGGATATAGAAACAGAAAGCATCAATTCTGTCAGGGCTGGCGGTATCGTTGGAAAACACGAAGTTATATTTGGGTTTCCTTACCAGACCGTTCGTCTTGTCCACGAATCCATATCACGGGAAGCATTTGGAAGCGGAGCATTATTTGTCGCTGAGAACCTTAAAAGCAAACTGAAAGGATTATATAATTTTGAAGACATCCTGCGGCCTTACTTTTTCGCTCAGACTCCAGATATGTTATCTTAAAATCTATCAGTTGGAAAAATGCCATTCCAATTTAGGATGGCATTTTTGAAGTATATTTCAATCTAGTTTTCAGAACTGTTTAAAAGTTTGACATTTTTCTCATTCAGCCTTTTTTCAAGCCAGCTTCTGAGCTGTAATTCATTCACTTTCTTTCCAGAGTAGATCATCACAAATTGGAGCCTTGCACTATCAGTTTCGGGATATTGGGCTATCTTTCCGTAGGAAACACCGGACATATCCGGATATAGGATTTGTATCTCTTTCCCCAGTGTGGAGTCTGAAACTTTATAATTGTCGAGTTCTGACCGCAGGCTGGATAAGGCTATGTCCTTTTCTGACAGGTTTGTATTGTTTTTGTTGATCTCACTCAGTATCTCTGATTTCAGATCGGAATTGTTTTGCCTGATGTTGATCTTTGTGTTGGCAAGCCCGTTATCAGAAAGCATCTTGTTGTAAGACTTGATCTCTTCAGTAGTGAATTTTTTATTTAGGAATGCAACGTCGATGGTCTTGGGATTGGCATTGTAGTTTATCTTTTTATAGATTAATGTGTATCCATTCTTTTCAAATTCTTTTTGGAGGAAAAGTTCTGCGGTCTTCGTGAATTTCTTTTCATTGTACAGGTTGTAGGCCAGATATGAACTTGGAATGATCATTACCAGTATTAACAGCGATATGCTGTATCTGATCCTTTTTTCATATTTGTTGTCGACAATAGAGGAAGGATAATGCAGATATTTCACGACAAGAAAAGTTGCAATGCATATAAAAAAGCAATTGATGCTGTAAAGATAGAATGCGCCGATGAAATAAGAAAAATTAAAAGTAGCAAGACCAAATCCGGCCGTACACAGGGGAGGCATCAATGCCGTTGCAATGGCAACACCCGGAATAGGATTTCCTTTTTCTACCCTTGTTATGGCTATGACACCTACCAGTCCGCCGAAAAAAGCGATCAGAACATCGTAGATGTTGGGTGCAGTCCTTGCCAAAAGTTCTGATTGCACGTCCTTAAAAGGACTGATGTAGAAATAAAATCCAGAAACCAATAAGCTCACCACCGTTGCGATGATAAGATTCTTAAAAGATTTCTTGAGAAGAGGAAAATTATAGGTCCCAAGCGCAAATCCCGCACCAACGATCGGACCCATTAATGGAGAGATAAGCATGGCCCCGATAATGACCGCAGTGGAATTGACGTTAAGGCCGATTGATGCGATAATGATCGCACAGGCCAGGATCCAGAGATTGGAACCTCTGAATGAGATGTTGGATGTGACATTTTCCAATACCTTATCCTTTTTCTCTTCTCCATTGTGAAGATTAATAAAATTAAAGATATTATTCATCGGTTTGAGTAGGTTTAGAATCTTTGTTAAGAATGATATAGCCTATTACACCTCCAATTAAGGAGGCTGCAAATATGCCGATCTTTGCCTGTGTCTGGTATTCTTCGTGGCTAAAGGCAAGGGATGTCACAAACAGGGACATTGTAAATCCAATGGATGCCAGAAAACCAAGTCCGAGAAGATTACGGATATTCATCCCCTCAGGTAATTGGGCAATTTTGAGTTTAATAAAAACAGCAGTGAAGCCGACAACACCTAAGACCTTTCCGACCAACAAGCCCAATGCTACACCCAATGCGATATTGGTGTCAAATAAACTGTTAATGTCAATATTAAACGATACCCCGGCATTGGCTATTGCAAAGATCGGGATGATAACGAAAGTTACAACGGGATGCATTGCGTGTTCCAATATCTGAAGGGGAGGAGTGGCGGCATTTGTCGCCTCATTGATCTTTTCCAGGACATGCAGCTGGTCGTTGGTCAATGTAGGTGTATTTTCAGTAGGGTCTAAATTTTTAAACCTTTCCAGATAGCTGCTGATCTTGGCAATGAACAGATTTTCCTTGATCTTCACATCTGCCGGAATGGTAAAAGCCGCCAGAACAGCAGCGATCGTGGCGTGAACGCCTGAAATTACAAAGCATGTCCATACACCGCAGATGCCAAGGAATGCGAAAAAAAAGATCGATCTGACGCCAAGCTTATTCCCCAGGTACATCACTGCAAGAATGCCAAGCCCTATCAGCAAGTAGGTCATTTCGATGTTCGATGTATAAAAAAATGCGATTACCAGGACTGCTCCCAAATCATCTACGATTGCCAAGGCAGTTAAAAATACCTTCAAGGAGAGTGGGATCTTTTTTCCCAATAGAAAAAGCACGCCCAAAGCAAAAGCAATATCTGTGGCCATAGGGATGCCCCATCCCTTATGCATTTCCCCGGTCGGATTGAGCAGTAGGAATATCAATGCCGGCATGACCATTCCCCCAACTGCCGCAACAATGGGAAGCATGGCTTTCCGCGGATTGGAAAGCTCACCACCGATGATCTCCCGTTTAAGCTCAAGCCCCACCACGAAAAAGAAAACAGACATCAATCCGTCATTGATCCAGTGATGAACAGTAAAATCGAAAAAACTTTCCCCATTCCACTGAAATCCAAAGGTCTGCGCCAGAAAATGATGGTAGCCATCGGATAGTGGTGAATTGGCCAAAATCAAAGCGATGATCACACTGATCCCTAAAAGTAATCCTCCGGACTTTTCCTGCTGGATAAATCGCTGAACGGGCTGTGTGATCTTGTCGATCGGCTTTGTGGGGTAACTTTTGATCATAGTTTATTAAATAGATAACTGCAAATTTATGAATACTAAAGGGAAAAATAGGGGAACATTGCGAAAGTTATTTTTAATATACTAAGATATATAGCTCCGAAATTTGTTAAGAATTAAAAAAACAGATCATATGTAGTCAATTGTAATTTTAAAGTTAATTTTTCGGAAAAGAATGAATGTTTTAAAATTAATTTGTCTAATATTATACGCTTGAAATCTGATCAATTTATAAAAAATGTCAACAAAAAAACTCAGTGAATGGTACGCTACCGCTATTTGTGGAAATGATATCACCTCCTCCTGTCTCTATGTTTCGGCTCTGGCTATTGTAGCGGCAGGTCAGTATGCTTGGGTCGCTCTTCTGATGGTGGCAGCGGTGCTCTTTCTATTCAGAAAGATCTATGGTGAGGTGGTCGGAGCATTGCCCCTCAATGGTGGTGCATATAATGTTCTGCTAAATACCACGACAAAAAGTAATGCGTCTATAGCAGCCTGCCTTACCATCTTGTCTTACATGGCAACGGCTGTGATCTCATCCAGCGAGGCAATGCACTACCTGCATCATATTTTGCCATATTTCAATGTGAACATCGCAACATTCGTACTTTTGCTCATATTTCTGGGGCTTACTATTTTGGGGATTTCTGAAAGCGCCGTAGTAGCCCTGATCATCTTCTTATTCCATCTTGCAACAATGGGACTGTTGATTGGTTCCTGTTTTTTCTTTGTCTGGCAGCATGGATTCTCAATATTGATCGACAATTTCCATCTTCCTGCCAGAAATGGAAGTATATTAACTGCTATTTTCTTTGGATTTTCAGCTGCTATGCTTGGGATCTCAGGCTTTGAGAGCTCTTCAAATTTTGTGGAGGAGCAGGAGCGAGGTGTTTTTGCGAAAACATTACGAAATATGTGGATCGCAGTATCGGTGCTGAACCCGATGATTGCATTTCTTGTAATATGCATCATCCCTATATCGGCAGTAGAATCGCACCAGAATTCTTTCTTAAGTTATATTGGTACTTTGACCGGTGGAAAATGGCTCGCTACGATCATTTCGATCAATGCGGTCTCCGTTTTAAGTGGTGCGGTATTAACTTCATTTGTTGGAGTAAATGGTCTTATCAAAAGGATGACATTGGACAGAATATTACCAAATTACTTTCTGAAAGAAAATAAACGGGGCAGTACATACAGGATCCTGATCCTTTTCTTTCTCTTATGTCTTTCAGTGCTATTGGTGACCCGAGGACAACTGGCACCGCTAGCCGCTGTTTATGCTCTGTCTTTCCTGACTGTCATGGCATCATTTGCGTTAGGAAATATCCTGCTTAAACTCAGAAGGTCTCGTCTGCCACGTCCGGAATACGCCAAACCCGGCGTAGTGCTGTTGGCTTTTGCCGCTATAATTATTGCTTTATACGGGAACATCATGACCAAGCCTCAATATCTTGTCACCTTTCTGCAATATTTTATTCCTTCGGTACTGATCATTCTGGCCATGTTGCTGCGAAAGGATATTTTGCATTTTATTGTTAATCTGCTGCAGTCGCTGTCGAAGAACTATAAAAAATACACGCTCACAAGACAGAGATCATTGTACCGGAGCCTGAAAAAACTCTATGAGCAGGATTTTGTTTTCTTCTCAAAAGGTGATGATATCGCGACATTAAATAAGGTGATGATGTATCTTCACGAGAACGAGGTGACCAATAAAATGAAAATTGTTACAATACTTCATGAAGCCCAGCAGCCGGATCCGAAGTTTCTCGCAGATTTTGACACTCTGGACAGAGCTTATCCCGAGGTCGATATGGAATATGTTACTATACTGGGTGACTTCACACCGGAACTTGTCGAGGAACTCAGTAACAAATGGGGAATCCCAAAGAACTTTATGTTTATCAGCAGTCCAGGGGAAAAATTCAGTTACAGAGTTGATGAACTGGGTGGGGTAAGGCTCATCCTATAAGTTCTGACTATAAAAAAGAATACAATACGACCGTCCGTATAATACAAAGACCAATTTATATTGACAATCTTTCAAGTATCGCATTCATCTTATCGATTTCTCTGCTGGCATAAAATGATGCTGTATTCGAGTTTTCGTACTTCAGGGGGTTTGATATGGTATTTCTTATCTTCATCATTGCTGATGAATGGAGTGGTGTCATTGCTCTGAGATATTGGGAAACATTTACCTGTCGCTGTGGTCTCAAGAGTAGCCAAAGAACCAATAAAATGCTTATTAGGCGAGTACTATTGTGTTAAAAAACTGCAAAGGGATTGGATAATAATTAGGCGCTTATAAAGTTTACATAAAATCTTTAAGTAAAGAAATATCATAAACTAAAAATCTACTGTTTAACGGACTTAATTTTTGATTGCAAGTTTTATCCTGTTCAAAACAAGATCGATATCAAAAGGTTTAGCGATAAAATCATCTGGATCACACAATTCCTTCATCTGACTAAGCTGAGCGTGGGCACTCATAATGATTACAGGAATACCAGTATTATTGTGACTTTGTTTTATTTCTTTGCACAGATCGATCCCGGATCCATCGGGCAGCATAACATCGAAAAGGTAAAGGTCCGGCAAATCATTCTGGTCTCGATTTAAAAATTCGTTTACTGTTGAAAAAGATCTTACGGCATAATTTTCTGACTCTAAAAATATGACTAAAAATTCTCTAATTGCCTGATCGTCTTCTACCAAAATGATTTTTCTCATACCTATACTTAGCAATTACACAGCCACTATTGAAAAAATAACAATTGGGATTGAATTTATAGCAATTAATTATTGCAAAGGCAGAGTAAACCAAAATTCACTTCCTTTCCCCAATTGACTTTCAACCCCAATGTTTCCACCGTGGTTTCTGATAATTTCTGCGCTGATATACAGTCCCAGTCCTAGACCGGTAAATTTTTGTCCCTGGTAATCGGTCCTGTAATACCGTTCAAATAAATGCCCCAACTTTTCCTCAGGGATTCCCGGACCATTATCTTTGATCGTTATTTTAACCTTATTATCATTTAATAATTTTGCTCGGACGGTTATATCCGAAGCTGGCGCATATTTTATGGCATTGTTAATTAAATTTGTAATAACCTGTCCTATTTGTTGGTTGTCAGCCTCGACTATAGTGGAGGTATCGCCTTCGAAGTCTACAGTCTGATCAGTTTTTTGAAATAAATTCGATATGCATTCTTCAAATAGTTCGGATATTGAAAAGATGGTTTTGTAAAGTTTTAGATGGCCTTGCTCCATCCTGCTTGTATCAAGAAGTTCGTCGATAAGTCTTGAAAGTTTATCAAGGCTTTTTACAGACTGATCAATTAATTTGGTTCTCACTTCGACGGACAGTTTCTCATGCGACCTTTTAAGAAGCTGCAACGCAATTTTAAGTGCCGTTACCGGGGTTTTAAGCTCGTGGCTGGCAATACTTATAAAATCATCCTTGCCCTGCGTGATCATCCTTCTGGCAGTAACATCCATAAATGTTCCGATTCCCCCGGAAAGACGTCCTTCACTATCAAAGATGGGAGCGGCATTAATGGATATATAGATGCGGTCTCTGTCCGGCGGCTGAACACCTATCTCATGATCAAACACAGGTTTTCCGGTGGACATCATAATTGACATGGGATGTTCCTCTGAAGGAAGTGGTGAACCATCTAGCCGCAAGTTTTGCCATTGTGGGTCGTGATAAGTCCTGCTTTTAATAGAAGTTTCACTTAATCCCAAGATCTGCTGTGCCATTGGATTTGCGTAGACAAGTTGTCCGGTTGCATCGACAACTCCCACACCTTCCGCCATAGTCTCCAATATGCCGTGAAGACGCTGCTCACTGCTTTTAAGCGTTTGCTCCAGTTCAGTCTTTTCTTTAATTATCCTCTCTCTTTCCTGAATAACCAGATATTGTGGTGTCACATCAGTTGCCATATCGATAACACCCGTGATCTTTCCATCCTCAATAAAAGGCATGTAATTAAAATTGTAGTAGCCTTTTTCTAATTTCCCATTGCGTTTCATCAATACAGGATTCGAAAGTGCAGAATGCGGCTGACCTTTTTTATAAGTGTTGATAAGCATCTCGGCAGCTTCCTGACCTTTTAGTTCAGGCATCACATCAAACAACGGCTTACCTATGATCCCGATATCTTTACCAATCAGATTCAGCATCGGATGATTAATCATTGAGACAATAAAATCATCTCCTTTCACAAGAAGCATCGCTACAGGTGCCTGGGCAATCAGATTGATAAAACTGGTTTCACTGTCTGTGATCTTTATATTAAGACGGTTGATAGTATCATTCAGTTCTGTGAGCTCGCTATTTCTTATTTCAAGACTCATGTTTGAATGATTAAGGTCGCTGATATTGTCCTGATAACCTTTATTGTCAAACAAAAGGTCTTTATTTTCGTTATTGAGTTGTTGATTCAGCAAATTGATGGTGTTATTAGCTTCATCCAGATGTTCATTGGTAACAGTGTATTCTTCATTTAGTACGGCGAGCTCCTCATTGGATGTCTGAAACTCCTCATTCAACGCCAAAAGCTCTTCATTAACAGCTTGGAGGTCATCACTGATGCGCTGCTCTTTTAATTCCTTCTCCCGGACAAGATTCAATGCAGCAACTCTTTCCGACGCATCAACAGCTGTATGTAATATGCAGTAGACCTTATCTTCCTTATCAAGAATCGGTTTGTAGATAAAATCGAAATATGAAGTGACCATAACCCCGTTCAGCTCCAAGGTAGAAGGCATTTCCCGAGCCTTATAGATTTCTTTGGTTTTCCAAACATTTTTAAGCAGTTGTGTAAATGGCTGTCCGATCATTTCCGGTAATGCTTCTTCAAAATTCTTTCCTATAACCGATTGGTCTTTGCCCCAGATTTTAAGCATTGCATTATTGGCCAGATTGATTTTCAGATCTTCTCCGGTATAGATCGCAGTCGCATCGTCCGACTGTTTGAGGATCTCTAGTAGAGCTTCAGGACCTAAAGAAGAAAGCAGGTGATCATTCACAAGTGCTAAATTAAAGTGTTGATGAGCAAAGCTACGAATATTCCTTATTCACTATCAGTAAAGTAACAGCATCTAATGAAAATTATTTTTTTTTCGAATAAAACATATTAATAAAGTTATGATCTTTACACAAAAGTAAAGAAAGAGATTGAAAACTATAATTGAGAGAGATAATCGGTATTATGATTAATCAATCAATTGACAAATTTAATCACTTCTGGGATGTTGTAAGATATGACCACATGGCTTGGAACTTAAATCAGGAGTTAGAAGCAGAATGGAATTAATCATCGTTAAGAATATTACTTGGAAATCTTATGTTTTGTGGTAATGGCGATGATAGGCTTTTATCAACTACTTTAGTTCTCATTAAAGCTTTTTTATTAAAGTGTCTTGAAATATTCTGTGTTAAATCTTTGAAATTATCGGTTCCATCTTCTTTTTCGTGATAGAAAACTTTAATTGATTTACAGTTATTATGCTCAAAAACTGTATTTAACATGGTTCTATCTGATAGCCCACAAGAATGACCCATGATAAATACCTGGAAATCTCCGCTATCTACCCATTGAAGTAATTTCCGGTAGTTTGAATTTGATAAATACATAAATGATTTTATATTTTCGAGATATTGATTATCATTTACTTTCTCTAAAACATTATAATTGTCATCCATTTCATCTCCAAAACCAAAGTTTATTTGATTTTTAATATTATGTAATCTGCCATGAATCTGGATATGGGATGATTTACCCCAATATCTTTCATCCTTCTGATTTAAAATGTTGATGTAGTTTGATATTGTTGGAGTATAATTAAATTCTAAAAAAAGATTTTCAAATGAAGATGGGTCTTTCGATTGAAGCCTTAGACCTCGATCAAAATCAATTAAGTTTCTACGATAATCTGGAGGAAATTCTAAAAAATACTTATCATAATTGTTTCCACTAAGATTTCTATGAGTTTGTTCAAACAGATCGCAAATATTCACCATATTAGAGTATCCTAAATTGAATTGATAAGCGTTTTCTACATGTTCAGTAAGATAATATTCCAAAAGATTTTTTACTTCATTGAATTCTTCATTAAGACGTTTTACATTCTCAATGTATTTATATTTTGAATCACCATTTAGAAGAGAAACTAAAACATCATAATAAGTATTTTCAATATCAACCCAATTTTCTGCATTTAAAATGGTTATTAGTTCAAAAAACCTATTATTATAATCAAAATAAGTTTGAGGATCACCACCATAGCGATGGTAAGCAACAATTTTGAAAGTTTTTGTATTGTGAAACGTATTTTCAATTACATAATCAAAATTTATATTATTACCTCTATCATTCAGAATTTGAGGAACTTTATTGTAGAAGTCATTGTAGTTTTCAAATCTCATAGAAAAGCCTGTTCTAACATCCTTTATTGGATGTTTTAAAATAAAAAGATTTTTTATTAATGGTATCTTTTCCATGTTATGAAAATTCTTCCAAATAAAATCAACAAAAGATCTATAAGACGTAGGTAGTTTATGAGCAAGGTCAAATCCATTTCCAATAATCACTAGTCTGTTCATAAATTAAAAGTTTTTTCAAATATAATAAAAATGTCTTCGTGAGTTAGAAACAGACGGTTTGGTTGTTAGAGCTGTCTATCCTGAAGTACCGCCGAAAGTAGAATATGAATTGACAACTTTAGGTAGAGGGCTACTGATTCAAGTAACTCCTCTTTGGCTTTGGATAGCAAATCACAGTGCTGAACTTAATACAGCCAGAAAAGCGTATTTAAAAATATCAGACAAGTAATAAATGTTCATAGAAAATACTTGTAAAATCAAAAAACGATTATTACTAAAAAGCGTCGGAAAATTTCCGGTGCTTTTTATATTCAGTTCAAAAATTATATAATGATTGAATATAATTCACAATAGTTATCTATTTTTGCTTAAACCACGATAACTATTAGAACATTAGAATTATGAAATTAAAAACTTTATTTTTTATACTACTTTTTTCCGGTTTATCTGCTCAATTTTCTTTTAATTACCAAAGAGATTGGGCCACATATTTCGGAGCAGTAAATTCGCAAATAACAGGAATTTATGAAGACAACTCTTCCAATATTTTTGTAGATGCCAAAACAAATTCGCCCAATCCAGTAATAGGAACTCCGCCGGTTTCATATTATAATCAGTTTATAACGGCAGGAAGCCAGTCTTATGCAGGGAGTTTTTTGGTACCTAATAATTTCTCAGGGAAATTCACTTCAACAGGAAACCTTATATCTGCAGGGTATACTCCTTATGCAACACCGGTCTCATCAGCTAAATTTCCCTATTTCAGAGATCAGAATGGGAATATGTATGAGTTTCAGACCAATCTGATAACTTATCCTGCACTTTCTCCAGGAGCATGGCTTGCCAACGCACCGGATTCCATTAATATGATCCTTACCAAATACGATGTCAATAATACCATGTTGTGGCAAACGTATCTTCCCGGAAATAATAATGTTAACAATCTTGAAGTAGATAATAACGGAAATATTTACGTAGCAGGAACTACCAAATGGCAGAATCTGTCTGATCCCGGAACTTTTCAACCGACTTTCAATATGGTTTATGATGCGGCGGGAATAATCTTACCGAATTCTTATATTGTAAAGCTGAATCCGCAAGGTCAAAAAATATGGGCAACCTATACGCCATCAATTTTACTTGTAGGAATGACTGCATTTGAAGACAAACTATATATTATTGGAAATAAAGATCTTGAGCCCACAGGAGCAGATTTATCAACATCCGGTACATTTCAACCCGCGAAAGCAGGACAGTTTATTACCCGGCTTAATGCCAATACAGGACAGAGAACCTGAGGAACTTATTACGGAATTCCGGGAAACAATATCGACGCAGGACTTTCGGATATAAAGGCGGACGAAACCGGTGTATATATTAACGGAGTAACGTTGGGGGTTTCTGGAAACTATTATGCAACTGAAGGTGCTTACAAACCCCAGTGTACAGATGGTGCTGATATGTTTGTTACAAAATTCGACCATTCCGGAAGAAGGGTCTGGAGTACTTATATAGGTACTGACGGTTATGAGTCGTTTCCCGGATATAGGGGACTTGATGTAAAAAACGGCAAATTACTGTTCACCGGCTTAAGCTATACCGATCAGAATATCTCAACTCCGGGAGCATACATCACAACAAAACCTAATCCTAACAATCAGGATATATTTTTCGGTATTTTAGATACCGGCAATGGATTTCCTGATTTTATTTCCTATTATGGTGGTACAAGTCCTAGTTTTACTGCCAGTTCTCCTGAATGTGTTTTCTTAAAAGATTCTGACGGATTTTTTATTTACGGCAATACAGGCAGAACAGTCGGATACAGTTCTCCAAACGGTTATCAGCCGAATATTATTTATCCTGTTGGGATTACAATAGGAACTTCTTCCTTTATAGCCAAGTTCGGCCCCACTTCCCTTTCCACTTCTGATGCCGCCATCGCCGGAGATCTTGTGCTTTACAATAATCCCAACAACGGAAACTTCAGTTTAAAAGGATCTGTTTTAAGCAAAGGACCACATATCATTAGTATTAATGATATGTCAGGAAGATTGATTTATTCTAAGAATATTCAAAAAAATAAAGAACAATCTCTTAATCTTGAAAACCAGCTTATTAACGGGAGCTATATATTATCTGTAAGTAAAAATGATAAAACTTTACTCAAAACATTTAAGTTAACTGTCAAGAAGTAGTAAGGAGGTAACAGATTAATCCAATACTTTTTTACAGCCGGACTACAAATATCTTTTTTACTTTCAAAGGCAATAAATACCCTGTTTAGTATGGTAAAACTAATATATATGGTAACCTGGATACTACAGATAATTCAGAACTCCATGCAATTATCTCAAAAAACAATGGGCAGAAAATAAAAAAAATTAATATCAAAAAACTAATATTATGATTCATGAAATAAGAAAACAATTGATAGATTTAGCCAGATCTAAAACAACCTGGAGTTACTCATAACTAAATAATCAACTTCAACTAAATTTAAATTTTGACGATCCATCACATAGAAAATTAATTGGGGAATGGCTAGGAGATATATCATTGCACGAGTATGAAAAAAAAGACCTCTATTGAGTGCTTTAATTATTCATAAAGGTAAAGATAAAGAACAAGGGGACGGCTTTTATAAACTATGTCAAGATATCTATAATAAAAATTGGGAAGATTTAAAAGCTAACAAAAATTTTGAAATTGAAAAAATCACAGAATGTTTTACGTTTTTGGAAAGATAATGATAAATATAGAAAATTTAAAAATGATTTCTAAATTCGTAAAATTAATATTAAAAGAAACTGGAGAAAGGTAATATATCAAAACAAAATAGATAGTATATAATATATATAGAAATTAACAATCAAAAAGTTCGGTAATAAACCGAACTTTTGCTAAATTTGTAAATAGAAAATGAGGCTAATAGGAAAAAGTAGGCTTGTTAAAATCAAGAAAAAAAATAAAGGTAACAAAAAGTTGTGTGATGAAATTGATAGTCTAATATCAGACTTAGAAAAATTTGATCCTTCTAAAGATATTTTAAAAACAGCTAGACCAGACGCAGATTGCGTCCATAACGATGGTTTTTATTTTTTTGATATTAATATTCATAGAACACTAATACTTATTGAATTGGATGATGAAGGTGAAGCGAGTATAGTGTGGGTAGGAACTCATCAAGAATATGATACAATATTTAAGAATAATAAAAGTACCATTGAAAAATGGTTAAGAAAAAATAATTTTATAGAGTAATGAAGACAGCAGATTTTGATATAGAAAAAATTGTAAAAAGAGGAGCTATAACTAATGAGCTAGATTATGAAAGAGCCTTAATTGCAGATAGGAAATTACGCATTCTTTCTAAAGAAAATAGCCATTTTAAAAATGTAAGAAATAATCTTCGTGATCTTATAGAACAATATGAGTCTTTAGAATGGGGTGACCTTGAATCTATAACTGATGAAAAAGTAATAGAAAGTAATAAGTTCGAAAAAATCGCAGAAATGGAAAGGGTTTTTATTGAAGCGCGAAAATCTGAAATTAAGAACAAATTAAAGGAACTAAATTTAACACAACAGGATCTTGCAAAGATATTAGGTCATAAAAGTAAAACACATATGTCAGAATTGATGAATGGAATTAAACCTTTTACTTTGAGAGATTTAATCATAATCAATAGAATATTTAAAGTTAATATGAATAAGCTATTGCCACTTTTTCTTTCTAATGACGACCAAATAAAGCTAAAAGAGGCAGTTAAATCAATAAACAGCCCTAATTTAAAACTTAAAAGTGATGATTTAATCCTTTGCTAATTATTATTTATTGAAAAATTGAAACTCTTATTTATTTAAGAGTTTTATTTTATTGTCCATCTGGAAGATCTACTTGTATAATGATAATAGTAATAAGTCTCAAAAAACGATGAAAACTGACCATTCCTTACACAGTATTTGCATTGCTTCAATCAAGAGAAGCACAATGAAGCCGTATGACTTTAAATGGACAAAGTTCTATGAAACTAATATAGACTTTCCTTATACTGGACTACAAATTGATATGACAGAAAACGAATTATTCATTTGTTCAACTTTTATTGACAATGATAATTTCAGTATTTTGACAACAAAAAAGCTATTAACCCTAGAAAACGGACAATTATGCTCTGAGAATATTAAAGGTGCAACGGATAAACTATATGGAGATTTTAAAGGTTACAAAGACAAAGAATTTACTTACGGACTAGTTCAACTACCTAACGGAAACGAATTAAAATATTTAATCGAAACAGGCAAAGCATCAATGGTTATGATTCAAGGTATTAGAACACTCATTACAATAAATAAATGAGATCAACTTACGTGGACAAAATGGGATAATCATTGCAAACATATTAGAACTGAATAGTGCTTCAAGTTCGATCCCAAATTAAAAGACAACATGTCAACAATATTATTAACCAAATCTCAAAAAACGATTAATACTTCCTTTCAATTCTATGGAATTAGTTTGCTGAATGTTTGGGGTGATATTACTGTTACAATAATAAATTAATTATATTAGTTAGATGTATTATAATTAATATCCTCGAAAAACGATCATATATTTAATCGCATATCCGGTTGATTTTGAATGGATATGCACTATTATATAGCGTATATATACAAGTTAGCAGAAATGCCAAAAAAATGGCACATTAGAAAAATAAACTTAAAAATGAAAAAATTATTATTGTTTGTAGGAATATTCTTAACTCTAAAATCTTTCGCACAAGCCCCACCACCTCCATCTTATCCTACGGAACAAAACAAAATCCTAATTGATGAACTGGTTCAAACCGTTGATCTTAAAGGATACATCCTTTTATATTGCATTGACAGAATTAATTTAGCAGCAAGACTTGAAAAATGGGACGAGAATAAAAAAAATGAAATTATTAAAAGCATTCATCTTGAAGAGATGGACGATGCTATTTATAATTCTTTTAGCAATTACAAAAGTGACGACCTTCAATTATTAATTGATACTTTTTCTAAAATTGAAGCAAAACGAAAAGGAAAAATAGTTCCTATGCCTTCAATTTTGAATGTAAGAATGGAAGGCTTTTCTAAATCGTTAATAAAGGGTGATTATTTATATCTCAATAAAGAAAAGTAGGCACATCTGCTAACAGTGGTTTTGCAATAGTGCGGAATTTTAGCAAGTTTATAGATTTTAGATTTTCCAAAAGTAATTTACAATAGAAAGATTTGGCATTTTAAGCCACACCATCGCAAAGTCGCAAACCTTTATAATTGCTACTAAAATCTCAAAAAACGATTATAATAAAGATTTTATGTTAGAATGGACACCCATTTCATTAGCCGAGCTTAATATCGAAATCCAGAAAACCGAAAAGGATTTGGAAGGAGAAATAGCAGAGTTTTGGCAATCAATTAAAATTGAGCCGGTAAAGTGGAATGAAAAAGAATATGGTACTGAAGGAGGCGGATTTTGGATTGTTGCGATTTTTAGTGGAAAAGTAATTTGGTACAATGATATTGAAGAAGGATTTAACATCTCAGAGTTTGAAAAACTTGGCGAAATTAGTGAATATGGCTGTGAGCAAGACGAATTTAGTTGGGCGATTAATAAGCTGTATAATGTGGTTAAATAGTTGCATAAAATAATGAAATGTTAATAATAGATAAAACGAAATCTCAAAAAACGATGACAATTCAATAATATTGATGTAAATATATAACTCAAACCACAAGTTTTAATATAGAAACGGGTTATAGTTAATGAATCTCCATCCGCAATTTGTAGCTGACTTAGCATATTAAATATTCCCTTAATTTAATTAGATATGAAATCAAAACAAGGACTAATAGTATTGTTAGTAATATTAGCTATTTTTTTTATTATCACTAATCGTATAGATCATAAGAGTTTTAGAAAAGAATTGGCTGACGAAGAGTGTATTATTGTTGTAGAATCCCCTCCAAAATTATATACTTCTGTAAATTTTAAAGCGAAAGGCTATAATCCTTTCACAAAGAAGTCTTGCGAATGTAATCATTACAATAGATGGTGGAGTTCATATAAAAATGATATATATATAGGTGATACAATTGTAAAGAAAAAGGGTGATCTAATTTTTAGTATTCATAAGAAAGATACTATTATCAATCATAAATATGTTACACGATGATTAATAATTTTATACTTTTAAACTGTACTGTTTTTCGGGGAGCTTACAATTATATCATAGGAAGAATGGGAGAAGATGAATATCACAGATATAAATCTTTAAAATGGCATTGTAGTGGAGGATTAGTTAATACTAATGAAAAGACTAAATTAGAAATCTAACTTAGTCTTTTTATTGGATGAAAAAATATTGATTTTTTGGTAGTATTATATTATTGATTTTCCATTGTTTCCCTTTGATAGAATGTAAAATGCAAAAGTTTCTGAAGTCCTTTCCCATAACCATCAATAGCTAGATTTAGATAGACATTTCTACCATTCATAAATCCTATAAGTACGGGTTCAGTGGTTCCTCTATTCAGGGCATTATCAGCATTAATAAATGTAATCTCCAAACCACTACCCTCTGTACCATTGTATTGAATTTGGGTTTCTTTTTCATCTTGGCTTTCATCTGTAACAAAGTTTACGACAACCTTGAAGCCGGGTGCAATATCAAAATTTATGTTTTCATCTTTAAATGAAATTACGCTTCCAGTTGCTATAATTTCAAAACCTTCATTACCTGTTGTTATGTTCATAAAAATTAAATTGTTTATTAGTAAATATATAATTATTTTTATATAGATCACTTAAATATGATCTTTTTCAGGATCTAAATTTCCGAATAGTAAATTAGGTGAATAATTGGAATTAATAAAAACACACCAAACATGCAGCAAGTTCCTTTATAATCTATACATTTTTCGTCACGATATGTAATGTTAGCTACCATTCGATTTCATAAATTTCATTATTATCATTAATTTCTAAATCTTCGATTTTACAATTATATTTTTTTGCCTCACTTTTTAAAAAAGCTTCTAATTCTTTATATTCAGGGGTAAAAATGGCTGCCGTTTTCATTAGTTCTGAGAGCTTTCTAAAAGGTAATTTACCCCCTTTCATTTCAAAGTACATCATATTTATGTTTCTCATAAATTGATTAGATTGTAAATTGCTGAATGTTTGGGGTATTTTCAAAACTTACGTAATTTCAAAAAACTCTAAAAATAATACATTCGACAATCAAAGAAAACTTAAGGAAAAAATGTAAGCGATTAACAATCTAATCATTAATATGAATTTTATATTAGTAGCAAAAATAGCTTTACGAAAGTTATATAAATCTGATTGACACAATGCGTAAATTTGAAAGTTTTGCGTCATACTAAAGACACCGTTATAATGAAAGTGAAATTAGGTAATCAAAACATTTTTATCCTTTGCTGGACATTTTTACTGGCTGTACCAATCTCTTGCGATAGTCAAAGTCAATCAAATAAGGAAAATCAGATAGTACAGACTAAAACTGACAGCAAGTTGTTGAAATTTACAACAAGTGTTCGGTCATTTTTAGAGGATAGTAAAGGAAACATTTGGTTTGGTAGCGACAAAGAAGGCGTGTGTTTGTTTCATAATGGTAAGTTTCAATATTTCACAACAGAAAACGGGTTAAGTCACAATCAGGTAAGAAATATTTATGAAGATAAAAATGGTGTAATATGGTTTGAATGTGGTAAAGGATTAAGTATATATGATGGACAAAAAATGTCTATTTACAAAGAAAGGAACTACGATTCGACAAAACAATGGAAATTAGGAGATAAAGACATTTGGTTCAAAGGGGACGAAATAGAGGGCTACAACAAATTTGAAAAGAGTCCTGGGGTGTATCAGTATGACGGAAAAAGGCTTTCCTATCGTACATTTCCTGTAACACCAAAATCCGAAGATGAGCGTAGATTTCATTATGCAATTTCAACACCTTTTGTAAAGGGTAAAAATGGCACGATTTGGTTTGGATCTTACAAAGCTTTAATTGGATATAATGGCACAGATTTCAAAATAATAACTGATGAATATTTGGGATTAGCTAAAGAAAAAAGAGGTCTGCATATCCGGGGCTTCTTGGAAGACAGCAAAGGAAATCTTTGGATTGCTAATAATGGAAGCGGTGTTTTAAAGTATAATGGGAAAGAAGCAATTAATTTCACATCAAAACAAAAATTAACAAAGGAAGATACCAAAGGCAATTCTCTTGAAAGAGCTTATTCCATTGGAGAAGATGCTGAAGGAAATATTTGGATTGGGACAGTAGAATCTGGGGTTTGGAAATATGATGGTAATTCTGTTAAAAATTTTACTGAAAAGGACGGACTTGAAGGTACATTCATTTCGACCATATATAAAAGCAAGCAAGGAGAATTGTGGTTTGGAGGAAATGGTGTTTATCGTTTCAATGGCAAGTCTTTTGAAAGAATATATTAACGATCAGTACGAATGCACAACAGCGATTTTGAAAAAAACGGATTAAGTGTTTAATTCAAAGCTTGTGCATTTAATCCGTTTCTTCGCACAGCCGCAAACCCATTACTAATTTATAACAAAATCTCACAAAACGATGCTTACTATAATTATAGAATATCAATAATGAAGCAACTTTTATACAATAATTAGATAAGGACTTCATCAGAAAAATCTAACAGAAGATGTGAAGTTATCAGAATAATGAAAACACTATGAAAAAAGCATATTTAACATTAATTTTAATCTTTTCCTCATTTTTTGCATTGAGTCAAAATCTAAATCTTGACTCAATAAAAATTAATGTTCAAAACAGAAATTCAGATTTATATTACGAAAAACTAATGTATAAATTTAAATTTGACCCAACTTCGATGTCAGATGAAGAAGTGAAAAATTTGTATTACGGAAAAAAATTTTCAAAATATAAAGCTTCTTTTTTTGACAAGGATTATTTAGATTTTACTAAAAATTTTAATCAAGGAAATCTGAAAAAAGCCATAATATATGGAGAGAAGTATTTAGAAAAGGATCCGACAAATTCTGAAGTTCTAACGTATATGGAAAGTGCTTATCGAAAAAAGGATAAAACATCGAAAAATTATTTGTTGTATTCGCTAAAATCAAAAACATTGTTAAATTGCATAATGAAAAATGGAGATGGAAAGACAAAAGAAACTGCTTTCAAGGTAAATTCAGTCGGTGAAGAATATTTAATTGCAGGTATACTTGGGAAAAATATTCGAACGTACAAATTAACTTCGATTTTACAAAAGGATGGAGTAATAGATGGGTTTTCTAAAGGAAGTGAATCTATATATTTTAAGGTGTTTGAAAGTATTACGAATTTCTAATTTAAAAATACCTTTAATAGCAAGAGTTTTACGATAGTGGAACGAAGTTGAAAGGTTATACGGTGATTCTTCGATTACCTTACCGTTGTAAAACTCCGAAATGTTGAAAAAATGTATTTTAAAATCCCAGAAAACGATGGACATAAAGTCATATAACTCAAAAAACATTGTAGATAGAAGTCCAAATATTGAGGAACTAATTAAGGAATGTTACAACAACGTTTTTGGAATAGATTTGAAGAATATTCACAGCAAAAAAAAGCCTCAGTACAATAATGAAAAGCAACTTATCCAAGAGATAAATGTAAATGGGAGGCTTCTCTTCGAAGATGGGATTAGTGAAAGATTTGAATTAATAAATTATAATGGACTTAATTATTTAGTTGGCGATAAAACAGCATATCCATGTTCAGATATCATAAGGGTTGGAAACGGTAAGAATTGGGTTATTTGTTTTGCATTACCAAATAAGCAGAAAATCCACGGAGAAACGGATATTAGAAAATCAGGAATAATTCTTAATTACTTTTCTGAAATTATAACAAAATTTAAAAGTGAAGAAGAATTTAGATTTTTCCTTCAGGAAGTTGAATTTACATTTTCTGAAAATGATTGGTTTAATAAAAATAACTTTGTTCTAAATCATTACCGGAATGTCAAATTTTGGAACAAAAGAGAAAAGATTGATAATATTTTTGGTAAAGGTTTGGTTTCACCTAGAAAATACTTGACATATATTATTTATAAGAAAGAGAATTTAAAGACAGAAAAGATCATTCATTCGCTTTTGCGTAGTTTATCTTCCGGTACGAAAACAGTAATTAATAGTGAAGAATTTATAACTTTTCTAAATCAATTGAATTTAGAAGAAATTGAAGAATTTTTCTGCTTAGATTATTTACGTAACCATGTAAAAGTTGATAAAATTTCCTATACTTTATTGGGAGATATGTTAGTCATTAATTCCGGTTATAAAAGAAATTTTATAGATTGGGACAAGAAAATTTATGACTCTGACGATGTTAAAAAGACATTTTACTCTCGCCTAATAAATAATTACAGGAGCTTAGAAAATTATATTCGTCAAGAAAAAGGGTTTGATGAAGTTGGAAGTTATGTTATGGAAAAGCATTTACTAAATCTGCTTACCACCGAATTTCCGACTTACAGAATCATAAGCCAGCATTCTCCGGAATGGTTATATGGGCAAAGGTTCGACATATTTATAAAAGAACTAAATGTTGCAATAGAATATAATGGTATTCAGCATTTTAAACCGATAGATTTTTTTGGAGGAAAAGAAGGTCTAGCAAAAACACAATTTTTAGATAATCAAAAGCGTGAAAAATCTTTAAAAAATGGAGTGAAAATATTTGATATAGACTATAATCAGGACTTTGATAATAGTTTTTCAAAGCTAAATATTTTACTAAAAGAACTTCAAAACGAAAACCATATCAATCATTAAATCTCAAAAAACAATTAATTCTTTAAATATTGATTATGAGCAACATTTGTAAATAATTACAATTAATTATAATCGAATATAAGTTTGAAAACCAATCATTTGAAGAGAAAATAAATTTTGATTTAATGATAACTGCGTATATTTGAGAGTTAAGCCTAATTTTAAAATTGAATACGAATATCGAATGGAATTTTTTAATGGAAAATATAAAATAGTTACTGGAATTACTATTGAGTACAAAATAAATCCTCAAAATCCAAAATACTTTGCAAAATTTGTGAATGACAATATTATAACTTTGGGACATACTGAAGAAGAGGCTATTGAAAGGCTAAAAAAACTTTATGAAGAATATAAGTTTAAAAATAAACTACACTCTATTTTGTCTAAACAAGTTCTTAATACATTTGTAACAATAGAGAAATTTGAAAAATATTTTCATAATGGAATTTCAAAAGATTTTTTTGAACTAATTGGTAAAGACTCTTACACGCAAATAGATGATGAATTCACGATAAAAGATTTAGAATTAGATGCTCAACAAATTGAATTGATTAATACTAAATATAATATTCAAGTTAATGAGGAGGATATTATCGTAAATATATTTGAACAAATTGAAAAAAGCTAGGCATAACAAGGGTTTTACGACAGTGGGGCTAAACTGCAAAGTTCAACTGTTGTTCGTCGGTTCAACTTTTGTGCTAAATTGAACATTTGCGCTTCGATTGTCCCACCATCGCAAAGCCCCGAAACGTTATAATTCCTATTAAATCTTAAAAGGCGATGAAAGAATAATCGCAGATCTATCTTCAAAATACAAAATTAATCCTCATAATAGGGAACTTTCTGAGGGCGAATTAAAATGTCTATCAAAAAATGTCATTGCTGATGACAAAATTATTATAGACCAAAAAATAATCTCAAAAAACGATCATATGGATCAAAATATATCACTTATTATAACTAAAAGTATTGAAACGAAAGTTCCAAAAAAAATTCCTCACCTAATAAAAAATGATTTATTAATTATTGCATTAAAAAGTAATGAATTTAGTTATTTTGTTTTTAAAGTTTTAAGGTCTTATCTAACTAATCTCCAAAACTATATTGAATATGATTTTGTAAAGCTAATTAATGAAATTAAATTATCAACTTTTCTTGGATTTCATGAAAGTGAATGGGGTATGCCAGTAGATCAAGTTTATTTTGCAGTTATTGATGGGGAAATAGTAATTGAATCGATTGAAAGTTTGAAAATTGACGAAAGTGATGATCAATTCATTTTAATTCCAGATAAAAAAATTAGTCCTAAAGAATTGCTAGAAATAGACTTATCAAATATGGATTATTATGATAGTTATTATGATTTTGAAGAAAAATACATTGCTGAAATGGACTTACTTAATAAATAAAATTTAATCTCACAAAACGATCGTTATGAAAGATTATATTTTAATTGTGGTCGGAATCATTGTAGCAATAATATTATTGACTATATTCTTTCCCGTTGATAAAGAACATCATCAATAATCTATGACGGCCGTGCATAAACCATACTTAGGGCCTGCATCGGTGATAGGATGGCATGCTCCATTGATACAGCAGTTGTCTTGACCGCAGTCATAATTGGCAGGACATGGGATACGGCCTCCAAGTATTAACTTCAATTGATTTCTGTCTAGTTTCTGATTTTTAAGATGTGATTTCATAGTGAATATTTTAATATTGATAAACAAATTTAATAAATATTTCACACAAAAGTTAATTTTTATTAAATATCTTATTTGTAATATGTTATCATCCATTTTTCGCCTCAATATTTCATAGCTTATTTTCCTTTGATAATAGAATCCGGATGCCTAACTTTACTTTTGTTAAACCATAATAAATAAACGGATTTGAAACTTCCCCTCTCTTAGTACTTCAATCAGGATGTCATTTTTCTTGCGCAAGATCTTTTGGGAAAAGTTCTGCTGCCTTTTAAATTCAATTCTTATAATAACATACAGCCATTAGATAAAGGATCGAAATCTTTAGGCCAAACAGTTTCAGCATTCTATATAGCATCTTTAAATATTGCTTTTTCAATATCAATACAAAGCATATTTGCACCAGATAAATTTGCACAATTAACAGTAGCTCCTTCTAAATTGGCTCCTTGAAGTTTGAATGACTAAAATCACAATGTAAAGCTATACTTTTAGATAAATTTGCATTCAGTAAAATAACGTCTCTTAAATCAGCAGTTATCAAATTTGTAAAAGAAGATTAGACTTTATCAAACAAGAGTTGAATAAAAACGCACCTCGAAGATTTGATTTAAAAAAGCTTGTATTAGTAAGATTCAAATTTTCAAGCTTTGCCCTATGTAAATCTAAATCCTCTAAAATAGCTCCATCTAAACTATTATAAGGAACGTCTATGACCTCCCCCCGATATATGGAACAGTCTAAATTAGAGAAATTTGATTTTTCTGACTGTTTGACCTCCCCCCGATATATGGAACAGTCTAAATTAGAGAAATTTGATTTTTCTGACTGTTAATGATGAATTCATTTGGTGTTAAATTTCCTAACGAACTATGAGGTCTGTAGCTGTTGTAATCTTCTCTCCAGACATCCAACTTCTGCTGTGCATCTTCTAAGGAGAGAAACCAATTTACATTAAGACACTCATCGCGTAATGATCCGTTAAAACTCTCAATAAATGCATTATCAGTAGGTTTTCCCGGTCTTGAGAACTCCAGTTCTATTTTCTTTTCATAAGCCCATCTGTCTAATGCTTTACTGATAAAC
>NZ_AUMU01000020.1 GCF_000430845.1 Chryseobacterium gregarium DSM 19109 | reverse complement strand
AGAGCCTGTTTAAAAAAGTAATAATAAAAAAGAGTAAGGGGAAAGAAATTGAATAAAAATTGCCATTTTAGAGTTGCAAAACAAAAAATATCAATGTATTCAACAGACTTAACCCAAACTCAGTGGCAATTTATAAAAAAAGTATTAGATTTTGATGACCGGAAGCGGAAATATGATTTACATATCATTTGGAATGCTATTCTGTATTTGGTAAAAACAGGTTGCCAATGGAGACTTTTACCTTCCGGCTTTCCTAAATGGCAATTGGTATATTATTATTACTCAAAATGGTCTAATCTGGAAGCCTTCGATTTATTATTATCAAAACTAGGGGAAAAGGTTCGGGTAAAAAGAGGTCAGAAAGCTACAGCAAGCCTGGGCATCATGGACAGTCAGAGTGTAAGATGGGGAAATAACCGTTCATTAAATAGCTTCGACGGACACAAAAAAGTAAAAGGAATCAAGAGACATGTAGTCGTAGATAAAAATGGATTCTTGTTAGCTGTTATGGTAGGGGCATCTAGTATTCATGACAGTAAATCGGCGGTATTACTAATGAAAATGCTGCAATATTTGCTGATCTCGCTTCAGGGAATCCTGGCGGACGGAGGCTACCGGGGAGATATTGTTGAAGAAATAAAAGCTAAGTTTGGGTACACCATTCAAATCGTTATGCGCAGTGGCAAAAAAGATAAAAAGTTTGAGCCCATTCATAAAAGATGGATTGTTGAACATACTTTTTCATGGTTTGATAATGACAGGAGGCTATGCAGAAATTATGAACTCCTGATGGAAACTTCTGAAAATATGGTCAAATTATCAGCCATAAAATTATTATTGAATAAAATCTAAACAGGCTCTAATATTTTCAAAAAGGCAAATAATCAAAATGATATTATTAATGAATTAAAATTGATTAAATCTAAAACTACACCAACATCATTATTGTTGATATTAAAAACATTGGGCAAAATTTCAATATCAGAAACTCAGCCAATTTTAAGTGAAATATTACAAGAATAAGTAGATTAAACACATTATAATATTCATTTTAAATGAAATAAAATAAAAAGAATTTTACTTTAGATTAAGCCGAATGTTCTATTTTATTAAGTAAAGTTTCTAAAAAAGATAAAACACGACACGTTTTGTCGCATTAAGCCTATATCTTTGTCTTATAAAATTAAACCATGAAACGCCTGGCGTTCCATTCGATAACATTAACGCAGCAGAGCTGCCATAAAATATACCCGGATGAAAAAAGATTTTTACCTGACAAGATACGCCCTGATTATCAAAAGACTGGAAAGTGCTCCCGCCACCTATTCACAGCTGGAGGACTATCTTCTTAACTCTTTCGAATTTCAGGATGCAGGGATCAAGAGTTATTCGATCCGTACGCTGCAAAGGGATATCCGGGAGATTTCGAATCTTTTCAACCTGTCCATTCACAATAAAAAGAAAGGGGACAACCGCTATTACATCGAGAGCCGCCCGATCATGGAAGTGGATGAGTACAACCAGAAATTACTGGAATCCTTTCAGGTCAGCAATGCCCTTAACGTTCATCCGGATTTTGCGGATTTCATCTTTTTTGAAAGCAGGAAACCAACCGGTGTTGAGCATTTTTACGATCTTTTCTTTGCCATCCGTAATAAAAGAATCGTTTCCTTTGAGCATTACAATTATAAAAATAAACTGATGACCTCCCGGAAAGTGCATCCTCTGGCCCTGAAGGAATCCAAAGACCGCTGGTACCTGATTGCCATTGACACGAAAGACAAAATGCTGAAATCCTTTGGTTTGGACCGCATCAATTACCTGGATGTCACGAAAAACCGGTTCAGGGAAAAATACAAATATAATTTCAGGGAGCACTTTAAAAATGCATTTGGGGTAATGAACCTAGCGGAACAGAACCCTGAGAAAATCAGTATCAAATGCAGCCGCCATCAGGGAGAATACATCAAAAGCTTTCCGCTTCACCAGTCCCAGAAAGCAATCAGGGAAACGCTGGAAGAAATTTTTTTCGAGTTTTTTCTTCATCCGACCTACGATTTTATGCAGGAGATTCTTTCGTACGGAAAAGAAGTGCAGGTTTTGGAACCGGAAGGCTTGGTGCAAGACATCCGTAGCCACCTTCAAGAGTCGCTAAACAGCTACCTGAACAGCTGAAAGGTCATCATATTTCAGAATATTTAATTACATTTACATAAATATATCAAAGTGAAACCTCTTTTTCTCTGTCTTTTCTGTATGATATCATCTCTGTGCTTTTCGCAGCAGTCAGAGGAATTCAGGAATGTAAAGAACTATTATAATCATCACCGCGTGCTTCTTAACAATGAGTTTAAGAAAAAGTATGATGCTGAGACCAATATCCTTTCCAAGAATGCCATAAAAGGTGATTTCGTCTTATTTATGAAAAAAATGGACAGTATAGAAAATGTTGCACTGATCGGAGCTTTGCTGAAAGTAAAAAACCTGGAAGACCTCGGAAAACTTCAAACCAGAAGACCAGAATCAGGCAACCAACCGGACCTCATCCCTACAACAGAAAAATCAGCAGACTATCCCGGAGGCATCAATGCATTGAGGCAGGAAGTAGCCAATCTTTTTTATACTGATGGCGTCTATGCAGAAGAAAAAACCGTAAAAGCCAATGTTGCTTTTATCGTGGAGAAGGACGGCACTGTCAGTAATGTTCAGGCCCAAGGAACTAATTTCACTTTTAACAGGCAGGCTGAAATCGCACTCTATTCCGTTTCTGAAAAGTTTTCTCCAGCAGTCTTTAAAGGCAGCGCCGTGAGATACCGTTTTAAACTTCCTCTAACCATGACTTTTGACTGATGTTTACCGACGAATATTTCATGAAAATGGCACTTAACGAAGCCGGAACCGCCTTAGAAAAAGATGAGGTCCCGATTGGCTGCGTGGTGGTTTCCAACAACCGCGTTATTGCGAGAGCCCATAATCTTACTGAAACATTAAACGACGTTACAGCCCATGCAGAAATGCAGGCTATCACTTCCGCTGCCAACTTTTTGGGCGGTAAATATCTGAAAAACTGCACATTATATGTAACACTAGAGCCTTGTGTCATGTGTTCCGGAGCGCTTTCCTGGTCACAGATCTCCAAAGTAGTGATCGGAGCAAGAGACGAACAGCGCGGATTCATCAATAAACACCTTACCCTTCACCCGAAAACGGAAATTGTCACCGGCATTATGGAACATGAATGCTCTTCTATTGTCAGAGAATTCTTTCAGTCGAAAAGGCGGTAATATATGGTTGAGGCTTCTTAACTTCAACCTTACTTTTATACTACAGCTCTTTTCCCAAAAAGTACAGTCCCTTCAATGTATGAAGCCGGTCCATCACATGGATTTTATCAGTCAGAGGCTTGTATACATGGGAAACTCCGCCTGTGGCTACGACAAAACAATCATCCTTTACTTCCTCATTAATCCTGTCAATAAAGCCTTCTACCATTCCTAAAAACCCATACACCATCCCGCTCTGCATACAGCTGACGGTATCCAGCCCCAATACGGTTTTAGGTTTTACCAGTTCGATTCCCGGAAGCTGTGCCGTCTGGCTGATCAGCGAATTTAGGGCCGTAATAATTCCTGGGGCGATAATAACACCTAATGTTTCACCGTCTTCCGCTACACAGCTTGCCGTAAGTGCCGTCCCGAAATCCAGCACGATTTTCTTTCTTCCCGGATAAAGGTTATGAGCCGCCACGAGATTGGCGTAAATATCCGTTCCCATCTGCTTGGATTTTGCCACAACGCCTGAAGGAGTATTTCGGTCTACAATAACAGGATCCAGATCATGGATCTTTTTAATGGCAGCATTCATCACCTTTGTCAGCTGAGGGACAACCGAACCGATAATTACTTTAGAAATTTCTTTGGGCTCAATTTTATAGGTCTGGTAAAGCATAGACATCTGGACATAGAGCTCGTCCGGTGTCCGGTACGGTTTTGTATTCACCACCCATGATACATCACAGTGGTCTTCATTAAAAAGCCCGAACCGGATATTGCTGTTTCCTATATTGATTACGATTGATTTCATTTATTTAATTTTCAATGAAAGAATATTTATTCCATGTAAAATTAATGATTCTTTTCTTTCTGAAATTCTGTTATTTTTATTTAACAAAATAATATCTTAGATTATGAGAATATCAGGACTAAGAAAACAATTAATTAGATCTATAGCCCAAAGCTTTTCCATGAAAAGCGGGTTCTAATCTTATTATTTTTCTTTGGCACCCATTCATTTTCACAAACGGCAGCTGCGGCCAAAGAAGTCTTTGGGAAAATAAAAAAAACAGCAAACGCTGATGGCAATAACAGAACCATCTACAATCTGCTGGATGAATTTTATATGCAGAACCTGCAGGCGGAAAATGATGAAATGAAACCTGAAACCATAGAGAAATCCGGAAACTGGCTTCATCAGATTCCAAGACAAAACATTCATTTTCTGACGCTGTTCTAATGCATCAGCAACACATTAAGACACAAATTCGCCACCTTTATTGTGACTGACTATAAACAGTGCTGGAAGATCAGGAAATGCCTAACTATTATACCTTGGCAGGAGACGCCACGATAAAAACCTACGATGCCGACAGTATGAATCTCTATAAGAAAGATTTTACTATACTGATCTTAATAACAAATCCCGAAGAAAATTTCTTCAGGATTTTAAGTTTTATGGCTGACTTCTACTTCAACTCAACTACATTATCTTCAGGATTTACATCTGCCATCCGCTGGCTGAGGTCAATTCCCAAAGCTGACAGCTGTGTTTTGGTGTAAGGAACCGTTATCGAATATTCTTTCTGCGTCCATGGCCAGTAAGGCATGGTTTTGAATTCACCGTAGATATCTTTCTCTTTCCAGGTATGGGTCATGTTCATCGGAATCTGGTAAGTAACCACTTTGTTATCCTTCGTAACAACACTGAAATCAACCGGCATCGGAACCTGGCCGTTATTCACCAAAGTTACCGTTGTTGATTTTGCATCGTATTTCACATCCTTAATGCCGTAGTCAATGGTCTTGGTGGTATTGATCCAGTAATGATGAAACCATTTTAGGTCCATTCCCGAAACTTTCTGGGCAACATGAAGGAAATCCCGGTCTGAAGGATGCTTTAATACCCACTGGCCATAATACTGTTTCACCGTTTCGTTTAAATTCTGCTCACCCATAATATAACCCAGCTGCACCAGGTATAATTCCCCTTTCACATAGGAAGCATAGGTATAAGAAGTCCCGTTGTCATGATGGTCTCCCAGCCAAACTGCAGGTTCTTCGATTCCTTTTTTAATAAAATTCCGGTATGCATTGACTGAATTCACAAACGGATTCGGAAGTGGCTGCTTCGGAGGAAACAGCTGATTCATCACATACCCTTCCGCATAGCTGGTAAACCCTTCATCCATCCACGGGCGCATCGGTTCGTTGGTGGCCAGCATCTGCTGGTACCATGAGTGGGCCCCTTCGTGAGCCATCAGTCCCATTAATCCTTCAATATTTTTGGCCTCCCCTAAGATCATGGTGCACATTCCGTACTCCATTCCGCCGTCACCGCCCTGGATGAAAGCATAGGTCGGATAAACATATTTCCCGAAGCGGGCATTCATCATCTGATAATATTTTGTAAGGTAAGGCTGTGCCTCCTCCCAGACTTTGGTTTTATCGTTATTCTGATAGACTAAAAACACTTTCGGGCCTTCAGGAACATCAAAGCTTTTCACGATATAATCCCTGTCAGCAGCCCAGGCGAAATCCAGCATATTTTTCGCGGTCCATCTCCATGTTGATTTTTTATCTTTTCCTGTCTTGATTTTTGCATTGGCATCATATCCTTTTACCTCCGAAGGATTTTCAAGGATTCCTCCTGCTCCGATTACATAATCTTTGTTGATTGCAATGGTTACATCAAAATCGGAAAACGGAGCATGAAATTCCCTTCCGATATAATCGAAAGTGGCCCAGCCATCGTAATCGTATTCCGCGATTTTAGGATACCACTGCGTCATCGTCATATCAACACCTTCCCTGTTGTTTCTTCCGCTCCGTCTGATCTGCTGAGGGATCACCGCATCCCAGTCCATGGTGAAAGTAGTGGTTGAATTCGGCTTGATCGGTTCGGCAAGATAGACTTTCATCACCGTTTCCTGAACCTCGAATTTCAGCGTTTTGCCGTTCTGTCTGATCCAGTGGATATTCTGTGCGCCTTCTTCATTTTTAGGAATTGAAGCCAGTCTCGAAATACCGTCTTTCTGCAATCTTGAATCCCCGTTTTCCCCCTGGCCTGCTACCCGCTGGTCCATCATGGAATTGGGTTTAAAAGTGTTCCAGTACAAATGAAAGTATACCACATTCAATTCGTCCGGTGAGTTGTTGGTATATTCCAAAGTCTGATTTCCCTGGTAGGTAAATTTTTCTGCATTCACATCAATATCCATCTTATACTTCGCAGCCTGCTGATAATAAGGCCCCTGTTGTGCCTGAAGCTGAGAAATGACAAACGCAAAAAGGATCGCAACCGATTTCTTCATTTAAAATTTATTTTTTTCTAAAGATAAGTATTTAAAATAAAAACCTAGAATATGAGGTACGCCGGGATTTTTTTTGATATGGTTTAGATGAATTTCAATTGAGCATGTTAAAAATTTCCCCATAAACTTTACAGATAGTATGTGCAGAATACCCTGTGAAATCCGCAGGACAAAAACAAAAAACCTCAAATGCAGAAAATCTGAGGTTATATGTAATTTAAAAGGATAATTATTTAAGAAAAAAGTTCCTTTTTACTGCTTCGTAAAATCTTTTCAAGAATTCTTAAGGTGATCAGATAGGTTGGTTTCACACCGCTAAGGCCTAATCCTCCTGAAGAAAGCGTGCTTCCCGTTTCCAATGGATTGTCTGAAGCGTAATACGCATAGCAGACAAATAGATCCGGCGTAATATGATGCCTGATTTTAGACGCTACCTGAATGGCTTTCTGATAATGGGCGCCTTCCATTTCAAGCCCGATGGCTTTCCATGAAGTATTCATAAAATAAGAGAGAATATCCCTGTTCTGTAGGGAAGTTCCCAATACGGTAATCATCGGGCCTTCAAACGCTTTTAATTCATCGTCTTTAAAATCTTCCAGCTTCAGGGCATTTTCAAAAGGATAGTTGTCTGCCGTTCCTTCAAAGATATGGGAGGTAGGAATCATAACATCCCCTTTTCCGCCTTCCAGAATTCCCGCTTTTCCCATAATGGAAACCGATTTCACCTTCATCATATACACCTCGCCTTTCTGTTCGAAAGGCCTCAGCAATTCGTCCATCACTTCAAAAGCCTGCTCACCGAAAGCATAATCAAAAACCATGATTACATCGTCCCCGTCATAATTCAGATGCCCGAAAGGCGTATGCTTCAGGTTAGTTTTGCTTAAATCAATGATCTGGACATCAATATTACTTCCGCTCTTATCGTTGATGTAAATCATTCCTTCCTCAACCGCAAACTTGGAAACTTTATCGCGGAGTTCTTTTTTGTCTGAAATATCACCGTAGAGCTTGTAATCCACTTCCTTCGGATCCTTTTTCTTTAAGGCATTATTGGCATACAGCATATTTTTCACAGAATGCATATTCGCTGAAATAATATGCAGCGGACGCATGTGAAGGTTATTTTCATACAGGACATCCTTTACTTTATTGGCCCATTTCTCCCCGAAATAATGATGCCCCACCCTTTCCTTTAATATGGCACTGAAATGAATTTCTCGTTCCCGGGTCTGTTTGGCATCCTCCAGGCTTACCTTGCCCAGATTGTAAATGATTTTAAATAAGCGGTCCGGATTGTCATCGTCCCCGAATGTATTGTAAGCCCTTAAAGTTTCGTCAAACGTTCTTCCTATTAAAGAAGACAGATGAATCAGAGCGACTTCCTTCTCTCTTCTGCTGAATTTCTTTTCGCCTTTTACTACTTCTTCAATGATTTTAAAAGCCCGTGTCGGCTTCCAGTTTTCATCCTGAGTAAAGGCCAGATTCCTGATTTTATCGGCTTCTATAAATAAAAAGGTTAAGTGGGTAAGGATATCATAAATTTCGGAACGCCCTAAAAGAACTTCAATATTCATCTGGTGCTCATCGATCCTGTAGCAGTTCCTTCTTCTTTTTTTCGGCACAATAGGCTCAAAACTTCCTTTGTCAAATCCTTCGTCTGAGGTAAGGTGAATAAAAGCACATTCTTCAATTCCCTCCGGAAGCCTGTCTAAAACATACATCAAACCATCAAGCTCCAGTTTGCTTGGAATACTCATGGTGCCATAAATTTCAGGATTGATCGTTTTCAACAAACTTCTAATGCTTTCTCCTGAAACTCCGCCTGGCTTGAAAAAACCTCTATAAAACAGGTGTCTCATAGAAATGTACAGTCTTTCAATAGCCTCGGTAGTTTCTCTTGCTCTAGAATTTGTCATATATTAAATTTTTTATAAAAAGTCTGCTAAGTTACAAAAAATATATTTAATTTTTTAACCTGTTTTAAATCAGACGATTACCATTCAAATCAAATTTTCAAATGTTTTAAAATTAATATTTACCATCATAATTAGAAAGAAAACTGGAATAAGTTTTATTCATATTGTAAAAAAGACAAATTTAAAATTCTTAAAACCTGTCTCTCAATTCAAAAGTGCAGCAGGAATTTTAAAATTAATTGATTTTCTCTAATTTTTTCAATTCCTCCTCTACTTTGTCAAAACTTACTTTTTCTATCGTTTTCATTAATTTTCTATTCGTATACAACTGCAAAGTATAGGTGTTATTTTGTGTAGACGTAATTAGAATTCCGTCTTTTGGTTTCCCTTTGGAATCTATTTGAATTCCAGTGATGACGTGTTTATCATCAGTTTCTTCAACGAATTTATCATTTGAAATTTTTTCTGCCAACGTGTTGAAATTCTCCTGAATAGTTGAAGTTTCTTTTACAATCGTATAGACCTTATAAAAGAGTTCAGTTCCTTCGCTTGATTCTATCGACTCATCCAGCGCATCTGTCGTCGTTGAGATTATTTTTCCGTTTTGCTCATGATAAATAATAATTCCTTCCTTATATTTTGACTCTAAATAATCTTTCCTCGTGGTGTCTATTATTTTTCCATCAATAGAAAGTGCTTTATTAAAAGTGCTTTTGGATTGCTCAACTTTAATTTCGGCCTTTCTGTTTGCCTGCATGTCGCTGATTTCAATCGCATTATTTTTCAGTTCAAAATGAAGCCTGTTAAAATAGTGCATTGCAAAAAGATCCCAATCAAAGGCTTGCAGAACCCCATTCTTCCAATATTTGGAAGTAAATTGTTTTTTGTTCAAAACATACTCAACACCATCATATATTTTCCTGTCTTTGTATACAGATTTAATATTATAAGACTGATGCCTGAAATTATCCATGTTTTTCAGGTAATCATTTGAATATTGAAATTTAGCAATCCCGTTTTCAAAATAATTAACCTGCTTAAATTCTCTGCTGGCATCCGTTTCGAAATATCCCGAAAAAGGCTTCCCGTTTTTAAAAACACCTTCATAAGAATCCTGCGGCTGCTCTGTAATAACAAAAGAATAATCTTTTATTTTTGCAAGGCTTCCGTTCTCGTAAAACTTTTGCTTCTGTATATTATTCTGTTCTCTGCTGTAACTGTCTGTATACAGGGTTTGCTCTGCGATTTTTCCATTCCTGAAGACAGAAATTTTCTCCCCTTCGATCAAAGTACCATTATAAGGCTCGTCGTCTTTATATTCTAAAGTAGCTACCGCCTTATTATCATTATAAAAAACAGTTGCTCCATTGAGCTTTTCATTTTGGATGGTGTAGGTTTTTTCTATATTGTCCAGCCTGTAACTGAAAATTTTCTGCAGTCCTTTTTTCCTGAAATTTTCCACGGAAATTAATTCTGCCAGACTATTGCCGGTTTCCACAACAAAAGTTCCGTTATAAGCCTTCCCGTTTTTATATATCCCTTTTGCTACGATAAAGCCCTGTTCGTTTTTCGCAACGGCTTCACCTTCTTTTACTCCGTTTACATAATTCAAAGTGACATTAATATCACCGATTCTTTCTTCAAAATTTCCATTAAAAGAATTTCCCTCCTTATAGATCCGTTTGTTTTTTACTGATCCGTTTTCGGAGAACGCTGTTTCTTCACCTTCTTTTACGCCCATAGCATAATTGCTTTCCAGGGTAACACTTCCGTTTGGAAAATAGTTAATTTCCTTTCCCGATTTTAATGTATTAATAAAATTTGAGGTAGATTTTATGCCGGTTGCAAAATTATTCCGGAGGAAATATTGATATTCAGTACCGTTTGAAATACTTCTTCCGTATTTTTCAAAATGATGATTATTCAAGGTCTGCACTAACTTCCCGGACTTGTCATAATTTCTCTGTTGGACAAGCTCCAATTGATATGATTGAATACTGTATATTTTTTCCTGAGCCATATGGCGGGAATTTTTCCAGAATATTTTACGGGTAATCGTTTTTCCGCCTTTCTTCTGCTGCGTTTTTGATGATTCAGGATAAATCATTGGTAACGGCTCTACGGCTACTGTTACCGTCTGAGTTGTCGTATCATGATCAGAGGCATTATATTCATAATCATCAATTGTTTCAAAATCTCCTCCTGCAGGTTTTCCTTCCGTATAGTTTCCTTTCATTAAGACCTCCCCATTCTCGTCAAAAATGACAGTTTCACCATCTTTTACCCCATTTTTATACTGAACTTTTTTCCGGACTTTACCATTAGCATGGTAATATACTAAGGTAAGGTTTTTGGTATCATTGCGGTATTGCCTAAAACTGCTGTCATTCCCATTTTCATCATACCATATAATATCTCCGACATAAGCATCTTCATTATTTTTCAAAGTATACCCTTCAAATTGCGGCGTTCCGTCAATATAAAAATCTTGCAGCAGGACCAGATCACCCAGTTGCTTTAATGGCATTAAGCGATAAAACGAAGCCTCTGCCTTTGTGGTAACTTCCCAGTCTTTATCATAATATATAGAATCTGATTTTTGACAAAACAGCATTTGACAAATCAAAAAAGCAGCAAGAAGAACATTTTTTTTAATCATTTGAATATGAATTTATTCAAAAATAAGGATTCTTGAGTTCATATTTACTTTTAAAATTAAAAAGGGTATATATTCATAAAATACCCATAATATAGTAAGGGTTGATTTAAGTTTTATTTAATTTAATAATTAATTATTATAAAAAAATAAGGGGTGTTTCAGTTTTAATTTAATTTTTTTGTAAATTTGCCCCCATAAAATAAACCTTATATGTCAACTTTAAGATTCAAAGCATTAGAAACTTTACCATTCAAGGACTTCAGAAGAGATAACTCGGTTGATGTCCCTGTGAAATTATCAGAACTGTTCTGCCAGAATGTTTTCTCAGAAGAAACCATGAGAGAATATTTGACAAAAGAAGCATTTCAGTCTATCTTGGATGCCATGAAAAAAGGCAGCAAGATCCAGAGACATATTGCAGACCAGGTAGCAGTTGCGATGAAAGACTGGGCCATGAGCAAAGGTGTAACCCACTATACCCACTGGTTTCAGCCATTGACAGGAAGCACTGCTGAAAAGCATGATTCATTCTTCACGCCTATTGAAGGAGGCAGAGCTATTGAAAGATTCAGCGGGAACTTATTGATCCAGCAGGAGCCTGATGCCTCTTCTTTCCCGAACGGCGGAATCAGAAATACTTTTGAAGCCAGAGGATATACCGCATGGGATCCTACTTCACCGGCTTTCATTATGGGAACCACTTTATGTATTCCATCTATTTTCATTTCTTATACCGGAGAAACTTTAGACTATAAAGCCCCTCTTTTAAGAGCTTTGAATGCTGTAGACGAAGCTGCAACCAACGTAATGCAGTATTTTGATAAAAATGTAACCAAAGTAACACCTACTTTAGGTTGGGAGCAGGAATATTTCCTTGTTGATTCAGCATTGTTTCAATCCCGTCCGGATCTGGTTTTAACTGGTAAAACTTTATTGGGGCATTCCCCTGCAAAAGGACAGCAATTGGATGACCATTATTTCGGTTCTATCCCTACAAGGGTAATGAACTTCATGAAAGAACTGGAAATCGAATGCATGAAACTGGGAATTCCGGTAACGACAAGACACAACGAGGTAGCCCCGAACCAATTTGAGCTGGCGCCGATGTTTGAAGAAGTGAACGTTGCGGTAGACCACAACTCTTTACTGATGGATGTTATGGCAAGAATTGCACACAGGCACCATTTCCATATTTTATTCCACGAAAAACCTTTCGCAGGGGTAAACGGAAGCGGAAAGCACAACAACTGGTCTTTAGCGACCGACACCGGTGAAAACCTGTTAAGCCCGGGAAAAAACCCTAAGAAAAACTTACAGTTCTTAACGTTCTTTGTGAACACGATTAAAGCCGTTCACGAATATGCAGACCTTTTAAGAGCGAGTATTGCTTCTGCAAGCAATGACCATAGGCTGGGAGCCAACGAAGCCCCGCCGGCAATTATTTCCGTATTTATCGGAAGCCAGTTGTTCAGAGTATTGGAAGAACTGGAAAAAGTAACGGAAGGAAAACTTTCACCGGACGAAAAGACAGATTTAAAATTAAATGTAGTTGGAAAAATCCCTGAAATCTTGTTGGATAACACTGACAGAAACAGAACGTCTCCTTTTGCCTTTACCGGAAACAAATTTGAGATCAGGGCGGTTGGTTCTTCTGCAAACTGCGCAGAATCCATGACGGTAATGAATACCATTGCCGCAAAACAGTTAAATGATTTCAAAAAAGAGGTTGATGCTTTAATTGAAAAAGGTCTGAAGAAAGACGAAGCCATCTTTAATATACTGAGAGAATACATCAAGCAGTGTAAGAACATTATGTTTGAAGGTGACGGATATTCTGATGACTGGGCAGTTGAAGCTGAAAAGAGAGGCCTGAACAACTGGAAAACCACTCCTGAAGCATTGAAGCAGGAAATGAATCAGAAATTCCTTGATCTGTATGAAGAAATGGGAATCTTCAATCACAGAGAAGTGGAGGCAAGAAACGAGATTAAATTAGAAAAATATTCTACGGTCATTGATATTGAAGCCAGAGTATTGAGTGATATCGCAAGAAACCACATCATTCCTTCCGCTTTAAATTATCAAAACAGGCTGATTGAAAATGTAAAAGGTCTTAAAGATATTTTTGAAGAAAAAGAATTCAGGACGCTGGCTAAAGAACAGATGAGTTTAATTACCCAGATTTCCGGAAATATTTCTAAAATCAAATTGGGTGTTGAAAATCTTATGAAAGCCCGGGAGACTGCAAAAACAACGCCTGAAAGCCAGAAGCAGGCAGAAATGTACTGTACAAGTGTAATCCCTTTATTTGATCAGATCAGAGAAGCTTCTGATGATCTTGAAATGATGGTGGATGATGAGCTTTGGCCGATGACCAAATACAGAGAAATGTTATTTACAAAGTAACATTTGTAAAGTTCCATATTAATGAAACCCTCCGGTATTCCGGAGGGTTTTTATTGTATTTAAGATTCTGAAAGATAGAGTTATGAATTAATCATATGATTACAAAAGGAAATACGAATAATTATGTTAAAGAATCTTAATAAAAAAAACCGCTAACTCACCTGAAACAGGCAGTTGCGGTTTATTTTTCTTTAACATACTTAAGTAATACGTTAAAATGTGTTAAAAACAGAACCTGATAATAATCATATCGGAGTCCTTTTAAACGGAATACATATTTTTGTACTGCTTTTGAAAATACTAATCCTTATTTATTTAACACGGTAATCAAATATATATGAAGAAAAGAGTTTTGTTTTATTTAGTTGCTTTTGTGTCTACAGTATCGTTACAATCGTGTGTTACCAACTACGTTGTTTCAAAACCAGCAACTTATGCTAAAGAATACAAATCAGATGCCAAACTTGCCTCCATCGAAACCAATAAAATGGAGCAGGATAAACAACAGCTGATCAATTCATTTCTTGCAGAAAAAGCAGCCAGTTTAGCAAATGCTAAAAATACCATTAAAAATTCTGAGGTTGCCAAAGCAATCCGACACAATAAAACAGTAGATAATATCTTAACGGAAGCTCAAACTTATTTGGGGACTCCTTACCGATACGGAGGAATGACAAGAAACGGTATTGACTGTTCAGCATTCGTTCTTTCAGTATTCGGTGCAGCAGCAGGCCTTAGCTTACCCAGAGTAGCAGCCTCTCAGTCTCAGGAAGGAGAAAAAATTGAAAAAGAAAATCTTCAGAAAGGTGACCTGATTTTCTTTTCTCACGGAAGAAGAATTTCTCACGTCGGTATCGTAGAAAGCGTAACTGAAGAAGGTGAGATTAAATTTATTCATGCGGCCACTTCAAAAGGAGTTATGATTTCATCACTCAACGACTCTTATTGGGGACCAAAATACAGATTCGGAAAAAGAATCATCAATGAAAACGGAGAAGCTTACAATAACATGGCAGCAACCACTCCGGCATCAAGCGGAACAAGTTTTTAATTTTGAATAATTGATTTAAATAATGAAACCATCGGGATCTCCTGATGGTTTTTTGTTTTACTCCTTATTCTTGCAGCTAACAATTAATTCATACCATCAGCTGTTTTTATCGATTTCTATATCAAGAAAGGAAAGAAGGCCGTGAATTTCAGAACGTGAAAATTTTGCCTTTTTAAGCCTGTTCTGAGAAGAGTTTATGGAATAATTAACGGATGTCCTGAAATCTGCCTTTTCAAGATTTGTTTTATCGAAAACCGCACCGGAAAAATCACAGCTATTAAATATCGAATTTGATAAATCGCATTCCGTAAAATCCACATCTGTTAATTTTGAATACACAAAAGAAGTTTTCTTTACAGAAGTTTTATAAAAAACAGAACTGTTCAGTAAGCAGTGGTCAAATTTAAATGACAACCCGAATTCATTGCAGTCATTAAAAAGGAGCCCGAACATCTTGCATTCTTTAAAAACCACTTCACGGAAAGCTGTGGAAACAAGTTTTACCATACTGAGGTTACAGCCGATAAATTCACAGTCGTTAAAGCTGAAACCGGAAAAATCAGCATATTCAAAATTACAGTTCCGGAACACACAGTTTTCATATTCACCTTTTTCCAATGGCTGCTGCTTGCAATCCAGGGTTTCGAAATTCTGACCGGAGATATATACGGGTTTCATAAATAGTTTAAGATGAGGTTAAATTTTTTGCTGAAAAAATTATTAACGGTACAGATTTTAACGGAAATTAAAGAATGTAGCAATTTACATCTCTCTGACGTACAGCCTTTATTCTTTACACCAGGCTGTTCTTATCCGAATAATTCAGTTTGAAGAAGATAAAGGTCATCATCGAAAATGCCAGTAATGAACTTCCTCCGTAGCTGAAGAAAGGCAAAGGGATCCCCACTGTCGGAAAAAGCCCCATAACCATCCCTAAATTGATGGTAAAGTGCATCAGGAGGATCGAAGCAAAACAATAGCCGAAGACGCGGTTAAAACCGGATTTTTGCTGTTCAGCCAGATAATAGATCCGCCCGATAAAAACCATATAACAAAGAATCAGGACAGCACTTCCTGCGAAGCCCCACTCTTCCCCAACCGTACAGAAAATATAATCCGTTTCCTGTTCAGGAACAAATTTCCCCTGGGTTACGGAACCTTCACGGTACCCTTTTCCAAAAAGCCCGCCGGAACCGATGGCTGTTTTCGAGTATAATAAATTATAACCGGATGTATCCCTGAATGCTTTTTCCCCTTTGTATAAAACTTCAATTCTTTCCCGCTGGTGTTTGGGCAATTTTTCTAAAATATAAGGTGAACCGAAAGCCAGTCCGCATAAAACCACTACAGATCCCGCAATGCCTGAAATGGAAATCACATTCCATGACATTTTGTAATAATTCATCGCAATCCAGCCTCCTATAATAACGACAATCGTAAGGGCAACCCAGATAGGGTCAACCGCTAAAGAAATGAGAAAGACCCCGGCAAAAAGGAATCCGACCCCGAACAATAAGCCGTTAAGACCTTCACGGTATAATGCAATAAAAAATGCAATGAAAACCAGCATCGAACCGACATCCGGAATCGCCAGCACGACCACTGCAGGCACTCCTACAATAGCTAATGTTGTTAAAAGGGATTTCCTGTTTTTCAGATTGAATTCCGGTCCGGAAACATAATTGGCCAGCATTAGGGCCGTCCCGATTTTGGCAAACTCTACCGGCTGCATGGTAAAGCTCCCGAATTTATACCAGTTTTTCTGACCGAGGATTTCTTTCCCGAAAGGAAAAAGACCGATCAGAAGCAAAACACCGCCAATATAAATGATTCCCGACATATTTTCAAAGAACTTGCTCCTCCCGACGAAAATTACCAGTCCCACAAACAGGGAAATGCCGAAAAAAATCAATTGCTTTTCTCCGAGTTTCTGGTCAACACTGTAAATATTTGCGATCGCGAAGATGCAAAGCAAAAAATACAAGCCCAGACCTAATTTATCTATTCCTTCTGCCCATTTCATTGCTTAACGGTTTTTGTCTTTTTGGCATTCTTCGTTTCCTCGTCTATCTTCTTCTTAAGTTTTGCCTTTTGCTCTTTAATGAAATTCAGACTGTCCTGAATTCTTTTCTGTTTAATGGAGTCTTCACTCGGCTTGTAAAGGCCTTTACGTTTCAGATCGGCAACCCACTGTCTTTTATATTCAGGCATGAAACTCGAAGTGATCATTTTTTTGTACAGGTGTTCACGCTTTAGATCACCGGTAATAAACTTTTCAGCAATGACCGTTGCGGCCGGGCCTGCCCATGTAGCTCCGAATCCTGCATGTTCCATAACTGCGGCAACCACAATTTTAGGCTTGTCAGCCGGAGCAATCAGTACAAAGATGGAATTATCTTTCCCCTGCGGAACCTGCGCGGTACCGGTTTTTGCCAGCTGTGTGAAATCACTGGATTTTAATCCGTGTGCCGTCCCTCTTAATACCACTGCTTCCATCCCTTTTAAAACCGGATCGAAATGTTTTTTATCAACCAGGGTCTGGTGTTTCTTTTTAAATCTCGGGTCGGGATTCGGTTTTCCGTCAATTGCTTTCACAATGTGAGGCGTGTAATACCAACCTTTATTGGCAATGGCCGCTACGTAATTCGCCAGCTGAAGAGGCGTTACTAGGACATCACCCTGACCCATTCCGTTGTAGATGGCTCCTGTTGACATTTCGTCCCAGTTTTTATAATCCTTTCTGGTGGATCCGCTGGCTTTAATTATGGCTTTAAATCTTTTTTCATAGAAGTCTCCTGAAGGGATACTTCCTCTCGCTCCAACGGCAAAATCATTATTTAAAAATTCCCCGACCCCGAAGCTGCTCATGATTTTTTTCCATTCATCTACCCCTTTTGAAGGATTTCCGGGATATTTTTTAATGATGGCAATGAAAGCATACGTGAAAAAACAGTTACTGGATACCTGAATAGAGGGAATCAACGGATCCGCTCCGCCATGACCTTTAATTCTTTTTCCTTTATAATAAAATCCGCCTCCACATGGAAAAATAGTATTCTCATCCATCACGCCCATCTGCATGGCCGCCAAGGCAGTTAACAGTTTAAACGTGGAACCCGGAGGGTAAGCTGCTTGTAAAGAGCGGTCGAAAGTCGGTTTGTTTTCGTAAATCGTATCTTTAGATAACGCGTATAAATTCTTTGATTTATTAGGTCCTGTGAATATGTTCGGATCAATATCCGGGCCCGTAGCCGCTACCAGCACTTCACCGGTGTTCGGATCTATGGCAACAATGGCACCGTGCTTATTAACGAGCATTTCTTCGGCCATTCTCTGCAGGTCATAGTCTATGGTCAGGGTAATATCCTTTCCGGTAATCACATCTTTATCCAGCGTCCCGTTTTTATAAGGACCTACGTTCCGGAGCTTGATATCTTTCTGAATATACTTTATTCCCTTGACCCCCCGAAGCTCTTTTTCATAGGCTTTTTCGATTCCGGTCTTACCTATAAAATCTCCCGGAAGGTAATACGCAGAATCTTTTTTAATTTCTTTTTCATTCACCTCACTGGTATATCCCAAAAGATTTCCGGAAGTGGAGACTTCATACTGCCGTTGTGGCCTCGAAACAATACTGAAGGCAGGATATTTAAATATAATTTCCTGGACCCTGGCAATATCTTCTCTGCTCAGATCCTTGATAAAGGTCATGGGAGTAAGCTTGGAATAGTATTTTTCTTTTTTAATAATATTGATTCTTTTAATGAAATCGGGTTTTCTGATTTTCATTAAGCTGCAGAAAGCCAGTGTATCAAAATCAGGCTTCATCAGGGCCTGGGTAAATGATATTTCATAGGCTGGCTGGTTTCCGACCATAATCTTCCCGTTTCTGTCGAAGATGACGCCACGCTGTGGAATGACGTATTCTGTTTTAATGGAAGTATTCGCGGCATTCAATGCATACCGGTCTGTAAATAACTGCAGATAAGAAAGCCTCGCCACGAAAATCAGGGCGATAACAATAAGAACGGAAAAAATTTTTAAATAACGTGTGTTCAAACTTTTTGTTTGATTTTAAATATTAATGCATAAATAACAATAAAGACAAATGAAATAATGCTCGTTACCAATACATTAAATAATATTTCAAAAAACCGGCTCAGCTTAAAGAACTCTATATACTGTACCAAAAGCTGATGTAAAAAGATACTTGAAAATAAAAACAGCAAAAACTGCGCCCATTGAAGGGACTGAAAAGAAAAGAAATCGGTGGAAGTATCGGTAGAGGTCCTGAAAATCAAAGTTCTGAAATAAGCAATCAGTGTGGTGGCAAAGGCATTGATCCCTCCTGAATACAAGAGGATGTCAATAGACAAACCGATCAGGAAGCTTAAAGCCAAAAACTGAAATTTATTTCTGAAAAAAGGATAAAACATGACAAACACCGGATATAATACCGGCGTATACTTCCCGAAAATGGTAATCCTGTTCAGTACAAAAATCTGTAGCGCCACCAGGAAGACCATAATTACGATATCTGTAAATAATGTTCTGCTAATCATTTTCCTTTTTTATCACAGTCTGTAAGGTATCCTCAATTTTCTGTACTTCGGCTTTTTTAAGGTTCTTAACTACATATACCTTGTTCAGGGTTCCCATTTTCTCACTTAATTCAACTGAAATATCCCAGAATCCTGTTTTATTGTCAACGGAATAGCCAGCAACAGTACCGATCATTACCCCTTTCGGGAAAATAGCCGATTTACCGTCTGTCACAACGGTATCTCCGATTTTCAGCGCAACATACTTGGGAATATCCGCCAGATGCATCACGCGGGAGTTATCGCCGTTCCAGGTTAAGGTACCGAAGTACCCGGAGCTTTTAAGGGCTGCATTGATCCTGATTTTGTTAACACTTAAAACCGACTGAACTAAAGCATAACTGTCTGTAGAATTAATGACGATTCCCGCAATTCCTTTGGGAGACATAACGCCCATTTGAGGAAATACACCGTCCCGACGGCCTCTGTTAATGGTAAAGTAATTGTTTCTTCTGTTGATGCTGTTGAAAACGATCTCGCCATCCACAAAAGTATAAATCTGTCCACCACCCAATGTATCATGCACTTTTCTGAACTGTGGGTTTTTTGCACCCTGCTTTCCGTAAAGTTCAAGCATCAGGGCTTTGTTTTGGATTACAAGATCTTCATTGATCTGTTTTAACTTAAGATACGAAACCCCTTCATCGATGTAGCCTGAAACCCATGAATTCAGCGCGGCCGACTGACCCGCAATCCAGGATTTCTGCATCGCATTTTTAGAGAATATCAGCACCAGAGCAATGATTTGCAGAAATATAAAGAAAGCGAAAAGCGCATTCTTCGAAAATAATCTCAGCAAAAATCCCATTCAGATATATTCGTAAAAGTTAAATTATTTAATCAGGAAATTGAATTTATCCATATTCTTAAGGGCAATCCCTGTTCCTCGAACCACAGCTCGTAAGGGATCCTCCGCTACAAAAACAGGAAGACCGGTTTTTTTATGCAGCCTGTCTGCAAGACCTCTCAGAAGGGCACCGCCGCCGGCAAGATAAATACCGGTTTTGTAGATATCGGCCGCCAGTTCCGGAGGCGTCAAAGAAAGCGTTTCCATGACAGCATCTTCAATTCTGATAATTGATTTGTCTAATGCCCTGGCAATTTCCTTATAGCCTACCATGATTTCTTTTGGCTTACCTGTGATGAGGTCTCTACCCTGTACCGGAATATCCTCGATGTCAACGTCTAAGTCTTCAACAGCAGAACCTACTTCGATTTTAATTCTCTCTGCAGTTCTTTCACCGATGTAAAGATTATGGTGGGTCCTAAGATAATAGGCAATATCATTTGTAAATACATCACCTGCAATTTTCACGGATTTATCACACACAATACCTCCCAGAGCGACTACAGCAATTTCGGTGGTACCACCGCCTATATCAATAATCATATTGCCTTCAGGTTTCTGTACATCGATCCCTACACCAATTGCCGCTGCCATCGGCTCATAAATCAAACGGACCTCTTTAGCATTTACTTTTTGGGCAGAATCCCTTACGGCTCTCTTTTCAACTTCAGTGATCCCAGAAGGAATACAGATCACAATCCTCAACGCCGGCTGGATAAACCGCCCTTTAATCCCGGGGATTTTTTTGATAAATTCTTTAATCATGTGCTCAGAAGCATGGAAATCTGCAATCACCCCATCTTTTAACGGACGGATGGTTTTGATATCCTCATGAGTTTTACCCTGCATATGCTTTGCCTGCTCACCGACTGCAATCGGCTTACCCGTAGAGCGTTCAATTGCAACAATTGACGGCTGATCTATAACAATTTTATTATTATGGATGATAAGGGTATTGGCAGTACCAAGGTCTATCGCAATCTCTTGCGTAAACATATCGAATAAACTCATATTTCCTTCTGATTTTTTAAAGAGTTACAAAGATAGGAATTTAACACGACCAAATAAATTCCGCGAGCATATAATTTGGTTAAAATTTTATTAAAATTTGAGAGCCTTTATTAACTTTTAATTTAAGTATTTACATGATGTAATTTCAACCATATTCAAGATAAGATTGAACAAAATTCACCAATCCGGAAGCTAAAATTTTATGATTTATGACAAGAATTATGTTAATTTATTGTTATTATAAAGGCATTATCATTATTAATTTAATAATTTTCAATGTTAAAAACAATAATCTTTAAAATTTCATTATCAGGCTTTATTTTTGACAGAAATAGTTATTTACGATAATTATCATATACAGTTTCAGCGGACGGTTCAGTAAAAAAACCGTAAATTTGCGACGCTTATGTTACAGTATTCTAATATTCATCAGACATCGAATTTCGCAGTGCTTTCGGTCAGCTTTGAAAAGGCTGACGCAGAAACGAGAGGTAAATTTGCATTTTTTGACGAGAACATCAAAAGCTTTGTTTCCCGGCTTCATGATGAGAATTTAGGAGATGCCTTTGTGGTTTCGACGTGCAACAGGACGGAAATCTATACGACTTCCCCTAACTACCTTCTGGTTGCTGAAGAATACTGCAAAATCGTTGGGGTCAACCTGATGGATTTTCTTCCATTTGCCAATATTCTCACCAAAGAGGAGGCTCTGACCCATCTGTTCAGAGTGGCTGCCGGATTGGAAAGCCAGATCATCGGGGATTTTGAGATCATCGGACAAATTAAAAAAGCATACAATCGTTTCAGGAAGGAAAGAATAAACTCTAACCCTTTTCTGGAAAGAGCCATCAACTCTGCCATTCAGATTTCAAAAAGGATAAAAAACGAAACCGGGATTTCTAATGGTGCGGCTTCTGTTTCTTATGCAGCGGTTCATTATATCCTGAACAATCAGAAAAGGATCACGGAAAAGAACATTCTTCTTCTGGGAGTTGGCGAAATCGGGCAGAATACGGTAGAAAACCTGGTAAAGCATGTGTACCAGCCGAGAATCAAAATTACCAACAGGACACAGGAAACCGCAGAAAAAATTTCCGAAAAATATCATATTCCGCACATCGATTATGCAGATTTTGATCAGGAATTAAAAAATACGGATATTCTTATTGTTGCTACCGGCGCAAGGCATCCGATCGTCAATAAATCCCATTTCCCGAACGGAAAGGAAACGCTGGTGATTGATCTTTCCATTCCGCATAATGTTGAAAAAGATGTTACGGAAAATGAAAATGTAACGCTGATCGGGGTAGATGAGCTTTCCAAGCAGATCCAGGAAACCATCCAGCAAAGGGAAAAAGAAATCCCGAAAGCGGAAAAAATCATTAAGGAGATGACCAAAGACTTCCTTGAATGGGAAAAAAAGAGAAGACTTGCCCCGAATATCCATCATTTCAAAGCCGTTTTAAAGAATATGGAACGCAATGAAATGCATAATTTTTACAGAAAAAACAAATACATAAACATCACGGACATGGAACTTTCCGATAAAATGATTCAGAAAATCACCAACCGTTTTGCAAAATATATCATCGATAATCCTTTAAAAGCTGAAGAAATTAGTAAATTAATGCACGAAATATTAGTTGAACAACCAAATAATGAATTCAATGAAAAGCATTAGAATCGGAACCAGAAATTCCGCATTGGCTCTATGGCAGGCAAGAGAAGTTGCGAGACACCTCCAGAACAGCAATCATTTAACGGAAATTGTTCCCATCGTATCTTCAGGTGATAAAAATCTTACCCAGCCGCTGTACTCATTAGGCATTACCGGTATTTTTACCAGAGATCTTGATACGGCCCTGCTCAATGACGAAATTGACATTGCCGTGCATTCCCTAAAGGACGTACCTACACAATTGCCTGAAAATATTGAGTTAATTGCCCACCTGGAAAGAGATTTCCCACAGGATGTACTGATCAGAAAAGAATCGGCGAAAACCAAAGAGTTCCACGAACTTAAACTGGCGACCAGCAGCCTGAGAAGAAGAGCCTTCTGGTTAAAAAACTTTCCCAATGCCGAGTTTTCGGATATCCGCGGAAACATACAGACCCGTCTTCAGAAACTGGAAGATGAAGATTTTGATGCCACTATCCTATCTCTGGCAGGAATCAAGAGGATGAAAATGGACATTGATTATGAAATGCTTCCGTTTTTAATTCCAGCTGCTTCACAGGGCGTAATTGCCGTTGCCGGACATTCCGATAAAAAAGAAATCAACGAAATCCTTGGTTCTATCAATCACAAGCCCACTCAGATCTGTGTGGAAATGGAAAGAAATTTCCTGAGCACTCTGGAAGGCGGATGCACAGCACCTATCGGGGCTTTTGCTGAAATCTTTGATGACCAGATCCGTTTTAAAGCTGCACTTTGTTCACTGGACGGCAAAAACAGCATTGCCACTGATGAGAGCTTCGTGTATAATGAAGAAGAGAATTTTGGTGAAAAGTTTGCCAGAATTGTTCTTGAAAACGGAGGAAAAGAACTGATGGAAGAAATTAAAAATCAGATCTAATTCATTTTCAGATCTTAAACATCCGGGTTCCGGGCTCATCTTCGAAACTTTAATTGCATGAATATCTTATTTACCAAAAATATAGACCCTTCCGTTATATCCAAAGAATTAGGAGATGATGTGTCGGCTGCCTGTGTTGAGGTAATTAAGACCATTCCGGTTAAAGTTGATTCATTTGATCTAAAAAACCACTCCCTTATTTTTACCAGTGCTAACGGCGTAAAGTCTTTTTTCAAAAACGGTTTTCAGCCCAACGAAGATTTCACGGCAAAATATTACAACAGAATTTACTGCGTCGGCGAAAAAACAAAACGGGAACTGAGAAAAAACGGTTTCGGAACATTTAAAGTCCTGAAAAATGCAAATACCCTTTCAAAATTCATTGTCAAATATTGCCAGCAGGAAAAGTTCTTGCATTTCTGCGGGAATATTGCAATAAGCATCCTTGACAAAGACCTTCCGCTTCAGAATATCCAATATAAAAAAGTGGTTGTATACCATACCGAAGAAACCCATCCTCTGATAACTGAAAAATATCATGCTGCCGTTTTTTTTAGTCCGAGCGGAGTTCGTAGTTTTGCAAAACAGAATTCTTTTGATGACATGATGCTTTTTTCGATCGGGGAAACCACTTCCGGTGAACTTAGAAAATACACGTCAAAGCCGGTTTTTACTTCAGAAGGAAATAATTTACTGTCTGTTTTGAATCTAATCAAAACAAGGATTTTAAACAAAGATTGATATATTAATTGTCATTCATGGCAATTTAGTCTGATACATTATGATTAAAAACGACCTATATTTAAAAGCACTCCGCGGGGAAACCGTAGAAAGACCACCCGTTTGGATGATGAGACAGGCCGGAAGATACCTGCCTGAATTTATCGCGCTTCGTAACCAATATGACTTCTTTACCCGATGTCAGACCCCGGAACTTGCTTCTGAAATTACCGTTCAGCCTATCCGAAGATATCCTCTCGATGCGGCGATTCTATTCTCTGATATCCTGGTGGTGCCACAGGCCATGGGAATTGATTTTAAAATGAAGGAGAATGTAGGGCCATGGCTGGATACTCCGATCAGAACAATGGAACAGGTGCAGAATGTTGTGGTTCCGGATGTGAATGATACCTTAGGATATGTTTTTGATGCCATTGAACTGACTTTACAGAAATTAGACAATGAAATCCCGTTAATAGGATTTGCAGGCTCTCCATGGACAATCCTCTGCTACTGTGTGGAAGGAAAAGGAAGTAAAGCATTTGACATTGCGAAGTCTTTCTGTTTCCAGCAGCCGGAAGCGGCCCATTTACTGCTTCAGAAGATCACTGATACTACTATTGCTTATTTAAAGAGAAAAGTTGAAAAAGGTGTTTCTGCCGTTCAGGTTTTCGATTCCTGGGGCGGCATGCTGTCTCCGGCAGATTATCAGGAATTTTCTTGGAAATATATCAGTCAGATTGTGGAAGCGTTAAGCCCGCTGACGCATGTGGTGGTATTTGGAAAAGGATGCTGGTTTGCCCTGGACGAAATGACCCAATCGCCCGTTTCTGCTTTGGGCGTTGACTGGACAATTACTCCTGAAATCGCGAGAAAACTGACCAATAATTCGGTAACGCTCCAAGGAAATTTTGATCCTGCCAGGCTGCATTCTACGCCTGAGACCATTAAAAAAATGGTGAATGAAATGATCAACCGTTTCGGAAAGGATAAGTATATTGCCAATCTCGGACACGGAATTTTACCGAATATTCCTCTGGAAAATGCGGAGGCGTTCATCAGAGCAGTGGTAGACTGGAAACCAATGATTTAATAATATCATTACAGATTATTTAAATACAGATCCCTTTCAGAATAATTGAAAGGGATTTTTTTATAGTATAATCATACCAGCTTAAAATAGACAACTAGCAAAGATTTATTAAGATATCACATGAAAATCTGCCATGCTACCTGATAATTACACCTCTGCAGCCGGAGCCGAAACCTGGTCTGCAAAGTACTGCTCCAGGTCTTTCAGGGTTTCAGGGTTGGTTTGAATATCTTTTACCAGCTGACCTTTATTAACTACCACAATCCTGTTGCAGACTTCCGTAGTGTGGGAAAGGTCATGACTCGAAATAAGGAAAGTCACCCCATCCTGCTTGGACAATTCTTTAATTAGGTTTTTCAATTTAATCTGTGTGGAAGGATCCAGATTCGCAAAAGGCTCATCCAGAATAATAATTTCCGGATTCCCGATAATGGCCCCCACAATCCCTACTTTCTTCTGATTGCCTTTGGACAGATCCCGGACATATTTCCCGGAGTTCAAAATTTCCCCGTTAAAGAGGTCGTGGAACTGTTTCAGGAATTCATCTACCGAAGCTTTATTCTGACCTCTCAGCTCCCCGATGAAATAGAAATATTCTTCCGGCGTCAGATATCCAATCAGGAAAGAGTCATCCACAAAAGCGGAAACCTTATTCTTCCATGCTTCCGATTCATGAACTTTAATCCCATCGATGCTTACGAACCCCGTTGTTGCCTGAATCAGGTCCAGCATCACACTGAAAAGGGTTGTTTTTCCTGCGCCATTGTTTCCTACCAGCCCGAAAGTTTCACCCTTTGGGATTTCCAGGTGCTCAATATGTAAAACGGTTGCCTTGCCGTATGTTTTTGATAAGTTCTGTATAGTAATCATATTATTAATCTTTGTTTTTGAATGCTTCCAGTGTGCTGTATTTTTCTACTTTATAATGTCTTACGATAATATCGAAGATTTTTTCCCTGAATAAGAATCCAATTGCTCCCAGCACCGCCACACTTATGACGCCCGCTGTAATTCCGGAGAAGTGCTGAACCAATCCGAAAACAGCCATCGGCAAAATCATCTTCGGGATCAGCAGCAGTAAAGATTTCATGTTAAAACTGTTTTTCTGTCCGAATCTTTTTTCCTTGGAATTGAGATCAATCTGCGATTTGTTGAAAGCCCCGGACCAAAGGGTAAACTGTGAATTAACCCCGATGTTATAAATCCCTGCTGCAAAGAAGGCCAGGTACATTTCCCAGCCGAAGTAAGCATATAAAACCGCCAGAACCATTGAAGCAGCGGTTACGATATTCATCAGCCACCATTTTGCTTTCAGGTATTCTTTATAGGGAACGTTTAGCGTCATCATCAACGGATAATAAGAACTGTCAAAAGCCGGTACCCTCTGCCCGAACATGAACTGGAAACCACCCGTTACAAACAGTCCCATAAACATTGTCATGGCAGATGTTTTATATATTGGAGAGGTAAACATCAGCATGCCATAAAAAAGGAACATAAAGCTTCCCCATAGAATCCCTTTGGTTACCTTGTTCCGTTTCAGCATTTTAATATCATTGTTGATAAAAGTGCCGATGGCCCCGTATTTATTTAAAAAGGCAATATTTTCCGTTTTTCCCACTTCTTTTTTAGCTTCGAGGCCCTGATCCAGATAGAAAACTTTACGGATATGCTGAAAACAGATTTTCCATAACCCTAAAAACAGCATGAGTGAAATCACTGCGAAATAAGGCCTTTGGTAAAAATTATAAAAGAACTGTTCCGAATACTTGAGCACAGGAATAATATGGTAATAAGCGAAGCCCGTAACGGCCAGGAATACACACCCCACAGCAACTGCTACCGTTTCTTTATCATTAAAGAGGATATTGATAAAATTATTAAGATAAAACAGCAGGGAAACGCCGATAAACCAGCCTAAAACGCCGGTTGCACTGTATCCGTTAAACAAAGCGATCGCACAGAACGTAATGAAGAACAGGGAATTCAGCCAGCTGAAAACGGAAAGGAAGGTTTTGCTCAGCAGGTAATTCACCAGTGTTTTCTTAGAAATATTCAGGGTGAGAAACGGCTTGATATTCTGGGTTGGCATTTCCTGCCAGATGTATTTGGCAATCAGGTCAACAGCCCAGGCGGCTATTAGAAATCTGGATACTACCAGCAAAGGATTCTGATGCAGTTTTTCCTGAATATAGAAAAAAGCACCGAAGGCTCCGGCTACCAGACAAACCATAAAATAAAGGATCCCGATAAAACGGAGAATTTTCATGGCCAAATTGATTCCCAAAGAAGAACCCCTAAAAAAACTTTTGATTTCTAATCTGAGGAATTTAAAAAACATAGTTACTTTTTTTATATTAGTAAGGATAATCATAAAAATGTTACAGGCTTTCACCTGATCTGTCCGGAACTTACAGAAGAGTGCATAGTTTTCGGATAGTTTACAGGGAATAAATTACAAACTTCTTTACATCAGGAATGTTCCCTGCACCAAAAATTAATTATTTTTGAATGACAACAAAAAAGACTTATGAATAATCAGAAGCCTTATATATCTATATCATATTTAAATTTTAATTCATTAATTCCCGTGCCTGTGCCAGAGCAGCTTCTGTAATTTTACTTCCGGACAGTAACTGAGCAATTTCGTTGAGTTTTTCCTTATCATTCAGAGGGATAATTGTTGACTGGGTTTTCCCGGCAACGTCCTGTTTTACTACTTTATAGTTATTATTTCCTTTTGCAGCTACCTGCGCCAGGTGGGAGATAACGATCAGCTGCATATCAGTTGACATTTCACGCATCAGGTTACCGATTTCTTCGGCTACTTTTCCTGAAACCCCGGTGTCGATCTCATCTAAGATCAAAGTCGGGAGCTCATCGCTTTCTGCAATGATTTTTTTCACGGCCAGCATAACCCTCGATCTTTCACCTCCTGAAATAGCGGTCTGGATTGGCTTTAAAGGAAACCCGGAGTTCGCCTGGAACAGCAGCTGGATATTTTCTTTCCCAAAGGCATTAAAATCCTGGGCAGCCTGGAGCTGAATATCCACCCGTGCTTTTTCAAGACCTAATTTTTTAAGCAGGCCTTCCGCTTTTTTTATAAATATCGGAATGCTTTTTTTCCTGTTTTTGGAAAATTTTTCAGAAAGCGACTGAAGTATTTTTTCTTTTTTAACAATATTTTCTTCCACATCAGCAATATGGGCTTCCAGTTCAGAAGCCCCTCTCTGATCTCCGGCCAGATGATCCCTGATTTCTTTTAATTCTTCAATCCCGGAAACATTATGCTTTACAAGAAGCGCATTAATTCTGTTATTAAGCCTGGCAAGCAATGCCAGATTTTCGGGATTGATTTCTATTTTCTCAGCTTCGTCTTCAAGCTCGGAAATAATGTCTTTCAACTCAACAAAAGAAGTTTCCAGTCTTTCATCCAGCTCGGAAAAAGCATTTGAAACCTCTGCGATTTTTGAAAGCTTGTTTTTTGCTTCATTAAAGAAAGACAGGATCCCTATTTCTTCCTGATGAAAACGGGACAATACCATAGCCAGATTCTCAGAAATCATTTCAGCATTTTCCTGAACAGAAAGCTGATTCTGAAGATCTTCATACGCTACATCATCCAGATGGAGCTCTTCCAGTTCGTTCAGTAAAAATTCTTTGTAATCACTTTCTTTTCTGTTTTCGGAAAGCTGAACCTGAAATTTTTTAAGCTGGATTTTTAAACTCTGGAAATCCGAGAATACGTTTTTGTACTCTTCCATCATCTTTTTGTTCTCAGAAAGCCCGTCGATGATTTTAAACTGATATTCAGAAGTGAAAAGATTGGATGTTTCAAACTGGGAATGGATATCGATCAGCTGTGAAGACAGCTCTTTCAACACATCCAGAGTTACTGGTACATCATTAATGAATGCCCTTGATTTTCCGGAAGGCAGGATTTCCCTTCGGATAATGGTCTGATGCTCGTAATCAAGATCATTTTCGATAAAGAATTTCTTGAACTGATTATGTAGGGCAAATTCCGTTTCTACAATGCTTTTCTGTTGTGCGTTTGAGATGGATTTTACATCCGCTCTTTCTCCCAGGATCAGTCGCAAAGCTCCCAAAATAATAGATTTTCCGGCACCGGTTTCCCCGGTGATGACCTGCAGACCGTTGTTCAGTGATACTTCAAGCGTATCAATCAGGGCAAAGTTTTTAATGTAAATTCTCGAAAGCATTGATAATAGCGGTTACTTTAGCTATTGCAAATATAGAACTTTAGATTTCAGAATTCAAGATAAGATTACTGTTTCCATTTACTCCATCTGGCTTCTGTGTTTTTCGGGGAAAGGATGATCATTTCATTCTTCAGGTCACTTAGAACAATGCCTCCGTTGTTTCCTGAATTGAATATATTGAATATCTCATCCGCTTTGGCATCCATAAAAAGGTTAAAGAAATAAGCCTGCTGAAAAGAATTTTCGTACTGCTTCAACTGCATCAACGCATCAAAAATCACTTTTTTCGCGGCAGCCTGGTCCTGATTGAACAGATTATCCAGACCCGCTCTGTGGTAAGAGTACATGGTCGCACGCAGCTGGCTCCAGTTCGGGCTCAGGATCTCTTTAATCAGGATAGAGCGGCTCCGCGGTTCATTGATCTGTTTCCAGCCGTCATACGTATTCTGGGATTCTCCATTCTGGGCAATCTGCTGGGCTTTCTGAAACCATTGGGTTCCTGCCATCGACTGAAAGCTGTCGGCATCATAGCCTAAAATAAGATAGATATAAAAACTGATGACATCAATTAAGTTTTTCCCTGAAAACTGTCTTTCATTGAAGATCAGGTTTTCATTTTCCACATAATCAAAAGAAAATCTCTGATCCTGAAGATTGATCAGCGGAGATTCATAAGTGGTGTTGAAAACGGGACGTACCGCCTGTACCACAATGGTTCCCCTGAACCGGTTTCCGTCTCTTTCAGTGATCACAATGGCAAAATTGGATTTGATCTTTTCAAAATTCTGAAGTTTTTTCCCGGTCCAGCTGGTGTTATTAATGAAATCCCTTAAACTTTTCTCCAGAGCTTTGTAGGCCGACTGGTTACTTCCTCCCAGCTGCTGCGAGTTTACCTGGACAGTCGACAATAATTCCTGGGAAAAACCGGTACTGAATATAAAGAGAAGTAAAAATATACTTGAAATTTTTTTCATTTTTTATTAAAAATTAAGAACGGAAATTTATTAAAATTATTTTAAAAGCTGAGCCTCCACAAAATCCAGGATATCTCCGGCCACTTTGTCCTTAGATTTCAGGCTGAATTCCTGTTTCCCTGTTTTGGTAAATATTTTTATTTTGTTGGTATCGTTTTTAAATCCTGCGCCTTTATCACGCAGGGAGTTCAGAACAATCATGTCCAGGTTTTTCTTCTCCAGTTTCCCTTTAGCATTCTCTTCTTCATTCTGCGTTTCCAAGGCAAAACCTACCAGAAACTGATGCGTTTTTTTTTCTCCCATGGTTTTAAGAATATCCGGGTTTTTCACGAGCTCAATCGTCAGGTTCTCACCGTCTTTCTTTATTTTCTCCAAAGCTACTTCTTTCGGGGCATAATCGGCAACGGCTGCGCTTGCAATTCCGATATCCACGGTTTCGTAAAACTCAAAAACTTTGGCCAGCATTTCTTTTGCGGAAGTTACCTGATGAAGGTCAATATTATTTCCTTTGATTTTCTCGGAACTCGGGCCGGAAATCAGAATAACCTTGGCTCCTCTTTTTGAAGCTTCCTCCGCCAGAGAGAATCCCATTTTTCCGGAAGAATGATTACCGATGAACCGTACAGGATCAATAGCTTCATAGGTGGGCCCGGCAGTAATCAAAACGGTTTTCCCTTCTAACGTTTTTGCAGCATCTGAATTAAAAAAATCATCAATAACTTCTGCAATGGTTCCGGGCTCAGCCATTCTTCCCTGCCCTACCAGCCCGCTTGCCAGCTCTCCATGTTCAGCAGGAATAATATGATGTCCGAAACTTTCTGCCAGTTCCAGATTTCTCTTTGTGGAAGGATGGATATACATATCCAGATCCATTGCAGGGGCAATAAAAACAGGGCACTTTGCAGACATATAGGTTGCCATCAGCAGGCTGTCACACATCCCGTGGACCATTTTTGACAAAGTATTTGCCGTACACGGTGCCATCAGCATCAGGTCTGCCCATAAAGCCATTTCCACATGGCTGTTCCAGGTTCCGTTGTCACTGTAAAAGTCTGTGTACACCGGTTTTTTAGATAAGGTAGACAGGCTCAGCTTGGTCACAAAGTGTTCTGCATCAGCCGTCATGATTACTTGGACCTCAGCGCCTTTTTTGATAAAATCCCTGATCAGAAAATGAATTTTGTAAGCTGCAATTCCCCCAGAAACTGCGATGAGAATTTTTTTCCCGGAAAGACCCATTAAGTTTTAATTTTAAGAATACTAAATTACTTAATTTTTCTTATAAACCTTTGAAACAAGAAAGGTCATAAAGAAAAGATTTCCCTTATGACCTTAATTTATAAAAATATACTGATTCTTATTTTCTTTCTTCAGTCTTTCTGAAGTAAATATCTTCATTCAGCCATTCTTCGATAGCAATAGAAGTCGGCTTCGGAAGTTTTTCATAATGTTTTGAAATTTCGATCTGCTCTCTGTTTTCGAAAACTTCTTCCAATGTAGAATTGTGAACAGCAAACTCGTCAAGCTTATTATGCAGTTCCGTACGGATTTCAGCGTTGATCTGCTCCGCTCTTTTTCCCATGATAACAATCGCTTCATAGATTGAGTTTAATTTGCCTTCAATCTTATCTTTATCGTAAGTAATGGTATTTACTTCTGCTTTTGTATCTTTTACACTCATTTTGAGAATATTAATTTTATATTAAGTTCGCAAATTTACGAATTATCTTTGAATCTTGAAAGTGGCAGCAGGCGGAGGGGTATTAATCGCTGCACTGTCCCTCTGAATCTGCATTGCTTTCTTCTCAGCATCCATCTGATCTTTCATCTGCTGCTCGGTTTTAGACTTTTCAGTATTCTGCGCTTCCAGTTTTTTCTGTCTTTCCGTTAAAACGGCAATTCTTGCTTCAGTTTGTTTTTTCACCACGACAAAATCTTTCTTTTCTTTTTCAAGTTTCTGTCTGATATCCAGAGCTGTTTTGGCAACTTCCGTACCCGGCATTTCCTTTTCGATCTGTCTTGTAAATGCCAAAGCACTTTCAATACGCTCATCTTTAAGGTCATAAACTGATTTCGTGGCCAGCTCATAACGTGATTTTACGATATAATCATAGATCTGAGCACGAAGCTTTGTACTTGGAAAATCTTCCAGAACATTTTCCAACGCTACGTTCGCAGCCTTATATTCACCCATTTTGAAATACTGTTTCGCATTTTCGTAGGCTTTGACTTCCAGCTTGTAAGAAAGCTCGTCAATAAGGGTATTGATATTTTTAGATCTTTCTGAATTGGGATAGTTGTTCAGGAAATCCTGAAGCTCATTGATGGCCGACTGGGTAGTAGACTGATCAAGGTTATAGTCCATAGATCCTTCATAGTAGCACAATGCAGACATATAAGCCGCTTCTTCCGCTCTGGGATCTTTCGGGAAACTTACTGCAAAATTTTTGAACTGATGGCCTGCCAGTTTATAATTCTTATCATAGTAGTTGGCATAAGCCGTATTAAAGCCGACATTCGGGAAATCGTCTGTACCGGCAACTAGATTGGCCAGCCTGTCATAAAGTGCTAAGGCATTTTTCCATTTCTTTTTGGCAAAATTATCATTCGCTGCCTTTAAAATAAAGTTTTTGTCAGCACTTTTCATTGCTTTTTCCTGCCGGCTCACACAAGATGACAATACCGCTACAGCAAAAACACCTAAAATATATTTTTTCATATAAAAAATTCAACAGTTTTCGGATGATACAGCCGATTTACTAATTTGCAAAAATATAACTTTTTTGTCAATAGATTTTTTTTTATGATTATTTAACGCAATTTTAGTCTGCTGCATATCCTAAAATAGCAAAAACGCTCATTAAAAGATTCATTTTCACTTTCTTCTCGGCTTCTTTAGAATAGGTTTCCTCACTTTTATTGGGAACATAGAGCTCATAAAAATTCCGATTCCGGATAACAAATAAAGTAGACCCGATAATGGTGGTGAGAATATCTTCAGGCTTAGGCGTAAAAGTAAACACCCCGGAAGAAACCCCTTTTTTAATCACTTCATCCAGCTTTTTAACAAATATCTGGTAAAAATCCAGCAGTTCTCCTTTTACGGTATCAGTATGCCTGAGCTCCTGGGTTACGAATCCGTGAAAATAATTATATTTGAATAACTGTGAAACAATGTATTTAATGATCTCCTTCATCTGCATTTCCGGTTTCCCTTCTTTGATCGTATCGGCAAACTCAGAAAAGTTTTCCCTGGTTTTCTGCACTCTGTACTGATAAAGATAAGACATCATTTTTTCCTTAGATCCGAAATAATATGAGATCATCGCCACGTTGATATTGGCTTTTGAGCAGATGTCCCTTACGGATGTGCCCTCATATCCTTTTTTGGCAATCAGCTCTTCGGCAATATCTAATATATGGATTTGCTTTTCAGTAAATTTTTTCTTCATACAGTGCAGTTTTAGTAAAGTTAAGAAATTTTTAACAAACTTATAAACGTTCGTTTAATAAATAGGATGTAATTATAAATAATATTATTTTTGAAAATGGAGTTTTTTGATTTTCATCATCATAAAAAAAATATGCCAAACGGGATTTATAATCTCGGCTTACAGGCAGAACCTGTGAATTTTCCGTATTCCATAGGGATTCATCCTAAAGATATTGACGTCTCTGCTATTGAAGAACAGTTCTCGTGGCTGGAATCGAATATTACTGACCACTGCTTTGCTGTCGGCGAATGCGGGCTTGATTCTTTTGCAGAAACGGATCAAAAGCTCCAGAAAAATGTTTTTTTAAGGCAGATCAAGTTAGCCAACGAGATAAAAAAGCCTGTTATTATACATTGTGTAAAAAAGTTTTATGAAGTGATTTCCTTAAAAAAATATGCTGAACAGCCCATGATTATCCATGGATTTAATAAAAAACAGGGCATTGCCCATGATCTTCTCCATCATAATTTTTATCTGAGTTTTGGAAAAGCCCTTCTGTATAATTTATCTTTGCAAAATACTTTTAAAAGTATTCCTATTGATAAAATCTTTTTAGAAACCGACAATGAAGATTTCAATATCGGGGAACTGTATGGGAAAGCTTCGGAACTCAAAGGAATTTCTACGGAGAAAATGAATGAACAAATTTTAGAAAATTTAGAGACAATAAAAAATGGATAAGAAATGGCTGGAAAGAACGGAACTTCTTATTAAAGAAGAAGGTTTGGAAAAATTGAATCAGGCAAGAGTTCTGGTTGTCGGACTCGGTGGCGTCGGCTCCTTTGCTGCTGAATTCCTGGCAAGAGCCGGCGTAGGAAACATGACCATTGTGGATGGTGATACCGTAGACATCACGAACGTTAACAGACAGCTGCCTGCTCTGCATTCAACCGTAGGAAAACATAAAGTGGAAGTGGTGGCTGAAAGGCTTTTGGATATTAATCCTGACCTTCGTTTAACCAAAATCAATGAGTTCCTGAATCCTGAGAGAATGGATGAGGTCCTGGATTCTGACAAATTCGATTATGTATTAGACTGCATTGATAGTGTTACCCCTAAACTCTGCCTGATTCTCGCTGCCAAAAGAAGAAGGATAAAGATTGTAAGTTCAATGGGCGCAGGCGGAAAAACCGATCCAAGCAAAGTAATGGTCAGGGACATCAGCAAAACGGAACACTGTCATCTGGCAAGACAGGTAAGGAAGCGCCTTAAGAAAGAGAAAATTGACAAAGGGGTACGCTGTGTTTTCGCCAATGACATCCAGGATGAAGAAAGCCTCAAAATGACCGACGGAAGCAATTACAAGCGTTCTTTTTACGGAACCATAAGTTATATGCCTGCAATTTTCGGATTGTATACCGCTTCAGAAGTAATCAATCATCTATTGAAAAAAGAGTAATTTTAAAATCAGATTATATAAATTCAAGACTGTATTACATACCTGAAATTAATGAGCAAAAATAAAAGACTTATATTTACGCTCCGTAAATGACAAATTTCAAATATCCCAGAGCCGAAAAACTCAAGAAAAACACTGAGATCACTTTACTTTTCGAAAAAGGTAAATGGAAAACGCATGGGAATCTCAGAATTATTGTTTTGAAAAATAAGCCGGCCACTCCTGTAGACCATACAAAATTTGCGGTATCGGTATCTAAGAAATATTTTAAAAAAGCAGTTCACAGAAACCGGATCAAAAGACTTCTGCGCGAATGCTACCGCCTGAACAAGGAAATGTTCACAGAGGCTTTCGGAGATAAATCTATGGCCATGCTTTTTTGGGTCTCTGCGGAAATCCCACAGAAATTTCAGGATGTTGAAGCTCAGTTTATCAAACTCTGCCAGACTCAGAAAAAAGCTTAAAATTATTAATATTTCGGTTTAAAAATATAAAATACACTTTGCTTTTAAACATGCAGGTTAGCATGCCGACTTTTCATTTTCGGATGATGAGGTTTCTTTTTACAGGTGTCAGAAATAACAATACGCTTTCAGATCAGGAAAAATTTGTGAACTGAAGAATACATTTTTTGTATCTTTAAGCAGAACAATTAATCTGAAAATTAACATGTTGGACAATATTCCCTTTTTACCATATCTGCTGAGTGCATTTATCGGTATCGGCCTGGCAGCAGCTTCCGGATTCCGGGTTTTTCTTCCGATGTTTGCGGTAAGCCTGTCCTCCTATCTGCACTGGATTCCCATGAATGAACATTTTGAATGGCTTGCAGGACTTCCGACGCTGATTACCACCGGAATTGCTACCATTGTGGAAATCTTAGCCTATTATATTCCTTTTGTTGATCATTTGCTGGACACCATTTCGATTCCGATGGCTACGGTTGCGGGCTCGGTATTATTTGCCAGCCAGTTTGCAGATCTGGGGACGTTTCCTCAGTGGGCTTTGGCTCTGATTGCCGGAGGCGGAACGGCAGCCACCATCAGTTCAGGATTCGCAGGGCTTAGGGCTGCATCCACCGCGACGACCGGCGGACTCGGAAACTCTGTCGTCGGCACCGCAGAAACCGCAGGCGCAGGAATTATGGCCTTTATGGCTATGGCCGCTCCGGTGATTGCAGCGATCTGCGCCCTGGCAATCATTATTGCGGTTGTTGTTTTGGGGCGGAAAGCATGGCAGAAATTAAGCAGGCGTAAAAATACAGTTAATCATCAAACTTAAATAAAACCGGCGGAAAATTTCCCGCCGGTTTTATTTATGATTTTACTTTCTGTAACAATTCCGAAAATGATTCCAATCAGTCTAAAAACCGGTAAAAGAATCATTATTAGATAAAAAACTACCTATTTGGCTTTGAACTAAATCATTGTGGCTGAGATTTACGACACACCAAAAGACAACTGCAGTAAAAAGTATGTGAAAACAAGCCATTGATAAAAGGCTCATCATCATTTGCTATTGCTCCTGAAATCTTTTATTTCCTGTATTCTCCCTTTAAAATAAGCTTCTTTGTCGGGCATTTTCCCGATCAGAATTTCAAATGCCTTGATCGCTTTTGTATACAATTTCTGTTCAATATACAGATTCGCCAGGGTTTCCGTCATTAAGTGTGAAATGTCATCTCCTTTCTCTTTTACAACAAAGTTGACTTCATCCTTTAACTGACTGATTCTGGGATTTTTTTCAATGAAAGCCTCAATTACCTTTGTTTTGATTTCGACTTTCTCTTTTTCAACTTCTTCAGTCCTGTCAATTTTCAGCCAGCTTTGCCAGGTATTGATAAATCCCGGAATGTTGCTGTCGGTAGGATTAGAAAGAACTGCTGTTGCAGGAATTTCTTCTGTCTTCTTTTCGTGACTTTTCTCCTTATCTTCCTGTTTATTTTTTTCAGGCTGTGCAATACTCCATCCTGATCCAAAGAATGAAACATTCATTACCGGAACGTCTTCGTTACTTCTTGTTTCCGGCACTTCATCATCGTTGATCTGGTCTTCTTTCTTACTCTTTTCAGACTCTTCTAACAAACCCTCTGTTTTTGCAGGGGCATCTGCTGCAGGTAAGATTCCTTCCTGAACAGTTTCCACTTTTTCCTGAATTTTTTCGGAAGCGATTTCAGATTTTGGAGTTTCCTCTTTTGGCTGAGGAGCTTCCGCAGGTTTGCTGAGTAAAGAATCAGGAAGGTTGGACTCAAGTGACATGGGCTTCCATGCAGATTTTATCTCTGCCGTTGCTTTTTCTTTTTCAGTAACCTCCTCTACTTTTTGCTCTTCAATTATTTCAGGTTTAGTTTCTTTTGCTGAAACATTATCCTCTTTTGTAAGTTCATCTTTAATTTCCGGTTCGGATTGCTGTATTTCAAAGCTCTGGGTCTCCGCAAAACTGATGTCATGACGAATATTTTCAGGCTCTTCTTCTTTTTCTTTTTTAATTGTATCAGAAGCAGCCTTTTCTTTCATCTTTTTCTCGACTTTTTCAATCAGACGCCGCATTTCATCTTCATGTTTATTGCTGTTCGCCTGAGGAATCTCAGGAGTGCTGTTTTCTTCCGCCTTGTTACCCTGGATTTTTACTTCCGGCAGAAAAGATTCCATGCCGTGAAAGCTTAATTCGGAACCGTCCTGAACGGATTCCTTCTCTTTTTCTGAGGAAATCTCATTTTCATTAATTACCTTTTCTGAGGTAAATCCAGCCTGTTGGTCCGGATCTGTGTAATTAACAGAATCATCAGCTGTATCAGGCTCCTGAATTTCTTCCGCCTTATTCCTTTGAACCTGAGTTTCCCGAACAAAGCGTTCCGTTTCATGGAAATTTAATGCTGATTCGTCAAGCACCTCTTCTTTTTCAGGTTCAGAAGCAATTTGTTCCTCTTCAATAACCGTTTCGGGAGTAAATTCTTCTGCCGGCTTAGGTATATCCGTACTTTCAGCATGCTCATCAACAGCATCAGGCTCATGAATTTCGTCCATTCTACTGCTTTGAACCTGAGTTTCCGGAACAAAACGTTCCGTTTCATGGAAACTTAATGCTGATTTATCAAGCACCTCTTCTTTTTCAAGTTCAGAAGTAATTTGTTCTCCTTCAATAATCGTTTCAGGAGTAAATTCTTCTGTCGGCTTAGGTATATCCGTGCTTTCAGTATGTTTACCAACAGCATCTGGCTCCTGAATTTCTTCAGCCTCGTTGCTTTGAACCTGAATTTCCGGAACGAAGGGTTCCGTTTCATGGAAACTTAATGCTGATTCGTCAAGTATCTCTTCTTTCTCCGGTTCAGAAGTGATGTGTTCTTCTTCAATAACCGTTTCGGGAGTAAATTCTTCAGAACTTTCATGTACCGGGCCTTGAACCTGCGGATCTTTTTCGTCTGTCTGATCCTTATTTTCAGGAACAACAGGAAGTTCTGCTTTCCTTGGCTTCTGGGTAACGATGGACCCCGATTCCAAAGTTGATTCAAGATCAATCGTCTCTACGTCTTCATCCTCCAGGAAATTTTCCTCCCCTTCGAATAAAATCCTGTTCTTTTCACCATTAACGTATACCTGTTTGATTTCAGGCTTGGGCTCAGGAAGTATACGGGTATGTTCATTATCCTCAACGGCTTCTTTTTTAGCATCCGCACTTTCAGGCACACTTTCGGTAACCGGCGCATCTTCTCTTTTAAGGGGAAAACCTGAAACTTTCGCCTGTTGCAGAGGTTTTATCAATTTTTCTTCAGAAACAGGTTTATCCATGATGGATTCTGAAGGTATTTCAGGCTTAGCCCTCTGCTGAATTTTACCGTTGATCAGCTGATATAAAATCTTTTTGTCTGTGGTATAAGCAGCAGTCGTTGAAAGCACTTTCTGATAATTTTCCTTATCGTACCGGTGCACCCCATACAGGTATAAAGCCCTGATGTTCTGAATATAGGGAAAGGAATCAATTTCCTCTTTCAGAAGACTGAGATCCTCTGACTGAATGTTTTTCGGGGTTTTTAGTAATTCTAAGACTCTGTGATTCATCTTACCAGTTCGCTACAATATCGTTAAATATCTTATTAATAATTCTGTCTGTTGCTATTTTTACCTGAGAGCTTTCGATCTCGGACTGTGATAAATTGCTGTTAAATACAGCTTCATCAGAATAGCTTCTGTCAAAACTTACATCCGGGTGAAGTTTGTTTTCATAATGTACTTTTACTGTAATGGTCAGTTTGTTCTGAGATTCCTGAACAATTCCGCCGGTACTTTGATTGGTTACGGTATTGGAGCCAATGGTGGTGGGCGTAATCGAATAATCCGTGATTTCCCCTTCTACCAGAATATCAGGATTTTCTTTTGTCCCTTTTAAAGTGGTCCGCTGTAAAAACCGGTTCTGTATATCGGTAGAAAACTGCTGTGACAAGGTAGGGTTCACCAACGGAGCATTGTTTGGGAATTCACTGATCTGTATCGTTTTTTCATCGGTAAGCGAGGAACCGGTGAAACTGTAGCAGGAATTGAGAGTTCCCAGGCATACCAGCAGCATCCAGGCCAACCAAGGCAGCTCACGTTTTATCTTTTTAATTTTAAAATTCATTTTTAGATCCCGATTTCTTTTATTTCGTCATATTCAATCTGCTGCATCCCATCTTCCAGAGCAAAATACTGAGCCGTATATACAAATGGCATCGTAAATAAAAGACCGATACCACATGCTAAAATTCCTAAATAGCCTAAAATAGCAATGACCAGAATAAACAAAAACATGTTTAACCCATTTCCTTTCCCCATAATTACAGACATATTCCAGGCTGTTTTAACATCTGTAACGCCTCCCAGAGAAATTAATGCCACCATATAGAATGCTTTAATCATAACTACGAAGATCGCAGCATATACAAACAACAGGTAAACCATAGATATTATTCCTAGACCGGCAGAAGAATTTCCTCCGTTAGCCATTATCGGCATCAAGATAATCATTGGTATATAAATCAGAATCAGTCCGCCGATCAGAATTAACTGCATGGTAAAATACGGCATAAAATTATCGAAGTTAAAGATATCGCCGGTGCTTACCTTTTCCCCTTTGCGAAGACCTCTGCAATATCTGTAAAAATTCCCGATGCCCAATAAGCCGCAAAACGGAATGATCGACATCACAAAGCAAAGTAAGAAAGCAACAAAAAGATCTCCGAAGTTATTCTTTAGAAAATCATATCCGCTTCTGATATATTCGCCCATTTTGAAATTGACAGGCTTTGCATTTAGGTTCATCATATTATTTAATTTTATTCTTCAAGATTATATTGTTTTATTTTCCTGTACAGTGTCCTCTGTGAAATCCCCAATTCGTCCGCAGCTTTGTTCCTGCGTCCTTTATGCTTTTCCAGTGCTTTGATAATCAAATCTTTCTCATTATTCTGAAGGGATAATGATTCCGGTTTATTTTCTTCAATTTCAATATCTTCAATATCCTCGTAACTATCTTCCGGGCCTGACATAATGGTAGGATTCTGGACAACAGAATGATCATTACCGGTATTATTCTCAAAATACAACAATGAATTCGGAGCTACATTCTGCTGAGGCTCAGGCGTATAAATCCTGTTGATAAGGTTTTTCTCATGATTGCTCAAATCTGTATTCCCACGGTTTTTTATCAATTCCGAAGTTAAGGATTTTAAATCATTAATATCATTCCGCATATCAAAGAGAATTTTATACATAATTTCTCTTTCATTGCCGAAATCGCTTTGCTTCTGGGAACCCGGTGTGTTGACTACCATAGGAAGATGTGTTGCCATAGGAATATATTCCGCCAGTTTATCAGCCTTAACATGCCGTTCTCTCTCCACAACGGTCATCTGCTCTACCAGATTTCTCAGCTGACGTACATTTCCGGGGAAAGCATAATTTTCGATGTAGTGCACGGCACCGGATTCCAATTCCAGCTCAGGCATCCTGTATTTTTCCGCAAAATCTATCGCAAACTTTCTGAAAAGCAAATGAACATCCCCTTTTCTTTCTCTTAAAGGCGGCATATCAATCTGTACCGTATTCAGGCGGTAGAACAAATCTTCACGGAACCTTCCGTCCTGAATGGCCTTCATCATGTTCACATTGGTGGCTGCAACAATTCTTACATTGGTCTTCTGAACCTGAGAAGAACCTACCTTCATGAATTCTCCGCTTTCCAAGACCCTTAACAGGCGGACCTGGGTCTGCAAAGGCAGCTCTCCTACCTCATCAAGAAAAATGGTTCCGCCGTCTGCCACTTCAAAATATCCTTTTCTGGTAGCTGTTGCTCCTGTGAAGGCCCCTTTTTCATGTCCGAATAATTCGGAATCGATAGTCCCTTCCGGAATGGCTCCGCAGTTGACCACAATATATGGCTGGTGTTTTCTTTTAGACTCTGAATGAATGATTTTCGGGATAAATTCTTTCCCGACACCGCTTTCCCCGATAACAAGAACCGATATGTCTGTGGGGGCCACCTGGATGGCTTTTTCCAAAGCACGGTTTAAAGCCGGAAAATTACCGATAATTCCGAAACGGTTTTTTATATTTTGTAACTCGATATTCATAGTAATTTAGATTATTTTTTTTCTACAGTCCTATTGTTCTGCCGTAGAAATTAAGTTAATGGGTTGAAAAATGATTTTTATTTCTTTTTATTAACTCATCAAACTTAAATAATCCTTGTTTCTGATTTTTGAAACTTTTGTTTTAAAATATAAAATATCAGCGAAGACATAGACTTTGCTGTTTTTTTCGAAGTTCTTCAGAAGCTGGTCATGCTTTTCTTTTTCAGACAGACCTGTTCCTGCTGCATTCTGATAGAAGTGGGTTCGTGTTTTTATACAGACAATGTTCCCGATAAGATCTGCTGCATTCTGTTTCTGACTGATGGCCAGATGACCTTTCTGATCTTCTTTTACACTAAGTTTTTGTGAAACGGTATCATCATGATTTAAAATCTGATGATACAATTCATACAGCTGACTGCAGTCTTCATTTTCAAAACATCCTGTTGGAGCCTGTGCTGAAGCATTACTGCATATGATCACCAACAAAACACTAAGGCAATATTTCTGAAATTTTTCCATTGTCAAATTGTAGGTTATGCTGATTTATTTTTAATGATGCCTGATGGTTTATTTTAAAACGGTTTCCCCTAAAAGTGTACCCTGTGTATTGTCAAATACAAAAACGTCCACAAGGTCACCAATTTTCTGACCTTCCAACATATCAAATACACATACTGCATTCTGGGAGTTTCTTCCTTTCCATTGGTTTTTATTCTTCTTAGAAATCCCTTCGATTAAAATCTGATGTGTTTTCCCCACATACGTTTTCATCCGCTTTCTCGACAAATCTCCCTGCAATGCAATGACTTCTGCGAGACGCCTTTGTTTTACATCAGCCGGAATATTGTCTTCCATTTTTTTATGGGCAGGCGTTCCCGGTCTTTCCGAGTAGGCAAACATATAACCGTAGTCATACTCCACTTCCCTCATTAAACTTAATGTATCCTGATGGTCTTCTTCCGTTTCGTTGCAGAACCCTATAATCATATCCTGGGAAAATGCGATTTCCGGAACAATTTCTTTAGCTTTTTTAATAAGATCAAGATATTCTTCACGGGTATGCTGCCTGTTCATGGCTTCCAGCATTTTATTGCTTCCGCTCTGAACCGGTAAATGAACGTATTTGCAGATATTATCATGCTTCGCTATCATCCTGAATACTTCCAGGTTCATATCCTGAGGGTTGGAGGTTGAGAACCTGATCCTCATTTCAGGGACTGCTCTGGCAACAAGATCAAGCAATTGAGAGAAACTGACAGCGGTTGCCTGCTGCATTTCCGAGGCTTTAATAAAATCCTTTTTAGGACCGCCTCCGTACCAGAGGTAAGAGTCTACATTCTGTCCCAAAAGGGTAATTTCTTTATATCCGTTACGCCAAAGATCCTTACATTCCTCTAAAATCGAATGCGGGTCGCGGCTTCTTTCCCTGCCTCTTGTAAACGGAACCACACAGAACGTACACATATTATCACAGCCCCTTGTAATGGTTACATAAGCAGTTACCCCATTCCCGCCTAAGCGGACCGGATTGATATCTGCATACGTTTCTTCTTTTGAAAGAATAACGTTGATTGCATCTCTTCCGTCTTCGGTTTCCTTTAAAAGATTCGGTAAATCCCTGTATGCATCAGGACCTACCACAAGGTCAACCAGCTGTTCTTCTTCCAGAAATTTTGTTTTCAGCCTTTCAGCCATGCATCCCAGGACCCCAACCGTCATGCCTGGTTTTTCCTTTTTTAGATTTTTAAACTGGGAAAGACGCATTCTTACGGTCTGTTCCGCTTTTTCACGGATAGAGCAGGTATTCAGAAGAATAAGGTCTGCCTCTTCTATTTTAAGGGTGGTGTTGTATCCCTGTTCGTTAAGAATCGAGGCTACAATTTCGGAATCCGAAAAGTTCATCTGGCAGCCATAGCTTTCCAGGAATAATTTCTTGGAATTGCCGTCGCGTTCTGCGATGGCAAAAGCTTCCCCCTGTTTTGTTTCGTCTATATATTTTTCCTGCACGGTAGTCTTATTTTAAAGGTTAAAGTCTAAGGCTTTTGGGATATCTTCACCTCCGGTTTTGAATCTGAACATTAAACTTTGAACGCATTGAATTTGCAAAGATACAAAATATTGTGACAGAATGGCAGGAGCTTAATTTTAATTAAGCTTCAAATAATAATTGAAATAAAATAATTGAAAATTAAATTAACAGCAGTGATTTTCTCATCTCTTAAGCAGTTTACACCTCCACAAAAATATACAGCAGATTCATCTTTACTTTGCACCGTGAGGTTACCGGCATTGCGTTACAGACAACAGAAATCCGTTTTTTGATTTTCGTAATAACCTATTTCATATCACCAAGAAAATCCTACCATTACTAACTTTGGGGCATTTTCAATATGTGTGCCGTTACCAGGTTGCAAAATTACGTTGAAACATGAAAAAAACTTCGCCGTACAGCGAAGTTTCCTATATTGTTTGTGAAAATTTTAAGCCCTTAAAGGGACCTCCGGATCTTTGCGCCCGGTTTCTTTAAGCAGCAGTGAAACCAGGATCGCCAGAATGATTCCGACGATCCAGAATAAAACGGAATTCTGAAAATGTTCCGTTCCGGGTGCTGTTCCCAAGCTTTTCCCGAACCATCTGCTGAAAACAGGACTTAATAAAGTCGTTACCCCGAACGTAATAAAATTAATAGCTCCTGTTGCGCTTCCTTTTACAAAATCAGGATTAGCTTCTTTGATGACCGAATAAGGGATCATGGCAGCACCGGATCCGAGACCTAGTATAAACATGCTTATTTTCGCAGGATATAATTCCGGCAGGAATATCAGCTGCAGCAGGCTCAGGATCATTATAAGCGCTCCTCCTACAAGCACAGGCTTCCGCCTTCCGATCTTATCAGTGATAAATCCCAAAAGCGGACACCCGAATACCCATCCGAATGCTACCATTGCACTCGTGATGGCTGCTTCGGAAAAAGTAAACAGTTTATCTTTCTGAAAAAAAGCAACCGCCCAGGTCATTGCAAAAATAGTAGTGGGGGCAAACAGTAATCCTGATATGATTCCGCACAGCCATGACTGCGGGTTCTTAAACACAATTTTATACGGCTCAAGGTATCCTACAGGCTTTGATTCCGTTTCGCCGGGTTTTTCCTCTTTTTTTTCTTTCGGAATAACAAAGAACAGGCAGAACGCTGTAATAACAGTCGCAATACCTGACCAGAGCCAGAATGAGTTTATGTTTATCCCCTGTTCAACCCAGGGCCCTACAATAAACTGGCCTGCAGTTCCGCCCAGCATTCCTATACATTGGGTAAAACCAATCGCGGTGGCCAGGGATTTGGAAGAAAACCCTTTGCTCGCCAGATATACACAGCCCGGAAAAGCAAACGCACAGCCGGCTCCCTGTAACAATCTTCCGGTAATTCCCGCAACCTGGCTTGAGAGTAAGAATAAAAGACATCCAATCCCCAGGATCAGTGTTCCGATGAAAAGAGACCTTTTGCTGCCGAACTTATCCAGCGCAATGCCGGCAATAAGGCTGCAGGTAGAATATGTATAATAATACGTTCCCACCATATTGATCAGCTTCAGTTCGGTCGTATTGAAATTATTAACCAGTTCAGGAATCATGACTGCCGGTGCAGACCTGATCACATAATCCAGGAAATAAAAAACCAGCCCGAAAATCCAGGCAATGATATACAGTCTCTTCAGGGAGTCAGTCATTACAGAATATCTTTAATATGTTTATAGTTGCTTTTTACTGTATCCAAGGCTTCTTCCATTTTCCCGCCGAGCATCAGCTGGGTCATCGCTTTAGTCATTCCCAGTACCTGCTCAAGCTCCACTTTCGGAGGCAGAGCCAGTGCATTAGGATTAGTAAAAATATTTAAAAGGTACGGACCGTTATAATCAAGACATTCCTTAATGGCATTTTCAACGTCTTCAGGTTTGTTGACATTTTTCCCGGGATAACCCATCACCTGAGCAAGCATGGCAAAATCAGGATTTACCATATCCGTTTCATTATCCGGCATTCCTCCGACTTCCATTTCCAGCTTTACCATTCCCAAGGACCTGTTGTTAAATACAATCAGCTTTACAGGAAGTTTATACTGAAAAATGGTTGCCATATCTCCCAACAGCATCGATAAGCCGCCGTCGCCACAAATGGCAATGACCTGCCTTTCCGGATGGGCAAGAGCCGCACCAATTGCCATCGGCATAGCGTTCGCCATAGATCCGTGATTAAACGAGCCGAGCATTTTCCGTTCACCTGTTCCCGTAATATACCTGGCACCCCAAACACAGCACATTCCGGTATCAACGGTAAAAACAGCATCATGTTTTGCTAATTTATCCAAAGTATGGGTCACAAATTCCGGCTGGATGGCATCTTCAGTGCCAGGATCATTTACATAGGTTAGCTGTCCTTCTTTTACTTTTTCATAAAACTCCAGCTGCTGATTCAGGAAATCGATATCTTTTTTTTCTTGCAACAGAGGCAACAGCGCTTTTATGGTTTCTTTGACATCACCGGTAAGCCCAAGCTCCAGTTTTGCCCTCCTGCCCAGCCGTTCAGCACTTTCATCAATCTGCACGATTTTATTTTTTACCGGCATGAATTTCTGATACGGGAAATCGGTCCCCAGAAGAATTAGCAAATCGGCTTCATGCATGGCATGGTAAGCGGAAGGAAGCCCCAAAAGGCCCGTTAATCCTATTTCATTAGGATTATTCGGCTGGATAGCCATTTTTCCCCTGAAAGAATATCCCACAGGCGCTTTCAAATATTTTGACAACTGTATCACTTCAGCCGCTGCTTTTTCAGCACCTATTCCACAGTAGAGGGTCACTTTTTCACTTCCGTTAATCAGATCAGCCAGACTCTTCAGTTCTTCATCAGAAGGCCGGATCACCGGATTGGTTTTAAAAATTTTATTGGAAGTCACCGCTTCTTCCGCATTGAGTTCGGAAACATCCCCGGGAAGACCGATCACAGAAACCCCTTTCTTGGAAATCGCATGCTGAATAGCCGTCTGCATAATTCTCTGCACCTGTTCAGGTCGGGTGATCATCTGGTTGTAGTGGCTGCAGTCATCAAACAATTTTATGGTATTGGTTTCCTGAAAATAGTCCATTCCCATTTCTTCGCTTGGAATGGTAGAGGCAATCACCAGCATCGGAAGATGCGAACGGTGCGCTTCGTAAACACCGTTAATCAGATGAACATGCCCCGGTCCGCAGCTTCCCGCACATACTGCAAATCCATCAAGTTCCGCTTCAGCCGCGGCCGCAAAAGCACCGACTTCTTCATGCCGTACATGGATCCACTCAATACTGCTTTTTTTAACGGCTATATTGAGGTGATTCAGACTGTCTCCTGTTACTGCATAGATTCTTTTCACATTTGCATTTTCGAGCATTTCCACGATCTGCTCTGCTATATTTTTTGCCATAATTGATATTTTGATCTTGGTTTCAGAATAAAGATTTAAAGCTGTAAAGATTATGCCATTATCCCGTTTCAAAGCGCAATAATGTTTAAAGCTTATTTATAAAAAAAACTTTGCGATGTCATACCGCAAAGTCCTTTATATTTTTAACCATTAATTACGCCTGTCATCACTGGTGAAATTTATTCTATCATCAATAGACTTATAATCTCTTGAAAAACTCAGATCAACTAAAATTCTCTCTTTTCTGCCTGAGGCAAACTTTTTTTGCATTCTCAAGATATCTCTTTTTATCGCTCTTACAAAAGACAGATCGTCCACTGCCGGCAAAATATTGATGTCAGAAATTTCACCCTTTTTATCAATAGTAAAATCAAGTTTAAAATCACCTAACACCTGATAATTATTTGCGGTATACTGTAAGTTTCCTGAAAGATTCTGTTTAAACGCTTCAAAACCTTTAGGATAAACTTTTTCAATCTGGTTCCTATTAGCGCTGATGTCGATTTGAGTATTATGCTGACAGAATGCAAAAGCAAAACTTATAACAGCCAGCACAGAAAGTATTTTTTTCATAAAATTTGGTATTTAGTTTCATAAAGATACTTTCTTTTCCAAAAATCTACAATACTTCAATCTGATTTCTGAGAAGATCTTCAAACTCGTCCCTTTTACGGATCAGATGGGCTTTTCCGTCCAGGAAAAGGACTTCTGCCGGCTTCAATCTGGAATTAAAGTTGGAGCTCATTTCAAAACCATAGGCTCCTGCATTATAAAAAGCCAGAATATCGCCTTCCCTCACTTCATTCAGCTTTCTGTCCCATGCGAAAGTATCCGTTTCACAGATATTTCCGACCACGGTATAAATTCTTTCTGCACCTTTCGGGTTTGATAAATTATCGATGGCATGGTAAGAATCATAGAACATCGGGCGGATCAGATGGTTGAAGCCTGAGTTCACGCCTACGAAAACCGTTGCGGTTGTTTGCTTGATGACATTGGCCTTTACCAGAAGGTATCCGCTTTTTCCTACCAGAAATTTTCCCGGTTCAAACCACAATTCAAATTTTCTTCCCGTTGATTTTGAAAATTCGGAGATTACTTTTTCCACTTTTTTCCCTAAAGTTTTGACATCCGTTTCTTCTTCGCTGTCCTGATAAGGAATTTTGAATCCGCTTCCCATATCCAGATATTTCAGGTTCGGGAAATGCTCGGCAAGCTCAAGCATAATATCTAATGCCTGAAGGAAAACGTCAGGATCTTTGATCTCGCTTCCCGTATGCATGTGAAGACCTTCCACATTCAGGTTGGTGCTCTTCATCACTCTTTCGATATGACGGACCTGATGAATGGAAATACCGAATTTACTGTCGATATGTCCCGTTGAAATTTTATAGTTGCCGCCGGCAAAGATATGCGGATTGATCCTTACTAAAATCGGGTACGTATTTCCGTATTTGTTCCCGAACTGTTCAAGAATAGAAATGTTATCAATGTTGATGTGCACGCCCAGCATCATGGCCTGCTCAATTTCAGCCAGGTCTACACAGTTGGGGGTAAACAGTATTGTTTCTTTAGTAAACCCTGCCTTCAGGCCTAATTTCACTTCGTTGATTGATACACAGTCCAAAGAAGCACCCAGATTCTTGATGTATTTTAAAATATTGATATTGGTCAGTGCTTTTGCAGCATAGAAGAACTTAGTATGTTTTAAAAAAGAAGAGGTCAGTTTCTCATATTGAGTTTTAATAGATTCAGCATCATAAACATATATCGGTGTGCCAAACTCATTGGCAATCTGTAACAAATCCTGTGAATTCATAAGTAATAAGGTTAAACTTCTTTTCTGATTAATAAAATACAAAGGTAATAACAAATGGTTTATATTTTAAAATCAATTACGTAGAACATTATACTTAAAATTTACCTTTCTGAAGAATAAAAAACTTATAAAATTCCATAAATAGTTTTTTATTTTAACAATATCTCAAATGGCCGACTAGCTGTCAAGGCATAATTATGAGGAAATAACAGTTAATTATGATGATTAAATCAAGATATTTTATTGTGAGACTACAAACAACAAATTCCTGAAGACAATTTATTAATTCCTTCTATGTATTGACACAGGTTTATGAGAATCAGTTTATTTAGGCAGCGGAAGCGTTTCAAAATCACCCCGGATCAGGGCAAGCTGCAGTTCATTACTAAGATCTGACGACTGAAACAACAGATCGATTTTCAGCTTAGAAAGTTTGCTTAAGGTCTGGATCTGGGTAAAGAGTTCATAAAATCCGTAAGAAGCCACTTTACCGTTTTCGATGATTAAAAATAATTTTTCACCCAGTTTTCTTCCCGGTCCCAGCCAGAGTTCATTCTTTCTCCTGAAATTAATTTTATTTTTAAAAGCTTCAACATTATTATATTCTTCCAATTTATCGATAAAGTGGACGGCTTTTGAACCTTGGGTAAAAGATTTGAATTTGAGGATCGGCTTTTCGTCTTTATTCAGTTTGTTTTTTTCTACGATGTACCTGCCATTTCGGTGATAAAGCCCGAACGGAAGAATTTCCCTCCTCCTGATTCCTTTTGAATTTAAAATCAGCTTGGCGATAATATCCGTTCCGGTAAGATCATAATTGATCTGTTCCACGTCTTTCTGAACGGGTTCCCATCTTTTGGACTTGGAATTAAAGACTTTTTTTGAAAATTTATTGATATCCTGAACATGATCCGAGAAAATAATTTTCCCCGATTCGTCCTGAAAATAAACAAAACCTTTTTCGTTAGGAAGATCCTGTGTGAGCACTTTGATCTTGTTGATATAAGTCTTGGCATTGGATTCCTCATGATGCTCCTGGATAATCTCGTTCCCGGTATCTTTTAAAACCAGCAGTTTAAAAAGCTCCAGAGTTGCTCTTGCATCACCATCCGCCCGGTGATGGTTGGTAAGAGGAATCCCGAGGGATCTTACGAGTTTTCCAAGGGAATAGCTTACCTCATCCGGAATCAGCTTCTTCGCTAACGGAATGGTATCTAATGTGTTGATCTTATAATCATAGCCTAACCTCTGAAAAGACTGGCGCAGCATTCTGTAATCAAAATCAATATTGTGCCCGACCAATGTTGTATTGGCTGTAATTTCAATCACCCTTTTGGCTATTTCATGAAATTTAGGAGCGGCCTTGACCATTTTCGGGGTAATATTGGTCAGCTTCTGTACGAAAGGCGTAATGTCACTTTCAGGATTGACTAAGGAAATAAACTGGTCTACAATTTTCTGCCCGTCATACCTGTAAATAGCAATATCTATAATGCATTCTTTCCTGTAACCTGCACCATTGCTTTCTATATCGATAATTGAATACATTTAAATCTATACAAATTTCTCTTGATTAATTTCATACTGTTGTTATCAAACTAAAGCCTGATTAACGATAGATTAATAACACAACTTATGCCATATATGATGCCGCCCTGATGATTGAGGATCCTACTGAACCTTAAAGAAACAGCAAAAAGCAAATGCCGCCCGCAAAATCATTCCGGATCTGCTGAAGGCATCCTGCTAAAATAACAAAAATTCTACAATTATCTCCTTCTTCCTCCCAATCCCTGCATTCCGAAAATAGCTTTGGCACCTTCACGTATTAAGGTACCGGTAAAAGTCCTTCCTGCTTTACTCTGCAGAATCTGTTCAAACATTCCGGGCTCTTCTTTCACAGGCTTTGTTTTCTGGCCCGGAGCGGGTTTCTGTGCTGCCGTTTCCATTCTTTTAACAAGAATCTCATAAGCCGATTCATTATCCTCCGGTTTTTCATATTTGGCAACAAGGGCTGACCTGCCTGTCAGTTCATTTATTTCCGCATCATTCAGAACATCCATTCTGGATTCGGGTGAAATCAGGTAGGTATGAACCAGCGGTGTCGGGATTCCCTTTTCATCCAGAGCCGTAATAAAGGCTTCGCCGATCCCCAGGTTCTGAATTAATGTTGAAGCATTATAAAATTCCGTTTCAGGATAATTTTCCACTGCTTTAGAGATTTCTTTTTTGTCTTTTGCCGTAAACCCTCTGAGGGCATGCTGGATCTTTAATCCTAACTGGGAAAGCACTGCTTCCGGAACATCCCCGGGAATCTGGGTAATAAAATAAATCCCGACCCCTTTGGAGCGGATCAGCTTTACCATGGTTTCGATCTGGGAAACCAGCGCTTTGGAAGATTCATCAAAAATAAGATGGGCTTCATCAATGAACAGAACCAGTTTGGGCTTTCCGCTATCTCCTTCTTCAGGAAAAGTCATATAAATTTCCGCAAAAAGAGAAAGCATGAAGGTAGAAAACAGCTGCGGCTTGCTCTGAATATCCGCTACCCGCAAAATATTGACTACCCCTTTTCCGTCCCTGGTCTGAAGCAGGTCATGAACATCAAAGCTTAATTCACCGAAGAAGCCCGAAGCACCCTGCTGCTCCAAAGCAACAATCGATCTTAGAATCGCGCCTAAAGAAGATGAGGAAATAGAACCGTAGTCTGACGAAAGCTCCACTTTTCCCTGTGGATTTTCCGTGACATACTGCAAAACCTTTTTCAGGTCGTTCATATCAATCAAAGGCAGCCCCTTATCATCACAATATTTAAAAACAATGGACATAATGCTCTGCTGCGTTTGATTCAGCTGTAAAATTTTACTCAATAAAACCGGGCCGAATTCCGTAACCGTAGCTCTCAGTTTTACGCCTCTTGCCCCGGAAATTGTCATTAATTCTACCGGAAACGGCTGTGGGGTATAAGGAAGCTGCGTTTTTGCATACCGTTCTTTAATGGCAGGATTCTCAGTTCCTGCTTCTGCAATCCCTGAGAGATCACCCTTAATATCCAGTACCAGAGAAGGGATGCCCTGATGGGAAAGCTGTTCCGCAAAAACCTGTAGGGTTTTGGTTTTCCCAGTTCCCGTTGCCCCTGCAACAAGCCCGTGGCGGTTAATGGTCTTTAACGGAACCGAAACATTGACCTCGGTAATGACTTCTCCATCCAGCATTGCTTTTCCTAATATAATACATTCTTCTTTCGGAGTATATTTTGTGTTGAGCTCTTCAATAAATTGTGTTTTATCTGCCATTTTTTCTTTTTTAACTTATAAATATAAATTTTTCCAGTAGATTTCTCAAAGAAATCCAATGATGATTAATTTCAGGGATCAGCATTCAATAATAAGCTTATCTAGGGACTAAAATTTTGAAATATCGGAGGTTACTAGAATAAATAATACTTTATAGATGTATTCTATCAATATAGATTTCTTAATTTTAATATAATTTAAAAAATAAAACACGATTTTTGTACATCAATAACATTAAACCGTTACACTATATAATGAAAGTCGAACAAATATATACCGGATGTCTGGCTCAAGGTGCATACTATATCGTATCTGAAAATGAAGCTGTGATCATTGATCCTCTAAGAGAAATAAAACCCTATCTGGATCGTCTGGAAAAAGATAATGTCGCTTTAAAATATATTTTTGAAACCCATTTCCATGCAGATTTTGTCTCGGGACATCTTGACCTCAGCAGGAAAACAGGGGCTCCTATCGTGTACGGACCTACGGCACAGCCTGAATTTGAAGCTATTATTGCAGAAGACAGCCAGATTTTTGAAATCGGGAATATCAAAATAAAAGTACTTCATACGCCCGGCCATACCATGGAAAGCACCACGTATCTTCTGATGGATGAGTCCGGTGTTGAAACCGCAATTTTTACCGGTGACACCTTGTTTCTGGGTGATGTGGGCAGACCTGATCTTGCCCAGAAAGCCACCAATCTTACGCAGGAAGATCTTGCCGGAATCTTATATGACAGCCTCCATACGAAAATTATGCCTCTGGACGACAGCATTACGGTATACCCTGCCCACGGTGCAGGTTCGGCCTGCGGGAAAAACATGCAGAAAGAAACCGTTGATATTTTAGGCAATCAGAAAAGAACGAATTATGCTCTGAATCAGCCGGATAAAGAGTCTTTTGTCAAAGAGGTTCTGGACGGGCTTACCGCGCCACCCAAATATTTCGGAATGAATGTCGCCATGAATAAAAGCGGTTATGAAAGTCTCGACGCTGTGATGGATAAAGGCCTGACAGAAATTGCGGCTGATGATTTTGAAGCATACGCAGAAGAAACCGGAGCGTTGGTTTTAGATACAAGAAATGCGGCTGAATTCTGCAAAGGATTTATCCCTAATTCTATAAATATCGGGTTGAAGGGGGATTTTGCCCCTTGGGTGGGAACATTAATTGTTGATGTACGGCACCCTTTACTACTGGTTACTGATGAAGGAACGGAAGAAGAGACCATTACAAGACTGAGCCGTGTAGGCTTCGATAATGTAGTGGGATACCTGAAAGGCGGCTTTGCAGCCTGGAAAAACAGCGGGAAAGAAACGGATGAAGTGAAAAGAATTTCTCCCACAGAATTTGCAGAACGGTTTACCGAACATTCAAAAGTTATTGACGTCCGTAAAATATCGGAATATTCTGCGGAGCATATTGACAATGCTTACAACAAGCCTTTGGATATGATCAGTGAATGGGTGAAGACCATTGACGATTCCGAGCATTTCTTTTTACACTGTGCAGGAGGCTACAGGAGCATGATTGCCGCCAGCATCCTTAATTCACACGGAATCAGAAACTTTACTGAAATTGAAGGCGGTTTCGGCGGAATTAAAAAAGCAGAAAAGTTCCCGACTTCAGATTTTGTCTGCCAGTCAAAAGTATTATAATAAACGATGAATAAGAAAGGATGTGCTTATGACAATCCTCTATTAAAATTCTAAATAAAAACCAAACTATGTCACAAAAATTTCAGGAAATTATCAATTCAGAAAGACCTGTCTTAATAGATTTCTTTGCTACCTGGTGCCAGCCTTGTAAAGTACAGTCTTCGGTTCTCAATACCGTAAAGGAAAACGTGGGCGAAAGTGCAAGAATCATCAAAGTGGATGTTGACCAATATCCTGCTATAGCTTCTCAGTACGGAGTTCGCGGAGTACCAACCTTAGCCGTGTTCAAAAAAGGAGAATTGTTATATAAAGAAAGTGGCGTGCATGATGTAAATCGATTGACGCAACTTTTAGAACAATATATTTAGGTTTAGTTAAAAGAATATAAGTTTATTCACGTAGATTTTCACAAATTTTATTCTCAATTATCTGTGAAAATCTGCGTCATCTGTGGGAAATTTAATTTTAAACTTGATTTAAACCTAAAATTTCAAAATCATCACGGTCATTCAGAAACTGGAAGTGGCTTCTAAAATCTCTTAATTCTTCGCTATTTAATTCCGTGGTAATGATATTTCCGCTTTTTTCAGAAATTTCTTTTCCGTCTGCAAAGAAACAGTGCGAACTTTCCCGATAGAAAAGATCATTTCCATCAGTCCCGATCCTGTTTAAACCGAAAACATACGACAGGTTTTCAATCGCTCTGGCTTTCAGCAAATGCTCCCAGGCTTCCACTCTTTTTTCCGGCCAGTTGGCCACATACAGAATAATGTCGTAATCATCATTGTTTCTCGCAAAAACAGGAAAGCGCAGATCATAGCATACCTGCAATAAAAACCTGAAGCCTTTATAATTGACAATTACCCGTTCTTTTCCTCTGGAATATACTTTATCTTCTCCTGAAAAAGAAAATAAATGACGCTTGTCATAAGAATCAACACGGGAATCCGGCTGCACAAAATACATTCTGTTGTAAAACTTCCCTTTTTCTTCTACCGGCGCACTTCCACAGAAAGCAGCATTCTTTTCCTGGGACATCTTCTTTAAAAACGCAAGGGATTCCTGGTCTCTGTCGGATACTTCAGAAGCATCCATACAAAAGCCTGTCGAAAACATTTCCGGCAGAAGAAAAACATCCGCTTCTTCATTCTGCAGTTCTTTTTCTATGAGTTGAAAGTTAGCGGTTTTATCTTTCCAGATAATATCCGAATTCAGACCTGTGATCTTCATAATTATATTAAAAACTTCCTTAAAAATACGCTTTTTACATGAGTACGGTTTTATTTTTGCTGCAAATATTATCTCAATACAATCTGAAAAGTATAATTTATGAAGAAAGTGGTTTTTATCCTGATGCTGGTCTTTGCAGGCACAGCCGCAGATGCACAGGCATGGACAGGAAAAGGGGATCAGAAAATCAATGCGGGAGTAAGCACATGGGGTTACGGAACGGGAATTACGGGTACCTATGACTATGGCCTGAATAATCTGATCTCTGTGGGTGGCGGACTGAATGCCTATTTTGACAATTATAAAGATAATAACAATGATAACCGGGTTTTTGTTTTTGGAAGACTGAATTTCCATCTGAAAGAGGCGCTGCAGTTGCCTGAAAAACTGGATATCTATCCGGGTATTGATGTGGGCGTTGTAGGAAGTGATTTCGGGCTTGGGGCTCATATCGGGGCACGATACTTTTTTACTGACAGAATCGGGGTTTTTGCAGAAGTCGGCAACAATGGCAGTCTCGGCGTTTCCATTAATTTATAAGACCTCATCATATTATATGACAAAGCTTCCTGAAACGGGAAGCTTTTTATTTGGCATCCTTTTGATAATTGTTACCTTTGCAAATTAAACCTAAAAAGCATTAATGGAAATAGCAATCAAACTGTTTCAATTTATATTGAGCATTTCTATCTTAGTAATTCTTCATGAACTGGGGCATTTCTTACCGGCAAAATACTTTAAGACGAAAGTTGAAAAATTCTATCTTTTCTTTGATCCCTGGTTTTCTCTGGCTAAGAAAAAAATCGGTGAGACCGAATACGGCATCGGTTGGCTTCCTTTCGGAGGGTATGTAAAAATCGCCGGAATGGTGGATGAAAGCATGGACACCGAACAACTGAAGCAACCCGCCCAGCCATGGGAGTTCAGAGCTAAACCGGCCTGGCAAAGGCTGATCATCATGTTGGGAGGCGTGACAGTCAACTTCTTTCTTGCCTGGGTAATTTACAGTTCTCTTTCTTTTTTTAACGGGGAAATGTATACTGACCTTACCAAATTCAATAATGGTATCGGAGTAACGGATGCCGGCAGAAAAATGGGATTCCAGAGCGGAGACAAAATCATCAGCATCGACGGAAAGCCGGCTGAACGACTGGAAAATGCATCCATTAACATTTTGCTGGGTGATTATGTAACCGTACTCAGAAACGGAAAGGAAGTAACTTTCCCAATCGAGAAAGACGGGGTCGCAGATGTTCTGAAGCAAAAAGAGGCAAAAATGTATATTACCCCAAGGTTTCCGATGACTATTGATTCTTTGGTTACGCCAACTGCAAAATCTTCCGGACTGTTAAAAGGCGACAAGGTAGTTGCGGTCAACGGAAAACAGACCCTGTTCTTTGATGAAGTAGGAGTTGTTTTAAATGAAAACAAAGGAAAAACGGTACAGATTGATGTATTAAGAAACGGAAAACCTGAGACCGTTGCTACACCTGTAGATAAAAACGGAAAATTAGGTGTGGCTGTTGACCAGAAAAGTATTGCCGGCGTTATTACCGATAAAAAATATTCTTTCGGAGAAGCCATCCCGAGAGGTTTCGTGAGGACTATCGAAGCTTTAACCATGCAGGTAAAGCAGTTTAAAATCATGTTCAACTCGAAGATCCAGGGGTATAAGAATGTCGGCGGACCGATTGCCATTGTGAAAAACATGCCGGTTGACAGAGATGCAAACGGTGATGTTTCCATTAATTGGGCTGCCTTCTGGAGTTTCACCGCGATGTTCTCCGTATGGCTTGCCTTTTTAAATTTAATTCCGATCCCGGGATTAGATGGCGGACATGTTATTTTTACTTTGTATGAAATGATTGTCGGAAAACCGGTTCCTCAGAAAGTACTGGAAAATGCCCAAATGATCGGGGTTATCTTCCTGTTAGGATTGATGTTACTGATTTTCGGAAACGATATTTTTAAGATAATTACCGATAAATTTTAAAAAATTTAAAATTATCTGTAAAAAATTTGCGTGGCTTAAATATCCGTCCTATATTTGCACCACTTAAAAAACGAAGGACATTCCTCCTTAGCTCAGTTGGTTAGAGCATCTGACTGTTAATCAGAGGGTCGCTGGTTCGAGCCCAGCAGGAGGAGCC
>NZ_AUMU01000019.1 GCF_000430845.1 Chryseobacterium gregarium DSM 19109 | reverse complement strand
GTTCTTATAAGTGCATCAATGGTTTTGCCTTTGTGATGATATTTACCGATAAATTTGTAAAATGTAGATTGTAAAAAGTATGAATGATATAAGTCATTAATACCTGATACAACAATACATTCCTACACTATATACAACCTTTAGGGTGGTTTTAGCGGTGGGGCTCACCTGTTCCCATTCCGAACACAGAAGTTAAGCCCACCAGCGCCGATGGTACTGCGAAAGCGGGAGAGTAGGTCGCCGCCAGTCTTTATCTAAACCCCTCCTTCATCATCCGATGAAAGAGGGGTTTTTTTGTTATATATACATACTTTAACTCTAAGAAATATCTAGACTTAAACATCTATAGATCAATATATACAACCTGAGGCCTATACCATTATTGAGGATCAATTCCAAAACTTTAGGATAAAAGTAAAAATTAATAAGATATTACATGAGACAGAATTTCTTAAGTTATTCCTCCCTGAGGTTTTAATTGATCATTTTGAGCTTTTAAAATTTGAAGAAGAAAATGAGATATTACACCTCTATTTTGAGGAGAAAAATACAGTTCCGAAGGAGTCTTCTTCACTCATATTGTAGTCAAAAGATTTTGTTCCGGAAATACCCTGAAGCTCCACATCAGACGCAGAAGATGTACAGATACTAAAGCAGGAAACATCATTCAGAGAGATTGGAATCTCATTGCCCAAGGAACCCGTATGACACAAGATTTTGCGGAGTTCTTAAAAAAAATCAGCCGATACTAAAACCCTTCCCTGCAAAACTATTGGAGCAAAAGGTACATGCTGAAAGTTTTATTTTATACCCTGATCTCATAGCAACTCTCTTTAGATGAAGCTGCTCTTTCTGATGGTGAACTTTATACTGTTCTTACTTCCAAAAAATCAAAAGGCAGAAAGGTACTCTTATCGCTATTGTAAAAGGAACTCAGAATGATACCGTGGTTGGTATCTTTTAAAAATCAGCAGGAAATTAAGAAGGAAGGTCTAGTCAAATATTTTTCATTTTGATAAATTTTTTATGAAAATTATTTTTTAATATTTCCTATCATTTCTTTTGCTGTAAAATCTACCTAAGCTTTTAAAGTATTTTCATTAACCGTATGATCATCGAATTTGTTACTTTATACTGATGTTAAACATACACGTAGTTCAAACTAATGATAAAATTGTTTACACTGGTGTTTTTAAATGATTCTAACGGGTTTAGGGCTAGAGCTTAGCCAAAACCTATAAACAGATAAATCTTTAAATATTAATACCTTAAAAGAGAGACCCATAATTATCTGTAATATTTATTAAGAATTTAACTGAAAAGATGGTTAGTAATCAATAAAGGCAGAATAATTGAGGTATAAAACAAAAAACCTTCAGTTTATATCTGAAGGTTTTAAATTTTGTGTTAATTAGAATATCCGATCAATTCTTCTTTTTTTGAATTGTAAATTCTATATTCTAAATATTTGAAAGAATCTCTTGGGACCACGGTTACCCACTTTTTATACTTCATAAACCACTTCATTTGGATGCTGTTGAACCCTTTGGTAAGATAAGCTTCTACGAAAGGATGGACGTGAAGATAAAGCTTGCCTTTTTCTTTTTGCATAATGGTTCTCAGGGCATCGCCCATTCTCTCCACAATAACGATAGGAGCAACGATTTCTCCGTCTTTATTTGGATTTTCCTCTTTGGTATCGATCTGTTTTTCCGGACGGTTTCTTTGTCTGGTAATCTGTATCAGTCCGAATTTACTCGGTGGGAGAATTTTATGACGCGCTTTGTCACGGGTCATTTCATTTTTCAGATGTTCGTACAGATCTTTTCTGTGCTCAGGATTGGTCATGTCAATAAAGTCGATAACAATAATGCCTCCCATATCCCGGAGCCGAAGCTGTCTTGCGATCTCGGTGGCTGCCATCATGTTCACTTTAAGGGCATGCTCTTTATTTACAGCCGTACCAGTGGTAATATTGTTTCCTGAATTGACATCGACTACATGAAGTGCCTCCGTGTGTTCTATGACCAGATAAGCACCTTTTGAGCTCGGTATGTTAACGTGTTTTCCGAAACTCTGTTTAAGCTGTTTTTCAACATTATAATATTCCAGAAGAGGGATGTGGGAATTGTGGAAATGGACGATATTTTTCCTCTCCGGAGCAATCACTTCCACATAATTTTTCATTTCTTCAACCATCTGTTCGTCATCACAGGTGATGCTTACAAAATCCTGGTTGAAATTGTCTCTTAAAATTGCTGAAGCTTTGTCATCTTCACTTAAAACCCTGGACGGAACTTTATTTTTCTGGATATTTTTAAATGTGCTCTCCCATTTCTGGATCAGCTGATTCATGTCATTGTGAAGATCTGCGACTTTTTTTCCTTCTGCCACAGTTCTTATGATCACTCCGAATCCTTCAGGCTTAATACTCTCAATAAGTGTCCGTAATCTTTCTTTTTCTTCAAAGCTGTTCACTTTTTTGGAAATAGAAACCTTATTATCGAAAGGAATAAGAACCAAAAAGCGCCCTGTCAAGGAAATCTGCGTGGAAATTCTCGGTCCTTTTGTAGAAATCGGTTCTTTGGTTATCTGCAGTAAAACGAGGTCATCTTTTGCAATTACCTTTTCTACGGTTCCGTTCTTATTGATTTCGGGCTGGATTTCGAAATTTTTTAAGCTTGAAACGTTCTGTTGTTTGGAAATCGTGTCTTTTAAAAACTTTTTGTAAGTAAGATATTGCGGTCCCAGATCCTGATAATGCAGGAAAGCATCCTTTTCATATCCAATATTTACGAAAGCGGCATTAAGATTGGGTGCCAGCTTTTTTACCTTTCCGATAAACAGATCTCCAACTATAAAATCGCTTTTGTCCTCTTGCTCATGAAGTTCACATAGTCTTCCGTCTTCCAGCAGTACAATCTTTGTAAGATTATCTTCATGCGAAACTATTAGTTCTTTCTTCATTTTGTTGTAAGATAAAATTATTAAGATGACAGGAAACCGTTCTATTTTTCATCATATTAAATTTTATTATTAAGATATGAATTAGTATTGAATAGAACATGTATTTTTATAAAATATACATCTTTTTTTTCCGGGACATCTTATAGTTATAAAACAAATATAGTCGGTGAGCTTTTTAAAATTTAAAACCACCAACTATATCATGTATATTGTAATCTCAAGAAGAGAGATTATTTTTTCTTGTGTCTGTTTGCTCTTCTTCTTTTCTTTCTTTTGTGAGTTGCAACCTTGTGTCTTTTTCTTTTCTTTCCGCTTGGCATAATTATATTTTTTAGTAACTAGTTAATATTCAGTTAATGTTTTATTTTACGGTAACTTTCGTTTTTACTTTCTCCACAAAAGACTTTGATGGTTTGAAAGCGGGAATGTTGTGAGCAGGGATTTCAATGGCAGTATTTTTAGAGATATTTCTTCCCGTTTTGGCTGCTCTGGTTTTAATGATAAAAGATCCAAATCCTCTCAGGTAAACATTATCGCCATTATACATAGAAGTCCTGATTTCCTGCATAAAAGCCTCTACCACTTTCTGTGTCTCATTCTTTTCGGTTCCCAACTTATTTGAGATGGTGTTTACCAATTCTGCCTTTGTCATTTCCTTATTTTAATTTTAAATTTTAGGTGTGCAAATTTAGTTAAAAAAATTGAATATTAGCAAATTAGTGGCAAAATATTTTTTTATAAGAGGTTGAAAATTAATGTTTATTCTATGTTAATCCTAGATTAACTCACTTTTACATGCTGGAATTATAATATCCATGCTCCACACAGAAGCGGATCAGGTGAAGTTTCGTCTTAAGCCCCAGCTTTTCAGTAAGTCGGTTGATGTAGGTATCAATCGTTCTGGTGCTGAGATTCAGTTTTTCCCCGATCTCTTTATTGCTGAAGCCTTCATAACAGAATTTCATGAGCAAAATCTCAGTCGGGGAAAGCTCTTCCTGGCTTTTTTTCTGACGTTCCATATAGTCCAGCACTGCTAAAGGCTGCTGTTCCCATTCCCTGCTGTAACTGGCATAGTCAAAACCGTCTGAAGCTACTTTTCCCTTGAAAATATCTTTAATGATATTGCTTTTTTTCTGGCAATAATAGATATTCTGCAATTTGGTAAGGATTTCCGCCATATCTTCCTGATAGGTTCCCGAATATGTAATAATGGGGGTTTCCGTATTACTTTTCCGGATATACTTTATGGCTTCAATTCCACTGAGAATGGGCATAAAAAGTTCTATGATAAATACATCCTCCTGTCTTCTGTAATTTCTGCTGATCAGCTCATGCCCATTATTACAGTCATTAAGAAGTACGTGGAACGGATTTTCCGTAAGGGTTTTGATCAGTATTTTTTTAAAATAAAAATCACTGTCTGCTACAGAAAACCTCACGGTATTAGTTAATATTTTACTCACTTTAATATCGATTTGGCGAATGATGATTAAAATTCAGATCACTAAATTATGAAAATAAGCCGAAAACTAAAATTAATCTTGCTATAATTGAAAAATAGTGAAAAATGACTGAATACTTAATTTTGTACATCAATTATTTTTTTATAATTTCACAAACCAAACAAATCACACATCTATGTCTTCGAACAGGGACAAAAAATTAAACAAAGCGGACGTACGGACAGGCATCTGGAAGTTTATTCTGTCATTTATCATGTTATCAGGTGTTTCTTTCATCTGTATCTTTTTCTTTTTCAAAAGTTACGATATCCAGCGCCAAGGAATCAAAAAGGAAGCAGATAGATATCGTGATCTCCTCGTCAAAAGCGACCTGCTGCGGACTCATGTAGACAGTATTCTTTATCGGATGGACCAGCTTGATATCAACAAGGTGAGCAATGATAATATTTTACGGAATTATATTATGGATAATATACAGGATGCTAAAAATATCATGGGGGAGGACAGTGCGAATAATTTCAAGCATTATTCTATACTGATGAAACAGATTGGTCCGATGATGACTCTTAAAAACCAGATTATCACTGTTTCTTATAAAGAACAAAGTGCCTTACGGGAACTGAGTGAATGCCAAGGAAAAATAGGCTTTATGAACAAAGAACTACGCGTAGACCCTACCAGGAAATTTACAGGCACCAGACGCAGAAGATAAAAACGAAAACCATGCAGGGACAAATTACACTATCAAAAAAGGAAAGGCATTATCAGTTTTTATATCTGATCCTAATGCTTATCGCAGCGCTTCTTTTTCTTGGAATTATTTTTTTAAAGGGTTTTCAATCGCCTTTTGAAGATGAAGATATTATTTCCGTACAGAATCTTGACGAAAAAGTAAAATTCGACCAAAAGCAGAAACTGTCATATAAGATGTTAGACAGTACATTTTCCATGATTAACAGACTGGAAGACCAGCCTCCTGAACCTTTTGTGGAAAATAATATCCAATATGGAATTAACGATGTTGCCAACTATTTTCAGTCTGGAGACAACATCAGTGATATCCGTAAAAATGCTTACCCGCAGATCGCAAAATTTTATAAAATGTATTTCAATGATAAAAGAATTATTTCAAATAAAACTGAAAATATAAAAAATTTGAAAAAACAGTCTGATGAATGCGCCATCAGTTTTAAAGAGAAAAAAGGTCAGCTTTTCCAAAAAGAGACCATGCTGAATTCACAAAATGAATAATCAGTATTTCACTAAGAAAATATTATATAAAAAACATATCACACAATAATTAACTATGAATTACTTTCAGAAAAACAAGAAGAACATTATTATCGGTGTTATTGCCACGTTGCTCATAGCGGCACTGGTAGCATTGTGGATGCAGAAGAAAGTGATACAGTCCTCCGATGATATTGTGGGGAATGTAAACCCGTCTACTATTGCAGTTGGCGATACCCTTCGGTTTGAAGATATGACGCCGTCCGCCAAAACAAGAAAATGGAATTTCGGAGACGGAAGCACTTCAGATAAAAGCAAAGGGATTCATTTTTACTCAAGACCTGGGTATTATCAGATAACATTGATTATCGATAATAAATATTCAAAATCTTTTCCGGTAATGGTCTCTGCAAGAAGTCTTCCTAAAACCAATGACAGCATTAAGATCAAAACCATAATTGAGGGGCCTTCTGAAGCTGTACAGTATATTAAAGTACAGTTCCGGGCCGTTTCCGATGCCGATCAGTTTACTTGGAAATTCGGGGAAACCGGAAATATTGATTCTAAAGAAAAACTGGCGTTTTATGCTTATCAGAAACCGGGCGATTATGTGGTTACGCTTTATACGAATGAAAATGAAGAACCTATTCTTCACCATATCAAAATTACTCCCGCTTATGACGACCTGAAAGAAGAAGTAAGCGTAGAAGATGTTTATGCAAAAATTGATGATGATTTCAAAAGACACCTTCAGCAGATTGCCTACGGAAACGATTTCAATTCGCATTACAATTATTTACTGAAAACTTATTTGTGCAATAATGAAAACACGGTAGTTAAAGTAAGCGACAGTAAAGTAAATAATTTTTACATGTACTGTGCAGGTCTTCAGTTCGATAAGAATACAATCATCCAGACTGTAAAAGTGAATTTTGATGACACACAAAATTGCGTAACCAAAGTCGACATTAACCAAAGCAAATAATTCTGTCCTGTTTCCAGGGCTTTACCAATCATAAAAGATCAATAGGATGAAAAACAAATTTCCTCTAGCAGCATATTACATCGGCGTTTCGGTATTGCTGACAGCATGTCAGGTAAAATTGCCGTCAAAAAGAACCCCGGAGCCGTCACAATACGGGCAGGTTGAAAATTCTACCGTTGTCAATGGATTTCCCAAAAAATCAGTGCCGTGGATCGCAATTTCAGACCGGTCCAGAAATACGGCTTATTTAGATAAAAATGATGAAAAATCATACAAGGAAGTTAAGTTTTTAGAGCCTTTAATGGTTCTGAAACACCGGGACGGAATGGTAAAAGTAGCAGTATATGTTCCTGATGCTCTGATGAAAAAAGTATCATCAAAACAGATTAAGACATACGGCTGGATTCCGGAATCAGATCTGCTTCTTTGGAATAATGCTTTAAAAAGCGAAAAAACGGGATTCCCTGTTAAAGTGGCTGTAGTGCCGAACAACAGTGAAGTGATCAGAAGTTCTGAAAGGTATTATAAGAACGATTCCATCATGGTTTTTAATTCACCCAGTCTCATTGAGGAGGCAAATGTGAAAATTCCTAACGGCCAGATTGTTTACATTTACAAACAGGCTGAAAACAACAAGAGATTTCTGATAGGGAAAAAACCTTCCGTAGATATAGACAGCATCAGCACAAACCTGTATGGCTGGGTAAGTTCGAATGTGATTTCATCATGGGGCGAGCGTTCGGCAGTTAAAATGAAAAATACCACAGGTATTGCAGAAACTTCTTTGGGAATTCGCGAAGGATATCCCGGCGGAAATGAAGCCGAAAACAAAACGGCTGTTTTCCTGACAGATGTCAACAAGAGAACACCGCTTGAAAATATTTTCCCAGTGAGCCTGCCATTGCATGAACCGCCGGCCCCAGACTCGAAGACTAAGTATTTCACAAACATATTGGATTATAGTAAGAATTTTGTTTTCAATGTTTTAGGGGGATCTATTGAGTTTGGCCGCTACAAAGAGATTACGGAAAGAGATAAAAAACTTAATATTGTTTTTGCATTAGACATCAGTGCTTCCAACGCACCGTATGCCCCGATTGTAAAATCTCTGCTTCAGGATCTGCAGCTCAGATTCGAAAAGCCTTCTTACTTCAACCAGGTGAAATACGGAGTGGTCTTGTATAAAAACAATTCTTGCGGAGACAATGTGGCTGTTTCAAATTTAAGTACGGATTATAATAAAATCACAACATTCATTGATCAGAAGACCAATGAAATGAGTTGTCCGAGCAACAGCGGTTACCAGCCGGTGAATGAAGGTTTAACAGCTGCTGGAGACCTTTTGTCGAATGTACCTGATGAAACCAATATTGTCGTAACGGTAGGGACTTCTGCAAACCAAAGCGGAAATATGTACGGCGTTATTAATTCTTTGACACAGGCTCAGGCACGCTTAATTATGTTCCAGACCAGTGCAAAATCATCTGATACCTATAACGATTTTGTTTTAATGGCAGAAAATGTGGTAACCAATACAGCAAAAAATATCGCCGAATTAAAAAAACAGAAAATCATCAAACAGGATCAGGTCCTGACTAAGAATAATTTTAATCTTGTTGAAGGTGATGAAGGTTTCTTCTCTTTGGATTATCCTAAACAAAGCATGGCTCAGGGGTTTGTTATTTTCCCTAAAAAAGGGGATATCGCCGCTCCAGGATATCTTAAAAAATCAGTCGACAGCCTGATTGCTCAGGTGACACTGGATAATACAACTATAGACAAATCTTTAGATGAATATTTCCATTCAACAGTAGGAGCAGGAAAAACAGATGTCGATTTAAAGTATAAATATCTGTATCCGGGCCTTACAAATCCGGTACCGGCCGGGATTGCCGCACAGCTGATCAATTATGGAAATCCGTTTCTGGTGAAAGGCCATATTCCTAAAGATTTGAAAGATTATAAACCCGGTCTGGAAAAAGGAATTCTGATTTCTGAAACAGAATATGATAATCTGAAGCTATTCTACACAGAAGTTTATCAGAAGACAGGCGCCGAAAGATTGGATTTTAAGCAGGCAAGAGCTGTTAATGAATATATAAAGCTCCTGAAGAAATATAATCCGACCCTGCAATTCCTTGATAAAAGCGAATTGTACAAGCAGCCGATGGCTTATGCAGTAGGAGTGAGTACCGGGTTTGATGTCACTGAAGAAGAACTAATGTCTAAATATATGCTGAAGGGCTGGAAAAAGCCTAAAGTTGTGACTAATGAAACCGTAAGGACGTACTTCCGTTATTACAAAACTCTTGCAGACAGGATGCTGACCCACAGAAATGATCCGGCAGTGAAGATTGAGCAAAACGGTCAAACGTTTTATTGGCTGAATGAATACTTTATGCCGACCCTGCTGCCCACCGAGCAGCCGGAATATACTCAACATTAATATCTTATCATATCAGAAAGCGAAAATTTATTTTCGCTTTTTTTATTTTTTTAAGGTAAATTTTTTATCTTTGGTAGTAACCCAAATTACAGTATTATGTCACAGCAATCATCACCTCATGAAGGCAGACACTTTGTTGTACAAAAAGGCAAAGCCCAGTGCAACCAGGGTGACCAGTTCCCTCATTATAAAGTTACTTCCCACCAGAAACATTTTTGGAATGACTCTGACGGCAATTCTGATTTCCTTGGCGTTACGGAAGATGATCTTCAGTTCAATCCTTCCGGCCCAAGTTTCGGAAAATGTAAACTGAAGCCTTCGTCAGGCGGAAATTTACCCTGTTCTTATGCACCGGCCGGAAAATGGCAGAAGACCTATGATAAAGTAAAAATAACGGATAAGAAGATCGTAACGGAAGTTTCCGAGCTGTTATGTACCGTTGGGGGCAAAATTACCGTCAAAGACCATGGACAGCGCGGACAGATGAGTAAAAAAAATGTGAAAAATGCCGACAATAAAATGGTACAGCATATCAATCCGCTGGTGAACATGCAGGATTTTAAAGAGACTGTGTTCGAAAGTGAGCTGGATGCTTATTAATCTTAAAAAATACTTTCCATGTCGAAAAAAGGAGTTTCAAAAATAGCAGGAAATCCTACACCGAAAGTAGGAGAGAAAACCTTGTATACCATTACAGACTGGTATCCTTCAACGCCCGAAAGCGATAGAAACCCGGCTTTGGTAACCTGGGAATTATTTAAAAAGCGTTCCGACGGAAGCTTTACCACAACCAACATCAGGAAAAAAGGCGACGGGAGTTTTACTTTCGGTGAAGTGGCTTCAAAAAATACCTACCGTCTCGAAGCATATCTGCATGAACCGGAAGGAGCGGGTGCTACAACCATAGATATTACACCGCAGCCGACAGAAATTCCTAAAATCAATAAAGTCGAGCTTTTGTATGTAGATGATTCTAAAGGAACCATATTCAGCTATACGGAAAAACTGGTTGCTAAAGCACAGTGCGTAAATTTGGCGAATAAAAAACTGGTTTTTACCCTTTGGGAAGATGATGTTACAGGAGACGGACATACTGCTAAAAATCTTTTTGTCGACAGTAAAGAAGCGATCGTTGACAGAGCCGGAATAGCTACCGCTGAATTTGTTTTAACAAAGGCTTTAATGCAGAAAGCTTTACAGGGGGAAAGAGATCCTAAAGAATTGGAGTTTTATGTCACGGTAGAATACTACAAAAATAAAAAGCATGCTACCGGAAATATCGACGTTAAAAACCCTGACTACAGACCGCCGGCGGCACCCAAACCTTCCGCCCCGCCAAAGAACAGTACTCCGTCACAGCCTTCGAAAACACCTCCCAAAGCTAACGGTTCGCCGGCTGCTCAAAAGCCTCCGTCCCAAAAAGAAGAAAAGGGCATTATGAATTCTATGACAGAATCCGTAAGAAACAAATGGAATGAACTCTGGGACTGGGTAGAATCCAAAGGCACTGTAAAACCGGATCAGAAACCTACAGCACAGAAACCTGGAGGGAAGACGGTGAGTGTGGTTGAACAAACTCCTAGACAAGCTTCTGATAAAAAAGGTAAATGTTTTTGTAACAGAGATTTTACTTCTGATGAATTTGAAAAAATTATTCATGGATTAAGAGACAGTGAAACACGGGTTAAAAAAGACAGTGGTTATGCTCTATTTGCAGCAGACAACTGTACATTACCGGAAACAGATAAAACGATAGAAAAATTAAGAGCCCAGATTAATAGCTTATTTACTAAATACGAAATTACTACCTGCTTAAGGAAATTGCATTTTTTAGCTCAGGTTTACCATGAAACAGACCGTTTGAGAACAACTTTAGAATATGCTACCAATAAAGACTACAAGCCCTATTTCGGCAGGGGATTAATGCAATTGACTTGGGAAAGTAATTATAAAATTTATAAAGCTTATACAGGGATAGATTTTGTAAAAGATTATAAAAAAATAGAGAATAACCTATTTAATGCTTGTGATTCTGCAGGTTGGTATTGGAAACAAGGGAAAGTTCTAGGTGTTGGAAAAAGATGGAAGGGACCAGCTGATCCTCCTGCATATGTAAAAATTCATAAGCCTGATTATCCTAAGGAAACAATTACTTACCATGATGGCAAAGATACAAAGAAATATGGAACTGTAAATTTAGGATTAATTGCAGACGATGATAAAGTAGACTTGATCAGTTATTTAGTAAATGGGGGATCAAACGGCTTACAGGAAAGAAGAAATTATGTAATCACATTAAAAAATATATTTAAATATCCTCAGGATTGTGTAAACAGAGATAAGAAAAAGGCAACTAGCACTTCAGGTCCTTCATCATCTGTCACTATAAGGTTAACAAGGAAATGGCAAACTGATAATTCTACCATAGGAGAATTCACCATTGATAATACAGATATTAAAGGATTCATTCTTGAAGAGAAAGGTCCTGATACTACAGTTTCAGGAATTGAACAAAGGGTTCCGGTTGGGACTTACAATTTGGAATGGCACGCTGGAACTAAGATTAAAAAAGGCTTGAAGTTATATAATGATGTGGTTTCCAAATCAAGAGCCATTTTGATACATTCTGGAAATACTGCAGGCGATACAGAAGGTTGTTTATTACCTGGATCTACAAAATCAAAAGATTTCGTAGGAGGCAGTAAAGCTAAACTTAAGGAAATTTTTGACCATGTGGAAGAAATCGGTATAAAAGATGCAAAAATAATTATTTCACAAAATTATGAATAAAATAGTATTCCTATTATTGATATTTTTATTTTCATGTAAGAGTCCATCACAAGAAAATAAATCTGAAAACATAAAAGTATCTGTACCATCTTTAGAAAAAGCTTTTTCTATAAAGGATGAAGCAGCTTTTTTAGACAGTTTCCCCCAAAATTTTTTAGATTTTAAAAATACATTTGGTTGGAATGATAAAACAGATATTGCAGAACCGCTCTATAAAAATTCGAATGAATATATTGATTATTGGTTTTTACTGATTCAAAAACCTAAATATAAAATGTATGAACATCAGATTATAAATATTTCGAAAGGAGGTGTTTGGCAAGCAGATGCTGTAGGATACTTTCAGAATCGTGCATTAGATTATATTAAAGAAAATAAGAAATATACTCTTATTAATGCTTTATCAAAGAGTGATGCAAAATCCGTATTGTCGTTTCTATTTGATAGTCATATAAAAATTGACCCTGATTTTCTTTCACACCTGAATAAAGATAAGCAAGAGATTGTAGAAGATATAATATCAAAAGACATCTCCTCCGAAAAGAAAAGAGGAACTTTTAAAACGTATGAGAATAATAAAAACTATTTTATCAAAACCTTTGATGTCGACAAAGATGGCATTGCAGATAAGATTGTAAGCAGCGTAGTCTACCAGGGAGAAGATTTGTTTGTGTTTTTAGGGAATAAAAAAGGGACGTATGATTTGTCCCTGGAGACCACAAATTTTTCTGAAGACGGAGGAAATATTATTAAAGCGATTTCTGAGATTCCCGGAAATAAAGGACTGAAAATTACTACTTATTTTCCGGACCGGGGATTCTATGAAAAAGAATACAGCATTGTTCCTGATGGCAATTCATGGATACTTAAGAACATAATATATAAAACAATATCGGATGCTTCTGAAAATGCTGTAAAATATATTTGCGAGGTAAGCCAGAATATTGATATCACAAAATCAGGATGGTCAGAGAAGTTGAATCCTATCCCTGCAGAAGCGGATAGAAGCAAGAAATGCAGAACCGAACCGGTGGATCATCTGAAGATAAGACAATATCAAATTCAGGATCCTGACGGATTTACCAATCTTAGAAAAGCGCAAAATACATCTTCACCGGTCCTGCAGAAGATAAATTCAGGCGAAAATGTTGAGGTACTGAATCGTTCAGGCGACTGGTTCCTGATAAAAACAAGCACTGGAAACAGAGGATATGTGCATAAAAGCAGAGTGAAAACGAATTAACACAATAAACGCAAAAATGAAAAAGCGGGCTGAATTGTATTTTTCCATACTGAAAAATTGTTTAAAAGATAGCACGGTATTTCGTCAAAAGAACGTGAGGGAAAATATAAAATCATTGTTGCCGTTTTTTATTTTAATACTGTTTTCCTGTAAAGGCGAACCCGTTAAAAAAGAAATGATCAGTACCTTCATTCATCAGGAAAACCTTACCGGTGGCTCTGCAAATCAAACTGCTGATAATTGTTATGATTATTTAACGGAATTGGTCAGGAGCAGTAATTTTCCCTTTTCAGAATGGAAAATACATAAAAATAAAGTACATCTTTTGATAGATGACGATAATAATGGAATCATCTCAGCCAAACTTTTTTATGATACCGAAGGAACAGGTACTATCGGATGGATAGAATATCATAAACAAGAAGGTAAGTTATTTAATACCTCTGCCAATCTTGATCGTCCTATTGAATTACAATATGATTTAAAACGGAAAGGTTTATTTGATTCGTGCCTTTCTAAAAAGCAGGACCAACATCTTTCTCATGAAGATAGGATGAAGGATGTTCATGAATCTTTTGTAATAAGCTGTGGTTCGGGATGTGCCATGACTTATACTCCAGAGAGTGTAACAGGGAATTTTCCTGATATTCAGGTTAAATTCAGGGTGGAAATATATATTGATGAACAATTGACGGATACTTATGATGAAGTTTATATATTTTCCTACGACAATTTAAATCAAATAAAAAATGTACATCCTGAAGGCAAAAATGAAAATGTTTTAGAAACATTATTGCCAAGTGCGCAGAAGTCATTCAGAGATTTTGGAAACCGGCTGGCTCGGAAAAAAAGTAAAATATGAAATCCGTACTGTTCTTTTTTATTGTTTTAAGCAATTTTTTTTTGCCGGAAAATCATAACCAAACTAATGAAAGAGATTGGATTGGGAGTTATTTTTTTTCTGCACGCAACAGAGAGGCTCTGGAAACAAGTTTTAATATCCAGATTATAAAATTCGATAATATTACAGTAAAATACATAAGTGACGGAGAAAAACTACAGATATATAAAAATGTTAAAGCCCAACTTATACAAAAAAATAAATTAAGCATCCTTTTTAATCCTCAAAATGAAGAAATGGGAATGATCTATGTTGAAAAAAACGGGAATGATTTTTATATATCAGGAGGCCCAATATACTTTATAAATCCCGGAAATAATGAATTTCCTTTAAAAAAGACAGATTAGTAACAAAACGATATTGAATCCAACCTGAAACACCAATAAATGAAATCTCTAATCCTGATCTTTTTATTCATTTTCAGTTGTAAAGAAAACAAGACTGAAGCTGTATATAAAGACAAAACTATTTTGTAAAATAAAATTTTTGGATTAATTTGGTGTAAGCCAAAAACAAAACCATATGACCGTTCATTTTATTCTTTCCGGGGAAACATTGGAAAGCATATCTGAAGAAATTAATCTTGAAAACCCAAAGTACCTTAAAGAATTCCATAATTTACATTGTGCCCGGGAAGATATGATAGATAACGGACTTACTCCCGGGAAAAAACTGCTGCTTCCTGATCTTAACATCATTAATGAATACAACCGCAGAAATGATGCGCCTTTTAAAGATTCAAAATTAAATCCGGATATTCCCTTTTTTCCTGAAGGGTTCAGTAAAATATATACGGTTACCATTACTGAAATTGAGAAAAATCTATTGGAAAGGAAGAGCAACGTTCTTACCTGTACGGTTTCAGTGAAATGGATCAGAAGAGAAGGGACTTCCCATGTTTTTCATGTATTTAAAAATAATTTTTCCGATGCACACGGAAGTATGATGTCTGATGTTGCCTCAGCGTCAATCCGTGCCCTTAATCCTTTCGTGATCAGAACAGATAATAAAGGAGAAATCATAACAATCGAGCTGAATGAAAATGCAGCTCATAATTTCCGGCCTATAAAAGACCGATTAATCGACCTGTTCCCCGATCCGTATGCCGGACAGTACCTTGATGAATTTGAATCGGCGGTGATGAGCGGAGATGTGTTTGACAGGAGAATGAAAGAGGATATTTTTATGAAAATATATTTTGCACCCTTAAGAAATGAATTCAAAAACGGTAAGTCTTTCCTAACCCAATCTGTCGGAGTCGGAGAGGAAATTATTCCTGTCGGACTCGTACAGAAAGTAGAAAGGTGGGATGATCCTGGAGAAATTGTATTCCGGCAGAATGAAACAGCTGATCAGGAAATCGTTTTTAACGGAAAATATACTGTTTTGCCTGAAACAGGCTTGGTAAAAAAAGCTGAGGTCAGATATACCCTAATTCAGGAGGATGTTACAACCTCTACTCATATTACCATTGAATAAGGCCACAGGGTTTTTCCGGGAAGGTATATTAAGGTTAAGACTACATCTTATGTCGTAGAATTACGACATTAAATCGTAGAATTACTACAAAAAATAAAATTGTTATTTAAATAATTCCGGATTTGAAAATTCCGTTTTATCTTTGTTATACAATCATCGAATCACAAAATATTATTAACAATTAAATTTACAATCATGGCAGCAAATTCAAGAGGAATCTTAAAATTCAACGGCGGTGAAGGACAGAAATTATTAAAGCTGAACTACAGTGTATCAAGATCTACGGATGTATCCGGGAGAGTGGCATCAGACCCTTCCAACGCACTGATCAAACTTACCATAGAAGCAACAGAAAAATCAGACATCCTGGAAAGTTTACTGAACGGTAAATACAAGCCTACGACAGGAGAAATCACATTCAACAAGTCTCACGAAGAAGGTACGTTGATTACTTTGACTTGGGAAAACGGATATGTGATCCAGCATGAAGTAGACTTTGATGCAGTAGATGAAAACAGTATGCTGATCAGTTTTATCGTAAGTGCGGAAACTATTAACTACGGTAATTCTGCTTACGATGGACTTTGGCCGTCAGCCTAAAAAAAAATTAACTTTTAGTATTGAAAGACATACAAAAGGTAAAGACTGCCCTTCAATGGCAGTCTTTTTTCGTTTGTTTAAATTGTTATGAACTTTGTATAAGGCTTTAAACAATTTGCCAAACAATCAAATAGATATAAATTTAAAATAACTGTTTGAATAATTTTTTTTAACTTTACTTATACCACAATCACAAAATTATGTCAACTACAACTGAAAATAGGCAGGGGGCAAATTTTCGCCCGTCTGAGAATGCCGATGGCATTTCAGAAAGTCACCATGCAGGAATTAACAGGTTGGTGAAGCTTTCTCTTGTAATCGAGGGAAAAGTAATCAAATACTACAAACATTTTACCTTAACCCAAAGCACAAAGCACCATCATGAATTCAGCGTTATGCTGGCTCATGATGCACTGGGCAACCGCCAGACCCATACGCTGGAAGAAGCCAATAGGTTTTTAGGCAAACGCTTGACTGCAGTAATCTCCTATAAAGACATTGAAGCAAGCCCGGAAAGGACATTTGTAGGCGTGATCACAGATGTTGGTTTCAGCCAGGAAAAGATGAGCCTCGGAAATATTATTTTAACCGGATACAGTCCGACCATTTTACTGGACGGTGCGCCTCATGTCCAGAGTTTTGGCGGCGAATCGCCTGTAAATATGGGGATTATTGCCAATGAGGTGATTAAGCAGGGGATTGACAACCGTTTTGATATCCGGGTCGATACCAATGACTATTCCCAGATTATCTACAGCAGCCAGTACGACGAAACCCATTACAATTATCTGGCAAGAATGGCTGAAGCCTATGGCGAGCAGTTTTATTACGACGGTGAAGTGCTTCATTTCGGAAAACTTCCGCCTCAGAACAAACCGATTAAACTGACCTACGGAAGCAGTGCCAATGATATCAGGGTTCATCTGAAAGCCGTTCATATAAAGCCTCAGTTTTACGGGTATAACAGCAGTAAAAATGAGAAGCTGACTTCAGGGGAAACTCCTGTTCAGCACGTGGGTGAGCTGGCCAAAACAGCCTATGCACATAACAATTCCATTTATAAAACCCCGGCCTTACAGGTGGCTCCGGTTAAGGCATCTACCCATCTGGATGTAGAATATTCTCAGAAAAGTGCAGCGGGAAGCCAGGCAGTCAATGTATTTTTATTATCCGGGGCTACCACGGTTCCGTTTTTGCATCCGGGCTGTGTAGTGGATGTGCAGATGCGTAAACCGGATACCAATGAATCTTCCTACTTTACAAGGGTTATGATTACTGAAGTTTCCCACGAAATCGATACCATCGGGCATTACAGCGGACAATTCGAAGGGATTGCTTCCGATACGGGGTTCTTGCCGAAACCTGACTTCACCGTTCCTAAAGCCGAGCCTCAGATCGCCACGGTGATCTCCAATACAGATCCGGAAGGCCAGGGCAGGGTACAGGTAAGGTTTGACTGGCAGACAAACGACACCACCCATTTTATCAGATTGATGAGTCCGGATGCGGGAGGCACTGATCAGGTAAACCAGAACAGAGGCTATGTGGCCATACCGGAAGTCGGGGACCAGGTCATGGTGAATTTTGTACACAGCCATCCTGACCGTCCTTTTGTCATGGGCGGCATGTTCCACGGCGGAGTAGGCCTTGGCGGCGGAGTGGACAACCGGGTGAAATCCATTCAGACCAGAAGCGGCCATAGGATCGTTTTTACGGAGGATGAAAGCATTGTGATTACGGATAAATCAGGGAATGAGATTCATCTGGATACCACGGGAAGCAATATCACGATCACGGCTCCCGAAACCATGACGCTGAACTGCAGGAATATGAATATCAACGTTGCAGAAAACATGATAACGAATGTCGGGATGAATAAATCCGATACCGTTATGGTTAATCATACCGAAAGTGTGGGTTCTATGAAATACCTGTCAACCGGTGCTGATTTTATGACCAATGTGGTCGGGAAGATGAGCCACTACGTAAAAGGGGATATGGAAGTATACGGTGAAAAGGAACATAAACTGACCTCTCTGAAGGGAGTTGAGGTGAACAGTGAAGGCAAGGTAGAGCACCACGCAGAAAAAGAAGTTCAGAACAACAGTGGCGAGAAGTCTAAAAATCACTAGTCATGAGCATCGAGTATTTTGTAGAAGGGAAAACGGTCACCCATACGGGAGGGGATTACAGAACCTACGCTAAAGAAGAAATCAGTCACAACAGTGCCGTTTCAGTGGAGCAGAATGGGAATCAAACCGGGGTAAGTTATAACCCGGCTCAGAAAATAAATCCCAATGACAAGCCTGTCAATACCATTGATGTTACCCTAAACCTTTTTTTCGACGGAACCCAGAATAATAAGACTAATACACAAGCAGGAAGATCTCATGAAAATTCTAACCACGAAGATGACAGTTATACCAATGATTATTCTAACGTTGCCAGAGGATATGATGCGATAGACCCAAATGCCGACAATCAAGTGTCTTGGTATATAGAAGGCATTGGAACCGAAGATTTACAAAGTGAATCCATACCATTTACTACAAAGCCCAATAATGCAGGAATACCTTTCGGAACAGGAGCCAGAGGAGTGCCTGCTAAGGTAACCAGAGGCTGTACAAAAGGGGCTGAAGCTCTCAGCAGATATGCTGGTAAAGATATTCATCTGAAAATAAATGTATATGGATTTAGCCGCGGTGCAACGGCAGCCCGACATTTTGTTCATATGGCAACTCAGCCTGCAAGAGTATTGAGAATTAATAATGAAAAAGGTATGGCTTTGGCTCCTTATGATGACTCTGATAATCGTATTGAAGTAAAACTTGATGACCCGTTGATTATACAGCATGGCTATTTTGGAGCCTGTTTAATAGCAAATAAAATTACGCCCAAAACTGTCAGTTTTAATTTTGTAGGTTTATATGATACGGTAGCTGCATATGGAATGGATCACAGAGGAAAAGAAGTAGCAGGGGTAAGTCTTATAGATGGAGATACGGCACAGTTAGGTTTAGATGCTGTTAAAAAAGCTTATTTTATCCTACAGCTGGCAGCAGATGATGAGCATCGTGATAATTTCGATTTAACCAATATTAAAAGATCCGGAGTAAAAGGTCTGGAGTTTACTTTACCAGGCGTACATTCTGATATAGGAGGCTGCTATGTGGAAATGGCAGAGGAAACGGTAGACCTATACAAAGAAGAGGGAAGTGGGGAAGAATGCAAAAGGTTTCGTAAAATACTGATTGAGGAAGGATGGTATAATGATGATACTAAAGAGATTTGGATAGAAAGACTTGCCCCACATGTTCACGGAGTAGATGCTAGATTCATTCTAAAAGGAAAGCGTAGGCTTCATAATGCATATGATAAAGTCTCTTTAAATGCCATGTTCCATTATTCAAAACAGTTTGATGTAAAGTATGATACTTCTCTTATAGAAAATCATAAAATAACGGATGCTTTTTTAAGCAGAATTTATAACCAGATTCTTGGCTACATGAATGCCTGCACGAATTTGAGGAATGATTATATTGGAAATTATAATAAAACCGGATCTTCAGGAGATTACGTTGAAAAAATAAAGAAAATCTATTATGAGGACTTTACCGATCCTAATGATCTCAAAATGCTTCGGAACCGGTATCTTCATTGGTCAGCCAGCGTAACCAAATTGGGATTGGGGCCAAGAGTTGGCAAAGTAACTGATGCTAAGGACCGCAAAAGAAATATACAGGATGGATAACGTAAAGAAAACAATTAAAAGATTACTGCAGTATACAATTTGTTTTATACTCTGTATTAATCTGATACACTGTCAGAAAATGAAAGAAGAAAAATTAGCATTTCAGGTAGAAATAAGTTCTCCGGCTACACAATATAGGGTAGAGCCTGTCTTTGATAAAATTAAAACCTTGGAAGGGATACATGCAGGTTTGCCTTATGGCGGTTCTTCCGGCAACTGGGGAGATTCGGGTAAAGGCTGGACAGATCAATATGGTACTCCCATAGGGGCAGATATCACCTATTATTCAAGATATGAAGACCAATTTTATCATCTGAATATAGATTTTCCTGTGGATACTATAAAAGACTATATGGAAAGAGCATATGCAAGATGGGACGATTTAGAAGGCGAAACCAAAAAATATAAAAGACTGGGCAGAGGCTATAAAGCGAAAAACGGGAAAAATGCTTATGATAGCTTTAGTGGTCTTGTTTTCGGTTTTGCTCCGAAAGGTATGGTGGTGGTGTGGCTGAACTTTGGTCTAACCCGTATAGAACTGGGACGTTACCAAGCAACAATTATTAATGATAAAGCAACAATTGCAAAAGCCAGAGAAAAATATATGCAGATGTACCGCATCAGTCCGGAACGTTATGAAGAGGCCAGAAAACAATTGGCTATGCCTGGGGCTTCTCCGAAAGAATGGGATGATTACAGGCAGCATTATACCTGGCGTCCTGTAGTAACTTCAGAAAATCCAAAATTCCGTCTGTTTGAGGTGTTGAACTATACTTATAATGGAGAAAAAGAAAGCACTTTGCGGCCCTGGGTGCTTAATATTCCCTACAAGAAAAGGGCTGTACCAAAAGAAATGGTATTCTTTTGGGAAACAGGTAAAGCAAAAAATGAAAAATTCAATGCAAGAGCTTTTTTCAACTGGACAGAAATGAATGAAGCTTTTGACAGGGCCGGAGATAAAATAGATCTTCAGGTAAAGATAGCCTCTGATAACAGTTTCATACAGCTTTTCCTGAATGGTCAGCCGCTGAAGATTGACAGTATCCGTATCTATCAATGGGAGGGGGATTACAAAGAGGGTTATAAATAGATTAATTCTGAAATGAGTTTTTATACAATTGTAGTATTTCCGGGGAACTTACACAACCACAGCATAGAATCATGATTAATAATCAGCCGGTACCGGCAGACAGTATCAGAGTCTATAAAAATAATTTCAGATTAAGGAGCCTTACAAATAATATGAATATCCATTCAGAAATGCCGGGAGATACAAAGCGAAAAAATTCAAAAACTGAATTTTTAAATAATGAAGGATAGAATAGCCAAATCTCATTAAATGCAGAATAAATTAAAAACGTATTTTTCATTCCGTGTTGACTTTCTTGTTATTTTGAATTATTAAAAATTAAATATATGATTATCAATAGTTTAATTTTGAAAAAATTTCTAAAGTCGTAGAACTACTACACCCAATCGTAGAATTACTACAAAAAATGAGATTGATGTATAAATAGTTTCATAATAAAAAAAGGAGGTCTATCTTTGAATCAATAAATCATACAAAATATACCAAATCACAAAATATTAACGATTTAAATTTACAATTATGGCAGCAAATTCAAGAGGAATCTTAAAATTCAACGGCGGTGAAGGACAAAAATTATTAAAACTGAACTACAGCGTATCAAGATCTACGGATGTATCCGGGAGAGTAGCTTCAGATCCTTCCAATGCAATTATTAAAGTTACGGTAGAGGCAACTGAAAAATCAGACATCCTTGAGAGTTTACTGAACGGTAAATACAAGCCGACCACCGGTGAAATCACATTCAACAAGTCTCATGAAGAAGGTACATTGATTACTCTGAATTGGAATAACGGATATGTAATCCAGCACGAAGTAGACTTCGATGCGGTAGATGAAAACAGTATGCTGATCAGTTTTATCGTAAGTGCTGAAACCATAGACTACGGTACTTCCAATTACCAGGGGCTTTGGCCAGGTGGCAGCAGTAACTAATCCTGCGGAAAATCATTCCAATAGCAATACATTCATAACAGAACAGTTCATCTCATACAGAGCGAACTGTTCTGTTTTTGTTTTTTTAGGAAACGGTTGCAGAAAGATAATCTGAAATATAAAAAGCAAATAACAAACTCATAAAAGAGTTAAGAAATGTTATAATATGGCAGGTCAAAAAAGAAATTTATTATCTTTATGAATCAATCAAAATAATAAAACAGTATGGAAGCCTACAATTTTGAAACAGCAATTAAGCCCTTTTTTTGGGTAGCTTCAGAAAAAACTTTTTCAGTATGTTTAAATGCAGGAATGTATAAACCCGAAATTTTTGAGTGGAGAAAAGATGAAGGTTTTGAAGGCAACGGATATGATTGGGTATCTTTGGCAAAAGTTTTTGTAGAAGAAAAAAGGCCTGATCTGTCAGAGGAAATTAAATTTGATCCCGAAGCGGATATGTTCTGTGCCTATTCATCAAATCCGGAAATCCTGAAAGAATTTATAACAGACTTTAAAAAAACATGCGAGGACGAAATACAGATTCAGGATTTATTTTTAAAAGCAGAACTGGATTAAAAAATGACACATCAGACTTCAAAAATGAAGTCTTTTTTTATTACCGTGCAGAAATGAATAAAAATCCCTAAGGCATACTGCAATAAACATTCTGTTTACACTTTATGAAGTCAGTGCTTAGTTTAATACAACATCAGATTTTCACATGAATCCTTTCAAAACTTCAATACAAATTTCTTATCACACTTCCTGTTAGATAAACTGTTAAATCCATTTCCATCGAAGGTAGTTTCGGGAAAAAGAAAACTAATTTCTTATATTTGTTCTTTATGAAAAATATGGACGCGACACAAGATAAAAGGCTATTTCTTATTGATGCCTATGCAATGATTTTCAGAGGATATTATGCACTGATCAGGAACCCGAGGCTTACCAGTAAAGGGCTGGATACTTCTGCGATTTTCGGATTCAGCAATTCCCTGATTGAGCTCATCAGAAGAGAAAGGCCATCCCATCTGGCGGTTGTTTTTGATGTAGGGGAAGCCAGCATCAGAACCGTGGATTTTCTTGAGTATAAAGCGAACAGGAGCGAAACACCGGAAGCAATTAAGGCAGCCATCCCATATATTCACAGGATTCTGCAGGCGATGCATATCCCTATTTTGGGTGTGCCGGGCTATGAAGCGGATGATGTGATCGGAACCATTGCCTGTAAAGCTGAAAAAGAAGGCTATACCACTTTTATGGTAACCCCGGATAAAGATTTTGCCCAGTTGGTGACGGATAAAATTAAAATATACAAGCCGGGACTGAAAGGAAGCGAAGTGGAAATTCTCGGTGTTGAAGAAATAAAAGCCAAATACCAGATCGAAAACCCGAAACAGGTAATCGATTTTCTTGCGATGATGGGCGATTCCGTGGATAATATTCCGGGGCTTGAAGGGGTAGGTGAAAAGACCGCTATGAAATTCCTTAAAGAATACGGAAATATTGAAACCCTTTTAGCCAATACCCACGAACTCAAAGGAAAACTGAAAGAAAAAGTGGAGGCATCCGCAGAGAGAGGAATTTTGTCTAAAAAATTAGCTACTATTATCTGTGATGTACCGGTGGAATTCCATCAGGAACAATATGACCTTGATACTCCCGATTTTGAAAAAGTAAAAGAGGTTTTCGATGAAATTGAATTCAGAAGGCTCTATGAAAACCTGTACAGGGCTTTTGCACCGGCTGCAACCGGAACTGCTGTATCGGCAGAAGCGGAAATCAAAGCAGCGGAAACTCCTCAGCAGAAAGTAGCCCAAGCCGTGGGTCAGCTGGATCTTTTTGCCACTTATGAAGAACTGGAGCAGGAAACGGCTACAAAATCCACCATTGAGCACAACGACCACCTGTACCAGTTTGTTGATAATCCGAAGGCCCAGAAGATGCTGGTGAATAACCTACTTAAACAAAAGGTAGTATGTTTTGATACAGAAACCACTTCACTCAATGAGCTGGAAGCCGAACTGGTAGGAATGAGTTTTTCTTATAAAAAAGGGCTGGCGTACTATATTCCTTTACCGGAGGATCAGAGTGAAGTTTTACAGACCCTGGAAATTTTCAGGCCGTTTTTTGAGAAAGAAGACCTGGTAAAAGTCGCCCACAATTTAAAATTTGATTACAAAATCCTTCAGCGGTACCATATTACCGTAAAAGGCGCCATGTTCGATACCATGATCGCGCATTACCTTCTGAATCCGGACGGAAGGCATGGAATGGATTACCTTTCAGAAATGTACTTGAGCTATAAACCCGTTTCCATTGAAACCATCATCGGCAAAAAAGGGAAAAACCAAGGTAATTTCAGGGATGCGGATCTCAGGACACAGACAGATTACGCTGCGGAGGATGCCGATGTAACTTTTCAGCTGTATGAATTGTTTGCGCCGCAGCTGAAAAAGGAAAACCTGGAAGATCTCTTCTTTAACATAGAAATGCCTTTAATGGAAGTTTTGGCTAAAATGGAACTCGCCGGGATTTCACTCGATGAAAAATGGCTGGCCCAGGAAAGCATTGACCTTGAAAATGATCTAAGGCAGCTGGAATCAAAGATTTTTGAGCTTTCCGGGGAAGAATTCAATATGAACTCACCCAAACAGCTGGGAGAAATCCTGTTTGAAAAAATGGAACTGGACCCGAAAGCAAAAAAAACCAAAACCGGCCAGTATGCCACTTCGGAAGATATTCTTCAGAAACTGTCTTCAAAACACGAAATCATCAAGCATATCCTGGAATACAGGACCTATCAGAAATTAAAATCGACGTATGTCGATGCACTGCCGTCACAGATTGAAAAGACGGATAACCGCGTACATACGAATTTCTCGCAGACCACCGCTGCAACAGGGCGTCTGGCAAGCGTGAATCCCAACCTTCAGAATATCCCGATCCGGACGCTGAGAGGACAGCAGATCCGTGGAGCGTTTGTTGCCGGAGAAGGGAAAAAGATCATTTCTGCCGATTATTCACAGATCGAACTTCGTTTGATTGCCGAAATTTCCGGTGAGGAAAACATGATCAAAGCGTTTCAGGACGGAGAAGATATTCACGCTTCTACCGCAGCCAGGTTATTTAATATTCCATTGGAAGAAGTTTCCAAAACCCAGAGAGGACAGGCAAAAACCGTGAACTTCGGGATCCTCTACGGCCAGGGTGCTTTTGCATTGGCTGAACAGACGGGATTGTCCAGAAGCGAAGCCAAGCAGATGATCGAAGCCTATTTTGCCACCTATCCTAATTTAAAGGAATATATGGCGGAACAGGTAAAAAAAGCACGCGAAATCGGGTATGTGGAAACCATTTTAGGAAGGAAACGTCATTTAAAAGATATTAATTCCGGAAATTTTGTGGTAAGGGGACATGCCGAAAGAAACGCGGTAAATGCACCGATACAGGGAAGTGCCGCAGACGTGGTGAAAATGGCCATGATTAAAATTCAGAAAGAACTGGAAAAAGAAAAACTGCAGACCAGAATGCTGCTGCAGGTTCATGACGAATTGGTCTTCGAATCTCCGGTTGATGAGGTAGCACTTGCTACCAATATTATTAAAATGGAAATGGAAGCCGCCATTGAAACCCGGGTTCCGTTGCTGGTTGAGGTGGGCGTAGGGGACAACTGGCTGGAAGCACATTAAGTTAATAACCTTAAAATAGAAATAACAAAACTTTCATTGATTAGTGAAAGTTTTGTTATTTCTATTTCTCAAGAGTAAAATATTATTGTATTTTTTCAATAGCTCTTTTCATTCGCTCTTCCCAGCCTTTACCATTTCTCTTTTCCAGGTATTGTTGTACGGTTTCTTTATACTTTTTATGCCCTTTGGTTTCAACAGCATCAATGATACAGCCTGTATTTTGATAATGGATTCCATATCCGTGTTCTATACTATCAATTTTTCCGTCTAGGTCATTAGCAATGGCAAAACCTCCGGCAAATCTGAATACAACGCTGTCATTTTTAATATCTTCTTCTGCCTGATGGATGTATTCATTCTCTCTTTGTGTAATCACTTTTTCAGCTGAATGATAAGCATCAATGGAAGTATAGATTAAATAACCAAGCAGTAAGCCACACAATAGAGTATAGATTAAAAGGAATTTGTTTTTTGCAGTAAGATTTTTAATTTTCAAAGTACTGATCATCCATGAAACTAAAGCAAGAAAAGCCAGTACAATAAAAAGATAAATAGTATCACTCAGCCGGATATAGCTCCAAAAATCCATGATCCAAGGGTAATTAATAAAAGCTGTTCCCAGAGTATAGGCACAAAAAACAAAGATCAGAACAATAATATTGAGGATCAGAAGCTTTTTTGAAATCATCGTCATTTTTTAAGTTGATATTTTCTTTATGAATATAAGAATAGACAGGATATTCTTATCGAACAATTTCAGGCTGAACAATTTTTTCAGTTTCTCTATTTTAAACACTAAACTCAATTCCTCCCACATACGTTAAGGAAAACGTTTCATTCTCTACGGAAACAGGCTTCGGAATCTGGCCTCTGTTTAAAAAGATAATTGAATTGATGTCAGATTTCAGATTGAGTTCATTGATCCGGTTCAGCAAAATAGGCAACCACTGTTCCGCAAATGAATAGTCTGAAAACTTTTCATAAAATGTCCGGTCTCCGTCCTCAAAACCATATTCTACAAAATCATGGTCCAGCCACACGGTATCCTGCGATTCGGCAAACTTTGAAATATAGGTGTCATCAGATTCTTCCAGAAGATAATAGTTTTCATCTTCCTCTACAAAATCATAAAAGTCCTCTTCACTGTTGAAATTTCCTATCCAAAAATCTAATGTATCTGTATTCATTGACTGATTCTTTATTTTGAACGCCAAAGTTATGATAATTTTTAAAAGTAATCCAGGGTTAAGACCATCATAAGAACCATAACGGAAAAATAATAAATGACGCTTGAGATGATAAAAGAATAGAAAATATAAAGATATACGTAAAATAACCCTGCACAATAAGAATTTTTTCGATAAGTGAATTAATAGCAGAAAACATGAAAAAATAACCTGTAATGACAAGATTTAAAAGAGCTAAAGATCAGATATTTTTAATAAAATGATCTGTTATAAAGGCTGGGAAGTCTCTGGAAATAAGATACAGGCCTAAGATAATGGAGAGATCTGATGCATTTCCGTATGATATTGATCGGTTTCATTTTTTGATTTTTGTTTCTGAATAATGTAAATAAACACAAATTTGAAAACTCAAAAATAAAGAGTGAAAAAATAATAAATTTAGTCATACTACAGCTATGTCATTCTTTTTCCCAGTTCACTTACCTGAATGGTTTTCTCCAGTCTTGAAACCCTTGTTTTCTCCTGTTTGGCGCTCATGATCCAGTGGAGCATGACTTTTATATAAGAGGGAGCCTGGCTGTTGAAAAATTTCCATGCTTCAGGATGGGATTTGAATTGTTTTTCCAGTTCAGGATCGAGCGTGGCAAGCCCTTTTTCATGGGAATAAATGGCCGACTTTTCCTCTTTTCTGAGTTCAAAAGCTTTTTGCCCGACTTCAGTCATTAAGCCGGCTTTTTTCAGTGCTTCCATTTTTTTAATATTAACGGCGCTCCAGATGCTCGTCGGTTTTCTGGGCGTAAAACGGATGCTGTAGCTTTCTTCGTCAATTGATCTTCTCACACCGTCAATCCAGCCGAAACACAACGCCTGATCCACCGATTCGGACCACGTCATCGATGGTTTTCCGGTCCCGACTTTGTAAAAACCGACCAACAGTTCTTTTTCTGTCTGATGCTTCTTTTCAAGCCAGTTGCGGAACTCTTCCTGTTTCAGGAAAAAGGTTGCTGTCATTTTCAAAATTAAAATCTAAATTAGTTTATTTTGGGATATCAAATGGTTTTTCAGGGGTTTTGCAATTGATTTTAGATGGTTTGCATTCATAAGAGATATTCTAAACAAGCGATATTCTTTCTTTTGATTAATCAGTATATGCGCATATATTTAGCCTATTTACAATTATTATTTTTTATTTTAGAATATCCATTGACTTGTTTAAATGATTTTGTTTTTGCTGTCATTACCAGAACTCTTTTTAAGAGATTCTAAGTAAGGTTAGGAGGGTTTTTCAAGCCAAAACTTGACCAGGATTGATTATAATCTAAGATAATCTCCTGCCAAAAAGGAATTTTTTTAGATGGGTCATATTGGTAATCATTATCATGTGTTTTTCTGGCTTCATCATTAAGATCAGAATAATATTGCCGGTCCTCTTCATCATATACAGTTTTCCAAATATCCAGATAATATTTGAGTTCGTTTATTAAATATGTTTTTAAAGTCCACCCATAAATGATTGTGTCTGCTCCCCAGATTGACAGTACCGGATTATATAGTAAAGAAGGATCACTTACCAGAAAACGATGAGCATGCAGAGGAAGCAACCTTGGGGATTGACGGTAAATATCAGTAAATTTTTCTGTTAGCTCTGCTTCGTTGTCAGGTCTTCCACCCCAGGACTTTAACCACATGGCATGGTTTTTTACATTATGTAATATACCTTCAAAAGGATATTGCAGCCTGTAAATAATTTCTTCATTATCTTCCAGCCAATTATAGAAAAAAGGATATTCATTCACTATAATTTCTCCGTTATCATCTGTATCTTCACGCTTTTCCCTGCGGTCAACAGCATGCAAAACCTTTAAAAATTCTTTATGTTCATGAGTGAATTTTATAGAATATTTTTCTTCAGCCTGGTTGATCTGTGTATCGCTCATCCCTATCCATTCGGCACCATGAAGCCATTTTTCAAAATGATGCAAATCAGGGTTTTTGCTCCATAAAGTTTCTGTTTCTCTTTTTATCCAGTAGAGAAATTCTGTGAAATTTTCAGGTATTGTGGTCATCATGTTTTTAGTAGTATTCAAATTTACCGCAAATTTCTTTATGATGTATATTGCCTGGCATCTCTAACTGTTATTTAAAGTTTTAAAGATGACTCAAATCATTTAAAAACTTTTCGTGATTGGTGAGAAACTTATAGCTGTTTGAAAGTTTTATTAATTTATATACCTGTTTTTCTTCCGGTGATATCAGGTTTCCCTGTATGTCCAGCAAAAGGCAATCATACTTTTTTGCAATTTCAATAAATCCGGTTAAGAATGTTAAATGTGGTTCTCTTAAGTCTGCCCGAAAATGAAGTTCTTTTATCTTTCCATTTTTAGTTAAATCTAATGAAGCATCATGATCAATCGTACTGTCACTCATTCTTTTATAATGTTTCCAGTAATAATAATCGGACATACTTTTTACAGGTTTTCTGGGAAACAATTTATTGATGTAATAAATTATCTCTGTTGGAAGAATTTCTGCTGAATCCCAAAAATTTATCGTTAAAGCATCTAAGAAAAAATCAGCAGAATCTAATAATTTATCTTTTTCAAGATAATAATGATCTTCTCTTTCCTGAGTGTTGATTTTTAATTAATTAGGAATAAATCCAAACTCATGAATAACTCCTTTTCGTGGAATTAAGTTTAATCTAAACTGATAAATTGCCATTTATCAAATGTAGAAAATTTATTTAAGCCAAAGGCAGCACGAAATAAAAAGTGCTTCCCTGATCGGGTAAACTTTTTACGCCGATTTCACCGTGCTGTTTTTCGATGAAATTTTTGGAAATCGCAAGTCCGAGCCCAGTGCCGTTCTGATGCTCACCCGGAACCTGGAAATAGCGGTCGAAAATCTGGCGGTGGTATTTTTCATCAATCCCTTTTCCAGTATCCGTAATGCTGAACCGAATGTTTAAATCAGTTCTTTCAACCAAAATCTGGATATTTTCATCCTGAAAAGAATGTTTGATGGCATTGCTCAGGAAATTATTCATGACCCAGACGGTTTTGTCAAAATCTGCAGAAACAAGGTCATTTTCATTCAGGATAATTTGAGAATTGATTGAGATATTTTTCTGTTCGGCTAATTTTATAACATTTTTTATCGCAGTATGAACAATTTCTTCTGGAGAACAGTTTTCAATATTCAGGCGGATATTTCCTGTTTCAACCTGTGATAAATTTAATAATTCGCCGGTGATATTTAATAAACGCTGGCCATCTTCATTGATGCCGTCTAACAATTCCTTCTGCTGTCCGTTCAAGGGTCCGAATTTTTGATTTCCTAATAACTGAACCCCCATTTTTATCGCAGAAATCGGTGTTTTAAGTTCATGTGAGATGGTGGCAATAAAATTGGTCTTGGCAAAATCCAGTTCTTTAAAAGGGGTAATATTCCGGAGCAGAATCACTTTACCGATGTTTTTTCTTTCCTTTTCACCGGTTTTTACAATATTGATCGGGATGATTTCCTGCTCGAAATAGTTTTCTTTATTATCCGAAACAATTTTAATGGGTTCTTTTACAGGATGATCGATATTCTTTAATAATTCTCTTACCAGATCATTATTCACCGCCACTTCATGGACGGTCTTTCCGATGATTTCCTCTTTTTTAAGGTTGGTAATTTTCAGGGCTTCGTCATTGATCATGTAAATGTAATGACGCTCATCCAGCCCGATCACCGCATCATGCATGTTGTTTACCAGCGTTTCAATGCGCTTTTTATCCATCAGCTGCTTTGAAAGCGTGCTGCTTTCATATTCCTGCAGCTTTTCTGCCATGACGTTAAAAGAATGGGCAAGGTCGTTAAATTCCTCACTTCCTTTAAAATGAACCCGCTGATTATAATTTTTATCCGCAATCTGCCGGATACTGAACGTAAGCTGCTTAATAGGTTCGGCGATGGTCTGGGGTAAATTGACCAATAAAACCACGGCAATCAGGAAACATACTGTTCCCAGGCTGACGATCCAGAAGGTGGCATTTTCAGCCGTAATGATGGCAATGTCGCTTTTTCGTTCGATGCCTTTCATATTCAGCGACATAATGGTAACCAGATCTTCCCGGATCAGTTTTTCCTTTTCACCGGTAGGCTGTTGAAGATAACCCTTAAAATGTAAATTAAGGTTCTGGGTAGCTTCTTTTTCACCGAATTCCGTTAAATTTTTCTCCTGCAGGATGCTGTTTTTCCTGAAATCTTTGATGGCCACGGCACTGTCAGACGAGATCTTATCCAGAGCCAGCAGCATATTTTTAGAGAACTCGATACTGTTATAGTTAGCGGTAAGGATTTTCTCCGTATCCGATTTTAATTTGTTGATATATACAGAGCCTATTACTGAAAGCAGGACAATCAGTAAAAACAGGAGACCGACGCCTAAGGTAAGTTTTGTTTTTAGTTTCATCAATTCAGGATAAAATAATAATATCAATCTGCCGTTCATTCAGCCGGTTCATCAGGGTGTACATCCAGCTGTAGCCGAAAATGTTCCGCCATAATGCCGCGTGAGGCTTTCCCATACAGACCGTAGTAATGTTATGTTCAATGACATACTCCAGAATCCCTTTGTGGACGCTGCTTTCTTTCATGCGCATGACTTTCGCACCCAATTCCTGCGCTAAATTAAAATTATTAATCAGATAACGCTGCTTGTCAAGGGCAATTTTTTCAAGGCTTTCCGAGGGCCTCTGAATGTACAGAACCGTCCACGGACTGTTGTAATAACTGGCGAGTCTAGCCGTTTTGCGGATAATATTCTTGGCCACTTTCCCGTTGCTGCTGATGCAGGCCAGGAATTTCACGGGTTTAAAGTTTTCCGTTTTAATTTCTGTCTCCACTTTTTTTTCAACGTGGGTAGCTACTTCTTTTAGAGCCAGTTCACGGAGCTGCAGAATATGGCCGCTCTGGAAAAAATTCTGCAAAGCGGTCTGGATTTTTTCCTTTTTATAGATTTTACCTTCTTTCAGTCTGGTCAGCAATTCATCGGCCGTTAGATCGATATTTACCAATTCATCGGCAAGTCCTAAAATTTTATCAGGAACCCGTTCTGTAACTTCAATTCCTGTTATTTTTTTTACTTCTTCATTTAAGCTTTCAATATGCTGAATATTCATGGCACTGATAACGTTAATTCCGCTGTCGAGAATATCCAGAACATCCTGCCATCTTTTTTTATTTTTTGAACCTTCAATGTTGGTATGGGCCAGTTCATCCACGAGAACCACTTCGGGATGACTATTGATAATGGCCTGAAGATCCATTTCCTCCAGATTTTTACCCTTATAAAAAGAGGACCTCCTTGGAATATCCGGAATGCCTTCAACCAGTGCCTGAGTTTCTTCCCGGCCATGGGTTTCAATATAGCCGATTTTCACGTCAATACCATTCCGCAAAAGAACATGGGCTTCCTGAAGCATACGGAATGTCTTTCCTACGCCTGCGCTCATCCCGATATAAATTTTAAATTTTCCCTTCCGGGATTTCTGAATCAGTTCTAAAAAATCTTGTGCTGAAGGCATGGATTTAATTCTTTTTAATTGTATTTTCTGAAACATAAATATTGTTGCAAACTAAAAGCAGATAAAGCGAGCAACGGCCTTACAGCTTAATTAAAACCAGACTGAAAGACTTGTTGTAATGAAAAAGTTTCCTTGTTTAAGTTCATCATTCTTGACAAAGACCGCATCTTTAGAAGTAAAACCTCTTGCCTCTGTACGGAATACTACATTTTTTAAGATCGCATAATCTACATTCAAAGAATATCCAAAAGTCTGAAATCCATTGGGTGTTTTTGTATTGATGATAACCCCATTTTTGTCGTTGTAATATTCCAGTCTTCCGGCCAAAGTCCATTTGTTATCGAGCTGATATTTCATCAATATATTTGGAGTGTACCAGATATTATACTGTTTGCTTCCTTTTAATTTCTGTTCAGCTCCGATGTCGAAACCTAAAACTGTAGAAAGTTTTTCTGTTAATTGAAGACTTCCGTACACATCATGAAAATAGCGCATTTTTTTCTCTGCTTTGGATTTGTCATTTCCAATGAATGAACTGCTGTTTAATGTGATTTTCTCATTTGGTGTGTAAGTCACCTGATGTCCGAAAGAAATACTTTGATTGCCTTCCGGTTTGGCAATTCTTTGCCAGCCATTTAAAACCAATCCGCTTAAAAACCATTTTCCGTTATCAGAAGAATAAGAAATTTTGGCTCCTGTTTCAAAATAAGGCGAATTTTCAGCAGCAAGACTCCTTGTCAGGTTGATATTATCTTTTCCAATGGCACTTTCCCAACCGATATGGGAAGGCATAATTCCGGCATCAATCCAAAGGTTTTTTGTTTTTGAAATTTTAATTCCAATATTGGCTTCGTTTACATACCGTAAAGCATCTTGCTCTGCTGCCATATTATCCTGTGCATAAGTTCCTGCCATCAAAGCAAAATGAGCGCGCAGGGTTTCGCTTTTATAAGCAGCTTTAACAAGTCCTAAATTAAGATTCAGCTCGTTGTGACGGTTGTATGAATATAGAAAATCCTGACGGTGATGATTAGCCGGTTCATTAAAATCATAACTGTAAAAAAGCTCTGCATAGGCAGAAAAGGTGATCTTATTGCCAATTTTCATCGAATCCGAAGACTGTGCCTTCGGAAAAAACATACCCAACATAAGCCCAGTGACAATATACTTTTTCATTTTCAAATTTCTTTTTAGCAATGGTTAATTGTTTTTAAGAGCTCGAAACAATTAAGGTTAATTATTTCGAGCCCTTAGTAAGTATTAAAATTTATTTTGTCAGTTAAAGTCTGAACATTACAGCCAATGTTAATCTGCTGTCCGATTTTCTTAAATCCGGTCTCCATGAGTCAACCGGCGTGTCAATCCATCCATCGGGACTAGTTGTTCCTTCAGGCCCTGCAAAATAAGGGATATTGCTTTTTCTGAATCCGTATTCCAATCTGAAAGTCACGAATTGATTCGGCATGAGGTCAACAGTGGCCGTTCCCTGAAACATTTTCAGTTTTTCTCCTTTTGCCAGAGCATCATTAAAATCATTATTCACAACCGGAGAAGGGGAGAATGCCAGATAAGCACCCGGGTTTGAAATGGCATCGGCTCTTAAAGATAAAGCCACTTTATTATGATGAAACCACAACCTGTTGGCAATAGAGGTACCCATCATGTAATTGTCTTTTGCCTTCACACCGCCTCCGCTCTGGAACCCGTAATGGTTGTTGATGCTGAACGCAGCCTGTGACAATCCATTACTTTCTTTATTGTGGAAATATCTTGCCACAATACTGTGGTCATGGTGAAAACGGCGGACATCGGGATTATTTCTCGTGTCTTTCCCGTTGACATAAAAGTTGGCCACCAACTGAAGATTTTCATTCGGACGGTAATAATTGGAAACGCCCAATCCGAGACCTTTATTCCATGAATTATAACTTTGCCAGCCGTTTAACAACCAAAGTTCAACCTTATATTTTTTTGAAGGATACGCCTGAATTCTTGCTCCCTGAAAATAGAAAGGTGTAAAATCGCAGACCAAACTTCTCTGGTAGTTCCAGTTTTCACCCAGCACATAACTTTCCAGACCGATGTAACTCATGAAAATCCCGGCCTCCACATTCAAACCGTGCATTACGTTAAAATGATAACCTGCGGCAGCTTCTCTGATGTTTTTTAAATTATTGACACTGGTATTTTTACCATGATTCACGGTTCCGTCCAGATCCTGAACAATAGAACCCATCTGCCCGTATTGTAACCATAAACGGCCGATCATATTTTTGTAGTTGGTTTCCAAACCGATACTCGCCATATTAATGGTAAATTCATTGGAACGGCCGATGGCAGAAGAAACAGTATGCGTATTATCTTTGGGATTACGGAAATCATGGTTATAATAGGCATCTACATAGGTTACACCTGTTAAAATGGTTTCTCCATCTTTGTCTTTTAAGGTTAAAGGGAAATCGGTCTGGCGGTTCTGTCCGTTGATCCACGTCAGATCGTAGCCGTCAAAAGGAATTTTAGAATCATTTGTAATTAAAGAATCTTTAGGTTGCAAGGAAACTGAATCTTTCTTATTTTCCTGTGCATTTATGGGATGGAAAGCAAAAAATCCCAATAAAAAAATAGCCTGAATGGTTGTTGATTTCATTATATAAATATTGATAACAATGTGTTATTATTTTAAATTATCCAAAGCAATATTCAATTTCAAAACATTTACTTTAGACGGTCCGAAAAGAGGTGTTTCTGTCTGATTTTTAATAAGATCTTCGAGTTTCTGGTCAGAAAGATTTCTCACTTTTGCAATTCTTTTTACTTGATAAAATGCTCCGCCCTCAGAAATATCAGGATCCAGACCGCTTCCGCTTGCCGTAACAAGGTCTACGGGAACTTTTATATTTTCCATTCCCGGATTCTGCATTTTCAGCGTATCGATTCTTTTCTGGACCGTTTCCAGATATTCCTTATTGCTGGGCCCTTTATTGCTTCCTGCGCTTCCTGCGGCATTGTAATCCACAGCGGAAGGCCTGCCATGAAAATATTTGGGAGATTTAAAATCCTGGCCGATGTTGGCGTAGAATTTTTGACCTTTATAATGGATGATTTCTGCATTTCCGCCGGTCGGTAATATTTTGGAGCCGGCATAGACAAAGCCTAAATAAAGTCCTACAATAACGAGCATGACAAGAGTCAATCTTAATGCTGATGAAATATGATTTTTCATTTAATTAAATTTTAAAAGAATAAACTGATAAACAAATCGATCAATTTGATGCCGATGAACGGCGCGATTATCCCGCCCAAACCATAGATCAGAAGGTTTCTTCTCAGCAATGCGCTGGCACCGATCGGTTTGTAAGCCACTCCTTTTAGCGCCAGCGGAATCAGAACGGGGATAATGACCGCGTTAAAAATAATCGCCGATAAAATGGCAGATTCCGGACTGTGAAGATTCATGATGTTCAGCTTCTGAAGTGCGGGGATAAACGTAATGAAGAGCGCCGGGATAATGGCAAAATATTTCGCCACGTCATTCGCAATACTGAATGTGGTAAGCGTCCCGCGGGTCATCAACAGCTGTTTTCCGATTTCTACAATTTCAATTAATTTTGTAGGATCATTATCCAGATCGACCATATTTCCCGCCTCTTTGGCAGCCGCCGTTCCGCTGTTCATGGCAACCCCGACATCGGCTTGCGCAAGGGCCGGCGCATCATTGGTTCCGTCGCCCATCATGGCCACCAGCTTTCCTTCCTGTTGTTCTTTTTTAATGTAGTTCATTTTATCTTCCGGCCTGGCTTCGGCAATAAAGTCATCAACGCCGGCTTTTTCAGCGATAAATTTGGCCGTTAAAGGATTGTCACCGGTAACCATCACGGTTTTTACCCCCATTTTTCTCAGCCGCTGAAAGCGTTCCTGAATTCCGGTTTTAATGATGTCCTGAAGCTCAATCACGCCCCAGACCTTTTCATTAACGGAAACAACCAGCGGCGTTCCTCCGTTTTCAGAGATCCTGGTTACGGCTTCCTGGGTTTCCGGCGGGAAAATATTCCCTGCTTTTTCGGTAATCTTTTTAATGGTATCATACGCGCCTTTCCGGATCCTTGTATCTTCAAAATCAATCCCTGAAGTTCTGGTCTCAGCGGTAAATTCAATATAAACAGGATTGGGAACCAGCAATTCTTCAGGCTTTAACCGGCTTAATTCGATGATGGATTTTCCTTCCGGCGTTTCATCTGCTACAGAACTGAGTGCCGAGGCTTTGATAAATTCATCGGGATCGGTTCCGTGGACAGGGTGAAACTGGGTGGCTTTCCGGTTTCCAATAGTGATGGTCCCTGTTTTATCCAAAAGCAAGACATCAATATCTCCCGCCGTTTCAACGGCTTTACCGCTTTTGGTAATAACATTGGCTCGTAAAGCTCTGTCCATCCCTGCAATGCCGATCGCAGAAAGCAGGCCGCCGATCGTTGTCGGAATCAGACAAACGAAAAGTGAAATGAATGCCGCGATGGTAATCGGCGTCTGCGAATAATCTGCAAAAGGTTTCAAGGTAACGGTAACGATGATAAAAGTCAGCGTAAATCCGGCTAATAATATGGTTAGTGCGATTTCATTGGGTGTTTTCTGTCTTGAGGCTCCTTCTACGAGAGCGATCATTTGATCCAAGAAGGATTCACCCGGTTTTGTGGTGACTTTCACTTTTATTCTGTCCGAAAGTACCTTTGTACCGCCTGTTACAGAACTCTTATCTCCACCGGATTCTCTGATAACGGGTGCGCTTTCACCTGTAATTGCTGATTCATCGATCGTTGCCAGTCCTTCGATAATTTCGCCGTCCATGGGGATCTGGTCGCCTGTTTCACAAAGGAAAATATCTCCGAGTTTCATTTCGGCGGACATTTTTAATGAAGTTTCCACCTGGAATCCCGGTTTGTTATTGATAATCAGTTTGGCCGGTGTTTCTTCACGTGTTTTTCTTAACGTGTCGGCCTGGGCTTTCCCCCTGGCTTCAGCAATGGCCTCGGCGAAATTGGCAAATAAGACCGTAAAGAATAAGATGATAAATACCAGGAAATTATAAATAAAGCTCCCTTGGGAATGATCTCCCGTTAAGCTGAATATACTTACGATAAGCATAACCGCCGTTCCGATTTCCACCAGGAACATAACCGGATTTTTAAACATGATTTTAGGATTCAGCTTGACGAAAGACTGTTGAATGGCTTCGTTAACCAGATCTTTTTGAAACAATGTCTGTGATTGATTTTTCATTGCTTTGAATGATTTTTATTTGAACCATTAAGATTTATTTAAAGTTTAAAGTTTGAGTCAAGGAATGTTCTTAATATTTTAAGCTTATAATCTGATTACGATTAGCTTAATCTTTAACTTCTTAAATAAATCTGATGTTTTAATTGTTTAATTTTTATTTGGAAAAATATTGGATTTGTTCTGCTATCGGTCCCAAAGTAAGCGCCGGGAAGAATGACAGGGCGGCAATCAGCAGAATGACGGCCAAGGTCATAAATCCGAAGGTGGCGGTATCTGTCTTAAGGGTTCCGGCACTTTCCGGGATGTATTTTTTACCGGCCAGTAATCCTGCAATCGCAATCGGGCCGATAATCGGGATGAATCTTGAAAACAGCAGCACCATTCCTGTTGAAATGTTCCACCAGGGTGTATTGTCGCCCAGGCCTTCAAATCCGGAACCGTTATTGGCGGAAGACGAGGTAAATTCGTACAGCATTTCGCTGAATCCATGGAATCCGGTATTGTTGAGTGTTTTAGCTCCGAATTCCGGGAAATAAGCTGTTAGTGCAGTCCCTACAAGAATCAGGAACGGATGGAACAGGGCTATAATCATGGCGATCTTCATTTCTTTGGCTTCAATTTTCTTCCCTAAAAATTCAGGGGTTCTCCCGACCATCAGACCGCTCATAAACACGGCAAGAATGATGAAGATAAAATAGTTGAGAATCCCGACACCGCAACCGCCATAGAAACAGTTGATCATCATGGCGAGCAGCTGGTTCATTCCGGAAAGCGGCATGGTGCTGTCGTGCATGGCATTCACAGAGCCTGTTGAGATCACGGTTGTGGCAATGCTCCAGTAGGCCGAGGCCGCACTTCCAAAGCGGATTTCCTTGCCTTCCATAGCGCCGAGATGCGAATCAGTTCCCATTTGGGTAATCAGCGGGTTTCCATTGGTTTCATTGATTATGTTCGGAACGGTCAATGCCAGAAAACCAATGGTCATGACTGTAAAAATTGTCCATGAGAGCTTTCTTTTCTTTAAATAAAACCCAAGCGCAAATACCAATGCAAAAGGAATAATCATCTGTGTGACCATTTCAGTCATATTGGTCAGGTAATTCGGGTTTTCAAGCGGATGTGCCGAGTTGGCTCCGAAAAACCCGCCGCCGTTGGTTCCCAGATGCTTAATCGCAATAAAAGCTGCTGCCGGGCCTCTTGAGACCTCAACATTCTGCCCTTCCAGTGTCGTAATATGGTCTTTGCCTTCAAAGGTCATCGGGCTGCCGCTGGCGGAAAGAATAAATGCCACTACGATACTGATCGGAACCAGGATTCTGGTGACGGATTTGATGAAAAAGTCGTAAAAATTCCCCAGTTCTGTAGTCGTTTTTTCCTTAAAGGCCCTGAACAGCACAGCCATTGCAGCCATTCCGGTAGCGGCCGTTACAAACTGCAGGAACATAAGATACAGCTGGCTCAGATAACTCACTCCCGTTTCGCCCGAATAATGCTGTAAATTACAGTTGACCAGGAAAGAGATCGCCGTATTAAAGGCGAGGTCTGGGGACATATCGGAATTGCCATCAGGATTGAGAGGAAGCCACGACTGGTTTAACAGAATGAAAAATCCTAAGATAAGCCAGACGGCATTGATAGTCAGCAGGGCATACATATTCTGCTTCCAGGTCATCTGCCTGTCGGGGTTGATGCCTGAGATTTTATAAATTAAATTTTCAACCGGCTGAAAAATTCTGTCTGAAAGGTTTTTTTTATACCCGTAAACATCAGCGATATATTTTCCTAAGAAAATACCGATGACCAATGTAACGGCAAACATGGCAATAATGCCTGAAATTTCTGTATTCATGATTGTTGGTTAAAATTTTTCAGGTTTCATTAAGACATAGCAGATGTACCCAAAGGCGAGCAGGGAAAGGAAAAATAAACTCCACATAGTTTTTATATTTGATCAAAGAATTCAACGGATTTGTATAAGAGCCAGAACATTCCTGCACACAGAAGGATTAAAACAACTGTTATCATACCCCTGTATTTAAAGTTGAAACGGTGAATACTGCATACGGAACGATCAGTTGGCTGATTGTCGAGTGCTCCTGTTTTTTAAACATTTTTCCTGAAACTGTCATTTTTTAAATATTTTATTCTGAACCAGTGATGCCAAAATGAAGTCCATTGTATGAATTTTTGTTTTAAGTGTTTTATTGATAGTAACTTATATGGTTTTAGGGTAGTGCCAAAAATCAAAAAAGCCTATCAGAATGATAGGCTCGTTATTAAAATGATAGGGTTTAATTTTATCTCAAATGATATTCTTCCAATTTACGGTACAGCGTGGCAATACCGATTTCAAGTAATCTTGAAGCTTCCGCTTTGTTGCCTTTGGTGTATTGCAAAACTTTTAAAATATGTTCTTTTTCCAACGACCGTATACTTAAAGAATCATTTTCTGCAGCAGGTTTTTCAGAATAATGAGGAAGGTTTTCTGGGTCTAAAACGTTATCGTTCATTAAGATCAGACTCCTTTCAATGGTATTTCTCAATTCACGGATATTGCCTTTCCAGTCGTTTTTTTCCAAAGCTTTATAATACTCCGGAGAAACCTGGACGGAGGACAAATGTAATTTTTGAGAGAAGACATCAACAAAATTTTTAGCCAGTGCTTTTAAATCTTCTTTTCTTTCACGGAGCGGAGGAAGCATAATTTCGAAAACATTTAACCTGAAATATAAATCTTCACGGAAATGCCCCTGTTTTATTTCGTCTTCAAGATTTCTGTTGGTGGCGGCAATCAATCTAAAATCGGACTTTGAAACTTTTGTCTCGCCCATTTTGATAAATTCTTTGGTTTCCAGGACACGAAGCAGTTTGGCCTGCAATTCTACAGGCATTTCACCGATTTCATCCAGAAATAAAGTTCCGGCGTTGGCTTCTTCTATAAGGCCTTTCTTATCTTTTACCGCTCCCGTAAACGACCCGGCTTTGTGCCCGAAAAGTTCACTTTCCAGGATTTCTTTACTGAAAGCAGAGCAGTTGATGGCCACAAAACTGTTTTTCTTCCGGTCGCTGCCTTCATGAATGGCATTGGCAAAAACTTCTTTTCCGGTTCCTGTTTCTCCGGTCAGAAGAACGGTGGAATCTGTCAGTGCGACTCTTTCCGCCAGTTTTTTAGCCTGAACGATCAGTGATGAACTTCCGATAATACTTTCAAATCCTTTTTGGGCCGTGCTTTTTTGAATGATCCCGGATTTATTATGTTTGACCTTTTCCAGAGCTTTATACACCAAAGGGATAATTTTCTCATTATCATCGCCTTTTACCAGATAATCATAGGCTCCGTTTTTCATTGCCTGAACAGCATCCGTAATGTTGCCAAAAGCCGTCATTAAGATAATTTCCAGGTGAGGGTATTTTGCCTTGACAGATTTGATCAGATCGACTCCGAACGCGTCGGGGAGGCGGACATCGCTTAAGACCACATCAAATTCATACTGTTCCAGCATGATCATTGCCGAACGGGCTGTTGACGCTTGTTTTACGTTAAAATCTTCCTGGGAAAGGATCATTCCCAAAAGTTTAAGAAGCTTGATTTCATCATCGATGATCAGAATGGTTCCGGACATGGTGCATTTTTTTGGAAAACTGATGCAAACTTATCGAATTTATTCGGTAAGATCTGCCAGCCCCTGCATGTTTTTAAAATCTGTCCGGCTTTGGTAGAAACCATAATATCCGGAAACAGATTCCTACGCTGAGGTGTTTTTATATACCGGCCTTTTACCCTAGCCCGGATAGAAGCGGTTACCCCACAGCCGGAAGGGGTATGCAGAGGCGCGAGGAGTATGAGCGGATAGCCGGAAACAGCTCCCGAAATAATGGGTAATCAGTTTAACGGAAACTTTAGTTTTATTTTTTACAAATGATGATTATAGATGCATTAGTCTTAAAAACGATGCCGATTATGTTACGATTGCTTACATTTGTATACCTCAGCTTTGAGTGTATAATGAAATGATAAATATGACGGAAAAAAAATACAAAGAAACAGTCCACACTGATCCCAATAGCTATGAATATACCACAGTCACCAATGACGAAAATAAAGTAAGGGTTTATACCCTGAAAAACGGGCTGAAGGTTTTCCTTGCCCAAAATTCAGATGCTCCCAGAATCCAGACTTACATCCCGATAAGAACGGGAAGCAATAATGACCCTGCCGACAATACGGGGCTTGCCCATTACCTTGAGCATATGATGTTTAAGGGGACTTCCAGAATCGGAACCCAGGACTGGGAAAAGGAGAAATTGCTATTGGACCGGATTTCAGACCTGTATGAACAGCATAAAGCAGAACCGGATGGTGCGAAAAAAGCAGATATTTATAAAAAAATAGATGAAATTTCCCAAGAAGCCAGCCGGTATGCGATTGCCAATGAATACGACAAGGTCATTTCTTCCCTGGGTGCTTCCGGGACCAATGCCCATACGTGGTTTGATGAAACGGTCTATAAAAACAACATCCCGAACAACGAGCTGGAAAAATGGCTGAAGATTGAAGGCGAAAGGTTTTCGGAACTGGTGCTCCGTCTCTTCCATACGGAACTTGAGTCGGTATATGAAGAGTTCAACCGTGCGCAGGATAATGACTCAAGACTGGTACAGTACGAAATGATGGATGCTTTGTTCCCGAACCATTCGAACGGCCAGCAGACGACCTTAGGAAAAGCGGAACACCTGAAAAACCCTTCCATGAAGGCGATCCATAAGTATTTTGATGATTATTATGTTCCCAATAATTATGCTGTGGTTTTGGTAGGCGACCTGGATTTTGAGAAGACAATCCAGCTTATAGATCAGTATTTTGGGGCACTTCCTTATAAAAAACTTCCGGAAAAGATACCGATAACCGAGCAGCCGATTACGGAAATTGTAAGGAGAACAGTAAAAAGTCCTACCACACCAAGGATCCAGCTGGCCTGGAGAACTGAAAGTTACGGAACCCGAGAAGCCATGCTTGCCGATATCGCGGCCAATATTTTAAGCAACAGAGGAGAAGCCGGGCTGCTGGACCTGCATATCAACCAGACCCAGAAAATGCTTTGGGCGCAGGCCTATTCGGTTGGCCTGAAGGAATACGGTTATTTTTCCGTTTTGGCGGTCCCTAAGGAAAATCAGATCCTGGAAGAAGCTGAACATATGGTCATGAAAGAAATTGAACGGCTGAAAAGCGGTGATTTCCCGGACTGGATGCTTCCTGCTATCATCAATGATTTTAAGCTGCAAAGAATAAAATCTCTGGAAACGGCAGACGGGCTGGCTACTAATCTGTATGATACCTACATTAAGGGCCGAACCTGGGAAGAGGAGCTGAATGAAATGGATGAATATGCACAGTTTACCAAAGAGGATGTTGTTGCTTTTGCCCGTGAATTTTTCAGGGATAATTATGTAGCGGTATATAAGGAAAAAGGAATTAATGATCAGCTGGTGCGTGTTGACAACCCGGGAATTACCCCTATAAAAATCAACAGGGAAGCACAATCTGATTTTCTGAAAGAAATTCTGGCTGAAAAAACAGCAGATATTCAGCCCGAGTTTATAGATTATGATAAAGAAATTCAGAAGGAAACCATTAAAGGAAAGCAGGTAAGCTTTGTTAAAAATAAGTACAATGATATGGCGCAGGTCCATTTCATATTTCCTATGGGAAGCGATCACGACAGGAATCTGGTAATCGCTACTCAGCTTCTGCAGTATCTCGGGACTGAACAGTACTCACCCGAAGACCTGAAAAATGAATTTTTCAAGATCGGGATAAGCAATGACTTTAAAACCAGCAGCGATCAGCTTCTGATTACCCTGAACGGCCTGGAGGAGCATATTGAGCAGGGAATAAAGCTGCTTCAGCACTGGATGCAGCAGGTAAAGCCGGATCAGGAAATTTATAACCAGTTTGTAGAAAACATTCTGGAAAACCGTACGGCTGTAAAAAAAGATAAAAACCGGATCATGACAGCTTTGACCAACTATACCAAGCTGGGTGCCTTTTCACGATCCACCGATATTGTTTCCAAAGAGGAACTTGAAAAAAGCAGCGCAGAAGTATTCACCGGCAGGATAAAAGCTTTATTCGAATATCCTTACCAGCTCTTTTTCTACGGCAAGGATTTCGAACATTTCAAAACCTATATTCCGGATTATATTGAACCGGAAAGCCTGCAGATCCCTGAGCCGAGAACTTATCCCGAGCCGGAAACTGCCGGAAATGTTTATTTTACCGACTATGATATGGTTCAGATGGAAATGAGCAAGGTAGGACGCGGAAATGAGGTGAATACAGGTAATTTCGGGAAAATCAACGTTTTCAATGAATATTTCGGAAGAGGGCTTTCATCTATTGTTTTCCAGGAAATCCGTGAAAGCAAAAGCCTGGCCTATTCTGCCTATGTGTCGTACGCTCCCAATGCCAAACTGGGGCATCACGACTATATTACCACCTATATCGGGACACAGCCGGACAAGCTCCAGATTGCCGTGGATACAATGGCTGAGCTGATGGCCGAGCTGCCGGAAGTGCCTGCCCAGTTTGAGAATGCCCGGAATGCAGCCCTGAAGCAGATTGCTTCTACCCGCGTTACCAGGACCAATATTTTCTTCAATACCTTAAAGCTGAAAAAAATAGGCATCAGTTATGATTTCAGGAAAGATATTTATGGCCAGATTTTAAATCTGAAATTTGAAAACCTGAAAGCGTTTTATGATGCTGAGATAAAATCCGTTCAGTTCAATACTGCCATTATCGGGAAAAGGGAAAACCTCAACCGGGAAGCTGCCGGTCAGATGGGAACTTTTAAGGAAGTCAGCCTGGAAGATATTTTCGGATATTAATATAAAATTTTCGGCCGCTCCTTTGGAGCGGCCGAAAATTTATGCAGTAAGACAAAATGGGATTATTTCACCACTTTCATCTCGTCAATCAGCCATTTGGAATCGGCAAATTTATCGATAATGAACAGGATGTATTTTGTGTCCACCATAATGTTTCTGCTGAAGCGCGGATCATAATTGATGTCACTCATCGTTCCTTCCCACTGCCTGTCGAAATTTAAGCCTACCAGGTTCCCGTTGGCATCCAATGCCGGGCTTCCCGAGTTTCCTCCGGTCGTATGGTTGGTCGCCGTAAATCCTACCGGAACATCACCGGTTTTGTCCTTGTAATTTCCGAAATCTTTTTTCTGGTAAAGATCAATAAGCTTATTCGGAACATCAAATTCGTAATCTCCCGGAACATATTTTTCCATTACGCCGGCCAGGTGGGTCTGGTAGCTGTAAGAAACCGCATCCCTTGGTGAAGAACCTTTTACTTTTCCGTAAGTCACCCGCAGGGTGGAATTGGCATCCGGGAAAAACTTACGGTCTTTATCGGTTGCCATCTGCTGGGCCATATAGGTTTTCTGCAGGGCATCGATTTTTGTCTGCAAAGCCGTGAACTGAGGGTCTGCCTTTGCAGCATACGTTTCCTTCATGGTCATGAAAAGCTGATAAACAGGATCTTTTTTCAGGGTTTTGATCAGTTTGTCCTGATTGGAGAAGGCCTTGTCAATATCTTTGCTTAGAGAAGCCCCGTTTACCTCGGACCTTCCGGAAACCACAGAGTTTTTAGAAAGGTCTTCAAGCTTCTGAAGGTTCTGTGCTTCATTTTTATACTGATCGAAACCTGACGGTAGAAACTGGGGTCCTGTTTTATTGGCATACAAAGCTAAAAGCTTGGCTGTTACTTTAGCATCCAGCTCCGGATTGTAATCTTTATAGAATGAAGTCAGTCTGCTTTTGAAAGAATGGGTGCCTTTTTCATCCATTCTACCTGCTTCTACGGCAGTGATATAATTGGAATACAGATTAGCAAGAGCCAGTGTTTCGGCATTTCTGAGTACTTCCGTATAATAGGCATTGTTCAGTGCATAAGGTGCCTGGTCAGTGTAAAGCTGGTTCAGCTGATCCAGTGTGGTTTTAACCTGTATATTTTTAGCTGCTAAAGTATTTTCGTAAGTGGTTTTTTTAGCGACTGCATTTGATTTTTTAAGGCCTTCCACTTCACCGATCCATTTTTTCCAGTAGTTCGCTACGGAAGCGTATTTGGAAGCGTACTGGATACGGGTGGCATCATCCGAACGCATTTTTTCATCAAGAGTTTTCAGTGCCACATCCCTCACGGCAATTCTGGCCGGATCGATCTCTTTCATGATTTTGTCAACCGCAATGGCAGGAAGGTATTCCGTAGTTCTTCCCGGGAAACCGAAAACGAAGGTGAAATCATTTTCATTTTTATCCCTGATGGAAACCGGAAGATAATGTTTCGGGATATACGGAACATTGTCCTTGGAATATTCTGCCGGTTTGTTATTTTTATCGGCATAAATACGGAACATAGAAAAGTCTCCCGTGTGTCTCGGCCATACCCAGTTATCCGTGTCAGAACCGAATTTTCCGATACTTTGCGGCGGGGCACCTACCAGACGGATGTCTTTATAGGTCTCAATGGTAAAAGCGTAGAATTTATTCCCGTAATACATTGATCTCACGGAAACCGACTGATACGGCTGTATTTTCTGAGCATTTTTATAGATCTCCATATTATTGGTGATTTTCTTCGAAAGCTCAGGCTCGGTAAGATTGTCGGTACCGGCCAGGATCTGAGGGGTCACTTCTTTGATATCGACAATAAAATCAACGGTTACACCGGGGTTTGGCAATTCACCCGTCATATTTTTAGCCCAGAAACCGTTGGTCAGAAGGTCATTCTGGACTGTTGAATGATTCTGGATCTGTCCGTATCCGCAGTGGTGGTTGGTAAGCAATAATCCTTTAGGGGAAATAATTTCGGCTGTACATCCGCCGTTAAACTGCACAACAGCGTCTTTGATGCTGGGCTTCTGGGTATTGAAGATATCTTTTGCAGAGATTTTCATGCCCAGCTCTTTCATTTCTTTTTCATTCAGCTCCGTTGGGATCCACATTCCGCCATATTGCTGGGCAAAGGTCATCACAGCCGGCAAAAGGAATACGGACAGAAGTATCTTTTTGGTCATAATTAAAATTTTGGCCTAATTTACAAAGAAATTGTGAGTTTTGGGATCCTGTATGGGTTTTAGGTTTGTCCAGCCTGTGAATTCTTTAGAATTATAGATAAGACTCCGGGGGTCAATCCGAATCTCACACAGATCTATAGCCGATCAGGTTTCTTTCTTTAAAACTGATAGGCTATGATTCTTTCGTCCTCCATCAGGTTTTTCATCAGTGCTTCATGGCTGGCGCTTTTTCCTGTAATGATCCATGAGGTTGTCAGGCTGCCTTCGGCATATTTCTGTTGCGAAATAATGTGTTTCAAATGATGTGTTTCAAAAAGATCCTTACAGTATGCCATATCATAATGATTGGCAACCGTGATCCTGTATTCTCGGATCTTATGTTCCTTATCAATCAATCTCTCAAAATAGGTGAGCGAACTTAAAATCAACAATACCAGAAGCGTTCCCAAAACAGCTAAATATACATAGCCTGAACCTACGGCCATCCCAATGGAAGCGGTGGCCCATATCGTGGTTGCGGTGGTAATCCCGTCGATTTTAGTGTCTCCCTTAAAAATCACGCCGGCACCCAGAAAACCGATTCCGGTGATGATGTTGGCCGCAATCCGGTCCGGATCATCAACGCCGATCTTAATGGACAGAATGGTAAACAGGCAGGTTCCGAAACATATTAAAATAAAGGTCCGAAAACCGGCCGATTTATTCCTGTATTCCCGCTCTGCCCCGATCAGGACTCCCAGGATTACGGAGATTAAAATGAGCAGTAATTCATTTTGAATAGAGTGATCTTTTAAAAATTCCATTATTTCCCATTTAAGTTTATCAGAATAAATGTAAGCAAAAATATTTTTTGTTCCTGTATGCCTGGAGTTATTTTTAAAGAGCACAGATATAAAAAAGGCTGCCTTTTGGCAGCCTGTGATCTATTTAATCCTTAATAAATTTCTGAATGACCGTTTTATCCTTTGATGATAATCTGATGATATAACTTCCTTTGGCAAGTTCAGAAACATTAACGGAGTTTCCTTTGACATTTACTGAAGTAATGATTCGTCCTGCTGCATCATAAACTTCCGCTTTTACAATTTCTGTTTTAGACTGAATATACAAAATGTCTTTAACAGGATTCGGATATATCGTAATGTCTTTATTTTCCTTATTGGTTTCAGATGTGGCCAATACATTCTGTACATTTGTTGTATAGGTATTGGTTAAAATAGGAGCATTATAGTCGAAATAAATTTTTGCCGTATTGCTGAAGCTGTCTCCGAGGCTTAAAGTAGATTTCGTTTTTATTTTAAACGAGACATATCCGTCATTGGTCGCATTATTAAAAGGAAGCTGAATGTTTTCAAAGATAAATTCTACAGTATTTCCATTTGTAATTCTCGTTACAAAATTATGACTTCCGTTCATCGCCACCAAACTTGATAAATCGAATTTTGAAGTATCAATTACATCTTTCACGACGATATTCTGTGCATTTGCGGTTCCCGTATTTTCAAACCGGATTAAATAATGAACATAATCTCCGACTTTTGCCTGGGCAATTGAAGTTCCTTCCAAACAGGTTTTATCATTAGGATCGAATGAGTTTACCACAGTTTGGTTTAATGTAAAGGTATTGTCTAAAGGCGTTTCATCTGTCGCTCCGTTGATTTGAGCTGTATAATGAAGTACATCACTGCCATTTAAAGGTGGAACCTGCGTTGGAGTGTTTAATTTTAAAGTCACGGTAATTTCTCTGGTCTCAAAAGGTAGGAGATTAGTGAAATCCCAATTTAATAATCCTGTTAATTGAGAACTTGGATTTACTGTTGCAGTTAAATAATCCGTTAAAATATCATTATAATTAAATGCTAAAGTTCCGGATTGTGCTGCTGTCCCTTTATTTTTGTAAATGATCTTATATTTTGTATTAAAGCCTGGAGCAGCTGCTGTTACTGGGATAACTAAAACTTCGAGATCATTGTGGTTTCCGTTTGCAGAAATACAGAAATTTTGAGCTAAGTTGATCGTTGAAGTGGTAATATTTGCTGTAAAATTTACCGGTGAAAAATTAAAATAACCAGGATTTTCAATAAATGGAGTTATAACGGTTGACCCTATTGGTACAGGGATTGAAAAACTACCTGAAATACCTGATATGAAAGTGCCTGAAGCAGAACTATTTACTACGGAAAATTTCTGAAAGGCTTTATTCGGGTCTGTGGTATCGCACCCGTTATTGTTGATATCATATTTTGTATTTCCCTGAACATAATGGTTGGTATTCGCAATAAAATAGCAGTCACTGTTAACAATAGTATTGCCTTCTGGATTATACATTGAGACATGATTCGTGTAATCGGTAATCTCAGATGCATCACAGCAAATATATTTTAAGCTTGGATTGGGAAAAATAAAATTTACATTGGAAGGCTGAACCGTTTGATTTTTAATAAATAACTGTTCAAGATGAGGATTATAATTACATGTTATATTTTGTAATAATTTGTTATTTGATAAATCAAGCTGAATAAGTTTATTCGCTGCACATTCAATATTCGAGAGATCAGTAAGCATGCTTACATCTATATTCGAAAGCTTGTTGTAGGAACAAAGCAATGATTTTATTTTCGTTGCGGTGGATAGGTTTAAGGAAGTAAGCTGGTTGCTGCTTAGATACAGATACCATAGATTTGGAAGATTATTTAATGTAATATTTGAAAGGTTATTACTTCTCAGATCCAGATATCCTAGACCGGAAAGATTGGAAAATGAGATTGATGTCAGCTGGTTATTGCTCAGGTTAACACTTCCGATAGCATTGGCGCCATTCATGCTTATGGCTGATATGTTATTGTTTGCTAAACTGATATTCGAAAGTGAAGTACAACCATCCAAAACAACATTTGAAAATGTATTATTAGAGCAGTTCAAAAAAATAAGACCTGTATAATTGGTGAGATTCAAATTGGTTAAACCTGTATTATGAACATCCAGTTTTTTGAAATTAGAAGATCCGCTGAAATTGATTTGGGACATCAAAGGAGAATAACTTATGTATGCTTCTTCTATAGTTGGCATATTAGATCCGTTTATTATTTCTAAAGCGGGTCCGCTTGCATTTACTTGTTTCAATGCGGTGAGTCCTTGTAAATTAATTGTCTGAAGGTTATTGCCCCCAACCGTAAGATATGTTACTGTATTACTGTTCAGTGAAAATATAGGATTGAAATAATCTGCATCCACCACCACGAGATTAGGACAGGACATAATATCTACAGTATTCAGACCGGAATTCCCAAATCTTAAAACTTCTAAAATGGGTAGGTTTAGCGATATAGAGGAAAGATTATTATTACCAATATATAATGCTTTTAGATTAATGAAAGAATTAATTCCCGTAAGATCTGTCACTGAACTATTATAAATGTCAATCTTAGAGACAGTTAATGCTTCTGAAACCTGAACTTCACCATCATTATTCGTATCAAGTTTAATACTGGCACCAGAGCTATTGATTACAATACCATTGGTTGCTGTGGAAGAAATAAGTTTGGCTTTGAAAATAGGGTCAGGAATATTCACAATCTGCGCCTGAAACACAGAAAACAAAATCATACAAATGATTAGGTAAATTTTTCTCATGGTTATTATTCGTTTTATATTTTTAATTTTTGCAAAAGTAAGCCATTGAAAGAAAATCCCAATGGCTTATTGTGTTAATTTATTTTAGTGAGAAAATTTTATTGCTTCTCAATCAGATCCAGAAACTGCTGCTCGTCCAGAATTTCTATGGTCCCGATACTTTGGGCTTTTTTCAGTTTGCTGCCTGCTTTTTCACCGACGACGAGGTAATTCAGATTCTTGGAAACGGCTGAAATGTTTTTCCCGCCGTGTTTTTCCACCATTTCTTCGGCAGCTTCGCGGGTAAATAAAGAAAGCTTACCGGTGAAAAGAAATGTTTTCCCATCCAGAATATTGGAAATGAGTTCACTGGTACTTTCGCCTCTTTCAAGCTTGACGCCATAGGATTTTAACCGTTCGATCATTAAGATATTCTCCGAATTATTAAAGAAATCGACAATGCTTACGGCAATTTTTGTCCCGATGTCTTCTACCTGGCAAAGTTCTTCCACGGTTGCCTGAATCAGCTCATCAATGGTTGGGAAATTCTTTACCAGTTTTTTGGCAACGGTTTCCCCTACATGTTTAATGCCTATTCCGTATAATACTTTTTCGAATGGGATCTCTTTTGACTTCTCGATTCCTGAAATAATATTCTGGGCCGATTTTTCCGCCATTCTTTCAAGAGGCAGAATCTGTTCTTTCGTCAATACATAAAAATCGGCAGGATTTTCAATCAGCCGTTCCCTGTACAGCTGTTCAATGGTCTCGCTTCCGAGGTTTTCAATATTCAGAGCCTTTCGGGATACATAATGGATCATCCGTCCAACCACTTGCGGCGGGCAGTGAAGCTCATTCGGGCAGAAATGGATGGCCTGGTCTTCTATCTTTACCAGTTCTGTTCCGCATTCCGGGCAGTTTTTAATATATTCGATTTCTTTATTTTCCGGGTTTCTTTTTTCCGGGTTTACCGCAATAATTTTAGGGATGATCTCGCCGCCTTTTTCTACGTAAACAAAATCATGCTCATGGAGGCCGAGCTTCTTAATGATGTCTTCATTATGCAGCGATGCTCTTTTTACAATAGTCCCTGCCAGCAGAACAGGTTTCAGGTTGGCAACAGGGGTAATAGCTCCGGTTCTTCCTACCTGATAAGAAACACTCATGAGCTCGGTTTCCACTTTTTCCGCCTTGAATTTATAGGCCATGGCCCAGCGCGGGGATTTTGCCGTATAGCCAAGCTGCCGCTGCTGTTTTAAGGAATTCACTTTTAAAACGATACCATCAATTTCGAATGGCAGGTTATGGCGTTCTATGTCCCAGTAACTGATAAATTCCTTGACTGCATTCATAGTCGAGCAAAGCCTGGCCTGCTGCGAGGTTTTAAAACCCCAGGATTTTGCTTTTTCCAGCAATTCCCAATGGCTTTCTGCGGGGATTTCTTCCGAAATAAACTGATAGAGTACTGAAGAGAGGCCGCGTTTCCGCACTTCGCCGCTGTCCTGCATTTTTAAACTTCCGCTGGCGGTATTCCTTGGGTTCATAAAAGGGTCGAGGCCGTCTTCCTGCCGCTGCTGATTGATTTTATCGAAATTTTTCCGGGTTAAATAAATCTCGCCCCGCATGAAAAAGTTTTCCGGAAAATCCCCTTTCAGTTTCAGGGGAATGTCGGAAATCGTGCGGACATTTCCTGTAATTTCGTCTCCCTGAAAACCGTCTCCGCGGGTAACGGCCTGCGCCAGCTTCCCGTTTTCATAACGTATGGAAATAGAAGCACCGTCATATTTCAGCTCGGCTACAAATTCTACCGGATCATCAATGGTTTTGATGATTCTTTTTTCCCAGTCTTCAAGATCATCGAAATCATAAGAATTGTCCAGCGAATACATCCTGAATTTATGCTGGATGGTCGGGAACACTTTTGTAATTCCCCCGCCGACACGTACCGTAGGGGAGTTCTCATCATAAAACTCCGGATGCTTTGCCTCCAGGTCACGCAGTTCCTCAAGCAGCATATCAAAATCATAATCTGAAATCGAAGGAGCATCCATCAGGTAATAATTTTCATTATGCTGATGAAGCTCTTTACGCAGGTCTTCTATTTTCTGTTGAATATTCTCGGGCATTGGGTTTCTGTATTTCAGCAAAAATAATTAAACTCGTATCATTAAAAGAATAACGGAACCAAAATATTTTAGCCGAATTAAAATACTGTTAAAACTGATGGTAGCCGGGAAGAAAAAACAAATAATATCTTTGTATTTATTATTGATGAATATATTTCATCAATTCAATACTATTTTTATCAGGGGTCGCAAGACTTTAGTTTAATTATCAGATTATATTATGAAAAAAGTTATCTTAGGGTTAGCAATTGTAAGCACCGTGATCATGAAGGCACAAACCCGGGTTATCGCACACAGAGGGTATTGGCAGACTCAGCCGCCAACCACAGAGAATTCTCTGAAGTCATTGGAAAATGCACAGAAATTAAAAATTTACGGTTCCGAATTCGATGTTAGAATGACAAAGGATGGGATTCTGGTGGTAAACCACGATGAACACCATGCGAAAATGGAAATTTCCGAAACCGATTTCAATGAACTCAGGAAAGTAAAATTATCAAACGGAGAAGATTTTCCTACGCTTAAAGATTATTTAAAACAAGGGAAAAAAGACAAATCACTGAAACTTATTGTTGAGATCAAGCCTGATCAAACAAAAGAAAAGGAAGATGAGCTGACGGCAAAAACTGTCAGAATGATTAAGGACATGAAGCTGGGATCCCAGAGTGAATTCATTTCTTTCAGCCTGAATATCTGTAAGGAGATTAAAAAGCTGGAACCGTCTTTCAAAGTGCAGTACCTGAAGGGTGATCTGTCTCCACAGCAGATCAAAGACGAAGGACTGGACGGAATTGATTACCATTACAGTGTTTTTCAGAAAAATCCGGACTGGATCGCTGAAGCAGCAGCACTGGGATTGATCACCAATGCATGGACGGTAAATGACATTGCCGTATATGAAGAACTGAAAAAACAAAAGATCGGATTTGTTACGACCAATATTCCTGATCAGCTTAAAAATCAATAAGCTTAACCTCATGAAAAAAAAATCAGTCTGCCTCAAATAGGCAGACTGATTTTTTTGCTTAAATACCAATTATAATTTAATATATAATGAATAGTGGTATATGTAGGGTATCTTTTATTTTCTCATAAAAAGACAATAAAAATAGGCATAAAAAAGCAGTCCTGAATATTAAAAATATGTAACTGATTTAACCTGTTATTAACCAAACCTGTATGCTTTTCTGTTAAACATAAATTAATATTTGGTTTAATAATTATTTAATAAATGTTAAAACCTTGTTAAACCGGTAGTCATAATGTCGTTCTAATTTTGCGCAAACAAAAAGGATATGCGTAAAGAGACACAAAAGCTGTTTATTCTGTCGCTGTTAGGATTGGTAAGCGTTAATCTGGCAGCCCAGCAAAAAGCAAAGCGGGATACTATTAAAAATATTGACGAAGTTGTGGTTACGGCTTTGGGAATCAAAAGGCAGGACAGGTCCTTAGGATATGTGGCGGAAACGATCAAATCTGAAGAGTTACTAAAAACCCAGAACAACAATTGGTCACAGGCACTGGAAGGAAAAGTGGCAGGTCTGAAAATCCAGACCGCCGGAGCCGGGCCCCTGGGAAGTTCAATTATTAAGCTGAGAGGTGATATTTCTATGAACCCAAGCGAGAACAGTGCCCTTGTTGTAGTAGACGGCGTTCCGCTCAACGGTACCACTACGGGAACCGGTTTTTCACCATACGGAGCCGGTGCCAAAGCAGATTTACCCATTGATTACGGAAATGGGATCAATACCATCAACCCGGATGATATTGAATCCATAACGGTTCTGAAAGGAGCTACGGCATCTGCCTTATACGGATCACGAGGGGCAGCCGGTGCCATCATGATCACGACAAAATCCGGGAAAAGCAGGAATGGCAAAGTGCAGGTAAGCTTAAATTCCTATTCCAGTTATGACACAGTGTTGAAATGGCCGGATTACCAATACGAATACGGGCAGGGAACCATGCAGAAAGATACAAACGGAAACTATTACTATTCTTACGGAGCTTCTGCAGACGGTGTCAATACAGGCTCTACCAGCAGTGCGTTCGGGCCTAAATTTGCCGGACAGTATTATTTCCAGTACGATCCCACAATCGAAGGGCAGGGGGCAACAAGACAATTATGGCAGCCTTACAAGGATAACATCAAAGGATTCTGGGAAACCGGGACTACGTTTTCCAATAATATCTCCGTAGAAGCTTCTAATGAAAACACATCGTTTAGATCATCTTTAACGTATCTGAAAAATGAATGGATGATGCCGAATACGGGCTTCGACAGATTTACCGCCGCTTTTTCAGTGGATCATAAACTCAGTGAAAAATTAAAGATCGGGATTAAGTTAAATTACAGCAAAACAAAAAGTGACAACCTGCCAGCAACCGGATACAGCAATCAGTCGATTTCCTATTTTATGATTTTCCAGAACCCGAATATTGACCTGTCCTGGTACAGACCTATATGGAAAGCCGGAAAAGAGCAGGTTGATCAGGTTCATCCGTTCAGTTCGTTTATTGATAATCCTTACCTCATCGCTTATGAAATGCTGAACGGGGTCGATAAAAACTTCATCACCGGAAACGTAAACCTTAATTATAAAATTACCAAGAACCTCGACGTGCTGGTAAGATCAGGAATGGAGCTCAACAACGAGCTGCGCACCCAGAAAAGACCATGGAGCTCTGCCAATTACCTACAGGGAATGTACAGGGAACAGCATCTGAGACTAATGGACTTAAACAATGATATCCTGTTCACGTACAGAACCCAGTTTAACGACTTCGATTTCAGCGCATCTGCCGGAGGAAATATACGATACACGGAATTTATCCTGAATGATTATACGGCAGAAGGGCTGTTGAAGCCGGGGGTATATACACTTCCAAACGGTATTTCAAACATTTCAAAATTTGCAAAACCCAATGATAAACAGGTAAACAGTGCATACGGTTTAGCTACATTAAGTTACAAGAATAAAATATTCCTGGACCTTACCGCAAGAAACGACTGGAGCAGCACACTTCCGAAAGAGAACCGCTCTTATTTCTACCCTTCGGCAGCAACCTCGTTTATCCTTTCAGATATTTTCAAACTGACATCGGATAAATTTAACTATTGGAAACTCAGAGCTTCCTGGTCGAGAGTCGGAAATGATACCAATCCATACAATCTGATCAAATATTACAACAACAGTGATTTCGCCGGTTCTGTGGAGATTCCTTCATTATATCCAAATCCGAATCTGAGACCCAATATGATTACGACCATAGAAGCAGGAATGGAGTTTAGTATTCTTAAAAGCAGAATAAATTATACCATCACAGCGTATCAGAACAATTCCAAAGATCAGATTATCAGCATCCCGACATTATGGGAAACCGGGTACAGCAATAAAGTCATCAATGCCGGTGAAGTGAGAAACAGAGGTCTTGAAATGACATTAAACACTTACCCTGTTAAAAACAAGAATTTTTCATGGAGTATCAATGCCAACTGGTCGCTGAACAGGAATAAGATACTTTCTCTTCCCGAGGAGTTCAACGGTGAACCTTATACCATGAATAGTGTAGGGGGAGTAGTGTACTTTAATGCATTTGTCGGTGGCTCATTAGGAGATATGTACGGTTACGGACTGATGTATTCTCCTGACGGACAGGTAATTTTCAATGCAAACGACGGACTGACGGCAAAACCGACGCAGATGAAGAAAATAGGGAATGCGTATCCGGAATGGAGAGCCGGGATTCAGAACGAATTCAGGTACAAAGGAATTACGGTAAGCTTCTCATTCGACGGACAATATAAAGGAATGGCTTATTCACAGTCGCACCACAAGATGACGGAACAGGGAAAATTGGAACATACCTTATTCGGCAGGGAAAATCCGGGAGGCCTGATCGTAGGGGCCGGAGTCATGCAGAACCCCGACGGTTCATTCTCGCCCAATACAAAAGGAATACTGGCATCTGCTTATTATGCAGATTATTACAGAAGGGCAAACGTGGAAACCAATACATTTGATACTTCTTTTATTAAGTTAAGGGATGCAAGAATTGCCTATACTTTCCCAAAAACCGTAACCGAACAGCTTAAAATAACAGACCTTACGCTGGCATTATTCGGAAGAAATCTCTGGATGTGGACCAAATTCCCGCTCTTTGATCCGGAAGTCGCAACCCTGAATGACAGCCAGATTACTCCGGGAATAGAAATGGGACAGCTGCCGACGGCAAGAACGGTAGGGATTCAGCTTAATGTTAAATTCTAAAATTTAAAATCATGAAAAAATTACTTTTAAATACACTATTAATGGCAGGGATCGGTCTTGTTCCGGTTTCATGCAGCAGAAGCCTTGATGAGGTAAATACAGATAACAGCAGAATCAGTGAGCCTGTAGCTTCAAAATTATTAGTTCCCGTGCAGTACAGTATGTCTTCGGTAAATTATATGAGAGCCAATGATTTCACATTTGACATCATGCAGGTTTCCCTTGATTTTCCTAACGAAGGAAACACCTTGAGCAGGTACAACATTACTGAAAATACCGGGGCAGGTTTCTGGAACAACAGTTACAAGTGGATCAAGCAGGTAAAAGACATGAAATTTGCCGCAGAAAAAGATAATGACCCGAACTATCTTGCAATCTCAATGGTCCTGAATGCCTGGATCTATTCCAATCTTACGGATACTTACGGTGATGTTCCGTTTTCTGAAGCATCAAGTCTGGATGAAGGGGTGTCCCAGCCGAAGTTTGATAAGCAAAAAGATATTTACGTTAAATTATTAGATGATTTAAAAACGGCAAACTCGCTTTTTGTAACTACAAAAACACTTAGCGGCCCGGATCTTTTTTACAAAGCTGAAAGCGATGTCAATGGGATTGTTAACTGGAAAAAGTTCTGTAATTCACTTTCTTTAAGGTTGCTAACCAGAATTTTAAGCAAAAATGGAGAAGTCAATGTGAATGAAAGGATCGCTGAGATCATTAATAACCCTGCTGTTTACCCGGTTTTCCAAAACAATACCGAAACGGCAAAGGTTAACGTTACAGGCGTGGCACCGCTTCTTCCGCCGATCACAAGACCACAGGATTTTACAACGGGAAGAGTAGCCTCGGCATTTTTTGTAGAAACATTAAAAGCCAATAATGATCCGAGAATGGCTTTGTTTTTCGGTCAGGCGAAAAGTATTCCGGCTAATGCAAATATCGGATATAAAGGTGCTCCGTCAGGATACGCATACGGAACCACTTTCGATTACCAGCCTTCCAACATGAACCAGAACCTGGCCAAAGCGCCTTTAAATATTTTGGTGTATCCGTATGCGGAGCTGCAGTTTATTCTTTCAGAGCTGGCATTTAAAGGAATTATTTCCGGAAATGCACAGACGTATTACGAAAATGGGGTAAAGGCAACCATTGAGCAGTGGGGTTCGGTGATGCCTGCCAACTATTTTACCAATCCCAATGTGGCTTACAATGGGACGTTAGAGAGAATTATGCTCCAGAAATATGTAGCCCTGTTCTTTGTAGACCAGCAGCAATGGTTTGAAAAAAGGAGGACAGGATTCCCGGTACTTCCCAATAACGGCGGCCTTTTAAACAATGGAATCATGCCTTCAAGGCTGATGTATCCTCCCAATCCAAGAGTATTGAATACAGCCAATTATCAGTCGGCAGTCCAGCAGATGGGCGGTGATAATATCAACGTAAAAGTCTGGTGGAATAAATAATTAACATAAAATAAAATAAGAAATAATAATGAATATAAAACTTTTAATGCCTTGTATGTTAATTTCAGCAATGGCATTCTCACAGGCTTCCGTTTCGGGATATGTGTATGAAGACAGCAACAAAAACCAGAAGAAAGAAAACAGAGAGAAAGGAATCGAAGGAGTAGCAGTTTCCAATGGGGTCCAGGTCATATTAACCGATAAAAACGGGAGATACAGCCTGCCGGTTCAGGACGGACAGACGGTTTTCGTGATCAAGCCGTCAGGATACATGACGCCTGTCAACGCAAATAATCTTCCTCAATATTATTATCAGTATAAGCCCAAAGGCTCACCGGCAGATTTCAAATACAAAGGAACGGCGCCGACCGGAGAACTTCCTAAAGAACTGAACTTTGCCTTACATAAACAGAACGAAAGCAAAAACTTTGATATCCTCGTTTTCGGCGACCCTCAGCCTTATACGGAGAAGCAACTGGATTATTTTAAACGAGCCATCGTCAGTGAAGTTAAAAACACCAAGAAAAATGCAGTACTGGGAATCAGCCTCGGAGATCTTGTCGGGGATAACCTGAGCCTGCAGAAACCTTATGCTGATGTGATGAAAGAAGTGGGTCTGCCATGGTACAACGTGATGGGGAACCATGATATGAACTACGATGCCACAGAAGACCTTTTATCAGACGAAACCTTTGAATCGAATTTCGGGCCTGCCAATTATTCTTTCAATTACGGGAATGTCCACTTCATCGTTCTGGATGATATTCTGTACCCTGATCCCAGGGACGGAAAAGGTTACTGGGGAGGATTCCGTGAAGACCAGCTGAAATTTGTTGAAAATGACCTGAAGCTCGTGGATAAAAGCAAACTGATCGTTGTTTCCTTTCACATTCCGCTGGAACACAAGAATGAAGATAATTTCAGGAATTCAGACCGTCAGAAACTGTTTGATGATCTGGCTCCGTTCAGAAATGCATTGATCTTATCGGCACATACCCACATCCAGCAACAGCTTTTTTACGGCAAGGAAGCAGGATGGAACGGTTCAAAAGACCTCCACGAGTATAACGTGGGGACTACCTGCGGCGACTGGTGGTCGGGAACATCAGATGATTCCGGGCTGCCTACTTCTACCATGAGGGACGGGACTGCAAAAGGGTATTCCTTCATCAGTTTTAATGATAGTCAGTATAAAGTCAAATATAAAACTGCCGGAAAGCCGGAAGACTACCAGATTAATTTATATGTCCCGAAGGTCATTCCATATCCTGTAAAAACCTCTGCAAAGATCCTGGCTAATTTCTTTATGGGAAGCAAAAAGGATACTGTGGAATACAGGATAGACGGAGAAAAGTGGGAAACCATGCAGTATGACGAAACGGTGGATCCGAGCTTTGCCATGTCGGTGTTCAAATGGGACACCACGCAGAATCTTTTCTCGGGAAGAAGGCCTTCCAACCCGGAAATGTCAAAACACATCTGGACGGGGGATTTTTCCAAAAAACTTTCTCTTGGGAAACATAAGGTTGAGGTAAGGACATCAGATATGTACGGACATCAGTTTACCGCTTCAGAAGAGTTTGAAGTTCAGAACCAGATCCTTATTCCTTAGATTTTTTTATTTTTTACTATACTTTCAATTGAAACCGGTTCTGAACAGAACCGGTTTTGTTTATAGAAATTACAAATATTAATACATTTAAATAGACTCTCTGAATAAGTCTGTTTGCGAAAAACATTCGGGATCATTCGCATTAAAAAAATAGCTTTTGTAAATTTGCACAGATAAAAAAATAGTAAAATGAACATAAACGGAAAGAATGCCGTGATTACCGGTGGAGGAAGAGGATTGGGAAAAGCGGTGGCTTTGGCATTGGCGGGTGAAGGCGTGAATATCGGAATTGCAGGAAGAAACGAAGAAAACCTTAAAATGACGGTTGACGAAATCCGAAAATTGGGTGTAAATGCAGCGTATGCCGTTTTCAGTATTGACAATGAAATCCATGTGAAGGCCGGAATTGAATCTTTAGCAGAGCAGTTGGGTGGGATTGATATTTTAATCAACAATGCAGGAATCGGTGACTTCGGGTCTATCGAGGAAATGCCTTCAGAAACCTGGGAACAGGTTGTTAAAACCAATCTTTTCGGAGTATATTATGCTGCAAAAGCAGTACATCCTTTCATGAAAGAAAAAGGGGAGGGTGATATTATCAACGTAGCGTCAACAGCCGGCCTTAAGGGCGGTCCAAATATGTCAGCCTATGCTGCTTCCAAGGCAGCCGTAGTTTCATTGTCGCAATCCATGATGGCGGAATGGAGAAAACAGAACATCCGTGTGGTTACGCTGACCCCAAGCACTATCGCATCGGATATGTCGATCCAGGGTGGCCTCACAGACGGCGATCCTGAAAAAGTGCTTCAGCCGGAAGATTTCGCAGAATGGGTGAGGGATATCCTGAAAATGAACCGAAGGGCATTGATCGCCAACGGGTCTATTTTCTCGACAAATCCATAGAAATCAGTTTAAAATAATAAATCAGAGCGGACTTCGGTTCGCTTTTTTTATCGATAATTTTCAGGAGCTGTTTCCCGCTTTCCACTGCAATCTTTTTTTTCAAAAAAGGATTTCCGCTTCAATCGGGGCTAGGCTTTTGCCGGTATTTTCACTGTTTGTCTTTCGTAAAGGTACCATGACAAGGCAACGTCAAAACAACATTAAACGCAAAATTTGTTATTCCGTAGAAATCTAAGCAGGGTTTATAATAGCATATCTGAAAAAGATTTGAATCGGGATTCTTATGGAATGACAAAAATAACGGCAAATCAAAAAAGTAGTTTTATTTTTGCAGCAAATTATTCACATGCAACATTATTTAGAATTCAATTTCAAAATTTCTCCGCTTCAGCCGTGGAATGAAATCCTGATGGCAGAGCTTATCGAAATAGGTTTCGACAGTTTTACAGAAGAGCTGGAAGGGATCCTAGGGTATATACAGAAAGAGGTTTTGAATGAAGAAGAATTAAAAGCACTTCCGCTTTTTCAGAACGAAAATGTAAAAATTGAATACACCTTCCAGGAAATGCCGAATATAAACTGGAATGAAGAGTGGGAAAAGAATTTTGAGCCGATTAATATTGATGATAAAGTCATGATCAGGGCAGAATTCCATGAATCGGTTCCGGGAATGCACGAAATTATCATACAGCCCAAAATGTCTTTCGGGACAGGTCACCACCCGACTACCCATCTGATGATCCAGCAGATGATGGATATTGATTTCAATGGTAAGCAGGTCCTGGATATGGGCTGCGGGACTTCTGTACTGGCTATTTATGCAAAGCAGCAGGGAGCCGCCCATACCAAAGCTATTGATATTGATGAATGGTCCGTAGAAAATTCCAGAGAAAATGCTGAAAGAAACGGAGTGGAACTCGATATTGAACAGGGAACTGCTGATAATTTAGGAAAAGAGCATTATGATATTATTTTGGCCAATATCAACCGGAACATCCTCATCTCTGATATTCCCACCTACGTGAATGTATTAAACAAAGGAGGGCAGCTGCTTCTTTCGGGGTTATGTTTCTTTGATGTGGATGATATCCTGGAAGTATTTAAGGAAAGCGGGCTCAGCCTGAAAAAACAGCTTCAGCGTGAAGAGTGGGTAAGCTTACTGCTTGAAAAATAACAATATGAAAACGGTACTTATTTTTTTATTTTTATGTGTCGCCCAGGCTTTTTCCGCCCAGGAAGAAGAATACGTCTATACGAATGGAGTTTTCAATTTTGAAGAGGGCAAAACACAGAAAATTTTCACTGATTGGGCCCGGGTCAGACAATCGCCGGATGTTAAAGGCCAAATTTTGGATTCTTTACAGACCAATCGGCAGGTTCTGATTCTTAAAAAGGAAAATACGGTTTTGCAATTAGGGGAAAGGGTTGCAAACTGGTATAAATTGTCCTATCAGAAGAATAATGAAACAAAAGAAGGGTATATCTGGGGCGGAAGCCTCGCAGTAGGATACAGGAATAAGAACGGGCTTGATTTTCTTTTCGGGCTGTCTAAAACCATTGACAAAAAAGATAAGGAATTCAATCAGGTCTACCCGCAGAATATTGCCGGCGTCAAAGTCATGGAGGGCAATCAGCTGGTTGATGAAGTGTCTTTTGATACCGGATCCGGTGAAAGCCTGAGTTATGCAGCCTTTACGATTGAAAGTGACCATAAGCTTACAAATGTACAATTCACATTAAAAGCGAATGTTTCAGGGGAAGCGTGCGGGATTGCAGGTTATGATCAGTATATTTTATTCACAAATAAAAAACTGGTTGCCCTTCCTCAGCTGATGAATGTGGGCGATGCCGATGTTTATCATCATGGTGAAGAATTGATCTTTCCCAATGACAAAGGCGGAATTCCGAATGCTTTTATCTTCAAAATGGAAGAAATGGAAAAAGATGACAGAGGCAGAGAGAAGAAGAAACGAGACTCTAAAACCTATATTTGGAACGGCATTTCTTATCAATTAAAATAGAAATTTTTTTATCAATATGAAAACCACTGTATACTTACGGTGGTTTTTTAATTAACACGAAAATGACGAAAACCAAGAGGTATTCTGCACAGTAAAAACCGATCTGCCTTTCAATTCAGCAGAAGTCTTATTGGATATTTTTATTAATTTTACTCGTGAGCATTTTAATATTTTGAAACCAGACCTGGAATTTATAATGAATTGGGACAAGGCCATTAAAGAGATGGATAATAATTTAATGAATATGTTTATTCCGGAAAATTCAATAATGCCCAAAACGGTTGTTAATAAATAGGTATAGGTATGAAAAATAAAGTCAGTTCACCAGACTATCTTAAGAACTTTACGGTTGATGTTGACAGTTTAGAAGGATATGCTTTCAGTAAATGGTTTGAAAAATTAACCTGGAAGGGACAATTGAAGTTCAATGGGCATACGTTTTTTAAAATAATGTACTGCGGAGAGAAATGTGAGGATGGATTACTGAAAAATCATCAAGACTATCCCATAGTTGTCTTTGCAGTGAGCAGTAAAACGGCTGGCAGAATTTTGCTCTTTGATGAAAGGATGCACGGCTACGAGGCTTTGCTCATCGAGAAAAAAGATTTTCACGATGATTATTTTGAACACAGGTATAGTGATGATTCTGAAGAGATTTTTGAAATATTTATTTGGACGAATACGAGTATCAATTTTGAAGATGAATTGGGTTTAGATGAAGCTGAAGAAACTGAATTATTAAGTGGAGAAAATGTTGATGTTGAATATTTAAGCCGAAACGCCTTTGATGCCTTCGGAATCATCATCAGAAATAAAAAAAAGAAATATATTAAACTGGTTGAAATAGAATTGACATAGCTGATATAAACCATAAAAAACATTTTGTTCATTTATGTTATAAGCAAAAGTAATCCCTATGAAAGAATACCAAAATTCCGACTTAGTTTCAGTTGATCAGGCATTAGCGAAAGGGCGGCAGATGTTGCTCATACCGAGAATAGTAATGATGATAGGTCTGTTCTTTTTTTTGTTTCCCTTTGCCTTATTGTTTATAGCCATAACAGGAGAGCATGCGTTAACTACGAATACCTGGCTGGTCGTTGTTGCGGTACTGATCGTTAATTCCTTTATATTTTTTTACCTGCCTTTTCGGTTTTGGAGCAAACGCACCACGCGCTGGAAGCTTTGGGCATTCAGCCATGTAAATGATGTAGAAGAGTTGAGGAGAGCTGCAAGAAAAGCTTCTCTTTGCTCCGGCTATGGCAGCTTCCTGGATAAGATTCAGCTCCAGTCCGCTATGGAAAGGGACCAGTGGCGAAGGCTGCAGCAACGAACCGGGGCGCCGGACGTTTTTATTGATGACGCCGGTACTGATTCGGAAACCATTATTTATTACTCCAGACCAAGGCTTTTGATTAAGATTTTTTTCTATCCGATCGTATTTGCTGCGGGCATTGGAGTAGAGATTTTTAATTTTAAGTCAGATGAATCATCAACCTTTCTGATTCTGGTGGGGGCATTAATGATTTTTTCGTCTTTATGCATAATTGTCCGCAGTGTAATAGACGTATCCCGGCATGAGCCCCGTATCATTCTGAATGAACGCGGAATCTTTACCGTTGAGACCGGCTTTATCAGCTGGGACGTTGTTTTTAATATTAAAATAACCGTCATTCATCATGCGAAGCGGGGTGCAGAGCACATACTTCAGATACATTATGCGGGAGGCCTGGCCAATATAGAGGTCACCGATTATGCAAGACGCAGCCAGTTAGAAAGCCTCATCCGTATTTACAAAGGCAGATTTAAAGCTGGCTATGCTTAATTTTGCAATAACTCTTTTGTATATATCTTCAGAAAGATGATCATTTTTTTGTAAAAATAAAATATTGATAAGATTTTGTTAAAAGAGTAGGAACATTTGAATTTTGCTGAGATCATTTTAGATTCTTTTACTGCCATGTAACAAAATACCTGACCCTTACGTGAGGCAAAATAAAAAAGACCTTACATTGCTGTAAGGTCTTTATTTGTGAGTGGTGAGCGCGAAAGGATTCGAACCTTTGACCGTCTGCTTAGAAGGCAGATGCTCTATCCAGCTGAGCTACGCACCCATTAAATAATTTTGAGAAAACTATTAAAACAGTCGGGGCGGCAGGATTCGAACCTGCGACCTCCTGGTCCCAAACCAGGCGCGATGACCGGACTACGCTACGCCCCGA
>NZ_AUMU01000018.1 GCF_000430845.1 Chryseobacterium gregarium DSM 19109 | reverse complement strand
TCACAAAATGCCAAATGGCGCCAACTGTTTCCAGTTGGCGCCTTTTTTTTATCCTTTTTTTTCACTACTCAGAATGATCTAACGTAAAAATACTATTATTTGAAAAACACTTCCTCCGTCACAAGCATAAGCAAAGTCACTGCTTCCTTTTCAATATTTCCAAGCCCTAGATACCCTACGCACAAGAATTAAAAGAAAGTGATGAAAAAATTATTCTACCAGATAAACTCTTATAGAAAATAATGGTCCTGTCAAAAAACGGTGATAGATTCTCTCTTTACATCCGACACTATATCATCAATGTAATTCTAACTTTTTATTACTTAATTGCTTTCAAAAAGAATATTCAGAATTCTTCTGTTCTTATTGTTACAATCATCAAAAATGGACTTTTTATGTAAAGGAATTTTCAAAGTGCTAAAAAAATTGTTAAAGATGTAAGAAAAGGATGATAGTGAAAACAGATCGCTTAAAAATACTTGTGCATCAGGATAATTGATCTCTTTGCGATCGATCGCTTCCTGAACTTCCGAGAGCAGGTCTTTAAAACTTTCTAAGATATCCTGAAAAAATTTTTGCAGATCGTGGCTGACATTATGTATAACAATCATAAAAACATCTATATAGGGATATAATTTGCAGATCCTGTCTGATTCTTCTTCCAATTGTAGAAAGTTGCCTCACTTATACCCATTTTACGACAAACTTCTTCAACTTTCACCCCCGTTTCAGACTGCTTCAATGCAAAAATAATCTGACTCTCTGTAAATCTGCTCTTTTTGGCTACGCCTAACCATTGCGTTAGGTTTCATTAGATTTTTCTTTATTTAAATTTAAGTATTTCTTGAAAAATCTCTACTTTTAACTGATCCGGTTTTTTGGGAGAAGGTCAAACGGATAATGAAGCCGTTAGGAAATTCCTTTTTATATAACGTCCAAAGGTCTGATATTTGCTAACAGACTCAGCTTAGTTAGGAATGCTTTTTTCAATAGACATCGGGATTCCGGCAACCGAACCGAGCTGAACCGGCATTTACCATCGATGAGAAACTTTAAATTAATATAAATTATGCAGAACATGATCAAAACGTTTACCCGCTACTACTCTGTCGTATTATTTCTAATTCCGGCGCTGTTTTTCCAATCCTGCGCAGAACCTGCCGACAAATTTTTCGCCACTGCAATTTTGAACACCAATACAATAAGTGATTTTGCCACTCCGACACTGGCGAAGCATATCAATGATGAAACAACAGAATTTCCTGACATCCCATCCAGTAAGAAGAATGGTGACGAAGCCGGGAAACTCGTACAGAATAATATCCTGTATATGGAAAAGTCCCTCAACGATATCAAAGCACTGAACGCAAATTCTGATGACAGAAAGGCCATTAAGGAAAAGTCTGTAGCACTCTATGAATTTGTAATTCCTGTCTATAAAAATGAATATACAAAGTATGCGAAGCTTTGCGACAGTAAGGCGGATCAGGCAAAAAAAGATGCGTTAGCCAATGCTATTGAACAAAAATACAGCGCCAAGTTTGAAACTATGTACACAGATCTTCTGAACACGGGTAAAACCTTCGCTGCGGAAAACAAACTAAATGTCGATTGGAAATAAGACGCCAATCCTATTATATAATCTTCAAATTTTACAGAGATAAAAAAAAATCAATAAAGCTGATCCTGAAAAGAATGATTTCTAAAACGACAACGGTGCGCAAAACTTCAGGATTGATTCTTTGGAAAAATAGTATCAATACCAATTTAGAAAAAACAGGTGCCGATACTTTGATCACTCTTATTGTTAATAAGCAGGAAATTGAAGCCAACGATAAGCAAATCAAAAAAGATGTAATTAAAATTAGTGCTGATGAATTGGAAAGAATTCAGAACGATCCGGATCTGCAACATTTAGTGCAACAGTAATCCGGAATCCCTTATATTTTATAATTATAAACGAATCAAAATGGTCAATATAAAATAATTCATAAAAGATTTGATTATTGTTGTTGTATATACTATATTTGCGACAACAATATAACTTATTTAATATGAGACTACTTACATTCGCATCACTGCAGGTAAAAAATTTAGAGGCATCAAAAGACTTCTATGAGAAAAAGCTGGGATTTGAAATTGGAGACACTAACCCGCAAGCCTGTGTTTTCAAATACAGCCAGGGAGAGGCAAGTTTTGCTATCCGCACCCCGCTTGAACCGCTTGAAGGAAAAGAACCGGGCATTGGTGTAGCCCTTTGGTTTGCCGTTGATAAAAATGTAGACGAACTGAAAGAAGAATTTATAGCCAAAGGAATTACAACAGCCGGACCGATTATAGACACGCCTTTTGGCAGGGCTTTCCATGTTAAGGATCTCGACGGATATAAACTTACTTTTTTAAATGCAAAATAAAACAGATTTCGGGAACTGTTTTAGCGCTTAAAACAAGCTCACTCACTGAATTTTTTAAGCAAAACCAATGTTGAAGATTGCCGGAATTTCAGAATCTATAAAATCCAGATAATGAGGGCAAGAGATACAAAGTATTGGATTGTCGCAGCATCCGAAGATCACGTAAAATCAGGCGTTGAACTTGGAATTATACAGGCTTGTCACGGAAAAAATTCGCCTTTAAAAAGAATGAGCAAGGGGGATTTTATGGTATGCTATTCAGGAAAGCAGACGATGGATAAACCGGACAAATGTCAGGAGTTTACGGCTTTGGGAAAGGTAACAGACGATGAAATTTATAAGGTGGAAGTGTCGGAAGACTTTTCTCCTTCAAGACGGAACGCAGAATTTTTCAGCCCTAAAGCCATTTCTATTCTGCCGTTAATTGATGATTTGTCCTTTATTCAGAATAAAGAGCACTGGGGCTATCCGTTCCGTTTTGGGTTCTTTGAGATAAAACGGAATGATTTCGAACTGATTTCTTCACAGATGCAACAAATAGACGATGAGCAAAAAAATTGAATTTCATTTTAAAAAGCCGGAAGACAGTCCGGGTTATCTTCTCGGTCAGCTGACCATGCTATGGCAAAGGAGGTTGAAACGCGTCTTAGATCCTTTGGACCTGACGCAGACGCAGTTTGCCCTACTCTGTGCTTTAGCCTGGCTCTCCAAGGACAGCGATGTAGTAACACAGATCGATATAGCCAATCAGAGCAATGCGGATAGGATGATGGTATCTAAAGTGCTGAGAACACTGGAAGACAAAACGTTTGTTACACGACACGGGCATCCTACTGATACCAGGGCTAAAACAATAAGAATGACCGCTAAAGGGGAAGAAATCCTGCAAAAAGCGATTGTCAGCGTAGAAGCTGCCGATATTGAGTTTTTTTGCAGTTTAGGAATACACCTGAAAACCTTTAATTCAAATATGGCAACCCTTATTGAACAGAGTACAACAGAAATATAAAATATTCCTTAAGGTTCGCAGCTCAATTCAATCCGGATATTTTTAATTTGTTTGGCGCGTAAAAGCAATCGATTACATTTTCAGACCACTATAAAACCATATATAATAAATAAAACCAAGTCAAATTTAATATATACTTGATATTGGCTAGAAACGAATTGACTACTTTTGCCAACGCATTGAAACCGTGTTGTGTTTTATAATGGAATATTTTAAAAAAATATATTTAGATTACAAACATCAGGTATACTTTTTTGTCAAAAAGTTTATTTCCAACATGGAAGATGTGGAAGATGTTGTACAGGAGATTTTTATACATCTCTGGAAACATTCTTCCTCTCTTAAAAATCCTCAAACTTTAGAAGCTATTATCTTCAAAACGGCTCAACAGGAAGTTGCTAATTTTTACAGAAAAAATAAAATGATCTTTTCTTTTTCGGATGAAAGCCTGATCAAAGATGAAGCCCATTCTGAAAAAAATGATCATGAATTCAAGGAAGAGCAGCTATTAAAAATACATACCCTTCTGGAAGAAGTTCCTGAAAGAAGCAAAATTTTTTTCTATAAAAACAAACTGGAGAAAGTCAGCTATTCTCAAATCGCAAAAGAAAATAATATATCAAAAACGGCCGTGGAAAAACAAGTCAATAAAGTCATCCGGCACATAAGGGCAAACTTGAATCTATTTTAACATTAGCGTTTTAAATCATGTTTTTTTTAACGCAAAGCATGCAAATATTTTTTGACTACTCACTGTTTTTAAGGGTCGTATGGGTGTCCTGCTCAGCTAAAGGCGCAATCAGCCCTTGCTGACAGAGTACCTTTGCGAACGGAAAAATAAAATCACTTATTAATAAGACTTTGCAGGTGTTGCGTTAAAGATAATTTATCTACAAAATGTTCATACTGATTTATCCTGAACTCAGGTGATTTTAACGCAATGTTAATCAATATAAACAAACTATTAAATCCATCTCTTCGGGGTGGATATTTTTATTTTGCCGCGTAATTATAATTGTATGAAAGATTCTCAAAAGCATTTGGAAAAAATTTGGAACACAGTCTCCGAAGAAAAACAGAAAATGGATTCTGCAACCGATTCCAGAATATGGAGAGGAATCAACGGGAGAATTAAGCAAAATAATAAGCGAAAATATTATTGGATGGCTGCGGCGGCTGTTTTGGTTCCTTTATTCGGCATCCTGTTTTTTTATAAAGATTCTGGTCAACAAGAAATTAAAAATAATTTGTCAGTAAGTGTATGGCAAACCAATGAATCATCTAAAACTTTCAGATTATCCGATAATAGCGTTATCACCCTGGAACCTCACAGTAAATTATCCTTGAATAAAGATTTTGGCAAGAAATACAGACATGTACAATTTCAGGGGAAAGGTTTCTTCTCGATTGCAAAAGATCAGTCTAAACCTTTCATCGTAGACGCAGGCGGTTTCAGTGTTGAAGTTTTGGGAACAAAATTTTCGGTTGATCAGAAATCAGAAGAAAAAAAGGTGCAATTATTTGAAGGAAAAGTGAAAGTCAATCACAACGGCAAACTGACCTATCTCCTGCCGAATGAAAACTGGAGCACATCTCCTACAAAAAATGACTTTCATTATTATGCAGGCAATGCTGTAAAAACTTTCACTTTTGAGAACACAACTTTCGAAGATGCTATATCTGAAATAGAGAATACATACGGAACTAAAATATCATATCCTGAAAACATTGCTAAAAACCAGGTATCAGGCTCTTTCTCAGGAAATCTGAAAGAAATTCTTTCCATCATCAATTATCCCTTTAATCTAAAAACTATTATTAAAAATGAAAATGAAATAACTCTTTATTAAATAAAATAAAACAGCACCAATAATGTGGCGTTATCAGTGCTTGTAAATTAATTCAAAACTCGCTTAAGAATAATAAATTAACTCTTTCAAATTTATGAAAAAAACTGCAATTTCTATTGCTTTACTCGTCGCTATGGGATTTCCCGTGCAAAATTATGCACAAACCCAGACTGATATGCCTGTTACAAACAATCAAGCGCAGGTAGCATTAGTGAAAATACTTAAAAAATTAAAGAAATCTACCCATACAAAATTCTTTTATTCTGCTTCAGATTTTAAAAACATTTGGGTAGATGAAAGTAAAATCAACTATTCATCATTACAGCAAAGTTTAAATTATCTGAAAAAGAGTGTTCCTTTGGATTATCAGATCCAGAACAACACGATAACCCTCAGAAAATTATCTTCAGTGAATTCTTTTGCTGAAAATGAAATTGAGCCTAAAACAGATACTTTAAACAATCAGGAAAAACAAATAGAAGAAGTGGTCGTTGTCGGTTACGGTACACAAAAGAAATCTATTATCACAGGTTCAGTATCTGTTGTGAAGGGCTCAGCTGCAGAAGGACAACCTGTACTTTCAGCGGGAAACGCTTTGCAGGGTATTGTACCAGGGGTCACGGTGACTACACAGACAGGCGCGCCGGGAGGTGATGCAGGAAACATCAGAATCAGAGGGATCAACAGTTTTGGAGGTTCAGACAGCAATCCTTTGGTGATCATTGACGGTGTTGCAGGAAACATCAATGATGTTGATGTAAATATGATTGAGTCTATTTCTGTTCTGAAAGATGCTGCTTCTGCTGCCATATATGGTTCCAGAGCAGCGGGTGGAGTTATTCTTGTGACCACAAAACGTGCGAAGGGAAATAAACTCACCGCTCAATACAGAATGTATACGGGATGGCAAAGAGCCACAGCCATACCCAAAGTTACCGATGGCCTTACCTACATGAAGGTATTTAATGATGCAAGCATGAATGATAATGGTACAAAGATCTACAGCGACGAAGCCATCAATGATTTCAGAAACGAATACAATAAAAACCCAAACAACTACGACTGGCAGAAAGCAATCCTTCAGGGAAGCGGATTTTTGCAGGACCATTATCTTTCTTTATCCGCAAAATCCGGGATCATCAGTGTATCGCCGTCTTTTGGCTATTCAAAACAGGAAGGAATTATTAAAAACACTGACTTTACGAGGTTTGTTTTCCGTAATAATATGGATATTACCCCGAATGATCAATGGAATATCAGACTGGATATGTCATTCTTAAACAAAGACAGAACACAAATCGCCGATGAAGGTACCGTATGGAACTATCTTGGCAGAATGCCAACCAATATCCCCATTTATTATGGTGAAAACTATTCTGACGGCTGGGTAAAAATCAATCCGGTGGGTTATATCGAAAATGGCGGAAACCGTAAGCAAAATAATCTTGAGTTTATAGGAAACATGAATGTTTCTTACAAACCTACCGATTGGTTAACCTTAAAAGGCATGGTTGCTCCCCGTTATCTCACGACCAATATTCATCTTTTCAGAAAAAGTGTCCCGACCTATTACGAAGACGGAACTGAAGCAGGTTCTGCCAACACTTTTACAGAACTTACGGAATCTGCAAGACGTCAGTTTTACGGAACCTATCAGTTTCAGGCGGATGCAAAAAAAGATTTTGGCAAACACGGTTTTGAGCTTCTTGCCGGAGCTTCAAGAGAAACCTATAATGAAAAAATACTATCCGGATACCGGAGAGATTTTCTCTATGACAGTTACGAAGTGATCGATGCCGGAGCAGATAATGAAACCAAAGATAACGGAGGTGCAGAGTATGAATGGCTGTTAGTTTCTGCTTTTGGAAGGTTCAATTACCAGTATGATCAAAAATATTTATTTGAAGCTAATATAAGGTACGATGGCACTTCAAGGTTTATCGGCAAAAACCGTTGGGCTGTTTTTCCATCATTTTCAGCGGGTTGGGTGGTTTCCAGAGAAAACTTTTTCGAAGGTTTGAGAAGAACGGTCAGCCAGTTAAAATTCAGAGGTTCTTGGGGGAAGCTGGGAAATCAGAACATCAGTTCGTCGTACTACCCTTTTTCAGAACCTTTATCGTTGGGAAGTACTTCTATGAACGGCGTTGTATATCAGACGATCCAGCAACTGATCATGTCAAATCCTGATCTGAAATGGGAAGAAACCACCATGTCCGGTCTTGGTGTCGATGTATCTCTATGGAGAAAATTAGACCTTACTTTTGATCTGTACAACAAAAAAACTGACGGAATTCTTTTAAGATTAAATACTTCTCAGCTTACCGGCTTAGAAGCACCCGTTCAGAATGCTGCAACAGTAAGCAACAAAGGTTGGGAAATCGGCGCGCAGTACAATGAAAGATGGGGAGATTTTAAAATGAATATCGGCTTTAATCTTTCTGATGTGAAGAATGAAATTACGGACATGAAAGGTCAGTCTTCCGGAACACTTCTCCGTCAGCAGGTTGGCTCTTCAGTGAATTCTATTTATGGTTTTATCGCAGACGGGCTCTATCAAAGTCAGGCAGAAATCAATGCCGGCCCTACACAATTCGGAACTTTGAAACCGGGAGATATCAGATATAAAGATATTGCCGGCGCCTTTGATGCAAACGGTAATCCAATCGGAGACGGAAAAATTACAGATGCTGACAGAACCATTATCGGAAGTACGGTTCCAAGGTATACGTATGGGTTTAATATGGGCTTATCTTATAAAGGCTTTAAATTATCCGCATTGATACAGGGTGTCGGTAAAGTTGACGGTTATCTGGATTCACATTATGTCATTCCCGCAGTCAATTCAAGTGCCGTGAAACCTTGGCAGCTTGATTACTGGACCCCTGAGAATACCGATGCTGAATTCCCACGGGTTTCCCTTACTTCTACAAACAATACACAGAACTCAACCAAATGGATGAGAAGTGCAGCGTACATGCGTCTAAAAAATGTACAGATCGGGTATGAATTGCCTAAATCATTTACGGATAACACATTTATGCAAAGTATTTACCTCTACTTAAACGGACAAAACCTGTTGACTTTCACTGATTTTTATGAAGGCTATGACCCGGAAATCAATTACAACCTTGGAAGTTCCGACGGCGTTGCTTTGGGAGGCGGAAATTATTATCCACAGGTAAAAACATTCTCATTTGGTATTGATGTTAAATTTTAATGATAAATAAATGAAAAACTTTTTAAAAATATCTTTATTAGCCATAATTACTTCGTGCTCAAGCGCCGATATGGATTTAGAACCGCTTAACGGGCCAACCTCCGGAACCTTCCCGGCGTCTTATGACGAAGGAAAAATGGGTCTTTTTGCTGCTTATAGAAATTTGAGCACCATCGATGCTGCGAGTACCCCGATCTGGCACGTGATGGACAATATTACCGATATCGGATATGCAAGGCCGGGAACCAATTATACATCACCCATCACAAGTTCTACCACCACCACCAATGCATTAACCATAAAACCATGGGAAATTCATTATAAAACCATTGCAAGATGTCACGCAGTACTTGATAAACTGGAGGGAATTCCCGGACTTACCGCTGCGCAAAAGTCGGAGCTTGGTTCGGAACTGAGATTTATCCGTGCTTATGCCTATTCTCAATTAATTGAACTTTACGGTGATGTTCCATTAATCAAATCATCCGTTACGCTGGATAATGCAAATGTAGCCAGAACGCCTGTCACAGAAATTCAGCAGTTTATTATTGCAGAACTTGGAGCCGTTGCACCACAACTTCCGGTATCACAATCACAGTACGGAAATGTGCGCGCATCGCGTATCGCAGCTTTAATGCTAAAAGCAAGAGTTGAACTGTATTCTAAACAATATGCAGCCGCAGCCGTTACGTCAAAACAGGCGTTAGATGCAGCGGCAGGTGTTTACAGTTTGACCCCCTTCAATGCTTCAGTAAATTTTGCCGGTAAAGATCATACTGTGGGAGAGCCGGATCCGAGCAATATTTTTGGGCATAATGGTTTTTCAACCAGTAAAGAATGGATTTGGGTGGCAGAGTTCAACATGAATGTCCCGGGATATCTTCATAATCAACAATACTATGCAGCATCTCGTTTAGGCAAAGGAGTTTGCTATTGGGGACCTACGCAAAATCTTATCGATTCTTATGAAATGACAGACGGTCTTTCAATACTGGAATCTCCACTATACGATAATGCAAACCCTTTTAAAAACAGAGATCCACGTTTGGACATGTATGCTGTGCGACCGCATTCAAGGTATCTCGGATATCAATTTGAGCCAAATACCTCTTTCGCAAAAGTAAATAATTACTGGTCAGCCGGAGCCCCAACCCAGGTTACGAATGCCGACGCAACCAATGCTTATCGTTCTTTCAGTGGTTATCTGTGGAGAAAAGTAGTTGATCTTGCCGATTTTAATTCTACTTCAGTAAGTGGAAATTCAGATTTAAATGTCGGGATTTTCAGATTATCAGAACTAATGCTGATTTATTCAGAAGCAAAAATTGAATCGAATCAGTTGGATAATTCCGTTTATGACATGATTAACCAGATCAGAATACGTGCAAAAATGCCTGCTTTACCAACAGGATTGTCACAGGCTCAATTAAGAAAAGCACTTCGGTATGAAAGAAAAGTAGAACTGGCCAATGACGGATTAAGATGGTATGACATAAGACGTTGGGGCATTGCAAATAACGTGATGAACGGATATCTGTACCTCAACCGTAGTGCAAACAACTGGAATAAATCTGTAGTAACCGGCTTTGATGAAAGTGCAAATCCTATCTATAACCATTCCCAGGCTTCAGCATCTTTTTCAACACAGCAAGTGGTTTATACAACAAATAAAGATGAATACTGGCCGATACCACAATCGGAAATGGATGCAAACCCATTGTTGAAACAAAATCCCGGATATTAATTAAAAAGAGGATGAAGAAGAATATATCAATATTGCTTTTACTGCTTTCTGCAGTGGTTTTTGCACAGGAAAAATTTCAGGCTCCCAAATTAGATCATGAAAAATCATGGAGTATTATTCTGATCCCGGACACCCAAAATTATGTGAAATGGAACAGGAATCAACCGGTTTTAGATCTGATGGTCAGATGGATTGAGGATAATATTTCTTCCTTACATATTAAAATGGTCTGTCAGGTTGGAGATTTAGTGGAACATAATAATATTTTGAATCAGGGTTATGACGGTGATCAAAGTGCAGACGACCAATGGAAATCTGTGCAGTCAATCTTAGGAAGGCTCAATGGGAAAGTTCCTTATGTAGCGGCAACGGGAAATCATGACTTCAGCATTAATGAGGAAGGCAGACGGTTTTCCCGTTATAATGAGTTTTTTCCTTCGAATTTTAATTATTTAAATCAGAAATATTTAACACAGAATTTTTATAATGATGCCGGTGCACCAAGCATGGAGAATTCGGTTTTGGAACTGAAAGGTTTAAATGGCCAGGACTATTTATTTCTCAGCCTTGAATTTGCGCCGAGAAATAAAACGTTGGAATGGGCTAAAAAAGTGTTGGACATGCCCCAATACAAAAACCATAAATCAATTTTAATCACCCATGCCTTTCTGAATGATAAAGACAAAAGAACGGATAAAGAGAATTCATGGTTTATGTATGAGCCCTTTTTAATTAACAATGTTCCGCAAAAGTCCAAAACCATCGTACTTCCGGAATCCAATAATGGTGAACAGATCTGGAAAAAGCTTATAGAACCTTCTAAAAATTTACAATTAGTATTAAGCGGGCATATCTCCGGAGAAGGCTTCCGTGTAGACCCCAACAGTTATGGTAAAAATGTGAACCAGATGCTTTTTGATATGCAGAGTGAAGGCGGTGGTCATCGTGACGGCAACGGAGGTGATGGCTGGATCAGAATTATTGAATTCTATCCGGATAATAAAACGGTAAAAGTGAAAACCTACTCTCCCCTATTCGGCATTTCGCCGGTTACACAGAAAAATGCTTATAAAACGGATGCAAGAAACGAGTTTACTTTCAAACTTTCAGAGTGACATGAGAGTTAAAAGGTATAGAAAAGAGACACTCATTTAGTGTCTCTTTTTTGACTTTTCACGGATGATTTTCAGTCACGTTTAGCGATTCATGTAATCCGAAATTAAGTCGTTAATCCCTGCGAATTTTTTCAGTCAGACATCATTTAACACTTTTAAAATATGATCTATATCTGCCAGTAAATGGTTTGAATAGAGTCCTGTTACGTTCACAAAAACCGACATTTGAAGTCGGTTTTCTTGTCTTCCTATCTCTTTCTTAATCAATAAGATATCCTCCGCAAAACTGTTAATTTCAGTGGTTTGAAAAATTCTCTCCGTCAAGATTAACTTTTCACGATATACCAAACCAAAAATCGCCCTTTTATGTATGGTGCCTGCGTTCTTATATCTTTCAGATATTGGTGATCGGGTTCAACGCCTGATTTATTTTATTTTCAATATTGTTTGTGTGCCCTGAATTTTTTAATGAACTCAATTTAAAAGTAAGATTTTCAATTTCCTCTTTACACTTTAATTGAATTCTTCTGAAATCCTCTTCATCTCATTTATCTTCCAGATACATATCTCCCGCTTTGTCAATTCTAGCTATAAGTTTATTTTGAAGAACTTTTCGTTCATTATTTAACCCAATTGATGCGACAGAAAAATTTTGTACAAGTGAGAATAAAACTTCTTAGTCAACAGATTTAGTAAAAAGGGACTGAAAATAATTTGTAAATTCGGCCTCAACTTCAAGAGTACCATTGCCAGCCATGTCGAAGTATGGGCATAAGATGGAAAAATATCAAACAGTTATTCTGAATATATGTCAAAGCGTCCTACCCTTCTGTTATTTTTATGCCTGATATCAGGCTTCGCCATTTCGCAAACCAAAGATCAATTAACCGGAGAAGAAAAGAAATATCTTCTCAGCTTCGTTTACCCCATCTCTTCTGTTGACCCAGAGCAGCAGGGAAATGACGACCTGAAGGTACTGGATGGACTGGTTGGAAATTCAAAGGTCGTGGCATTGGGAGAGGTCACCCACGGTTCCCGTGAGATCTACCGGCTGAAAGACAGGATGTACCGTTACCTCGCACAGAATAAGGGTTATGACATCTTCTCCCTCGAGGCCGCAATGCCCGAAGCATACAACGTCAATCAATATGTGGTCAATGGAGAAGGTGACCCTGCAACTTTGTTGAAAGGAATGTATTTTTGGACCTGGCAGACGGAAGAGATGCTGTCCATCATCAATTGGATGAAACAGTACAATAGCCAAAATCAAAACAAGGTCCGGTTTTCGGGATTTGACATGCAGTTTTATCAGGGTGCTCTTGCCCATTTAAAAAAAGACTTTCTTAAATATCAATTTCCGGAGAGTGAGGCCAACGAACTTTCTGTCCTGCTGACTGAGATCCATACGAAAACGATTCAGAAGAAATCAGGGCATACCCTTGTTTCAAAAAAGCAGAAAGAAAATATTGACGTTCTTTTAAACAATGCAAAAAAACTCGCTGAAAAAATACCAGCCGGCACCGACAGAAAATGGTTTCTCCAGAATGTACGGATCATAGAGCAATATCTTGCCAAATCCTACTCTACCCGAGATAAGCTGATGGCAGAAAATGTGATGTGGATCGCCGAAAACGATCCAAATTCCAAAATTGTTGTTTCGGCTCATAATGGCCATATCAACAACAGGAAGAATGAGATGGGCAGCTTTTTGAAAGAAGGTCTTAAAAATGATTACACCACCTTTGGCTTCGCTTTTTATGAAGGCACCTATACGGCGCTCTCCAATACGCTGAAGAAAGAAAGCCTGCGGACGCCGCAAATTGCCCAGACGGCCATTCCGGGCACAGTGGAATATCTGTTGAATTCTCTGGATATCCCTATCTTAATCCTTGACCTGAAGCGCTTAAGATCAGAAGCCGATCCACTTGCCAAATGGATCGTGAACGATATCGTGAAATTCCGGATCACGGGCGCAGTCGCTTTGAAACGTGAATTCTGGGATGCCAATGTAACCAAGGATTTTGACTATCTTGTCTTCATCAAAAAGTCGACAAACTCAAGACTTCTAGATTGAAGATATCCGTCAATAATGCCATATGAAAAAGACAACTCTGTACATATTTCTGTAACAGTTGAGAAAACGAAATATGACGACAAAATTGATTCGGACGAATTTGGAGATTGGATAGACGAAGATTTTATCAATATATTTATTAATGAACAGGTGCTGAAAGGAGAAGATCTAAACAATAGATTTTTACCGTTACCATCATGTGACCAAACGGTACAATTCGTGTTTGTTCCGGAAAATAAGTACAATGAAGCAGTTGGAAAAAGGCATCATTCCAGAAAATTCAGACTGTTTTATGGCGGAAGGTGACGAATAGAAACAGCAGGTAACAAGGATTTGGCGTTATGTGTCATCCTGCAGACAGCTCCGGAAAATTACACCACCGATTAAATACAGAATTAAAAAGATGAGTTATATCGTACAGAAATGGAATAAATTTAAATTCGTCCTTCATCCTTCAGAATTTGAAATTGTTTTTTTTGGTCTTGAGTATTTCATAGCAATAACCAACCGAAGGGTCCCGATAGATTACAAAATTGAAGATAAAACTTCAATTTTTCAACAATATGAATTGTATTACAATAACTTAACTTCGGGAAGAGAACGAAAAGAAGAAGAAAGGAAATCAGATATTTATACTCAAATAACAGACAACCCAAAATATATTGACTATGAGATTTTTGAGAGTGAAGAAAACAATCAGTTAAAGAAATTCAAACGTGCTATTCAAAGAGAACCGGTTATTAATATCAGCCCTTTTTCTTTGACCGTTGATGAAAAAAAAAATCAATTGCGGGTAAACATTTTTGATGGAACAGGAAATTCAAATATTGGACTTGAATTTAGCTATCCGAAGGAAATTTGGCAAAATGGCAAAGCGCTTACAACTGAAAACCTAACGACCTATAAACTTTACGTAGAACTGATTAAAAGAATAAAAAAAAATGCCCGGAAAGCCAAAGCCATACGAAATGGCGATACTTCAAGTCCCGATTTTTGGATTAGTGAAAGAAGTCTACCCGAAGTCAATACTAATTTTGGATTAAAAGAAAATTCAATACTACTAAAATAAAAGACTCCGCCTAACAAGGATTTTTCAATTTTAGGACGAAATGGCAAAGTTCAACGGGAGTTCCCCGATTGAACTTTTGTACAAAATTGAACGAACGTCGGGCGTCACTTTTCTGAAAAACAATCAAATTTTATAACTTAGAATTTACATACAAGATGATAAAACAAATAACTATTTTATTTTTCCTGATTTCTGCTTTAACCATCTACGGTCAGGATAAGACATCAAACCTCACAAAAGAAGAGCGGGTAAAGGAAGTAGACCTTATCAAATCGACATTTGTGAATTTGCATCCGGGAATTTACCGATTTAATTCACCTGATGAAATTGAAAATTATTTTAAAAAATTAAAACAAAAAATTTCAGGCGATATAAATAATGAGCAATATTTTATTTTGCTTTCTGAATTAACAGCATTTCTTAAATGCGGCCACACGTATTTAAATCCTTATAACCAAACAGACGGAACCATTAATCATTATTTTTCAAAATCCTTCATGCCTTTTCTTTTTGTGGTAGTGGACAATAAATTTATTATTACCCATAACTTATCTGAAAACAAAACCATTAAAGCAGGTGACGAAATCGTTAGCATCAACGGAACTAAAGTAAAAACCATCATTCACAGCTTATTAAAGGTGAGCCGTTCAGATGGGCATAACGGATTGGGCAAAAAAATGGACAATCTCAATATAGTGCCTGCAAATATTACCACAACCAGCTATTCTCTTTTTGACATCTATTTCCCGCTTTACTTTCCAAAAAATTTTAACACCGGAAATTATGACTTTGTGATAAAAACCTTCAAACAAAAAAAGATCAGCACCCATCTAAAATCATTGACAAAAAAAGAACGGCAGGATATGTATCTTTCAAATGTTGGAGCAATTCCTATGAATGAAAAAAACTGGGAATTCAAATTTATTAATAAAAAAACCGCCTATTTAAGATTAGGCGACTTTGCCGTTTGGAAATGGAAGGCTGACTATAAAAAATACCTTGACAGCGTTTTTACAAATCTCCACCGTTCATCTGCAAAAAATTTAATTATTGATATTCGTGGAAACGAAGGTGGTGATGACGATGCAAGAACAGAAGTTCTGTCTTATCTGATCAATAAACCTTTTGGCTGCGAAAATCCAATGAGAAGGCTTTACAGGTTCCTTTCTGTACCGGATACTTTGTTACCGTATTTAAAAACCTGGGATAAAGAATTTAAAAAACCGAAAAATGCAAGTGATTATGTAAAAACATCGGACGGCTATTACGAAAGAATCGACGCTTCTCAATCCAACTGTATCCTTACTTATCCAAAAGAAAATGTGTTTGACGGTGAAATTTTTTTATTGATTAATCCTGGCAACAGTTCTACCACATTTATCATGTCTGATATCTTTCAGCAGACTCATACCGGTAAATTAATCGGTGAAACGACAGGCGGAACCAAGAAAGGCATCAACGGAGGACAGTTTTTCTTTTTAAATTTACCCTATTCTAAATTGGAAATAGATATCCCCCTTATCTGGCAAGCCTATGTAAAGCCCAGGCCCGACGAAGGCATATCCCCCGATTATGAGGTTAAATCAAATCAAAAAGATATTTATGATGGGATTGACACTCCATTAAAATTCATTCTCAACAAAATGGAAAAGTAAAGTGAACGCACCACAACTAAGCTTCCGTTTTGTCTGCAAGACAGGATATGAAAGCATGCCGAACGGAAGCTCCGATGGTTTTCAGCCGCATTTTGACAAAAGTGTTTGAGGAGAATACGGCTTTGGTCACAAAACCGGCTTCTAAAGTTTTTCCACTTCTTTATCGGCTTTTCTTTATCTATTTGTTAATCAATAATATATTCTCCGAAACACTGCTAATTTTAATAGTTTGTAAATAGTCACCGCTGAACGTTAACGTTGAATGATATATTAAACTAATTATGGCTCTTTTATCTGATGAATCTGCTTTTTTATCTTTTTCCGAAATATTGGTGTAGCAAAGTTCTTTTGCAGTATTTTTTCATTTTGATAATGAAAAAAATCAGTTCTTCATCATTACTTCTGATTTCCGGGAGTATAAACTGATTTCGCTGAACAACAGAATCTGCTTTCTGAAAATATGCAAGTGCCGGCGTCATTTCACCAAGAGCATTTTTCCAAAGCATTATGAAGTATATTTGCCTATCATAGCCTGGTATAAAATTTCTGTCACAACCCATTAGCATAACAGTAAAAAAAATCAAATGAAGAACCTCAAAAGAAACAGCTCTCTTTTTTTTATTTTAATGATTTCAATGACCTTATTTCAAAACTGTCAGTCCCAGACTAAAGAGAATCCTAAATATCTGGGGTCTGAACATGGTATTTTCGACCTGGATAGAGCCACCTTTAATGAGAATGTGGAAACCTTGTTTTCTAAAGTTCAACACGTCGCTTTAGACAGGACTGAAGGCAAAAGCAAAGCCTGGATTTATAGAAACAAAATTGATGACAGTGGTATTAAGCCAGATCTTATTCGCTTTTTCGATATTGAAAACAATAGAATTAATGTAATAACAAATCATAAAAAAGCAATACAGGCTTTTACATCGTTTATTGAAACTGATAAAAATCCTGAATCCCTGATTTCAAAAATCAATACAAAATATGCTTCCTACAAGGTAAATTTGAAGCCGGACAAAAATTTAGACTTTTCTCATTCAAAACTTTATCAATGGAATCTTCCTGATAAAATATATGCCATTACGATATCCAAATTAAAAGAGGGATATACTTTGAGTATCGTTGTTGCCAGGGCTGGTATTGATAAAAATACATTATCGGTGGATGGCTCACCGGTTTGCCTTGATAACAGCTGTAAAGAATAACCTGGAATTAACAACGAAACCAGCGACCGCCAAAACCATGGATCTGAAAAGCCTGTGAACGAATATAACGCGGTGCTTTGCTGATAGGCTATACCTATTTATATTCTGTATAACACCTCAGAGCCTTTTTAGATTTTATACAACAATAATTCTATAGCTGATAACCTGACCCTATTTTCAGAAGTTTCCATCAGAAGCTCATAATTTCTGTTTAGATCACTTCAATATTAACCCCTTCTCAATCAGAAAAATACTATGGGTAAAAGTATTAATTTTCAGAGGTTTGAAAACAGTAACCATTGACTGTTAATGTTGAAGGATCTATCAAACCTATTATAGCTCTTTTATCTGATCAAGCTGCTTTCTTATCTCTTTCCGAAATCCCGGCTTTTCAATCCCGGTGAAAAAGAAAAAAGCATCAACAATAAAAAGCATGATTACTTCATTGTTAAATTCATACTATTTTCAATAAATTTTTGAATTTATTCCAATCATAATCCATGGGATACCCGTAAAAATCCGGTCCGTCCACCATGCGCTGTAAAAATCATTTTGGCAAATCATTTTACACAAATTCGGTTATGAGAACCCCTATATCCTATCCCTGGGTCCTGATCAGAATTAAAACGGTTATAAATTTTGAGAATTTAAGCGTGAAAACCGGACTTCTTAAAGAAAGTGCCTCTAAAAAATCAATGACAGAATGGAGTGCCTGCATGGGCAGAAAATGAAAAGCAGTTTCAGGTTTGCCCGGGCAGCCGCCTTATGATTCTGCAAAGGTAACCCTCATCACCGGATGCTGTAAAGCCATTGTATTGCCGCCAATGCTGTTCAATCCTACTCATCTGTCATTAGGACTCCAAAATGGCTTAAATCCGGCAAAACGCTGCGTTTAAGAACCTGACAGCCTTTCTAACCGGCCGGCACCTCTGGATCCGGGAAGCGCACAAAAAATCCCCACCCCTTAAGGTGGAGATCAAACTAAATCAGTATTTATATTAAATCAGGGTCAGGGCGCCGGGGTATGCGCTGTTGAAGCCGGTGCCTGTCCGGCATTGCTGGAGTACATCAGGACCAGTCCCGGATCTTCTGGCCGTCATCCTCATCCGGCAGCGTAATCTCTACCATTACGCCCGTCCCGGCTGCAAGCGCTTCGGAGACTTCAAGCGTGACTGAAGCTTTACGGCAGCAGGCTGCATGGGCTTTTCCGTTGCCGGGAGGGTCCTGCCACCCCGGACAGATTACCTTTCCGGTCTGCCGGGCAGCTGTGACGTTCAGCGGCCGGGGAAATCCGGTCCCCGTCTGGACGCCCCCTGCCGGAACAGCGGCTTCTCCGCAGCCCGGCGGCACTTGGGCCTGCTCCGGATGAGGTCCTGTCCGTGCTGGTTAGCGACTGTTGCCGTTTCTGCTTTTCCTGAAAATCTGCCGGGGTCATTTTTGTGATTGGTGCCATGGGTTGCTTTTTTGGGTTAACGGAACAAAGGTATCACCGGTTTTTGAATTGGCCATGGCCTGGACCGGTTTTGGCAGCTTGTGTCCGGTTTTGGCAGGTTTTGGCAGGTTTTGGCAGGTTTTGGCAGCCTGTGACCGGTCATATCCGGCATTTCTTCGGGTCCGCTTCGGGTCTTCTTCGGGTCGGCTTCGGAAAATAGGGGGTTTTTCCGAAGAACTCCCGAAGAAGGGTCGAAGAATGTCCGGAAAATCGGGTGTTTCCGGCAGGTTATTGCTGCCCGGAAATATCAATTTTCAGCTTTGAATAATTGTCAATTTTTAGCTGATTTATTTGATTATTTCACAAAAATTAAATTCCCTATTATAAGTGGTCTTTTCACTAAAATATTTTCCTATAGTCGCCGGAGCTTTTGGAAAAGGTTTTTTTATTTTTATTTGTTCTTTTGCCTTAATGCAAAAGAACCAAAAGATCAAGACTTAAAACTTTCTTAACGCTACAAATTGAGCCTGCGCTGAAAAGTTTAAAACTTGCGCGGATTCACTGCAGGTTTTTTGATCACTAGTATCACCGCGCTTCGGACATAAAACTTTTCTTGGTGGCCCCTGCCTTCAATTTGCTTAACGCTAAAAGTTTTTAGGTCGCTTTCACTCGCAGTCGGAGTTGTTATTCTGTGTTCATCATTATTTTGGATTTTCATTATGCTTTCTTTAAACCATGCGCTTTCCCGGGTCGCCGAACTTTTGGGAAAGTTTTTTTTATTTGTTCTTTTGCCTTGATGCAAAAGAACCAAAAGATCAAGACTTAAAACTTTTAAACGCTACAAATTGAGCCCGCGCTGAAAAGTTTAAAAATTGACTCCCGTTGGTCGTCGAACCACTTCCGTTAGGTTTGCGCGGATTGGCTATTGGGTTTTTCAATTCAATACTCTGATGAAAGGCTGCCCATCCAATCTTTTTGCGTCTTTTTATTTTCCGGTAATTAAATTTGCATCGATAATAAAAGTCATTGTTGTTCCGGTATTTATCCCGTTACCTGCAAATGCCTTGTAGAATTACAAAACTTTCTCAAAATACCGGATTATTCTTTGAAGTTACTGACCTTTTATTTAATAAATTTATAAAGCTGAAAAGCTGTTTTACAAAAATACCATCATGGATGAAAACATTTTGCTATATCAGGTAAAGCCCGGAGATACCCTCGACAAAATCGGGGATACAATCGGAATGACGGGAAATCAGCTGAAGGATTTCCACAATACCCATTGCGAAAAAATGGAAAGGTTATGGTTCAATAATCTGTCAGGAGTAAGGCAGGTTATTATTCCAAAAGAATATAAAAGCCCGGCACAACTAAAAAGAGAAGCCGACAAAGAGCTCCCTCCACTCCACCTTACCGAAGATTTCTATGCAGATTGTTATTCTGTGAGAGAAACTTTTTCGAGTTTCTCCGGAAATACCATTGAAATTGAATATAAAGTGGATATCAATTTTAAAAAAAAGCAGGAAACCGATACCGCAGATTATACAGCAGATGTACGTTGTTATGACTTCAGAAAAAATGAAAACCATCCCCATGATAAAATCAGCGAGATCTCTTTGGCCTGTATGGAAAGCATATATCCTATTTCTTTCATTATTCCTTTTCAGGGAAAAATCTCCGGGATTTCTGAATTTGAAAAATTAAAACAGAAGTTTCAGGAAAAAAGATCGGATCTTGAAGATTTTTTCATCGGTGAAGTATACAGAACCTATTTTGACAAATTTCAGGAAAATCTGGGGAATCAGGAGTATATTTTAAAACAGTTTTCATCCACATTGCTCTATCAGCTGATTTTTCCGAAGATGGAATGGTTTCATAAAACCTGTGACTGGACGGAAGATTTCTATTTTATTCAGAATTCTTTTCTTCTGAAGTGCAGAATGAATGCAGAATTCAATCACACAGAATCCGGAATAGCAGAAACTCTGCTAAAAGGTTATATTGAAGAACCCTCCAGTATCCAGGAAGTATTGCGCGGGGTATCATTTACCGAAAAATCTGAAGAACAGGCAGACGGCACAATAGAATTCCGTTACCGCACCGATAAGAAAACAAAAAAAATGCTTCAGGCAGAGGCTTCCGTTATTTTAAAGAATGAGGGTGAGCTTTATCGAAAACAAACATTAAAACTGATCTGCGATGAAAAAAGATCCTGATAAAAATAAGGTATCCGGAAAAGACCATGCTTTTTTCCAACCCGGTTTTTCAACATTTCTAAATGATAATGATCTTGTTGACGGTGATGTGAATGGTTTTGATGAAGAAGTAAATGAAGAACCGGATGCCGCAGATGAAGAAAACACGGAACCGACTGAGGAAAATAGTGACAAAAAAGAAGAAGACAAAAAGGAGGAAAGCATTTCCAGCGAACACGACGGGAAATATTTTGTGGTACAGAAAGGAATGGCATGCTGCGACAAAGGCACAAAGTTCCCAAACTTTAAAGTCACCAGTCAACAAAAACACTATTGGAATGATGAGAAAGGCGAAGCTGATTATCTTGCGGTAACAGAAGACGATCTTACCTTTAATCCTATTGCTATGCCTTTTGGAACCTGCAGTATAAAAAACGGTAATCCCTGCGCTTATTCACCTGCCGGAAAATGGAAAAAAACCTACGAAAAAGTAAAAGTGATGGGCAAAAGTGCTGTCACGGAACGCTCTGAACTGATGTGTGCAACAGGTGGAAAAATTACGGTGATGAAGCACGGACAGCAGAGTGAAGCTGGAAAAAGTAATGTAAACAAAGCAGATTCCCGGGAACAGCAGACGTATAATCCTGTGATGGATTTTGAAGAATTTAAGGAAGAAATCAATGAGTCGGATCAATTGTATTACGAATAAATATGGGAGCGATTACAGGCAATCAGAATCCAATAGTCGGAGAGACTAATTCTTATGGGATCAATCTATTTGGTGCTCTTCCTTTCATCAGTAGCAATGCCAGCTATGAATGGTATCTTTTCAAAAAACAGAAAAGCGGCGGATGGATGGATATTACAAAAAACGGAGTTCCGAAAAAAGGAATGAAAGTAGATTATAAATTCTTTGAACCTGTTGCCGGAGAGCTTTTCGAGATACGGGTTTTCGAGGTGGTGCAAGGTCTCTTACCCAGTGTGGAACCATCAAAAAAGCTATTCGGCAAACTGGAAGTCACCCCTGCCGCCAGCAGAAACGCACAGATTGACAAAGTTGTTCTCTTCAACAGAGGGAAAAAAGATATCAACAGGGCAAATTACACGGATACGCTGGTCGCTCAGGCTTTTTGTACAGGATTATTTGGTAAGGAGATCGAATTCCAGCTCTGGGAAGATGATGCTGCCGGTAAAGGGCATGATGCAGCGGTTAACAAAAATAATAAAATTCCGCATACCTTTAAAGCAACGGTAAATGAAAGAGGTATTGCAGAAGCAAAAATTCTTTTGAGTGCGGATGAAAAGATTATGCGCCAGGTTGCCAATAAATTCCTGATGAAGGGCGACAGCGACGAAGGGGCCAACCACGAATATTATGTCACGGCAACCTATTTGGGTAAAGGTGAGAAAGCAAGTCAGATAAATGTACTCGTAGCCAATCCTGATTATCAGCCTAAACCGAAAACGGATTCTCCGAAATTCCCGGCAACTTCTACCGGCAAAACACCGAAACAACCCGATGCGAAAGGCAAAATCCTGGATGCCTATTTTGCAGATGCCGGTGGCGGCAAGTTAACAAAAGTTCAGGTCGGGAAAAAAGTCCAGGTAAAAATCAAGACGAGCGGAATGGTGGGCAAACATGTCCAGTACAAAATTTGGGAATATGATTTGGGCAGTAATGACCTGGTATACGAAAGCGGAAAAATTAAAGTTGTAAATGATCTTATTCTTACCGGCGGTTTTACCATCAGCCAGGGAACATTCGGGAAGGGAATAGATTTCGGAAGTATGGATTCCGACTCCGGAAAACAGAATTATTTCCTTGAGGTTATCCCTATTGATGTATCAGCAGAATCTCAGAAATTCGGTGTCAATTCTGATGGTCTGATGGAAGTGGAAAAAGTAAGGAGTCCAACTACCGTTAATCCTACACCTGAAAAGGATGATAAAAAAAGTGATAAAAAAGCTGATTGCTGTATAATAGATGAAGAATATTTTCTTAAAAATTACGAGTTAGAATTTCCTAAAAAAAGTAAACAGGGAAAACTAATCCCTCTCTCAAATTCTGTTAAAAATAGTCTGCGAAGAATGTTCAGAAGCATTTCCGAGTATTATTCTAACGAGAAAAGATGCTGTAATAAATATCATATTGCCTATCTATTAGCTACTGCTAAACTGGAAACCGGGCATACATTTGACCCTGTGGAAGAAGCAAACTGGCTAAGCGCAAATGTCAGAAAGAAATATTTCCAGGAAATGTATGATCCTGTTTTAGGTAAAAGTGACAAACGTAAAAAGATGGCTAAAGATAATGAAAATACCAAAGAAGGCGATGGTGAAAAATACTATGGGCGAGGTTATGTACAGCTTACGTGGAAAAAGAATTACAGAAAAATGCAGGAGAAATTTGGTGTAAATCTTGTTGATAACAGAGAAAATGCCCTTAATCACGAATTAGCAGTGAAGATTATGATCTATGGTAGTGAGAAAGGTGTTTTCACAGGAAGAAAACTTTCTGATTATATTACGAATAACAGTAAAGACTATTATAATGCAAGAAGAGTGATTAATGGTGTAGATCAGGCAGCAAAAATACAGGGATATGCTGAAAAAATAGAAAAATGCCTAAAAATCAAAGAATGTAACTGTAAGGAAAGCAGTAGTAAATCCAAACCACAAACCAAGGAAAAATATAATATTGAGGCTGCTGTAAATTATATTAATAAAAATGCCTTAGCCAAATCTGAAGGTGCCTGTGCAAAGTACGTGAGAAAGGCGATAAATGCCGGAGGAATAGCAAATATTTTTGGGCACGCTACAGAATATTATGATACGGATAAGCTGGTAAAATACGGATTCACTAAGGTAGGAACCGATATAAATTCAATTACTCTAAAAAAAGGGGATATTGCAGCTTTCGGTTCTGTGAAAGGACATCCTTATGGCCATGTTGCTATGTGGAATGGCACACAATGGGTCTCTGATTTTAAGCAGAAATCATTCTGGGTTGCAAACCAATATTCAACAGATAAAAAATATGCTATATACCGCTGGAATAATTAATTATAAAACAAAACTATATGAAAATAATATCATTTTTAATTGTCTCTTTTTTCTTTATCTATTGTAAACAGGAAATGAAAATAAATCCGCATTCAGTAACAGGTATGGTACAGAAAAATACACATTCTAAAGAAGCGATTAAGATGCTCAGGGATTTTTACCTTAATTTTTACAGTTCAGATGAACCTCTTGACAAGAAAAAATCAATGAAGGATTTTGTTTCAAGCAGGGTATTAAAAAGAATTGACAGTTTGACTAAGAATCCTGAAAATTTAATTATTGATTATGATCCTTTTATAAAAGGGCAGGATTATAATGGCGAAAGCATCAAAAAATCCTTAGAAATAAAACCTTTAAAAAATAATGATGAGTACAGAGTAAGTTTTTTACAGTTTGGTGGACAAGATGAAGCAAAAACAAATATTGATGTCCTGGTAAAAAAGGATGATTCAGGAAAGTTTCTGATATACAGTATAATAAATGATGAGCATTTAAATTTTAAATAAACTCAATGATAAAACATTTTGTATTAATAATAACACTTAGTATTTTCTTAAGTTCTTGTGCAAAGCCATCAGAACATCAGGAAAAAGGCCGTCATAACAGTAATACTAAATCTATAAGCAAGCTTCAGAATTCTGATAAGGAAAATCAGGCTCCCAAAGTTGTAATAGAAGGTGCTGATTTAATAGTGTTCTATAACAATAAAAAAACCGTTTATAAGAATCTCGTGGTAAATGAGATGTCTGTTTCTACAGAACTGATTCAAACTAATAACACCGGTTTTTCATTACTATATGAGCAAAATGCTTCTTCAACAAAAATCAAAGAAAAATATGATTTTATTTATTCAGAGACAGGAATCTTATTAATAGATAAAGAAATTATAAAATTCGGACAGGATGGATTGATGATCAATAGGTTATACATTGACAATTTTAATATGTTAAATAAAACCTATGAAAATCTACAGTCATTAGGCGCAGAACTTCCGGATAATTTTGAACAGGCCAGCTCATCAATGTCCATTTACGATTCTAAAAATACACCTTTTGCGACACAAAATTTTCAATATTCTACAGAAGATCTCTTTATTCGCTATCCTGATGTAAAAGACGGTGATATTAACATCAGTAATGTGGAATCAGCGAACAATCAGGCTTTTAATTTAGAAAAAATTGGGGCCAATCAACAATCAAAAATTCTGTTAGAACAAATCATTCGTCAATTTCCAGACCGAATTGTTGCTTATCTTAATTTGGCAGATGTGCTTTGGAAAATTCAGGATCAGAATCAGGCGAAAATAAATTATACAAAATATTTGTCATTAATGAAATCCCAAAATAAAAATTTATCAAAAGTACCGCAACGGGTTTATGAAAGAATTAAATAACAGGATTGGATTTATGGTTAGAAACAGTACAATTAAATAACAACACTGTTTTTTATTAAAGTATAAAGCGGAAACCCTAATTTTCACTTTGTCAGAAGAGGATGATACGGGATGAAAACGGATGTTATCATTTAGAAATAAACCAATAAATCATGAAAAACCTTCTTTTAACCGTACTCATTACCTTTTTTTCTGTCGCCTGCAATAAATCCCGGGAAAAAACAACATCGGCTCCCTTAAAATCTGACACCATGTTTCTGAATGATCAGGATATTGTTTTCGTTTCGCCGGGTGATCAGGCGATGGCAGCACTGAAAAAGAAAAACGGTGAAGATTTCTACACCATTGCAGACGATGCCAACAACTATTTTTCTGAAGCATCAGCCTACCTGGATTCTCTGAAAGTATCCTATAAAAATGCCGATGACACGAAAATATTTGTTTTCAGAAAAGATGATAAGACCATAGCCATCCCACGGTATAAAAACCCCTGGCATGCCCTGTTTTATAAAGACGGAAAATATGAAACCGTCGATCTGGTCAACGTCAGGGAAGCATATCCGAAGTTTTTCGGGAATACGGCTGCGAAGAGCTCGGGAGCTTTGGATTCCAAAACGGTCATCGCCTCTGTTGCCGGTGACAAATATTCTGTTCTGGAGGAGAAAGACTGTGATCTGAACAATGATCATTTTACCGACAAAATTGTTGTTTTGGCAAATAACCGCGATCTGGATCCTCAGGATCCTGATACCAAAATTGCCCCTGTACTGATTTTATTAAATGACCAGAATAAAAAATACGACGTTCTGAAAAACGAAAATATCTACCCGAACAGTTTCGGGGATTCCTTCAGAAAACTGGTCGTGAAGGACCGGTTTTTTACGGTTGAACTGTTCAATGAAGTTCCGGACGAATACACTTCGGAAAAATACATCACCTTCAGATTCAGCGAACCGTCAAAAGAGATCGTCCTTTCCAAATACGGGGAAAATACCGTCTGGAAAGACGGCAGAAAGAATAATGCCTTATGCTCCGATAAAAATTTCGGCAAAATTCTGTTCCGGGATTACCGTTCTGATGACATCCGCACCCAATGTCCGAAATGATTCTGAAAAACATCTTTTGTTTCCTCGCGGCTAAAAAATATCCCACGGATTGCACGGATTTTCATGGATGATAACGTGGCTTCGGCTCCGCTCAGCCACCGGATGGTTGTTCCTTACAATTAAAGTGAATAATCATCTCAACACGCTGTTTGTTATTGACTGCGTCGAATCTGTGATTTCCGCAGGAATCTAAACATCGTATCAGAGAATCGCATAGAAAGATTTGGGGCCGCATTCCTACGGTAACTGAACCTCAGCTTTCTGTGGGTAGGGATTGCAGAAGATTCTTATTGCTGTTTCTCCGTTCCGTGATCAGCCATGCCGCATCCAGCATTTTGATCAGGTGGAGGTACGGACCTAAAATATCACGCTCCGGTACATTATTAAAAGTCCCGAGCGAGAAATACACCACGTCCGACAGGAATTCCTCAAAGTCCCCCAAGCAGTACTCCTTAAAAGCTTTGCGGAACACCCGCACCGGGTCCCGGTATTCTTGCTCCGACAGCGAACCGTACATCACTGGGCTGCTGTGCTCCGGAACGCTCTCCCCTATCCATTTCCCGGCTTTCTTCCTGAGGCACCACCCTGCCCGGAGAAACGACCGCATCGACTGGTGGAAATGGAAGACCACGGAAGGATCTTCCGGAATCCGCGTTTTCCCCTGTACCGCGTACTGCATGATAAGGTTGAGCCGCTCCTTCGCCGTAGCTAGGTCATGGAACTGGAAAAACAGTTCCAATACCAATAAGGGTGAATGTTTGTTCCGGCCGGACCAAAACCGGGATTCTAAGTCTATGCTGTTCTTTTTCATAGGTTTTGTTTTTTTGATTTAATGGTTTCCTGGCCACCAGGATTTATAGCATTGAAAACATAACTTTCCTGAGTGCCTTCTGGTTTGAAAAGGACATGATATAATCTTTGAGCTGTGACCGAAAGACACTGGAAAGAATTTAATATGAATGAAATCTGTGTTCCCGTGTAAGCTTGTTAAAGCCGCAATAGGTTGTACCCTCCTATTGTATCGTGTAGTCTGATACTATATTTTTAGGAAGCGGGCTTAGATTTTAGCGACTGCGGGCAACATTAGGAAAATAAAGCGTGGAACTCACTACATCATCGCTTGTACTAGAGGCATCGCCAAACACCTTGCAACAAACTCCGTAAGTAAGCCCACGCCTAGGTCGTGAGCTACTTTACTTATGGTCTCGTTGCGTTTGTTTGAAAATTGGCGATTTTCTAGTACGAGATTCTAAGCAATAGCTTCTATTATTAAATTTGAAGTATCGCAAAATTACTTTAATAAGTAATCTTTTCCAAATATAATAAAATTTATTAAATACAGGACTATAGTCCTTAGTTTTTTATTTTGAATTTGCATCAATTTGTATTCATGCACGATTCACTAGACGAAATTGAACTTTACGTTATTACGAAAGTTAAAGATATTAGGGAACAAAGAGGTATAAGTCAAACTTCTTTATCGTTAGCTATTGGAAAGAGCACAAGTTATATTTCTGATATAGAAGCACATTCCAAAACAGCAAAATATAACATCAAAAGTTTAAATCTGATTGCTATTGCTCTCGGATGTTCAATGAAATATTTTTTTCCCGATGAGCCGATACATGAGAAGAAATACGATTTTATCAAAGAAATTGAAATCAACAAAAAATCCTGACGAAAGTTGGGATTTTACTTTTTTGCACTCGGCATTAGACAATACAAAATACAGAAATAATAGAAATAAAATTTTAAAGCAAAATAATATAAAAAAACAAGCATGTATTCTCATTCAGCGAAGGAAATATTATCCAAAGGTATTCTCAAAATTGATGAAATTTTTAATTTTGAATTTTCTCCTTATTGCGAGCAATTCCAAAAGATTTACAAAAATCTTTATGAAATACTACAGTATGAATCAGAGAAATATAATATTTCAAATTGCTTTTTACTTTACTTAAATGATCGAAGCTTTAATGCTAAAGCTGGCAAAATAAATGATACAAGTATTATCTTAATCAACTGTGGAATAATTTTTTGGCAAATCAAAAACACCACAGAGAATGAACAATTAAGAAAATACAACACAAATTACAATAATATTTTTTCAAAAATTCAACTTTTGAAGTTTGAAGAGTTATCTCTCCAATTGAATATTTTATTTACCTTCTACCACGAATTTGCACATATTCTACAAAAATCAGAAAGTATGATGTTTTGGAATTCTGAGAAAAATGATAGTAAACCTTTTTCTCTCGAAAGACACAGCTTAGAAATAGATGCAGACACTTTTAGTGCAATTCATATTGCAAGAAGCATTATAAATTATTATGAAAAAAATTTTAAACAATTTGGAATTAAAGTACTAGAAGAAATAACTATAGTTCTATGTTCTAATTTATTTTTTTACATATCCTCATTCGGGCAATCAGATTCAGATTTGTATTATTTTGAAAATTCACACCCTCATCCTTACATTAGAATTATGAGAATTTTATTTACAATTGGAAAATATTATGAAGACGACAAACAAATAAACATTAATAAAAACTATATTGTAGGAAAAATAATCGATGAAATTTTTGATCTTCAATATTCACAAAACATAAATAATTTCCCAAAGTTTAAGGATGAATTTTCGAAAAATTATGAAGATATATATGATTATCTTAAAAAAATATCAAATTATGAAGAAACTAAAATAAATTCAGCAATTGCTATTTATAACAGATTTGCCGAATGAATAATATTGCCAAACATTTTAAAGATATAACGCAGAATCAAATATTTGATTCTACCTTTTTCTAAATTAGGATTTTGTCTATACCTTTTTCTTTATTGCTAAGCTCGGGAGATTATTGAATCAGCTCTTCTTTTTATTTAAATTTGTTAGCATTTTTTGATAAGTGCTAATTGAAGTAGTGATAATCTAAATAAATTTGAAAAACAAAAGCAGGTAATGATTACAGTACAGGTCAAAAATATATTTTATTTCATCGATTTTTTATATTCGAATATAACGCATTTCAATAAACAAAAACCGTTGCTGGATCAGATTGATGATCTTAGGAAGGCGTATAACGATTTGGACCCTAAAATAAATTTTGAACATAAATTTGAAAGAGAAGTTATAGCAGAAAAAGGAGATAAGCTTGTCGATAGCTTTCGTAATAACTGCAAAAATTTAGTAAACGAAAAAATAAATAGTTTAGAAATAACCGACCTATCCAATATTGCTAACAATCATTTTTACAATATCGGTGAGTTCATGATACTTGTCGAAACTCAAAAATATGATCAAGAAGATGTAAAATTGATCTTAGAAGCAAAAAGTAAATATGTAGCTATTTTAGAAAATTTAGAGCTAAGCTTAGATAATTTTTTACCATACGATCTTGTTAGAGATTTTCATGAAACTTTGTATGACTGTTTCAAACCATTCCTGTCTTTTGATGACAAACATAAAATTGAGAAAAGCAAACAAATACAATTTAATAGACATCAAATTACTATTGAAACATTAGACGAGAAAGGAATCAGGAATGCTGTAAATATACTAAAAGGTAAACCAGTCGAATTTGAATTCGAAGTAGATGACTGGATGATAAACAACGGAAATGTTTTTGAACTTACTCAAGATTTCAGTCTATCATTTTTTGCAATTCAAACTGAGATAGTGAAACAATGTAAAGCAAGTAACACGAGTAAACTCCAAGATTTCATAACTTATGGAATTGATATTTCAAGATTAATTACAGGAACTGATGGACTATCCATAGAAAAAATTTTCAAAAAATTTTTGGATTTAGAGATTAACTCCGAAAAGTTAGAATATCCCATGACCGTAAGTATTATATTTGGTTATTTGAAGATTGGGTTATTAAAAATGTATTTAGAAAACACATACAATTCATTTCTTCATACTGAAAAGTATATTGAAAAATATGATGGATTACGAAATGATTTTACTAGTTCAAATATTGACACTAATGAAAATGACTTTATTAAAAATGAATTAGCAAAATGTTTATCATTTTTGCAAGAATTAAAAAAGCCTGTTTATAATGAGATTTCAATATTGGGTGATATAAAGGATGAATTTTGCAGTTTTAAAAAGCACCTCTTAAATACGATTGATAAAAGACAATCGTTTCTAAATAGAAAATTGTTGGAAGAGAAAAAAAGTATTCATAATAATAGCAAGGCATATAACGCCTTAAACACTTTAAGTAACGAAGGAGGAGAAAATTATAAAAATTTTACCAAAATTTTGAACAAAATGTATGAGGACGATTTTGATTATAAGCCGGACCTCGATTATGCTGAAATTACAAAAGATACTATCCGTGAGATTAAGGAAAAACTTTTCGAATTGCAGAATAATGAACAAAGGACTGGCTTTTTAAAGATGGTTTTTAAAGGTTTTTTTGAAGATGGCAAAGATTATCATTTGTACCAGGTTAGTAAATTCGAACATACATTTAAAGATATCCCTTTGGAAGATAGGGAATACTCAGAGTATCAATTTAATTTTATTTACGAATGTTTATTATGTCTAAGAAGCATAATTACTACTATTTCAGAAGAATCATTGGTTTATAACATAGATTTTAGTGATGTAATGCATTGGTCTTGGCGACATAGCGAAAACGGAAAACAAAATCCATATGAGGTGTTTGTTTACTATATAAAAGGTGATTACGAGAAAGGTAAAAAAAGTAAGTCTAACCCAACTATTGACAATCCTGAGCAGCAAAAAACAAAATCACAACTACTAAGTGAGAATTTAGATACATATGGTTTTTTTGAGCTTGAAAAATTAAAAAATATTTCAGATAAAAATAAAAATATTTTGATTCAGTTACTAATCGAAAATAAGTTACCATACGTAGTAGCAATGCTTGATTATCTCGAATACTTTACTTACCTAGAGAAGAATCATTTTAAGAGCAAATATAAATTATATATTGAGGTTTCTAGATGGTTCAATAGTGATAAGGATGGAAGAGCTATCAAAGGTAATATTAGCAGTCTTTTAAACAGTTCAACAGAAAATAAATCCCGTTACACCGCTTTTAAACATAAAGAAAGTGTAAATAGGGACTATGAAAAGCTATTATAGGGAGTACGCCCTTATTGTTGCCCCTAAATGCCCCATATAATATTGCAAAGTATAATAATAAATACTTTGTATAATGGAAAAATTAAAATTTAATCAGTTAGTTATAACGGAAACTTTATTTGCTACAAAATTTAGTAAGCAAGAATTTTTGCAGTTTCAAAAAAATAGACGATTCACATACTTTGAAAATCAATTGCAGATAGTATTTCAATATCTACAAAATCATATCGCAACAGCAACTATGATAGCCGAAGCAACTGGAATTCCTCAAAAGAATATTTGCAGGTACAAAAGACAATTAGAGAAAGCTGGAAGACTTTGGGAAGTGGAGAAAAAAAAATGCAAGAAAACAGGGTTTGAAGCTTGGTACATTACTACCAATCTTATGTATCTGCCAAATTGTAAACAATTAAACTTATTTTAATTTAAAAACTTAAATACACAAAATGGTAAGATATCTAATGATTTAAATTTTTGAATATAAACTATGGCTCTGTAATAAACTGTGCACTGAAAAAAGCGCATTAAAAAAAATGTAAAATCTAATTCTGGAAATTAGATTTTACATTTTTAATATTTACTAGTCTATTAATGAAAGTAAAAAGTTAAATTGTATTTCTTGACAACAAAAACGAAGCGTTATACCATGTCCTAAATTAGGTCCATCAAATAAAAAACTTTGTACCTGTCCTCCATTCGAAATATCAACCCATTGCATATTCATAGCTCCAAGCTGCTCCATATCTTTCATCACAGATTTAGGATAATCACTTCCCAAAGGTATAGTTACTATATAACCACAAGTTTCTACATAACCCATTGCTATTCCTTTGTCAGTCGCATCAGCAATTGATTTTATATTATTCTCCTTTAGAAAATTTAATACAATCTTTAGTGTTTCATTATTTTTCTTTCTAAATTCTGCTAGAAATCTTTGGAATGCATTATTGTCTCCTTCACTTTGTGTTTTAATATTTAAATAATCCAGCATTTGTCTTTCTGATTCCTTAACTGGAAACCTCTCATCATCTAAGATTTTCTTTGCGAAGTTACCTGTAGAATTATCCAATGAAGAAGATTGTGTAATAAATTCAGTGAACGTCATTTTTAAGTTTTTTTAATGGTTATTATTATATTCTAAATTTTTACTAATATAAGTAAATCAATAAAGTTTTAATTAATAAAAGTAAATTTTCAGTAAAAATACTGAATCTTGTTTATACCAATATCAATACTTTTACTTTGAGGAAAACCGTAATAAATAATAAAATGAATTTTCTACATTTGAATGTTAGTATTAAAATTGGAATTAAAGATTTAAAAAAAACAATATCATGAAAGTTAATTTAAAAGATTTGCAAGAGCTACTACAAAGTATTGATAGCAAGCTCGGGATTTGGGGAATAATACTATTTTTGACCGTAATTATTGTCGTTTTTCTGGCAAGTATTTATTATAAATACTCTATGAAAGCTATCGCTGAAGAGAATTCCAAAAAAGCAATTGAAGAATTTAAAAATCAATTATCAAAAAACATTCAAACGCAGATGGGACTTTTTTTTAGAGATGAAAATGTAAGAAATAATTTGTTGTCAACAATCGGACAAAAATCTTTTGAGAAAAAAATTGAGTGCTGGCAGTCAATACAGGCACAATACTTTAAATACCAAAAAATATGGAACTTTGACAGTAGCACTAACATCCAAGAATACACAGATATTGACAATGATTTAAGTGATCTTAGAATTAAAATATTCAACGAAACCATCTATCTTGGATATGACCTTTCACCAAAGCTGCTAAGACTTAATTCTCTCATGCGAGAAGGACTGAGGAAAAAGAAGGCGGAACTTACCTACAGTGGAAATAACTATCAACCTCACTTAGAAACAAAACTCCAAAATAATTTAGACCAGCAGCATGATGTAGAACAAAAAATAACTGAGTTATTATACGATGTGGAAAAATGGATTATTGACAAACTTCATTCTGATCAAACAATTGATAAATTTGAATTTACTAGCCAACAATTAGAAGTCATCAAAGCCGAAAGATTAAAACAGTTTGAAACAATTTCTGCATAAAGTTAATTCACAATAAAAATTTCGGTCTTTAGCTTCTTCCATAAGCTAAAGACCGAAATTTTTGAAACCATTTTAATACTAATAAACTATGAGATTATACCTAATAGGTAATGGATTTGATATAACTCACAATCTAAATTGCAAATATTGCCATTTTCATACATATTTGAAGAATCACAGATATGACGTTCTAGATTGTATGGCAAAATTTTATGACATTGAAGAAGATTCGGAATTATGGTCTGATTTCGAAACAAATCTAGAGAAAAACATCGTATATGAATCACTTAAAGATATTATAGGAGATAATACACCTAACTTTATGTCTGATGATTTCAGGGATGGAGATTGGTACGACGCTGAAATAAGTGTTGAACAAGAGTGTGATGAATTATTACAATATATTAGGAATGGTTTTGAAGAATGGATTATTTCGTTAGAAGTTGATCTATTAAGCAAAAAATTTAATCTCAAGAATGATGACTTTTATATTACTTTTAATTACACAGAAACTTTAGAAAGAATATATGAAATACTAGACTCAAATATTCTTCACATTCATCATAAAGTCGGTGAAAAACTTATTTTTGGTCACGGAAAAAAGACTGATGCTTTTAATGTGAGAGAGGCCTTATATGGCGATCAAAATATTTTTGAAGAGGTAGATGAATATGGAAATGTTGAGTCAAGTGAAATAGGTCATGAAAAATTTGCTGAAAATGCAGTTATTGCATTCTATGATAAAATGAGAAAACCAACTGAAGAAGTTATCAATCATAATCATCTTTTCTTTTCAAAACTATCCCCGATAGAGGAAGTCATCATTTGGGGTCTATCGTATAGTGATGTTGATTTTCCTTACATTGAGAAAGTTTTAAATTCTGTCAATGAAAATGTAATATGGACCTTATCATATTTTTCTGAAACCGATAAACATAATGCAATAAGAACGATGCAGAGACTTGGAGTTGATGAAAGCCTGTATATCATTAAATATTGTTTGGATTTAGAAAAAGAACTAAATCTTAATTGAACATCTCATTAATCTAGGTTGAGAGATAGCTGTTTTAAAACTATTTCATGAAATTTAAATACAACACTAATATTCAATATCACTAGAATTTAAAGATATAAAATGACTAAAAATATTATAGACAAAATATTATGGATAAAAGGTTTTTATCCATTCTCTTTAAAATATGACTTAGAAAAAACTCTCGAAGCACATAAAATCGAATTTGAACCCCTTAAAGTTGACCCTACAACATTTTCAATTTTCAAATATTCTCACTACTTTAATTTATATTTTAAAGAAATATGTAATGCACTCGAAAAGGCGCTGGAGAAATCGACACTAAATAAAGCAGAGTTTATTAATCTAATAATTGCCGATTTAAATAGAACTGATATCCTTATCACAGAAGATACTAATAAACAATTGCATTCTGGTGATTCTTATGACAGCAATATTCCTGCAAATATCTATATTCAAAAATCTGAATTCCAAAATAGTACTGAACCTGTGTGGGGATTAATAGATTCAGCAATTGAAACTGCAACATTAAACTTAAATTATCTTAATTATGTTAAGTTTAATAAGAACAATGTGACAACAGATGAAATTGCACAGGTTGATGTCATTAAATATCTCACATTAATAGGCTCAACATTTAATGCAATAAAACAGTCTTATGATAAAATAATATGGCGCGGAGAAGAGATAAAATTTGATTATCCACAGATTAAATTAGTGTCAAATCAGAGGAATTTAATGCTGGACAATGTTGCTTTGACGAGATTGACTAGAAATATCAGTAATACCATGATCGAACTACAATCAGATCTGGAACAATACAAAGAAATAAGAAAAATATATCACTTAACAAGATCTTTTCAAATAATAAAATCAATCGAAGAAAATGAAGAGTTAAAAATAAGATATCAGACAAAATCAAAAAATCCTACAAATTCCTATATTTCCTTTCTAGCACCCATTCTTACCTACTATCCTTTTTATCATTCGGAAAAAATTTCCAAATTTGAAGATCTAACAATTATAGATCTTGTAAATCTTTTTTCTTCTTTATACGATTTTGTTGCGGTACTCCCAATGCCTGCTTATAATGACACAGGTATTAAAGATTTAACGAAATTTAAACGATTCAATCCTTGGATTAAAAAGTCACTACTATTAGGGTACTTCAAAAATACGGTCAAATATAAAGAAAGTCAAATTTTAATATTCTTAGATCTGCTTACTAAAAAAGGTAATAAACACGATCTTTTTCTATATCCTATCTACGAAGAAGGTGAATTTTACTTTTTTTCTCACGCTACTATTTTAAGAGCAAACATGCTTTATCTTGTAGACAAGTGGCTTGAAGCAGGAAATTGCGATTTAGCAAAACGTGGATTTAAATTTGAAGATTACATAAAAGACTATCTGCGTGCGGAAAAGTTAAATGAATTTGCCAAGTTTGATATTGTTGAACAATCTAAATTTTCATTCATTGATGAAAATAGCGTGAGGCAAGAAGAAGAAATAGATTTGGTATTAAAAACTGAAAGCACAATAATTGTTGCCGAAATCAAATGTATAACCTATCCCTTTGAACAACATGATTTTTATACATCTTTTCAAACAATTAAAAAAGCAAAAAATCAAGTTCTGAGAAAGTCTGCTTTTTTAGAAAATAATTGGGAGAGATTTGAAAATATGCTAGGAAAAAAGGGAGAAAGAAAAATAGTAAATATTATCGTGGTAAACTTTCCACAATTTGCTGGTAGAATAATTGATAATGTTCCTGTCTCAGACTTTCTTCTTTTTCTTTCATACTTTGTAACGGGGAAACTTACAAATATCAAAATGGAAGTTAATAAAGAACCAATAATTAAGGAAAATCACTATTATACGTCTTCTAAAACTTTTGAAGATAATTTTGAATCGTTTTTCAAGGATCCTATCCCAATGCAAGATTTAATTTCGAGACAGAAAATTGAAGAGTACGAAGTAACTCTTGAAGGAACGGACCCAAAAACTATTGCAGAACGAGTTATTTACATTGAGAAAACGTTGGGAAATGATTAAAAATAATGGAATATACTGAAAACTAGAAATGTATATATTGATACAGAAGTTTTTATATCAAATAATTTTTTTGACAGCACAAATTTACAATGTCTCTTTCAATTTGGAAAAGATCAAACTGTAAATCTATACTTGACAGAGATAACTAAAAATGAAATACAAAGTAATATAAGAGAAGAAATCTTAAGTAGTCAAAATGACATAAACCAATTTAAGAAAACCATTTATAATAAAGGTAAAATTTTAAAAAACTTAGAAACATTTAAACCTTATTTTGCTTTACCAAAATTGGATATCTATCTAGATTTCAAAGATCTTTCCAAAACGTTAGATCACCTTATCGTGTATGGAAAGGTCTGTTCTATCCCCTATGACAAGGCCTATCTTAAAGTCATTGTTACTAGCTACTGTAAACAACTGAAAAAAAGAAACACGAACTTCCTAATGCAATAGTACTATCAGCTGTGGAAATTTGGTCATCTTTACTACCTAATCAAAATTACAAACAGAAAATCCCGCATTACCGGGATTTTAGCTTTTCTATAGGTGAATTTATTTAATCTCTACAGGAACCGAGATTTTATCCCAATCCATGGTGAACCCGTTTTTGTTGATTTTATACACCAAAGTTTCCTGGGTTGCCGGTAATGCTTTTGTTTTAACATCTACCCGTAAAGCATCTTTAGATTCTTCGTATTTATAGGCGCCCCACTGTTTTGGCTCTTTGTTAAAAACGGCAGTCCAGGTTCCGCTTGCTTTAGGGATCAGGAAAAAGCTGTATTTCCCTGCAGGTAACGGTTTACCCTGAACGGTAATGTTTTTATCCGTCTCGAAAGTCGTGGCTTCATTGGCACCGGCACGCCACACTTTATCATACGCTTCCAGGCCACCCCAGATGGTACGGCCTTTCACAGAAGGACTGCTGTAGGCGATGGTAATGGTGGCATCCTTGATTTTTCCCGTCGCCGTCATGGGTGGGCTGGCCGGTTTTTTGGTTTCCTGCGCAAAGGCATTTACGGAGATCGTCATGGCCGCAACAAGAACGGTCGCCGATTTTAGGATTGATTTCATACTATTTTTATTTATTGTTTATTGTTATTATTATTGTTGTATGTCTACGAATTTACGGCTTTCGGCTTATAAAACAGCAACGCGACGGTAGAAAATATAATGACTGCCGCGGCCCCGATGACGTTGAGCCAGAGGAAAGAAACGATATCGAACTGATACACGGCAATCACCGCAATTTCTGATAAGATGGCAGAAATAAATACATTCGCCCCGTCGACTTTCTTATAGTAGAAGGCAACCAGGAAAATCCCCAGGATCGGGCCGTAGAAAAGGGAACCCAATACATTCACCGCTTCTATAAGGGAACCCATCTGCGTGGCAAACATCGCGACGCCGATGGAGAAGATGCCCCAGGCTAACGTGTGCAGGCGGCTGTACTTGAGCTCGGTGGCATCATCAGGAATTTCTTTTTTAAAGATCAGATGGACATCTTTCAATGAGCAGGCGGCAAGGGAATTGAGCGCCGCGGAAATGGAACCCCAGCTGGCCAGGAAAATAACGGCAAACAGGAGACCGATCATCCCTGCAGGCAGGGTATTTTTTACGAAATACAGGAAAATATAATTGGTATCGGTTTTCTCCGCATTGTAGTCTGACTTATTGATCGCCTCTTCTACCCTGCCATGCAATTCTTTCACTGCGGTCTGTGTGTTTTTAAAATCCTCAACTGTTTTGTTAAGTCGGGGAGAATGCGTTTCTTTCAGCTTTAAAATTTCTTTCGATTCTGCATTGAATTTCGTTTGCAGGTCCTGGTGCTCTTTTTCAAAAGCCGCCGCCTGTTCAGGCTGTGTTTCCCTGAGATGCTGATACGAGCGTTCGTTAAAATAAACCGGGGCCGGTTTCAGGGAAAAGAAGGCGAACAGCAGCGCCCCGATCAGGAGAATGGCAAACTGCATCGGGATTTTAACCAATCCGTTCAGCAGCAGGCCCATTTTTGCGTTGGTATTGTCTTTTGCCGTAATATACCGCCCGACCTGGCTCTGGTCGGTCCCAAAATAAGAAAGGGCCAGGAAGAAACCGCCGATCAGCCCGCTCCAGATGTTGTATTTATCCTTCCAGTCGAATTCCGTGGTGATGACATTGAGCTTTCCGGATTTTCCTGCGAGATACAGCGCATCCTTAAAACCGATGCCGCCCGGCATATCCTGGATCAGCAGGTACCCGGCAAAAGCCATGGTTCCCAGGATAATGAGGAACTGTAGTTTCTGGGTGTGGGCAATCGCCTTTGCACCGCCGACATAGGTATAAATCATCAGGATGCCGCCCGTTAATACATTGGTTACATAAATATTCCAGTTGAGGACGCTTGACAGGATGATGCTCGGCGCGTAAATGCTGATTCCCGTGGACAAGCCCCTGGAGAAAAGAAAAAGCAGTGACGTGAGCACCCTTGTTTTCTTATCGAAACGGTTCTCCAGGTATTCATAGGCGGTGTACACATTCAGGCGCTGAAAAATCGGGATGAACGTGATGCAGATCACGATCATCGCCAAAGGCAGGCCGAAGTAATACTGAACGAAACGCATGCCGTCGGTATACGCCTGTCCCGGTGCTGAAAGAAAGGTAATGGCACTGGCCTGTGTCGCCATAATCCCGATCAGCACGATGTACCAGGGCATTTTATTGTCGGCTTTCAGGTAGGAGGCGTTGCTTTTCTGGCCGCGGCCGATATATACGCCGTACACCACCACGGCAACAAGGGTGAAAATAAGAACGGTCCAGTCTATCGTACTCATGCCCAGAATTTAGTAAATAAATAATAAAATATGATCTGACCTACCAATGCAACGGCTAATAGGATGTACCAGGTATTCCAGTTTTTAAGTTGATTGCTCATCAGTTTTTCTGTGCCGATAAAAAGTTTAAAAATAAACGGGCCGCCCCCACATTTCCTGCAGGCAGCTGCCTGAAAAAGGCCAGCGGGGTATAGATAAAATTACCCTTGCCGTATGGGGCATATAAAGTGGAGCCCTGCAGAGGCTCTTCCCCGGTATCGTGCATTTCAAAAAGCGGTTGATACGCCGCATCCCATTGGTCCGGGAAATAGGCGCCGCGCTCCTGCACCCAGCCCTTAAAATCATCCGCCGTAATTTTGTTCGGGAAGTTGAGTAATTTATGAGCTGGATTTAAAAAGGTAACCGCCGCATTTTCTTCGGTCACGCGCTTATTGGCAATGCTGAAACTGTAGATCCCCAATTGTTTAACGGTGGTATCCTGGCTGGTGTTGTACTGCATCACCAGATTGCCTCCGGCTTTTACATAAGACCATAAGAAAGGCATCCAGCGGCCCAGCTTTTTCTCCGTGTTATTGGCACGGACCCCCAGGACGATGGCATCATATTGCGACAGCCTGTTCTGGCTGCCGTTTCCGCCTGATCCATCCGGGTTGCCATAAAAATCTTCATCTTTCAAAATCTCTACCTGGATACCGGCTATGCGCAGGAACTCAGGAATGAAATCGCCCGCCCCCTGGATGTAGCCCACTTTTTTAACCGTCGCCCGGATATCGCCTTTCATGACGGTTACCGATGCAGGCACAAAATATTGTAGGGAAGGCAGATGCGGGTACTGGATCAATACCTGTTTTTTGTTATAGGTGACTCCATCTGCAACAAAATCAGCATCCAGTTGCAGACGGTTTGAATGGATTGAGGCAAGCTTGGTTTTTGGAATAACGTAATCGATGGTAAAATCTTTTTCAGTGACCGGATTGACATCAGCGGTGCCTAACCGTTCACCGTTATACATCAGGTTCAGAGTCCCTTTATTGTATTGTTTATTGGAATTTACCTTAACATTTAAACTTAAACGGAGATCTTCATTTTCCTTGACCAGATAAAGCGGCTGTGTAAATTTCAGTTCCAGTGCAGGAATAACGCGCAGGGCTTCAACCACATCACCCCGAACCGGGTCTAATTTCTTGAACGATAAAGGAAGCTTCACCCGGAACTTTTCCGGACCGATTTTTAAGTCAAGCAATACATTCAACGGTGATTCTGCCTCCGGCAGGCCGATTAAAGTATCATTGGGAACAGAGAACGTGGCCGCGTCCGTGGCTGGTTTTGCCAGCCAGTAGGGTTCTGTGAGTGCTGCATCCGCAGGAATCTGAATGTCATGTTCAATGGTCATTAAAGAATCTTTTGACAGTTTCCTGTTGAAGCTTTCTGACTGATTCAGCCATTTTACATTTTCAACAACGACAGGATTTTCAGCTCTTGAAATCAGGTTTAACCTGAAATTGTAGTGCTCTCCGGCAACCGCTTCAGCCTGATTCGTCACGGCCTCGCCCATAAACCCGGCACAGCTTAAAATAATATGGTCAAGTGCCGTCATTTTATCCTTTTTCAGGTTCACATCATTGATTGCCATTACCTTTTTCCGTAGAACAAGCAAAGCGGGCAAGCTCAGGTCAGGCTGATTGAAATTGAAAGCGGAAATAATTTTATCCAATGACTGGTCAATATCTGTGTTTCCTTTTGCGGTCCAGGTTTTGACTACGCCATCAAAAAGAGCTGCTTTGGCAGGCTCACCAAGAACATGGCTAAAATATTCAGTCCTGATCCCGGCTACGGACTGTGTTCCCGCGCCCTGGCTTTTATGTAAGCTTCTGCTTAATCCTGCCAGTTCACCGTAGCCCATCCCCAGCTGCGCATCATATTGCCCGACGGTAACTTTCAGCTGATTTTCGGCCGTTGTATTGACTGCGCCGAAGCGGAACGTATTCCACAATACACGTTTGGGCTGCCATACCTTAACATATTTGAGTTGGTTGGGGAAAGCGGTTTTATCGCCGGCCAGCTTAAACGCTTTTTCCGCCACCACTGCCGAAGCCGCATGTTGCCCGTGGCCTGCCGCCGCGGTAGGCGGAAAACGGCAAATGATTACATCAGGACGGAATTGACGGATGACCCAGACGACATCCGCTGTGATAAGATCTGCATCCCATTGTTTAAAGGTATCGGTTGTATTTTTAGAGAACCCGAAATCAATCGCCCGGGTAAAAAACTGTTGGGCGCCGTCTAACTTTCTGGCCTCCAAAAGTTCATGGGTCCGGATTAAACCCAACGCCGCCCCCTGCTCTGTGCCTAATAAATTCTGGCCGCCGTCCCCTCTGGTTAAAGACAGATAGCCCGTTTCCACATTCCGGTCGTTGATGAGCCAGGAGAGCAGTCCTGTATTTTCATCATCGGGATGAGCCGCCAGGTATAAAACTTTAGGCAGGTGTTTAAGGGTTTTGAGTTCGCGGTAAATTTCAGATGATTTTGAGGGCCGGACCTGCTGGGCCCGACAAAAAACCGTAGAAAAGCCAAGGATCAATACAATGATTAGTTTTTTGAACATTTGAATCTGCTTTGGGCGCAAATATAAGTAAATCGTTTTTCTTTCAGCCTTAAAAGAAAAGGCAACCCGCTCTTTTTGCTGACGGTTTAAAACGGCTGAAAGAAGCCGTTAAGGCTGCCGGAACGTCTGCCGCCGTCGTCCGGAAGTATCTTGGGAATAAGGTAAGTTTTCAGGATCATACGCTTAAGTTAAGTAATAACCCTGACAAAAGTTGGGATTACGCCGTTTCGAAGGTTTTAAAAACAGGACATTTGCAGGACCAATCCTGTTTTCCTAACTTTAATTTCACTAAAACATACAGCAATGGAAGAACTGGTTGAAGTTTCAAATTCAAAGAATTTTGCCTCTCAGGGTTTCACCTATTTAAAAAAACTTGTTTTTGAAGCTGACCGTGCTCGGCTTCAGCTTCACATCACTCTAATTGATGAAACAGAAAAACAAAACGACTGGATCATCAATGCAGAAAATGTTTTTGGTTTTAAAAATTTTGATTCCGGAAACCTGATGCCTTATCTGAAAATAAATATTTACGAAAATCATCCGCTTCTGAAAATAATGGAGAGCCCGGAAATCCAGTGCATGATCATCGGGGTACCGGATAACAAATTCGAATTCCTTGGTAAATTTTATCAATTGCTTCAAAACGACATCGGTTCCTGGAAAAAGCTGGAAGACTTTTTTTGGAACACCCAGAATCTGTTTGGAGAAAAAGAAATTCCTGAAAGCTTTAAAGGTTTAATGACTGAAGAAAGCGATGCCGAATATATTACTTTGCCTAAAATTTTACTTGATCCATTCAGGAGACTTTGTGAGTCTGAAAATTTACAGGTTCAAATTGACGGGGAATACGAAAGCGATTATAAGAATATGAAAGTCTTAATTTTTGGAAATGAAATGATATGCCCGGATGATTATTGCCTGAATCAGCCTTATATCATTGCTGAAAAATTTACCACTGAAAAGAAAAGCAACGGTTAAACCGCATTTGTACAATGTGCAGGAGCAGCAACTTTAGAATATATAGGCATGGATAAACCTGGTCATCCTGGTAAATAATTCCGGATGTATTCCTGAGTTTTCTAGCATTTTCTTTCAAGCTGCCTGTTACTGATGCCTGGCGTTACTGCCAAAAAACGACAAGGGACAGAAATCCTGTCCCTTTAATGCCTTCAGCCACCAGTCTCTAAGTTGCGGCAAAATGATAATCATAAACACCTGAACGAAGGAATATCAAATGACCGCTTTTTCTCTGAGGACCCCTGTAATTGTGCTGTATTGCTCTCGCCGGTTTACGCTTCTGAACCGGACTTAGAACTTTTTTTTCAGCATATCCTGAAGAATCTGCTTATCCGGATTTAAGTTGGCTGCCAACTTTATGAGTTGCTGTTTTCTTCCTCTAATTGCCGTAAACGCCAAAGCTCCGGATTTCTTCTTCCCATTGTAAAAAGTGGCTTCACCTACACCCATCTTTCTACAAACTTCTTTAATCTTACTCCAATATCAGACTGTTTCAATGCAAATAAAAACAGGGAAGTTACCCTGTCACCATAATCTGAGTGAATTATTTATTTAGTATAATGATAAAATCATATTATAATGCATTATATTTTTCCATTGCAATTTTAGAATTGTAATACCTAAATAAAAAGTCATAACATACAAATTCATTCATTCTGTTCTTAGATTTAAAAATCCTGTTAAGCATCATATGAATCAGGCTGGCATTGAAGCTGTTCATATTTAAAGAAGTATCGTCTGCAAGAATTTTCATTATGTCATCTGCAGTATCTGACAAATTTTTATTCTTTACTGTCAAAATATTAATTACATCCATATTTTCATCATTGCTGTCAATGAAATCTGCAATTTTCTTTTTGTTTTCTCTGAATTTATTATTAAGTCCTGTATTGAGTTCCTTTGAATTTGAAAACTCACTTTTAAAACTTATACTCAGCCTCTCCAATAAATCTCTTTTTTCCAACAAAGAATATTTAAATAAATTTAAATGATGATCAATAGCCTTTAAAGCAAATAACCATCTTTTCTCATCATCATTTTTATATTTAGAAAAAAAGTCAATCACCATATTACTGTCATAGTTAAAAAATAACTCTGCTAATTCTATAGTATGCAACCCGTATCTTTCTATTTCCCGGTTATAGGTTTCATTTTGGACTTTCCAGATTGTATGGTTTTGAACCAACGGATATAAAATATTATACATCATGTTTATGACTACGGGCAATTGAGATGAATTGCATTTATAGCGTATTCTTAAATGAGGTTGGGGATCATTATATCTTATAAAAAACCATTTTTCTATTACATCATTAGCTGTCAAATAATCAACTAATGACTTGATTTCATTCGACAAAAAATTATCTGCTGTTTTAGACCCCAGGTAAATTTTATAATAAATCCACTCTCCTCCTATTATATTTAATCTTTCTTTCATAACAAACTATTCAACTTTAAAAGAAATGATAAATTCATTTGAATAACAATCATTATGCTCGTCCTTCACAATAGAATTATTAAAATCATGCAGAAATTCCGATAACTTAAACCCGGTGCGGTTTTTAATTGTTGAAAGAAACATTTTTATTGACGTTAAATTTTCCAAATTAATCAAAAGCTCGTTGTCTCCGTCAGACAATAAAATAAATTGAGAAAAAGAAAAGCGGTCTTTTAAGATTTTTACTTCATTTAATAATTTAACATCATCTTTTATTTTGAATAAATGAACTATATCATTATTCTTCATATACCAATGGGCAGGAGAAAGAATAATATTCTTATATTCTATCCTTGGAATAAAAGAATACAACGACTCAAAATTAGTTAGTGGAATTCCGCCTCCCCTATTGTGATGAATAAACTGCATATCACATAGGAAATGATATACGGGTAGAGCCCTTGGATTTGAAAAATTATGCGCATTGGTTAACCTGGGAATAATTTCCTTATTCAGCTTTGAATGTTTTAAATAAAGGCGGTCATTTTTTACAGATATCACAAGATCTTCTACACGGATCTGATTTGCCTGATCTTTCGTGGACTTGGCTAAATATGGAATTTCAAAATCTCTAAATGAAGGCCGAGATAAGATATTTCCTACTCTCGATTCCGGGAGATGGATGACTTCAGCAATGATAGTATTGCTGTCTGATTTTTCTGAAGAAATAATATTTGCAACATGTTTATCAATTAAATCATCACTGTGGCAAAATCTGGACATTAAATTTGCTGCGCTGCCCCCGCCCCACCCACTGAAGGAAATTTTGCAATCAGATTCTTCTCTGATAATTTCTGCAATAATGGATATAGTCGGGGGTAAATTATTCTCATTCGGGTTATCAATACTTTTGAAATCATCATCAGTAATCGTTATCTTGTACTTTTTGTCTTTCAGGGCGTTTGAAAATTTCTCCTGAAATATAATATCGGTTAAAGACCACTTTAATTCTTGAGTTTCATTGACGTGCTTATTCCTGATGGGTAAATCATCAATTAAGGGATTAAAGTCATTACTTTCTACTTTGGAACCATAACCAATTCCAATTTCAGGATCTAGTGCGACCATCAAAGGAATTTCCATATTTTCATAGCGCTCATAAAACCGGTCTTTAAACTTTTCTAAGTAAGATTTATGGCGTGCGGGTGAAATTTTGTTAAGCAGTCTGATCGCCGGAATTATTTGTTCCGCGATTCTCTGATCTAAAAAATTAGCTGCTGATGTAGAAATTAAGTCACATTGAAATAAATGCTTTGAATCAAAAGACACTTTAAATATTTCTACTAATTTTTTAATATCATTATATTTCTCAATAGAATTGCCGATTTGATGATCTAAAGTCTCTATTTTTTTTAATATATTTTTTATTTCTGCTGAAATAGTAATCTCATTTTTATCTAATATAGAAATTAATTGATTATGATATTCCTGTCCTGCCACATTAGGTTCCAGTTCAAAAACTAAAATCTGACTTAGAATTATTTCGTCGATAAATTCTTCGCACTCGTTTTCTTCGAAACCCATATTCATTAATATTTTAATCAGGTCTTTTTTAGTAACTCCGGTCTGGGCGGCTGTGATTAATTTTTCTAGATATTCTGAATAATCAACTGCAACAATCTCATATTGCCTACTGCCATTTTTATAGTGATATTCTACATATCGGTATTTATCAGAGATTTTGAACAGGCTTGTATTTGGATACAGTTTTAAACTGTTTCTTATTTCTTCTATTTTTAATAGTTCATAATATAATGAGACCATAAAGTTCATATCCAAACGGGTATGACGTTTATACTTTGACTTGTCATTAAGCCTGATGTCTGTATCAGAAGATAGCTGACCTATTGAGCAGGAAGCAAAAAGACCATAAGGAGTACACCTTGATGACATTCTTGAAACATATTTTAACAACGTATATTTTAATTTTTCAATCTTTGCTTCGTCCTTTTTCGGATTATTGAGCCAACTATCAAACTCTGCCAAAAGAGACGGGGAAGCTAAAAATACAGCTTCTCTTATGGTTAGGTCTGTAATTAGGTTCTTAAATGTATTATCGCTGATTATTGGTTCTGCCGTCAGATTCTTATAAAAATTCAGTGACAAAACAGGAGTTCTTAGTAAATAATTTTCAAATGGTTTATATAATTTTTTTTTCATACATCAGTTTAATTTAGTAAAAAAAATGAATCCCAGTCAGAATCTTTATTTTCCAGCTTGGCATCCAGTAAAAAAATTCCAGCCCCAATTAACCCATCTAACATTCCCACATTATTACTATAATTATCCGGACCATTATATTTTTTGTACCCCGCTATTCCTTGATTAAATTCACAAAAAGCTAACGTTTCTTTAATAAACTGATGGTAAGCAATTAAATGATCCTTATTATGAGTCAGCAAGTACCATTTTAAGTGTAAATATCCGACACTTGACGCTCCGTGACAAAACCCGGCATCAAATACCTGGGCCGCTGCTAAATCCAATCTATTCAGAGTGGAAGAAGCCGTTTTTTTTGAAATATCAATCAAGACATCATCTTCTAATATTGTTCCTGCTTTATATAACCCGAAAGCAACAGATTGATCTCCATAGCACCATCCCAAATGAACATCATAGTTAGCGGTTTGGCCATTTACTGCTATTCCCGGAAAGATATGATCACTTTGAGAATCTTTGTTTTTAAATGACAACACCGTATAAGCCGATTTTTTTATAACCTTTTTGATGTTGACTTTATCCGGATACCGTTCATAAAATTTTGAAAAAATCAGTAGATATGAAATATGCCCGTGAGCTAATCCTATATTGGTTTTGTGGGTATTATCATTGATACTGACTTCATCCTTAACGGTCAACGTAAGGTTACATTCATCTTCTATAATTTCAGCAAGTTTGTCAAAGAGATTAAATAATATTTCCTGATTTGAGTTTTTAGGACGTGAGATTAAGTAATGTGCAAGACCAAAAACACCATGAAGAAAATCAATTTGTTCAACCTTATCCTCATGAGTTAATTTATCTGCCTGAGCCAGAAAATGATTTATGTTTTGATATATTATTTCGTCTATGGAATATAAAGCTTCGCTTAGATCTATTTCCGTTAAGTTTTTTTCTGTTAAGAAATTAAGGATCTGGCCAAATCCACACAGTCCATCGCAATAGGTTAAGCCAATAACATTGTTATTGTTATTTAGATATTCAAAAGAAAATTCAATAAATGCATCGATTTTATTAAGATACTTTTTATCTTTTTTATATTCATATAAAAGAGCATAAAATATTGGAGTGCCTCCAATACCTGTAAACAAAGAAATATCATTATTATATGATGGATTTTGCAGGATGCCATCCAGGAAATCTTCTATTTCATTAATTTTATTTGATAAATTCATGATTTTAAGAATAGTAAGAAATGCCCTACATTTGTAGAGCATTCAGTAATTAATTTGTTTGAAATCTTAACAGATTCCCTGATTCTGTTCAGACTGATAAATTGGGGTCAGGCCATCAACCGGCTTGGTATCATTCCCTGGAGGACACCTGTCAAAAGAATTGTAGGTGTTTTGGTCTCCACCCGTACACATGCAGCAGGTAAATCCTCTGTTAGTACTCCCTGCGCTACCTCCTCCTTGAATTGAAGCCGATTGCTCTGCAGTTAATTTTGTAATTCTTTCTTTGTTTAGGGTCAGTTTTTGTTTCATAGTGATTAATATTATTTTACTGTTTAAATTGTTTATTTTATCATTCCGGTTTTATAAAAGATCTTCATTGTCGAAAAGTGCATTGCTTAACTCTGATTTCAAAATTATCGACTCAGATCGGAATATAAAAATGGTTGTAGTCTTTATTTATAAATTACGACATACCAATTAAGAAATTAAACAATTCTAATATATTGATAATCAGTTATTGTTATTTGTAAAATAGAAATCAATACTATTGTTGCTGTTCATTCATATTTGTTGATAAACCGTCTGATTTGGGTTAATTTCGATCTATATTATTTACAAAATCTTTTCTGTTCCGGCATATTTCTAAACTTCCTGCGGGAAAAGCATGACTTAGCTAACACTTATTGTTAACAAATAATATGATTTTTAGTTTAATAATGAAAACACAGAATACAGAAAATATTGATCTATGATGCCTACAATTAAAATCTCAGATAAATAATCATTCTCACTATAAGGAAAAAAAGTTTGATAACAGATGTATTGCTTCGGCAGGACAAATCTGGATCAAACTTAAACAAATTTGTATCCAGGTTTTTAAAAGGATTCCTGCTGAATCCTGCAGATCCCCGAAAAGATCCAACGGTCATCAGCGCATTTATCTTATTGAGTGATGACCCAACCAAGCTGGAACTTTTTTTGCCGGATCTCCCGGATCAGGATTTCAGATCAATCAAAATATCGGGCAGTAATCAAGTTATTCCCGGTAATTTGGTATGATTTTACAGAGCCTCTAGATACCGAAGAGATCACCTATGTCATCCAATATAAAAAGAGATTTTACATTGATCCGTTTTGTCATTATTCAGCCTGTTACTTTTATCTCTACATTTGTCTTTTAATTTTAAAATAATCAATTGGAAAAAAATATTGAACTGATCAGCAGTCTGGGAAAACTCGCCGTTTTTCTGATGCTGCTGTTTTCTGTCTTTCTTTTTACGGTCAAAAGCAATAAGAAACCCGCCAATCAATTATTCGCCCTTTTTCTTTTGCTGACCGCATTTGACTTTACCGGTTTTTTTCTGGGTCATCTGTTTTCCGGTCATCCTGATCTTAAAATAGTAAAGGTATGCTCTTCCCTGTTGCAGATGCCTGCATTTTACCTGTATGTCCTTGCCACCTGTTATTCTGATTTTAAGCTGAAGCCAAAACATCTGATCCACACCCTGCTGTTCCTTGGATTTTTAATTGTTTTCAAATTAACGTCCATATCAGATCAGCGTTTTACCCTCTTTACGATCACAGGGGAAATACAGTATTATGCTTATATCATCCTCATATTCCTGAGTTTGAAGAACTACAAAGCCGTCTATCTTGAGAACTATTCGAATGACGATAACGGCATCTACAGATGGCTGTTTCAGGTCACGGTATTCTTCTTTTTTGCCCATCTTTTTGTACTGGCGAAATTAGGACTCTTATATCTTGGACAGGATCAAAGCTTTCTACAATACATTTACCTGGCGATCAGCAGCGTTGCTTTATTTACCATCTGCTGGTTTGTCCTGAAAGCCTTATACAGCCCCCAGCTTTTTACAGGCGTTAAATCATACCTGGAGCCCATTGAAACCTTAACTGAAAAAAAAACATCCATCCCCGATAAGAACACCATTCCTAATCCGGGTACAGTAAAGCTCATCGCTTATATGGAGCAGAACAAACCTCATCTGGATGAGGGCCTGACCCTGCAAAAGCTGGCTGCACAGGTGGGCATGCCCGAAAAGGAACTGTCTATACTCATCAATCAACAAATAGGAAAACATTTTTTTGATTTTATCAATGAATACCGGATCAGGGAGGCCAAAATCCTTTTGAAAGACCAACCCCATCTGACGGTCCTCGAAATCTTGTACCGGGTGGGGTTTAATTCCAAATCATCTTTTTATACTGCCTTTAAAAAAGAAACAGGCGTCACCCCCTCAGGCTACAGAAGATCAGATACTTAGACAGCGTCCGACTTTTAATCGGACCCATTGGTCAGTAGAAATAGGTTCGGTTACCGATAGTCGGACTTCTACAATAGATCAGAAGCTCAACTTTGTTTCAAATTAAATTTTGAATCAAATGAAACCGTTATTTAAAGTCACATTACTGCTTGCTTTGGCATTATTTTATAATGTATGCTTTGCTCAAAATTACAACAGAGCACAACCATTAAAAAAAGCGGATTCTTTATTGGAACATTCCTATCAAAAGAACAGCCCAGGCGTTGCATTGGCGATCATAGAACAGGGAAAAACCATTTACAGCGGTGAAAGAGGGATCTCCAATATGGAATATAAAATACCCATTACGGATTCTACTGCTTTCCACATCGCATCTGTTTCGAAACAATTCACGGCATTTCTTGCCGTATCATTAGAAAAAGAAGGCAAGCTTTCATTAGATGACGATATCCGAAAATACCTGCCCGAATTAAAAGGCCTTCCCTACAGAATAAGTCTCCGGCAACTGGCAAATCATACCCACGGCTTACCTAACCTTCATGAGTTAGCGCAACTGAAAGGGATAGAACCGGGTGACCGGATGACCCATAAAGACGTTGTGGCCATGCTGCTTCACATCAAACAGGTCAATTTTAAACCCGGTGAAAAGTTCGAATACAACAATACGGGCTTTGCCTTGCTTGCCGAGATCATCGAACGGGTCTGCAGGAAGCCATTTCAGGACGTATTAAAAGATAAAATCTTCACTCCGCTGCAAATGTTCCATAGCCTGGCTGTTGACACACCCTCTCTGATTGTTAAAAATAAAGCGTATTCCTATCGCTTAAAAAACGGGAAATACGAAAATTACGCCTTAAATCTGATGGCCAACGGATCATCAGGGGTCAGCACAACCCTTAAAGACCTCAGCAAATGGATAGTCAATATGCAATATCCGTCTTCAGAACACAGAGAGATCTTTGGTGAAATGATAAAGCCTTCCACACTCAATTCCGGAGAAACCAACCGATATGGATTGGGATTGGAAACCAAAACTTACAAAGGGTTGGAACTTGTATTTCATGGCGGCGGCGATGCGGGTTATCGTTGTTACGTCCTAACGGTTCCAAAATATCAGTTTTCAGTCATCATTCTGGGAAATAACGGTGATTTCAAACCGTTCGAATTGGTTTATCAGATTGTCGATCTGTTTTTAAAAGAATACGAAATAGAAACGCCGTTACTCATAAAGACCCATTACACGACACAGGAACTGAAACAGTTCACAGGGACTTATGAAATGTTCCCGGGATCACTGTTTAACATCATCGCTGAAAACAATACCCTCTATTACCAGGCTTTCGGCAGTGACAAAAAGATGCAATTACCTGTCATTGGAGATGGCCGTTTCACCAATCCGTACCTGCCGGTCAGCTACTTTTCATTTGATCATGGCATTTGTACTTATCACATCGCTGATTTTAAATACGCCGGTAAAAAAGTAAAAGTGACTCCGCCAAAGCTCAATAAGGCAGACCTTATAAAATTTGCAGGTATTTACAAAAATGAAGAATTCAATACCGAATATGAACTAATAGTCAAAAATAATGAATTGGTCGCACGGCACAGCTCGAATAACGGCATCATTCTACATCCGTTTGCCAGGAACAGTTTTTATTCGGATGAAGGATATTTCGGAAAGCTTGTCTTTCAGAAAAATACAAAAGAAAAGATCACCGGATTCTCTCTGTCAGGGCAAAATTTAAATCATATCTTATTTGTAAGGATCAGATAAGCAATTGTAAAAACATGAATTGAGCGATGTATATACAAGTTCTAAACCATTGCTTTCATCCCTGTATTTCTTGAACAACCGCCTTTAAAATATTTAAAGGCGGTTGTTTTAAAAATCCAAATCAGTCAGATATTTTTAAACAGAATTGCCTTTGGATTGTAACGCTTCAGGCCATCAGTTTCTTTACTCAGGAATCTGACAAATCTGAAAATGAACGAGCATAAAGAATTGTAGTGTATCAATTAAATGACTGCCTGAATTCCAGAGGCGAAACATTAGTCTTGGTCTTGAAAAGTTTGCTGAAAGACTGCGGATGTTCAAAGCCCAATCCATAAGCAATTTCCGAAACGGACAGATGGGTCGTTGATAATTTTTCTTTGGCTTTTTCTATGATGGCATTCTGAATGTATTGCTGGGTATTCAGTCCGGTCAGTGAACTCAGCATATCACTCAGATAGCGCTGGGACAGGTTTAATTCCGTGCTGATGTATTTCACGGAGGGCAAACCGTTTTTCAGACTGTTTTCTTCATCAAAATACCGGTTTAAAAGTTGATCCAGAGAAGTGATGATGTCGTGATTGACTGCCTTCCTGGTAATAAATTGCCGGTTATAAAAACGGTTGCTGTAATTCAATAACAATTCGATTTGCGACACCAGCACATCCTGGCTGAAACGGTCTATATTGTTGGCTAATTCACCGGCTATGGCAGCAAATAAATGGGCTATGATTTCTTTTTCTTTTGCCGATAAAAACAAGGCCTCCGAAACATCGTAAGAGAAAAAGCCGTATTGACTTACTGTTTTTCCTAACGGATAATTCCGGATAAAGTCCGGGTGGAAATACAAAGCGATCCCTTCATAGCTTTCTAGGTCTTCCGGCGGAAAAACAATTTGTCTGGGCTTCAGGAATGCCAATCCGCCTTCTTCAAAATCGTAATAGCCCTGTCCGTATTTTATGTGTCCCGTAAACGTAGGCTTAAAGGAAATCTTATAGAAATCAAGACTTACTTTTTGCCCTTTCGGGAAACTATCAACCGAAACAGTATTGTAATCCACCAGGGTGATCAATGGATGCAGTGGCGCAGGAAGTCCTAAGACCCGTACCAATTGCGATATACTGTTAATGTGACTGAGGTTGGATTGTTGCTGCATTTCGTTTACGAATGTAATCAATTTTGTTTTGACGGGCGAATGACGATGTCGCCAATTTCAACATCGCTAGGTTGACTTACTGCATAAATTACAGCGTTGGCAATGGCTATGGGATCTATGGCCATTTGTTCCATTCCTTTTTGAACCGCTGTTTTCATTTCTTCGTTTTTGATGTTGTCTGCAAAATCTGTTTTCACAAATCCCGGCGAAATGCCTGTTATGCGTATGGTGCCGTCTGACTCCTGACGAAACGCCTCTGCAATCGTGCGAATCGCATTTTTGGTTCCTGCATAAACGCCCTGCATGGGGACAATCTTTATTCCTGAAGTTGAAATGATATTGACGATATGTCCCGATTGTTGTTGTCTGAAAACGGGAATTGCAGCCGCCATCCCATACAAAACGCCTTTGAGGTTAATGTCGATCATTTCTTCCCAGCCGTCCATATCCAATTCGTCAATGCGGCTTAATTGACTGATCCCTGCGTTGTTTACAATGACATCCAGTTTTCCGTATTTCTCAACTGCGGTTTTGACCAACCGAACTAAATCGGTTTTATTCTTTACATCAATTTTCGCAAAGGCAGCGTCACCACCTTTGCTTATAATTTCTTCAACAATCTGCTGTAACTGTTCTGTCCGCCTTGCCCCCAAGACCACCTTTGCCCCGTTTTTGGCTAATTCTATGGCGATGGCTTTACCCATTCCGCTGCTTGCGCCTGTTATGGCGACTACTTTTCCTGTAATATTTTGCATTGCTGTTAATTTTTATTTGTCTATCTGTTTTTCTAAAAATTCCGGATAGCGGTCGCCTACAAGAGTGATTCCACTGACTGCGCTATCAATTTTGGACAGCTCCCCGGATGTTAACACAATATGGGTACTCGCGATGTTTTCTTCTAGACGATGCAATTTTGTAGTCCCAGGGATGGGTGCGATCCACGGCTTTTGAGCTAAGAGCCAGGCCAATGCCAATTGTCCGGTCGTAATATTTTTTTGTTGAGCAATCTCAGAAAGTGCATCCACTAAAACCAGATTGGCCTTTATATTTTCTTCGCTGAAACGGGGAATAATATTTCTACGGTCGACATCCTCTAATTTTTTGTTGATGATCCCTGTAAGGAATCCTTTGCCCAAAGGGCTGAACGGAACGAAACCAATTCCCAGTTCTTCTAATGTCGGTATGATTTCATTTTCCGGCTCACGCCAAAACAGAGAATATTCGCTTTGCAATGCTGATACAGGTTGAATTGAATGTGCTTTCCGAATCGTTTTAGCACTTGCTTCCGATAAGCCGAAAAATTTGACCTTACCCTCCTGTATCAGGTCTTTTACGGTTCCTGCAACATCTTCTACCGGAACATTGGGGTCAACCCTGTGCTGATACAATAGATCAATGTAATCCGTCTTTAATCTTTTTAATGATGCTTCGGTTACTGCCCTGATCGTTTCGGGCCTGCTGTCTAATCCTACTGCCGGCCGGGCCTCTTTACATCCGAATTTTGTAGCGATCACGACCTCTTTTCTGTAAGGCTGTAACGCCTCACCAACAATTTCTTCGTTGGTGTAAGGCCCGTAAGCTTCTGCGGTATCAAAAAAGGTGACCCCTCTTTCAACTGCGTTTTGTAGTAAAGTTATAGCATCTTTTTTATCTAGGCCTTTCCCGTCCAGAAAGTTTAACCCCATACAGCCAAAGCCCAATGCCGAAACATCCAATCCGCTGTTTCCCAATTTTCTCTTTTGCATAATTATTTTTTTATTATTGATAAAACTGACTTAAATCTCAGGTACAAAATTCCTGATTGCCGTTCTATAAAAAGTAGCCCGATTGGTAATTGTTGTAGTCAGATTTTCAAATGTTTTAGACACTATAAAAAAGGTATTATTTCTATAATGACCTATATTATAACGCTGATCTCTTAAGGTTTCGGAACTATTATCAGATTCCGTATGATAACAAAGATTTGATTGTCTCCGGAATTTTTAGAGAGAGGACCTGTACTCCCGCAAGTAATTTCATCCTAATATTATTTTTTAATATTCAGCAAAAACTGTAATTGGTTAGAAAATATAAAACGAATAGTAAAATTTCAAAAGTCTTATTAAAAAAATGCTTTAAAATCACAATGGTAATGAGATACCCATCTGTATTTTATCTTTAGTAAAAAATTATAGTATAAAGCGAACGGACTGATAATGCATTGATATGCGGATGATCGAAAAGATCAGTTTTGCATGGCCAATCCTATCAAGAGACAATGCAATCATTACTTTCGATAATCAGAGGGTTTCGCATTTGTCATGCTCTTGAAGAAATGATTAAAGTGTGGTGCATCCTTAAATCCGAGACTGTAGGCAATTTCGGAGATCGACCAATTTGAATGCTTTATAAGGATAAGTGACTCTTTCAGATATCGCTCATTAATATGTTCTGTGGTCGACTTGCCACTTGTTTCCTTGATGATGCGGTTTAAATAGTTGACGTGAACATTCAGCAACTTAGAAAAATCACTGGCACTTCTCAAGGAACCGTTGTCGAATATAGAGTTGACAGGAAATTGGCTTTCCAAAATTTCTTTAAATATTTTAACAAGTCTTTCCTTATGTGAAAGCACATGCACACGTTCAGAAACAGGATCGATGGTATTACCAAAATGTAGAAGCTCACTGATATTATTGAGGATCATTTGGTGTTTTTGGTCATAATTTGAATGAGAGTATGTTTCGATCTTCCTGAACAATTCCTTTACATAGTTCTCATTTTTTTGATTCAGGGAGTAGATCGTCTTTTTATCGTTTATGAAAAGCGGAAACCTGCTAATGGGCTCTTTAAAATAATTATCATAGAAAAGATCGGTGAATATCAGATAGCCTCCATTGTTTGTTTCTTTTATGGTCTCGATGGTATATGGAATACTTGGATGGAATATTGAAAAGGAAGCACCGGAGACCCGAATACTTTCGCTTCCGAAATGTACAATGTAATCGCCGTGCAAAAAACTGATCTTAAAAAAATCACGCTTTCGGTACTGCATCGCACTTAGATCTTTACAATCTGCTGAATTGAAATAATGAAAAAGATGGCTGTCACTGCTGATTATACTTTTATTTAATTTCAAATGGTTGAAATCTTTAAAAGATTCTGTCTCATTGATCAACTGATATGGTTTCTCACTCATTTTTTAATTTTAAAAAATGAATAGTGCAATAAAAAAAGCACTATTCTTTTCTTTCACATCGTAAAATTACAAATTTAATATCCTGTAGCTGCATTTACCATCTTCAAAGCTTCTTTTGGTGATTTCAGATAAATTTGATAGATCTCCTCTGTCAACCCCGGACGGATCTCATAGGTGTCACTTTCAATCGCCTTGATCATTATATTGATCACCTCTTCCGGCTCAACTTTAAGGTCTGATGTCACACCTTTAGAAAATGGAGAGTCAACGAGTGGTGCCATGAGTTCAAAAAGTTTAATTGCAGAGCTCTTCCTCTCCAAAACCAGTCTCAAGCCAACCAGAAAATTATGTAATGCAGCCTTGGTGGCACTGTAAGTTGGATGTAGAAGGTCGGGAGCAAAAGCTACCCCTGAGGTTGTCACGATCATGATCGGATCAGAATTTTGCTCAATGATCTCTTCCAAATACTGAGTTAAAAAGACCACAGGATGATAGTTCGTCGACATCTCGACCTTGCTGACCCCAAACGCATCTTGTTCACCAAGAAGATTGTAATTGGTGGCAACACCAGCGTTAAGAAACGCCATATTGGTATCTGGATGCTTCTCTCTTATGTTTTCAACAAGGTTTTTTAATTGAGTCTCATCAGAGAGGTCACAAGTGATATAAAAAGCACCATTTCCCAGTTTTTCAGATTCAGCTATCAGGCGTTCCCCATTTCTTGCCACCATAATAACCTCGTTCCCATTTTGATGGAAGATCTTTGCTGCAGCAAGCCCCATTCCCGTGCCTGCTCCCGTAATTAATATTTTATTTCCTGATTTTTCATATCGGACTATTTTTGATTAAAGATATTCTGGGATAAAACGTTTCCTCATAAAGTCAACATATTCCTGATCTTCCAAAGCTTGTCTTTTTTCAAAATAAAACTCTGTATCCTCTCCAGACCTGTAACGAAGCGTATCATTTTTGTCTGTTGCAGCTTTGTAGATCGTTTCAGCTATCTGTTCCGGCGTGGAGGCCATTGTATCGTATCTTGCCCAGTTCCCCAAACCAGTCTTGATGAACCTGTCGTAGATCTCATCTTCAGTTTCTGTCAATTCCGCAGATCCCACAAATCTGGTTTCTGTAGAGCCAGGTTCTATGATCTTTGTGCGGATCCCGAACGGGATCAGTTCGTAAGCCAAAGATTCTGTAAATCCTTCCATGGCAAATTTGCTTGCGTGATAGAGACTGCAGGTAGGAAATGTAATCCTTCCGCCCTGTGAAGTGATATTGATTATCGTTCCTTTCTTTAAGGAGCGCATATGTGGTAACAAAGCTTTAGTGACGCGCATCGGCCCGTAGATATTTACTTCAAAGATTCTCTCCAATTGTTCCTGTGTTGCCATTTCAAAAGCGCCGAAGACCGCAAAACCGGCGTTATTGACCAATGTGTCTATAGAGCCGAATCTCTCGATTCCCAATTTTACCGCTGCTTCTACACTCTTGGTATCCTGCACATCAAGTTTTGTCACCATCACATTTTCCAATTTATCTAATTCGGATTCTTTTTCAGGGCTTCGCATTGTCGCTACGACATTCCAACCTTCTTTTTGAAATTTAATCGCTGTTGACCTTCCAATACCTGAGGATGTTCCCGTGATCAAGATCGTTCTTCTGTTTTCCATTTCTTATTTAATTAAAATTAATATTTCTGTATTTATACTTTCAGCTAAGAGATCCTTGGTAAGTTCCAGATAACCATTACTGGCAACCTTGTCAGCGTGATTGTCCAATGCATTTCTTGTTGTCCACTGCTCGATCACATAATAGACGAGATTGCTCTCTTCTGTTGTAAACACCTCGTAATTTATAAAGCCATCTTCTTTGGCGGTTTCGCATTTCAGTTTTTCAAAGATCTTTTCCAATTCTGTTTTGCACTGTGTATTTTTGACCGTAAACTTTGTGATTGCCTGTACCATTTATCTTCAATAATTTATTATGACAAAGGTAAAAGCTATGAGACAGAACTGATTGTCTGTATAAAACCTAAGCTTGTATATTTCAAACCTTACCACATCAACAATTACTCTTTAAAAAAAATGATCAGCTAAATCCAGTTCCAAATACAAGGAATTTTACCAAGATGTACTATAATGGAAACTGGTCTTTAATATCATTTCTGGTCTACATAGTATTTTTATTTTTTCCAAAAAGTTCACACCTGCAAGAAGCCTATTGATGATGACAAGATGATGTGTTTTTATAATTGAAAGGTCCATAGCTAATTCAATATGATTTTGGCATCGGTCAAAAAAAATATTCTTATAGAATACATTGATTGAAATACATAGATTGGGCATAATAAAAAAAGAAAGAATCCGTCTCACAACTGAGACGGATTCTTTGTGAAAGGCAATCTTTAAGACGTAAAATCTTAAAATCTTACCCGCTTATGGTGTATTACTTTATTCTGGTAGAAAATTCTTTGATTGGCAGTCTGGCTTTTGGAGCCGATGCCAGAAAATCATTAGCAGCATCCCGGTATCCCAACGACATGATAACCGAGGCATGAAGACCTTTTTCCGAAAGTCCTAACACTTCATCAAACAATTTCGGATCAAACCCTTCCATAGGTGTTGAGTCCACTTTAAGTTCTGCCGCCGCAATCAAAGCTGTTCCCAAACCGATATAAGCTTGTTTGTCCGACCAGATCGCATGTTGTTCGGGCGTCTGGGTAGAGAAATAGCCTATCAATATATCTTCCAATATCTTCAACCCTCCTTTTTCCAAATTCCGCTGCCGCTCCGTCATCTCAACATAATCCGTAATATAATCATCGGTTATCTTATTGAACCCGGCAAAAACCAGTAAATGAGAAGAAGCATGAATTTGCGCATTGAATGACCCCTCTCCCAACCTTTGCCTCAATTCACGATTCTTTATTACAAACAGGCGGTAAGGCTGTATGCCGCAGGAAGAAGCGGTAAGATTGATGGCTTCGATAATCCGGTCGATTTTATCTTCGCTGACCTGCTCATCTGAATATTTTTTGACCGCATAACGCCATTTCAAGTTTTTGATTAATTCCATTTTGTTATTTATAAATTGAAGAAGCAAAGTTATATCTTCAATGTGTATCTTTGTAACCAGGTGACAAAAAGTTATAGTGACAAACGGGTAACCAGGTGAATGGTATGGAACAAGAATTCGATTTAGCTAAGGATTGCAGCCAAAAAATATTGGCAATCAGCGATACAATGGAAATTTTAAACGGAAAATGGAAAATGTCTATCATTGCCTGCCTGTGTTATAAACCCATGCGGTATTCCGAACTCCTGAAAGAGGTTACAGGGATTTCCGGTAAGATGCTCAGCCGTGAGTTAAAGGACCTGGAAATCAATGAACTGATTGAACGGCATGTTTTGAACACGGCACCTGTAGCGGTAGAATATCAAATAACAGACTACGGAAAATCACTTAAACAACTTACCAATACCATAGCAGACTGGGGCTTTATCCACAGGAAACGCATTATAGCCGGAATGAAGGCCAAAGTTTAATAAGCAATTGTAAAATACGCTGACGTTTTAAAATAATCTTATCACCCTCCCAATGATCCAATAAATGGCTAACAATAATAAGTCAATTTACAGTGCACTTGCCGCCAATTTGCTGATTGCATTAACAAAGTTTATTGCAGGAGCCTATACCAACAGCTCTTCCATGATCTCTGAGGGCATCCATTCAACCGTTGATACCACCAACCAGCTGTTGCTTTTATATGGAATCAAAAGAAGTAAGAAAGCAGCAGACGAATCTCATCCTTTTGGGTATGGGAAAGAACTCTATTTCTGGTCTTTTGTTGTTTCCATTCTGATATTCGGCCTGGGCGGTGCTTTATCCATTTATCAGGGAATTTCGCACATTCTGGAACCTGAACTGATGAAAGATCCGTTCTGGAACTATATCGTTCTGATTCTTTCGCTTATTTTCGAGGGAACTTCTCTTTTTATCGCCGTCAAAGAATTCAACAAGACTCGCAACGGCCTTAAATGGTGGGATGCCATCATCAAAAGCAAAGATCCCGCAAGCTTTCTCGTTGTTTTTGAGGATGGCGCTGCCGTGGCGGGTCTGATTGTTGTGATGATACTGATGGGGATCAGCCATGCTTTTCAGATCCCTGAATTAGACGGACTTGCTTCGATCATCGTAGGGTTAATCCTTGTTTTTGTCTCTTTTATCCTTGCCAGGGAAAGCAGAAGCCTTTTGATGGGAGAAGGAATAGCCCCCGAAACAAGAGAAAAGATCGCCCGACTGGCTGAAAAAGATGAAGCTGTGGTCAGAACAAAGAGCATACTATCTACCTACCAATCACCGGAAGAGGTGGTATTGATGCTGATCATCGATTTTAGAGACCATCTTGATACCGAAGAGATCACTGAGGCCATCCAACGTATTCGTGAACATATAAAAACTGAATTTCCGTTGGTGCGGTTCGTCATTATTCAGCCTGAATAGGTTGATACAACTCAGAATCTGAAACAGCCGGTATCTTTCACTGAGCATAGCGACCGAATGCAGCGAGGTATTAAATGAGAAATCTGAACAGTGCGTTGAGATTAAAATTGCAGAACCAAATGAAAAATATATTACTTTTCTTTCTGAGCAAAATATCAATTTTAAAAGAATATTTATATATAATTGACATTAAGACACTCATCACGTAATGATCCGTTAAAACTCTCAATATATACATTATCAGCAGGTTTGCCCGGTCTGGAAAATCCCAGTGCTCTCTTTGCTCTTTATAATCTTCATATAATTTACCGGCAAGATATTATCTTTTCCACCAGCCACTTTTTTATTAAGTAAATTGATCTCTTTTCAGATCGACTTATTTTCGCTTCAATATCAACTTAAGTGAAATGTTATAATTATCTAAAAGTATTTCTTTCATAGATGTTTGATGATCAAATTATATGTCAATTTTGAAATTTCTAGCTTAAAGAGCTCATTAATCTTTCAGAATCAAATATGAATACACCGTTATAATAACAATGATAATAGTGACTTATATTGAAAATTGGAAGCGTACATAGAAAAATGTCTATCGTTTTACATTTAATTACGAATATATTAATGGTTAAAGATCTAATTTTGATTTTTCCTATTATAAATAACCGCTAGAAAAACAACCGTTTAATGACTGCAAAATCTAAATTAGTTTTTTTAGGCAAAACAATAGACCATGCGTGTCCTTTTGAGATCCATGAAATGGATTTATATTGTGAAAAATTGACGAAATTGCAAACAACAATTCCCTCATTACACTCTATATTTTCAACTTCATATAAATGAAAAGAAGTCATCAATCCTGTTTTCAACACTTTGGATAATGCCTCTTTGATTGTCCATAAGATAGTAATGCTTTGATTAAAATCCGTATCAATTAAGGGTAACATGTCCTGTTCATTAGAAGTAATTACCTCTTTGATCACTTCAATCTGTTCAGTGTTGACAATCTCTACATCTACACCCATTGGATGTTCTTCCCGAAAGATTATCGCTATCCCGAACTCTATAGTGTGAGAGATACTAAGTTGTATATTTCCTGCTTCAGGTAAATGAAGAACAGGCTGCTGAAACACTCCAGAACCTATCCATATATCTGTTAAAACAGCAGCATCCATAAATACTCCTAAAGCCATCTTAGCAGCATATCTACCCAGTAAGTAAGAATGCTGTACTTTAGCTGACTTTAAAGTATTAAAAAAGAGCAACTCTTTTTCATGAAGAAATAAATGTCGCCTTTCCTTCAGCTGAGTAAGTGAATTATTGACTACTGCAATAGCAGCAGCAAATAATTCAGTTTCTCTTTGCAGAGCTAATTTTTCAGCAACTATACTATTTTGCACGGATAAACTCATCATGATTTATTCACCTTCAATGAAGGTGTAAAAATAAATATTTCATTTAAAAGGATATAAGAATTTTGAACTAACCTTTTTACAAGAGGATATATCCTTATAATAGTAATGAAAAAAAATATAATTATAAACTAAAGGCTGATATTTGTATCAGCTCTTCGCAAATTTAAAACATTTTGATATTAATTCCTATCCATTATACAGTAATGCATGTTAATACTAAACCACTATAGATTTTCTTGAATAAATTCATGCTGTTTTTCTGTTCGCCATATTGCGGAGAAGTCCATTTCACATGGCTTTCTGTTATTTCACTTATTACAGCAAAACTCCCACCGTTTATATTTAAAAATGCAATCGCGGGCAAAGGAATATTTACTAAGTCATCAATACTTATTTTTCCGATAACATTTTCTATTTTAAACGTTGAAGATAGAATGGTGTGTAGCGTTGTAAAATCCAAATTTTCACAATCAACTTCCTGTATTATTTTCTTTGGCTCATAATGCTGGAAAAAAATTTTAAAAATTTCGTGTGTTTTAATCTTATTATAATCTGCAGGTAACATTATCTATATTTTAATTTATGTTTCTATTTATTCATTAAATACATTGTTGCTTTTTCTATGAAATTGGGGTCTTCTATTTCAATTTTATAAGCTTTCTCCTCATCTTTCAAATAATGAAACTTTGCAAAATATTGAATATTATCAATCTTATTCCAACAGAAGTAATGATTTCTTTTGATCTGATAAAGATAAAATTCACTGTACATGTAATTGTCTAAAATACCTGTTGAAGTAAGCATGACGACACTTTTATCAGACTTCTTGTAGAAAAATACTTCCTGATTGGCAGACCTGTAGGGTGTATCTTCTATGAAAGGAAAAGCATACGATCGTCGAAACGCAACAGCATAGGTCTTGGATATGAAATCTTTAACCTTCTTTTGGAAAGGGTTGATAAATATCTGGAAACTAAATTTTTGTTTTATATTTTTACCAAGAAAATGAGGCGATATATAAAATGTCTCTCTTTTATTTAGCGCTGCCTTATTGTATTTTTCTATATGGAAGGTTGGCAAACCTTTAATATTAATAAAATGAATTAATAAATAAGGCTTTTCTGTAATAAAATCGTATATGTTTCCATCTCTCCATATATGAGTATTTCTGCTGTATAAAAATTCCTGAGCCATGTCTACATGAAAATATTTGATTTTATTACTTAGTTCCAACTTCCTTAATAGAAAGGCCATACTTTCTATTTCAGAATCAATATACTGTATGTCCTGAGTCTGAACAGTATTAAATTCAAAATTACATTCATCAAAACAGAAGTGACGGTCACTTTGTACTATTTTCTTAAAATCTTTACTTAACCGGAATATTTTATTTATAAAAGGAGTATTTCTATATAAGGTAAAGAATCCGGCAGGATATTTATCAACAGGAGAAATGACATCATATTGATCTAACATTTCATTAGTAATAAAAGCACGAATGTTCCCAAACATTAAATCGACATCACAATATCCCCAAAAATCATACTTTGAAATATATTCTTGCAGGATCACCCCATACAAAGACTTGAAATCACATAGTTTATAGGCATCCTTTATATTGACCGGAATTTTTAATTTTTCCGTTGCCATTTCATTAAACTTTTGTAAATCAAACTTAATGAAGTGAACATTCTTTATTTTGTACTTAGGAGCAATATTAGTAAATATGTAAAAATCTATGGTTGGATTATATTCACAGCCTTTCAGGAAATAATCAAAATAATCCGGCCATGTTTTTCCGAAAAAACAATTTATAAATGCTATTTTTTTCATAATAATTAGGATAATAATTAGAGGTTAAAAAATGATATTAACTAAAGAACCCCCAGTAATAGAAATACGATAGGATTAATATAAATGAAAATAGTACTGAAATGACAATGATTTTGTATCTAAGTTGCCTGTAGTTTACCAGAAATAGGATGAATGATAAACCAGATAAGATCATATGTACTTTTAACAAATAAAATAAATTGATAAACTTTTCGGGAATCCCAAAAGCACATATAAAATAATTCGTATTGTTAGAGTAAACGATCGCATAGATAAGCCCCGCCATAAGTACTATTCCTATTATACAATTAATGATAAGTAATGCGTAGAAAGTTTTCATGATCAGTTTTTCTGCATTCCTTCTTCTCCATATACTTACAGAAAAGAAAATAATGGCAACGAATAAAATTCCATAAGCCAGAATCAACGGAGCTACTTTCAGAATATCAAAACCACCAAATAATAGTACGGCCAGTTTTGTAATCCCAGAATTGACATGAATATCTGTGATAAACTTCACTTCCGGTGAATTAATAACTTGTGTACTGCCTAAATTCAGAGGCGTTTTGTCATTGATGAAATTATTGATAAGATCACTCCCTTCCTTCCCAAATAAAAGGGCATGCCCTTCATTTTTAAATATGATCAGCTGGGCATTCAGTAATCCCGCCAAGGATTGTGCATTTGAAACAGGAGTAATGGGATCAAATTCCCCTCCTATGATCATTGTTGGAATCTTAGACATTTTTACATAATCTAATACATTCGGCGGAACTGGTTTATTATTCCACTGGCTGCCTACAATAAAGTCGGCTCTGTAAAATGATAAGCCTCCTTTTAGCCCGGGATACATGGCTGCATCCTCATCATAATATTTCAAGGAATTGTAAGGGATTGCGTCGTTAAGGACCATGCTATAATAGGTTCCAAAGTCCAATGCTTTAAAAACGCCGGAAAATACGCCTACCATTGAGCTGAGTGTTTCTGCATCCCTTTCGTGAAACAAGGTAATGATAACGGGCAGTACTTCTATTAACTGCTTAGTATATAAGGCCTGATGAACTACAATCTTAAAATCTTCGCTATTAAAAGTAAAACTGCCTTTTTCCAATAAGTCTTTTGGAACACTTACCGTTAGTGGATTTTTAGTCAGATCTTCTATTACTTTATAATACGTCTTTTCAAGATTCGGGAATTTTTTATTTACAACAGGGTTCTGCTTACATTTCGCAAAAAATATATTCAATTCTTTCACATAATGATCATTGATCTTATTATAATATTCAGAAATATGATCAACCGGCGAATCCAGAATCATTTTATTGAAATCTTCAGGAAATGAGTTGGCATATACCTGTGAAATATAGGTGCCATATGAAACACCAAGGACATTCCATTTGTCATAATGTAAGGCCGTTTTAAGTGCATGAAGATCGTTGGCAATATTTACGCTGCTATAATTGGCCGGGTCGATTCCCTTTCTTATCAGCTCATTTTTACAGTTCATCGCGGCAAACAATCTGTTTTTTTCATCAGCTGCTGAAGATTCATTTGAGGATAAAATTTTAAATATATCCATTCCAAGTTCCGGGCATAATTTCGGTAAAGAATTCCCTACTCCCCTTGCATCTACCAATATAATATCTGAGTAATCCCTCAAAGGGTGATCCCGAAAATACCCGAATGCACCTATCCCTGATTGTCCTGGCCCTCCTTCTATATAGACCAGAGGTTTCTGAGTGGATTGTTTTTTCTTCTTTAAAACAACAAATGCTATTTTTATTTTGCTGGACGGAGCGATCCAGTTTTCAGGAACTGAAAGATATCCCCATTCGACCGATTGATCATTTTTAAGGTTTTCAATATTAAAAAATGGTTTTGTTTTTGTAATTGTGTAGTCTCCTTTCTGGGCAAACAGAAACGAGGATACCATCATAAGCAGTAAAAAAATTACTCTGTGGGTCTTCATATAGAATTATTAATTTTTATTTTTTAAATTTTTTTATAGAATCACTGTATATATCATATTGAACCTTAAAAGTCAAAATCAATGTCCACCGGATTATTGCTGTGGAAAAAGTCTTTATACTCCAGCTCAGCCTCAGAACTTAATGTTGACAGGTATTTCAGAAAATCTGTGTAAGCCTGCGAAAAATCTGTAATAATGTGGTCTTTATATAAGCTTTTGTTATAGCTTATCTCAAGCTGAATGCCCTGCGGTTCATTGATCACATTCATGATAAGCGGGAATTTATTGTAGGTGGTATCCTGTGAAACATTTTGTAAAGAAAAGTCTGCAAAATCACTTATTGTATTATAACTTAACTCTGGATCTTGAGTCACAAAAAGGATATCAACATTATTTTTCACGAAAGAATGGTCTGAAACTTCTTCATATTTTGTGACTTTTAAAAATTCGTGAGTTACTTTATGAAGTATTTCACCTAACTCTTCTTCTCCAAATGTTACACGTAGTAATAGGCTTTTAATGAAAACACCTAAAAGCGATTGTACCTGAAGCGCAGATCTTCCTGAGTCTATTGTAGCAATACAGATATCTGTTTTTCCGGATATATTGCGTAAAAATATCAACAGAGATGTTAACATAAGCAGATAAGGCGTCGTTTTCATCTTTTTTGCTAAATCAGATAATCCTTGCGTTACTTCCAGATCAAGTGGAATTGTAAATATATTCCCTTGATAAGAATCAGCAGTTACACTTTCTTTTTTCACAAAAGCTTCATATTGATACCCTTCTGTATAGTTTTTCCAGAAAATGTCATTATTGTCAAGATCTGCATTCTGATAGTACCAGTTTGAATAATCCCGGAACTGGATCCCAGGCAGCAATTCTGGTGTCTGACTTGAATTGTTATTATAAAGGGATATCAACTGTTTGATAAACAATCCTGTTGATATTCCATCAAAAATGATATGATGAGTCAGGAAAAAGATTTTATATTTCTCCCCTATTTTAAGGATCATTATTTTAAGCAACAGTTCTTTTTCAAGATCAAAACAATAGCTCTTATATCTATCAGCTATTTGTCTGTACTCAGATTGGTTCACAACTTCGTTAACTTCCAAAGCGAAATAACTATTTTCCGGCGAATGGATTTTCTGAATTACGGCTTCATTCTCAAGTACAAAATTCGTTCTTAAAATTTCAGTAGCAGATATTATTTGTCTGACTGCTTTTTCTAATATTACGACATTCATCGTTCCTGCAACATCGAACTCCATCAACATATTATACGACGGAGAAATCTCTTTTCTCTGGCATGCTAACCAGATATTTCTTTGTGTAGGTGTTGCTAAAGGTATGTTGTGATCAGGTGCCTTTAAAATCAAATTATTTCTGTTATTTTTCTTTAAAATAATGTGACATAAAGAAGATAAATCAGGATTTTCAAATACATCCTTCATCGTCAGATTGACAGAAAACTTCTTGTTTACTACATTCACTAATCTGGAGATCAATAAAGAATGACCGCCCAGTTCAAAAAAATTGTCTTTATCTTCAATATAATTCTTATAGTTTAAGATTCCCTGCCAAACAATTTTTAATTCCTGCATCATTTCTACATCTTCAATGACCTGGCTTGTGACAGGCTCATCAGAAGGAAGAGCTTTCATTGAAAGAGACTTTCGGTCTATTTTCTGATTAGGGGTAAGAGGAAACTCCTGTATAGGAAAAATAAATTGAGGAACCATATAATATGGGAGCTTTTCCTGCAATTTTTCAAACAGAGAAGAGACCTCAATTGGTGCATGAGTTTTGAGATAAGCTACCAGCTGATTTTCACCTTCCACTTCTTTAACCACTACAACAGAATCTTCAATATTTTCTACCGTATTGATATGGTTTTCAATATCTCCTAATTCTATTCTATATCCTTTTATCTTAATCTGGTGATCACTTCTTCCGAAAAACAAGATTTCACCTTGTTCATTCCATTTCCCTACATCACCCGTTTTATACATTAATTCTTCTTTCCTGAAAGGATTTTTTATAAATCTTTCCAGGGACAGCTCTTCATTACGATAATATCCTTTGGCAAGCCCTTTCCCTCCGATATAAATATCTCCGACCGTATTTACAGGAAAAAGATTTAAATCTGCATCTAAAATATAGAAAGAAGTATCCTTAATGGGTTGACCAATATTCTGGGGCAACGTTCCAGATTCAATTTTTTTTGTTGAAGACCAGATCGTCGTTTCTGTTGGCCCATACATATTCCAAAGTTCTCTGCATGATGCCAGTAATTCTTCAATAAGATCATTATTGATCAGATCACCGCCACACAATATTTTTAAATCAGAATCCGGTCTCCAGCCTACACCAAGAAGCCTTTTGAAAAAACTTGGGGTTGCCTGAATAACAGAAGGTTTCACTTCGAAAATTTCCTGTATCGTAGCTAATGGATCTCTCAAAATCTTTTCACCAGCAATGTATAAGGTGGCACCGGTAATCAGAGGTGTAAAAAACTCGAGAATAGAAATATCAAAAGAATAAGTCGTTACAGAATACATTGTGTCCTGATTGTTTATCCCCGGTTTTGCACTTATACTTTGTAACAGGTTTAACAATGAAGCGTGCCCTATTTCCACCCCTTTAGGATTCCCTGTAGATCCTGAGGTATAAATGATATAGGCAGTATCCTCTGGTCTAACCTTTATTTCTTTATTTTCCTGGGTTTCACTTAAGATACCTGTCAGAAAAATTCTTTGAATATCAGTAAGATTAAGAGAAATATTTTCTTCCGATATTAAAAGCTGCGCTTTACTATCCTGTAAAATATACTGCAGCCTGTTTACAGGAAATTCTGGATCAAGAGGGATATAAGCCTTTCCAGCTTTCATAATTCCCAGTAAAGTACAAATCATATGAGACGACCGGTTGAGCAAAACGGCTACTGCCTTTTTATCGTTATGATGCTGTAACAGATAATCGGCTATTCGGGAAGAGATCGTATCAGCCTCGGCATAGGATAAAGAAAACTTTTCATCAGCAATTGCCACTTTATCGGGAAATTCTAAAGCTTTTTCAGAGAATAGGTCAATGAATGTTTTGTTGGAGTCTTCATCTTCTCTTTTAAAAGAAAATTTTTCATTAAAAGAGAAAAGATTTTCTTTTTCTTCTTCAGATAAAAATGAAAGTTTGTTCAGAGGTTCAGCTGCTAATGTTTCGATGTTAACGATCAGATAATTGATATGCCGTACACACTGTTCGATAGATAAGTCATCAAAATAATCGGTATTGTAATCAAAATCAATTTTAATATCCTCATTATCATCAAACTCTCTTACAAACAAGGCTAAAGCAGATCTCTCAGATTTATTGGTAAGCGGGATCACTGTCGTTTTAGTGCCCTCAAAGTGATCTGCATAGTTATGTTTTTCGTAAGATAATGTAATATTGAAAAGTTTGTTTTTTTCATTAAACAATTTGAGGTCACTTACGATTTTTCCCAAAGGGTACTTTTGATGCCTGTAATCAGACATCAGTTGCTTTTTGGTATTGTTGATCAGATCCAACAAATTATCCTGATTATCCAGTTTCATTCTTAAGGGTGAAACTCCCATAAACAATCCAACTGTTTTTTTGAATGCTTTGGTGTTCCTGTTCAGTACCGGAATTCCTATGGCTAAATCATCACTCTGATTAACTCTTCCAAAATAAAAGAAAAACAATCCTAAAAACCCATGAAATGCAGAGAAATTATGCTTTTTACCCAATTCGATAAATTTGTTATAATCTTCCCTGCGAACTATTAATTCTTTTCTGTCACTTTCATGAACAGAATATTCTTTATTCTCTTTTCTGTTGAAGATCACCGGAGGTAAGGTTGAATATCTTTCAGCCCAGTATTGTTTATTCTTATAAAATTCATCGGAATCCTGATAAACCAGATCATGATTTACAAACGTAGTATACTCGTAAGGATATTGATCTTGTACCCTATCAAATTTCAGAATATCATTGTAATTTTTAATCAATCTCTGGAACATAAGAGATGTTCCCCATCCATCTGTAATGATATGATGGTATACTGAGAAAAGGTAATAATGGTCATTGCTACATTTAATGAGTACAAAGCGATACAGATAATCATCTCCCAATACATCAAAAGGCACCATAAATTCTGTTTGCATATAGTGTTCAGCAATATTCACAGCATCAGTTTCCTTTGAAAAATCAACAAATTGCAAAAGCCTTGGCTCTCCTTCCTTTATATATTTTTCTACCTCATCTTCATTTTGTCTGAAAAAACTTCGATAGGCATCATGCTGACCGATCATTTCATGATAAGCCTTCTTAAAAGCTTCAACATGTATTTCACCTTTAATTTCTATTTTGGCTCCTATATTATAGATTGGAGTATCCGGATATAATAATTGTTCAAAAAAAACATCCAGTTGGGGAAGCGTTAATTTCATAAGTCTTAATATTAAAAGTAAGCGTTTTGAAAATTTGCAGGAACATCTTCTTTGACGATTTTTCCATAATCAAACTTTAAAAGTTTATCACAGTAATGGAAATATCTGTCGTCATGGGTCACAGCAATAATAGTTTTACCTTGTGATTTCAATTTTGGAATCAGTTCTTCATAAAAATATTTTCTGAAATACGGATCCTGATCTGCTGCCCACTCATCCAGTACTATGATTGGTTTATCTTCCAATAAAGCAAATATCAATGCCATCCTTTTGCTTTGACCTTTTGAGAAACTTCTTCTGGCGGATTCTTCCGAATCGTCTTTTACTATATTTTCAAGTTTAAAGGTTTCAAGTAACATTTTATATTTGGGATTATTCTCAAGTATGTAATCATCATAGTTCTGAGAAAACAGGTGATTGCTGGTAAATACCGCCGAAATAAGATTCTGGATTTCCATTTCGGAATTTATTCTTTCTTCATCAAAAAGAATATCACCGTGATCAGGGACATACAACCCTGAAAGAATATTGATAAAAGTACTTTTACCACTGCCATTTCCGCCTACAATAAAGATCACTTCCCCTTTGTTAATTTCAAGGTTGATGGGCCCTAACTCAAAGTTGGCATCTGCATTATCATTTTTATAGTTAAAATGGATATCCCTGAAGCTTAATTTTGAAAAGTCGGTAGCAAGTTCTTTGTCATGCTTATCAACAATTTTTTCATTTTTAAAATCTTCATAAAATGTTTCAAGACGTTTATTAGCTACAAATAGCCTGGTTACAACATCCTGAAGGTTGATCAGGTTATTGATAGGACCTGCAATAAATAATAAAACAAGTACATATGGAATTACAAATTCTCTTTTCAACCATCCTAATTCAGGTAAAATAAAAAGAATAATGCCCATGATAATGTACATCCCATACTGGCTGATAAGTCCTATTGATAAAAAAGAAAAACTAATTTTAAAATCCAGCGCATACGATGCAGTCCTATTTTCATATACGTAGTTTTCAAGTAGTTTCTTTCTTCTTTTATCACTGATCATTAATTCTTTAAAACCACTGATGACATCCTGCACATAGCCAAAATAATGTTCGTTATATTTCTTCACCTTTTCTATCGACTTTGATAAAGAATTCATTACTAAATAATAGATTCCAGCAATTATCAAAATTGCCACAAGAATAATTACCGCAGATATCGGAGATAATTTGACGAGATAGAAAAGGCATAATATCACCATCAGTAAAGAGGAAAATGCTGCAGTTACAACAGCCGGCAGTGAATAAAATGTTCTTGTATCTTCCACCGCTGTATAAAACCTTTGAGTTCCTAATTTTTCAATTTTTATTAATGGTGTATCCAGTATTTTCTGGAATAATTTCTTTTCTAATTGGGAAAGCAATTCAAAGGTTATTTTATTGAGTTCTCTCTGAAAAAAGATACTTAATAAATAAGCATAGACAACAAAAGCAAAAAAGGTTATATAAATGTAGCTGTTTGCTGAAAGCTGATTGGATAATGTATTGTTTATTATATAAATAATAGCAAAACTCAATAAACTGCTTATAACCGCATACACGGATATTAAGATGATATGCTTCGTTTTAATTTTTAACATAATTTGACTCTTTTATTTTAAAACAATAGTTGATGAGTTTTCCGATTTCCTTACTGTTCTCATGAATAAAAAAATGATTCCCTTTTAATATGGAATGATAGAAATGAGAATTTGTAAATCTTTTCCAGTTTTTAATTTTTGTATTAAGAGACTCTTCGCTGCCCATCATGGCATAAATAGGAGCCTTGATAATAACATCTTTTTCATAATCCTGTCCTTTTTCAATGCATTCAAAATCCGCTCTCATAATTTTAGCAAAAAATGCAAATGCATCCTTATTTTCAAGAATTTCGACTGGAATTCCACCCATCTCTGATATTTTTTCTTTAAAACTGCTGTCATCTAAATTATATCTTATAGGAATTTTATAATTTTCCAAAGGTCCTGGATTTCCTGAGACGATTAAAAACTCGGGAATATCATTTTGTTCTTCCAGCATGCGGGTGACAGAAAGTCCCAATAGAGCACCCATACTGTGCCCAAATATTATAAAGGGAGAATCATTTCTTTTTTTCTTTATCTTCTTAAAGAGATCTTCAATAGCTTCTTTTTTATCAGTTATTAAACTTTCTTTGAATCTTTCACCCCGACCTGGTAGTTCTATGGGAATAAATTCGATGTCGGAGGTTATTGTTTTTTGTAAAAAATTGTAAGAATACTTATTTCCGCCTGCAAAATGTAGCAAAAAGAGCTGTTTATTCATTATTTCGTCGTTAGTGTTTCGATGTTAAATTTTGACCAAGCATCCCCTTCCGATGCCTTTTCAAAACTGGATTTCATTTTAGATAAATTATCTTTGATACGAGTATCATTCTGAAGTTTGTAAAGGCTAGAAATGATTGCTATATTATTGATCGAATGAGCTTCTATTTTCACTCCCAAATGGTGGATAGCTACACGGTCTGCATTTTCAAACTGGTCAAGTCCCAATGGGATAACAACCATCGGAATTTCCTGCATGATGCATTCTTTAACGCCTCCCATTCCACCATGTATAATGGCAAGGTCCGAATGTTGAAGCATTGTCATCTGAGGAAGCCATTGATGAATTCTTACGTTATCGGAAGTCTGGGATTTATAATCATGATATAAGTTTCCGGCTGATATATTAAGGATATAATCCGCCATAGATTCCTGTTGAAAACTATTGATAAGTGTTTGCGTAATTCGTTGTGCTTTTTCTTTATCAATTTGTTCAGCCCACGAACCTAATGAACAATAAACCATCCTTTTTCCTGACCTTTTCTGTTCAGAAAGCTCGCTTTCAAGCTTATCCACATCATAATGTAAGTGAAATATATTCTGCTCAGGGATACAAGGTCCGATATACATATCATTTCCATTGACCACTGCATTTTCTATTAAAAATTCTTTTGAGGCAGGTACTACATTATAGAAGTTTTCAAAAACAGATAAAACATCGTTCAGAGAATTCATCTCATATCCCTGACCGATAAGGTAATTAATCAAAAGATTAGTGGACTCCAGGTTGGCATCATCCATAAGCATATTACTACTCCATTCTTTTACTTTTTCTGTAAATGATGTTTTACTGAAATCGTTATCAACGGGAAAGTGACAATATACCAGGAATGTTCTTATCCTGTATTTTAGATAGAAAGTGGCTGCTTCGATTGGATTATAGGCTGTAAAAATAATAGCTGACGGATTAAAATCCTGAATCAACTCATCAAGACCACCATCGATAATTGTACGAATAACATCCGCATTAATTTTACCGGATTCATATATGCTGCCTTTCGGATAATAATCCCCAAAAATAGAAGTAGATGGAAATGATGTCCTGGATATTATTTCTGTTACATCAGGTACACCGATATAATGAATATGAACCCCCATCTGATGAAGTTTTTCACTGATTCCCAGCGTAGGAATTATGTTTCCTCTGAATGCATCAGTATAAACCAATATTTTTTTCATAAGTTTTTATTATTGTTTTTATGGTTATCTGCTTCTTTCTCTTTCACTTTCATTTCCAAGTGCTCTTTCTCCTTTTGAAATTTTATCATTTCCGAAACTATAGTTGATGGAAAACCTAAAGAATCTATTATTGGCGTACGATTTGTAAGTCTGTGCGATTCCGTTAATTTCCGACAGCATGGTCCGTGGACTGGAATTAAATAGATCATACGCTGCAATGCTTAGATTCAATCCTTTATACGGTGTCTTGTAAGAAAGAGCCATATCTAATGAATTGGCTTCAGAGTAATGAAACAAATTTTGATTAGTTCCTGATCCATACCAGTAATTGATATCCAGTGTGAGCGTTTTTGACGCATTCAGAGTCAATGAATTATTAAGGGATCCAAAAAATTCAAATCCGTTCCTTAAAACGAGGTTAATATTCTGGGTTTTCTTTGACTGGGAATAATTCAGGAAAAGAGTAACATAACTTTTCCACCATGAAAGGGCATTAAATTCATACGTTTCCGATAAAGAATAGCCATAACTTTTAAAATAATTATCAAAGGTTACGATCTGCTCTTTGGTTTCGTCATTCATTTTAAAGAACACATTATATGCATTTGAATTTACATTAAAAGCCAATTTGGAAGTCAGATTCTTATAAGTATGGGAAAGTTCAATATTATCTACATAAGAAGGCTTCAGATAAGGGTTACCCATAGAGGAAATCTGGCTGTTCACATAATATCTGGCAGGATTTAACTGCCCGTAAGAGGGCCTTTGTATCCTTCTGGAATAGTTGAGTAATAAACTATTCTTTTCGTTCATATTATATTTGATAAAAAGTGATGGAAATAATTTAAGATACTTATTGTAGTCTGCCTGATCCAACATAATAGAATATCCTTTGGTCTGGGTATACTCTGTTCTTAAACCGATCTGCCCTTCCCACTTGTCAGAAAATTTCTTTGTACCATTAATATAAAGAGCCTGAATTGCTTCGTCATATTTAAAATGATCTGATTGAGTTAAAGTATTATCAATAGAAAGGTCATAATTATTGAGCAGATAATCTGTCTTTGTAAATCCAAATTTCCCACCATAGTTTAGATTGATAAATTTCCCAGGATACTCAATATCAAATTTTAAACTGTAATTATTGATGTCCTGATTTGAAATACCTCTATTGAAAAAATTTATTCCTTCATAATTAGAATTAGAATTATATCGGTTAGAAAGTATGGTATTGTTTTTATCTGTAACATAGTTAAGAAAATCCAAATCTATATTTAACTTTTTCCCGAGGGTATCTAATTTCTGCTCCAAATGGAGGTTCAATGAATGGTTATTATTCTTATCCTGAATATGTCCGTTCCCTTTCAGAAAATAAAGAGGACTGTTTGCATTATTGACTACAGTTGTATTGATATTATCATCAACATAATTATTGTACACCCCTCCTAAATATTGTAATCCTATCTTTGTTTTAGGTGTTATATCATAATCTATTAAAAATCTCCCTGAAAACTGATTATAATTCCATTTTTGTTCTGTGGTTAAAAAATAGGGTTCCGAAAAGAAAATATCTGACATCTGCTTTGTAAAGGTATCACCGTACGTATATCCTGTATTGAGTAAAAAACTGATTTTATTCTTTTGATACGTAAAATTGTTGTTTACTGTTTGTAAGATATATTTTGTTTTTGCTACATCAGTTGTCAAAGTGGTATTATTATTCCACGAATTTTTCTTAGTTTTTTTAAGAACCAGATTAACAATCCCACTGTTTCCTTCGGCTTCATATCTGGCAGACGGGTTACTGATGACCTCTACAGATTTGATATTTTCACTCGGTATGGACTTCAAAAAGTTCTTCAAATCATCCCCGCCTAAATTGATCATTCTGCCATCAATCATTACTTTCACAGCATCCCTTCCGAGCATTGATATCTGATCATTTTTTAGAACGAGCCCTGGCACAGCTTTTAATGTCTCGAAAATATTACCTCTATTTGCCAATGCATTGTTTTCGACATTAAACACGGTTCTGTCCAGCTTATGAACAATCATTTTAGGTGAAGAGGTCAATTTGACCTCTTCTATCAGTTTAGATACCGTTGCAAGCTCTATATCAGCCAGTTTAGTGTCCGAATTAATTGTTACTTCTTTTTCAAAAGAGATATACTCTGAATTCCTGATTGTCAGTATATAATTCCCTTTTGTAAGTTCCAGACTAAAGTTTCCATTATCATTGGTAATTGCTTTTCTATTATTATCTGAAGTAGTCGTTTTAAAAAAAATTGTTGTATTTCTTAAAGGTTCCTTTTCTTTATTTAATACCCTGCCCTCTATTTTATATTGAGAATAAAACAGAACAGGCAATAGTAAAATTAAAAGGTGTAATAACTTAAAGTTTTTCATATAAATAATTGAATTAATGTATTTTTACAAAGTCCATAAATTCTTTAATGTATTTTGAAAAGTCTATTCTAGAAGTAGATACTGGTTGTGATAATTGAATTAAAACTCCATTAGAATATTCAAATGCTTTCAGATTAATTCCATTAAATTCGGTTATTTCTTCTGTAGATTCATTGAAAGATGCATATTCTTTCTCTGTGTTTTGGCTTAAATGACTATAGAATCCAAAAATATTTTTTTCTATATCTCTGCCATCCATATCTTTAATATCTTTTCTAATCATTTCATATGGAATTTTTTGCTCTGTCCTGCATTGTATCATATTCCCATAATTCTTCATTATTTCCTGAACTGAATAATTTTTAAAATCAGGATATGGAACCATAATCAAATTAGTTAATACGCCAATCATATTTTCATATTCCGAATTTTCCCTGTTGCTACTCAACATACCAAATAAACCTTTGTTTGGATTATTATAATCAGTAATAATTCTTAAGAAAATTGATAAACAGAATGCATTTAAAGGAAGTGAAACTTTCTGAGATACTTTCTGTAGATGTAAGAAGTCTTCATCTTTAACAAATGCTTCCTGCACTATAAACTTCTGAAAATACACATCCTCCTTGTCTGAATTTTCATCATCATGTAATGGTAGCTCAAGTAGGCTTTTAATTTGTTTTTCTTTAATCTTTATTCCTTCATCAGATTTTAAAAATTTTTCCTGAGAATCAATAAAATTAAAATAGTGAGGTCTAACTGTAATCTCTTCATTTGAATTAAAATAGGCTTCTAATTCATTTTTCACAGTATTAGCTGAATAGTCATCTAGTAAAGAGTGATGAATTCCAAAAAATACGGTAGCCTGTGAAATGCCGGAAGTTTCTGTTCTGACAGCAAATACTCTGATCAGCTCTCCATTGAACATATCAAAAGGTTGGAATATGAATTCTTTTCCTATAGTCTTTATTTCATCTTCTGATCTGATCTGTAAACTTTCATTCTGCAGTTTTATTACAAGATCTTCTTCTGATACGTATTGCTGTATAATTTGAGAACCATTCTTCTCATACTTCATCATTAAAGAAGGAAATTTTGAGAAACACGCTCTAAGTTTCTTTTCAAAACTGTTTTCATCGAATGACTGAACATTGATATCAAAATTTACTGATGAGTATTTATTTCTGAATAAGTGATATTGATTAGGAGATACAATCATTTCATTTCCATAACTCCACTCATTAATATTCTCATCATCATCCTCTTCCAGAATCTTTATGATATTTTTTTCATATAACTGAGCTAATTTTTGGATCGTTGCTTCATGGAATACATTTTTTGAATAACGAATATTAGCATTCAGTACTCCAGAAACTATGATTCCTGAAACATCTATTAAAACATCTGTTTTCAAATTTTCATCAGAAACCGTTGACCCTATATCCTCAGATGAGAAATCAAACATCACCTTTTTATTATCAGTCCCTCCAGCAGCATCAAAACTTCCCATATAACTAAATATTATCCTTGGTTCTGAAGAAGAAACAATTCTTTCTTGTAAATAATGCAGAATACCATATCCGATCCCTTTTTGAGGAACGTTCCCTAGTCCTTCCTTTACACTTGCTATGGCTGATCGGCTATGATCGCTGATATCTAATAAAAACGGATATACACTTGTAAACCATCCTACTGTCCGGCTCACATCCATATCAGATGAAATGTTTTCTCTACCATGCCCTTCCATTATTAGTTTAGTTTTACTTATTCCGAAATGTTCCTTAAGAGACACAGCCAGGGCTGTTAATAGCACATGGTTCACCTCAGTATTATGCTTTCTACCCGCATAAGTTTGTAATAAATGAGTAGAATCTTTGTCAAGAGAAAATCCTATACTATTATCAGGAACATGTTGTTCAAGTAAAGGATAATCCGTAGGAATCGCCGGATATTCTTCGGATTCCATATTCTCCCAATAGCTTCGTTCTTTGTTTAGAGATATACTGGTACTATAATCCTCCAAAGCCGCACTCCAACTTTGAAAAGAATGTGTTTTCGCCGGAAGCACATGTGCATTACCCAATACAGCTGAATCATATAAATTATTCAAATCTTCCAATAGAATACGCCATGAAACACCATCTACTACTAAGTGGTGAAGGATTAACAAAATTCTGTCCCCATCACTCATAGATACATGCCCTACATGGAATAAAATTCCTGAGGTAATGTCTATTGAATTCTGAAGTGATGTTCCAATATATTGTAAACGTTCAAGTTCTTCAGCTTTGGTTGAACAAGAGCTTATATCAAAATATTCATAACGGCAATGTTTACCTGATGTATCAGCATTGGATTGTCTCCACTCATTCTTTTCATTAGTATAAATCATACGCAAGGCATCATGATGAATAACCAATTGCTTTATACAGTTTTCCAGAATAGACCCAGAAAGTCTCTCTGTACTTTTCAATACAATTGATTGATTATAATGATTCTTATTTACAATCTCTTCACTTTCAAAAAAGTAACGCTGGATAGGCGTGAGATTTACATTTCCGCTTACTATGGACTGCTCTATAGTGGAAACTTCACTAACGATATGATTGCTCATCTCTTCAAGAACTGGATATTGTAGAATATGTTCTACCTTAAGAGTATAGCCTTGCTGTCTTAATTTTGATACGATCTGAATAGATTTGATAGAATCTCCTCCAAGGTTGTAATAGTTGTCCTTGATACTTATAGGATTATGTTTTAGAATCTGCTCACAAACTTCTACCAAGATACATTGCATTGGATTAGCAGGAGCTACATACTCGTTCTTTATTAGATCACCAGCAGAAACTTCCGGCAGAAGTTTACGGTCGATTTTTCCGTTACTGGTTAAAGGAATGCTTTCCAACTCTACATAAAAACTAGGTAGCATATGATATGGTAACTTACTTTCTAAGTATTTCGTTAAATCATCTTTATCAATATTTCCTTCAGCTACATAATATACCACAAGGTTCTTGTCTCCTTCATGTTCTTTAACTTCCGTAACTACAGTCTTAATTCTATCGCTATAATTAATCACATGACTATCAATCTCCCCTAGTTCGATCCTGTGCCCCCTAATTTTGACCTGGTGATCAATTCTTCCTAAATACTCGATATTGCCATCAGGTAACCAACGTCCAAGATCTCCGGTGCGATAAATTTTGCTTCCCGAAATAAATGGATTCTCTACAAACTTTTCCTCAGTTAGATCCGGCCTGTTCAAATATCCTCTACTTAATCCAGAACCTGATATATATAATTCTCCTACTACTCCTGCCGGAACCAAATATTTTTGATCATCCAGAATATAGCAATTAAGTGTTGGGATAGGCTTTCCAATATTTGATAGAACAGAGCTAGTATCCTTTACAGTAAGTTCTTTATAAGTAACGTGCACTGTAGTTTCAGTAATTCCATACATATTAATCATTTTTATACCCGGATACTTATTCTGCCAGTCTTTAAGCATATAAGGATTCAATGCTTCTCCTCCAAATATGATGTAGCGTAATGCTAACTCTTCATGATTAAATAATTTATCATATTCTGCCAAGTTGTAAAATGCCGCAGGAGTCTGATTCAATATTGTAATCTTATTAGTAATGAGATAATTTAAAAAGGCACCGACATCTTGTACAACTCTCTTAGAAATTACATGTAGAGTTCCGCCAAAAAGAAGTGCACCATATGATTCCCATACTGAAAAGTCAAAATTATAGGAATGGAATAATGTCCATGAATCACTTCTATTAAAATCATAAAGAGCATTATCATTGAAAAATAATCTCACTACATTTTTGTGTTCAATCATTACACCTTTAGGGTTACCTGTAGTTCCTGAGGTATAAATTATGTATGCCAGATTAGTAGGTTGAATATGAGTATCCAAATTCTCCTCTGGATAATTATCCTTTAAAAGGTCAAACGCTAACCAAAATTTTTCATCTATAACTATTTTTGACTTTGTATCCTCTATTATATAATCAATCCTATCCTGAGGATAATCATTATCTATAGGCACATAGGCTCCTCCTGATTTCAAAATCCCAAGAATTGATATTATCATCTTCTCGCTACGTGGCAATTGAATACAGATCAGATCATCTCTCTTTATATTATATTTCTCGCGAAGGTAATGAGCCAATTGATTGGATTGTTGATTTAATTCCCAATAAGTAAGTTTTGTTTCTTCAAAAACAACAGCTACATGATCAGGATTAGTTGTCACCTGAGATTCAAATAGGCTTATAATATTCTCTTCTGAAGGATAATTTACTTCTTTATTGTTAAAGTCTTCTAATAAGTGTTTTTTCTCGGCAAGACTTAAATAGTCCATTTCGAAAATTTTCTTATCTGCATCTACGAAAATATTTTTCAGCAAATTGGAAAAATGTGATTCAATATTATCCATCAATACGGTATCAAATGCTGAAGCATCATATTTAATATCAAGCACAACTGCATCTTCAGATGGGAACACTGTTATTAAGAAATAGTAATTGGTTTCATCCACTACTTCAACATTCTTTATTTCCTCAATGGACGAACTATTTTCATTTTCAATATAGCTTTCCACAATAGAATCCTGAACAGGATAGTTTTCAAAAACAATAATATTGTTAATCATATTACTTCCCAGCCCTGAAATTGTTTGAATATCTGAAAGATTAGAATAATGATAAGGACTGCTTTGTATAGACTGTGTATGCAGTTCATGGAAAAACTCTTTAACCGTATTTTCTTTCTTATATTTTACTCGGACCGGAACTGTATTGATAAATAATCCTACCATATTTTCCACATCTTCCAGCTCTGGAGGACGGCCAGATACAACTGCTCCAAACACAGCATCTTCTGATCCATTATATCTGGAAAGTAAATATCCCCAAACTCCCTGAATATAAGTATTGATAGTAATCCCTATATTCTTGCATTGACTTTCGATTCTTCTGAATGAATCTCCTTCGATTTTAATCTTATTATTTACAAGCACTTTAGCGCCAGAGGATGAAGTATACTCTTTTTTAAACGGAATTATAGTTGGTGAGCTTACGCCTTCAAGGTAGCTTTCCCAATATGAAAGTGTTACTTCCTTATTAACTTCCCCTAGCCATTTGATATAAGAAGAATATTTCTTGGGTTCCGGTAAATTGATTTCCTTCTCATGTTCCAGTGAGTTTAAGATTGTAGTGAAATCATTAATCAAAATACTTAGACACCAACCATCCATAATAATATGATGATGACTCCAAATAAACTCGTAATAACCATTAGGTAATTCTACGATAAGCAAACGCATTTGGGTAGGCTCCCCCAAATTAAAGCCACGATTTATATCACCTTGCTTGATGTTATCCAGTTCAAGTTCTGATTCTAAAATTAAATGTTTGAAATCTACTCTGGCTTTCTTATGTACAATCTGTAAAGGAACTCCTCCATAACGGTTTTCAAAGGAAGTGCGAAGAATAGTATGGCGGTTCAATAATATTCCAAAAGCCCTTTCTACAAGTGATAATTGAAGTTCTGAAGATTTAACAAGATAAGAAGTCTGCATAAAATAAACCGAACCATGCGAATCTACCAGCCAATGAAAATATAATCCCTGCTGCATTGGAGAGAGCTCATAAATATCTTCTATATCATTCTCTTTACTGATCTCCTCAATGGTACTGAATGATAAACCTTTGTAAGTGAGGTCTGATGGAGTGAGAATCACGGATGAATCTTCACTCTCTTTCACTATAGCTTCCAGATGTGCCTGATAAGCCGCTAAAAGTTTCTGTATCGTATTTTCTGTAAATAATTTATCTGAGAAACGGATATTGATACTCATCACTCCGTTCACCGTCATCCCTGAAACATCCAACAAGAGATCTGTAGATAAATTAGCAGAATCTACTGAAGAGCCTATATTTTCGGAACTGTAATCAAATAAGGAGGCCTTCCCTTGAGTTTCTGGATCGCCAATTTCATTAAAATCTCCAAGGTAATTAAATTGGACTGAAGCTAAACCTGAGGATATAAATTGGTTATCCAGATAGTTCAAAATACCATAACCGATTCCTTTGTTGGGAATACTTCGTAAACCTTCTTTTACACTTACCAAAGCAGGCTGATTGTTATTGCTGATATCAAGACTGAAAGGATATACACTGGTAAACCAGCCTATTGTCCGACTGATATCAAGTCCTGTGTTCATCACTTCTCTACCATGACCTTCCATTAAAACCTTAGTCCTGGTTATTCCAAACTGATCCTGTAAAGCTAATGCCAAACCCGTCAGTAAAACATCATTGATTTCTGCGCTGTATTTTCTCCCAGCACGAGTCTGTAATAATTTCGTTGAATCTGAACTTAAACTGAAGCCTATACTTTTATCTAAAACCTGTTTCCCTTCTGAAGGATAATCTGTAGCCAGAGCTGTATAATTTTCAGATTCTACCCCTTCCCAATACAAACGTTCTTTGGATAGTTCCGGGCTTCTGCTGTATTCATCCAAAGCTTTACCCCAACTCTGGAATGAATCCGTTTTGGAAGGAAGCTCGGAAGATAAGCCCTGACCTCCCGATTCATATAGTTTCCCTAAATCTTCAAGCAAAATTCTCCACGAAACTCCATCCATGACCAAATGGTGAACCACTAAAATGATACGGTCGCCATCACTCATCGAGACATGACCTGCATGGAATAAAATGCCTGATTCAATATCTATACTGCTCTGAAGGTCCTCACCTATTTGCTGCAATTGGGATAGTTCTTCTGATTCACTACCACTCTTGATATCAAAAGACTCTAAACGATAATGCGCCCCATCAATTCCCGCATTATGCTGGTTCCACTCCCTGTCTTTCTGACTGTATACCATTCTTAAAGCATCGTGATGTGACACCAAAGTCTTTATAGATGATTCTAGAATTTTTCCGGAAAGTCTTTCCCTGCTTTTCAGGATAACAGACTGGTTGTAATGATTTTTATTAGTGATCCCTTCACTCTCAAAGAAATACCTTTGAATAGGCGTAAGAATACTATCTCCAGTAACTGCGGACTGATCAATTTTAGCAACATCTGTTGTCATATAGCGAGCCAGCTCTTCTAATACAGGATACTGTAAGATATGTTCTACCTTCAGACTATACCCTTGCTGACGAAGCCTGGAGACAATCTGAATGGATTTTATAGAGTCTCCTCCTAAGTTATAATAGTTGTCACGGATGCTGATAGGATTGTGTTTCAAGATCTGCTCACAGACAGAGACCAATACTCTTTCTTCTCCGCTGGTAGCAGCTACATATTCATTCTTTATTAAATCTGAACTGCTTACTTCAGGTAAATTTTTTCTGTCGACCTTTCCATTACTTGTTAAAGGAATCTGATCAAGTTCAACATAAAAACCAGGAAGCATATATTGTGGAAGTTTACTCTCTAGATGTCTAGCCAGATCCTGTTTGTCGATCGGAGTATCACTTACATAGTATACCACCAAACTCTTATCTCCATCATGCTCTTTTACTTCAGCAACTGCTGTTTGAATAGCTGGATTATAAGAAAGCACCTGGCTGTCGATCTCCCCAAGTTCGATACGATGTCCACGGATCTTAACCTGGTAGTCAATTCTTCCCATGTATTCGATAGTACCATCAGGCAACCATTTGCCTAAATCTCCGGTACGATACATTTTCGTATCCGGAATAAATGGATTCTCAACAAACTTCTCTTCCGTTAAATCCTCACGGTTCAGATAACCCTGGGCTAATCCGTCTCCCGATATATACATTTCTCCACTTACTCCTGCAGGAACCAAATGTCCATATTCATCTAAAATATAAATCTGGGTATTGGCAATAGGCTGGCCGATAGGTATTGTAGTCGAAGTTAAGTCACTTCCTTTTTCCAGCTTATGCACGGTAGCACAGATGCTCGTCTCTGTAGGACCATACGCATTGTAAAAAGTACCATACTTTAAATATTCTTTTGTCTTACCGATCACTGCTGATTCTCCTGCGGTAATTAAACCTTTTAAATTTTGAAGCTTTTCAACATTCAGTAAACTGAAGAAAGCAGGTGGCAGCGTTACCAGATCAATAGAATGACTGTTTACATATTCTTCAAAGGCATACGCATCTTTTCTCACTGAATCGCTCAGAATATGAAGACTCTTACCACTAAGTAGCGTCATAAAAATCTCTGAAATAGAAGCATCAAAAGAGAAAGAAGCAAACTGGGCTACATTTTCGTAAGAGGAAACTTCAAAGAATTCTTTCTGGAACAGCATCGTATTTAAAATACCGCCATGGGTATTTAAAACTCCTTTTGGCTCTCCTGTAGAACCGGAAGTGTAAATGATATAAGCAATATCTTCTTTTTCTAAAACTGTTGATGTAAAGCCTGAAGCATCTTCTTCTGTGAATTCCAGATCGATGGAAAAGGATTCTCCAGCATAGAAATCAAGGTCAAAGAAATAATAAGATTCAGTGATCAGTAAAGACAAGCCAGAGGTCGTCACTTCTTTCCTGGATTCAGGGAGATTGGCATCTACAGGTACATAAATTGCCCCTAATTTTAATATCCCCAGAATGGAAACAATCTGATTCTCACCACGGTTAAGCATAACACCCACCTGATCGCCTTTTTTAATCCCATATCCGTCTCGCATCTGAAGAGCAAGGCTGGATGCTTTTTCATTTAATTCTGTATAGCTTAATCCAAGATCCTCAAAAACCACGGCAATACTTTCAGGAGTAAGATTTACCTGATTTTCAAATAAGCTAAGAATACTTTGATTTTCAGGGTATGAAACAGAGGTATCATTAAATTCTTTTAACAGTACTTCCTGATCAGCAGAGCTTAAATAGTTCAATTCTGAAAGAGGCTGATCCGCAGAATCAACAAGACTTTCTATCATTTTTATTAGATGATCAACAAACTTCACAACAGACTCTCTGTCATATAAATCAGTATTATAAGTTGCAATTCCTAATAATCCATGATCACTTTCTGAGAAGTTAAATTCAATATCGTTCTTAGAAATATCATATGTAATCGGATAACTTTCGATCACCAGATCATCCATTTCTTTTGGTCCGTCAAATAAAGCCATGTTATTATGATTGTTCAATACTACTGACACATCATAAAGAGCTGATTTTCTGATATCCTTCTGATAGTTTATTTCATTAAGGATTTGGTCAAAAGGATAATTCCCATTAGAAAATGCATCTATAATATTCTTTTTCTCTTTTATTAAGAATGTATTGAATGAGTCATTATTATCAACATTTGACCTTAAAGGAAGGGTATTAAGGAAAAGTCCAAGCTGGTTTTCTAGATCTGGATGGTCCCTGCCGGAGAATGTTGTTCCAATGATAACATCATTCTGATGGGTGTATTTATTCAGTAATACTTTTGTACAGGCTACTAAATAGGTAAATAAAGAGATGTTGTTTCCTTGTAAAAAATGTTTAACTTTTTTTACATTTTCTCCAGGAATTACAAATACAAACTTATCACCATTAAAAGTCTGATACTTCTTTCTTTTTCCTGAAAAAGGCAGATCTACTCTTTTTATATCATCGGAAAGAGTTTTGATCCAGAAATCTCTGCTCTTTTCAACATTTTTCTTATTTACCCAATCAGCATAATCTTTATACTGTATTTTAAGGTCTGGTAAGTCGGGAGACTCATTTCGTACTAAATAATTGTACGTTTTTATAATCTCCGCAGCAAAAAGATTGCTTGACCACCCATCGCAGATGATATGATGGGTATTGAACCACAGAATGTATTCATCGGTATCCACTTTAATCAGATACACTTTGAATAAAGGAAATTCATCTAATCTAAAATTAATTTTTTTGGTATTTAAAAGTTCGGTTAACTCCTGATCCTTATTCGGAGAGGAAGTTAAATCAATACTCTCAATTTTAAAATCAATCTTATCAAAAGGTAAAACCTGCTGGAAAACAGTTCCGTTGATATTAAGGAAAATTGTTCTCAGAATTTCGTATCTATTAACCAGTAACCTGAATGATTCTTCAAGTTGAGATGATTCCAGATCTCCTTTTAATTTATAGGCTTCACTCACATTATAAGTAGCTGAAGCTTCATAATTTTGCTGGATTACCCAAAATCTGTACTGGGCAGCAGTAATCGGATAATATTTAGCTTCTTCAACATTCCGGATGGGTTCAAAGCTTTCAACATTTGCATCTCCTGATATTCTTTGGGCAACAAGATCGATCCTTGGATTTTCCATGAAATCTTTTATTGAGATGGTTTTATTAAATGTAATTTTAATCTTGTTGATAATTCTAATAAGAATCAAACTGTGTCCTCCCAGTGCAAAGAAATTGTCTGTAACTCCAATATTTTCTACTCCTAATATTTCCTCCCAGATTTCTTTCAACTGCTTTTCAGCATCATTTCTAGGAGCAACATATTCCTGTTTTATGAGATCTGATGGAGCAACATTCCGCAGTTTTTTACGATCTACCTTTCCATTATTCGTCAATGGAATCTGTTCCAACTGAACATAAAAATCGGGAAGCATGTATTGTGGCATTTTCTTCTCAAGATAAGCTGACAGGTCTTTTTTGTCAATCTGCTCATCAGATACAAAATATACTACAAGATGGGCATCTCCCTCATGTTCCTTCACTTCTGTAACTACTGTCTTAATTGTAGAATTATAAGAAAGTACATGACTATCTATCTCACCCAATTCTACACGATAGCCACGGATTTTCACCTGATCATCAATCCTACCCAAATATTCTATATTTCCGTCAGCAAGCCAACTTCCAAGATCACCGGTACGGTACATTTTTGAGCCGGAAGAGAAAGGGTTTTCTATAAACTTCTCATTGGTGAGTTCAGGATTATGCAAGTATCCTTTAGCTACTCCTGCTCCGGCTATGCATATTTCACCCGGAACCCCTACTGGAACAAGATCATTTTTCTCATTACGAATGTAAACCTGAGTGTTGGAAATCGGCTGACCGATATTTTCATCCGACTGCTCTATCTTACGGGCGATACAACCTATGGTTGTTTCTGTAGGACCGTATTCATCATAAATATCAATGTTTTCACCGATCGAACGGATGGTCTGAATATGGTCTGCATGAAGCTTTTCCCCTCCTAAAATAATTTTAGAAAGACCGGAAGATGTCACTTCAGTATTTTTTAATAAAGAAATATGAGATGGAGTAAGCTTAAGAACATCCACTTCTTCATTTCCAAGCATTGAAAGTAAGGATACTAAAGTATCGTCCTCCGAATTCCCCAGGAAAAGCTTTCCTCCTCTAGTAAGGGAACAAAAAACGGCAGTCCCTGATAAGTCGAAAGAAATTGATGTAAACAGCCCCCAATTACCTCTTTCTTCTGCAGTAAAATAAAAATCATTACTCCATGCTGTATAATTAAGGATATTAGAATGTGTGATGCTGACTCCTTTTGGGCTGCCTGTAGTTCCTGATGTATAAATAACATAAGCAGAATCGCCGGAACCAATGGTCACAGACGGATTATCTTTTGAATAGTCTTCCTTCTGTTTATCAAACTCTGATAAAAACGCATCATCTATAACTACCTTCGCACCACTATCTTCAATAATGTACTGGATTCTTTCAGCAGGATAGTCACAATCTACAGGCACGTATGCTGCTCCGGATTTTAAAATCCCAATGATAGAAATAATCATCTGTTCACTGCGGGGAATCCGGATACACACAAGGTCGTTAGCCTGAATATGATAATGAGTTTTAAGATAATTTGCCAGCTGATTAGACTTTTTATTAAGTTCCTGATAGCTTAATGATCTTCCATCAAACTCAATTGCATCAGCTTCTGGAGTTTCTGCAACCTGTGACTCAAATAGATGAACAATACTGTTTTTATCTTCAAAATTAGCTGCTGTAGAATTGGCAAGTGCTATAATTTTCTTGTCTGCTGAAGTCAGCCCAGGTTTTTGCTGGTACAATAATGTATCATATATTTCCTTGAACTGTTCTTCAATAATTTCTTTTTCTACCGGTGAGAAAATATCATTATTATAATAAAAATCTACAGATAAGGTTTCACCGGAATCAACTACTGTCAGCTTACAATCAAAAATATCCTGTACGGAATAGGTTTCGATGATATCAGCATTTGATTGGCTAAGGATTTTTCCTGTATTAACGTATTCAAAGCAATATTTGAAATAAACTGTATTTTGTTTTTTACGGTTTAAAGTGAAGTAATCAGCCCAGCTTTTTACAGCTTCTACCTCTTTTTTGATTTCTCTAATCGCTTCTGATAAAGCAAGATTTTCTGAATGCACTTTCAGATTTAACGCAACCATGGAATTGACATACCCTATCGTATGTGCAAGTTCTTCGTAAGGCCTGTCCTGATTTACATAACCGATGGTCAGATCTTTATCATCTGTTGAAAATTGCGAAAAATAATGGTTTAAACACAATAACAGATAAGACTCAGTAGTCAGATCATTTTCCGCTAAATCTTTAGCTAATTTCCCATAATTTTCTTTGTCAACAGAAATTATATTTTTCCTTACCGGCTTGAAAGCTTCGATTTTTTTCCCAAAAGGAATAATCTTATTTTCAGGATCTGCATTATAGGTCTCCCAGAATAATTTTGCTTCTTCTTCGGGCTCTGCCAAAAGCTCATTTTGCCATGAGCAATAGTTATAAAATTCTATTTTTTCCGGATGTTCATAACTTCCTTTTATCCTTTGTATAATTTCATTAGAGAGATAGGTACAGCTATACAGGTCTCCAAATAATGAGTAGATTCTTATAGCTATATACCTAGCTTCTCCTGAAATACCCACTCCGATTTTAAGCGCTTTGTTTTCATGATAGTGATAAGGAGAGTCAAAATCATTATCAACCACTTTGATGAAGTGATCCTTATCAATTTCCGTATCAAAATACCAACGTTTGATTTCATGCTCTTTATGATCTTTATACTGGATCGCATTGTTTAGATCGTTATTGGAAAACAATGTATAAAACAATACTTCATGTTCTTTTATCGCTTCATTGATATGTAAAGTAAGTTCCTCATCAGAACATTGATCCTTTACTTTAATAATAACCTGATTATAAAGACAGTCGGCATTATTAGCCTGATTTGACACATAATTAATCTGATTTTCAGATAATTTATATCCTTCGATTTTCTCCATTTATTTAGTATTTTTTTGGGAATTAGCAGATAGAAACAATTATTTTACGTTCACCTTCATACGCATTTCTTCCATGAGAAGACAAATAGTTGTCAAGGAACAGGACATCTCCTTTTTCCCACGGAAAATCTACCGTTGCTTTTTGGTAAGCTTCATAAAGCTCTGAATATTCTTCTTTAGTGATTTCCTGTCCGTCACCAAAGTAGGTATTATTAGGAAGCTCGTCATCTGATTCTATGGCTGAAAGCAGGACCTCATCATAACTGTATTTATTAAAAAACACTCCGTGATTAAACCATATTAATTCTTTGGTAACAGGATGCTCTATGATGGCCTTTTTCTTCCAGTTGATCACAAGATCATTATCATCCAGCCATTCATAGGTAATTCCATTCTTTTCACACTCTTGTTCCACCTCATCTTTATTTTCAGTCTGGAAAACCTCTTTCCAGGATAATCCCAACATCCCATTCATTCTTCTTCTGTACAGAATTCCTTTTTCAAGGAATTTATTCCTGAGATCATCACTGATGTATGCCAATACTTTTCTATTATCTGCAATAGGTGTTTCTCCTTTCAGCGTTGCAGGGATAATACAGCAAAATATAATTCTATTGGGTGGCGTCGGAGCATAAGAATTTTCGCTGTGCATATTGATGCTGTAACTATTAGGATAGGTTGTTGATACATACACATTTTCCATAAGAGAATGTCTTGGGGAAGAGCGAAATTTGTATTCAAGAAGAGGCTGATCAAAAACAGAAACTAAATCCTGAAATTTTTCCACAGTATCAATTCCAAAATTTCTGCATAAGATGGCTCCATTCTCGGATAAAGAGGTATTAAAATATTCGTTATTCTCAATCAGCCAGTTTTTTAAACCGGTATTTGGGTTTGAAGGCTGAACCAACAAAGGAAATGTATTCTCATCAAAAAATTCCTTCAAAGCAGGCTCCTCCGAAGATACCGGAGCACTGTTTTGATTTTTTAATTTGTTTAATCTGTTCATATTATTATTATTTTTTATTTTTTATAAATGCACTAAGCTTGTTTGAGTTCTTTTGCTTGATCAGATCGGAATCTGCAGTGGTCACAATTTCTTTAATATCCTTTTGTCTGATTGCTTTAAAATATATGCTCTGTTTCTCCAGCTCATCAGTAATTTCAGCAAACGGGACATTTATATTTTCTTTGAAAAACGCAAGGATTTCCTTAAATACCCTTACAATATTGATCACTGAATAGTCATCAAAAACATTTTTATTATAATCAACCAGAATCCTTAAATCCTTATCTGTAGGGAAAACCTCAAAATTAAAAGGATAAGATGTCTGCAACTGAAACTTAGATTTTTCAATTTTTAGGGAATCAGAATCTTTATCATTTTCAGGATCAACTGAACGTTCAGCCATTAAGAAATTTTCAAAGATCAGAATATGATTGATGAGATTTCTCTTCAAAGTACTTTTGTTCTGTATTTCCGCCAAACTTAGATAATGATATTTTGCACTGCCGATAGACTCACGGTGCATTCTATCCAAAAGGATTTGTGGGGTTTCATCTTTATTGATGGCTACTCGTACAGGAACTGTATTAATAAACAATCCTACCATACTTTCGATGCCCCGCACTTCCGGCGGCCTTCCTGATACTACTGCTCCGAAAATTACCTCATCAAAATCATTATAAGCACTTAAAAGATAAGACCATATTGCCTGGATATACGTATTTAATGTTATTCCTGAGTTTTTGCAAAACTGTACAATCTCTTTATATACATCCTGGTCTACAAATGAAATGTGGGACGACAACTCATATTGAGTGGTATCTTCCTGAATTTCTTTTGCAAAAGGAATCAGAGTTGGAGAGTCTTTTCCCTGAAGATAATCCTCCCAATAAGTAAGGACTTCTTCTTTATCAATACTTTTTAACCATTGGATGTACGAAGAATATTTCTCTGCTTCCGGTAACGACAAAATAGTTTGCTGTTGAAGGCTCTGTAAAATGGTCGCAAAATCATTGATCAGAATACTCAGACACCATCCATCCATAACGATATGATGATGACTCCATATAAACTCGTAATAATTATCTGGTAATTCCACCACAACCAAACGCATCTGCGTAGGTTCACTTAAGACAAAACCCTGATCGATATCTTCCTGTTTGATGTTATCCAATCCGGTTTCTGATCCAAGGATCAAATGCCTGAAATCTACACGGGCTTTTTTATGAACAACCTGAAGCGGTACTTCACCGTAACGGTTTTCAAAAGAAGTTCGAAGAATCGTATAGCGGTTTAATAACATTCCAAAAGCCTTTTCTACCAATGATAGATCAAGATTAGTAGACTTGACCCTATACGAGGTCTGGACAAAGTATGCCGAGCCTTTAGCGTTCACCAACCAATGAAAATATAATCCCTGCTGCATTGGGGAAAGCTCATAAATATCTTCTATTTCATGGCCATTACTAATCTCTGCAATGGTATTGAAGGATAATCCTTTGTAAGTAAGGTCCGATGGGGTTAGAATCACAGATGAATCTTCACTCTCTTTCACTACAGCTTCCAGGTGTGCCTGATAGGCAGATAAAAGATTTTCTATGGTACTTTCTTTAAATACTTTAGTTGAATAACGGATACTGATATTCATTTCTCCATTAACTGTCATTCCTGATACATCGAACAAAATATCTGTTGATAAATTGACAGGATCAACGGAAGAACCTATATTTTCGGAGCTATAACGGAAGAAGGAAAATTTCCCTGTCGCATTCATCGCTTTATCTCCTTCTTCATTGAAGTCCCCAAGGTAATTGAATAAAACAGAAGGATTTGACTGTGAACTGATCTCTTTTTTTAGATCATGTAAAATACCATAACCTATTCCTTTGTTAGGGATATTACGTAAACCTTCTTTTACACTGACTAAAGCAGGCTGGTTGTTATTGCTGATATCAAGACTGAAAGGATATACACTGGTAAACCAGCCTATTGTCCGACTGATATCCAAGCCTGTGTTCATCACTTCTCTACCATGACCTTCCATTAACACCTTAGTCCTGGTTATTCCAAACTGATCCTGTAAAGCTAATGCCAAACCCGTCAGTAAAACATCATTGATCTCTGCGCTGTATTTCCTCCCGGCACGCGTCTGTAATAATTTCGTTGAATCTGAACTCAAACTAAAGCCTATGCTTTTATCTAAAATCTGTTTGCCTTCTGAAGGATAATCTGTAGCCAGAGCTATATAATTTTCAGATTCTACCCCTTCCCAATACAAACGTTCTTTGGATAATTCCAGGCTTCTGCTATACTCATCCAAAGCTTTACCCCAACTCTGGAAGGAATCCGTTTTGGAAGGAAGATCAAAAGATAAGCCCTGACCTCCCGATTCATATAGTTTCCCTAAATCTTCAAGCAAAATTCTCCATGAAACTCCATCCATGACCAAATGGTGAACCACTAAAATGATACGGTCGCCATCACTCATCGAGACATGACCTGCATGGAATAAAATGCCTGATTCAATATCTATACTGCTCTGAAGGTCCTCACCTATTTGCTGCAATTGGGATAGTTCTTCTGATTCACTACCACTCTTGATATCAAAAGACTCTAAACGATAATGCGCCCCATCAATTCCCGCATTATGCTGGTTCCACTCCCTGTCTTTCTGGCTGTATACCATTCTTAAAGCATCGTGGTGCTCAACAAGACGTTTAAGAGAAGTTTCTAAAACAGAAGCTGACATTCTTTCTCTACTCTTTAAGATAACAGACTGGTTGTAATGATTTTTATTAGTAACACACTCACTCTCAAAGAAATACCTTTGAATAGGCGTAAGAATACTATCTCCAGTAACTACAGACTGATCAATTTTAGCAACATCTGTTGTCATATAACGAGCCAGCTCTTCTAGCACCGGATACTGTAAGATATGCTCTACCTTCAAACTATAACCCTGCTGACGAAGCCTTGAGACAATCTGAATAGACTTTATAGAGTCTCCTCCTAAATTATAATAGTTATCACGGATGCTGATCGGACTGTATTTCAAGATCTGCTCACAGACAGAAACCAATACTTTTTCTTCTTCGCTGGTAGCAGCTACATATTCATTCTTTATTAAATCTGAACTGCTTACTTCCCGTAAACTCTTTCTGTCGATTTTACCATTACTTGTTAAAGGAATCTGGTCAAGTTCTACATAAAAACCAGGAAGCATATATTTGGGAAGCTTGCTCTCAAGATGTCTCGCCAGATCCTGCTTGTCGATCGGAGTATCACTTACATAATACACCACCAAACTCTTGTCTCCTTCATGTTCTTTTACCTCTGTAACAACAGATTTAATAGATTCACTGAGGGAAAGCACCTGGCTGTCGATCTCGCCTAACTCGATACGATGTCCACGGATCTTGACTTGATGGTCAATTCTTCCCAGATACTCTATTGTACCATCAGGCAACCATCTTCCCAAATCTCCGGTACGGTACATTTTAGCACCTGGTGTAAAAGGGTTGTCTACAAATTTTTCTTCTGTTAATTCTACTCGGTTCAGGTAGCCTCTTGCCAAACCATCACCCGAAATATACAATTCTCCGGTCACTCCTATTGGTACGATACAATGTGCATGATCTAAAACATACATCTGAGTGTTATCAATAGGCTGACCGATCGGTATTATTGTGTTTTCCAGGTCTTTCTTACAATCATAGTAAGTAACATCTATACATGCTTCCGTAGGTCCGTATAAATTGACCAATGAAACCTTTTCAGGAAACAGTCTGTAAAACAACTCTTTCTGATAAACAGATAATGCCTCTCCACTGGTAAAAACAGTCTTCAGACTTATCAGCTTTTGCTTTTCTTCAGGATACGTATCAATATGATTCAGGAAAGCCGTAAACATAGATGGTACAAAATGAATAACACTTACATGATCCTTTTCTACTGTCTTTATGATAAGAGACGGATCTTTTTCAGTTCCCTGTCCAGAAACAGATAACGTTGCACCATAAATACACCACCAAAGAAGTTCCCAGACAGAAACATCAAATGTATAAGGCGTTTTCTGAATAAGTACATCTCCATCAGCTAAAGGATAGCGCGATTGCATCCACATCAGTCGATTGACCAGGGAACCATGCTCAATCATCACTCCTTTTGGATTTCCAGTTGTCCCTGAAGTGTAGATTACATAAGCTAAGCGATCCTGTCGTATTACAGACTCTGGATTCTCTGTCGAATATATGTCTTTAGAAAATTCAAACTCCAAAAGGAAAGATTCATCAATATTAATTTTAGCCTGGGTATCAGATAAAATATAGTTGGTCCTGTCTAGTGGATAGTCCGGAGATATGGGTACATACGCCCCTCCTGATTTCAAAATTCCTAAAATTGCAACCAGCATATTCTCACTGCGCGGTAATTGAATACAGATCAGATCATCTCCTTCAATAGAATACTTTTCACGTAAATAATACGCCAACTGGTTTGATCTTGCATTTAATTCTGAATAGCTAAGAGAAATACCTCCATAGATAACTGCAGGATGATCTGGAGCTATTGAAACCTGCTTCTCAAATAAACTTACAATTGTCTCATCTGATGGATAATCTGCTTGTGTATGATTAAATGAATCCATAACTGCCCTTTCCTCTGCACTTATATAATCCAAGGATTTTAAAGGAATATCAGCAGCACTTACAAACTGATGGAGTACTTGTTTCAAATGATTTATAAAAGAAGTAATGGTCTTTTTATCATAAACATCTGCATTAAATGCAACAATCATTTCTAAAAATGAACCTTTATTGATAAACTCAAAATTGATATCAAAAGCCCTTTTTGTAAATCCAATGTCTTCTATTTCATCACTGTATACTTCAGCTGATTCATTATCCAGATAATCCTGAAAAACCACCGTGATATCAAATAAAGGATTTCTCGAAGTATCCTGGGATAAGTGTAAATCTTCAATTAAAAGATCAAAAGGGTAATCCTGATGTGTAAATGCTTTTGTAAAAGATTCTTTTACCTTTCTGAATGTATCTGTTAAAGTGTCTTTCTGAGGGTCCAGTATATTATTTAATACGATGGTATTGACAAAAAGCCCGGGTATTTCATTAAGGCTTGGATGATTTCTTCCGGAGGTAAAAGTTCCTAACGTAATGTCATTTTCTGAAGTATATTTATTTAATAAGACATAAACAGCGCTTAGTAAACTTACATTTAAAGTTCCCATGTTCTGTTTAGCAAAAGCGTCCAGCTTTTGGGTAAGTTCTGATGAAATAACTGTTTTTAATGAGTAGCTGTTGAATGTTTTAACAGAAGGCCTCTTAGCATAAGAAGGTAAATTGATCGTTGGAATTTTCTTTGATAAAAGATCTGTCCAATACCGCTGCGCAGCATTGTAATTTCCATTATTAATTCCCGCAAGTTTCCAGTACGTGTAGTCCAGATACTGGAGCTTTGGACCGCTTATTTCTTCTGAGTGAACTATTGCATGGTAATAAGTAAGAATGTTTTGCTTCACAACATTCAGAGATACTCCGTCGATAATAATATGATGGAAGATAAAATAGGCGACGATCTTGTCTTTAAGTTCAAAAATTTTACATCTAAGCAAAGGTCCTTTACCCAGATCGAATGCCTGTGAATTTAGGTTTTTAACTGCTTCTTCTATGACCTTAATATCAGATAATTCTTCTTTAAGATCTATAACCTCAACATCGAATCCTATGTTATTTTCTTCTAAAACGATTTGTCTTACTTCCACCTCGTCATTGAGATGAAATACCGTTCTGAAGATCTCAAAATTTTTGATCAATTGTAAAACAGCAAGCCGCATCACTTGCGGATCGTAAGAGGAGGAAAATTCAACAGGAAAATTGATATGATAGGATTTGGATCCCTCTTCAGTAAGACTTTGCAGCCACAACCTTTTCTGAGCATCTGAAACAGGATGATCTTTTCCGGTAGAGGTATGTTTGGTTATACTATTAGAATTATGTTTTAAAATATAGGATATGATCTCCTCTTTATAAACTCTGATTCTTTTAATAAGACTTTCTTCAATATCTTCTGTCGTATCAATAACAAGGTTATTATCTTTTACAGAGATGTGAATATTTTTACCTTTTAATTCTTCTAATAAATTTAACATATAAAGAATAGGATTTATATAATGATTATCTTTCGGTTGGGCTCATTGCTTACTTCTGTTTTTGAAACATATGATATCATCTCAATATGAAGCGCAAGGCCTTTTATCGTAGGTGAAGTATAAAGATCCTGCGGTGTTAGTTCCAGATCGAATTCTTTATTGATATTCTTTAAAATGGTCATTGCTTTTAATGAATCCCCGCCTAATTCGAAGAAATTATCGGTAGTTCCCACTTTTTTAGGTTCAAAAAAACTATTAAATACATCACAAAGCTTAATTTCCATAGCAGAGACAGGTCCTACATACCCGGTGCTGTATAGGTTGTTGGTAGAAATAGGATCTACCGGATTGTTATTCGTTTTATAAGCATAGGTCAGGTGTTGATTGGGATTTTTTGCCGATGCAATGATCTGATGATTTTGTCCATTGGAAGACAGTGTTGTCTTAAAAATTTCAATGAGCTTAGCTTCATTTATCGCACGATCACTGATTCCGTCCAGATTTACGCTGACCCAATTCTGAGGTTTGGATTTTCCGATATAATAATCCATATAAGAATTAGCTACCGAATACGCTCCAAAAGTCTGACCGCCAAGGATTGCTGACAAACTGGAAGTGATCCATACAAAATCAAGTTTTTTGACGGAGAATACTTCATACAAATTAATGATTCCCTGTACCTTCGGAGACAGCTGATCCTGGATTGCTTCCATATCCAGATGCTCTACTAATTTTAAAGAATCATTTGAAGGGTTCCCGGCTAAATTCAGCACGCCATGAATTTTTCCATATTCCTGCTCTATACGGGTAATCGTTGATTCTAAAGATGCCAGATCTGAAATATCTGAAGTAAAGTAAGACACTTCATTTCCTATTCTGTTTCTGAATCCTTCGTCCAGTTGATCAATTGATTTTCTGCCTACAACAACAACTTTAGCTTTATTTTCTAACAGGTAACCGGTAAGAATTTTTCCGATCTTACCTGAACCTCCAATGACAACGATAACTTTGGAATCCAGCTGAACATCACCTTTCTCCTCACTCCATCTTTCATAAAACGGAACATATCTTTGGTCTCCTTTATAAGTTACAAAAGGATCAGAAAAGTTGTATTCTATTTCATCAATGATCTTTCCATAAGGAAGATCATTCCCTGATGGAATATCTAAAAGAAAACTGAAGATATTTTTATTTTCCTGCGCACAGACATACAGCTGGCCAAATGAAGATAGTAATGTAGTATTGCTGTTTGCATTAACCTCCATATTACTGAAATCCCCTATTAAAGTAATCTTCGAATTTAATGTCAGATCACTAGAGATGAGGAATTTTCCGATGATATTAAACAACCTGAAAACAGAGACCATGGAACTTAATTGATCATCCTGTATATTCCAGGTGAAAATAATCTGATAATTAGTACGGTCTGTAGTATTGATTTTATCCAGATAATCCGTAATACTTCCAAGATCTATCTCCCCATTTGCTTTAAAAAATTCATTTTTTTCTAATTCGATAAAGCTAATGTCCCTGTTTTCCAGTTCGTGAAGGATACTTTGTGATACAAAACTATTTTCAGAAAAAATAATAAATGTTGCCTTTTCCTCCTTTGCGCCTTTAGACAACTGACTGTTCTTCCATCTTTTTTGATAAAAAAGGTCTAAAGACGAAGGATTGTTGTCCACCGTAAACCTTTTAAAAGGATTGACATGAAAATCCAGTTTATTTTTTTCAAATGCATAGGTGGGCAATGAAATTTTCTTTCTTTTCTGATTTTGATAATATGTTCTCCAATCTATCTCAATACCCGATTGCCATAATTCACCCAAAGCTTTGTTTAAAAATTGCAATTCTTCATTTTGCCCGGACCTTTGCAATAACCGGATAATCGTATTATCATTATAGAACTCGTTTTGTTTAATTGCATTAGTTAGTGTAGAAGGTCCTAATTCTATGAATATATAGTCTTTTGGATCCTTCAGAATATTTTTAATTCCTTTTTCAAAAAGAACCGTATTCAACATTTGTTCTCTCCAATATTGAGGTGATTTTGCTTCGTCTCCTGAAATAAAGTTGGCCGTAAGATTCGATATATACGGAATCTCAGGTGCTGACAATTGAATATCAGAAAATAAATTTTCAAAATCTGCAGCAATATCATTCATCATTCGGGAATGAAATGCATGTGAAGTTTTTAAAAGAGTGGTTGTAATATTCTTTTCATTAAATATATTGATACACTCCTGAATATCTTCTTCTGTTCCAGACAAAACTGTTGTATGATCTGAATTGACCGCTGCTACTGAGACTTTATCTGTGATTTCATTTTTTATCTGCTCAAAAGAAGCATTTATGGCAGCCATTTTCCCGGTTGGTATTTTACTCATTAATAAAGCTCTTTCTGCAACCAGCAATAATCCATCTTCAAAAGAAAGTACTCCGGAAATACATGCTGCAACATATTCTCCCAAACTATGGCCTATCATTAATGAAGGTTTTATTCCAAGTTCAATAAGAAATTTTGCCAATGCATATTCAATAAGGAATAACAACGGTTGCGTATATTGAGTTTCATTAATTTTTAACGGATCAGAAGTTTGAGTACTACCATATCCCAGAACCTGAGAATAGTCTGCATTGAATTTATTCTTCAGGATTAAAAGCCCTTCATCTATATACTGTTTAAAGCCTTCTTCCTGATGATAAAGCTGTTCCCCCATTTTAAAGTACTGAGCTCCCTGACCTGGAAAAACAAAAACAATTTGTTGTGAAGATTTTGCTTTTTGGTAAAAATCCTTTTTAGTTTCTAACTCATTTAATAAATCTTCTCTGTCTTTGAAAACGATTGTATTTCTATAATCAAACTGAGCTCTTCCTGTGTTTAAAGAATAGGAAAGATCCGACAGGTTAATTCTCTTATTTTCAGTGATAAACTTTTTTAATTTTGTAAAATATTGCCTTACAGCTTCCGGTCTTTTAGCAGAATAGGTTATCACATTATTTACCTGTTTGTCTCTATAATCACTTGAATGATCAGCTACAAAATTTTCTAAAATTGCGTGAGCATTGGTTCCCCCAATTCCAAAACTGCTTACTCCCGCAATCAATGGACGGTTGTCTTTTGTCTCCCATTGTTTTGCCTGAGTATTAACATAAAATGGACCTTTGCTAAAACTTATTTCTGAGTTAGGTTTTACATAATGCAAAGATGGTGGTATAACCTTGTTCTCTAAAGATAAGGCTGTTTTAATAATTCCTGCAATTCCTGCTGCATTACCTGTATGCCCTAAGTTTGACTTCACGGCTCCTATGGCACATTTCAAAGATTGATCATAGTTAAAAGACTTATTAAGTGCTTCTATTTCAATAGGATCTCCCAGTTTTGTTCCGGTACCATGGGTTTCGATATAAGAAATCTCGTCGAGGGAAACCTTGGCAAAATTATGAGCCTGCTTTATACAATCAGATTGTCCTGATATGCTGGGCGCCGTATACCCTACTTTTCTTTTCCCATCATTATTAACAGCAGTTGCTCTTACAATAGCGTAGATATGATCATTATCATTAAGAGCATCTTCCAGCCTCTTCAAGACCACTACACCACCACCTTCTGTAGTTACTGTTCCACTTGAATCTTCATCAAACGCCCTGCAATGTCCATCTTTAGAAGAGATCATTCCCTCTTCATATATATACCCTTTTTCATCTTTAGTGTTTAAGGCAATCCCTCCTGCTACCGCCATCGAACACTCTCTTAATAACAATGCCCTGCATGCTGTATGCATCGCAACCAAAGAGCTTGAACATGCCGTATCCATGAAAATACTCGGTCCCTTTAGATTCAGGTTATAAGAAATTAAAGAACTGCAGAAATTTTTATTGTTGATTTGTGATAAATAAAAAGGATCAACCGTATCTTTTTTATTAATGGTGGTATGGGCAATCCAGTTGAAATTGTCCGGTGCAGTAAGATATACACCTACTTTATCCTGAATTTTTGATGGATCATAACATGAATCTTCAAATGCTTCCCAAACCAACTGATGTAAAATTCTGATTTGTGGATCCATACTATTGGCCTCATCTTTTGTGTAGCCAAAAAATGTATAATCGAAAGCATCGGAATGGTCAATAAATGTCTTTACTTTCACATAATTAGGATCCTGAATAAGCTTGGGTTCTATTCCGCTTTCTACTAATTCCTGATCTGTATAAAACTCAATCAGCTCATTTCCATTGGCGAGCTTTTCCCAGAATGTATGGGGATTATCGCAACCTGAAAACATACAGGAAACACCTATTATGGCTATATCTCTTTTTAAGGATTCTCTTTGCATAGTACAATTTAATCGAATAGGTTATCAATAAGGTTATCTACGTGATCCGACAGATTTTGATCTTCCGCTGTCGTTTCTTCAGTATATGAGTTCATGCTTTGTATGAAGTGGGCTAACCCTGATACACTTGGGTAAGAAAAGAATTTGGCAATTTCTATTTCTAAACCAAAATCTTTACGTAATAGCTGGGAGAGCTTTACAATAGACAATGAATTTAATCCCATATCAAAGAAGTTATCCTGAATACTGATCTCTTCTTTCTGATAATTCAAAATTTTTGCTACTAGTTCAACCAGTAGTTGCTCGGTTTCTGTCTGAGGTGCCACATATTCGTTCTTTATCAGATCCGAACTTTCCACTTCAGGTAAGCTTTTTCGGTCAATCTTACCATTGCTGGTTAAAGGAATAAAATCCAGTTCCACATAAAAACCAGGAAGCATATACTGTGGAAGTTTTGTTTCCAGATATTGAGACAGTTCTTGCTTATCAATCGATATGTCTGATACATAATACACCACCAAGTTCTTACTGCCTTGATGTTCTTTAACAGCAGTAACGACATTTTTGATCGAATCTCTATAAGAAAGTACCTGTGTGTCGATCTCTCCGAGCTCTATCCTGTGCCCACGAATTTTAACCTGATGATCAATTCTTCCTAAGTACTCAATATTACCGTCCGGCAGCCATCTTCCAAGATCACCGGAACGGTACATTTTAGTGCCTTTCACAAACGGATTATCGATAAATTTTTCTTTGGTTAAATCTTCTAGGTTAAGGTAGCCTCTGGCCAAACCATCACCGGAAACATACATCTCACCACTCACTCCTACAGGAAGCAAACGACCCTGTGGATCCAGAATATAGCAGCCTAACGTTGGGATAGGTTTTCCTATATTGGATAAAGAACGGGTCATATCCGCAGCATTAAGCTCTTTATAGGTAACATGGACCGTAGTTTCCGTGATCCCGTACATATTAATCATTCGGATTTCCGGATATTTACAATGCCAATCCTGCAACAGAACAGGATTAAGGGCTTCTCCTCCAAAAATTACATAGCGTAATGACAGATTCTCGTTATTAAATTCACTGTCATATTCCAACAGGTTATAAAAAGCAGCAGGAGTTTGATTTAAAACGGTGATCTTGTTCCTGATCAGATAGTTTAAGAAGGCTCCGGGATCCTGGGATGTTTGTTTAGAGATTACGTGAAGACTGCCTCCGTAAAGTAAAGCACCATAACATTCCCATACCGAAAAGTCAAAATTATAGGAATGGAATAGAGTCCACGAGTCATTACTGTTAAAATCATACAATGCTTTGTCATTGAACAATAAACGAACTACATTTTTATGTTCAATCATTACACCCTTAGGATTTCCTGTGGTCCCTGAAGTATAGATAATATAAGCTAAATGATCTGGTCTGATTACTGTCTCAGGATTCTCTGTGGAATATCTTTCTTTTAAAGAATCAAACTCTAAAAGGAAAGATTCATCAATATTGGCTTTGGCCTGGGTATCACTTAAAATGTAATCTATCCTTTCTTGTGGATAATCAACATCTATAGGTACGTAAGCTCCTCCAGATTTTAATATCCCTAATATTGAAATCAGCATATTCTCATTACGAGGCAATTGAATACAAATCAGGTCATCTCCCTCTATAGAATATTTTTCACCTAAATAATGAGCCAACTGATTTGATCTTGCATTGAGCTCAGCATACGTCAGCGAAATATCTTCGTAAACAACCGCTGTATGGTCCGGAGTACTTAATACCTGTTTTTCAAATAAACTTACAATGGTTTCATCAACAGGATAATTAACTTCCGTATTATTGAATGATTCTAAAACTGCCTTTTCTTCAGCACTTACATAATCCAGTGTTCTTAAAGGAGTATCCGCTGCACTTACAAACTGATGAAAAACTTCTTTAAAATGAGATAATAAAGATGTCATTGAAGATGGAGCAAATATGGAAGAATCATAGCGGAACTCAATATCCAGACTTCCGTTATCAGGAACCACAACAATGGTAAACGGATAGTTGGTCTGTTCAAAAGAACCTGCTGACTCAGACGATAGGCCTGCATTTGAACTTGCTTCTGCATTCCCTTGTTCATTCTTCACATAATTCTCAAAAACAATAATATGATTGATCAGTTCTTTACCTAAAGAGGATAAAGACTGGATCTCTGCTAAACTATTAAAATGATAACGGCTATTCTGAATAGAGTCCTGATGAATCTGATCTAATAAACTTCGTGGAGTATCCTCTTCACGGATTCGGGCACATACTGGTATCGTATTGATAAATAATCCTACCATATTCTCTATACCGTGGACTTCAGCAGGTCGACCTGAAACCACGCTACCAAATACAACTTCTTCGGAGGCATTATAAGAACTTAAAAGGTAAGACCAGACTCCCTGGACATA
>NZ_AUMU01000017.1 GCF_000430845.1 Chryseobacterium gregarium DSM 19109 | reverse complement strand
AACTTACAAGCAAATATTCCTGATAAATCAAATCTTATCAATCACTAACTTCTCGATACGATTTTTTCAAATCTCCCCTAAGTATAAGGGTATCATCAAGTAATACAAAAAAATCCCTCTCAAAACTGAAAGGGATTCATTTATTTCTAAAACTTGTAATTACATATACGCTTCAATCGGCTCACAGGTACAAACCAGGTTCCGGTCTCCGTAGGCTTCGTCAACCCTTGCAACGGTAGCAAAGAACTTATGGTCTCTCACCCAATCCAAAGGATAGGCGGCCTTTTCTCTGCTGTAGGGTTTATCCCAGGAATCTGAGATCACCAGCTGTTCGGTGTGAGGCGCATTTTTCAATACGTTGTTGGCCTGATCGGCATCACCGTTGGCAATCTCATCAATTTCATGCTTGATCGAAATTAATGCTTCTGCAAAACGGTCGATTTCAGATTTGCTTTCAGATTCTGTCGGCTCAATCATCAAGGTACCGGCAACCGGGAAAGAAACCGTCGGTGCGTGGAACCCGTAGTCCATCAGTCTCTTGGCAACATCAGCCACTTCAATACCTAAAGATTTGAACTGTCTGAAGTCTACGATACACTCATGCGCTACCCTGCCTTCCGTATTGGAATATAAGATAGGGAAATGTTCCGCTAAAATTTCTTTTAAATAATTGGCATTCAGGATGGCGTGTTCAGTTGCTTTCTTCAAACCTGAAGTTCCCAACATTTTGATATAAGCGTAAGAAATATTCAGGATCAGTCCGGAACCGTAAGGCGCTGCAGAAATACCTTCAATCGCTTCTTTAGCTCCGATTCTGATGTTCGCATTGGATGGTAAGAAAGGAACCAGGTGTTTCGCTACACAGATCGGGCCTACTCCAGGGCCTCCGCCTCCGTGAGGAATGGCGAAAGTTTTGTGAAGGTTCAGGTGACAAACGTCTGCCCCGATATTCCCAGGGCTTGTGTACCCTACCTGAGCGTTCATGTTCGCACCGTCCATATATACCTGTCCGCCGTGCTGGTGGACCAGGCTGGTAATTTCTTTGATATTGGCATCGAAGAATCCGTACGTTGACGGATACGTAATCATTACCGCAGACAGGTTCTCGGAATGCTGTTCTGCTTTAGCTTTGAAATCTTCGAAATCAATCTCTCCGCTTTCAAGATTCTTAACAACAACAATTTTCATTCCTGCCATGGCTGCAGAAGCCGGGTTGGTCCCGTGTGCCGACTGAGGGATCAATACCACATTTCTGTGGCCTTCCCCTCTTGAGATATGATATTCCCTGATTACCATCAGTCCTGCATATTCTCCCTGGGCTCCGGAATTCGGCTGAAGAGAAGTCCCGGCAAAACCGGTAATCTCTGCTAAATCTTTCTCCAGTTCACGGATCATTTCCTGATAGCCTCCTGCCTGGTCTACCGGTACAAACGGGTGGATAGCTCCCCAGTTATCCCATGAAAGCGGCAGCATCTGGGTAGCGGCATTAAGCTTCATGGTACAAGAACCCAAAGAAATCATTGAATGGGTCAGTGACAGATCTTTTCTTTCCAGACGTTTGATGTAACGCATCAGTTCTGTCTCTGTATGGTATTTATTGAATACTTCTTCCGTTAAAATCTCATCTTTTCTAAGATTTTCTTCAGGAATGCTGTATCCTTCTTTTATTTCTAATTTGAAGGTCTGCTTATCTTTAAACTGCGCGAAAGAAGCCATCAGAACATTTAATTTGTCTAATGTGGTGCTTTCGTTGATGGCGATGCTCACTACGCCTTCTGTGAAATAGTTTAAATTCAGCTTATGATCCAGCATCATCCTCATCAGTCTTCCTTTTTCATCCTCACTGACCATAATTTTTACGGTATCGAAGATGGGCTCTTCAACGGTCTGGTAGCCTAATGCTTTCAGTCCGTTTTTCAGGGCATTTGCCTTGAAGTGAATCTGGTCTGCAATATAGTTCAGTCCTTTCGGGCCGTGATAAACAGCGTACATTCCGGCCATGACGGCTAAAAGAACCTGAGCGGTACAGATATTGGATGTTGCTCTTTCTCTCTTGATGTGCTGCTCTCTGGTCTGCAAAGCCATTCTCAGGGCACGTTTCCCGTACATATCCTGGGAAACCCCGATAATCCTTCCCGGAATATCCCTTTTGTATTCTTCTTTACATGAGAAAAATGCAGCGTGAGGACCTCCGTATCCCAACGGAATACCGAATCTCTGCGTTGTTCCGACGGCACAGTCGGCACCCATGGATGCAGGCGACTTTAATTTCACCAAGGCCATCGGATCACAGGCTACTACCACCTGAAGATCTGATTTTTTATATTCGGTAATGTCCTCCGTGTAATCTAAAACAATTCCGTTTTTTCCCGGATACTGCAACAGAACCCCGTAATAAGAGCCATCCAGTTCATGGGTCTTGTGATCGCCTTCCACGATTTCAATTTCCAGTCCTTCCGCTTTTGTTTTCAAAACGGAAACCGTCTGAGGCAATACCAGATCTGAAACGAAGAATTTATTTGCCCCCGCTTTCTTCTGGTCTTTCGTTCTGTTGTTGAAGAACATGTGCATTGCTTCTGCCGCTGCCGTAGATTCATCGAGCAGCGAGGCATTCGCCAGTCCGAAACCGGTAAGGTCACATACCACAGTCTGGAAATTAAGAAGCGCTTCCAGTCTTCCCTGTGCAATTTCCGCCTGATAAGGCGTATAAGCCGTATACCAGCTCGGGTTTTCAAAGATATTCCTCTGAATCGCCGATGGCAGCAAAGTATTGTGATAACCAAACCCGATGTAGCTTGTATAATCGGTGTTTTTCGATGCCAGTTCCTTGGAGTGGATCAGCATTTCGTATTCCGAGAGCGGTTCTGAGATTTCAAGATCCTTTTCTAAACGGATAGAAGAAGGAATGGTCTGAGAAATAAGCTCTTCGATGCTTGAAACGCCTACTTTCTCCAGCATCGCCTGTTTATCGGCTTCGTTCAGGGAAATGTGACGGCTTACAAACTGTTCTGTATTCATTTTTTATATTAGATTTTGTTGTAAAAAAGATGCGTAAAATTACGGTTTTTTGGAAAATTGTACAAGTAAATTAAAAACGCAGCGATTTCAGTAAAAGTATTCTGCATAATTCAATAGTAACAGGTATTTATTAGCATTATGTATGATAAAGCAGCTGATATTTACTTTTATTGAAAAATAATTATTGACCCGGCTTTTAATAGATTTATAAAAATCAGACCTTAACCGTGATCTTTTGCGATGAAATTATAAAACCTGATTCTTACTAAAATATAAATGATAAACGTTTAACAGTCAGATGAAATAATTTTATGTTAATTTGTTATCTGTATTTATTCTAAATTAATATATTTGCAACATGAATATGATCGTCCCTTTTAAAGTTCCGCCTTTGGCCCCTGCGTTTACCATCAATACTGAAGAATTGTATTGCGGCGAAAAGAAATCCTGCTGCAAGAAATTCAAAAAAGGAAAAAGATGCAAAAAATGCCCCGGGAATAAGAAGATTTCTTAATCAGCTGAAGTTTGTTATCAGAAAATATATCGCAATCGCCAGGATCAGTATGCCCCATATCAGCATAACGATTTTAGGCATGCCTCTCCGGTTTACCATTGTTCTTGGCTGTGGCCTGAATAATTCTTCCACACTATCTTTAAACTGATCGGCATCATTATCAAAAACTTCGGTAATCGTTATGCCCTGAACGGCCGTCTTGTGCAGCAATGAATTGGTTGCATGAAGCAGGACCTGGAATTTCCCGTCCTTGAATTCCGTAATTTTAAAAACCCGCTCACCATATTGTTTTTCCAGTCCGAACGGTAACACTTTTACCACATCCGCATTCTGGGTCTGCCAGGTAATGATGATCTCCTCCCCTTTTTTGGCATGTACTTTATTCGCCGAAAACGTTTTTATGGAAGGCGAAACCGTATACCTGAAACTTTTTTGGTGGCTTTCGAGATTCTGGTCGTAAGAATATCTCCTCCCTTTATCGCTCAGCGTTTCGTAGGCTTCCTGAATTTCCCGGAACCGGTCAGCAAAAAAATCGTCATTTTCATTTTTATCAGGATGGTATTTCAGGGAAAGTTTACGATAGGCCTTTTTGATGTCTTCTTCTGAAGCATCCTGAGAAATCCCGAGAAAATAGTAGTAATCTTTCATTGAACCTTACAAAAATAAGGATTTTATTTTTTTCATGCATCAATACAGAAGATTTTGTCATGATGAAATAAGGGAGAATGAAGGGGTTATTGGGGTTTCACATCAGGAATTAAAAAAGTTCGGGTCGGGAAGCGAAGCTTCCTGACCCGAACAAACAATTTCAATTTAATTACTTTTTATTATGCTTCGGCAGTACGCTGCTTTCTGCTTTGCCTGTGGCCGCATTTTGAAGCGAACTCACTCCTGAACTTTCCTTTCAGCTCCTGGTACTGCTCTTCGTCCATTTCCCGGATTTTATCTGCCAGCCCGAAAGGGGATTTTCCCCTGATTCCGTACTCTTCAAAAATACCTTTTACAAATCTTTTTCTCTGTATTGCTTTTTTAGCGATCAACGCGGCGCCGGCAACGGCCAGTGCTCCCAGAGCACCCTTTAATACTGAATTTTTCATTTTTCAAAATTTTAAATTTTACTACTTCTTTTTTATAAAGACGAATACATTGTTGTTTTACTTTACTACTTCTTAAAATTTCAATTATTCGTTGTTTCTTTTATTTTTGCTGAAAAAACCGTTTTCGCACCTGTTTTTCCAGACTTCCTTGAATTTTTCTTTTTCCTCTTCAGACATGCCTTCCATTTTATGCCTCAGGTGTTTTTCCTTCATATCGCGCATGCCCCGGTCGAATTTTCCGTGAAAGCCTCCGAAAAGGATTTTACTCAATACCAGGATCCCCATGGCCTGCCAGTAATTAATGGTTTTTACACCGATAATCTCAGGGAGAATGCAGTTCCAGAGCCACATCACAATCAGGGCGACGGCAAGGAAAATCAACGGCGGACATAGAATTAAAAGTGCCCAGCTTTTTTTATATTTATTGTTCATGATATTTTTTCTAATTATTTAAATCCTCGTATAATTGTCTCAGCCTGTTTCTCAAATGTTTCACGGCATAATTTTTCCGGCTGATGATCGTTTTGATATTCTCACCCTGCTCGTCGGCAATTTCCTGGAGGGTTTTGTCATTCAGCTCATTTTCCACATACGCCAGCCGCTGTTTCTCCGGAAGTTCATCCAGCGCCTCAAACAGCTTTTTCCAGATTTCATCCTGGAACATTTTTATTTCCGGGCCTGCACTGTCATCCAGAAGCAGAATATCTTTTATTGAAAAAGTCCCGTCTTCATCTTCGTACACGAAATCTTCAAGATTCTCGGTTTTCTTTTTCCGGTATTTGTCCGTGATCTTATTGGCCGTTACCCGGTACAGCCAGCCTCCGACATTAACGATCTCGGACAGATTGGTAATACTGCTGAACTGGTACCACACTTCCTGCAAGATATCTTCCGCATCTTCCGTATTCCTTACCTTAGGGCGGATATACGACATCAGCTTTCCGCCGTACTTTGAAACGGTCTGTGAGATGATATTTTCCTTCTCTTTCTGTGGCATTGCTATTTTTTCGACAACCTCCATATGGCTATGACGGCTGGTATTTTTGTTTTACTTTAATAAATTTAAAATATTTTTCGGGAAGTAAGGAATTTCTTTTGTTTATCGTGGGTTGACAAAAAATATTTACTTTGAAAATGTAGTGATTATACCATTTTAGTTCTTGGAGTTTCCTGATTAAATCAATAGACCACCCCGTCAAAAATTCTTTGAATTTTTGCCACCCCTCCATCGGAGGGGAATTTAAATACAGTCGGTGAATCAGTTTAAGTTGAATACTTTTTAGCAATTAGCTGAATTAAAAAACGGAAAGCAAAAACTTTCCGTCAATTATGATGTTGATCAATCAATAGATTAGCTCAGGTATAGGCCGAAATACCAGGTCCATACGATCAGGATCACCTGCATCGGGATTCTTTCTTTATAGAGATAGTCCATCCCGGGGCCGGTATCATCTGCTTTGAAAATATTGATCTTCTTCTTTGATGATTGGATGTTGGCTACAAAAACCAGCACGTAGAAGATAATCAGCAAGACAGCGGTCAGTTGACGGATGGAAGGAATCATCAGCCCGATCCCGGCTGCGATTTCAATAATCCCGGTAAAATAGACCCAAAACAATTTACCCGGAATAAAATCAGGGATCATCATGGCCATCCCTTTCTGAAATTTAAAATGGGAAAAACCGGTGAATATGATAAAAACAGCCATTCCCAGGTTTCCGGAAAACAAAAAATTCCAGTCGCCCTGAAATATTTTGGTTCCCAACAAAGCCAGAACGAATGTGACAAAAAGAATTGTTAACAGTTTCATAGTATTTTATTTCGCAGAGTAAACAGATTTTTGAAGCCCTTCCGTTAGGGTTTTAAAATTAGATAAAAATCTGTAATTTCCGCTGAATTTGTGAGGAATAAACTATTCAGTTCCTTTTAATTTAATTTCCTTCAGCAAGATTTTTAATTTTTTCCACGCCTTGTATAAACCCGGCGTCCATATCATCATGCCAGTCTTTTTCAACCTGGACTTCTATATGGAGCTTGGTCTGCCCGTCAAAATCAATCAGGATATATTTTTCGAAGAAGCCGCTCCATTCCATCACTTCTTTGCTCCGGGTATCTTCATTTCCGTCTTTATCCACCGTTCCAAGATGCTTGAAAATGATCTGGTCAGGTTCTTCAAGGCTGTCGATGGTGGAAACCATCCCCGCGCCTTCAGCATTCACAAAATAGGTTTTTCCGCCGACCTGCCAGTCTGATTTCATTACCGATCCCTGACCGAAAAACTGGGTCCACCGGGCATAGGTTTCAGGGTTCCAGAGCACATCCCAGACTTTCTGCTTCGGAGCATTGATTACTTTTTCATAAGATAAGGTTTCCATATTTATATTTTTAATTGGTTTAAGCTTCACTATCCTTTAATTACAGCTGATTCTCCGAAAGGTTTTTGATGATCATTAAAGCGTTGGGAAATTTTTCTTCGAAGAAAGTTTTAAATTCCTGACCGGCCTGGATCTCCACCGTCAATCCGGTCCCCTCTTCATTTTCTTCAAGAATATAGGCTTCCGTAGATTCACCCCAGTCCCGGGCCGCTTCGATCCCGTCAAAAATCTCTCCCAGATGCAGCAGCTTCATTAATTTATGCGGGATATTTTTTTCCACCCGGCTGTACATTCCGTTGTTATGGGAATCGAAGAATTTCATCGTGCTTCCTTCCTCCCATGTCCCCTGATAAAAGGACCCTTCTGTAAAGGCAGTCGTCCATTGCCGGTAAGAAATATCATCCCACAGCACGCTCCATACTTTTGCAGGTTCTGCATTGATCTCTATTTCAAAATGTAATTTTTCCATTGTCCTGTTCTGTTAGGTAAAGTAAAGTTAATATAAAGTCTGCTTATTGCATAAACAGACTTGGAATAGTTTAAGTTTTAAAATGAATTTAGCCGCCTACGAAATCACCTCCGTTAACATGGATCACTTCGCCTGTAATGAAGCTAGCGTCTTCCGAAGCGAGAAAAACATAGGCCGGGGCCACTTCAGAAGGCTGGCCCGCACGTTTCAGCGCCGTGTCTTTCCCGAAAGTGGAAAGGTCATCAAACGTTTCTTTGACCAAGGGTGTCCAGATCGGGCCGGGGGCAACACCGTTCACCAGAATCTTCCTTTCTGCAAGATTGGTGGAAAGGGAACGCATAAATGCCAATATGGCACCTTTGGTGGCCGCATAATCAATAAGGTGATCACTTCCGCGGTAGGCGGTTACCGAAGTGGTACAGATAATCCTGCCGCCTTCATTAATGACCGGCAATAAATTTCGTGTAAGGGAAATCATCGAAATAATGTTGGTATTGAAGGTTTCCTGGATCTGTTCATCCGAAATCTCTTCCAGTGTATCTTTTGAAGTATGGATACCGGCATTATTCACAAGAATATCCAGCTTTCCCCATTCTTTTTTAATTCGCTCAGTACAGCCGGTCCTGAATGTTTTGTCACCAAGATCTCCTTTGATGATGATGCAGGTACGGCCTTCCTTTTCTACCAGTTTTTTGGTTTCTCCGGCATCATCATCGCTTTCTTTATAAATGATCGCAACATCGGCTCCTTCCCGGGCAAAATGAACGGCAACTGCCTGTCCGATTCCGCTGTCTCCGCCGGTAATCAATGCTTTTTTACCGGTCAGTTTTCCGCTCCCATGATAATTTTCACGGATGATTTCAGGTAACAGCCCTTCATTCGGGACTTCTGATTTTGAGTCTGACTTGTTCTGTGTCTTCATAGGCAAATCTTTTTTCTACACTATATCAAACAGTACGCCGAAACAGGGCATCGGCAGAATACGAAACGGGGATTGATCCCTGAAACTTCAGCCTAAATCAGGTATTTTTTCAGGCCTTCCATAATTCCCTGCCACAGGGTATTGAAAAAGCTTTTATTAGGATCTCTTTCTATAGCTACTTCCACATGGCTGGGCTCGCCCTTGGAGTCGTTCTTAACAAAGATATTCGCGATAGCACTCAGCAGCTTCCTTTCCTTGCCCGTATTCTTGTTCATGAAATTAACATTCATATCGCTGTACTTAAAGTAAAAATTACCTCCGATATTTTTACTGTTCCCTTTGTAGTCAAATTTCAGGTAATGAATTTTCCCGTCCAGGCTTACATTCAGGTAAGGCCTTACGAAGAGATTGGCATTCTCCACAGAAAGATCATTGATCATCCCGTTGATGGCATAATCATCATTTTGATTGGCCACATCAAACTGCCACTGTACTTTGGTATCGGCATCCCCGAAAAGCTTAAAATGAGAATCCACTTTTACCATTGTGGGCCGGCCTTTCATCTTCGCACTGTTGACATTATAGATGGAAGCATTAAAATTTTCGAAAGTAATTTTCCCGGGAATCTGGGCTTTTTCAGCAACTTCCTCATAGGCAAGGCGTGAATTTTTAATATCGATCTGTTTGATAAACAAAGGGAACTTCACATCCCGGAGCTTTTTGCTGAACATGTACCGCACTCCGATATCATCAGGAGGTGCCAGATCATGGAAAATGTTACAGTTCACCCCGTCAAAAACGATACGGTCAAGATCAATGGCCGTATTGTTTCCGAAAATGGAATTCCGGTCTGTGATGTTAATCGACTTTACTTTTATGGTATAGAGGTCTTCCTCCACCGCAATCATCCGGTTAAACTTCTCTCTGGAATATTTCGGAAGAAAACCAAAATCCGTAACCTGTGTCAATTTACCGGTATTTTTTATCGCATCCACTTTCAACCGGTAATATTTACCGGCATCCACATCAATCTTATTGGCTGTGACCAATTGTTTTTTGACATGAAATGGAATGGATTCTTTCAGTATATTTTTATCCGTTGTGACCGAGTTCAGCTTAATATTGAAGTTTCCGACCTTTATTTTATCAGCACCTCTTGATTTCTGTGAGAATGTTCCGTTGATGATATTCACAACTCCCAGATTCGCAAGGAGATCCGGAGCAGCGGCTTTCTTTGTACCGGAGGCTTTCTTTTTATGATCCGCGGCCATCATTTCAATATCCGGCCGGTAAACATTAACGGCAGCAAACTTCAGCTGGAACTGCTGGCCGGCAAACCGCGATGTGTTTTTAAGAAGTTCGATTTTCTTTGTTTTGATGTTGAATACATCTTTCGTGCTGCTTTTTCCAAGCGCCCTGAACTGAACGTCATCCAAAAAAATATCATCATTGTCTGAAGAAATTTTCCCGATACTTACCGCCTGCAGGGGATCGGTCATAAAATAAATATTCTCCAGTTCGATATTATGCCCGGAGAAGGCAAACGGAACCTTTTGCTTTACTGTATTTTTATCAAAGACGATGTCGTTTAAATTCAGGCGGAAATTATCAACCGATGCGGTTTTTACTTTATTTTTCTGCTGTACCAACACAGAACCCTGGCGGATATCGAAATTTTTAATTCCTATTTTTAAATTGACTTCCTTCGGGTTTTCTTTTACCGTTTTTTTATCGGTGGAGGTAACAATCAGCTGCGGCTTTGTGAACCGGGTATTTTCTATAATTAAAGAATCCTGGTCGATGATAAAGTTTTCCGCCAGGAGCTGGCTGACTTTCAGGTCAAAAACATTTTTAGCATTATAAAGTCCGGGGCTTTCAATAGGCTTCAGGTGAAATCCGCTGATGCTAAGCTGTTTATTTTTTGCATTGATCTGTTTGGCAAAGATCTGGTAAAAGTCATTTACGGTAACCACTACCTCATGGGCGTCGATTTTAAAATCTTTGAAAGAAACGGGCAGTTTTGAAGCATCTTTACTTTGGCGGATCTCCGTAAGATTGATGTTTACGTTTCTCCCGTTAAAAATATCTTTTTGTCCGGCGTCTTTTACCGAAATATTTCCGTTGGTAACAAGAATATTCCCGGCTTCGAAATCGGTTTTCTTCTGTGCGGGATTTTTCTTCTTTTTCGCCCTGCCTAAGGCAACCTGAATATCAGGATCAATCAGCTGTATGTTTTTTACATGATAGGATTTACTGAAAATAGCTTTCCAGATGCCGAAATCTTCTATCTGCAGGCTTTTCACGCTTCCTTCAATCCTGGTAACAGCTAAATCATTGGTGGCTTTGGTGTGGACAACCACTGAATGTGCAGAAATATTCCCCTGGTAAAGATCAAGATCAAAATCTTTTAAGACAATCCGATACGGGGTCTTTTCATTGATCAGTTCCGGAAGCTTGTGCTTAAGATAAATATTCAGTAAGAACGGGAAAACAAGCACTAAAATAATCAGGATTCCTAAAATAATCAGTATTGTCTTTTTCCATTTTCCGGGCTTTTGTTTAATTTTCGTTTTCATGTAGGCATCAGCTGATTATTTAAAAAAAGGAAACCAGCATTACCTTACATTATTCTCAAATCCTATTCCAATTCCACAATAAAAATGATATTAACCCTTAATTTAATTGTTTTCTGCTTATTTGCGAAAATTATCCTGAATTTCATATCCTACGTGTGCTGTTTCTTTGCAGAATTCCATTTATGTTTTCAATGTAAAATGACAGCAGGCACAAATCTTAAACTCCGAACTTCATGCTTTATTACCATCTCAAGCGATCTACGAGGAATAAGCAGTTTCCAGCTCTTTAATATTGATTTTCTGCATCCTCATCATGGCCTGGACTACTCTATGGGCTTTTTCCTGATCAGAATCATTCATCAGCTGGATCAGCCTTTTCGGGACGATCTGCCAGCTGAGCCCGTACCGGTCCTTCAGCCATCCGCACATGCTTTCCCTTCCTCCGCCGGCCGTCAGTGCATCCCAGTACCGGTCGGTCTGCTGCTGGTCATCGGTCATTACGACCATTGAAATCCCTTCATTGAAATCAAACGCATGATCATAAGAATTATCCATACAGAAGAAACGGTAACCGTCAATTTCAAAATGGGCAAACTGAATGTTTTCCGCAGGTTCGCTAGCCGGATGGCCTTCACTTCCGTCCCCATATTTTAAAATACTTCCGATATCAGAATTCGGAAATGTTTCGGTGTACAATTTCATGGCTTCTGCTGCTTTTCCGTTATTTTCATGGATAAACATCAGAGTCGGAATAATTTTCTGCTCCGTTTGTTTTTCCCCTAAGAAGATCTGCCATGTCACATCGTACCGGTCTTTGACCCAGCCGTATTTTCTGCTCCATGAATAAGAATCCAAAGGCATTAAAACCATTCCGCCTTCCGTGAGCCGGTCCCAATACTTCAGGACCTCATCTTCCGTTTCACAAATGACCATGAATGAAACCGAAGCATTTTTCTTAAACTGCGGGCCGCCATTAAGCAGCATTAATTTCTGACCGAAAAGATCAATATTCATTACCACGGGCGTATTTGCCGTGATCTTTCCTTCAAATATTTCGCAGTAGAACGCTGCGGCCTCCTGTGCTTCTTCATCGCACCACAGGCATGGGAATATATCGTTGTTCATTTCGTTTAAATTAGGTTGAGTGATTTCTGTTTTTTACCGTAACATTATACCGCTGTTATGAAAATCCTGGCAATCCGTGTTCATTCAGAACAACTGGTCTTTAAAAGAAACCCGCTGCTCATTCATGTACCGCTTCAGTTTGTTCATGGTATTTCTTCCGAAGCCGTGGAGCTTCATGATTTCATCTTCAGAATATCCCGACAGCTTTTCGAGGGAATCTATTTTTTCTTTTTCCAGTGCCCGCCTGGCAGGCACGGCAATGATCCCTTTCAGGAAATTGCTTTGTACTGTGTGGCTTACGGCATAAACGGAGGTAAGACACTTTGCCATTATAATTAAATTGATCATGGCTTAAAAATCTTGGACGGATTAATGGTTTTCAACGTATTTGTGAAAATTATTCAGAATCGCATACCATCCGTCCCGCTGCATCTCTGCCGAATTCTGTTTTTCGGGATCGAATCTCTCCGTAACCTTGGTTGTATTTTCATCAACGGCTTCAAAAATCACTTCCACTTTCCGGCCGTCCTGAAGATGATATTTTATATTTTCATACGGAATCACCTCATCATAGGTTCCTTCAAGATCAAACCCGAAGCTTCCGTCTTTTGCTTCCATCCTGGTCTTAAATGTCCCGCCGGCTTTCAGATCATTCTCAGCACTGGGGCAATGCCAGGTTTCATGGGCAAAATTCCATTGGGTAATGTGTTCGGGTGCATTAAAGCAGTCCCAGACTTTCTTCACGGGTGATAAAATGGTGATATCAATAGTAATCGGTTCCATATCAGTGTATTTTAGGGTGTAAAAGGGCAACCGCAAGCCGGTTACCCTCAATATAATTCAGTCTAAAGATAAGCTATTTTGTATATTCCTCATTATAATTGATCATCCAAAAGATACCATACCGGTCCTGAAAGCTTCCGAAATAGTCTCCCCAGAACTGGTCTTCAATCGGCATTTCAATGTCTCCTCCTTCAGACAGTGCCTTAAAAAGCCGGTCGGCCTCACCCCGTGATTCCGGGAAAATAGAAACATAATGGGTATTTCCGACGGTCAGCTTTTGTCCGAAACCGGGAACCACATCAGATCCCATCAGCAGGTCATTCCCTACCGGAAGCGCAATATGCATTACCCTGTTTTTCTCTTCATCGGAAAGGTTTTCGGTGCCCGGGGCATTGCTCATTTTGTATACTTCGCCCAGAAATTCGCCGCCGAAAACGGATCTGTAAAAACGGAAAGCCTCTTCTGCTTTCCCATCGAAATTTAAGTACGGATTTAATTTCACCATGATTATTTATTTTAAAAAGTTTATGGTTGTGACGGCATCTTGGAAAGGTCTGTAAAGGTTACGTTCCAGCCATGCCCGTTGATATCCCAGAAAGAATTATGGTACATCCATCCGTAATCCTGCGGCTCTTCGTGCTGGGTTGCGCCATTGGCGACAGCGGCGTTTACAACCTGATCAACTTCCTCGCGGCTGCTTAAACCAATCGCAATCAGAACCTGGGTAGTATCACCTTTCGGAACAGGCCTCTCAGAAAAGGTCTGGAAATATTCTTCGGTGATGAACATGACGAAAGAACTGTCATTTAAAACGATACAGACTGCTCTTTCATCTGAAATCTGATCGTTCACGGAAAAACCGATTTTCGTCCAGAATTCTTTTGTTTTCTGAATATCCTTTACCGGAAGGTTGACATAAATTTGGTTGATTTTCATTCTGTAATTTTTAGTATTGAATTCTAATCCTGAACGTTTATTAAAACTTTATTTTGAGTTCTGTTCCCGCAGCCTATCGTGCCCACGCAGATTTTTTACCTGCACTTAACTCTGCCGAAGCTAAAAAATCAACGGGAAATTATTTTTGAAATAAGTTTTAGACACGCTCTGAAATTTTTAACCAAATTACCCGGTTAAAATGAAAATCAACTTGCCATAAGACAAGATTTAATTTTTCTTGGGATGAGAGACCAGTTCTTTCCGGATCCGGCTTAATGAAGTGTCGGTAACCCCCAGGTAAGATGCGATCTGTTTCAGCGGGGCGAACCGTATGACCTGAGGCTTTTGCTCTAAAATACCGAGGTACCGTTTGGTTGCAGACAGCGTAAATATTTCTACAGAGCGCTGTTTGTATATAAAAAGCTGCTGGGACATCCATGACCTGCCCCATTCCCTCAGGTTGGGAATTTTATGGAATAATTCCTGGAACGTTTCAAAAGGCATTTTCCGGCATTCACAGTCGGTAATGCAGACTATATTTTCCTGTGACGGAATTCTCTGGAACAGGGAAGATACTTCGATGACAATTTCATTCTCCGTGAAAAAATGGGTAGTGACTTCATTCCCGTTAAAATCATTGACAAATGATCGGACCAGGCCCTTTTCCAGGATATAATATTCATTAGCCGTTTTTCCTTCTTTAAGAATGCAGTCGCCCTTCCGGAAATGCACGGTTTCATGAGCCCGGAAGATCTCTTCAAGTTCTTCGGACATAAAAAACGGGAAGTCGTAGCAGATTTCCAGGGCTTTGCTTGTCATTCAATCAATGGTTTAGGCTCTAAAATTAAAATTTTTATCGTAATTGAATATGAAATATTGAAAAATAATAACATTATTTCATCTTAATGCAAATAAATCAAAACTTTAATCCCTGAAATTCCGCTTAACAGCCTGTGGTAAATTCACCTAATAAAATTTCAAAATGATAAAAATTAAAACTTTTCGCAAAAATTATTATTCAGGTTAAGTAATCAACATCATCCGAAATTGGGAGGCCAATGCCTTTGTTTGTTCCATTAATCCCTATCTCTTTGAATCACTTATAGATTAGAATGTGAAATAAAAAGCAAAAAATTCGGAATAATCATTAACCAATTAACCTGAGCAATTCTTACTACCTTAATGTCAAATACCTATGAATATCAACGTAATTTATAATTTTATTAATCCGCATCTTCATTTAACTCAATAAATTATTTATTTACCACAACTATTTTTCTTATCAGGCCATCAGAAGATCCGTCTGTAAGCGATACGGCTTTTCCGTTTTTCCAATAGGTGGCTTTGGCAGCCGGTGAAGAAATCATCTGAGATCCGGCCACATAAACATCTGTCCCTGAAACACTGACGCTTAATGCTTCAGAATAGCCTGATTCATTCATCAATGATACCGGCACACCATTTTTTAAATATTTAGCCACCAAATCATTTCCGTTTGAAGAAAGACCAGTGCCTGCAACATACATATCATTATCTGAAATTGCGACAGAAGAGCCTCTGAAACTTGAAGTACCATCCTGCAAAACCACTGGAGCAGACAGATTTTTGGAATATTGTGTTCTCAGTTGTCCGAAACTGTTGTAAGAGGCAGACCATACCATGACCAGATCATTATTGGAAACGGCAATTGCCTGATCTGCTGCGTAGGTCGACTGATCTGCCAAATCTTTAACCTGGCCATTTTTCCAATAGCATGCAATGGGATTTGACCAGGTAAGCTCGCGTCTTTCACCGATGACGTAGACATCATTGTTATAAACAGCAATTCCTGATGCAACGGCATTCTGGTTTTGATCCGTCAGATTAATTGCAACACCGTTTTTCCAATACTTTGCCACATAAGTAGTTCCGGCACTAATCATTTCCTGTCCAGCGATATAGATGTCATTTCCCCGGATGAAGATATCGTTTGCGTATGCATCTCTGCTGCCATCTGTAAGATCTGTGGCCAAGCCATTCTTCCAATATTTCGCAACATGTTTTCCGGCATTATTGATTTCGTAACCAACCACATAAACATCATTGTTAACCACTACCAATCCATTGGCATCAGACACACCTGAAGCTTTTCCTAAAACAACAGGATCGCCGTTTTTCCAGTATTTGGCAACATAATTTTCTCTTCCTGCTGCATACACATCCTGAGATTGAGCCGAAGGGATTACTTCTATATCTGCATCATCATTACTTCCACACGAATAACTGATAAAACCAAACATGACCATGATAAACAGACTGAGTAAAGATTTAATTTTCATATATTACTTTTTTAATGAAAAAAGATCTCAAAAATTAAGCCGCCTTTATGAAATTTTAATTTTCCATAAATTGAATTACACGATTAACAATAAATTATTATTGAAATACAATTAAATCAACAGAACAATATCTGTTTACTAATTGAGATGCATAAAAAAGACAGATAACATCTTTTTAAATTGGCCATAAAACTCAAAATTAAAGACAATAAATACAATCGTTGCCACTGTTTTTTTAATATCTCTATATTTAAAATTTCTTCTGATAAATAATATTAAATTCCTGAAATGCGCCCATATTTATATACAGCAAACTTTCAACACATAATTTCAATTGTTACTTGAAAATTAATCGACTCCAGGCATGGATTTACACCCCTATTAAACGGTACTTATAGGAAGCCACCTGCCATATCGGGACAAAATCATAAGAGACAAAGCACAAATTGCATTAATTCAATTGCCGTAAAGATTAATATGAGGAAATTTAAGTCTATTGGAGTTATAGACCGTAGAAATTCCGGAAAGGTCTCTAGAGCACTTGACCCATTATTAAATACTAAAAGAGCAATAAAAATTATCACAGGCTCTGAATAGGTTATCTAAAACAAGGAAAGTTGTATCGGTTTTGGTTTTGAAGGTTTTTCAGCATCCCCGAAAACGGTTTTCCCGCCGAAACGCCATGAGTTCTGCCGTTCTTCCTCAATCACATCATTGATGTCAAAATCCGGGGTGAAATTTTTCTCAGCTTCTGCAATGATGGTGTGAAGTTTATTGACTGACTGTAATTTATCAGAATTTCCCAGTTTGGATTTTTCAATTCCCTTCTGCAGAATATTGATGGTTTCATCATAAACGTTCAGCGGTACGGGAAACGGATGGCCGTCTTTCCCCCCGTGTGCAAAAGAAAATCTCGCAGGATCGCGGAACCTTGAAGGTGACCCGTGGATCACTTCACTTACCAAAGCCAGGCTCTGCAAAGTTCGCGGACCGACCCCTTTTAACAAAAGCAGTTCTTCAAAGTTCTCAGGCTGGTTTTCCCGTGTCATATACAGAAGCGTTCCCAACTTTTTCAAGTCGACATCGGAAGCCCGGACCTCATGGTGTGCAGGCAGGATCAGATTGGCAAAATCCTGCATGATCTTTTCTGAATGGGTGTGGGAAATTTCCAAAATTCCCTTCCGGCTTTCCTGTGCTTCATGGGCCGTTAAATTTAAAATATTTCCGCGGTTGATTCCCTGGATACCTTTGTGCGGTTCATCAACAAAGGATTCCATATTCTCGGAATGCCAGTGGTAACGTCTTGCCGTTCCGTCTGCATCGTTCATTCCCTGCTGCACGACTGTCCAGTTTCCTTCGTCTGAAACGATGAAATTATGGAGGTACAATTGATAACCGTCCTGAATTGCCGTGTTGTCGACTTTTGCAGAGAGTTTACTGGCGCGAACCAGTTCCGTTCCGTTCAGTCCTGTTTTATCGGCGATAATAAGAAGCTCATTAGGCGTTTCCCTGGAAAACCGGCCTTTTCCGCCACAGATATAAATGCCGAGTTCTTTGGATCCCGGATTGATGCTTCGTTTCAATGCTCCCATAACGGAGGTGGTAATTCCGGAAGAATGCCAGTCCATCCCCATCACCGCCCCGAAACTCTGAAACCAGAATGGATCCGCCAGCCTTCTGAGCACCTCATCCTTTCCGTAATCTGCCAGCATGACTTCTACAATTGAAAGTCCCAATACAGACATTCTTTCGTACAGCCAGGGCGGAACTTTTCCGTAGTGAAGGGGTAAGGTGGCGGTTCCGGAACGTTTCATAGTGTAAAAGTACGTTTTAAACAGATGATATTTAATGATCCGGATCAGTTATTTCAATACACTGTTATTATAAGTTAAGATTAAATAGTACGAAGAACATGATTCTGAGAGAATGACCGCCCCCTATGCCTTTATTGAATATACTTCATGTAAAGACGTATTTAACAGAAAAGCCTTGTGAAGATAATCTTCACAAGGCTCTATAAAAATTTTTCCGGATAATTATTTTAGGGCTTCTAAAGCGGCACTGTAATCAGGCTCGTTGGCAATCTCAGAAACCTGTTCCGTATAGACTACTTTATTGTTTTCGTCAGTCACAATTACGGCACGGCTTAAAAGGCCTTTCATCGGAGAATCTGTGATCGTTACTTCATAATCATCACCGAAAGTCCCTCTGAAATCCGAAAGTGTTTCCACATTATCCAGGCCTTCCGCTGCACAGAATCTCGTCAGGGCAAACGGCAGGTCTTTAGAAACATTGATTACCACGGTATTTTCCAGATTATTGGCCTCTTCATTGAACTTTCTTGCTGAAGCTGCACAGGTAGGCGTATCAATGCTTGGAAAAATATTGAATACCTTTTTTTTACCTTCAAAGTTTTCCAGCGTTTTTACATTCAACCCTGAATCCACCAAAGCAAAATCTCTGATTGCAGATCCTATTTCAGGAAGTTTTCCCAATGTATTTACCTCGTTTCCTTTTAGCGTGATGCTTGACATAATGTAATTCTTTTTTTAAGTTTCTCAAATTTAATGAAAACGGGAAACTTTTCCTTTGCAATAAGGTTAAATAATTCTTAAAGTGGAAAATCTTTTTCAGGATTGACCTTAAAAATTAATTTTTAACTAAATTTGTGAGTCTTAAAAAATCAAATAATAAATAACAGTATAATGTCAGACAAATCAAAAATCTATTACACCCTTACGGATGAAGCTCCCATGTTGGCTACCCACTCGTTTTTACCGATTGTAAAAGCGTTTACCAAATCAGCAGATATTGAGATTGCCGTTCCGGATATTTCTTTGGCAGGAAGAATTTTAGCCAATTTCCCGGAGTTCCTGAAAGATGACCAGAAGATCGGTGATGCTTTGGCTCAATTGGGCGAACTGGCCACCCAGCCCGATGCGAACATTATCAAGCTGCCTAATATTTCCGCTTCCGCACCTCAGCTGGATGCGGCTATTGCCGAATTGCAGTCTAAAGGTTTCGCGGTTCCGAACTATCCGGCAGAACCTAAAAATGACGAGGAAAAAGCCATCAAAGCCAAATATGCCAAAGTATTGGGAAGTGCCGTTAACCCGGTGTTAAGAGAAGGAAATTCTGACAGACGTGCGCCGAAAGCCGTTAAAAACTATGCCAAGACCAACCCGCACAGAATGGGCGACTGGGCTTCTGACAGCAAAACGGATGTGGCTCACATGAATACGGGAGATTTCTATGGCACCGAGACTTCCATTACTCTTGAAAATGCTACACAATATAAGATTGTATTCAAAGGCGATGAAAGTTCTGAATCCCTGTTAAAAGATTTCGCCAGCCTGCAGGCCGGAGAAGTAATCGATTCTTCCGTGATGAACCTGAATGCTTTGAGATCATTCGTAGAGCAGGCGATCAGCGAAGCGAAAGACAAAAACGTACTGCTTTCCGCCCATCTGAAAGCGACGATGATGAAGATCTCCGACCCTATTATTTTCGGGGCCATCGTAGAAACGTTCTTCAAAGAAGTATTTACGAAATATGCCGAAACATTCAGATCGCTGGATGTCAATCCGAACAACGGTCTTGCGGATCTTTTTGATAAAATCAAAGGGAATGAGCAGGAGGCCAATATTAAAGGCGATATTGAAGCGGCCCTGGTTAACGGACCGAGAGTAGCTATGGTGAACTCCGACAAAGGGATTACCAATTTCCACGTTCCTTCCGACATTATCGTTGATGCTTCCATGGCAGCCTTAGTAAGAGGCGGCGGTAAAATGTGGAACAAAGACGGAAATGAGGAAGATACGGTTTGTATCATCCCGGACCGTTCGTATGCCGGGTTCTATCAGTCCGTGATTGACGATATGAAAGCACACGGAAAACTGGACCCTACGACCATGGGTTCTGTTCCGAACGTTGGTTTAATGGCACAGAAAGCGGAAGAATACGGTTCCCACGATAAGACATTCCAGGCGGCGGCTGACGGAACCATTGAGGTTCAGGATGAAGCCGGAAGCGTGCTTCTTTCCCAGAAAGTGGAAAAAGGAGACATCTTCAGAATGTGCCAGACAAAAGATGCCCCGATCCAGGATTGGGTAAAATTAGCGGTTAACAGATCCAGGCTGTCGGATACGCCGGCTATTTTCTGGTTAGATAAAGGAAGGGCCCATGACAGGGAAATGATCAAAAAAGTGGAAAAATACCTTGCGGATCATGATACTACCGGACTTGACATTAAGATTCTTGATGTGAAAGATGCCATGACGGAAACCCTGAAAAGAGCGAGAGAAGGAAAAGATACCATTTCTGTTTCAGGAAACGTACTGAGAGATTATTTAACAGACCTTTTCCCGATTCTTGAACTGGGAACTTCTGCAAAAATGCTTTCTATCGTTCCGTTGATGAACGGCGGTGGGTTATTTGAAACCGGAGCCGGAGGTTCTGCACCGAAACACGTGGAACAGTTCGTTGAAGAAGGTTATTTAAGATGGGATTCTTTAGGTGAATTCCTGGCGCTTCAGGCTTCCCTGGAACACCTGGCACAGACCCAGAACAATACGAAAGCGCAGGTTCTGGCAGATGCACTGGACGAAGCCAATGCTAAATTCTTAGCTACCGATAAATCCCCTGCAAGAAAAGTGGGACAGATCGATAACAGAGGATCTCACTTCTACCTTGCCATGTATTGGGCTGAAGCACTGGGCAACCAGACGGCAGATGCTGAATTATCAGCTCAGTTTGCTCCGATTGCCAAAACCATGCAGGAAAACGAGGAAGTGATTAACTCTGAACTGATCGGGGCACAGGGCAAACCTCAGAACATTGACGGCTATTACAAAACTGATAAGTTTAAAACGTATCAGGCCATGAGACCAAGTACGGTGTTGAATGAAATCATTGACGGGATTTAATTCCGGAACCGATTAAAATAAAGTAAAGCTCCTTTTACAAGGAGCTTTCTTATTTCTGCTAAAGTATAAATGATTTTAAAACAGCATCAAATGTAAGTTATTTTATTCTTCTGACATCAGGAAGCATCTCAATAATATGATCAATATTTTTTTGATATAATCAATAGTATCATACCACTTAAAGCTTAAAAAAACAGGATTAATATCCATCTCTACAATCTGTTTTAAAAGCCGCTAAATCTGTAATTAACCATGCGCTTTTCTCAGTTTGATTATGCTTAACACAAGCAATCCCAAAATACCAAGTACAAAATACCCTTCGGCCACTTCCAGCTGAACCTGAGGTTTTATAACGGCTACAATCCCATAGCTGATGGCTGAGGTAATAATAAAGGCAACCCCGCCTGTGAGTCCGCCTGCGATTCCGGCAGAATCCGGGAACCGGCCGATGCAGTAGGAAAAATAATTATTGAAAATAAATCCGGCCGTGATATGAATTAAAAAGGCAAACGCCACCAGGCTGTAGATGTTATTTGAAAAATAAGAAGCCGAAAACATGGCTGCGATCAATCCCAGCTGTACAAAATTTGCATACCGGATCTTAGGTAAAAATGCTCTGTTGATCAGCGCTTTCCCGAGAAATCCGCCGGTCATCCAGGCAAACCCGAGGATTAGGGAAACATATCCGGCCACAACTTCCGAATACCCCATTTTATGCTCAATAATAAATGACCCGCACAGGTTGAAGAACATAATCATCGAATAACTCAGTCCGCACATAATCATTCCGTAAAAAAAATCTTTCGCTTTAAACATCGAATTATATTCCTTCAGTAAAAATTCCAGATGAAAAGGATTTCTTTTTTTCAGGGTTTCCCCCGAAAAGATAAACTCCAGAATGAACAGCAGCAGGCTGTATCCGGCCAGCACATAAAAATTCGACTGCCATCCGAAAATTTTCTGCAGGTACCCGCCGATAAACGGGGCTATGATAGGCCCTACCGACCAGACAATCGTCATGATGCTGAGGTAATGCTTCCGCTCTTCCCCATCGTAGACATCTACGAAAAAGGCGCGCTTCGATACCACAGCAAATCCCGACAGCATGCCCTGAAGTACCCGCATCGCATAGATTACAAAAATATTCTGGGTGGTTGCCGTAATCAGAAATGAAACCACGAACAAAGCCAGCGAAATCATAGAAATTTTATACCGTCCGAATGAATCAACAATGCTTCCGGCAAAAAACTGGGTCAGTCCGTAGCTGATCAAGAATATGGACAGGGTAAGCTGGATGCTGCTTTCCGGCTGGTGCAGTCCGAGGGCCATACTCGGCATTGAAGGCAGATAGATATCCGTTGCCAGGCCCGACATCGGGATGACGGCAAATGCCAGAAGGGTGGCAATAAATTTATTTTTTTCTTTGAGTGTAACCATTGCTGTTTCTAATATTTTGTCATAAAACCCGGATTTCTGATATTCTTCAGAAATCCGGATCCGGTAGCATCTTTAGTTGTTGACCAGTTTCATGGAACCTTCACTGTACCTTTCCCCGGTATCCGGATATTTTTTCAGGATGGCATCGATGGTGTCCAGGTCTGATGAAGAAAGTTCGATATTCACCGCCTCAATATTTTCTTCGAGGTATTTAATCCGTTTGGTTCCCGGGATCGGAATAATGTCTTCGCCCTGGTTCAGAACCCAGGCCAAAGCCAGCTGTGTTCCCTTAACCCCTTTTGAAGCGGCGAATGCATTGATCTCTCCGGCCAGGTTCGTATTATTTTCCAGATATTTTTCCTGATAGCGCGGCAGCGATTTCCTGAAATCATCATCTCCGAAATGCTGAGCTTCGCTGATATTGGAAAACAGTCCCCTTGCCAGCGGCGAATAAGGGACCAGGGTAATACCCAGCTCCCGGATTGCAGATAAGATTTCTCCTTCAACATCACGCGTCAGAAGTGAGTATTCCGATTGTAAAGCCGTGATCGGATGAACGGCATGGGCTTTCCTGATTGATTCTGCAGACGCTTCCGACAGCCCGAGGTATTTTACTTTTCCCGCCTGTACCAGTTCGGCCATGGCGCCTACCGTTTCCTCCACCGGAATATTGGGATCTACCCTGTGGGCATAATACAGGTCGATTTCATCGATTTTCAACCGCTGAAGGCTCAGGTCAACCGCCTTCCTGATCCATTCCGGCGAGCCGTCGAAGTAGGTTCCCGGGGCTCCGCTGTGGCCTGCGTTCCCGTCTTTAAACCTGAACCCGAACTTTGTCGCAATAAAAATTTTGTCGCGGTTCGGGACCAGTACTTTTGAGATCAGTTTTTCATTCTCTCCGTTGGCATACATATCTGCCGTATCCAAAAAGTTCACGCCCAGATCCAAAGCTTTGTGAAGAGTCTGTATACTTTCCTGCTCGTCTGCAGGCCCGTACGCAAAACTCATTCCCATGCATCCTAAGCCGATGGCAGACAATTCTTTTCCTGTATTTCCTAATTTTCTGAATTTCATAAGTTTTCGTGATTTTAAATTAACAGGACAAAATTATAATAGAAACAGTACGGTTTCAATATAGAAATCAAACAAAGAATTATAAAAATCAAACAACAGCCGTTCTTATGGCATTCGGGGTCATTCCGGTCTGCTTCTTAAAATAATTGGTGAAATAGGCAGGCTCTTCAAAACCCAGCCCGTAAGCAATTTCAGAGACGTTCCAGTCTGTATGCTTCAGCAGTGCCTGGGCTTCATGGATAATCCTTGACGTAATCTGCTGCGTAGTGGTTTTTCCGGTGATTTCCTTAACGGAGCGGTTGAGTGAATTGACATGGATGGAAAGGTTCTCGGCGTAATCCGTCGGGGTCTTCAATTTCAGGTACCGTTCCGGGCTGTCAATCGGAAACTGTCTTTCCAGCAACTCCATAAACAGGGCAGCTACCCGCTGCGAAGCATTCTGATACGGTTCAAAGTTATCGGCAGGATGCATTTTCATTGTTTCGTGGATCAGCAGGTGGAGATAGGCCCGGAGCATATCATATTTATGCGGGTAATCTGACTTTATTTCGTCCGTCATCTTTTGAAAAAGACCATTTACTGTTTCCTGCTGCCGTTCATCCACAAAGAAAACCGGGGTTCCGCCTACCTTAAAAAGTTTGGAATCAAGAAGGGTTCCGGAACGGCTGCCGTTGTGCAGAAAGTGATCGGTAAAAAGACAGAAGTACCCTTTCTGATTTTCATCTTCCGCCTCCCAGGAATAAGGCACTACAGGATTTGAAAACAGCAATGCAGGACGGTCGACATAAATCCACTTGTCTGCGTAATGAAGCGTCCCTTTACCGATGATCAGCGAAATTTTATAGTAATCTCTCCTGCTGTACGGCGTAATGGATGAACAGTTATCCCGGGAAAATACATTGAAATGGCCTACCCCCGGGGTCTTCATACAGCCGAACTGACCGGCATTACGTTCATAAAAGTCCTGTATCGTTTCTTTAGATTCCATTATCCAAAATTATAAAAATCAAACAACACCACATTATAAATTAACAAAAAAATTGACTGATCCGGAGAACAGCCAATTCAGCCTTGAATATATTTTTTGATTATCTTTTTTAATGATGCTTTTTTCCATGGTGTTTAGGCTGATGGGCCTTTGCTTTCTTATTCATGTGCTTATAACGCTTATCATTATTTTTACTTCTGTTATAAACCGCTACAGGATTCTGTCCTTTATAGTATTTGTTTTTGAACTTTGCGTATTTATCCTTTCCCAGAATCCTTTCAAGTTCCACGTATCTGTCATTTCTCCAGCGATCAGGATTGCTGACATATACGCTGTTCCATGAATTATAATCACGGTACCGGTCGTTTAATGCATATACCTGGTTTGCCTGGGTGCTTGACAATACGAGATCCGAAATCACACTTTGCCAGTTGATATCCGTAACACTTCTTCTGTAGTCATTGTAATAATCGGACTGCGCATAACTTAAGCTGAATGTCCCTAACAATAACGCTGTACATAACCACTTTTTCATATTTACCCGTTTTAAAATTAAACTGAAGGATAACGCGCAATTAAAATGCCAATCCATTTTCATGAGCTGGGGATACAGAAAACTTTGCTGGATTTATTGTACAAGAGAGATTAAAAAAATTCTGCCATTCACACAGCCTGCAGATAACAGGCAATAAATAAAATTCAGGACAGAAATGCTCAGAAAAATAAGCGGGAAAAAGTTTATAAAATTATAATCGCATACCAAACAGACATTGTAATTTTTAATTCGTAATTTAGAACAGGTGTTACCGGCACTGATATCTAACAGTCAAAACCTTAATATTATGGAAAATATAACGTTTCAGGTCTCTCCCCATCAGGACGAACTTCAGCTATTGATCGATGAAAAAAAACCGGGTTATATGTCGGTAAAGATTGACGGCAGGGTACTGATTGTGTATTACACCAAGATCGATGAAGAATATGAAGGCAAAGGGTACGCAAAAATGCTTCTGGATGAGTTGGTAAGATACGCCGAAGAAAATGACTTGCTGGTAGATCCGGAATGTGATTTCGTGAGGCAGCAGTTTGAAAACCATCCGGAAAGGTATAAAGAGATCTGGCACGCTTAAATTAATCTTTCCACCACCTCTTGAAATGATGCTCTGCCTGATTCAGCTCAACCGGCTCGCCGATCATCGGGGTCAGGATATTTAAATTTTTATCTTTCCCGAGACGGGTTACCTGATCCAGAGGTTCATTCCAGGCGTGTAATGCCAGCGCAAATTTTGAGGAATGCACAGGAATAATATTTTTGGCATTCACATCGATACTGGCCTGAATAACATCTTCCGGCAGGGCATGAATGTACTTCCAGGCTTGATTATACTGTCCGTTTTCCATGATGGCGTAATCAAAAGGCCCGTATTGTTCGCCGATCCTCTTAAAATGGGTATCGTAGCCGCTGTCGCCTCCCAGGAAAAATTTTTGAGACGGGGTTTCCAGAACATAGGAAGTCCATAAAGTGACATTCCTTTTCATCTTCCGGCCTGAAAAGTGCCTTGCCGGCGTAAAAGTGATTTTAATACCGTTTTTTAAAGCAGCTTCACTTCCCCAGTCTTCTTCGATCAGCTGCTCGGGAGCATATCCCCATCTTTCCAAATGAGCACCGACTCCCAGCGGCAGAATTACTTTTCCGACCCTGTCCCTGATGGCTTTAACAGTGGGGTAATCCAGATGGTCATAATGGTCATGGGTAATTACCAGATAGTCAAGCTGAGGAATATCATCCGGCGTAAACAGGTCTGCACCCGCAAAGGCTTTGTTAAAAAACCGGAACGGTGAGCCATAGGAGCTCAGCACGGGATCTACCAGAAAAGAAACCCCCTCCAGCTGCATATAATAGGAGGAATGGCCCAGCCATATAAAAACATCCTTGTCTTCAGGCAGGCTCTTGATATCGGTATGGACCGCCGGAATGTTTTTCAACGGTTTTAAAAGCGGATTTTTCTTTTTAAAAAAGAAGTCGAGCATTACCTTCGGCATGGAATACCCTTCTGCAAGCGAAGGCGTGATACTGAGATTCTGAAACTGCCTGTCTTTATAATGTTCCGACTGCTGTATCCTTTCCAGTCTTTTCCCTTTCGCTTCGGCACCGAACACTTCCCGGCCGGTAATCAGGAGATATAATAAAACGATTAAAACGGCTATGCCAATTATTGTGTACATCATGATGTATAAGGTGTCAAATGTATAACATTACGGGATATGACGATCCATCAACCGTAAACCTTTAAATTAATTGAAATAATCATCAATTAATTTACCAACTAATGGCTAAACTTTTTAATTTTGAATTCCAATACAATAAAAATTGCAGAAGAATTATTTCATCATCTTCTTACTCATTACCGTAACTTCCTGCACATCAGCCAGAAGACACAATGAGCAGAGATCTTCCTGCCTCCCTCCGGAAAAACTGAGAGAGGATGTGGATTTTGCCTATTCCCGGCTGAAAGAGCTGCACCCCCAGCTTTACCTGTATATTTCCAAAGAAAATCTGGACCGTAAATTTGACAGTGTCAAAAAGACAATCCATGAACCGCTTACACCGCTTCAGTTTTATTTTAAATTACAGCCGGTCATCTCAGACATCCGTGAAGCGCATCTTTCGCTGAGAATCCCGATGAAAAGGCTTTCAAGAAAGGAAACCAAAGCCCTGGAAAATAAAAAAGCCATGTTCAGCCGTTTCGGGTATTATGTCCAGGGGAAGCACCTTTACATTGCAGAAAACAAAGATTCAATTCAGGGCATTAAACCGGGAACGGAAATCCTGTCCATCAATACAATTCCGGCATCCGCCTACCTGAAAAAATACGGGCAGCTCATCAACAGTGACGGTTTCAATACCACCTTCCAGCCTTATTTCCTGAAAGACTGGCTCTTCTATTTTTATGTGGCCGAGAACGGGTATGAAAACGGAGCAAAACTGGAAACGCTGTATAACGGAGCAAAAAAAACGTACTTCCTGGCCAGAGAAACAAAAAACACGGCAGATCTTGAAAAAGACAAGGCACAGCAAAAGCGGACTCCGGAGAAAAAGATCAATGACTATGTAGCTTTCAACGATTCGTATAACCGTTCTTTCAAATTTCTGGATGCCGACAGCAGCATGGCCTATATCAAAGTAAAAAGCTTTTCAAGAGCCTATTCCGTGAAATTTTACCAGGAAGCTTTCAGCAAAATTAAAAAAGCAGAATCCGACTATCTGATTATTGATGTGAGAAACAATTACGGCGGCTCCCTGGAAGAGATCCTGAACCTGTATTCTTATCTGAGTCCTGAACCTTATGTCCTGATAAAGCCTTCGGAGGTGACATCGAAAACCTCTCCCCTGAAAACAAAATATTTCAGGAAAAGCAATCCTCTCGAATATGTTTTTAAAGGTCTTGCCTACCCTGTTTTTTTCTTTGCCCAGGCATTCGGAACCTACAAAAAAGACGGGAAATTTTATTACCGTATGAAAGCTGCTAAGGAAGCAAAGCCCAACAAAAATGTTTTTACCGGAAAGGTCTTTGTCCTGATAAACGGCGGGAGCTTCTCCGCTTCTTCTATTTTTACAGCGAAACTGAAGAATGATAAACGGGCTGTTCTTGTCGGTGAGGAAACCGGCGGCGCCAATGACGGGACCGTGGCCGGGTTTTATTCCTATCAGCAGCTCCCTAATTCTAAAATTGACCTTCCTGTCGGACTGGTGCTGGTACAGCCTGATATTGCTTTCACCCACACCAGGAAAGGCGTACTCCCTGATGTTACGGTAAAAGAAACCCTCCATGATATCATCAGTAAAAAAGATCCACAGCTGGATTGGATAATGAATGAAATCCATAAAGAAAAGACCGCCGGCACAAAGTAAACTGTTCTATGGCAAAAAAGTTTTTTACCGTTATAAAAATTATTACCTCGGTACTAGCCGTATGGTTTACAGTCCATTCTGCCTTCATTATCTTTGACGGTATTTCCGACGATGGCCAAAAAGCAGACCTCGCCGTTATTTTAGGAAGTAAGGTGAATGAAGACGGAACCCTGTCGGAAAGGCTTGAACAACGTCTTGAATGTGGTATTGACTTATTCAGAAACCACCGGATCCGAAAGATCCTTGTCAGCGGAGGACTGGGAAAGGAAGGGTATTATGAAGGAGACCGGATGAAAGCATTCCTTGTGTCAGAAGGCATCCCTGATTCTTTAATCACAGTTGATAACTTTGGGAATAACACGCGCGCAACGGTTGAGAATACCTTACAGCTGAGGCGAAAGCTGAAGTTCGGCAGCATTATCGTGGTTTCCCAGTATTTTCATGTGACCCGGACAAAAAAATTATTTAAAGACCAGGGTTTTGGGGAAGTGCACAGTGCAAGCCCGGATTATTTTGAATTTCGGGACCTGTATTCGCTGCTCCGGGAATTTCCGGCGTATTATATCCAATAAGCCGTTCGGGCGGGCTGAAAGCCCGCCCGAACCTATTTTTCCAATTCATTCAAAAGAGTTCTGATTTTTTGAATATGTTTTCCGTACAGCCTTTTAAACCAGAAGCTCCCGAAAGCGAACAGAGCAAATAAACCTACCGCAAGCGTCCCGATCAGCACGGATGCAATTTTCGTATCGGAAAGAGGCTGCGGACGCGGAATAAATTCCATGACAATAATCAGTTCACACACCAGGAACGGCACAAAAGTAAGGTAGAACGAAAGGTAATACTGTTTATTCAGATCAAACTGGTACAAAAGATCCTTCAGGCTTTCCGACGTCTTCATCACGGGATCGGTCATCTCTTTATAAAGCTGAAAAAATTTACTGAAAAAGAAAAAAGTGACACAAACCATGGAAGCCAATAAGATGCCCATGTAAAATTTGAATTTAAAGGGTGCCTGACAGGAATAAACAATAAAAAATCCGAAAATAAAGAGTGCAAAAGTAGACCAGAATTCCATACGCATGTTTTTCCGGATTTTTTCCAGCGGAAGATGGATGGTTTTCTTTTGCTCCATACTGATTTCAGGAGTACCGGCAAGGGAATCGTCTTCATTCCATGCGTTTTTAAGTTCGTCGATATTCATAATTTTTTAATTTAAAAGTGAGTGGGTATTGTTTGTAAGATCTCTTTCAGCTTATTTTTGGCGCGGTTCATCTTTACCCTTACATTTCCTTCTGAAATTCCCATCTGCCCGGCAATTTCCTTTCCGGAAACATCTTCGAGGTAATAGAAAATAAACGCTTTATCAATAGGGTTCAGCTGATGAATGGCTTTATACATGGCATTCAGCTTCTCTTCTTTTTCAGCATCGAATTCTTCCTGCATGATTTTGTATTCGGAAAAATCTTCACGGCCGATAAAACTCCTTCTCTTTTCGTTTTTAAGGAATACAATGGCCGTATTGAGGGCAATCCTGTACAGCCAGGTGGAAAATTCGCTCTGGCCTTTGAACTGGGGATAAGCCTTCCAGACCTGACAGGTAATCTCCTGAAAGAGATCGTCCCGGTCATCTTTCCGGTCCATATACATCTTGGAAATCTTAAAAATGATCCCCTTGTGTTTTTCGATATTCTTTAAAAATTCCTGTTCTGATGAGGCCATGATTTCTTATGCTCTGTATCGTTAGTTTCAGCTTCACAAAAATGTTACATTTTTTTGTGAAAAATAATTAAAAAACCCGGCAGAATTTATTCTGCCGGGTTTCATTTTTCTGTCGTGTAGGATAAAGTTATTCCACAATCATTTTTTTGGAAACGGTACTGCCATCTGAACCTATTTTTATCACGTAAACCCCTTTAAGAATTCCGTTGATGCTGATTCTGTTGGCGCCTTTCTGTAACTTCTCAGACTTTCTGATAAGTTTTCCTGAAATATCATAAATTTCAAATCCCGCGTCATTCTTATTGCTCTCAATGGTAACAGTCCCGTTTTTAACAGGATTCGGAAATACCGAAAACTGATTTTCAATATCATTTTTAACCTCATGGGTTGCCAGTAACCCATTGCCGATTCCCACAGCGTACCAGGCTTTCACATTCTGCTGCTGCTCATTTCCCGTGGCACCGTAAAGATCTGCAACCGCCTGCTTGCTGGCTGTATAAGCATCAACGAACTGGCTGTTCGGAGTGAGATAATTTGCTAAAGTACGGTAGGCGATTTTCTCTGCTTTCTGTAGAGTGATACCGGTGACGTTAAACGCATGGCCGAGATCATTGGTTCCTGAGCCTCCCGCAGACAACAGGTAAAACCAGTAATTGCCCACACCGCTGTTGGTATGTACGCCTCCGTTATCCGTTGTACTAGCAGGATCTACCCAATAGGTACCCTGATAGGTATCAGGCTGCTGGGAAGCCAATGCTGCAGGCCCGGAATTCGGGTTGGACATGCTCCTTAAGTAGGTGAATCCCAAGGCAGGATTAGGGATCCCCTCTCCTATGGTCCAGTTCGGCGTAATATTAGAATAAAATTCGATAGCCGCACCGAACATGTCTGCAAAAGACTCGTTTAATGCGCCTGACTCTCCCTGATAAGCTAAATTGGCCGTACGGCTGACCATGAGATGGGAATATTCATGTCCCGCCACATCGATTCCCACAAAAGGATTGAAATATCCTGAAAGCCCCTGATATATCCCGTTTCCGTATACCATAGCCACAATGCCCTGTGTATCTATTGCCGCTGCGTTTATTCCGCTTTCAGGGGCCTGGCCTGCACCTGTAGTGGTATCCCTGTTAAAATTGATATTATAATAATTCCTGATGATTGAACCGTTCCCGTCATAAGAGTTTCTGTTATGGACGTTCAGATAATAATCATAAGCCGTTTTCATAGCCCAGTGTACTTCTACAGGAGCTTTTAAAGCTGCCGACGTGAAGTTGGCCGTTGCATTGGTATACTCCGTAATGTTTCCTGTAAGGCCGCCGGCTGCAGTACCGTTTCCGTCCCAGCTGGAACCATTCATGGTATGGATGTTTCTTGTATTGTCTTTCAGACGGTAAGACCCGTTATATGAATCCACGGTAATCTGCTGATTCCCTTTATAATAGGTTGCACTGGTAGAGGAAGTATCGAGCAAAGGGCTTACTGAAGCTTTTCCTGTATGATGATGGATTTTTTCTAATTTTTTAACAACCCCGCCGCCGGCATTATCGATGTAATACATATAGCTGCGCAGTGTTTTTAATGAAAGCGCATTAATCTGAGAGGCTGAATACAGCTTCACTTCCTTTCCTGTATTCACTTTGGCAATTACCTGATCAAAATCCGTAAAAGTAATATCCGGGGCCCGCATATCCAGTTGTACCTTACTCTGTGTCTCAGCCTGTGTAAGAGGTTGTGAAATAACCAGATCAATGTTCCCGATGAATTCTCCGTTAACAAAAGTGATTTCCCCATTTTTTTCATGAAGCAGGATCAGATCGTCAGCAACCTTTATATTTTTATAATAATGCTGATAAACGGAATGCCGGACCCCCAGTTCATCCGTTGAGGTCTTTACCAGAGAAAAAGTGTGATCGCTGCCCGCGCCCAGCCATTGGGCAAGATGACCGGCGAGGAAATCCGACGTGACCTGCTGCCCGCTGAAATCAGCACTGAAATTACCCAGAGCAGAGGTAATCATCCGTTTTGGCAAATCTCTCACGGAAACTTCCGTTTTGTCTTTTTTCTGAGCTTTTAGATAGGAAACCGGCGCCATACCTATGGCAAATGTAAAAACCAATGCCCTAACCATTGTAACTGTTTTTTTCATAGTAACTTTTTTGATTAAATCTGACAGTTAGTAGAAAAAACAGGAAAATGTTACAGGAAGGTTTTCTTTTATTTAAAATTTGCAGCAGATATTTTCACAACACCGTTTGTTAAATACAATAAAATTATGAATCACTCCTGTCCAAAGCTTTCAGGAGAACCTGCAGGTCAATCCAACCGAACTTTGCTCCAAGTATAATAATCCCGGCAATAGTCAGTGAAAAAAAGATAATAATAAAGAGGTATGCCAAGATAAACCAGATCACTGTATTAAGAATATTCCCACGGATTCCGAACCGGGTCATGAAAAACTTCTGGGAACGTTCAAACCAGGTAATTTTCCGGGTTTTTTCGGGGATCAGTTCAACGCCGTTTAGTTCATCCACCAATCGTACGACATCGTTGATGTATTTCCCGTACATATAATAAATCCAATATCTGATAATGACACAAAGTAACGAAACAGCGATCAGGAAAGTAATCCCGAAAATTGCAATGTGATAATCAAGATTAAATTTAAAATTAATCTGTTCCAGGGAAGAGACAAATGCGAGCGGAATATAAGAGATATAATAACAGATATAGATTTCTTTGGAAACCAGAAGCTGGGTTCTGATATTGAACAGATCGTAATTTGTATTGATACTGGTTTTGGACAGCATCTTATACAGCTTTAAAAACCTGGAATAAAAATAGACCACCAGCCCCAAAGTAAGAACAGTAACAAAGACGGCGATCATTTTGACGTTAAAGTCCTGTGTAGCAAACGGAAACCCGATGAGAACAGCCGGCAGCGTAACGATCATCAGCCAGAATTCGGTTTTCATATTGATCCGGATCATCTCCAGCGGGGAATGGATTTCGTCCTGCTTTTCCAGCGAAATTTCCGGAAGATTATGCTCTTCCCTGTTCCAGAGTTCTTTAAAGTTTTCTAATTCCATACTTAACGTGTTTGTATTAAACAGCCCTTTGTTTATCTATAAGTTCTTTCAGTTTGGCTTTTGCCCGGTTGAGCTTCACTCTTGCATTCACTTCCGTAAGTCCCAGCTGCCTGGCTATTTCCTTTCCGGAGAAATCTTCCAGAAAAAAGAAAATAAGCGCTTTGTCAATGGGGCTCAACTGCTGGATGGCTTCATACATCATTTTCATATTCAGGTCTTCTGCATCATTATAGGAATCCTGATGAACTCTGAGGTTCTCTATATGCTGGTTCTGTATAAAGCTGCGTTTTTTTTCGCTCCGGAGAAATACAATCGCCGTATTGAGGGCGGTTCTGTAAAGCCATGTGGAAAACTCGCTTTTCTTCTGAAAATTGCTGTATGATTTCCATGCCTGATAGATGATCTCCTGATAGAGATCATTCTGGTCGTCCAGGTTATTCATATACATCTTGGAAATCTTGAAAATCACACCTTTATGTTTCTCAATTTTCTCCAGGAATTCTTTTTCCGGTGAAGGCATTTCTTTGGCTGTGTACCAGTTAGTAGCCGTTTTCAGAATTTGTTACAGTTAATCTCATTTATTTTTCAATTTTTATAAACGGATTATGATGGCTTAATATTTGTGTTTGCTGACTGACATCAAAAAATATTAATATGCCTTACATCACAAAAAGCAACAACCAGAACGTAGAGCTTTATTATGAGGATTTCGGATCCGGACAACCTATTATTCTGATCCACGGATGGCCGTTAAGCGGGAAATCCTGGGAAATGCAGATTCCCGTACTGTTAAATTTAGGATACCGTGTCATTTCGTACGACAGAAGAGGTTTCGGAAAATCATCCCCTACGGCAGACGGATACGATTATGACAGCCTTACACAGGATCTCCATGACCTTATCTCTCAGCTGGAGCTGAAAAATGTAATCCTTTTCGGATTTTCCATGGGCGGCGGCGAAGTGGTCCGTTACCTGACGAACTACGGTTCTGAAAACGTAGACAAAGTAGCCCTGATTTCTTCCATTATCCCGGTGGTAAAACAGAAAGAAGACAACCCGGATGGTGTTCCGCAGGAGAAGCTGGATACGATTATGGAAAGTTTAAAGACCGACCGCGTTACCTTCCTGGAATCATTCCACAAAGATTTTTACAACTACGGACTGCTTTCAAAGTCAGTAAGCCAGAAACAGCTCGATTACGACTGGTCCATCGCTTCATGCGCCAACCCGATTGCCACCATCAAATGTGCGGAAAGCTGGGCGAATACGGATTTCCGTCCTGAACTCGGCAATGTGAATGTAAGAACCCTGATTGTACACGGTGACGATGATAAGGTAGTTCCTATTGAAACCGCCGGTAAACAGGCTGCCCAGGGAATTGCCAACAATGAATTCAAAATTATCGAAGGGGCCCCGCACGGACTGAATATTACCCATGCAGACGACCTGAACAGCATTATCAGCAGGTTCTTAACTGAAATATAACTTTCTGTTTAATATATAAACGATAAAACGGTAAGCATCAAGATGCTTACCGTTTTTATTGTGATGAATTATTTTTCCGCTGTATTTTATTGTCTTAAATTTTTAGCGGTCTGCAACATTATTGATACCCTGTAAGAACTTCCACTCCTGAAAATCTCCTTCTATTAACAATAAAGATCACTGTAATTAATTATCAAACGTAAAATCTGCTTTAAAATACGGCTTCCCGTTTTCTCCGATATAAACATCCTGTGATTGATGAAGATCATAATTATTGATTTTGGCTCTGAAGATATCAAAGTTTTTCCCGTTGATAAGCAGGCTTTTTACAGGATCGAAAGAAGAAAATCTATTTTCGATAGTTACGCCTGAACTGATGATGAAATAATGCGTGACGCTTTTTTTAGAAGCTGAATTTTTATCCTTATACCCGATATAATTTTTCAGAACATAGAGCCTGTCATATTCTTTTGCCGGAAAGACCGTCTTTTCATTCTGGTCGATTATGTATTCTTTTGTTCCGCTCTTCACTAAAATATAATACATTGATGTTCCGGGATTCCAGGTGACACTCTGATACTCTTTCTGTTCATTATTGATTAAAAAAACAGATGTTTTGGGAAGGAACACCGCTAAAGAAACACATTTTCCGTTTTCATTTTCTGAACAAATGCTGTAATAGGTATTGTTGGCGGACACCACATTGTATTTTCCTTTTTTAGGATATTTCTTTTTAAACAGTTCCAGGACTTTCTCATTGGTGAAATGATCCGGCGTATCTGCAGAATAATCTGCCGTTACGGGACCGTAAGAATCAGGAGCCTGTTCCAGCGTTCTCTTTTTTACCAATTGATAAGTTTTAGAATAATAATGCAGTTCATTTTCCGAGAAATAAACAACATACCCATTGTCATTTCCGGTAATGGGTTCAATAGAAACAAAAGGAATGACTGTCTTCAGGTCTTTATTCAATAAACCGTATTTCCCGTCTTTTTTAACAGAATAGCCATTGGTTTTTGCCGAAAAGAAATTGGTGTCGGCATAAATTGGGTCTAATATAATTTTCCCTTCAACATCGCAGAGCCCGTACTTGCCGTTGTCATTAAAAGGAATTAAATTCTGTGCAGTGAGAGAACAATGGATTAAGATAATCAGATAAGCAAAACAAAATTTCATCATGGGATATTTTTTATAAAAGTAACCTATTTAAAAAAGGTACACAAAAAAAACCTGCCTTACAGCAGGTTCCGGTTTTTATTAAAAATTTTCAGATTAAAAAATATAATCGGTACTTAGGAAATTTGAATCGTGGTCCCTGACGATCGTATTCAACAGGGTTTTATTGGAATCCGTAATTTTTGCCGCTACCAGGGAACGGATGGAGAAGGAACGGAGCGCGTCAAAAACGGAAAGCGTACCTTCCGCACTGTCTTTTCTTCCGGTGAACGGGAAAACGTCAGGGCCCCGTTGCGCCTGGCAATTGATGTTCACACGGCTTACCAGATTGACAAAAGGATCAATCAGTTGAGAAACCTCCATCGGATCTTCACTGAAAATACTTACCTGCATCCCGTGGGAAGCATTCACCTGATAATCGATCGGCTCTTCAATATTTTCAAAAGGAACGACCGGAATAACGGGACCGAACTGTTCTTCATGATACAGTTTCATATCGCTGCTGACCGGATATACCACGGCAGGAAAAACAAAGGATTCCTCCGTCAGCCCGCCGTTTTCATTCAGGACTTTTGCGCCTTTCGCCAGTGCATCGTCAATACATTCTTTCAGGTAAGGCGGTTTGTTCACTTCCGGAAGCGGGGTGATCTTGACGTCTTTTTCCCACGGCAGGCCGGCCTTCATGGCTGAAACGGCAGCGGTCAGTTTCCGGGTAAATTCTTCCGCCACCTCTTTCTGAACGAAGATCAGCTTAAGCGCCGTACATCTCTGCCCGTTAAACGATAAGGCTCCTAAAATACATTCGCTTACTGCCACATCCAGATTCGCATGTTTGGTCACGATGGCTGCATTTTTTGCATCCAGGCTAAGGATCGCCCGTAAACGGTTGACTTTCGGATGCAGTTTTTTCAGCCCGTTGGCCACTTTACTGGAACCGATAAAGGCCAGCACGTTTACTTTCCCGCTTTCCATGATCGGGGTGATGATCTCGGCTCCTTTTCCGTATAAAGTATTGACGGTTCCTTTCGGGAAGGCTTCTTTAAACGCCTTTAACAATGGGTAATGTGCTAAAACGCCATGTTTGGGAAGCTTAAACAGGATGGTATTCCCCATGATCAGTGCCGGGATCAGCGTCGTGAAAATTTCATTTAAGGGATAATTGAACGGTCCCATGCTCAGCACCACGCCAAGTGGTGCCCTTCTGATCTGGGCAATCGTCCCTTCGGCCTGCTGAAATCTTGACGATTCCCTGTCCAGGTCTTTTAAGGCATCAATCGTCTGGTTGATGTAATCTACCGTCCTGTCGAATTCCTTGGTCGAATCAGCCAGCGTTTTCCCGATCTCCCACATCAGCAGTTTAATGATGAGGTCACGTTCTTTGATCATCAGGTAGACGAACTTCTGCATACATTTAATACGCCCTTCCACGGACATGGTGGGCCACTCGCCCAGCCCGTTGTTATAGGCTTTTACCGAAGCCTCCAGAACCTCCATTGCCTCTTTCGGGCCGATGTTCGGAATGCTTCCCAACAGCTTTCTTTCCAGTCCGTTTTCCGTACGGATACAGACCGGCGAATAAATTTCCGTCACCTCGCCGCTCCAGCCTACCAGCTCTCCGTTAAGGAGATAGACGCGCTGATGGATTTCAGGTACTTTATATTCTTCAGGGATTTCGTTTTCAGGTTTGAACAGGTTATGAAATGAAGTCGTGTTTTCTGAACTCATAAGTCTTTTTATTTTTTTAATAATGGTAAATTGATATTTGAATACAATAAAGGTAGCCGTAAAATTTGATTTTAAAAAGAGCAGTTTAATAGATTTGCTCTATGTATGGAGTTTTGAACGAGAATTAATATGGGGCATTCAACCGAATTATTTAAACATTCTTATTGGTAAGTTCAAAGGATGTAGAATATGAAATAAAGCATATATATCAATACATTCACTGGATAGTTATATTATAGTTTAATATAAATTCATTTTGAACATCATTAAAAAAACAATTATTAATTGTTTTTTTGTATTTTAGCACGATGAAAATAACTTTAATCCTCAAAAAAAATAATGGAGACAAATTAATATAGTTTATTATTTTCTTGAGTATTATCTATGCAATAAACATTATCAAAATATCACTTTTTTGTGATTAAATAAAATATTATATTTAACAACTTAAAAACAAATTTATGACCATGAAAATGATTAGGTTTTTGCTGATAACAGCCATAGCCTTTTCTCTACATTCCTGCAGAACTGATGAAGTTATGAAGGAAGAATACCAGACTGGCAGAGAGAGAATTAAAGCTTTCAACAGATTTGAAAATACTATTTATTCCGGAAGCCTCACAGGAAAAAATTCCTCAGACTATGTAAGCTACCACGAACCATTTATGAACGTTATCATGACATTTATGGATAAGCATCCTGATTATTCCAAAAAATTTCATGACCAGGCAGGAGATGTATACTTCGATCTGAGAAGTTTTACCTATGGTGATACAAATAAAGGAATTGTTTATCCTATTATGAAAGATGGGGTTGTACAGGCTGCATTACTCGGGATGATCAATGCAGAAAGAGACTGGGTGAATTTCAGTGTCCTGAAAAATGATTTTCCGGAAGTACAGAGTATTCTCTCCAAATTTCAGAGAGCCTATAATGCCAATCAACTTTCAAAGGGAAGAGAGCCTATGCATGAGATGGATATTGAGGAAGTGGTAATCACAATCTATCAATCTATTCCGGGACCATCATATGTTTTCTATAACCCCTATGCTGATTACGGAAGTTCAGGAGGAGCGGGAGGACTTGGAGGAGGAATGAGCGGAGGCCCGGTTTTACATGGCGGAGGCGGATTTAATCCCAGACAAAACCAGAATCCCTGCGATAAAACAAAAGCAATGCTTGCAAAACCCAACATACAGCAGGGAATAAACAGTATAAAAGCGCAGGCTTTAAGTACTCTGGGTAATATATATGCCGGAGAAATAGGTTTTAAAGAGAAAAAAGACGGGACCATAGTTCTTGCTGATGTAAACTCAAATCATAAAGTAGTATACAATGACGTTACGGATGGCTACGGCGGCTATCATAACCATACGGCTACCGGAACCCATATGTTTTCACCACCAGATATTACCGAGACCCTATTCGGTTTTGCCGCGGCACAGAACAATGTTGAAGATGCCTATTTTGGAATGATTGCCGCAGAATGGTGCAGTACCTGTCCGAATAATGTCCAGTATATACATTATGTGATTCAATATACAGGTGCGGCTTCAGATTTGGGAACAGGGGGAAGCTATAATTTTACCTCTGCACAGATGACACAGTTTGAAAATAAGTACCGTAGAAAAGTAGCAGAATTGTCTAATACTTCACTAAATGGAACAAAATATATAAAAAATTCTGCAGGAGATCTGAATGAAAAAGGTTTGGAAAAATTATTTTTTGAGACACTAAATAGTATGAATTTAGCCGGAAAAATAAATTTACAACGCATACAGATGAATGGTGCTATTAATACTTTAACTTTAGATAATAATGGAATGCCTGTCGGAGCACCTTGTCCTTAATCATTTAACATAAACAAAATAAATATGAATAAATTAGAATCAAGAATATTAATAATATTAGTATTAATAATAAATTTAATTTCCTGCAACGCACAACAAACTTATCCGTTATTAACGTCCGTAGATAATGTACCAAATATGGCTCATATAAAAGATATTAATAATGAACTTCAACCATATACCGGCACATATATTTCAACTTACAATGGAAACCATATTACACTTTATATTACAAAGGAAAATGATAAGTTTTTTGATTATGGAAATAAACAAATCTATATGGATATTCTTTATGTAAGGTATACAATAAAAGATTCTTCTAATAATGTTCTTCAAACCACTCAAAATATACCATTTCAATCTGATAAATTAAATACAATATTCAGCTTATGGGCTATTGAAAATGGAAATAAAGTAGTATTAAATTATACTGGTACAAATTGTAATGCTGGCTGGGGAGATATTTACTTGAAAAAACTTAATGCCAATCAAATTTCATGGGAATACCGTCCCGAAGATATTACAACAACAGCGGCTAAATGTCCTCCAACTTTGGACACAACAATCTATCTTCCGGAAACCAAGGATTTAATTTTCACTAAACAATAAACTAAAACCACCAAAATTTGGTGGTTTATTTTAAAATACAAATAATGAATAACCCAGAACAGGCTTTAAAATATTTTCTCCGGCAGATGTTATGTATTTTAATACTATGGTTGGAAATGCACTACAAAATGGATTACCGGAACCCATATGTTTTCACCACTGGATATTACCGAGACCCTATTCGGTTTTGCCGCGGCACAGAACAATGTTGAAGATGCTTATTTTGGAATGATTGCCGCAGAATGGTGCAGTACCTGTCCGAATAATGTCCAGTATATACATTATGTGATTCAGTATACAGGTGCGGCTTCAGATTTGGGAACAGGGGGAAGCTATAATTTTACCCCTGCACAGATGACACAGTTTTTAATTGATTATCGAAAAAAAGTTAATAAGTTATTAAAAGATCCACTATATTCAAATAACAATGGTGCTATTTTAAATAATATTGGCTTAGAAAAATTATTTTTTGATACTTTAAAAAACATTGGAATAAATGGAAAAGTAAATTTGCAGCGTATAGAGAGTAATGGAGTTATAAAAAATATTACTGAAAATAGTAACGGAACGATTAATGCAAATCCTTGCCCATAAATATTAATTAATAATAAATATAATATGAGAACAACATACCTAAGAATAGTAATTTTCATTTTACTTACAAACTTTATTTCTTGCAAAGCTCAGCAAGTGTATCCATTAAACGCAGATTATGAAGAAGTTCCGCAAAATTCATATTTAAAAGATCTGAATAATGACCTTTTACCCTATATTGGAATTTATAAAACCAATTTTAATGGAAATGAAATCACGCTCTATATAAATAAACAAGAACAAAAATTAGAAAAAACTGGGCAGAAAAATTACTATATGGATGCTTTAGTAATAAAATACATTGTAAAAAATTCTACAGGTACAGTTTTGCAAGATACTAAAAACAATAATTATCCAAATATTGAATTATATAGCATTGGAACAACTCCTGCTCAAAATAGAGTAGATTTTATTTATACTGGTACAAATTGTAATGTTGGCTGGGGAGATATTTATTTGAAAAAACTTAATGCCAATCAAATTTCATGGGAATACCGCCCAGATGATATTACAACAACAGCAGCTAAATGTCCTCCAACTTTGGACACAACAATCTATCTTCCGGAAACCGAGGGTTTAATTTTCACGAAACAGTAATGAAGAGTTTAATGATATGTATAGGGATCTGTTGCGTTTTTTGGTAAAGCGCAACAAATTTACCCTTTACAAACTTCTGTTTCTACTATATCAAATTTATCTCATTTAAAAGATACGAATAATGAACTTCAATCTTTTGTTGGAATCTACACTGCAAATTATAATGGAAATGAAATTATTTTATACATTACAAAAGAAAATGATAAACTTTTTAACACTAGAGGGAAACAAATTTATCGAGATGTTTTAAAGGTGAAATATATTGTAAAGGATTCTTCTGGAATGGTTCTACAGAATACGCAAGATATGATATTACCAACAGATAATCTTAAATATACAATTTATAGTCTATGGGTAACGGAAAATAGTAATAGAGATGAGTTAATATATAATGGAACTAACTGTAATGTTGGATTTGGCGAAATTAATTTAAAAAAATTGAATTCATTACAACTCTCATGGGAATATAAACCAAATGGTATTACAACAACAGCAGCTAAATGTCCGCCAACTCTGGACACAACGATCTATCCTCTGGAAACCAAGTATTTAATTTTCACTAAACAGTAATGAAAATCCTTTAAAGAAGCCTTTACAAATGATGAAATATGAAAAGATTATTTATTAAGATTCTTTCAATTCTAATTCTATTGACAACTGTATTTTATAAATGTCAAACAGTGACTATCCGTGGTATTGCTCTGGATTCTTTAAAAATCAACAATATTATCGGAATTGTTGTTAATGATACGGTAAGAAAATTTAGAGATAGAGCATTTGAAGATGAAAAATTCAAAAGTGAGAACTGGAATAAGTACGAAGAATTGGTAAAAAAATATAGTACATCACCAGATTTCCCTGATGGAAATTATACGATAACCGCAAAGCTTACTGATACATTATACTTTTATAAACCACGTTATACGACTCAAAAATATAAAGTTGCAGATATCATTAAAGATAATATAAAAGTCATTTTATCACCTGCACCTTGTGTTTTGTATAAAAAATGTGACCAAAAAATTCCATTAAAACGATATGCTTTTGTAGGAAAAAAAATAGATATTACGTATGTGGATCAATCTAAATACTGTGGTCTGTCGTTAAGTAGTGAATATAAAGCTGAGTATAAAATTGACCAGGAGTTTTCCGATCATTACCCAAATTCATCGATCTTTTTTACGGCATATGATCATAACAGCCGGTATGAATATGATTTTAGAAACTATGATAATATATTGATTTTTGTTGGAGAATACTGTGGTGATTTAATTAAAGATTATTTTTTCCCTGTCTATAAAACAGTTGACGGTAGATGGGCTGCTCCGATTGATACTTATATGGAACATTTTTACACATCTGATCAGTTCATACCTGTAAATATTGATTTTGAAAAATCAGTCAGTTTTGATTTACCAAATAAACAAAGTGAAGAACAAATTGTTCAATTAAATAATTATAAATTTCCCGAAAAATATTATAAAATAAAGGATGGAAAGGCAATCCCAATAATGGGAAGATATGCAGAAGATCTGGTAAAACTTTGGAAAGAGATTTCTGAAAACAATAAATAATACATAATCTCTTTTATAAAGCACATTAAATTTATCTATTACCGTATATGTCGCGGACTTCCAATCCCTATGCAATTCTGAAAACACATATTTCAACCATAGATTACAATATTACCATCAAATTCATTTTTTTAATTTTCTTTATATTTGAAAAACAGTAACCGTTGGGCTTTAACAAGACACAACAGATTATTGAAAGCCAGATACCATACGCATGAAGGAAGAAAATATCAATAAGCTGAATACCCTGTTTTCAAATCTGAAAACAGAAGAAGAAAAGCTGAAAGAAAGCCTGGAAAAGAAGAAAAGCGAAGAGGACCTGTTTATTGAAGGTTTTAAAAACCTGTGCAAAAATTTTATAGATCCGAAAATGCAGGAATTCAGGAGAATGCTGAGAGAAAACGGGTTTGGATGTAAAATTACCTTCAGTGAAGAGCAGAAAAGCGGATCAGGCATCCATTCCCAATGCCATATCAGGCTTCAGATTTCAAGGAATGTAAATTCTAATTTCTATGCGAACGACAAGTTTCCGCACATGATGTTTACGGCAGACAAAAATTTAAAGAGAATCGGTATTCATCTGGACACCATTTTCCAGAACGGCAGCGGAACGGCAGCCATGAAACCCCAGACTTATACGCTTGAAACGCTCGATGAGGATACAATAGAAAAAGAAATTCTTGATGCTGTCGAAAAAATACTGGTGAACAGGTAACAGATAAGCAAACAGGACCAGATCCATCTGAATCTGCTTCGTATGATTGTTCACGGGGTCTAAAACTGCTGCACACCAGATTTTATCATTTGTATGCTTCCGAACGAGCATACGAAAATTTTAAAGGCCCACAGCTTAAATCCCCATCCCAGTCTATGTAATTAACTGCTTATATTTACACTATTCTTCCAATTTCTTCGCGAGCTTCCGTAAGCAGGACAAACTGTTTTCCATAATGCTGTGCAGTATACTTTTTCAATAAATTATCTTTTAATCATTATTATTTTCTCTTTCGTTTTACCGTGACTAGGATCACTCCGTTCTCAGCTTTTTCGCCATAGAGAGCAGTCGCAGAAGCCCCTTTGAGTACCTGTAACTCTTTAACAGATTTCGTGTCAAGGGCTTTGAAATCACTTTCCGTGCTCACTTTGCCATTGATGACGTATAAAGGCCGGTATTTGTCTAGGCTCTCCCTGTGGATGCCGCCTAGAATAATATTCCGGTGATCAGCCGTATCTTTCCTTATTAATCCGGGCGTTACTCTTCCTTTAATTTCCGGTGGCTTTACTTCATTCTTTTGCGGTTCATGCTGCTGGGCCTGTACGGAAACAAATCCTCCAGCCGTCAGCACAAATCCTACGGCAAACTTAGCAAAAAGGGAATTGATATGCGAATACTGCAGATCACGGTTAAGCTGGGAGGCCTTGAATTGTCCGCATGCCGTTTCGGAAATCCCGGAAAAAGCGGTGGCAATGTCTTCATCGGAAGCCGCTGTAAAATCCCTGACCGTTTTTGAGCATACGGAACAGAATCTTCCTTGTTCATCCGGTGTCATCGTATCCCAGTTCTCGTGACAGGATTGAGGTATCGTTATTTTCATAGTAGAACTTATCTTTAACAGTATAGATGCCTGATTTAATGAAAAGGTTGGAAAAGGACAAAAAGACTTTATGCATTTCTTCGGAAAACTGTAAAACTGATTTTCAGATTCAACAGGTTTATTCATCTAATCTATGCACTCAGCATCATCTTCGGAAAATTATTTTTAACTCAATAAGCTTCAAAAATCAACTTTAACCGTTCAAAATATTGGATTAAAGCAATCATCTTAGCTTAAAGAAGACGCCCTTAATACCGCTTATCCGTTACCGATTTAAAAACCGTAATCCATACCGTCGACAGCAGCAGAGAAAGACAGGTGATGCACAACCCGGCTTTGTACAGGTCGTAAGGAATAATCCCGGTTTTATAAGCAATGGCTAAAGCCAGGATCCCAAATTCCCCGGTTTGCGAAAGCAGGGCACCTCCGTACCAACTGTCTTTCCAGCCGTACCGCAGTACCCTGAAAACAATGGCAGACATCAGGCTGTTGCTGATCAAAACAAACAGGGTCCCGAGAAGGATGATTTCATAATGCTGATAAAAATACGCAAGGTCCAGCCTCAGCCCTACCGATACGAAAAACAGCGTGATGAAAAAAACCTTGAACGGAACCAGCGAATGTTCCAGCCAGTTCAGCATCTTCAGCCTTCCCACCATCACTCCCGCTACAAAGCTTCCCAGTGCGCTGCTCAGCCCGATGAACTCAGCGAGCAGCCCGAATCCCAGGCAGATCAGCAGTCCGGTAAATACCTGCAGGTCATGGTCGTTTTCAATACTGGCAAAAACTTCGGCATCCTGATCTCCTGGGCATTCCTTATTTTATTGAACAGCAGGAAGACCGCCACACTGAACAAAACCGGCAAAGCCATGTTCCATAACCGGGCCTCTTCCCCACTCCAGGCTTTGAGCAGCGTTAGGACGGGCGCGAGGAACAGGTCCTGGACAATCAGGATATTGAGAATCGTAACCCCGAAAGCGGTATGCAGGGTATTGTGCTTTTTAAGGAATTCACTCACGACTGCCGTACTGTTAAAAGTAAACAATATGGCCACGAGGATCATACTCCTGAATTCAAGGCCGATGAAATGCCCGATCAGGAAGGCAAAGCCGAGGCTGAGCAGGATCTTGATTCCCTGGGCAATCAGCGGCTTTATGATCAGGCTGTGGTGGTTCGGGATATTGATTTCCATCCCGAGGAAAAACATCAGCAGCAGGATCCCCATTTCACCGATTGCTTCGATCTGGTGGATTTCAGTAAATACTTTCAGGACATACCGGCCTAATAAAATCCCGGCGATGATATAGGCAATAAGGTAAGGCTGTCGGAACTTTTTCAGCAGGAAAATCAGTCCGGTCGTGGTAAGGCACAGAACAGACACCGATAAAAGCAATGTATCCATACAATACGGGTTATTTGATCTTTAAAATAAATTTGAGATTAAATAAACATCAGGAAACAGCAATTGGTTTTCCTGAGGAAAACCAATTGCGGTAAAGTCATTGTATTATTGAATTTCGATCAGGCGGGGTGCCTGCTTCTTCGCTTTCTCCGTTTTAGGGATGGTGAGCTTCAGAACGCCGTTGTCATATTTCGCTTCAATATGCTCTTCATCCACCACGTCCTTGGCCAGCTCGAAACTTCGCCGGAAAGACTGGTAGCTGAATTCCTTACGGGTATAGCGGTCTTTGGTTTCCTCCGTTTCATTCTTTCGGGAAGATGAAATGGTCAGAAGGTTGCCTTCAAGGGTGATCCGGAAATCTTTTTTCTCCATTCCCGGTGCGGCCACTTCCACTTCAAAGTTCTCCTCGTTTTCCCGGATGTTCACCGAAGGAACGGTGGTTAACGTGGAAGAAAAATCAGTATTGCCCCAGTTAAAAAGTTCGCGGCTGAAAAAGTCATCGAACAGTGCACGTGGACTGGCAGGGAGCATGCTGCCGCTGTTTCTTTTTACGATTGACATAACAAAACGATTTTTAAAAGGTTAAACATTAATTTTAATGAACACATCTGAATATTTTCAAATGATATGCCAGCCACCGAAGCGTGAAAATCTGTCACTTAGAATGAAAAACTGTCACCTCAGATATGACATGATGTATTTAACTGACAGGAGATTACTTCAGATATCACATTCTTTTTAAAAAATATTCCAAGGCTGAAAATAGGAGCAGCAACAGGGAACGAATGAAATATAAAAGTGGTAGCCCATTGTTTAAAAATGTTCCGTATTTTTAAGCTTACAATTATACTGTTGACCTGCCGTGCATTTTAGAACTCCATACGTCCGTTCAGATGTTTTCCGCCATACAGGGGAAAACGGATTGAGAACCTATCCGGATATCCGGAACAATGTTCCCAATATAAAATTCTTTCGGAATTTTATCCGGACTGGCGGTTCGCAATATAAACAGTTAAGATCCACATTACATTATTAATCAATACTATTACCAATTCAATCATCAGATCATGAACATCTCCGCAGATCATCACCAGGAATTATTCACGGCCATGCAGATTCTGGAAAACCCCGGAATAGCCGCCAAAATAACAAACCTTATCGGCTCCCCTATTGAGAAAGGGCTGGAACGCCTCCCGGCCAGCTGGAACGGGAAAATAGGCGAAATTACAAAAACCGCTTTGCTGAAAGCCGCTGATGCCGCGGTGCTGACCATGAAGGAGTCACCGAATTCCAAAGCGTCAAACTTATGGCACAAAATAGGCGTGGCTTCATCCGGTGCCATCGGCGGGTTTTTCGGCCTTCCGGCGCTGGCTATTGAACTTCCCCTTTCCACCACCATTATGCTCCGCTCCATTATTGACATTGCACGCAGCGAAGGCGAATCCATCAATGACCCGGTGACGAAACTGGCCTGTCTTGAAGTTTTTGCCTTAGGCGGTAAAAGCCAGTCGGATGATGCCACCGAAAGCGGTTATTTTACCGTCCGGGCGGCATTGTCAAAATCGGTGGGCACTGCGGCTGAGTTTATCACAAAAAATGCGGTGGCGGATAAAAGTGCGCCCCAGCTGGTGAAACTGGTCATTAAAATTGCTTCAAGGTTTAATATCCAGGTCACGGAAAAGGTGGCCGCCCAGGCCATTCCTGCCATCGGTGCGGCGGGCGGAGCCATCGTCAATACCATTTTCATCAATCATTTCCAGGATATGGCCAAAGGGCATTTTACCATAAGACGCCTGGAAAAAATCTACGGTAAAGAACTCATCCGGTCGGAGTATGAAAAAATGGCGGCAAATAAGAGATCAATAATCTGATTCACTTGCCGGTAAAAATAAAACGGAAGTGCCTGTTGAAATACATCATGTTAGCTCTTTCAGGTCCGGCAGATTAAATACCCATAAAAATCGAAGGACTTTGTAGAATTATTTTTGAAATCAATTAAACAGTCTCCGACACGGTAAAAAAAAAATAAACCTGCCCAACGGCAGGTTTTATTATTTAAGCATTCACCAGGTGGAAATACCGCGGATCCGGATACCGGAATTCAAAATCCAGCTCTGCCATTAATTTTGCCGGCGATATGGTTCTGCCTTTATCGCTACGTTCCCCCGAATACGGCAGGTCTTTCTGCGCGTTGATCACCTCCTCTTTGTTGGGATGCACAGGAGCCACCACATTGTATACTTTGGATTGCGACCGGTTTTCCAGCATTTTCTCAATCACCGAACTGATATCCGCATAATGGATATGGTTCACCAGCTGATCCAGTCCGGAAATGTTGTAATTCTTCAAAAGCCGGTCACCGCCCATTAATCCGGCCAGTCTCAGGATATTGGCCTGGGGGAATTTTTCCAGGATAAAACGTTCACTCTCTACCTCCGCAGCCGGCTGATCGTCTTCCATAAACTCCTTTTCGGCCTGGGGATAGACTCCGGTAGAGCTCATCAGAAAAATCTGCCCCCTGTAATCCCCGATGAATTTCAGCAGGTTTTCCCGCCTTCCCGTCATCGGAACCTGTGCTCCCCTGATCCCGGAAAACGGTACACTAATAATAATGGCATCCAGATCCGGTGCAGCGTCCCATGGTTCTGTTCCTGAATCCGCTTCATCAGGAAAGCTTGCCAAAGCAGCGCGATAGCCTTTAGATTCCAGCTCACCCATTTTAGAGGGTGTCGTGGTGGTTGCAAAAATTTCGTACCGGCCAGCAAGCCGTTCTGCGATATGGTTTCCGAGCCAGCCGCAGCCGATGATTCCTATTTTTTTCATATTCTATTTTTATTTCAAAGCGTTGTAATTTTCGTCCGGATCCTGAAAGTTCTGGAGGATACGCATGATTTTTAAAGCATGATCTTCCACAATATAGATCAGCGTGTTGTGTTTTGTGATGAGTACTTTATGGTAATCTGTATTCTCGTATTTTTGGAAAACAACATTTCCTTCAGCAATTATTCTGACAATTTCATCCAGTTTTTTCAGGAAGTCATCAAAAACTTTATCATTCCAATTCTTAAGAAGATATTCCTCAATATTTCTTAAATCGGTGAGCGATTCATCAGAGAAGTTTATTTTCATTTCTGTACTTTTCCAAACGTAATCTTGCTGCTTCCATTACTTCCCTGTAATCGTGAAATCTTCCGTTCTTAAAATCTTCTTCCGAACGTTTCAAAGATTCTAAAATCTCTTCCCTGGTTTCATTGCGCCACGGTTTCACTTCTATGGTTTTGGAAATCACCAGAAGCTCTTCCGGCGTAAATCTCTTTTCTTTCAGCTTCTTGAAGAATGTGGGTTTCTTAATTCCGGATTTCTCAATGATATACGACATTTTGAAAGGCGAATTTTTCAGGATCTCATCTATATTGTTCCGGATCTCGATGTATTTTTCTATTTCCGCTATCATTATCTTATGCTTTTAAGTATCGGTTTGTGAGACAAATATAGGAAATATATTATATCAGGTATCATCATTTAAAAGTCTGTTTTAGATTTCCTTTAACTGCAATCTCCCGCAGGAAAACCTGCGGGAGAAAGAAATAAGCAACGGTGTTGAGATACTTTTTACCGGATGGTCAGGCATTTCCGGATGATCCGGTTTCTGTTTCGCGGCCGTCTTTCTGCTGAGCAGAATTTTTCGCGGCTTTTACCAGTTCATTGGTATCGCTGTATAACAACTGCCATCTGTCAACTTCTTTCATGGCGGTTAATAAACTGAAGTAAGATTTCAGGTGCTTTTCAAGATCTTTGCGGATGGCGCTTGCGCTGGTCATCTGCCGGAGCCCGGCATTGGCTTCTGCCTGGCCTGCAAAGATCACCTCAAAATTTTCATGCTTAGATTTCATTTCGGCAAATGCTGCCGTAAGAGACAGCAGATAATGTTTAAAGCCTGGATTTCCTGTTATTAAAATATTCTTGACTTTGCTAAGGTTGTTTAATCCTGATATTTCATTCATTCCATTTTCACCCTATGGCCCATGATCATTTCCAAAAACAAAATATCAACATAGAAGCCGAAATATTTTATATCTTAGATTTCACAGTTTAATTTTGGATGGCCATAGAACTTTTCTGAGAAAGGCTATCCCAATAGAACATTTCATAAATAATTATCATGGTTATATTAAAGTTGAATAGAATAGCATCTCTGATCATTTTAATGCTTTTATTTTCCTGTAAAAAAACAGCGGTGAAAAATGACGAAGATGATCCTTGTGAAGTTTTTGTTGCAGGTAAAAAAGGATTCTGGATTAATCTCTATTCTAAAGGCCTGCAGGAAAACAGTGTTATTTTCAGACTTGGAAATAAAGAGGTACTCCCTAAAAATAAAGAAACTGGAACCGGACATATCAATTATTTTATCGATGAAAGTCTACAGCTTAAGGATACCATAACAATTGATTATAAGGGAAAAGGGTATAAGATCTATGATTTTAGGAATCTTAGGGAAACGGCGATTGACGGTAGGAATCATAAGGAGATTGAAATCTGTCGTGTTTCTACTGCCCGGATCAATGGTAAACCGATTCAGGATTCCCGCAATAATATTTTGAGAGCGGTTCTTGAATAAATGATTACTTCTTGTAACCAGGATTCCAAATTTTTAAACCCAATAAAAAGCATTAGGCGGATTGAAAGTCAAATGTTCAGGACAAAGTTAATTTTGTTCAGGAAATTAAATAAATAGAAGAATATGAGAAAAACAAGTGTGTTATTTTGTTGTTTATGGTCCGGTTTTTTCTTTTCGCAGCATATAGAGGGTGTCTGGTTAAACGAAGAGCTTAGAAATTCAATTTTAGATGGTTCACTAGAATCAAAGAACTCCGGAATTATGCAACCGATGTTTTTTGAGATTTCAAAAAATAAAGTGGCTAACTTTTACCAGGTCGAGTCTTCCGTGAAACCTAAATTCAAATCAATAAAAAAAATTACAAAAGATATATATACAGATGGTTTAGCTTTTTATACCTACATTAATGAAAATACCATTTCATATAAAACGAAGAAAAAAAACAGTACCTATATTCGAAATCAAAATATCAGTAAAGATGATATTTTTGACACAAAAAAAACACTTACAAAAACATATATTGAGTTTACAAGGTTGTCAATAATTAAAGATGTACACTCAAATAAAGAAGTAAGTGTAAAATGTACTAATGATGGAAATGAAGTAAGATGCGTCTACGATAAAAACAAGTTTTCTTACACGATCCATTCATCCAACCCATATTACTATAAAAGCTGGAATAAGTTAGAATTTTACATGGACACAAATATTAATAATTCTGAAAGGACGTATTTATTGGAAAAACAAACAAACCATTCATATCATCTCAAGGACCTGACAACCAATACTGTAGAGTATGTCCTTACATATTAGGGGGCAACCGCAACGGAAAGCTGAGCATTATTATATAATAAAGACTTCCCTGTATATGGAAAAGTCCCTCAATGATATCAAACACTGAATGCAAATTCTGATGACAGAAAGGCTATTAAGGAAAAGCCTGTGGCACTCTATGAGTTTTGTAATTCCTGTCTATAAAAATGAATATACAAATTATGCGGAGCTTTGCGACAGTAAGGCGGATCAGACAAAAAAAGATGCCTTAGCCCATTCTATTAAACAAAAATATAGTGCCAGTTTTGAAACTATGTATGCAGATCTTCTGAACATGGGTAAAACCTTCGTTGCGCAAAACAAAATAAATGTGGATTGGAAAGAAAACACCAATCTTATTATATAATCTTCAAATTTTACAGAGATAAGCTACAACAGCGCGCAAAGCTTCAGGATTGATTCTTTGAAAAAATAGTATTAATGCCAATTTAGAAAAGTAGGTAACGATATTTTTCAGGAATTAGGCTAATACAATACGACTGTCTTTAGCAGCTCATTCTTTGATAAACCAAATTGATATTATTCTTCTAGAACTCGATCTCGCAGATTTGCAATGCATGAGCAAACACAGAAAATAAAGCACGGATTATAAATCTGCGCGATCATAAAATATAAACCTGCCTCACAGCAGGTTTTTTTATACCTAAAGAGTTTTACCAGGAAAATCAAGGCATGGATTATAAATCCACGTACCACAATTAATAATAATTTACGTATAAATACGGAGTTCATTATCAGGCCAGTTTTATACATTTGGGAACCGTTATTCAAGCCAACATATTCTAAAATATTAAGAGAGATTCTAATAAAAAAATACGATAAAATGGAGTTTGATTATATTATAGTGCAAAGCGTTTTGATTAATGAAAAAGACAAATACGGCCCGGTTCGCATACAGCCGCTTCCCGGTCAGGACCCTTATGTAGAAACCATGTTTGTACAATGTTCCAAGGTTTTATCCACCAACTTTCCGGCGGGAACAAAATTCAGGATAAAAGTAAAAATAATCACCCCGAGAAACGGAGCCCCTTTCGCATCAAGCCATTTTACCTGGCCTTTTGAGATCATTAAAGATGAGCCCGATAGTGAAAACTAAGATCCGGAAGTGGATCTGTAAAAAGAATTAACGACGCATCGATTAAAAATCTGCACCCGATCTCGCAGATTTACAATCCTTGAGCAAACATAAAAAATAAGGCACGGATTATAAATCTGCGCTATGATAAAAAATAAACCTGCCTTAAGGCAGGTTTTTCCATATTTAAAAAGTTTTAATCAAACTCTCACTACAAAGAATCTAATTTATTTCATGAAAGTATCCTTATCTCTAAAATCAAGAGGAATAGGAGAATACGTAGGATATTTATTCAATATTATTTTAATTTCTTCATTTGGGAAAGCATCATAATTCTTACAGCTTGTAATTTCAGATAATTCCATAATACGATTTTCCTTTTCAATATTTAATACAAAGCCAAACGGTGGAAATGTAAATTCACAAACAGCACCATTTATATTATCAAATGTCCAGTTACCGTTTTTGATTTGTCCTTCATTATTTAAATACATGTAGAACCTGTATTTATTCGGAAGCTCAATATAGTTTTCATCAATAACGAATTCTAATAATTCAGGATAAGCTTCGGTAAACCAAAAATCATTATTACAAATAAAAATAGAAGTAATCTGTTTCAAAAAGTTTTTAAGATTAACTTCTTCTTTTTTTATTTTAAACTCTATTGATTTAAAATTCTCCAAAGTATTAATCACAGTATAACAAATTTTTGCAAAAATTACATAATCCTTTACATACTTCAAACCTAAAAAATTATTACAATCTTCACATAAGCAATAATCACCTAAACCTCCTTGGTTGACTCTGCCTTTCGGTTTTTTACCGTTTAAATATTCAGTAAAATGTTGAAAATATTCATCTGATGGTATTGAATAAAATCGAGTGTTTTTATTAAAAGCAGATCGAGGTGGGAAGTGTTCGTAGTTTAACATCTTCTCTTCCTTACATATCTTACATATACCTTTAACTTTCATAATAAATTAAAAAAGATTCTCATCCACAAAATTCGGAAGCGTCACTTTCAGGTTCGGTTCTGCTTCCATGGCTCTTTTAATCGCGAAGACAGCGCCTTCATTCCGGGCCCAGCTTCGTCTGGAGATTCCGTTGTTCACGTCCCAGAACAGCATGGATTTTAATCTCCGTTCGGCATCATCGCTTCCGTCCAGCAGCATCCCGAAACCGCCGTTGATCACCTCGCCCCAGCCTACGCCGCCACCGTTGTGGATGGAAACCCAGGTAGCCCCGCGGAAACTGTCGCCGATCACATTTTGAATCGCCATATCAGCCGTAAACCTTGAACCGTCGTAAATATTGGACGTCTCCCGGTACGGCGAATCCGTTCCTGAAACATCATGGTGGTCCCGTCCCAGGACTACCGCCCCGATCTCGCCGTTTCTGATGGCTCTGTTAAAGGCTTCGGCAATCTTCATCCTTCCTTCGGCATCGGCATATAAAATCCTTGCCTGTGAACCGACCACCAGTTTGTTTTCCTGCGCCCCTTTGATCCATTGGATGTTATCCTTCATCTGCTGCTGGATTTCTTCCGGGGAATTTTTAATCATTTCTTCTAAAACCCGACAGGCAATTTCATCGGTTTTCTGCAAGTCTTCCGGCGTCCCGCTGGTGCATACCCAACGGAACGGCCCGAAACCGTAATCGAAGCACATCGGCCCCATAATATCCTGAACATAGCTCGGGAACTTGAATTCTCTTCCCAGGGTAGGATGGTCAGACATCACATCTGCTCCGGCCCTTGATGCTTCCAGCAAGAACGCATTTCCGTAATCAAAGAAATAGGTTCCTTTTTCCGTATGCTTATTGATGGCTGCGGCGTGCCTTCTCAATGTCTCCTGGACTTTCTCCTTGAACAGTTCAGGATTTTCCGCCATCATGGTGTTGGATTCCTCAAAACTCTGTCCGGCCGGATAATAGCCTCCCGCCCACGGGTTATGCAGCGACGTCTGGTCTGAACCGATATCGATCCTTACATTCTCCTGATCGAATTTCTCCCAGACCTCAACAATATTTCCAAGATAGGCCAGCGAAACCGTTTCCCTGTTATCCTGCGCTTTTCTGACCCTGTTTACCAGTTGATCCAGATTTTCATGGATTTCATTGACCCACTGCTGCTCATGGCGGATTCTGGTAATTTTAGGATTCACTTCCGCACATACCGTAACACAACCCGCGATATTCCCAGCTTTTGGCTGTGCACCACTCATGCCGCCCAGTCCGGAGGTAACAAACAGTCCGCCCTTCGGTTCTTTATTGATTTTCCTGAAGGCATTGAGAACGGTAATCGTTGTCCCATGGACAATGCCCTGAGGACCGATGTACATATAGCTTCCCGCCGTCATCTGCCCGTACTGCGAAACACCCAATGCATTGAACTTCTCCCAGTCATCCGGCTTTGAATAATTCGGGATCACCATTCCATTGGTCACCACCACTCTCGGTGCGTCTTTGTGGGACGGGAACAGTCCCATCGGATGACCGGAATACATCGTTAAGGTCTGTTCATCCGTCATTTCAGACAGGTACTTCATCGTCAGGAGATACTGGGCCCAGTTGGAAAACACGGCACCGTTCCCGCCGTAGGTAATCAGTTCGTGCGGGTGCTGTGCCACGGCATAATCCAGGTTGTTCTGGATCATCAGCATAATGGCTTTGGCCTGCTCGGATTTTCCCGGGTATTCTGAAATCGGCCTTGCCTTCATTTCGTAATCCGGACGGAACCGGTACATGTAAATCCTGCCGTATGTTTCCAATTCTTCCCTGAATTCCGGCAGCAGTTCCGCATGGAACTGCGGTTCAAAATACCGTAAAGCATTCTTTAGGGCTAATTTTTTCTCTTCCTCGCCTAAAATCTCTTTTCGCTTCGGCGCGTGGTTGATATGGGTTTCGTAAGGTTTCGGCTGTGGTAACTGGCTTGGGATGCCTTGCTGTATCTGTTCCTGGAAAGTCATATGGCTATGTAAAAGTTCAGTTTAGTTCTAATTTTTGATGTTTTAAAGATATTCAAATTAGAAAATCCCTGCAACTAAACATAAAAAATTCCCTATGCATCAATTCCCCTCCTCCGGAGGGGTGGCGGAAATTCTGAAGGAATTTTTGACGGGGTGGTCATAAAAGAAATATAATATTTTTATTAATCTCTTTTTATCTGGTGTTTTAAACCACCCCGTCTCCGGCCTTAAGCCGAATCCACCCCTCCGGAGGAGGGGAATTCCCATATGGATATTATTGGAAGATTAGGTTTACTATTTATAATGTTCAACAATAAAATCCTCCAGGTCTTTCATCACCACGCGGATATTGTTCCGAATATCAAAATCGCTTACTCTGAATACTTTCAATCCTAGAGATTCAAGATATTTCTGCCTGGCTTCATCATCAGCTTCTTTATGGTCATGGCTCCAGCCGTCGATTTCAATGACCAGACTTAAGGTTTTTACATAAAAATCGACAATATAATTTCCTATAATTCTCTGCCTGTCAAAATCGATCCGGTGAAATGTTTTTGCCCGTACCTGCTTCCAGAACAGGACTTCACTGAGAATTCCGGCTTTGCGTTTGCTGCTGAGTAATTTTCTTAAATGCGGATTGTAGGGCAAAGATTCCACGAAATGCCTGCGGATGGGAACTCCGTGGATATGGGTTGAAATTTCGTCCATGTATTGTTTTTTTGTGGGATGCTTCTAAACCACCCCGTCAAAAATTTTCAATTTTCGACACCCCTCCGGAGGAGGGGAATTCCTGTCACTGCTGCCTGAATAAACAGCTATTGATTCGTATTCCCCAGCATCGGCACAAATTTATAGGCTCCGAATTCCTCTTTTTCAAACTCGGTCGGGGAAACTTTGGTAAAGCGGTACAGCACCTGTTCATCGGTCGGGCCCAAAGGAATCACCATTTTTCCGCCTACCTTTAACTGTTTTAAAAGTTCGGTGGGCAAAACCGCAGCCCCGCAGGTCACGATGATTTTATCAAAAGGCGCAAAGGTCGGAAGGCCGGCAAAACCGTCCCCGAAACTCTGGAACTTCGGATACAGGAGCATTTCACGCAGTTTTTTCTTGGAAAAATCAAACAGGTCTTTCTGCCGTTCCACGGTATAGACCAAAGCTTTCATGGCCAGCAGAACTGCCGTCTGGTACCCGCAGCCGGTGCCTATCTCAAGGACTTTTTCGCCTTCTTTTACCTGAAGAAGTTCAGACTGTTCCGCCACGGTGGAAGGATGCGAGATCGTCTGATGCGCCAGGATCGGGAACGCACGGTCTTCATACGCGAAATCCTCAAAAATACTTTCAATAAAAAGGTGCCTCGGAACCTGGTTCATGGCAGACAGGACATTTTCGTCTGAAATGCCGATCCTGTTCCGGAGATAGTCAACTAAAATTTTTCTTTTTCCTTTGTGTACAAACGAATCATTCGTCATGGGATAACTGGTATTAGATTGCAGCAGCAGTTTGTGCAAAAGTAAAAAAACAATCGGTACCGGTCAACCTAAAACCTATCATCTCTTGCCGAACCCCTAAATTGATTATATTTACAAAAATTTAATACAGCTATGTTAAAAGCAGGTTTGGTAGGAGCAGGACATTTGGGCAAGATCCACTTAAGGCTTCTGAATCAGTCGGATCAATATGAATTCGTAGGTTTCCATGACAAGGATGCAGAGAACGGCAGAAAACTGGAAGCCGAATTCGGATATCCGTATTTTGAAAATTTTGATGATCTCCTGGATCAGATCGATGTGCTGGATATCGTGACGCCGACCCTCTACCATTACGATTATGCTTTGAAGGCTATTGAAAAAAAACTTCATTTTTTTATTGAGAAACCGGTAACACAGACGCTGGAACAGGCTGAAGAAATCCTTCAAAAGTGTCAGGAAAACAATATCAAAGCGCAGGTCGGGCACGTTGAAAGATACAATCCCGCCTTTATCGGAGCCAAAGAGTATATCCAGAACCCGATGTTTATTGAAATCCACAGACTGGCCGAATTCAATCCCCGCGGGACCGATGTTTCCGTGGTGCTGGACCTGATGATCCACGATCTCGATATTTTATTAAGCATTGTGAAATCCAAAGTCAGAAATATCCATGCCAGCGGTGTCTGCGTAGTCAGCAAAACCCCGGATATTGCCAACGCCAGAATTGAGTTTGAAAACGGATGCGTGGCAAACCTGACCACTTCAAGGATTTCCATGAAAGCCATGAGAAAAAGCCGGTTTTTCCAGAAAGATGCTTATATCTCAGTTGATTTCCTGGAAAAGAAAGCAGAAGTGATCCGGATGAAAGACGCCCCTGAACACCCTACCCCGTTTGATATGATTATTGAAAATGCAGAGGGCGAAAAAAATCAGATCCTGTTTGAATACCCGGACATCCAGCCGAACAATGCGATTCTTGATGAGCTGAATTCTTTTGCAGACTCCATTACCGAAAATAAGCATGTCGAAGTTTCCCTTGAAGACGGTACGGAAGCCCTGAAAGTGGCCCTGAAAATTATGGAACTGATTTCGTGATTCCAAAATAATGATATTGATCTTAATAAGAGCCTGTTTACATTTATTTCAAAAAAATAATTTCCCGTAGATTTTTATATGCATTTAAATCTGCTCAATCTAAAAATCTGCGGGAATAAAATTAACGATTAAACTGCAAAATATTGACAAATTTTCAATATTAAACAGGCTCATACACTAGATCTAGCCTTTCATCAGGCATCGTTATTATTCCGATGTCTGGCCAAATGTTATTAAATTTTTATCCGGATCCAGTATTGAAAATTCTTTTTGTCCCCATGATTTTTTGCCGAGATTTCCTGCCGGATGAATTTCAATATTTCGCTCCAAATACCTTTTGTAGAGTGTTTCTATCTCTGAACTGCGTATGTAAACCTGGCCGTAATTCTCAGCGGGAATCAAATCCGCAAATTCAAAAAAATGGATTTCCAAGGTTTCGTTCTTCATCATGAGATAGCCGGGGAAATCATTTTCAGAGGCTTTAAATCCTAAATTTTCATAAAAATTTCTGGTTAGTTCCTTATTGCGCATCGGCAATTTCGGAATGATTGATGTCATCATCTTTTTTCTTCAAAGATGAATATAATATATAACAGTAATACTTGATCAAAATCAAATAATAACATTGGCCCTTACCCGGCTTAAAGTCTCAGGCCTGATCTTCAGGTAAGAAGCAATCATCGTCAGTGGAAATACCTGCAAAAGCCGGGGCTTCGTTTTCAAAATATAGTCATACTTTTCAGCAGGATTCAGGTTCCCGTCATAGAAAACCATTTTGGAATGCGACAGGTTGAAAAGTTTATTAAACTGCAGGAATTTCTGGGAAACCGCAATAAGCCGGTGAAGGTGTTCCAGTGTCAGCTCCAACACTTCCGACTGTTCAAAAGACATAATGGCTGCCTTTGATGGGATCTGATTAATGAGACTTTCACCATTAAACATCCATTCATTATCAATATGTAAATCTGTGATTACCTCTTCTTCACGGTCCAGATTATTAAAAAACTGGTAAAAAGAACCTTTCACAACGAAATATACAGATTTTGAAACTTCACCTTCTGCAACTAAAATTTCATTCTTATCCAAATATGTTTTGCGCAAACTGTTATTGAGCAGTTCTGTTTCTGCGTCCGAAAAGTTTCCCAGTTGTTTCAGCATCTTCTTACATAAAATTAAAAATATTCCTGCTAAATTAATCATTTTCTCTTTTTCCGGAATGAGTTTGAAGCTTCTACCCGCAGAATAGAATCCGGATTTAATTTTTTGACAAAGTATTTGGTAATTTTAAATATATTTGTCATTACTTAACAATAAAATTCTAAACAATCCCCTACAATCCAAATAATTAAACATCTATGAAAAGAACTATTCTATTATCCGCTTTATTATTGTCTCAATTTGGGACATCACAGTTATTAAAGACCAGCGGCCAGAAAATTATTAACGATAAAGGTGAAAATATCCAGCTTCGGGGCCTCGGTCTGGGCGGATGGATGCTGCAGGAAGGCTATATGCTGAAGACTGCTGATTTTGCCGGTCCGCAATATAAAATCAAGGAAAAAATCGCAGAACTGATCGGACAAGACGACATGGAACGTTTTTACAAAGCTTATTTAAAAAACGGGATTACCAGACAGGATATTGATTTTCTGAAAAAAGCGGGATTCAATTCAATAAGGCTTCCGATGCATTACAATCTGTACACCTTACCGATTGAAAAAGAACCGGTAAAAGGCCAGAATACCTGGCTGGAAGAAGGATTTAAAATGACCGACGATCTTCTGAAGTGGTGTGCCGACAATAAGTTGTACCTGATCCTGGATCTTCATGCGGCGCCAGGCGGACAGGGCAATGACGTGAATATTTCTGACAATGACAAAACGAAACCGTCCCTCTGGGAAAGTGAAGACAATCGGAAAAAAACAGTGGCCCTCTGGAAAAAGCTGGCGGAACGGTATAAAGATGAGCCGTGGATCGGAGGCTATGACCTGATCAACGAACCGAATATCAATTTCACCGGAAAAAACCCGAACGGAACGGATGAAATGTCCAATGCACCGCTATGGAAGCTGCAGAAGGATATTACCCAGGCTATCCGTGAGGTTGACAAAAAGCATATCATCATTATCGAAGGCAATGCTTGGGGCAATAATTATAATGGGCTGACACCTCTTTGGGACAGCAATATGGTTTTCAGTTTTCATAAATACTGGAACAATAACGATGATGCCACACTAAAATCTGTTTTAGACCTTAGGGAAAAGCACAACATACCGGTCTGGCTGGGAGAAACCGGGGAAAATTCCAATGTCTGGTTTACGGAACTGATTCAGCTCCTCGATAAACACAATATCGGTTATGCCTTCTGGCCGATGAAAAAGATTGATAATATTGCCGGGATCACCAACGTAAAAATCACGCCTGAATACCAGAAGCTGCTGAATTACTGGAAAAACGGAGGCGAAAAACCTTCAAAGACATTCGCAGAAAAAGCATTGATGCAGATCGCGGAAAATTATAAGTTCAGCAATGTTGAAATCAAAAATGATGTGATCGATGCCCTATTCAGACAGACTACTGACAGCAGTACAAAGCCTTTTAAAAATCATCAGGCCCCGGGAAAGATCTCCGCAACGGATTATGACCTGGGAAGAATCGGTTCTGCCTATCAGGACAAAGATTTTGTCAATCTCTGGGTGAGCGACCCTGCCAAAAGGTCTGAATGGAATTCCGGAAACCAGCTGAGGAATGACGGAGTGGATATTTACCAAACGAAAGACGACCAATATTACGTAGGAAAAACGGAAAGCGGGGAATGGCTTCAGTACACCATTCATGCTAAAGCGGATAAAGCCTACACTTTCGCCATAAACTATGCAGCCATTAATGATGCAAAAGTAAGGATTGAGAACGCTTCCGGAAAACCCCTGGCTGTTGTTGCATTGCCTCAAACAGGAGGAAATGAAGTATGGAAAACCATATCTGCAAAAGGAATCAGCTTGAAGAAAGGCGAGAATAAAATCCGCATCTATTTTGAGAATGGCGGTGTCAGCCTGAATTATTTCGAATTGAAATAAGAAAAAACCTTAAATTGCAAATCCCTTTCAGAAACTGAAAGGGATTTATTTTTAAACAAATATTATGAAAAAAACGGGACTAATCTTTCTTCTGATTTCAGCCTTTTCTTTTGCCCAGCAATCTGTACTGGCAGAAAAAATAAATGTTATCGTAAAAGGTAAAAACGCAACGGCAGGAATCTCTGTCCTAAATTTCGAAAATGGTTTCAGCTATCATCAAAATGCAGATAAAAAGCTTCCGATGCAAAGTGTCTTTAAATTTCACATCGCCGCAGCCGTCCTGGACTTTGTGGACAAAGGAAAACTTTCCCTGGACCAGAAAGTAACACTGGATGCCTCTAACCTGATGGAAAATACATGGTCGCCGCTACGCGACAAATATTCCGGTAAGAATGCAGAAGTAGCCTTGAGTGAAATATTGGAATATACTGTAGCCAAAAGTGACAATAACGGCTGCGATATCTTACTTAAATTACTTGGAGGTACTGAGACCGTTCAGAAATTCATGGATTCAAAAGGAGTAAAAGGGTTCCGGATCAAATATAACGAAGCGGAAATGCACAAAGACTGGAATGCCCAGTATGAAAATTATACCACTGCAAAATCGGCGGTTGATGTCCTGAAAAAGTTCTATGACGGGAAATTATTATCCAAAAAGTCCACGGATTATCTGATGAAGGTTATGTTCTCCACCTCTACCGGAAAAAACAAACTGATCGAACAGCTTCCGGAAAATACGCCTGTGGCAAGGAAAACGGGAGCTTCCGGAAAGAATAATGCAGGCTTAACAGGTGCTGAAAATGAGATTGCGATCATTACTTTACCCGATGGCAGGCATTATGCAATAGCTGTACTGGTCAGTAATTCAACGGAAACGGATGCTGTGAACTGTAAAATGATTTCAGATATTTCAAAGACCGTCTGGGATTATTTTAATAATTAAAATTTTAAGCTTATTTTTAAACCGATTTATTATGAAAAAATTAATAGTAGCAATAGCATTATTCAGCAGTACCTTTTTCTTTGCCCAGAAAAGTGAAAACTACCTGCAGATCGGCTATTCAAGCGTCTGCTGCGGAACGCCTTCCGATAAGCCCGTGATGGATTACCTTAACCGCTTTCAAAAGAAAAACAGAATAAAGGCACTGGAAGTCTACAGGCAGAGCGGTCTCGGAAGAGAAGGGGAATACAACCTGTATGTAGGAACGGACAGACTTTCAAGAACCCAAAAAGCAAAGTTTATTACGGGATTAAAATCAACCATTAATACCCAGAATAATTCCAGAAAGAAAAACAGTGACGGAATGGTGAATTTTGATCAGGCTGAAACGCTTAAAAAAGCAGACCTTGCCAACGCAAAAAACTTAACGGTTTATAAAAAATAATTTAATTAAATAAGGAAAAATGATTCAGAACATTGTAGTTATCGGAGCAGGAACCATGGGAAATGGGATCGCCCATACTTTTGCACAAAGCGGATTTGCCGTAAACCTGGTAGACGTTTCACAGGAAGCTTTAGACAGAGGACTGAAAACCATTACCACCAATCTTGACAGGATAATTGCAAAAGGAAACCTTACAGAAGAAAAAAAAGCGGAAACGTTAGGAAACATCAGAACCTTCACAGCCCTTCGGGATGCGGTCGGTAATGCTGACCTTGTTGTTGAAGCGGCTACCGAAAACCAGGAACTGAAACTGAAAATTTTCGGGCAGATGGACGAATTTGCGCCTGAAAACTGTATCTTGGCTACCAATACTTCATCCATTTCCATCACCAAAATTGCTGCTGCCACGAAAAGGCCTGACCAGGTCATCGGGATGCACTTTATGAATCCGGTACCGATTATGAAGCTGGTGGAAATTATCAAGGGCTATTCTACTTCCAAAGAAACTTTTGATGCCGTGTATGAAATGAGCAGAACCTTAGGAAAGGTTCCTGTAGAAGTAAATGACTATCCGGGATTTGTAGCCAACAGGATCCTGATGCCAATGATCAACGAATCTATTGAGACGCTTTATAACGGCGTAGCAGGTGTAGAAGAAATCGATACCGTGATGAAACTGGGAATGGCCCATCCGATGGGACCGCTTCAATTGGCCGATTTTATTGGCCTTGATGTCTGTTTAGCCATCCTGAACGTAATGTATGACGGTTTTAAAAATCCTAAATATGCACCGAACCCACTGCTGGTTAATATGGTCATGGCCGGAAAATTAGGCGTGAAATCCGGAGAAGGTTTCTACGATTATTCTGAAAGCAAAAAGGCGGAAAAAGTGTCAAAAATGTTTTCAAAATAATCATTAAGTTCTAAGTCTGGGGTTGTAAGTTATAGTTCAGCTGGTGCCTAATAAGTACTATAATCTCTTACTTTCAAACCGGAAGACAGCCGTAAAAAGGCTAGATTAACAAGGTATAAAGTTTTGCAAAAAATTAAGATCAACAAGAACAAATACCAATAATTTTATTATCTTTGATTCAAAGTTAAAACATTAAAAAAAATGAAATTACCAAAGTTTTTATTAGCAGATAATTCGGAATTTCCAGAAGATTTATTCGTAGTTCATACTGAATATCCGAGATTTATCCTGAATGTTGAGGAGGAAGAGGTTGAATGGCTGGATGATCTGGAAGGAGATGATGAAGAGACCATGGCAGATGAGGCTACAAAAGTAGTGGAAGCTGCATTCAAATGGTGTGATGAAGAGTTGGCTAAGTACGACGAAGAAGAGGAAGAAGGAGAATAGTAATCAATCCATTCTAAACATAAAAAAGGAACTCAGCCACTGAGTTCCTTTTATTTTTTAATCACAATGATGTTAGGAAATCATCCTGATTAAAAACTGGCTTTCTCATAATGACACAAATAAAGCTCGGATCATAGATCCAAGCTCTTTTATTATATATTAATCCTTAACTTGAATTATATTATTCAGCTCTATTGAATTTTAACAGCAATAAGTTGTCCTGATAAAGTTCCAGAACGCTTCCGGTAAGGACATATTTATTCGCTTTCGCCATCATATCCATAAAGTTTCTTTCTACGCTCATGTTATCGCACGCCATTTTGGTAGACCCCATCTGTCCGGCCGAAAAATTACCTGCAGAGGGATCAACTTTTGCCGTCCCGAAATAATTGTTGCATCCGGTGTTCCCGTTAATCTTTTCACCGTCAATATTCAGGGTCGGGATTTTTCCTTTTACATTATCGGCTAAGGCCCACTTCGTCCCTGTTAAAGAAGGCTGGGCCTTCCCTACTTTAGAAGCAGAAGAACTGGTCATGGTTCCGCAGGAAACCAAAACGACTGCCGTACATATACTAAAAAAAAGATTTTTCATTTTTTCCTTTTTGATTTAAATCAAATTTACGTAAATATTCTATTATTAAACGGCCTTCAGGAGATTTTATTGTTTTTTTAAGAAGGATTATTTCCGGAAATACAGCTCAGTGCTAAAAACAGAAAACGGGCCGAAGCCCGTTTATATTGATTTATTTTAATCCTGATTATTAACATTAAACTATCCTCTCAGTTCTGCATTGAATTCTTTCTGGAAAGATTTAACCAGAGAATCCATAACCGCTGTGATTTCTTTCTCTTCAAGGGTTTTCTCTTCATTAAGAAGCTCAAAGCTCATCGCATAAGATTTCTTGCCTTCAGGAAGGTTTTTACCTTCATACACATCAAATAAGTTGATACCTTTAAGATAAGGGGATTTGTTTTTCCGGGCTGCCTGATAAAGATCTTCGTAATTGACATTCTTATCAATCAGCAATGCCAGGTCTCTTCTGATTTTGTTGAATTTCGGAATATCTTTAAATTTCAGTTCATTTTCAGAACGCAGTTCCTGTGCATATTCCAGCTCAATTTCAGCATAGAAACATTCCTGGTCGATATCGAAATCCTTCAGCATCTGAGGCGCTACCTTCCCGATTCTTACCAAAACTTTTCCGTCTGCTTCATAAGCCAGAGCATCGGAGAACCTTTCATCAGACAAAGCGGTTTCTTTATAATCGATGGCTAATTTTTCCAGTAAGACTTTTACATATGCTTTCAGGTTGTAGAATCCTGTTGCAGATTTCGGCTGCAGCCAGTTTTCTGACACTTCTCGCCCGGAAACCAGCAGGGCCAGCTGTTTTCTTTCTTCGTATTTTTCTCTTTTATGATAAATTTTCCCAAATTCGAAAAACTTGATATCCTGATTCTTCCTGTTGATATTGTAGATGGCATTCTGTAAAAGGCCTTCCAGCAAAGACTTCCTCATAAATGCAAGATCATTGCTTAGAGGGTTCAGCAGCTTTACGGCATCGGTTTCATCTTTTACGGAAGTCAGTGAATTATTCATCACTTCGTTAAAGCCCAACCCCTGTAAAGTTCTGGCCCAATTATTTTCCAACTCGTCCTGATCCTGGGCGTTTAATTTAACCGGAGTAAAGGATATTTTCTGCGGAGCGTCAATTTTATTATAGCCGTAAATCCTCAGAATCTCTTCAATAACATCAATTTCCCGCGTAACATCAGCCCTGTAAGCCGGAACGGAGATTTCCAGTCCGTTCTGGATCTCATTCAGCACCTGGATATCCAGCGCTTTAAGGATTTCCTTTACTTTTTCCCTGTGGATCTTCGTCCCTAAAATCTGTTCGATCTTCGAGAACCTGATGATCACATAGCTGTCTTCTATTTTTTTCGGATATTCTTCCAGCAGATCTCCTGACAGCTTTCCTTCCGCCAGATCCTGGATCAGCTTGATGGCGTGCGTAATGGCTGTTCTGGTGATGTTCGGATCAACGCCTCTTTCAAACCTGAAAGAAGCATCCGTATTCAAGCCATGGAACTTAGCCGCTTTTCTAATGGCCACCGGATTGAAATAGGCGCTTTCCAGAAACAGGGTTTTTGTTTCACCGGAAACCCCGGAATCTGCACCCCCGAACACGCCGGCAATACACATCGGATTATCTTTTCCGTCTTTGATGATGATCTCGGAACCGTTCAGAGTCCTTTCCACGCCATCCAGCGTAGTGAATTTCGTTCCTTCCACTACCGTTCCCACTTTCACTTTCCTGTCTGCTATCTTATCTGCATCAAAAGCATGAAGCGGCTGTCCGTAGCCGTGAAGGATATAATTGGTGATATCTACAATGTTATTGATAGGGCTTAACCCAATGGCTCTCAGCCTGGCTTTCAGCCAATCCGGCGAATCGGTAACTTTTACCCCTTCAATAACAGCTCCGATGTATCTCGGACACAATTCAGCATCTTCAACCTGCAGCGTAAAATCATGGGTCCCTTCGCTGCTTAAGGCAACAGAGGATACTTTTTCAAATTCGGCTTTCTGCTGGTTGGTAGAAAGGAAAGCGTTCAGATCCCGGGCCACCCCATAATGCGACATAGCATCTGTCCTGTTCGGTGTCAGACCGATTTCGAAAACCTCATCGCTGGTCAATTCAAAATAATCAGCAAACTTTTTCCCGGTTTCAAATTTTTCTTCATCAAGAACCATGATCCCGCCGTGGTCATTGCTTAGTCCCAGCTCATCTTCTGCGCAGATCATTCCCTGAGATACTTCGCCTCTGATCTTTGCCTCTTTGATTTCGAAAAAATTCCCGGTTTTATCATAAATCTTCGTTCCTACAACAGCGACAGGTACTGTTTGTCCGGCTTCCACATTAGGAGCTCCGCATACGATGTGCAGTACTTTTCCGTTTCCTACATCGACCGTCGTTTTTTTCAGTTTGTCTGCATTCGGGTGTTTTTCGCAGGTCAGAACCTTTCCAACCACAATTCCTTCCAGACTGCCTTGTATACTTTCAAATTTTTCTATCCCTTCAACTTCAAGACCTATATCTGTAAGAAACTCACCGATTCTTTCCGTTTTGATTTCTGTTTTGATAAAGTCCTTAAGCCAGTTGTTTGATATCTTCATTGAATATATTTTGAAAATTTTATTTGAATTTTTCGAGTTACAAATGTCGTGTTTTTTTGAGAAACAGAGAAATTTTAAGGGTTATAAAACAAATAGTTTTGATGTTTGCATCGTCAGATTTGCTGATGGATACATTCTTTAAGTCCTCAGATATCAATCGGTTTACCAAAGACTGAAAATACAGCTTTCATTGATGGCCTGCAGGATTATTATATTTAAGCTAACCTGTTACAAAAAGAAAGAGGCTTTGAATCTCAAAACCTCTTCTTTATTTTATATTTCTTTCTTACTGTACTACAAACCGATCACCGGCATTGAGAGCATTAAGATGTTTTCGTTTTCTTCAAGACCGTCAAGAGGTTCGATAATTCCCGGCCTGTTCGGCTGGGACATTTTCATCGTGATATCGTCTGATCCCAGAATGGTTAACATTTCCGTTAAAAACTTGGAGCTGAACCCGATATTGATATCTTCACCGTTATAGTCGCAAGGGATCTGCATATCTGCTTTGTTTGCATATTCCGTATCTTCTGCATGAAGGTGGAGAATATTGGCAGACAGTTTAAAACGTACCTGATTGGTGGATTTATTAGACATGATCGATGCCCTTTTGATAGCACCTAACAAAAGATTCCTGTTAATGGTCAGTACATTCGGGTTTTCTTTAGGAATTACCGCTGTATAGTTCGGGTATTTCCCGTCAATCAGCCTGCAGATCCAGATATGCTTTCCGAAAGTAAACTTGGCCATGTTTTCATTGAAATCGATGGTTACGTCTTCATTTGAACTCGCCAGAATATTTTTGAAAATATTCAGAGGCTTTTTAGGCATAATGAATTCCATCGGCTCGGCATTCATCAGATCCGTTCTTTTGTACACGACCAGCCTGTGGGAATCGGTAGAAACAAAATTGGTTTCATTTTCCCCGAATTGGAACAGTACCCCTGTCATTACCGGACGGAGCGAATCGTTGCTGGTAGCAAAAAGCGTATTGGCCAATGCATCAGACAAAACGCCTGCCGACATGGTTACACTCTGGGCCGCATCAAATTCCGGAAGTTCCGGATAATCATCTGCATTATCCAGGGCCACGGCAAAATTATCTTTTTCATCTAAGATCTCAAGCTGGCTTCCCGTTCCCTCTGCATTGTCTCTTACCGCCAGTGTAAGCGGCTGTTCTCCGTACGTCTTGATGAAATCCTGAAAAATCTTGGCAGGGACAGCAAATTTGCCGCTGTCGTCAGACTTTACATCAAGAGAGGTTACCAGAGTCGTTTCGCCATCAGATGCTGTAATGGTAACATTATTGCCGTCTAACTCAAAAAGATAGTTTTCTAAAATCGGTCTCGACTGAGAACTTGATATTACGCCACTTACAGTTTGCAAAGCTTTCTGCAGTTCACCACTTGAAATAATAAATTTCATAGATTTAAAAATAAGTTTTTACAAATATAATAAATAGAAAATAGATTAAGAAGAAATAATCAAAGGAGTTTTTCACAAAGATCATTAATCTGTTTTCAGCACTGAGATTATGTTTACTTTCCTGTAGTCATTAATTCCGGCATCAAAAATCTCACCCGGATAATAGCTTACATTTACTTTTTTATGTAAAAGGGCGCTGTATTCCTTCGGCAGGTCCAGATTGGATTCTACCGGAAACACCCAATACAGCTTATTCAGGATTCTATTATCCCCAGCCATGTGAAAAACCACAAAATTATTTTTCTCTATTTTTATAACCGTACCGCTGATGAGCAATTCTGAATGCCGGCTTTCTTTGTTTTTATCATTCTCACCGAGTTTGAAAACCTCAATAAAAGTATCCGGACATTCTTTCATGAGCCAGGTGGCCACGAGTTTTCCTGTTTCCGAAGAATCATCCCGGAGTATATCCAGATTATAATCTTTTTTAAGTTCCTCAGCGTACGGCTGGGCTCCCTGTATAATGCAGAGCCCCAGTTTTATCTCCAGAGTCTTTGCATCAGGATTCCCTGCCTTGGCTTGGGTAAAGCATTCACAGGTAGTTTTGGCAATCCTGGTTTTGTAATCCTGGGAAAACCCTAAAACCGATAGCAAAGCGGCTAAAAAAATCCCTGTTTTTTTCATCATGACGGTATTATATTATCCAAAGATAACCTTATAAAATAATTACCCTTAAAATACTTGTTATCTTTGTAAAAATTAAGCAATGCGCAAACCGCCTATCCATAAAAGTTTCCTTAATGCTTTCCGGGGTATTTTCCTGATGATGAAAAGTGAACGGAATTTTCAGATTGAAGTTTCGGCTTTCCTGATTAATCTTTTTCTGATTTTTTACCTGAAACTTTCATCTGCCGATGCCGTTTGTATTCTGGTGGTTTCTTTCGGCGTCCTGGTTGCGGAAATTCTTAATACGGCAATTGAAAAGATCTGTGATATAATCCAGCCTGAATTTGATACAAGAGTTGGATTTATTAAGGATATTTCTGCAGGAGCGGTTGTTTTGGCAGCTATCCTTGCTGTTATTGTGGCAATTATCATATATCCAAAATATATTTCTTCAAATTAATTATCAATACATCAATTTAAATTTCATTTTAATACATTTTTACAAATGGATACTATATATGTTATTCATTTTTTCACTTTATTAAGATAAATTTTAATATATTTGTTTTTAACTAAATCATAATAATATCATGAAAAACAAATTTCTTTATGCAGTACTGCTGTCAGCATTTATTTCGTGCAGTACCGAAACTTCAGTAATTGATCCTTACCAGACTACAAAGAGTGAACAGGTTTTAAACTTTGAAAGATCAATAAAAAGCCTTTCAAAACCTGAAAACCGTGCCACTCCGGAAGAGTTGAGAACCCAACAATCTTTAGAACTCAGTGACAGAAGAAAAGATATCCTTATTCCATCAGCTTTAGAATTAATAAAATCTACAGGCACTACGGATAAAGAAATTGCAAAAACCACAGAAGGAGATCGTGATAAAATCCTTACCTGGGCTGTAAAGGTTTACAATGAAAAACTTGAAAAAATCAATCAAAATTCTAAAAACTAATACGATGAAAAAAATATTAACCATTATCCTCGGTCTTAGCCTGGGGACTTCTGTATTTGCACAAAACGGTTCCGGAAATCTTCATATCTATAATGATATAACCAATCATAAACTCGATTTATATTTTACTATTTTCACCATTGTCCCTTCTACTTGCAGCGGTGGTGCACAGGCATTGGATTTGGTGTATTTACCTCCTAACGAACTGGCAAGCTATTCTACTTTTAACAACTCCACTTCAGCAGCAGGGCACCCCTATCCTATTGATACCTGGTCTCCTAATATGATTGGCCTTCCGCCCATTGTATCAAATGCCCAAAGATGGACCTATATAAAATTTGAACTTGAAGATCCCACCAATCCCGGACAAATTGTTCCAACACTCGGCGGATCTGTAGGTTTTTATCAAAGCTGCTCAGGTATTCCCGCCAATATTGGTGGCTCCGGCAGTCTGAATGGCATAAACTATAATTTCCATGCGGATGCATTTACATTAGGTGGTGATTTATGGATAAACGTTCAATAAATAAAGAAATATCAGAGCCTGTTAATCTTTTTTAACAGGCTTTATCTTTAATTATAATAAATAATTATTTTCCAACATAAACAAATCCTGATCTGCCGGATTCAAAACCAGTTTCAATCCTTTGGTAATCGTCTACTTCGTATTCATCTGCCTGAAGGATTTCTTCATCGGTAACCTCAAATAAAATGCCTGTTATTTCATCTTCAGGATTACCTGACAATATCAGAACAGGATGAAATTTCTGGCTGCTTTTCTTTAAGACTTCAAGATCCTTGATTTCCAGCATTTCAAGTCTATAGCCTGTTAAAATATCCTGATTTCCTTCTAAAATCCTTCCGAAAGTCTCAATCTGAACCCGCTCTTTCTGCAAAGTTCCGTAAGAAAATAAATAAGTCATTATATATATTTTTCAATAATGGGAATTGCAGTTTCGGCCATCAGGCCATATCCTTTTTCATTGGGATGCACACCGTCTCCCGATAATAAAATTTCTTTATCCGGTAAGAATGCCGTATGAAAATCAATGTACTGTACAGCATGTTCATCTGCTATGTCTTTCAGAATCTGGTTGTACGTCAGGACTTCTGTATTGGTCCTCAGCTTTCCGGAAGCTGCCGTTATACCGTCAACTTTATTGGAAAACGGAAGGATGCTCACGAGGCAGATCTCTTCAGCGTATTGTTTTGCATGCTGAACGGCGTTGATCATATTGTTTTTAAACTGTTCGCGGTTTACCATTTGGACACCGTCTTTTACAGCAAGATCATTGGTACCGTAACCCAGAAAAATGATGTTCCCGTCCGCTGCATTCCTGGCACTCATTTCATGAGGCAACCGTTTTAAAAGGGCCTCCGTGGTTTCCCCTCCGATTCCCAGGTTAAAAAGAATCAGCTCATCACTTCCTTCATTGAATTTCTGTAAGGCATACCGTTTCAGAATATCCACCCAGCCTCCGAATACTCCGTCATATTCGCCATAAGTGATACTGTCCCCGAAGAATAATCCGTATTTCATTTTTTAATTTACATTTTATGCGTTTTAAATAATCAGTCTAAAATCAATGTGATATTGTTATGCGATTCTATGATTTCAATTAAAATTTCAAATAGGGTCTGTCCGGTTCCGGCAAGCAATTCGTCAAGTTTCTGCTGCGCTAGATCAGGATTGAAAGTTTTCCCCTGCCTGATTTTATGCTCATAAAATTCTTTGGTCAGTTCAAAGCCTAAATCCTTTTTCGATCTGTCTGAATCTTTCCAGATGATTTCAATGTCTTCATTGTTTTCAAACACTCCGAAACCGCCGTACAGGATATCATCGAAACCATCTAACGTTCCTACCTTCCAGTCCGCATCTTTCATCAGCACTCCGGAGATCTCTTCATAGAAACCGGCCAGATCAGAAAAATGGCTGCCATTAATGACAGCCATTTTCTTGTTATTTTTATTTGAAGTATTCGACTCCATTTTTAAATATGTTGTGGTAATTTGCGGTCGGGATATTTTTCATCAGTCCTTCTGCAAAACGTTCCGGATGCCCCATCCTTCCGAAGATCTTACCGCAAGTACTGGTAATTCCTTCGATCCCGAATAAGGAGTTGTTCGGATTGAATGGCATGCCGTGGGCAATATTCCCTTCCAGATCCAGGTATTGTGTGGCAATCTGCCCGTTTTCATACAGTTTCTGAATCTCTGCTTCCGAAGCCATGAAACGGCCTTCCCCGTGAGAAATCGGAATGGTGAACGCCTGTCCTTTCATTCCTTTCAGCCACGGACTTTCATCATTCAGCACCTTTACGTTAACCATCTGGGAAATATGCCTCCTGATGGCGTTGTGAGCCAATGTAGGAGAATTTTCATCCAGATCCTTGATTTTTCCGTAAGGCAGCAAGCCTGATTTTACCAAAGCCTGGAAACCGTTACAGATCCCGATGATCATTCCGTCCCTCTCCAGCAATTCGTGAACAGCATTTTTCATCTTCTCGTTTTTAAGAACATTCACAATGAATTTTGCAGAACCGTCCGGTTCATCACCCGCTGAGAAACCTCCGGAGAAAGCTAAAATCTGCGAAGTTCTGATTTCTTCCACCCACGCATCAATACTTTCATCAAGTAACTGGTGGTTGATATTGATTAGCGGCAAGCTGCTCACCACGGCTCCTTCTTTTGCAAAGGCATTCAGGGTATCATATTCACAGTTGGTTCCAGGGAAAACCGGTGCAAATACTTTCGGCTGGGCAATTCCATGTTTTTTGATGATGATATTTCTCGGGTTGACTGAGTTTAATTTTTCATCCAGTTCAACCGTTAGTTTTTCTTTTTCAACGGTCGGGAAAAGATTTTCAAAAGTCCCGGTATAAGCAGATTCAAGATCGGAGATCTGAGATTCAACACCGTTGATATTCAACACTCCGGAATCTTTAACTTCACCGATGAGCTGAAGGTTAACCGTGCTCAAGTCTTCTTTGGATTCAATGATTAGGCTGCCGATATTTTTAGTCAGTAAAACGTTTTCATCAACTGTAATTTCAGCACCCAGTCTGTTCCCGAAGGCCATCTTTGCCAAAGCTACGGCAACACCGCCTTCTTTAACCGTTTTTACGGAAATGATTTTTCCAGATTTGATGTTTTCAAAAACCAGCTCAAAAACTTCTTTTAAAGCATTATAATTTGGAAGCCCGTTTTCCTGGGCCGTATGGTTAAAGAAATAGATTTTACTGCCTTCATTCTTAAATTCAGGAGAAATGATATTTTTCTTTTCACCGTTTGCACAGGCGAAAGAAATCAATGTCGGCGGCACATTCAGGTCCTGATAGGTTCCGCTCATGGAATCTTTTCCTCCGATGGCAGCCAGGCCAAGATTGATCTGCGCATCATAGGCTCCTAAAAGCGAGGCTAAGGGCTTGCCCCATTTCTCAGGATTCTGGCCTAATTTTTCAAAATATTCCTGGAAGCTTAATCTGATATTCCTGTAATCGCAACCCATCGCAACGATTTTCGCCACACTTTCAACGACCGCGTAAGATGCGCCCAGCAATGAATTCTGTTTTGAAATTCCGGCATCAAATCCCCAGCTTGCCAAAGAAACCGTTTCGATATCTTTCGCTCCTAAGATTGGTAAGGTCTGAACGCTCCCTTCCATTAAAGTCTGCTGGTATTTCCCACCTAAAGGCATTGCAACGGTTGTTGCCCCGATGGACGAATCAAACATTTCAAGCAGTCCTTTCTGGGAAGCTACATTTTTATCTTTCAGGATTTCCAGTAGCGCTTCTTTTGTGAAAGGCTGGTGTTCCGTTTTCACTTCGTTAAGATGGGTGATCTTTACTTCCTGGCTTTTTGAACAGCCGTTGGTATCTAAAAACTCCCTTGAAAGGTCTACAATTTTATTTCCTTTCCAGAACATCTGCATTCTTCCGGAATCCGTTACTTTTGCCACCTCAACAGCCACAATATTTTCAGCTTCACAGAATCTGATGAACGGTTCCTTATCTTTCGGTTCCACCACAACTGCCATTCTTTCCTGAGATTCGGAAATGGCAAGCTCGGTCCCGTTCAGCCCTTCATATTTTAAAGGCAGAACATCTAAATTAACCTCAAGAGAATCGGCGATTTCACCGATGGCTACGGAAACCCCTCCGGCACCGAAGTCATTTGATTTTTTAATCAGTTTCGTCACTTCAGGATTCCTGAATAGACGCTGGATCTTGCGCTCTTCCACGGCATTCCCTTTCTGAACTTCGGAACTCATGGTATGGATCGACGTTTCATCCTGTTCTTTTGAACTTCCGCTGGCACCGCCAACACCGTCACGGCCTGTTGCGCCGCCCAGAATGATGATAGAATCTCCGGCTTCCGGCTTTTCACGTCGCACCCAGTCCACAGGAACTGCCCCGGTTACAAAGCCTACTTCCATTCTTTTGGCTTTGTAGCCTTCATCGTAGATTTCAGAAACCATGGTGGTGGCCAGGCCGATCTGGTTACCATACGAAGAATATCCGTTGGCCGCCTGTTTTGTGATGGTTTTCTGCGGTAATTTTCCCGGTAATGTTTTGTCAACCGGTTCCAGAACATCAGCAGCCCCTGTCAGTCTCATCGCCTGGAAAACGTAAGAACGTCCGGACAACGGATCTCTGATGGCACCGCCTAAACAGGTAGAAGCTCCCCCGAAAGGTTCAATTTCCGTCGGGTGATTGTGGGTTTCATTCTTGAATAACAGATACCACGGTTCTTTTTTACCGTCGTATTCCGCTTCGATCTGGATGGTACAGGCATTGATTTCGTCTGAAACCACCAGGTTTTCCAGATTGCCTGTTTTATGGAAGTATCTTGCACAAACCGTTGCGAGGTCCATTAAAGAAATGGGCTTCAGCTCGCGGCCTAATAATTTCCTTTTTTCAATATAGTCATTGAAAATCGTTTCAAGGGTATGTTTAAACGGTCCTTCAAATTCAATATTTGACAATTCCGTTTCAAAAGTGGTGTGGCGGCAGTGGTCGCTCCAATAGGTATCCAGTACCTTCAGTTCGGTTTCCGTAGGATTTCTTTTTTCAGTCTTGAAATATTCCTGAATAAATTTTAAATCATCCAGTCCCAAGGCAAAACCATGGTTGCCGTAGAAACTTTCAAGCTGGGCATCATCAAAATTAATGAATCCTTCATGCACCAGAACTTCTGACGGCTTTTCCTCTGCAGGGATACTGAGTACTGATAAATCTTTCTCCTGTGATTCTACCTTATTGATTACCAAGTCTTTTACTTTCACCAAATCAGCTTCGGAAACTCCTTCAAACTGAATCAGTTTTCCGCTTCTCACTTTGGATTTTTCATTCTCTGTGAGTAATGCAATACATTGCTGCGCAGAATCGGCACGCTGGTCATACTGCCCCGGTAAAAACTCCATGGCAAACTGAACGGAAGCTGCAGGATTCTCGGTATGTAAAATATCCGTAACCGGATCTACAAAAGTGCTGTTGACCACCTTTTCAAATTCTCCGTCATTCAATCCGAAGATATCATATATATTGTACACTTTCACTCCTTTTACGTCCGGAGCTACCGCCTGTACTTCATCAAAAATTTTTGGACTTTCCACATCGAAAACTCCTCTTTTTTCTACGAAAATTCTTTTGTTTTGAGACATTAGATGTCAGATATTTAGTATTATTAGACTTATTTACTTAATTTATTCGGATTATCCGGATGTTCTTTCTGAAAATTTTCAGCTTCCTTCATTTCATTTTTCAGCCATTTTTCAAAGGGAACCTTTTCATTATCATATTCCAGCGCAAAAACCTCATGCCCATTCTCCGAAACCAGAAATTTAAAACTGGATATTCCGACTTCCATTTTTCTGTAATCATAGGTATTAACCTGATAAAACGGAAAGTTCTCCTTAGGCCTCTCTACAATTTCAAAGTAGAGGTTCTTTTCATTATCCCTTAATTTTGTATAGTGGTTGACATAATAGATCTCTGAAAGCTTCTTATTCTGTTTATTAAAGAACTCAAGAACCGCCTTCTCTTTTTCACTGTAACTGAACGGATACGGAAAATATTTACCTTCAACCTCTACTGCATTTTCAGAGTTTGCAATAGGCCGAACGATTTCCCCTTTGAAATTCATTACTCCCCAGATTCCGCCCACAATAGATTTATGCTCATCCTCGGTTTTTTCCCAGTCGCAACCGTCACAGAATGCCGCATATCCGTAATTAAAAGGTGATGCAAAATCATGTTCGGCTTTAATAATGGTTTTACCGTTCCGGTCTGCAAAACCGACCTTCCCGTTTTTGACAAACCTTCTTACCCCTTCTGAGAAATAATCGGCTCCATTGTCATAAAAGAACGGCCTGTACAGGAAATTTCCTTTTTTGTCGTACACATATCCCCATGCATTTTTTTCTTTTATTTCATCTTTTTTAACACCGTCAAAATAAATGGTTTCCCCATCTGCCAATTCACCGTTTTCAATATTCGAAAAAATTCTGAACTGAGCCGGAACGATGATTTTACCCTCCTGATTTTTCACCCCGACCAAAGAATCTTTTGATATGAAATACTTTAAAACTTCTTTCTTCTGGGCAAAAGAAATCATTGGAATCAATAAACCTGTTAAAAGTACTTTTTTCATACACAGTGAAATTATTTAAATGTATTGCTGAATACTCATGACGTTAACTCGAATAGGGATCTTTTATATCTGGCTTTCAGGTTCCGACAAAATAAAAATGCAGCCGGGAAGACTGCATATTGATTTATACTTTAAGATCAGCTTCCAATCCTATCAGGTCTTTATTCTGGTCCAGAATCGGCTGAACTTCATTAGCAATGAATTCTTCCGTCTGGATCGGTGCAAAACCGATAAAGTTCTTAGGATCCAAAACTTCTTTTAATTTTGATTTGTCCAGTTTTAAGGAATGATCGTTCAAGATCCTTTCGATCAGGTCATTTTCTTTCCCTTCTTCTTTTACTTTCTTGGAAGCTTCCATGGAATGAACCCGGATCACTTCGTGGATTTCCTGACGGTCACCGCCGGCTTTCACTTCTTCCATGATGATGTATTCCGTCGCCATGAAAGGAAGCTCCTCCATAATATGTTTGTTGATCCTGTTCGGGTATACTACGATTCCGTTCATGATGTTGTTCCAGATTAACAGGATCGCATCCACCGCCAAAAACGCCTGCGGAATGGTGAGTCTCTTGTTTGCCGAATCATCCAGTGTTCTTTCAAACCACTGGGTTGAGGCTACCATGGCAGAACTTGTTGTTAAAGACATTACGTATTTTGCCAGTGCCCCGATTCTTTCGCTTCTCATCGGGTTACGCTTGTAGGCCATGGCCGATGAACCGATCTGGTTTTTCTCGAACGGTTCTTCAACTTCTTTAAGATTCTGGAGTAACCGTAAATCGTTGGTGAATTTGTGTGCAGACTGTGCGATATTTCCTAGTAAAGCCACTACTTTCGCATCAATTTTACGGTCGTATGTCTGTCCGGAAACGCCGAAAACCTTTTCGAAACCGAATCTTTTTGAAAGCTCTTTATCCAGGTGTTTCACTTTGGAATAATCACCGTTGAAAAGCTCCAGGAAACTTGCAGCGGTTCCCGTAGTTCCTTTTACGCCTCTGAAACGCAGTGTTTCCAGGAAGAAATCAAGTTCTTCAATATCAAGAACCAGACTTTGTAACCAAAGCGTTGCTCTTTTTCCGACAGTTGTTAACTGAGCCGGCTGAAAATGCGTAAAACCTAAAGTCGGCAGATCTTTATACTGGATGGCAAAATCAGAAAGATTTTTCATCACATTCACCAGCTTTTTCTTTAAGATCAAAAGCCCGTCACGGATCTGAATTAAGTCGGTGTTGTCTCCTACAAATGCCGAAGTAGCTCCCAGATGGATAATTCCTTTTGCTGAAGGCGCCACATCACCATAGGTATGAACATGAGCCATTACATCATGACGGAATTTTTTCTCATACTCCGCTGCTTTATCGTAATCGATGTTTTCTGCGTTGGCTTTTAACTCAGCGATCTGCTCATCTGTGATGTCAAGCCCGAGGTCTTTTTCGATTTCAGCAAGAGCAATCCAAAGCTGTCTCCAAGTACGGAATTTGTTATTATGTGAGAAATTAAATAACATTTCTTCGCTGGAGTAGCGCTCTTCCAATGGATTTTTGTAGGAATTCATTCTTCTTTTACTTTTAGATGCACAAAAATACGGATTTTGGTTGAGAGAGAAAAATGCTTTTTTACGGAGGGCTTCCATACAACGGCCTTTTCATTAAGATATTCAACTCACCTCACTTTCTTCAGCCCATGGATACATGACCCATACAGACTGATGAAAGAAGATAAGGCATAAACAGGAAATAATGTCATGATTCCATATCATAAAAACTGAAGCCAATAAAAAAGCCACTCCTGTCTGAGTGGCCTGTATGGATTATTTGGTCCAGTTGATTTTTGAATGTTTCACCTCTTCGGAACTGGTTCCGATCATAATATCAAATTCTCCCGGTTCCCAGTCATATTTAAGGTCGCCATTATAGAATTTCAGGTTTTCGGGGGTAATATCAAAAGTTACTTTTTTAGATTCCCCTTTTTTCAGCATTACTTTCTGGAAGCCTTTCAGCTCTTTGACAGGTCTCGTGATGGTTCCCACCAAATCCCGGATGTACAGCTGCACCACTTCCGCCCCGTCGTAATTTCCGGAGTTCGTAACGGTTACGGATGCCTGAACGGTCTGGTTTCCTTTCGGATTGGCATTGGAAACCGTGATATCCGAATAATTGAATTTTGTATAGCTCAATCCGTAACCAAAAGGATACAGCGGCGTATTGCACTCATCCATATAATTGGAACGGAATCTCTGGTATTCGCATTTATCGGTCAAGTTCTGATCCAGCGGACGGCCTGTATTCTTTGCATTGTAATAGATCGGCACCTGCCCTAAGCTTCTCGGGAATGTCATCGGAAGTTTTCCCGAAGGGTTTACTTTTCCGAAAAGGACATCTGCAATAGCGCTTCCCGCTTCTGATCCCGGGAACCATGCATTCAGGATGGCATCAGGCGTATCTTTCACATTGGTTAAGGCTAACGGACGGCCCGTAAACAATACCATGGCGATCGGTTTTCCGGTCTTTTTCAATTCGTTCAGTAAATCTACCTGAGACTGGGGAATGGTAATTTCAGTTCTTGATGAAGATTCACCGCTCATTTCCGCAGATTCCCCGATGGCCAGAACAATAACGTCTGCTTTGTTGGCAATATCTACCGCTTCTTTTAATAAAGCTTCTTTGGAACGGTTGTCCCTGTCGGTTTTCTTGCCGTGTGCCGCGTAAATATCTTCCAGTTTGGCATCGTAATCGATGTTGGCTCCTTTTGCAGACAGGAATTTCACTTCTTTGCCATAGTTTGCTTCAAGTCCCTGCATCAGATTAACAGAAATGGCATGTTTTGTGGCCACACTCCAGGTTCCGGCCATGTTCATCGAGTTATTCACCAACGGACCGATTACGGCCACAGTTCCTGACTTTTTCAACGGCAGTACCTGGTTGTCGTTTTTCATCAGTACCATCGACTGGGCAGCAGCATTTCTTGCGATATTGCGATTTTCCATGCTGTAGACTTCTTTTGCCGCTAATTTGGCATCACCATGTTTGTATGGATTATCGAATAAGCCCAAGTCGTATTTTGATTCCAGAACCCTTCTGGCTGCCATATCAATTTCAGCCTGGGTAACTTTTCCTTCAGCCAAAGATTTTTTTAAGGTGGTTAAAAAGCCTTCACCCACCATGTCCATGTCAACCCCGGCTTTCAGCGCCAATGCAGAAACCTGCTGAAGGTCTCCCATTCCGTGGTCCACCATTTCATTGATCCCGGTATAATCGGTCACGACGAAGCCTTTGAATTTCCACTGGTTCCTCAGTACTTCCGTCTGAAGCCATCTGTTTCCGGTAGCGGGAACACCGTCCACTTCATTGAAAGAAGCCATTACCGAGGCAACCCCTGCATCAACAGCGGCCTTGTAAGGCGGGAAATATTCATTGAACATTCTTACGTGGCTCATGTCTACGGTATTGTAATCCCTTCCCGCTTCCCCGGCTCCGTATAAAGCAAAATGTTTAACACAGGCTAAGATATTGGTCCCGTTGGCAAGGTCTTTCCCCTGGTAGCCGTATACCATATTCCTGGCAATCTCGCTGCCTAAATACGGGTCTTCCCCGGAGCCTTCGGAAACCCTCCCCCATCTCGGTTCACGGGAAATATCCACCATCGGAGAGAACGTCCAGTTGATTCCGTCTGCCGCCGCTTCTCTGGCCGCTACTCTGGCCGACTGCTGCACCAGGTTCATATCCCATGAAGCGGCCAATCCCAACGGAATCGGGAAAGTGGTTTCATAACCGTGAATCACATCCATCCCGAAAATCAAGGGAATTTTCAGTCGGCTGTTTTCAACGGCTACTTTCTGAACGGCTTTGATTTTTTCTGCCCCTTTTATATTGAACAGTCCACCGACTAATCCCTGCTCCACTTTTTTACCGATGTCTGAGCTTTTTGCCAGCCCTGTCGTAAAATCACCTGAACTTGGCAAATTGAGCTGTCCTATTTTTTCATCCAGTGTCATTTTAGACAAAAGGTTTTCAACAAAAGCTTTTTTCTTTGACTGATACTTGGCAGTCTGGTAAGACTGAACAGGCTTGGTGACCATTTCCTGTGCCGAAAACATCGGAGCCAGCGCCAGAGTGGCGATTACAATTAACTTTTTCATATATCTATCTTCTTAAATTATATTTTATCAATTTTTAAGCTATTCTATAATTAAGTATAGCTCGTCTTTCTTTTTATTGATTTCCAAATATCCTAAAACACAAATAAAACTTCCGTACTCAGTCATTGTATTATCATTTTTGGAAATATTTAACCATTCTAAATATTTTTTTTCAAAATCATCTGGATGAAGATGGGTTCCTTTATAACGAGAGAAATCAATCAGTTTTCTATTCTCCGATTCTTTGACTTTATTAATTTTCACTTCAGTTTGAAAAACAAAATTTAAAAAATTAGAAAAATTTTCATCATTAATAAATTTGCTTTCAAAAGAGAGTTCTTCGCTTGCAAAAATATATTTTTCGTTAAATAATTCTTCATTAAGAAGAATATCATCATCTGGTTTATCTAATGCAATAAAAATTAAATTCATTTATTCAATTTTTTACTCAGCATCCATTCATACAATGCAGGATTCGAATAGGTTGAATCCCAGGAATTATGATTATCGTTCGGGAAAATGGTTAATTCTGCCGTTGGGTTTACCGGATGAAGGGCCTGATAAAAATTCAAAGCATTTTCGGGTAAAACGACATCATCCATTCCGCCGTGAAATATTTTCATCGGCAGGTTTTTATACTGGTCGATGTTGGCATACATCACCCGGTCTGTAGGAGCGCACACCGAAACGACGGCGGCAAACATTTCAGGATGTTCCATAGCCAGCTTCAGGGTCCCCCAGCCTCCCATGGAGAGCCCGGTAAGGTAAATCCGGGAAGGGTCTATTTTATATTTTGCCTGGATTTCTTTAATGAGATGATACACCGTTACGGTATCCCACCAGGTATTTTCCGGGCACTGCGGTGCTAAAATCGCGACCGGTTCTTTGATCAGTTTTTTATAGGTAAACGGGCTGTGTGTCTTTACGATTTCCAGATTATTGCCCCGTTCTCCTGACCCGTGCAGGAATACGATCAAAGGGACATTTCCTTTGGCTGGTTGGGGATAGTCCAGAATATATGATATTTTTTCCTGACTTCTGACTTCTTTATTAAGTTCCGCGTTTATTTCCTGAGCGTTTACGCTTAGAGAAAATGGGAACAGTAAGAGAAGCAGTTTATTTAATTTCAAATTCATTTTTAATATTTTGAGATAAATGTAAGTTAATTCTATAATGAGACTTATATTGATGTTATAAATAATCCAAAAATCGCTGTAAATACGAAAAGATGGATGATAAATGGCAATATATAATTTTTATTACCTTTTAAAAATTTAACTAAACATAATAAAGAAAAAATTAAGGCTATGATCATGGTTAAAGGAATAATAAGAATCCCAAAACCTGGAGTATGAGATCCACCCGGAAAAAAATAATCCAAAATCAACACCGCTAAGCAACAAAATGTATAAAATATTATGCTTTGAAATGTTACATTCCTGAAAAAATTTATCATATTTCTACCATCCATACCTTTTGGAATGAAAATCTAATTTCTTCAGTCCCTGTTGAATTTCAGGTGCATTCATGAACAGTTTCCACAAAAATCCGGTGCGGTAATTTTCAATCATCGGGGCAATGGTTCCCTGGTCGATGGCCAGATATCTTGGAGTCGTCCAGTTATTATAATGGATGGAAGTCGCATCATAAGGCCCTGCGGAACCGATAAACTCAGGTTTCTGCGTGTAGATAAATCTTAAAAAATCCATGGATTCTTTCGGTGTATAGGGAAAGCTGCTCAATGCGGCAGTCGGAGTAATTATCCCATGATCATTTTGTGGAAAGTGGGCATCGTAGCCAGCACTTCCGTCCTGATTTCTTGAATAGCCTGCCGTTAATCCCCAGTAATCCGGCCCGTATCCTTTCCATTGTTTTGGATTTTCGATGCAGTACCGGTAGTCGATCAACACCTGATTTTTATTTAAGTCAAAGTAATTTTTTATCAGTTTATCGGATAAATTGGTCGGATCTAAACCGATATAAGAATAATGAGCCCAGAATAACGGCCCGCCGTATTCTTCTGCGCCATTGTGTTTTACGTACATGGGAAGCCCGTATTTTTCTTTATCAGAAAGGAAGGTCCCGTTTCTGGCCCAGCCTTTATAATACGTTTCGGCATCAATGGAATAGGTGGGTGACGATGCTGCCAGGATATAGGTAATCAGGCATTCGTTGTACCCCTGCAACGGGAAATTCATTTCCCACTGGTAATCCGGCGACCAGTGCCAGTACAGCACTTTTTCTCCGCCCTTGGTGTACCAGTTCCACTGAACCCCTTTCCAGAGTTCATCACATTTTTGGGCTAACGCCTTCTCTTCGGCATTTCCGTTTTTAAAATATTCCCGGACCATCAGGATGCCCGATGTCAGGAATGCGGTTTCTACCAGATCCCCGCCGTTATCTTTTTTGCCGAAAGGAACCGTTTTCCCGGTTTCGCCGTTGATCCAGTGGGACCAAGCGCCTTTGTGGCGATCTGCTTTTGCCAGGAAATCCATCATGACAGTCAATCGTTTCACCGCTTCTTTCCTCGGAACAAACCCTCGCTCCACCCCGACTAAAATCGTTGCCAGACCGAATCCTGAACCGCCCGTGGTAACCACGTGTTTATCATTATCCGGATAGATATTATCTTCGTGATAGCGTTCTCTTCCCAGCAAAGAATTGGGCTCTGCATAGTCCCAGAAATATTTCAGTGCATCTTTCTGCACTTTATCCATCAGCTGATTGTCAGTGATGCTGCTTTGAACTGCTGACGTTCCGGAAGAACCGGGTTTGAGAATACGAGCGTTTTTACATGAACCGGCAAGAAACGAGATGGCGGCAATTGACAGTATAATCCTTTTCATGAAATCTTTTTTTAATACTAAAAGAAGAGGAGAACTTTCATTCTCCTCTCAAGTTATATAAAAATTTTTAGTAGCCGGGATTTTGAGCTGAACGACCTTTAGCTTCAGTAATAAATGTTTGAGGCAAAGGAAAAACTTCATGCCTTCCAACTATAAATGTCTTTCCATTAGCAGCCATAGCAGACTGAGCTTGGCCTGTTCTCACCAAATCAAACCATCTATCATGTTCAAATGCCAATTCTAATCTTCTCTCTTTCCAAATTGCCGTTCTAACTTCTGATTGTGAAGAGGCAGTAGTATTACTTATATTTGCTCTTTGTCTAACTTGATTCAATAATGGAATTGCTGTGGAGGTCTGACCAAGTTCATTCAAAGCTTCTGCTTTAATCAATAATATTTCCGCATATCTAAGATAACGAATATTAGTATCTGTAAACTCTTGTGTGGTATATGCAGATGAGTATGCTTTATAACTATAGTATTCATTATCTGCATCTGCCCCAACAACTCTACCGTCATATAATGTCATACCTTTACGGATAATAGTTGCATCTCTTCTTTCGGTATCACCTTCTGCAGTATAAGCATCGTACAAGTTTTGAGTCGGTGTGTTAAAGCCCCAACCCCAACCACCTGTGCCTCTAGCTCCCTGAACCTGTGTATATTGCTTAATTCCCTTACCTGTTTCAATACCAGAACCTTGTATCTCAAAAATAGATTCCGCATTGTTCTCACCAGAAAGTTTATATATATCAATGAAGTTAGGCGTAAGAGAATAACCAGTAACAAGATTACACTGATCAACTGCTAATTGGTATTTTTTCTGATAAAGATAAACTTTAGCAAGTAATGCATGGGCAGCACCTCTAGATGCACGACCAGCGTCACTACCTCCGTAAGTTGTTCTATCTGGTAATGCAGCTGCTGCTTCTATTAAATCTTTTTCAATAAAAGCATAAATTTCTTCCTTAGTTTTTCTCGTTAATTGCATTTCCACATCTTCGGGACTTGAAGTAGGAACATGATCTATTAATGGGACCCCTCCAAACGATTTTACTAAAGTAAAATACATAAAAGCACGAAGAAATTTAGCTTCTCCCGTTAATCTGGATCTTAAACTTTCATCTGCATTATTTAGCTGAGGAAGATATTTAAGAGCTTGATTACATCTGTTGATTCCTTGGTAGTTTGAAGAAAACAAACTTTCAAAAGAAGGCGTAGATGGCGTAAAAGTTAGGGCATCTAAAATATCCTTATCTGTTCCTGCATCTCCGGCTGTACTACCTTTATCTGCATCGTCAGAAGTTATGGAAGTGACACCAATCCAAGCAAATGTACTCATATCCCAATCTAAAAACTTAGCATAGATAGCATTCACAAAACCAGTTGCTCCTGAATTATTATTATAAAGTGATAAATCCTCTACACTTACCTGCTCAGTGGGAGATACATCTATAAAGTCATCACTACAGCTTTGACTAAAAACACCTGTTAGAAGAAGAGCGGATATTATTATATATTTCTTTTTCATTTTCTTAAAAATTAACATTTAAACCAAATACAAAAGTTCTAAGTGAGGGATAAGAATCCAACTCAACACCCGTAAGGTTATAAGGATTTCCATCAGCATTTAGCTCAGAATTATATCCTGAATATTTCGTAAAAATAAAAGGATTAATCGCACTAACATACAATCTTACTGATTTCACATAATCCACTATATTTTTAATAGTATATCCAACGGAAATATTATTAATTCTAAAATAATCCCCTTTTTCTAAGAAAAATGTAGAGGCAATAGGAATAGTTGTATATGGTTTTGGATTACCTGCATTAGTATTTGAAGTTGTCCAGAAATCATTAGCTATAGAAGCTTCAACATTTTCTCCAGAAGTTCGTTGTGCTTTCTTACCATTATAAACACTAAATCCAAAAGCACCATAACCACTAAGGTTGAAATCCCAATTTTTGTATGCCATTGAAATATTTAATCCTAAAGTGGATTTCGGTATATAAGAATCAAAATATTTTCTATCAGCTGCATCAGCTGATCCTGTAATACCATCACCATCATTATCTTTATATTTCATATTACCGTTAGCATCATAGCCATCAAACTCCCAAAGGTAAAAACTCCCCAATGCATGCCCAACTGTTGTGGTATTAAATAATTTAGTTGATTGACCATTTCCTAAATTACCACCATTTATTGGTGAAATATTAGCATCATTTACACGGGTTAACTCATTCTTATTATATGAATAATTAGCTCCTATTGAATAAGTAAAATCTTCCCCTACTTTATCTGACCAGTTTAGTGATGCCTCAACTCCTTTATTAGATACAGAACCTACATGTGAATTGAATTTATCACTTTGACCTGATGTCAAATAGTTTGAAACATCAAGAATAAGATTCGTTGTTTTTCTGTTATATAAATCAAACGTACCCGTTAATCTATTATTAAGAATACCAAAATCCAAGCCTAAAGATGACTCTTCAGTAATCTCCCATCCCAAGTTAGGATCAAGCCCCTTATTAATAGTAACTCCATTACTTACAGGGTTAGACCCAAATGCATAATTATAAGAACTACCAGAAGCCAAAGGGAGATAATTTAATGGTACATTCTGATTCCCTAATCTTCCCCAACCTCCTCTTAACTTAAGTAGGTTAAAGAAACCTTCCTCCATAAATGACTCTTCGGAAACTATCCATCCAGCACCAAATGATGGAAAAGTTCCCCATTTGTTACCTTCTGCAAACTGAGAAGAACCATCTCTTCTAACAGTTGCACTTACAAGGTATCGGTTCATGAATTTATATTGTGCTCTTGCAAAATAAGAATTTGTCGTATTCTTATTGTATTTTACAGAATTAAAAGACAAAATACTGTTGATGTATTCAGTTCCTGAAAGATCCCAATAATTAGCAACAGTTCCTAAGTCTTTTCTTTTTACGATCAATTCTTCAATTCCATTCTTAACAAAAGATTCTGTTCCTAACGTTACATCAATGTTATGATCACCAAATGTCCTGTTATAATTCAAATAATTTGTTAGAGACCAATTGTAATAATCTTGTTTAGTATTAGTCAAAGTATTCTTTGCATTTCCATCAAACAAAGAAGGAATCCTCGTTGGATCTGCAGCAAGCCAAATCCCTAAATCATCAGAGAAATTATATGCTTTGTAGTTTGAATATTCACCTGAAAATTGAGAAGTAAATTTTAACCCTTTCACAATTTCCACATCTAACTTCAGACCTCCCTGCATTAGCATGCTCCTATTTTTTTCATTGTTAAAGTCTAATTGACTAACAGGATTTCCTACATTATTAAATCGTCCTCCTGAATAACTGATGTTTCCATTAGCATCGTAAATTGGTTGACCATATTGGCCTGATGGATAATAAACTGGAACTAGCGGAGATTGTTTATAAGCATTGGTAAAAGCACTAAGAGGTTTCGGTGTAGTATTAGTGAATGCAACACTTAGATTTTGAGATAATGTTATTTTTTTAGAAATCTTAAACTCATTATTTGTTCTAACAGTAGTTCTATTATAATCAGTTCCTTTTAATATAGATTGTTCATCATAGTTACTTAAACTAAAGAAGTATTTGGCAGCTTCTGATGAACCAGAAATAGCAACGTTATGTTGATTATAAATACCCGTTCTTGTAATTTCTTTAAACCAATTGGTATTATATGGTTGATTTGTAGAAAATGATCTTCCAGGAGGAATTAGATAATTATTAGCAGTATTATTATAGTTTATAAACTCGCTAGCATTTGCCATTTTCACTTTTTTCAAAGGAGTTCGCACACCGACAAATCCATCATATTCTACATTAATCTTTCCTCTACCAGATTTTGTAGTGATTATAATCACACCATTCGCTGCTCTGTTACCATAAATAGCTAATGCAGCAGCGTCTTTTAAAATATCATACGAAAGAATGTCATTGGAATTGATATTATTAATATTCTCCATGAACATTCCATCTACAACATATAATGGAGTTCTTCCACCTAAAACAGTTCCAAGTCCTCTAATCATAACAGTAGGCGTAGATCCTGGTAAATCCGACGCTGTTATTTGTACCCCAGCAGCTTTTCCCTGAATAGCTTGAGACGCATTAAGAACTTTAGTTCTCGTTACTTCCTCAGCACCAATGGAACTAATTGATGTAGTATTATCCACTTTCTTACGGCTACCATACCCGATCATCACTACCTCCTCAATCTTCTGCTCTTTGGCAACCGTATCGCGTGGTGCAGTCTGCGCATTGACGTTCATACCGAAGTAGAGAACAGCAATGAGACATGAATACTTTAAATCACTTTGTTTCATATAGTTTAATTTTATTCGTACAATCAAAATAGAGAGGAGATTATTATTTTACAGTTTCACCTCATAATAACCTTTTCTCATAAAAAGACATTAGCCAAAATTATAAAAATATCTTCAATAATGTTAATTTCACTTAATAATTTTGCCTGATTTTTAACCCAATCAATTTGAACAAACAATCAGCATACGTTTTGATTTTTAACGAATTATCAACAATAACTCCAATTTCAGATATAATTTAAAATGAATACCCAAAATTGCATCTTAAATCAAATTAAATAACGCTTCCCGTTACTTATCATAAAATGAATTAAAATATTTTAAATATTAACTTTGGATATAATGAAATTAACACTTATTTAAAAATGCGTTAAAAGAATGATTATTATAATCTTTGGTTCGTTATTTGAAGGTACATACAATTTAATCAATATCAATGAAAAAATATATTATTGCTGCTGCCCTTATATTAGGAACAGGGACTGTTATCCATACCACCCTGCAATCCTGCAGCACTTTGGCAACAACGGATGTAGGCCTGTCCATTATTAAAAGATTCCTTTTAAACGGAATTGATAAAGGGGTCAGTGTCTACAGCAACAGGGAGTCGTTTCTTCAGAACAACATGGTGGACAAGGCGCTTCCCAAGCAGCTGAGAGAAATCAATGCCATGCTGGAAAAAGTAGCCCCTTCACTGGTCGCTAAAGAGAGGGCCTATATTGCAGATGCAGCGGTATATACCGTAAATATTTCAAAACCGATTTTAGTCAGTGCCGTAAACAGCCTGAATGCACAGGATGTAACCCGCATCATCCAGGGAGAGAAAGGCACAGCCACCCAGATTCTGAAAGAAAAAACATCCCAGCAACTGATTGCGGCCATTGCGCCGAAGGTTGACGAGCAGCTGAATCAGTACGGGATTGTTAAGAGCATCAATACGGCTCTGGCAGGAGGTAATCTTCTAGGGAGCTTATTAGGCGGAAACAAAACAACAGTAAATGCCGGAGGTTTAACACAGCTGGCTTCCGAACAGTTGGTGAACGGCATGTTCAATATTATTGAAAATTACGAAGTTGAAAACTCGAAGTCGCTTTTAGGGCCGCTTGGAAAATAAAAAAATCTTCAGTATATTTATATTTAAAATTTGTAGATGGACATATTACAAGGGAACCCGCATGCGAATCCTGAGGATTTTTATAAGTCTTTGAAGGAGAAACTGGAAGATCATCATGATTTTCCGGAAGATTATTTATTTAAGTTTATTATTCCGACTGACGAGGCAAAACTGACCGAAATCTATAAGGTTTTCGACGGCATTAAATTCACACTGGGAAACCGCGAAAGCAAAAACGGAAAATATACGGCGTGCAATATCAATGCATTTGTTTTAGATGCCGATCAGGTCATTGCTATTTATAAAGAAGTCGCCAAAATAGAAGGCGTTATTTTATTATAGAACACAAAAAAGTCAGCGTTGCTGCTGACTTTTTTATTTTATTTTACTCTCATTTATTTCTCAATAAAAAACTTTACGTTTTCAACAGGCCTCCCCAACATGGCCACAGAACCTTTGATCAGAATAGGCCTTTGGATCAATGAAGGGTTTTCGGATAATACTTTGATCCATTCTTCTTCAGAAAGGTTTTTATCGGCGAATTTTTCCCTATACAGTCTTTCTGACTTTCTGATGATATGGAAAACGTTCTGGTTCATTTTTTTTAAAAGCGTTTTAATTTCCAACACACTCAGCGGCTCTTCCATAAAATTAATCATCTCGAACGGAACTCCGTTTTCGTCAAGATATTCCAAAACCGCATTGGATTTTGAACAGCTGCCATTATGTAAAACTTTCACTACCATATGTATTCAGTTGCCTTTAAAAATTAAACTTGTTCTGTTTACCGTAAAGTTAAGGAGAAATCAGGTTAAATCAATAAGATTGCGTTTATTTCCTAAAACAGGCCATTCAGTTCCCCTTCTATTTTTTCCAGAATAAATCCGAAGTCTTCCGGTTTTTCCACAAAATCCAGGTCATCCACTTCAATAATCAGCAATTTGCCTTCCGTATAATCGGAAATCCATTTTTCATATTTCTGGTTCAGCTTGGAGAGGTATTCGATGCTGATGGAGGCTTCATACTCCCTTCCCCTTTTGTAAATCTTCTTCACTAGGTTAGGCACATCAGACTTAAGATAAATCAAAAGATCAGGCGCGGATACGAATGATTTCATCAGGCTGAAAACTGCTACATAATTATTGAAATCCCTGTCTGAAAGAAGTTTCATATCATTCAGGTTTTCCGCAAAGATGTGAGCATCTTCATAGATGGTACGGTCCTGGATAATATTTTTCCCGCTTTCCCTGATTTCCTTCACCTGGCGGAACCGGCTTCCCAAAAAGTAGATCTGCAGGGCAAAGCTCCATTTGCTCATATCGGCATAGAAATCTTCCAGGTAAGGATTGTGGTCCACGTCTTCAAACTGGGCATCCCAGCCGTAATGTTTCGAAAGCATGGTCGTCAATGTCGTTTTGCCTGCGCCAATGTTTCCTGTAACTGCAATATGCATATGTTTCCCTTACTATTATAATGTTGATGAATAAATTAAACGCCGGCAGACTGTACTTCCGAAGAATCCTCAATCAGTTTCTGCAGTGAGCTTTCTGCCGGGTTTTTACTTTCGATATCGTCTGTTTTCTTCTCCAGTTTCCCTTCCGGGCTGTCGGGTTCCGCAGACTTTTCCTCTGACCGTTCTGCATCCTGTACCGTATCTTTCTGCTTAGGGTCAGGCTCCGTCTGAAGGCCGGCATCCTGCATCCTTTCTTCGTTCTTTTCCAGGCTGTAAAGATAAAGTTTGTTGGCTTTGATTTCAAAATAAGAAAGCGTATTTTTATCCACAATCCGCGCCTCGGGATGGGTAAAAACCGTTACCAGTTCTTTTTCGGGAACGTACTTGACAACCGAATGGTCTGTGATGACCAATACCGCTTCATTTTCTCTCCTGAAACGCTTTCCGTTCTCAAGATCGGCTTCAAAAATCTTTTCAAACTTAAACGTATAGACCCGGATCTGTTTTTTCGTCAGGATATACACCCTGTTTTCATACACCAAAAGGTCAGACAGCTCATCAAAGCTTGCATCGAAAGGATAGGAATTAATAATGGTTTCATTCCTGAAATTATACTGGATCAGGCGTTTGGTACTGTCATCCAGCAGCCAAAGCTGCTGCAGGTCTTCAGCATAGGCCATTTTGATAAAGCCGAATTTATTCCTGAAATCCACCCGCTGGATTTCATTCATATTCTGGTCTATAAATTTCATTTCCTGGGCGTTTTCAGAAAACAGCGCGACGGTTAACGGATTTTGTACGGACTGTATTTTATAAGGAACCGTAAGCATCATCTGCCCCAGCTGCTTTCCCAGCGAATCGTACTTGGTCAGACTGAAGTCCTTGTTTTTATAGATATACAGATTTCCGTAATCATCGGCCAGCATATCTTTGGCTTCCTTCAGCTTCAGTGTGTCTAACGGAAGTACTTTCTGCGCAGATAATGAACAGAAAAGCAATATGAATATTAAATGTAGTCTTCTCAACTTGTTTTACTAAAGAAGCGTTCCCTAAGCAACGCTGCCAATTTACTTAATTTATTGTATTGTTATTCAATTTTAACTATTTAATGGCCACTTCATATATCTTCGGCCAGTTTTTCCCTGTCACCAGCATATGGTCCCCCTTAAAAGCAATTCCGTTTAAAACGTGTTCGCTGTTATTCCGGGTATTTTCCTCCGTGATTTCTGTAAAATCAAACCTCCCGGTGACCTCCCCGTTTGCCGGATTGATCTTTACAATAAAGGGCTGATGCCAGACATTGGCATAAATAAATCCGTTGTAGTATTCCAGTTCATTGATCTGGTCATAAACATCCTTATTTCCGCCGACCGGTAGCTTTTTCATGACTTTTGAAGGGTTACCGGCATCTGAAAAATACAGGTCGTTTGAACCGGTATCTGCGATAAGGTATTTTCCGTCGTACGTTAGTCCCCAGCCTTCGGCAAATTCATCAGGCAGAGGAAATTCTGAAATCTTCTTAAAAGTATTTTTATCGTAAACAAACCCGGTTTTATTCTGATAGGTCAGCTGATACATTTTATCCCCGACGATGGTACAGCCCTCTGAAAAAATTTCAGGAGCCTGTTTTTCAGATAAGGCCGGAGTGGTACTTCCCAGAGCATATGTTTCAAGTCGGGATTCCCCTTTCATCCCGGTACTTTCATACACGGTGTTCCCTTCAAGAAGAAAGCCTTCTACGAAATTTCTGGGGTCACGAGGATATTCTGCAACAATTACGTACGCGATGTTCTGTTCGGGATTCTTTGTAAAGATCCTAATGTTGACATCCTGATTCAACGTTTCGCCCCCTTTCGTTTTGATGTTGAAGGTAACTTCATTATCCCCGAATTCAAAAAACTTCGGATCAATCGTCAAATCTGAAGTTTCCCGGTCTCCAAAACTGATGGATATACTTTCTGCACGGTCAGTCACCTCTTTCGGAAGCATGAGTTTGTCACCGAAATGGAACCTCTTATCGTCCATCGAATGGGTATAATCCGCCAGTGCATCAGGCATTTTTTTATCATTGTTACAGGAGAGCAGCAGCAAAACAGCAGCACAGCCTGTGATCAGACTTTTTTTCAAGTTAATGGTAATGGATCAGAAATTATTTGACGGCCACTTCATAAATTTTCGACCAGTTCTTTCCGGTAACCAGCATATTTTCCCCTTTAAAGGCAATTCCGTTCAGCACATCATCGCTTCCTTTGGTATTCTGCTTGGCAATCTCCGTAAAATCAAAGGTTCCCACTACTTCTCCGTTGGATGGATTGATCTTAAGAATAACGGGTTTCTGCCATACGTTGGCATAGATAAATCCGTTGTGGTATTCAAGCTCATTAAGCTGATCATAGATCTGCGAGCTTCCCGCTACGGCAATATATTTTACCAGTTTGGACGGATCCGCAGGATCAAGGAAATACAGCAGCTTGCTTCCGTCTGATGCAATCAGGTTTTTACCGTCATACGTAAGCCCCCAGCCTTCTCCCAGGACATTCGGGTAAGCGAATTCAGATAATAATTTCAAGGAATTCTTATCATAAACATACCCTTTTTTGCTCTGCCAGGTCAGCTGATAGACTTTATCGCCTACAATCGTACTTCCCTCAGAAAAATCCTGCTGCCCCTGTTTTGTCGAAGCCAGAGGGGTCGTGGTCCCCAATGTATATTTCAGGATCTGTGAGGAACCGTTCTGCCCGTCACTTTCATAAATCGTGTTTCCTTCCGCCTGGAATCCCTGAACAAAATTCTTCGGATCATGGGGATATTCCGCCACGATCTCGTAGGCAATACTCTTTTCAGGATTTTTTGCAAAAACATTAATCGTTGCATCCTGGGTAAGCGTTTCCCCTCCTTTTGTCTTGATGTTGAATGTTACGGCATTGTCCCCCAACGTGAAAAATTTAGGATCGACGGTCAGGTTCGAAGTTTCTTTATCCCCGAAGCTGATCGAGATACTTTCCGCATCACCGGTCACCTCTTCCGGCAGGGCCAGCTTATCGCCGAAATGGTAGCCTTTCTGCTCCATCGAATTATTGTAATCTGCCAGGGAATCCAGAATCTTTTTATCATCTTTACAGGCTGCCAGCAACAAAATTGCGGCAAAACCTGCTATAATATTTTTTTTCATTTAATTTTTAAAATAATTTCTCCAAAATTAGTAAAATTTTATTGCCCACTGCCAATTTCACGAAGATGTTGAAGAAATTGTAGCCTGTGTGGTAGGACAACTTAAACTGCATGATGATAGACCGGATTTAAATTTAGCCCTGATTCTTAATTTTTTGTAAACGGGATGTTGTTATAAAAACCGATCTGGATCTGTCCCCGGTTTTTATTTTCCTGGATCTGGTTCATATAGCCGACTTCGATCCTCATATTTTTATTAATCACATAGCCCAATGCCCCGTACACCCTGTTCCTGTCGAAAACCGGACTATCAAGATGCAGGAATATTTCATTGTACGCCGATGCATAAATTGTTTTCGGCAGCATTTCTTTACTGCTGATCGGAATATTGAAGCCTAAGTAATACCTGAACCTCATCCTGAAATCCTCTTCAAGAAACCTTTCTTCCAGCCGGTAGCGGTGCTGGATGTTGAACCGCCCGAACTTTTGCTTCGTGATATACTGCTGGAAAATCCTGTGCTCCGTATTTTCAGTTTTTTCACCGTTTACATACGGCCTGCTCAGGATGAAACCGTAGCCCAGCAAAACATTATTGTTGTTTTCCGTAAGGTCATACCCGATTCCGGTACGGATCAGAAGTTGCTCCAGATCTCCTGCTGCATCAAAATTCCGGTACTGGATTTCATTGTGGAAATTCAGTTTTTTACTGATTTTATTATTTCCGAAATACATATACCAGGCTCCCAAGTCACTTTTCTGAGCTTTTAAAAATGGAGCACCCAGCATAAAAATGCCTAAAGCCAACGATCTTATCCTTTTCATTTCCTGTAATTTTATTATTAAAATCTATTAAATAATTAAAATTCAATATCGATTATCAATAATACGCAAAATTATCTTTTTACCGAAGCAGAAGAATATATATTCAGATCATTTAAAACAGATTTTAATCTCTTCAGATTATTAAAACTAAAAACCGACAGAATATTCTGCCGGCTATGATATATATCTGATTAAAAATTACGGATGCTGCTGCACTTTTGCAGGATCATCATAATTAACCATCCAGTTGATCCCGAATTTATCGGTAAACATTCCGAAATAAGCCCCCCAGAATGTATCTTCCATAGGCATGGTTACTTTTCCTCCTCCGGAAAGGCCGTTGAAAAGCTGGTCTGCTTCTTCTTTGGAGTCCGCATTGATCGAGATTGAGAAATTGTTTCCCTGATGATGATGGGAACCCCATTCCCCGCCTGTATCACTTCCCAACAGCATGGTTTCCCTGGAGATCGGAAGCGTAATGTGCATAATCTTGTTTTTGTCTTCCTCAGGAATTTCTTTACCGTCCACCGGAGGCATGTCCCCGAAAGTTCCCACGTAAGGATATTCACCTCCGAAAATCGACTTATAAAAATCGAAAGCTTCCCTGCAGTTTCCGTTGAATGTTAAATATACATTTACCGTTGCCATAGTTTTATCTAAAGTTTAGTTTTCGTTTTGAATTTGATTAATCTTTATTTTTGAATCAAAAGATTTGGATGCAAAAGCTGTTCAAGCTGATTATCTGTGCTGATCAATTAAAATCATATTTCCATCCGGATCTTTCAGATAAATATGTTCCGGTCCGGAAGTAGTTTCATCAGCTTCTTTCTGAAGTTCAATGCCATGCTCCTGTAGCTGTCTCTGAATATCCCGGACATCATCAAAAGCCTCCAGATTCCGGGCATTCTGGTCCCATCCCGGATTGAACGTGAGCATATTCCCTTCGAACATCGCCTGAAAAAGCCCGATGATATGATCCCCGTTTTTCATGATCACATAATTCTGATCCATGTTTCCGCCCATTTCACTGAACCCTAATTTTTCATAGAAATCTTTGGACTTCTGAAGGTCTTTTACACTTAAACTGATTGAAAATGCTCCTAGTTTCATACTTGTTTTGTTTGAATATGATATGAATGTTTGTCTTCTACAGAAACTCCCGTAAACGAAATCATCCCGTGAAAAGGAATTTCATTATTCATTAAAAGGGAACTGAAATCTTCATTTTTCAAAGGGAAATCATTCGGCTGCCCGAAAGAAAATGGGAAACATATCCCCATAACAACCGTAGTATATTCTTCATGTGATCACACGCCGAATTGTGACAGATGATGGTTCAGATGCTTTGCAAACATATTGCTCCATTCCTGCGCTTTCAGTTTCCCGAATGAGAATGATTCTTTTCCGTTGAAGGCCGAAGCGCCCAGTTGCTGTGTTTTCTGGATAAACCCGATCAGGCGTTTCTTTTCATCAGCGAAATCTTTCCTTTCTGAAATAAGGAACTGGGGTGAAGTGGGCCCGTTCCGTGTATATGCTTTTTCGCCCACCACTTTAGGCTTTACAAATGTTTTCAGGATAAATTTTGCAATACCTCCCGGTTTTTTGTGTTTTTCGGGTTCATAGACCATTTCGTAGGATACATTACAGTGGGCCAGCATCTGATCAACAGTCATTTTCCCCCACAGCCCTTCTGTTTCCGGGGTAAGCTTATTAATTCTGTCAATATAATGCTGAGCCGCTTTCGCATCGAATACGTTTTCCATAGTTTGTCTGATTCTTAAAGGGCAAATATATCAGTTTTTTCTGATCATTATCCCGCATCAATTCAAAAAAAGCTCCCCACCGTTTGTGGGGAGCTTCAGTTAAATATATTGATGATCTTTATTATTCCGCAATCCGGACATTTATCCCTTTGGTATGCGCGTTCATCTGAGGCGCATAGTAATTCTGGATGGTAGTGATCCCATTGGAGAACATTCCGGAGGCATTCGCCATCACATCATATTCGAATACATATTTCCCTTTCGGCATATACTGAATATAGAAATTCGTTGAAGCATCCTTGGCGGACTGGTAATAGCCTAAATTATTTTTCCATTGATAGCCCGAAAGGACATCTACCGGTTCAAATCCCGCTGCTCTCATATCTTTGATATGGATAAATTCCATTGCGCGGTCTGTATTCAGAATCATTCTTACGGTTACCTTATCACCGACTTTCAGCGGCGTTTCGGCAGAGATTTTCTGTAACTCTTCCCCATTGACTGTTTTAATCTTTCGGTACAGCTCTTTCGTTACGGAAAGGTAGTTTTCAGAAGACTGAACTTTATCAAGGTCTTCATAATACTGCCAGAATAACCCGCCCTGCACGATTCCGGGGCCAGGTTTTGTTACCGTAACAGTGGCCAGGTTTTTGTCCACGACATCCGTTTTCACAGAAGATTTCACATAGCCTGTTGCCTGAGTCTGCGGCTGCAGTTCTTTTCCGCCCCAAATGATGGTGGCTTTATCACTTTCTGCGCCTGTCCAGGATTTCCCTGAATTTAAAATCGTAAAAATCACTTCTGCCGTTCCTCTCGAACTTCCCCAGGAATTCACTTCTTTCTGGGTGATCAGCCAGATTTTAATGTCTTCAATGAATTTCTGATCGTTCGGCTTCAGTGTATTGAAGGCTTCCAGAGCCCCGGCCTGGTTCACCACTTTGGAACTGAACCAACCCCAGTCGTCAAGATTCTGCTTCCAGTAAACGCCTTGGGTTTTTGAGTCGACAGAGGTTTCCTTCATATAAGCCATTAGTCTATCTGAAACATCTTTTAACCCATAATTGTTCATCAGTAAAGCCATTCGGTGTAATCCGAAGAAGGTGAAATCAGTGAGCTTCGCCATTTTTGCTTTCTGTTGTACTGATGCTTTTAAAGCGGCACCTTTTCCTTTTAAAGGATATTTTTTCTCCCAATAATTCCTTGTATCAAGATAATCGATCACTGAATTATTCCAGACGTTTTCTTTTATATTACCATAAGTATTGATTTCATGGTCTACATACTGAACCAATTTCGCTACCAGCTCATCCTGTTCAACATTCTGATAATCCTTCACGTTTTCTTTCAGCCATACATTGATTTTTCCCAAACTCTTCAGAATGTAAAGGGAGGTGCTGTACGAGCTCGGATATCCCTGATACCAAGAGAACCCGCCATCAGGATTCTGCAGTTTCCTGAAATCATCCCAATCCTGACCGATTGAATTTTTCATGGTATTGGCATCAAACAACAATGCCAGTTTCTGCATCTGCTCGCTTTCATTTCTGCTTTCCAGCACCCAAGGCGTTTCTTCCAGCAAGAGCTGCTTCAATTCCTGGTTTTTCTCCAGATTTGAATTCAGTAATCCTTTGGTCTGATATTCTTCAAAAACCGTTTTCATTTTAGGATTGGCCTTAAAAATTTCAGAAGCCAGCACATCGGCAAACCATTTATTAAAGATGACATCAGCAGAATTGTTCTGATCATTCTTCAGGCCCGGAAGGGCAAACATAATTTCCCAGATCGGATTGGTCGTCAGCTCCAGCGTATTGGACACATTTGAAGCCGTTGCTGAACCGGTATTCTTAAGGTTTTCCAAAACAAAGGTTTTGGTTTCGCCTTCCCTGACGAAAACCGGAACGGCATCGGTTACCAGCATTCTGTTCGGCAGTATGGCAATAGCCTGTTGCTCGCCGTCAGAATAGGCGCCTGCCTGTGCCATCACTTTTAAAATGACAGAGGAAACATTGTTTGGAACTTTTAATTTCCAGGTTAAAGCCGTATTGCCGTTTTCATTTAAATCAAAATTCTGGACGCTTGAATTCAGACCGAATTGAGATGAAATATCTTCGTTTGTGAAAGCATCTAATATTTGTAAGCTTGCCGAACCATTGAGTTTTTTGTTCGTTAAGTTTGATAATTTTGACTGAAGATTCAGCTCATCCCCTTCTCTTAAAAATCTCGGATAGTTCGGCGTTACTGAAAACTCTTTCTGGGTCACCACTTCTTTTTCCAAGGTTGCCGCTCTCGCATCTTGGGTATGGGCCAAAAACATCAGTTTCCATTTTGTCAGAGCTTCCGGAGAAGTAAATTTAAAACTTACGTTGCCTTCGGAATCTGTTTTCAGATCCGGATAGAAAAAAGCGGTTTCGTTGAGGTTCTTACGGACGGGGATTTTTTCAAGATTCCCTCTATTATTTTTATCTGCGTCCAAATCTGTAAATCCACTCTTTTCCTGCTTAGTAAGCTGTCTCCCTGAATTTAAAATATCTATTGCTTCATCATCCGTTCTTGAAGATTCAACTTTCATTTTTGCCATAGCCATGGGAGCAGGAAGCGCAGCTTCACGGATTGCAACTCCTGGGGCTCTCCCACTCAGACCTCTTTGTACCGTGTTATAAGACATATAATAGTCAAACCAGTTAAACTCAGGGACCTCTACATCATTACCAGTAAAATATTCGGCCCTTTTTTCATAATATTCTGATAAGAGACTGCTTCTCATATCGTATGAAGAAACGGCCGAATAACGGGAATATAAATTCTGCCAGGCAAACCGGTTCACTGCAAACTGGTCCAGAGATAGGTCGTACATACTGGCCAAAACTTCGACATTGATCTTCTCTTTCTGGTTTCCTGAAATTTTTACAGACCATTTTTCTTTTGCACCAGGCTCGATTTTATCCCTAAAAGTAACCGTTTCTATTTTCAAGGGCTGTTCAGAATTTTTTATTTTCAAATCTGTCCCCTGTGTCTGAACATCATTAAAAGCGGCTATCTGGAACTGAATATTTAAAGACGAAACTGTCTTATCAGTGGGAATATCAACGGTATATTCCAGAACACCGTTTCTGAAACTTCGGACATCCGTAGTGGTTTTCCCCGAACCGTCCTGAATGAAAATATTTACCAGCGCATCGGGAATTGCAGAATATACATACACTTTTGCTTTTCCGCCTCTTGGAAACTCATTTTCAGGTTCCACAACCGTCAGGAATGTTTTCTGATCGGATTTTAAAGCGCCTTTATCCCAGACACTGAAATTCTGAGCACTTTTTATCGTATCTCTTCCTTCAATATTATAGAGTTCGAGCTGATAATCCCCCGGTTCCAATTTTCCGAGATCAAGAGATGCTTCACTTCGCTTCACTCCGTCTAAAATAACAGATGAGGCCTTCCGGTTTTTTACCTCTTCATTCTGATCAAACAAATCATGCGGGAATCTGCTGATGAATTCTGCTTTTGAGAATTTCGGCAGATCCTGAACTTCTGCTGTAAAATTATTCCTTATAAACCTGTCCGGTGTCTCAAGTCTGGAAAGCTTTACCTGATACGGCTTTTTAAGACTTTGCTCATTATAGTTCTTAGTCTCGACCTTCAGTTTGACATTTTCATCGGTAAAGGTATTTCTGATCTCATCTGCCTTGATGTAATGTGAAACGGAGGCCACTTTCAGGTTCGTTTGCGCTGACTGGCTTTCCCCGTTGATATCCGTTACCGAAGCATTGATTTCATAATTATCAATCTGAATGCCTTCAATATTTTCGTCTTTTTTAAGAGCCAGGCGAATCGTAAACTCTCCTTTTTCATTGGTTTCAGCCTCTCCCAGAACCGAATTCTCATTATCATTACCCTGAGGATAGCCGCTGAAATACCGCCAGCGGATGTTATGTTTTTTAATTTCATAATGTACCGTCGTATTGCTCAGGGCAACTCCGGAAAACATCATTGCCTTCCCTTTTAATTCGATCGTTTGCCCGTATTTGTATTCATCTTTTACCGGCTCAAGAGTCACTTCGAATTTCGGCCTTTTATATTCTTCAACCTGAATATCCTTAGATCCCTGTGTTTCATTATCCGTTCTCAGAAAAAAGGTTCCGTTCAGCTTTCCTTTAGGAAGAATAAAACTGCCGTGGTAAGAACCGAATTCATTGGTGGTAAAGTTTTGGCTGGAGATTTCCTGCCCGTTGGCATCCGTTAAAATGATCTTCTGTTTTAATCCTGATGCTACAGATTCGATTTCTTTATCAATTTTCGTATCAATGACTTTGAAATAAACCGTTTGTCCGGGCCTGTAGATGGCTCTGTCCGTAAAGATCTGAGCTTTGGTTCGGGTTTGTTTATTAAGGTTTTCATCAGCGTAATTATATTCCCCGTAAACATGCAGGATCTGATAATCATTGGTTCTGGCCTGCTGAACGAGATAGGTTCTGTAATATTCTTTACCTGCCGGAAATCTGAAAACGCCTTTCTCATCTGTTTTACCGGAAGTCCGGGTCAGGCTTTTGCCATTTACAGATTCATAAAAGGTGAGGTTTTCACCGGTAACCGGTTTGCCGTTTTCACTGTTTACCAGTTTAAGTTGGTCAGAATCAGTGTTACGACCGGATTTGTTCTGATAAATAATTTTATTATTGGAAATCAGGAAATAGAAATTCTGGCGGTTTTCACTCTTTCCTTCCGAGACTGTATATTCTGCGATATAAATTCCTGAAGGAAGAGGTTTTATTTCCAGAGAAGTCGAGTGGCTCTGATAATCTTTGGAGTCTGTCAGCCGGTAGGTTTCTTTTCTTATCAGGCTTTTTTTAATATTCCCATATAAACCTGTATCAGAATTCAGGGCATAGGGAAAAAAAGAGGCAAAATCCTGTTTTACTTCATAAATAGTTAAAGAAAATTCTGAAACATTTTTGTGGTCCACGACAAAATGAACCGGCAGGTTGGGCTGCGTCTGCTGTTCATAATGAAAAACAAGAGAAGGCACGGTGATCTGCGCTTCCGTATTTTTAATATTTTCAATAAAAGGGGATTTCGGGTATTGGGACTTTGCTTCAGCGGCAATGGACAAAGCTGCTTTTGCCTGCTTTTTCTCAATGAATTCAGACATGATCTGATCCATTATTAAAACCTTGTAATCCCCTTCTGTACTTGATTTCACAAGGGCCTGAAGCTGTTGCAGTTTATCTTTGCACTGACTGAAACGGCAGTTCTCTTCCAGCTTCTGATGCATAAAGTACAGCTTCGGATTTCCGTTGTTCTGCGCGATCAGCTCATCAAAAATAACATCAATCTGTTTTCTGTTTTCTGCAAGCTCATTTTTTGTGAAAAGCCCGTTGCCGGACAGGAAAGCAATTTTTTTCAGGGCATACCAGTCTGCTAAAGTCGGGAAATAGTTAATATCTTTTGTATTCAGGAAAAGATCTTTATATTTTACCAAAGCCGTTTTTTTCATTTCAGCTTTCTGCTGATCAAGCTGCTGAAAATTTTTAATCAGGTAATTTTTAAAATCCAGTTTGCTCCAGGTTTCTATTTGTGAAACATCCTGGGAATTCAAACCGGTTCTGCTGTTTATCCTCCACAGGTTCTGGTTGTAATAATCCAGGAAAAAACCGTTGAGCAGAACGTCAAATATGATTTTGTCTTCCCCTTTTAAAGGTCTCCTGGCATTCTGGATTTTAGTGAAAAATTTTGAGGCAGCAGCATTCTGGTCATCATCTGCCGTCCTGTTCACAATGCTGAACTCGCCTTTTAAAGACCGGATTAGCTGCAATGCATTATTTTCTTTCATGGCCCGTTTCTGAATATCCAATATAAGGGGAAGATTAGATTTATATGCTCCTTTTTTGTCGCCGTCTTCTATTTTTTTCCACTGTTCATCATAATATTTCTGGGCCTGGAGTGTATTGAAAATTCCAAAGCACATGAGTATTATTAAAATCTTAATATTTTTCATTGATTTATGGTGTTGATTTTTTAATTTCAATTTTATTGCCTTTTGTTCTGGCATTCATCTGAGACGCGTAATAATTCTGCAGCGTTGCAAAACCGCTTGAAAAACTTCCGGAAGCGTTGCAGATCAGATCGTATTCAAAAACATATTTTCCTTTCGGCATATAATAAATATAAAAGTTCGTCGAGGCATCTTTGGTTGCCTGATAATACCCAAGATTATTCTTCCACTGGTAACCTGAAATCACATCTACAGGCTCCAGTCCTGCTGCTCTCATATCTTTCAGATGCACATACTGCATCGGCCGGTCGCTGTCTAAAATCATTCTTACGGTTATTTTATCACCAACCGTCAGCGGGCTTTTTTCCTCAATCTTAACCAATTGATCGCCATTCGTTGTTTTTACTTTTTTGTAATATTCTCTTGTCATAGCAATATAGGTTTCGGTAGATTTCACCTCGTCCAGGTTTTCAAAATACTGCCAGAATAATCCTCCCTGAACAATTCCCGGGCCAGGTTTTGTTATGGTAACGGTTCCTAAGTTTTTATCCAACACATCAGTTTTTATAGTTTGTTTAAGATATCCCGTAGTTTTTGTCTGCGGAATCACTTCTTTACCACCCCAAATAACGGTTGCTTTATCGGATTCTGTTCCTGTCCATGATTTCCCGGAATTCATCATAACGTAAACAACTTCTGCTGTATTTCTTGAATTCCCCCACGAATTCACCTCTTTCTGAGTGGCCAGCCAGACTTTGGCTTCTTCAATAAAATTCACATCTTTAGCATCCAGTTTATTTAAAGCTTCTATGGCTCCGGCGTGGTTCACGGTTTTAGAATTGTACCAGCCCCAGTCATTGAAATTCTGTTTCCAGTAAATGCCCTGTGTTTCCGAAGAGGTGGAAGTTTCTTTGATGTAGCTGATCAGCCTGTCGGAAGGTTTTTTCAAGCCGTAATGATCAAAAATCAATGCAGATCTGTGTAATCCGTAGAACGTAAGATCTGTAAATTTGAACTTCTCAGAACGGTTGATGATCATCGATTTCAATAATTGTCCTTTTCCTGAAAGCGGATACTGCTTTTCCCAATACCGTCGGGTATCCAGGTAATCCAGTGCAAAATTGCTCCACGGACTGTCTTCGCTTTCTTTCCAGTATTTTTCAAGTTCAGAATCAATATAACCGATCAATCTTGCAACCATGGCATCCTGATCTGTCTGGTACAAAGAAATATCGTCTTTCAGCCACTCATTCATTTTTCCTAAGTTTCTCAGAATGTATAAAGAACTGGTGTACGAACTTTCAAAACCGGGAAGCCACGGGAAACCGCCGTCGCCGTTTTGGTATTGTTTTAAATGTGACCAGTCTTTATTGATTGAACTTCTCATAGCACTCACATCAAAAAGCCTTGAAAGGCTGTTCATCGTTTCGGTTTCAGACTGGGACTGCAGTACCCATGGGGTTTCCTCCAAAAGCAATTGTTTCAGCTCCTGATTTTTTTCAAGATTGCTTTTCAGCTGATCCGCATTTTTATATTCACTGAATACAGCCTGCATTCTTGGGTTGGCTTTAAATATCTCAGAGCCCACTACATCGGCAAACCAGGTGTTGAATATGGCATCGGAAGATATATTTAAGTTGTCGCTTAAATTCGGAAGCGCAAAAATAATTTCCCAGACCGGATTGGTTTTCAGTTCCAGGGTATTGCTGAAATTCGCTACTGTTGCGGATGTATTATTCTTTAAACTTTCCAGGGTAAACGTTTTCGTCTGTCCTTCTTTTACAAAAACCGGAAGCGCATCTGTCAGCAGCATTCTGTTGGATAATATTCCGACAGGAATCTGTTCGCCGTCTGAATATTCGCCTGCTTTGGCCACCACTTTAATAATAACTGAGCTTACTTTATTGAAAGGAGCCTTTAAATTCCAGCTTATGACAGCATTTCCAGCCGCATTCACCTCAAAATTCTGCACAGAAATGATTCCGAACAGTGCGGAAATATCTTCATTGGTTTCCGCATTTAAAATCTGTAAAGATGCCGAACCCGCAAGCGCTTTATCTTCAAGGTTGGAAATTTTTGCCTGAAAATTCAGCTCATCCCCTTCTCTTAGAAATCTCGGATAATTCGGTGTCACCGAAAATTTCTTCCGGGTAATGATATCCTGTTCCAACACCGCGCTTCTCGCATCTGTCGTATGAGCCAGAAACATTAATTTCCATTTTGTGAGTGCTTCAGGTGTGGTAAATTCAAAATTTACGTTTCCATTGGCATCGGTTTTCAACTGAGGATAGAAAAATGCGGTTTCGTTAAGGTTTTTACGGGCCTGAACATTTTCCGGGTCTTCTTTAGGTTTTTCTGCTTTTTGACGAGCATCGTCTTTATCTAAGACTCCGTCTCCGTCCGTACTCTCGAATCTTGCAGATACCTTTGATAAAACAACTTCTTCAGAAATCCTTGATTGTACGTTTCTTGATGAGGCAGGGCATCCTTTATAATACTCCTGTCCCGGAACGGTAGGACACTCGTCGTGTTCATCGTCTACGCCGTCACCGTCCGTATCTTTTATCAATCCGTATTTCAGCATCAGGTCAAAGAAAATATTTTTATCAAACCATGAAAATTGCGGCTGATACACATTTTTACCTTCCAGGTATTTGATTTTCTGGTTCCAGTATAAAACGCTTGGATAAGACCGGATATTAAAATCCCTTACGATATTCTGAGGCTTATATAGGGTGCTGAATGCATAAGTGTTGGGCGCAAATTTATCCAGGGATTTATCGTACATATTGGCCAGAACTTCGGCAACTGTTTTTTCTTTGCTTTTCCCGGTGATTTTTATGCTCCATTTTTCTTTTGAATTGGGCTCGAGCTTATCACGGAAGGTGGTCAGTTCAATTTTCAGCGGATCATCTGCGTCTTTCACATTGATATTAACAAACTGATTCTGAACATCATTGTAATGAACAACTGAAAACTGAACATTGTATTTCACAATCCTTTTATCCTGAGAAACCGGAAGTTTATAAACCAATAAACCATTGTTAAACTTACCGTTTTCAAACTTAGTATCGCCGGTTCCATCCTGCAGATAAATATGGACCACAGCATCCGGAATTTTAGAATATACATAGACTAAAGCCTGAGCCCCCCTTGAAACCGGCTCTTCCGGGCCGATAATTTTCAAAAACGGAAACTGGCTCTTTCCCACACCTTTCTTGCTCCAGACCCCGAAATCCTGCTGTACTTTTACCGTATCTTTTCCTTCAATGTTATAAAGCTCAAGCCGGTATTCTCCGGCTTCCAGTTTCCCCAGATTAAGGCTTTTGGTATTTTCGATGCGTTCTGAAACAACTCTTTCAACTTTCCAGTTCTTTTTATCATCAAATTTATCATAACGGTCATGCGGGAATTTTGCTAAGAATTCTTCTTTCGAAAGTTTCGGCAGGTCCTGGATCACATTTTTGAAATTATCCCTTAAAACCCGTTGAGGTTCCTGAAGTTTCATCAGTTTTACCTGGTAACTTTTCGTCAGGGCAATATCGTTATAATTGAAAGCTTCCACTTTGAGTTTGACCTCATTTTCGGCAAATTCCTCTTTGATATCATTCGCTTTCAGATAATGGGAAACCGAAGCCACTTTCACATCCGTTTCGGCAGACTGGGTTTCTCCGTTGACGTCGGTTAAGGAAGCATTCACATGATAGTTATGTACCTGGATTCCTTCCGTATTTTCATCTTTTTTAAGATCGATTTTGATGGTAAATTCTCCTTTTTCATTGGTTTCGGCCTTTCCCAAAACCGTATTTTCATTGCCCGAATCATACGGATACCACCAGAAATACCTATAGCGGATGTTTTCTCTTTTAATATCAAAATTAATGGTTGAATTGCTCAGAGGGATTCCTGAAAAAGTCATGACTTTTCCTTTCAATTCGATGGCCTGCCCGTATTTATATTCGTTTTTAATCGTATCAAAAATAATTTCAAATTTCGGACGCTTGTATTCTTCAACTGAAAAAGCGACAGATCCATCCATATTACTTCTCGTCTCACTTCTGCCCCGAAGGGAAAACTTTCCGTTAAGACGATCTTTGGGAAGGACAAAACTTCCGGTGTAAGAGCCGAATTCATTGGTTTTGAATTTTTGTGATGTCATTTTCTGATCATTAGCATCATACAAAGAAATTTCCTGTTCATCATCCTTCATGACAAAATCAGATCTTTTTTCATAGTCAGGATATGTTGCGATGGCCTTGAAATAAACGGTTTGCCCGGGTCTGTAAATTTGTCTGTCGAGGAAAATCTGAATTTGAGGATCCCGTTTCCATTCCCTTTCCCAATCATTATATTCTCTTCTGAGTATATTAAAATCATTGGAACCGGGAGCATAGACCAGATAATTTGAATCATTCCAGTTTAATTGCCCTGAAAATTTCCCTGCCCCATCCGTTTTTATCAGAACCGGTGTTTCGCTGGTTTTAGAATAATCCATAAACCTGTAATATTCGAGCAGGGTATTGTTCTTTGAGGCGCCGTTTTCCCTTGAAACCAGTATATAATTTCTTTTTTCATCAAAAATGACCCTTGAAGAGGTAATGACAAACAAAAATTTAGAAACTTCTGATCCGTTGATGTATTCACCGACGTACATTCCTTTGGGAAGAGATTTCATCTCCAGAGACGTTGTATGCTCCTGGTAATCGTTCAGACCCGGTAAGGTAAATGTATTGGTACGGAATAGCGTTTTATTTATTTTTTTATAATATTCATCGTAGCCGAGGGATTGCAGATAGGGCAACTGGTTCTTAAAATCATTCACCCGGTAAATTTTAATGCTGAAATGATCTGCATTCCTATGCTTGGCAACGAGGTGAACCGGCTGATCCGGCAGGTTGTTTTCTTCATAAAAAACCTGCAGGCCGGAAGCTCTGATATTATTCTCCAGCGATATCAAATGATTGATGAATTGGGAATCCTGATATTCTGCTTTTACCTGATCGATCAGCTGCACGGCTTCCCGGGAGTTTTTTTCGTTATGCAGAAGAGAGGCTGCGGTTACGGCGATCATGATTTTGTAATCTCCTTTTACCGGTGAATTGATGAGCTCTTTCAGTTTATCGGTATACTTTTTATCATTAGCAATCTGATTCCGGAAATTTAATTTTTCAAACTGAAAATAAAGTTTCGGGTTGTTGTTATTAAAAGTAATCAGGTCCTGATATAATGATAATATGGTCTTTTGGTTTTCCTTCAATTCATTCTTTGTAAACAAAAACTCATTCTTCAGGAATTCAATATTTTTCTTTGTTTTCCAATCATAAAGGGTAGGAAAAAATTCAAAATCTTTTTCTTTGGCAAAAACATCTTTATATTTTTCTAACTGAATTTGTTTCAGTTGGGCATCCGCTTTATTTAATTCGCTTAATTTTTCCGTGTAATAATTTTTAAAATCAAGCTTCGTCCAGGATTCCAGTTCAGTGATATCGCTTTTGGCAAGATTGGTACGCTGCAGAATCTGCCATTGGCTGGCATTCATGTAGCCTTCAAAAAACTCGATTTCCAATATTTTAAAAAACAGCAGATCATCGCCTTTCAGCTGATTTTCAGTATTTTTAATTTTAGAAAAGAAAACCGAAGCGTAATCATTTTTCGGATCGTCCTGCGTATCTTTATAAATGGCGAATTCTGCTTTCAGAGAACGGATCAGCTGTAATGCGTTTTTATCCCGAATGGCTTTTTTCTGAATCTCCAGAATGATGGGAAAGCTCGACTTAAACATTCCGTTTTTATATCCTTCCGCTACCTCCTTCCACTGTTCATCATAATATTTCTGGGCAAAAATACCCGAACAATTCAGCAGGAGAAGCAAAAGCATAAAAATCTTGGAGAATCTTTTCATATGTGTTATTTTTGGTAAATGAATACCTTAAAAGTACTGAAAAAATCCGTTATTGACAGTCAGTTTTACGTATCCTTAACGGGGACTCTTTTTGCCGTATTTTTCATGAATGAACAAAATACCTTCCGGTATCCTACGGTCTGCTTTATTTTCATCACTTATTTCAGCGGCTATCTCTATACCAAATATCAGAAGACCAGACATTTTCCGGGAATTTTACTTTTCAATGTGATTACCGGCATGGTCTGCGCTTTTTTAATCATTCATAACCACAATGAAATACGCCTGGTGAAATGGGGCATCATTGTGATTCTCGGGCTTCTGTATAACAGTTTTTTCCTGGACACCTACATCCGGAAGATCCCGCTGCTGAAAGTTTTCTATGTAGGGCTGGTCTGGGCACTGATGAACTGCTGGCTTACGCTGCCGGAATTCAGCATTCCTATATTTTTAATAAGTTTCTTTTTTATTACGGCTCTGGTTCTGCCGTTCGATATCCGTGATATGAAAGCAGATACGGTAAAAACATTCCCGGCGATCATCGGTGTTCAGAATACGAAATACCTTGCCTATGTTCTGATCTTCCTAAGCAATATCCTTGCGGCCGGTTATTTAAGCATCAACAGTTCCATTGCTTTTTATTTGTCAGGTATCGTCACTTATATTCTTATTTATTTCTCTGAAAATGAGCGGGATGACGCTTATTTCTCATTCGGGGTGGAAACATGTTCTGCACTTCCCTTTTTATTTTTGCTTATAATGGAGTATTTTTGACGAATGATTATTAAGAAACTTTCCCTGTACAATTTTAAAAACCATTCGGAGAAAAGATTCGAGTTCTCACCGCAGATCAATTGCTTCGTCGGCAACAACGGGGTGGGAAAAACGAATATCCTGGATGCGCTTCACTATCTTTCCGTCGGAAAGAGCTTCCTGGGGAATACCGATCTTAACAACATTAAAAATGATGAAGATTTTTTCACCATCGATGCTGAAATCCAGAACGACGGCAGCGAAGACCTCATTAAAATACTGCAGCCGAAAGAAGCGAAAAAGACCATCAAAAAAAATGATAAAAGCTACGACCGGCTGGCCGACCACATCGGATATTTACCGAGCGTGATGATTTCCCCGTATGACTCCAACCTGATTTCAGATTCAGGGGAAAGCCGGAGGAGATTTCTGGATTCCATGATTTCTCAGACGGATTCAGGATATCTTTTTGACCTGATCCAGTATCAGAAAACCGTTCAGCAGAGAAATGCCTTATTAAAATATTTCGCCAAAAACAGGGTCTGGGACAAAGATTCCTTAGACATCTATGATGATCCGATCATCCGTTCCGGAACCAAAATTTTTCTCAAAAGGAAAGATTTTGTCGAGAAGCTCAACCCGATTGTCCAGAGTTTCTATAAGATCATTTCAGGCGGAAAGGAAAGCGTTTCCGTCCTTTATGAGTCGCATCTCATTGAAGGTTTTGATACCGCCCAACCTGACCGGAAGTTCCGCGACCTTTTAACGGAAAGCCTGGATAAAGACCGGATGCTGACGTATACTTCAAAAGGCATCCACAAAGACGACCTCCTTTTTGAAATGGATTCGGTATTAATTAAAAAGACGGGTTCCCAGGGCCAGCAGAAATCGTTCCTGATTTCGTTAAAACTGGCACAGATGAGCCTGATCAAAGAACTCACCAGCAAGACCCCGATCCTTTTACTCGATGATATTTTTGACAAACTGGATGATACGCGGGTTTCCCAGCTGATTGAGCTGGTGAACCAGGAAAACTTCGGACAGATTTTCATTACGGATACCCACAGGGAACGTACCGAAAGCGTGGTGAAAAAGATTAATGAAGAAAGCATCATTTTTGAAATCTGAACATGAAAAAGAAAAGACGCGAATACCAGTCATCCGACCTTGTGAAATCTTTCGCAAGGATTTATGGCTTTGAAAATAAGCTGGTTGCCTTTGAGATCAAAGATTTCCTGGAAGAATACCTTGATGAAAGCCTGTTCTGTGAAATCAAAAGTGTGAATATCGAAGATAAGCGGATTATCATCAGTATCTACTCTCCTCTGCTGAAACATGACTTCCAGATGCGCAAAAGTTTTTATCTGAAAAAATTCCAGGATAAGTTCGGAGCTGACCGGTTTAACGATCTTCAGATTTTGTAGTAAGGGAGCTGTTCATCAGATCATCCGCTCTTTTATCCAGGCCGGAACTTAACGGAATAAAAAACCTCAGCGGATTTTTCATAAAATACCTGAAAATGCCTTTATAAATTTCACTGACCTGACCAAAGTTCAGCTTTCTCGACCTGAATGCCAGGAACATGGATAAACTGAAGCTCACGAGGAAGTTAAAGAACCCGATCAGGAAAACCGTGACAAAAGAGATCCAGAACGTATAGGAATCCACGGAGAAATCTTTTCCGTACAGCCCGATCGCAAAGTTTCCGGCCGCAAAGGTAATGTGGCGGATATCAAGGTCCAGCCCCAAAAACAAGCCTATCGGCGCGGTAGCCCCCAGAAAAACCCCGAACCAGAAATTCGACACGATTCCAGGCCAGTTTTTAGCATAATACGCTGACATTCCTTTCGCAAAGTTTTTCCCCAGGAGCCTTCTGATGGAAATGTTCTTTGAAATCCTTTCCGGGATCTGATAAAATACAGAATTGTTCCCGATATTTCCCGATATAATCCCGGATATGAAAAGGTAAAAACCGGCGATACAGGCGTGGAGAATTGCTTTGGACTGGAAAGGGTCAAGGTCTTTCAACAACTTATCAGACCTTTCCACAGCCATGTTCTGTGAGAAGAATACATCAAGGCCATACACAATGATCAGAGCAATCGGAAAGGACAATAATACATTCCCGACAAAAGCAATAAACTGGCTCCTGAACAGTTTTGAAACCAGATGGGCAAATTCCGTACTGCCGCTTTTGATATTTCCCTCTTCCGACAGCACCTTGGTCATGGTGGCTGCGGTCATAGCCGGCTGCTTCGTGGCTAAAGTAAACCTCATCAGGTAGATCATCACAAAGCCCATGGCGTAATTCATGGAATATAAAAACGCATGCGAAAAATCGCTTCCCGGAATATAGCCGTACAGCATTTTCAGCACGCATAAGGCCCCTACAATAATCCCTCCGCCGCTGGCTTTGTAGAACATGGTCATGTATTCTTTCCGGGTTGATGTTATATAATGCGTGCCCGTTTCTGCCGTGTGGTTGGTAATCAGATGGGAAATCAGCCTCGTACTGTCATTGATCAGTTCCGAGATGTTATTCCTGTGGGATTTATATCTTAAAATGTTGAAAACTAAACTTTTCGAATTGATTAAAATATCCTTTTCATCGTCGATCACCAGCAGCTGAACGATCTCATAGATCCGCTGAACCTGCTGTCGGATTTTGATGAGCGACTGGTTGATTTTTCCTGAAATCCCGTATTTGGAAGAATTCTTAAAGGCAATATTCACAAACTCCAGGCACTGTTCAATGTAAATTTTGATCTGTTTGTACCGGCTGTCTTTGGAATGCAGCTGCAGTTCAGGGTTTTTCTCAAACTCTGAGGCCAGGTCTTCAAGCTCATTCTGCAAAGCCAGAAACGGATTGTCGAAATTACGGTATTCCGGGGCCATCCTTACCACTTCGGTTTCCATCGCCGATCCCGTTACGCGCCATGAAAGGATATTCATGGAGAAAAGGATCTCCCTTTTTACCTCCGGCATGATGATAAAATCTGAGATCCCAAGCATCACAAAGAGCTCATCAATTTCATTTTCAGGAAGGTTATGGAAGAATTTCAGATCATTTTTCGGGCGGAAGCTCACATTGTCGATCATGTACCAGATCGTCTTTTCATTGACAATCGGAGGCAGCACTTTGTTAAGGATCCTCTTTTTGAGCTCGGGTACGAAGGCATTTTCAGATAAAATATTGGCCTCGGTCAATGACAGGTTAAAGGTCTTCCCGCTAAAAATATGATGAAGGTACTGTTTAAAGCTTTCCGTGATCTGGGGATGGGTCCTGAAAAAATTGAGAACATCGGTAAAATCCGCACTCTTTACGCTCTCCAGAAGTTCCGCGAACGGCTCCAGAGAGAGGGTTTCATTCTTAAAAGAGAAATATTTTTTAAGAACAGACTCAAAATTGGTGCTGGAGTTAAAGAGTTTCATCGGTGCAAAGATACTATTTCAAACCCACATTCCTCATTTGTCTCATGATCCAGTTATGTTTCTTTCTGAGATAGGCTGACGGATTTTTAGGATCATATTTCTTGGGATTGGGCAAAACCGCTGCAATCCAGGCTGCTTCGGATACGGTGAGGCTTTTTGAAGATTTACCGAAATAATACTGGGAAGCGGCTTCCACGCCGAATACGCCCTGCCCCATTTCAATGGAATTCAGGTACCTTTCAAGAATAATATCTTTAGTCCATACTTTTTCAATAATGAAGGTATACATGGCTTCCAGCCCTTTTCTCAGCCAGCTTCTTCCCTGCCAAAGAAAAATATTTTTAGCGGTCTGTTGGGAGATCGTGCTTCCGCCTCTCAGCTTTTTCCCCTGTTTATTGCTCTTCATCGCTCTTTCGATGGCCTTGTAATCGAAACCGTCATGAATAAAAAAATTCTGGTCTTCTGACGCAATGACCGCTTTTTTCACATTATTCCCCATGTCATCGTAAGAGACATAATCCCTCTGAAGCCTTCCGTATTCCAAAAGCCCACCGATCTGGGTAATGGTGATGGGCGGGTTAAAAAACCTTCCCCAAACAATAAACAGGACGTTCAGTACCAAAATGATGAATATGACTTTTTTAATTTTATTCCACATAATTTTATACAAAGGAATGCCAAAAATAAGGAAATAGTCTGAGTTATTGCAATTCTTTCATGTACGAAAGCGGCTCATCGGGCAGAAGTCCGGGATGGAAGATTTTGATATAATCCTTCAGGACCAGGTCTGACCGCACGATGCCGCTTTCAAAAAAATCGTTGGCCTGCCCTCTTTCCTTACCTGTAATACTGTATACCTTGCCTTTATTAAAAGCACTGATCTTGCTGTAAAAAGGATTTTTGCTGAGCATTTCCTTTTTTGAGCTATGGTTGCCTGCATTGATCCAGTACTGCACACCGGCCGACTTGGCAAATACTTCCTCAAAACTCATGGTCACCGCTTTTTCTTCGGTATTGTTTTTCAGAATATACTCTGCATTGGCATCGGAAATAAAACGGGCGACGGACGTCTTCCCGCCCGGAAGGTACCAGACATCACCATACATTTCGTTGGCCAGCACCTCAGGCTTTTCTTTTGCCTGAAGGGCCAGTTTCTTCAGCTCGTTGTAATGCTCCTCAATTTCCCGGTATGTTTTTTCAGCCTCTTCAGATTTCCCCAGGAGCTTTCCGAACAGCTTGAGGTAAGCCGTTTTTTCCAACGGTTCCTGCTCCCTGTATTCATCGAGGAAAATCACCTGGATCCCGTTATTTTTCAACAGCTGGTAGGTATTGTCAAAGCTTGGGATATAATTGGTAAAGACAGCATCGGGCTTCAGTGAAATAATCTTTTCCACATCATATTTCTGGTCATTTCCCACTGGCTGAATCTTGCCGCCTCTCAGTAAATCGTGAATTTTCTGATCATAAATATATTCCGGGCTTGAAACTCCGGCTACCCTGTTTTCCGCTCCCAGTGCTGAAATATATCCGGCCATGCTCGCATTCAGAAGAATAATTTTTTTCAGGGGAAGCTGATTTTCTTTAAGATCATAGGTAAACTTTCCCGACTGGATATGCAAAATGCTGTCTTTTTCGCTGTACTGCACCAGGCTGGAGATCACCGCCTGTCCGGAAGCCGAAATTTTCTGTTCTCTTTTACAAGAAGTTAGCGTCAAAAATGCAATTAATAATAAAATTCTTGGTTTCATCTTTCAAAGAAACTAAAAAAGTGTTATATTTGCAAACCTTTATTAACGGCCTCGTGGCGCAACTGAATAGCGCATCTGATTACGGCTCAGAAGGTTACAGGTTTGAATCCTGTCGAGGTCACAAAATGCCAAATGGCGCCAACTGTTTCCAGTTGGCGCCTTTTTTTTATCCTTTTTTTTCACTACTCAGAATGATCTAACGTAAAAATACTATTATTTGAAAAACACTTCCTCCGTCACAAGCATAAGCAAAGTCACTGCTTCCTTTTCAATATTTCCAAGCCCTAGATACCCTACGCACAAGAATTAAAAGAAAGTGATGAAAAAATTATTCTACCAGATAAACTCTTATAGAAAATAATGGTCCTGTCAAAAAACGGTGATAGATTCTCTCTTTACATCCGACACTATATCATCAATGTAATTCTAACTTTTTATTACTTAATTGCTTTCAAAAAGAATATTCAGAATTCTTCTGTTCTTATTGTTACAATCATCAAAAATGGACTTTTTATGTAAAGGAATTTTCAAAGTGCTAAAAAAATTGTTAAAGATGTAAGAAAAGGATGATAGTGAAAACAGATCGCTTAAAAATACTTGTGCATCAGGATAATTGATCTCTTTGCGATCGATCGCTTCCTGAACTTCCGAGAGCAGGTCTTTAAAACTTTCTAAGATATCCTGAAAAAATTTTTGCAGATCGTGGCTGACATTATGTATAACAATCATAAAAACATCTATATAGGGATATAATTTGCAGATCCTGTCTGATTCTTCTTCCAATTGTAGAAAGTTGCCTCACTTATACCCATTTTACGACAAACTTCTTCAACTTTCACCCCCGTTTCAGACTGCTTCAATGCAAAAATAATCTGACTCTCTGTAAATCTGCTCTTTTTGGCTACGCCTAACCATTGCGTTAGGTTTCATTAGATTTTTCTTTATTTAAATTTAAGTATTTCTTGAAAAATCTCTACTTTTAACTGATCCGGTTTTTTGGGAGAAGGTCAAAC
>NZ_AUMU01000016.1 GCF_000430845.1 Chryseobacterium gregarium DSM 19109 | reverse complement strand
CATCCTGGAGAATCTGCTTATCCAGGCTTAGGTCGGCTACCAACTTCTTGAGTTGACTGTTTTCTTCCTCTAATTGACGTAAACGCCGGAGTTCTGTAATCCCCAAACCTCCGAATTTCTTCTTCCAATTGTAGAAAGTGGCCTCACTTATACCCATCTTACGACAAACTTCTTCGACTTTCACTCCTGTCTCAGACTGTTTCAATGCAAAAATAATCTGACTCTCTGTAAATCTGCTCTTTTTCATTAGACTTTTCTTTATTTAAATTTAATTATTTCTCGAAAAATCTCTACTTTTAATTGTTCCAGTTTTTTGGGAGAAGGTCAGCTTCACCTGAATAATCTTCTAATAAAAATGGGCCAGAATGGCTTGATGAGATTCGTCCCATTCCGACACCTCCTTCGAAGCCCAAACCAAAATTTATATTTCTATTAAAAAATAATCCCCAATTGTTTCCTGAATCTTTTAATAAGCCAACATCAAATCCAAAACTTCCACCTAAAGCTCCATTTATACTAAGTGACATACTTACACCCTTACTTTCTGTACCTATAATGCTCATTCCACCTTTTGTTTCAAATGTTTCTTTAGTAGCTTTTTGAGAACCGTCTGCTTTTGTAATTTTCCATTATCATGAAATGTAAGCTGAGATGTTACTTCGCCATTTTCTTTTGCATTAAGAGTACTGCCTTCTGCTAAATGTTGAGCATTTTCACCATATTTATCTTTTGCTTCTTTTTGTGTATTTATTTCAGAGTCATAAAAAATTTGATTTCCTCTTTGAACCCAATCTTGTTCCGATCTCCCATCCGGGTCTATAAACCTTATAGGATTGTTTAAAGTATAGTTGTATGGACTAAACCTTCTTGAAGTTTCCGCGAGTGGATCAACAACTCCCCATCTCCCAATATCGCTCATATACATCCTTGCCCCATAATCATACATGCCAGTTTCCTTCTGCAATTCCTTTCCATTGTACTTATATTGTTACGAATGATTTCCCGCTAACGGATAATAATTGTTTCCTCAAGAACTTCCGTGCTGTTACTATTGTTAAAGTAGCTTAACCTAACATTCCCCAAATAATCTCTTTTATTTGCCACACGAAGGATTCGTGCGGGAGAGAAATTATTATTTATTACTTCCAATAGAATTTATCATATAGGAAGAGTCTCCTTTTATTTGATAGAGCTTTTTTGAATTTAAGCTTCCATCAATATTATGAAACTCAAAATATCCAGTCTTTAATTTATTTTGATAGCATTCTTGTGGATCAGAAGATTTTTTAAACCTATATATTCCTTTAGAAAAAAGTTTGTGCGTATTTTTTTCTTCCACTATTTCAGTGCCATAAAAATAATTATTCTTTGAACTATCTATTGTTATAAAAGTATCAAAATGATCATTATAAATATCATCGTCTTTTTCCTTATAAACGTAAATTGTGTCTATAAACTGATCTCTTTTAAACTTCCCATCTGCTTTAATAAACCCATTCTTATCGTAAATGTGATAAGATAAATCGCTTTTTTTTGTGCAGGATTTTATTAGAAAAAGAGAAAATATTAGTAATAAAAAATGTACTCGATAATTCATTTTAAGGTGCAATTTTTGTGTTGTATACAGTATCATTTACAATCATATATTCAGTTCTTCCAATAATGTTTCCATTCATATCAAGGGTATTATGAATACCAAATGGCTGTGTGCTTTCTAATACTTTTCTAAAATCTGAATTTCTTTTATATCTATATGACCCCATAAGTTTAGGAACTTTTCCGAAAAAAATATATTCTGTTCCATAAAAATATGGACCTTTTAAACTATCAATAACAATAGAATCTTTGAACGGTAAATTAGGACTTTTGCTAAAGCACATTGGACCTATAAAGTGATCCTTATAAAAAATTAGATTCATAGAAGCTTTTTCATTTTTATCAAAGAAAATGAGTTTAGCAGTATCTCCTTTCTTCTCTGAAGTATAATTAAGTTTTCCATTTGGATAATATACTTTTTCAGGAAGTTCTTTCTTTTCACATCCTAAAAAAACTAAAAAACTAAATAAAATAATATATCTCATATGCCTATTTTTTTGATCTGTTAAATGCTCTGTTCCAATAATCAGTTGAATCTTGACTTGTTTTCATTATAGAATCATGAGCATGCCTAGATAAACCAAAACCTCTCACATTTCTATACTTTAAACCATAGGGTGAGCCATCACTCTTACGTTCAAGACCATATCCCTGTCGTGTCCAAACATTAAATGTATCTGATTTTACAGGGTCTGACCCTGATGAATTTTCAAGTGGATTTCCAATACTTTCTACATCAAGACCAAATTGGACAAGAGCTTCTTCAAAACCTGTAATACCACCAGTAAGTTTTGTATTTCTGCCATAAAAGCTAAATATGGTTTGAAACATATCATTACTTTCAAACGTATCTCCAGGTTTAACTTTTTTATTATTTTCTGTGGGGTTGGGATCATTAGCACCACCAGTAAACATAAAGAAATTTTCCTTATTGTCACCTAAATTACTCAACCATTTCATAATGTCAAATCCTTCAGGAATACTGTCTTGCTTACCGGTAGTAACAGTAAAAGGACCTACATTGAAAGAATCTCCATCAGTATATCCTTTCCCTTCAAATGTTGCAGAGCCATCTGCACTTAGTTCTGCAGATGCACTGTCTGAACTGCTACGGGAATATACTGTAGGATTAGTTCCTACGTTTGTATAACCTTCTCTTTCTCCGCTTCCTTCAAAGTATTGCAATTGCATAGTTCCATTCTTCTGATACCAATCTTTTACCTCTCTTCCATCAGGATCAATAAATCTGATTGGATTATTATAAGCATAGTTGTATGGCGACCATCTTCTGGAAGTTTCTGCCAGCGGATCTACAACGCCCCACCTCCCAATATCACTCATATACATCCTTGCCCCATAATCATACATCCCCGTCTCCTGCAGTTCCTTTCCGTTGTACTTATAGTTCTTATAAGCCGACGGACTGAAGAAAGCAAACCCGGTCTTCAGGTGGTTCATCCCGAATGGATAATAATCATTGCTGTCCGTGATTTCAAGAGCGCCTGCGCTACTTCTGCTAAAGCTCACTCGTATGTTTCCTAAGTGATCCTTGTACTGGTAAATATACTGATCTTTTATGTAATCGTAAAACCCTTCTTCTGTAGGAAAAAACTGGAGGTCACGGGTCTTCGATGCCAGTGTCGCTGTAGTAGCCATAGGTTCCACAGAAAATGCCTGCATTTCCAAAGCCCTGGAGGTTTCCAGGTTAGACATCATTTCAGCGCTCATCCCGATGATCCCGATATTTTCCGTTTTCAGGTACTGGAAGCCATCGAGGTAATCCGTTGTTTTTATAAGGGTGGAAGATCCCGAGCTCCCGTCTGCTTTGGTGGTATTTTGTTTCTGCAGTTTGCTGCCGTCCGATCCGTATTTGGTGTTAACGGTAACCGTTTCAATTCCTTTGGCGTAATTCAGTTGATCGGGAAGGTTTAGGTAATTGTATGCAATCTTACTGATTCCCTTGTCCGGCATATCGGTCATATTCCCGTTAAGGTCATATTTTATTTCCTGCCCGCCGCCTTCGTAACCTGTAGGGTTGTTCTGGATATCCACAATGTTGGTTAATCTATTGCTCTTGTTTCCTGAAGCATAAGTATATTCCAGGCGGTCAATGGCCGTTGCCGTATTGCCGGCTTCCATAATGGAAGTCCTGTACAGGTTGGTGATGTTCCCGTTCAGGTCATAGTCGATGGATTCGGTATTTTCCTTGCTGTTCGGGTTATTCGGGTTCTGGTAATAGCCTGCGCGCAGACGGTTCAGCGGGTCATAGGCATAGCCGTACCTTTTGGGAGTTAAGGAGGGGCTCTGGCCCAAAGTCTCTACCGCACGCCAGTCCACTTCCGCAATATTCCCGTTGTATTTTGCCGCTACGTTTTTTCCCGCGAACAAGACAGGGTCAGGATTGGCGATCCCTTCTTTCTGATTATATTTTATCGTATAGGCAAAGAGCTTCCCGTTCAGATTGGATACCGTCATCTCGGCTTTATTGATATCGGTAAGCCAGCCCCGGATATTGTAGGCATAATCAATGCTCTGAAGATTGTTCCCGACTTTTTTATTGCTCAGCTGGGAAAGTTCGTTGTAGGTATTTTCTGTCAGCAGCTCTTCGGGATTGCCGTCTACCTGGTGGAAGTGCTGTTTCAGCCGGTTCTGGTTGTCATACACAAAACGTTCCTGTACGCTCACCCCGACTTCGCCCGTCTTCCGCATGTGATAGGTATTGATCTTTTTAGGGACTCCCGCAAAATCCAGCAGGGATTCCGTTTTGGTATAGCCTCCCAGGTGGTTGATGGAATATGATCCTATCGACCTCCCTCTTTTATCATAATACGTATAATTCTTGGTCCAGTTGTCATTTTCAATATTTTTAACCAGGCTCATTACGGGAAGCCCTTTGGTACTTAAACCATCAGCAGTGGAAGTATCCGTCAGCGTGGTCTCTCCAAGAACATCAGCAGGGAAAGGGGGATTGAACCCATAACCCGGATACGTATCGTAATAATTGACGCTTAATACCTGAAGTATTGCCGTAGGAAAAGCATTGTTCCCGTAATAAATATCCATTCCGTTTTTTGTAAAACCAACAGAGGCTGTCCTTTCTTCTGTGAGAGAAGTTGCGGTAACAGAATGAAAGTTAACAGCGTCCTGAATATCCTTTCTTGTATAGGTATTTCCCAGACCTGCTATTGCCGTATAGACAACCCGTGATAACCTATCATACCTGGTCAGCAGCCAGTTTCCTAAAGGTCTTATATTAGCATCCTGTGTCAGAACTAACCGGTCTGCTTTATCATACACCAAGTACTCCCAGCCTTTCCCGGGTACTTTCTTTTCAACCAAACGATTTCTCCCGTCATATTTGTACTGGTAGCAAAGATCCGAAAGTACCGTATTGACATCCGCTACAGGAGCCGCCAACGGGGGAATCACAAAAGCCAGCTGGTTGTATTCATTGTACACATAATAGGTGTCCGCATTTTGTGTATCATTTAAAACTTTTCTTACTAATATGATCTGACCTTCATCATTTTTAAACTCGATCGTCTTATTGCCATCTTCATCCACAATAGTATTTTTATACAGCTCGCCATTACCGTAGTTAATACTCTGGCTGATCTCGCTTTTCGTCGCTTCCTGTTCCCAGGTGGTTACTGTACCGTATTTCTTAACAGCATCACCCGGTATATTGGCATTATAGCCAAACTGTACAGGCTTGTCGCTCCACGCAGTGCCCACCTGTTTCTGCTGAACAATACGGTCTAAAGGTGAGTTCTCCAATACCTTTTCAGCATAAATCTTTTCAGATCCGTACACCGTAGGCTGCGTGGCATTACCCAGAGGGGAAGTATAAATGCTCCCGTTCTGCGTTCCCTGTTGGGGAACGGGCAAAAAGTCTTTTGTCTGTCTTCCGAATCCGTCGTATTCTATATGAGTCACTACATCTTTTCCGGTTGGGGAAGCCTTCACATTCACCACCTGCTTGGGCCTGCCCAATCCATCAAAATAATTAACCGTGTTGAACTGTTTGGCATTAGGACTTGATATTGCTACAGGCTCCAAATAAGTCCGGATCTGGATGTAGTTTTCACCACTGCTTGGCCCAGTACTCTGCGCGTAAAAAAACACTGAAGTAAACAAGACACTAATAGGAATTACTATTTTTTTCATGATTATTAGATATTTGGAAACTGGAACGTAAAATTCAATGGATTGTAAGAGTTGTTACCTACAGAGCCTGATAATAATTTGGCAGATACAATTCCGGCTGTATCGATTCTTATTTGCCATGTCCTGTTGGCAGGAGTATTTCCAAAGGCTCCTCCTGGTGGTTCTTCAAAAGTAAACTCTACTATTCTGCCAGGCTTACAGTCTCCAACTATTGTCCCTACTGTGTGACCATTATTCCACCAACCCGAAGAAACAGGATAATTTCTAATACTTGCTTTGAAATGTGTATAAAAACCAGTTTTATATATTACCGGCCCAGAAGTTGTTAATGGTGCCATAACATTAAACGGACATTGAGAAGCAATACATTCTAAATTTTGATTGGCTATATTCTGACCATTTGCATTAATATCGTCTAACGCTTTTTGATTTGCATCAGATATATTTATCGTAGATGAATACACTTCTGCGGGAACAATATACAGGTATGTTCCGCTATCATAGCCTGTACCACAATTGTTTCTTACAAATGATTTGCTTTGTTCCTCATTATAGAATGTAAGAGAAACTGGTAATGGAGCATAGTTATATTTAAATTCTTTGATTATATTGTTATCTTTATCCAGGATTTTTTCTAGCCTGTTTAAAGAATCATATTTATATTTTTCTATAATTCCTGAGGATTGAAAAATCGTTTTTATACCTATTAAAGGATCATATACATATGATGTGACTTTAAAATCTTTTAATTCGTCTTTATTTCTAAAATTATTCAGTTCAGAAATAAAAATATTTTCAGATGAATCATCTTTATCTAAGTCTGACTTTTTGACAATCTCCAGTTGTAAATATGAGTTAGGATCATTAGGATCTAGGTTAAAAGCCTGCATAACCTGTGAATAAGAAGCACCTTCAATTATAGCTATAGGCTTGGTTTGATGATAACCCCAGATCGTAGTTATTGGAATACCTGATTTTGGAGTTGCCTGAATTAAATTTTCTTTATTATCATAAACTTCAAATTTTTCGGTTTCGAAAACATCAGTATCTTCAAAATTAAATTCATCAAAAGAAGAGTTAATTTTGTTTGCTCTTCTTGATGCTAATCTATACTTATTAGAATTTCCAAACTTATTATAAACACTTTCCGAAAGAGAATATTTATTATAACTATTTTTATCAATTACCAATAATGGAAAATTTATATTATCATCAATCATTTGCTTATAGGTGAGCAGCTGCTTGCCTGGTTTATCTATATTCGTGAAGCTGCAATTCCAACTGTAGCAGTTTGAGGCTTTTAACAGATCACCTGGATAAAATATATTTTTAACATTACTTTTACCTAAACTACTAGTCGTTACTCTTATAGGATTCAAATGCCGGTATAAATATTTATCATTATATTCAATCGTTTTTGTGGTTTCCAAAAAAGTTGAATTATCGGAAGTCCGTTCCTTTGTCACTATTTTGGAAGGAAGATATGGCATAACTGGCTGAGCAGTATAATAACCTGCATATGTTTGCGGATTAAGTATGTCTGTAAGTCGATTAGCTTTAATGTAAAATTGATAATCAGTTATTTTACAGTCTAAGCAGTTATCTGCAATTTCCTTTTTAGGATGAGCATTATTTAAAAAGTTTTTATATTTAATATTTTCCTGAAAAACCAAATCATTATTTGAGTTAAACCTATTGGTTTGATATAGTTTACCTCTTTCAATATTTTTATTAATATATTGTGCTTTAAGACCTAAAAAGCTTGCAGAACTATTAGATGCGTAGCTATTTACATTTAAAGAATCCGGATTTGTAACAAGATCTGTAAAGTAAAATATATTCTTCTCTTTGTTGGTTATTTCCTCCGATACTCTACTATATCGAACATCAGCATTGTACAAAGTTTCATAATATCCTCCATCACTTGAATAATATACAGCTAAAGGATCAGAAGCACTTCCCATAGGAGTTATTCGGTCAGCAGGTGTTATACCCGTAGACTTTCCATTGTCATAGCTATAAGAATATTTCTTTTTAAGAAAATTCGGACTGTTTGTATCGTATGTTGTAATTTCCTTTAGTCTTTGACCGGGAATTGTCTTATTCTGAATGTCCGCTAAGTAATAATCATTATTGCCATTATATCCATAAACTTTTGAAGCAGTATTTTGTTCATATCTAAAAAAATCAAAACCTCTGGTAGGATATATTATTTTACGGATCAAGCCCCCCAGACTGTTAATTCTGTCTTGACTATTTAAGTAAGTATAATAATCAAAAGAATATTCTTCCTGATTAACCATTGTTTTATCCAAAAATACCCGGCCATCTTTTATATTATAATTGAAATCAATATTTTTAATCGTTTTATCGCCAGATTTTATTTGGATTTTTTTAAGGAATGGTTTAGTGAGCTGATTATTTATGTCCTGATATAAAAAGTTAACACTCCCATAGTCGGAAATTTTAATTGAATCTAAGATTGCAATTTTATAATATGTGTCTGTCTTGTTGTCACTATTACCATTACTATTCGAAGTATTCCAATGGTTGGTGGAATTATAGTTATTAATTATATCCTTACCTACGAATAAATTATTACTCGCTAATGTAGCTTTTGAGGGAAATGTATAAGAATAATCGTTACCAAAATAGTATCCTCCATTGGTAAAAGGATCTAATATGTTCCTGTTTCCATTTCTGTAAAAAGCCTCGATAATTCTACCATTATTTAATTGTACTTTTTTTAAATAAAAGGCATTCACATAGTTAATATTCCTATAAGCAGTATATGATGTGGAATAAGTAGCTCCGTTACTATCAGACATGTTATCATATTGATATCTGTTTTTAACATAGTTAATATCAACAGAATTATAATCTCCGCCAAAATAGAATTTATTACCTTTGGTATCTTCCATAATTATTTCTGGAATTGTTGATCCTATTGGTGAATATATATTATAACATTTTTGACCATTAAAGGTTATTCTGAAATCTTCATTTTCAGACTGTATTAAAATATTGCCTATGTTATCTGATAAAAAAGTCCCATTATGCCCTAAAAATTCAAAATAAAATTCATTTGGATAGTAATTGTTAATATTAACATTAGGATTATCAAGCATTTGTTTTTTTGTCAGAGAAGTATTTTGCTCTTTAAGAAAACATGTATTTGAATTTGTTGTGTAGAAACCATTATTTTGCTTATTAGTGATAGGTCTTAAATGTGAAAATGGCTCTTTTACAATAATTTTACCAAATAGATTAATATTCCAGTTAGTGCCAACTATAGAGGGCTCTCCAAGCATTAAACCATTAGAGTAGTTCAATGAAGATGTTACATCAATATTTCCCGACTCAATCTTATATAGTGGAATATTTATATTGGGTTGTCCTGTATTATAATTATTAGAAACATTTACTTTTTTTGCAATAGAATAATCTTCCATAGGTCTGTCTTGAGAAGAAAATGTTTGAATGAATATTACTGAAAATAACAGTAATATATTTTTTAAAGTTCTTTTTAAAATCATTTTTTAATCACTTTTGCGTTAGCTGTTTTGTTATCATTTGTTTTAGTTTTTATCGTATTCGAAATATAATGTTGTTCCGCCTGATGGTGATGCCCCGCCGGTAGAAGTTAAGAAAACCATTCCTGTATTTGACATTGATACAAGCCATGAACCGCCTCCTGAAGCAGTTACATAAATATTTTTATAGGAGCTCGGTATGCATAAAGTACCCAGAGTTCCTATAAAAACCCCATTAGACCAGTTAGGCGCAGCCCCTCCACTTGTATTGGTTAGAGGCAGGCTTAAAATTGCTTTAATATGACCAACAGAAATCTCCTGGAATGAAGAATAATAGATATCAGCAAGAGAAGATGGCGTAATGGTACAAACATAAGAGTTGCAGGTACCGTTAGCATTGGCATAGTTCTGCCCGTTTAGAGCAATATCATCCAGTGCTTTCTGATTTGCATCTTCCACACTTATTATTGATGTATAAGTTGAAGGTGGGACAGTGTAAGTAATCGGAGGACCGGGAGTGGTTCCGGGCGGGCAGTTATTTTTTGTAAATGGTTTACTTTGAACTGCATTGAAATGCTGTGTATAAGGAATATTATATTTGTACTCTTTCAAAATATTCCCCTCAGTATCCAGCATTTTTTCTAACCTGTTTAAAGAATCGTAGGTATAATTGTCCTTAACCCCTGAAGGATGTATAACTGTTTTCACCCCTATTAAAGGATCGTAAACATAGGAGGTAATCTCAAAACCTTTTAATTCTGCCTTATTCCTGAAATTATTCAGTTCAGAAATAAAATTATTCTCCGATACATTATCCTTGTCTAAATCAGATTTCTTGACAATCTCCAGTTGTAAGTAGGAATTCGGATCATTAGGGGCTAAATTAAAAGCCTGCATGTTTTGTCCGTAAGTCATCCCCTTAATGGTGACAATAGGCAGACTTTGTTTATATCCATACAATGTTGTACTAGATATTTCTGTATTGTTCTTCGATTGCAGAAGATTACCCGCATTATCGTAGAGCTGGTAGGTCTCCTTTTCCTCAACCACTGCAGATGAAGGGGTGTTTAAGGTAAAAACTGAATTCAATAAAGATTTTCTTACGCTGCCTAATTGCAGTAAATTACTGGAAGAAGCATTTTTAACATACTGATATTCTAAAAGTTTAGATTTGCCTTTAGCATTGGTTTCAGCAGTAATAATTGGAGTCAGGATATTATTGTCTGCCATATATTTATAAATAGAGAATTTTCCACCTACAGCATCCGTATCCGGCGGGCAAGTTCCTGACACACAGTAAGTATTCCTTATTAAATCCTGAGCATAATACGTCTTTGTAAGTATCTTCCTACCTGTATACTGTGGCCCGCTACCCAAAAGATCCCATGGATAGGGCAAGTACTCTGTCGTCTCTATTACATTCGGGTGCCAGTATAATGCAGACGTATTATACTTCATGAATTTTTGAGATTCGAAAAAAGCGGGTGTACTACCCGGTATATTAGGGTTGAAATCAAGAATCTCCCTTGTAATTATAGAAGACGGTAAATATGGCAATACAGGCTGGTACTGATAAAAACCTAAGTAATAAGGTGTTGATCCACCTATACTCGGCTCATATTGAACCTTACTTGCCTGCACATAATATTTGTCATCTGTAATTTTACAGTCATTACAGTTGGGAGTAAAGATTTTTATAGGATTTGCATTATTTAAGAAATTGGTGTATTTTATCTCCTGAATAAAAACAACCATATTACCTGAATTAGATCTTTTTATCCTGTATATTTTACCCCTTTCAGTACTTTTTGAAACTTTTATCGGAAGTTTATTATTTAAGGCCTGATTTAAATTTACATTAGGGTTATCTGTATACTTTTTAGTAGCAATTGAGTCCGGATTGGTAATAATGTCGGTGAAGTAATATTCAGTCTTTTCTTTACCTTCTATTTCTTCCGTAACTTTACTATATTGTACAGAAGTAGATGATTTGACTCCTGAAGATAGCCCATTATCTCCATCATAATTATAACTCTTTATTAAGGCCAAAGTATTCGCATTATTATAAGTAATAATGCGTTTTATTCGATCTCCTATAACAGAAGTAGGAGGGTCATAATTAACTATTGCCTCAGATTCATTATAACCAATATAAGTTTTATATTCCTTTGAGGCATTATGTCCTTCATACATAAACTCATCCCATCCTTTTGTAGGGTAAATAATTTTTTTAAGTAATCCCCCTTTGTCATCATCAGGGTTGTAGCTGTAATATTCAAAGCTATATAACTGATCATTAGTAGTAAAAGCACGTAAAAAAACATGTTTATTATTAACTAAATAATCAAAATTTACTTTTTTTATTATTTTATTATTACTTTTAAGTTCTATTTTTTTTAAAAAAGGTTTTGTACTGGTACTGCTTAATTGATCATATGAAAAGTTTACTGTTGCGACATCTGATACTTTAATAGAATCTAGTACGGCAAATTTCGTATATGTATTAGTGGAAGTAGAAGTGTGAGTCCAGTTTGTGGTGCCCCCTGTATCTGTACTTGAAGAACCTCCTACACCTTCTAGGAATATATTATTATTAATTAATACAGTATTTGATGGTATATTAGCGTTAGCATTATAATCAGCATTTACATAAAATCCTCCGTTGGTAAAGGAATCTAAGGCTGATTTATTACTGTTTTTATAAAAAAAATCTATGGTTTTATTATTGGCTAATTTTATTTTTTTTAAGTAGAGTGTAGAAAGATAGTTTACATGTTTATTTGTAAAGAACTGCTCATTCTGTACAAATGTTCCATTATCATAAGATCTATTATAATCATATCTTGTCTTAAAAAAATTTATATTAATTGAATTATAATCTCCTCCAAAATAAAATTGGTTTCCTTTGCTATCTTTCATAATAATTTCAGGAAATTCGTTGATCGGGGAGAAAACATTATGGCATTTACTGCCATTATAAATAATTTGGAAAACATCACTTTCAGAATTCACTAAAAAGTTCCCGACATTATCATAAACAAAATATCCTTTGTTGCCCATAAAATCAAAGTAAAAGATATTTGGCTCAAAGGTTGTTAAGTTTGAATTTGGATTTTCTAAAATTTGTTTCTTAGAAACAGAACTTATTGTTTGTGGTATTAAGCAATTATCATATTGCTCTGAAAAAAAACCATTTGGAGTAAGATTAAGTCTTTGAGGTGATGTAACATTTTGCAAGCTTGCATTGGAAATTACTATTTTTCCCATTAAATTTAAGTTCCAGTTGGATCCCGCAATCGTAGTTTCTAATTTCTGAGGTTCACTTATAAGTCTATTTTGCAAATACTCTAAAGAAGCCGAAAATGAATAACCTGGAGCAGTGATATCATATAAGGGAATACTTAAATCAACTTTTCCTATATTGTTTGAATTTGATGTTTGTACTTTTTTTTGTAATATATTATCTTCTAATGTTTGACTCTTGAATATAATAGAAATCAGTAATAATATAATAGTAATAAGTTTTAATTTTTTCATTACTATTTTTTAATCAATTTAGCACTTGCTGTTTTATTGTCATTAGTTTTTATAGTGATCAGATAAGCTCCCTGAATAAGTGCCTGCGTATTGATCTTCGTCACCTTATTCTTAGTTTTCAGGCTCTGCAACTGCCTTCCGCCCATATCATATAAAGTAATATCAGCTTCCTTGAACTCAAACCCAATCTCAACATACGCGTAATCACTTACCGGGTTCGGGTAAATCTTAATATCCTGCTTCTCGATCAATTGGTCAATTTGTTTATCCCCAAGCTTTACGATCTTCCAGTTCTCTTTCCCGAGCTCTTCGGCACTGGTCCCGGCTAAAATGATCGAGCCGTCCCGGTTGAGCTTAATATCTGACAGCCGCTCCTCTTTTTGTCTCTTTTCCCCCTTCACATGCTTCCGCCACTGCTCATTCCCATTCTGGTCAAGGTACAGCATCCAGAACGTCTCGTCATCCGTCTCCATCCTGCCTTCCGCCTGCGTATACCCGCCAATCAAAATTCCTGTGGTAACGTCTTGGCTCTTGGCTCCTGACTCTTGACTCTTGATTCTTGTATCCTGCCTCTTCGTCACCACACTCATCCCCATCAGCACATCCCGGTTCTTAAAGCTGTATGACTTCTGCCACATCTCTTCACCCCTTTCATCCAGTGAAATCAGCCACAAGTCAGTCCTTTCTTCTATGCCTACCGTTTTATTGCCCGATCTTTCCGACCTGGATTCCCCGCCGATGAGATATCCGGTGGAAGTCAATGCTAAAGTCCGCAGATGGTCATCGCCTTTGCCGCCGAAATTCTTTTCCCATTCTACCTTGCCGTCTTTATTGAGCTTAATGATCCAATAGTCTCCCTCTCCATAGTTCTCGGTTTTCTTTGATACGCCGGCACTGCTTCTTGAATAGACGCCCAGTAAAGCCCCGCCGTCTTTGGTAGGAACCATCTTTTCCACTTCATCCAGGCCTTTTCCTCCTAAAATGAGCTGTGAGAGTTCCTTCCCGTCTTTATCGAGTCTTACGATCAGGACATCTTTTGAACCGTAGCCTTTCGGTGAATTCTGTACATTCCCTGCTGCAAAGAACCCGAAGTCCGTGGTCTGGATCACGGCTCTTGCCTCTTCATCAGAAGCGCCGCCGATGGTTTTCTGCCACAGCTCGTCGCCGAACTCGTTGATCCGGATCAGCCAGAGGTCTGAGCCGCCTTTGGAATCCTCCTTTTTATCAAGACCTTTATTGCTGTACGAAGTGCCTGACAGAAGGAAACCACCCTCCTGGGTATTGACGGTGGCGGATAAGAAATCATGATTTTGTCCGGAAAAGTATTTTTCCCAGACTTCTTCGCCCTGCGGGTTCAATTTTATCAAATGAAAATCATAACCATTGTTCTGCTGCCCGTTGCCGGCTGCCGTTTTTTGGCCTGACTGAATGGAGCTTCCGGTAATTAAATATTGCTGGTCAATGGTGGTGGTCACCTGCGAAAGGAAGTCCTGGGTAGAGGATTTGAGGTCCTTCTGCCAGACTATATCCTGGGCATACGTCCCCAGGACGGCACACACGGTAAGTGCACTCATGTAGAGTTTTTTCATGCTTGGTATAATTTGAGTAATTGTTGTTATTGATTTTTAAATCGCTGCAAAAGTATTGTTTTTAATTCACTATAAGGAAAGGTAAAACGTCAATTTAATGTGAATAATATCAGCTGTAAATTTTACATTATTCTTATTTATTTTTCTGAAGCAAAAGTATACGTGCCATGCGACAGAACGTGTCGTGTTAAAATGAAATCATTCTTGTCTGTTTAAAAGAACATATCTCCGTATTGATTTTTGATTTGCAGGAATTTATATTTTGGTATTACCGGTCATCTGATTCGCACTTAATCAGCTCATTATCAAACCATACAGGGATTCCACACCCTGCCTTCACACCCGCAGTCATATTGCCCCTGTTGATCTTACTGGCTCAGGCAAACAATCTGTATATTTGTCTCTCCTGAGGGATTGATGCCGGCAATCCGATAAACCTGATGAATCGGAGCCAAAATATCGGCAGTAAACCTCCTGAACCTCAGCTGACAGAATATGAGCGAAGAAAAACATACCGAAGCACCCGTCATCAACGGCCTGGTCCTGGCCGGCGGGAAGAGCACCCGGATGGGGACATCCAAAGAGGCCATCCGCTGGCACGGAAAGGAACAGCGGTATTGGGCTGCAGACCTCCTGGCGACGTTCTGCGATCAGGTGTTTATTTCCTGCCGGGCGGATCAGGCGGAACAGGCAGATCCCGCCTACCGCATGCTTCCCGACAGTTTCCCGGATTGGGGCCCGCTCGGCGGCATCCTGTCGGCTTTCCGTTTCCGGAAAGATGCCGCGTGGCTGGTGGTAGCCTGCGACCTGCCCCTCCTGGATCAGGAATCCCTGGACTTCCTGGTCCGGTCACGGAACCCTGATAAAGTAGCGACCGTCTATGAAAGCCCTGCCGGCGGGTTTCCGGAACCTTTGGTAACGGTCTGGGAACCTGCAAGCTACCCGCTCCTGCTGGAATTTGTCCGTTCCGGGAAACGGTCGCCGAGAAAGTTCCTGATGGAGAATGATATCGTGATCGTAAAGCCGGAAAATCCCCTGGCCCTGATGAATGTGAATACGCCTGAAGAGGCTGAAGCAATACGGGAGATCCTGAAACGGAATCCAAAAACCAAGTAGAGTTTTTGAAAGTTATTCGCTTATCTCATACCCCATTAAAATCTTACGATCCGGTATTCGCTGGCTGAGCGAAACCGGAGTTCCCCATGCTCAGTCCACACTTCTTGTAATGGATCGCAGATTTTACTTATTATGTAGATTGATCTCTGTGACAGGATAAACCGAAGGTTTTTTATGCTTACAGGTCCTTCTTTTCAAACCGGTTGCCTTCAGCATTTTTAATTATTGAAACTTTTCTACCTTTTGGCTCCGCCGGACCTTGGGACCGGGGTTACCGGTCCGGATCATTCACCGGACCGATTTATACAGCATAAGATGGCAAAGCGTGAATCTGCAACGCTGACTTGATTAATCATAGGTTTACAAACCTTTGAGCAGCTGTACGGCAAAGCCCTGCTTCGGTCCACGCATTCAGGTTCTACTATGCCGGACTGGTTCCGGCAGCGGCAACGATAGGACGATCAAGTTTCTGAAGGGCCTCAGGGTTGTGCTTCCTGATTTTGATGCGGACGTATTTGGACGCCGGCATATTGGCACCGTCAACGACATTGTTGATGGATACCAGGACATTGGTTTCAGGGAAATAGGTCATGGTGCTTTTCTGCGGAATCCGGTACTTGACCACGATGAACAGCGGAGCCACACGCTCGATACCGTCATCGTAATTGAACAGGTCCACTTGATCGCCCTCTTTAAGTCCGGCTTTTTCAATATCGGCTTCATTCATCATAACGATCCTCCGTTCGTTGAAAATACCGCGGTAGCGGTCATCCAGGCCGTAGACTACGGTATTGAACTGGTCGTGGGTGCGCGTGGTCCCCATCAGGTATTCGTCATCCGCGAGGGAATTGTCGGGGACCGGCGTGATGTTGAACGCCGCCTTTCCCGGGAAATGCTCGCTAGTGAACTTCCCGTCCCTGGGAGGGTTCGGGAGATAGAAGCCGCCTTTCTGCACCACCCTTTCATTGTAGTTTTCAAACCCGGGCATGCATTGGGCCACGTCATCGCGGATGGCGTCGTAGCTGTTGATGAACCGGTCCCAGTCGATAACGGAACGTTCACCGAGCACGGCTTTCGCCATTCTGCATGCCACATGGGTTTCGTTGATCAGGTGTTCCGAAACGGGTTCGAGGACCCCTCTTGACCATTCCACCACGCCCATGGAATTCTCCGTGCTGATGTGCTGGAGCTGCCCGTTGACGATGTCTTTTTCGCTCCGGGTAATCACCGGCAGGATCAGGGCCTCTTTCCCGTGGATCAGGTGGCCGCGGTTAAGCTTGACGGATACCATCACCGACATCTCCAGCTTTCGCATCGCCTCTGCCGTATAGGTGGTATCCGGAGCCGCAGACAGGAGGTTCCCGCCCATGCAGAACATGAATTTCACTTTCCCTTCATGCATTGCTTTGATGGCTTTTACCACATCATACCCGCCCTGCCTCGGCACTTTGAATCCGTAAAACCGTTCCAGCGCATCCAGCTGTTCTTCGGTGGGCTTATGGTTCACCAGCAGCGTCCTGTTTCCCTGCACGTTGCTGTGGCCGCGGACCGGGCATACGCCGCCGCCCCTGATCCCGATGCTTCCTTTCATCAGGAGCAGGTTGACGATATTGTAGATCATGTCTACCCCGTTGTGCTGCTGCGTAATGCCCATCCCCCAGCAGACGATAATCCGTTTCCCGGAGGCCACCATAAGGGCCGCTTCCCTCAGTTTTTCAACAGGGATGCCGCATTCCGCAGCGAGAAAATCAAGGTCGTACCGTTTGAGTTCTTCCGCCAATGCTTCAAAGCCGGCGGTTTTTTCATTGATAAAATCACGGTCGATCACCGTGCCCGGATGCTTTTCCTCTTCTTCCAGGACCAGCATCTGCAGGGCTTTTAACAAAGCCATATCCCCATTGATCTTCACGGGAAGGTAAAGGTCAGACAGTTCAAACGGCTTGCTTATGGCCGCAAGGGGCTTCTGCGGATCTCTGAACCCCATCAGTCCGGCTTCCGGAAGCGGGTTGATGGCCATGATTTTCGCGCCGTTTTTCTTTCCTTTGGTCAGGGCCGAAAGCATCCTCGGGGAATTGGTGCCCGGGTTCTGGCCCATAATGATGATCAGGTCGGTATCATACAGGTCTTCCAGCTTCACCGATCCCTTTCCGAAGCCGATGCTCCTGGTAAGGGCGTAACCGGAGGTTTCATGGCACATATTGGAACAGTCCGGGAAATTATTGGTCCCGAATTCCCGCCCGAAGAGCTGGTACACCCAGGTCGCCTCATTGCTGGTTCTCCCCGAAGTGTAGAATATCGCTTCATCAGGGGTCTCCAGGCCGTTCAGCTGTACGGAAATTCTGGCAAAGGCATCATCCCAGCTGATGGGCTGGTAATGGGTTCCGCCTGCCGGAAGGTACACCGGTTCCGAAATCCGTCCCAGCTGGCTGATCTGGTGGTCGTTCATCTTAGCGAGGTCATACACCGAGTGCTCCCTGAAAAATTCGGCGCCGATCTTTTTGGCCGTTGCCTCTTCGGCAAGCGCCTTGGCCCCGCTCTCGCAGTATTCTGCAACGGGTGAGCGGTCGCGGTCAGGGTCCGGCCAGGCACAGCTCGGGCAGTCGAAGCCGCCGAACTGGTTCATGCTGAACAGGGCCCGCCCGCCGCGGAGCACCGAGGCATCCTTAACCAGCTGTTCCAGGGAGTGCATCACCGCCGGAATACCGGCAGCCCATTGTTTCGGGACGGCCAGTTTCAGGTTCATCAGCCGGTACGGCGATTCTGCTGAAGGCAACCGGCCGGGAACCGTATCTTTCATTTTATTCAAACCTTTGTTTTCCATACTCTTGTTATTTGGCGTGCCTCAGCATTTTGCGTTCGGGTTCGGGTACTGGTCGCTCTGGTCTTCCAGGGTATTGTCCAGGCAGACAAAATCCTTTTCCACCAGAAGGCTGATCTTCCCGGACTGCCCTTTGAAGCCTACCGCCTGGGTAGATACCCATTCCTCTACCATGGCAGCCGGCATTTTAAGCACCATCCGGTTATCTGTGAATGCAGCGGAAAGCGTTTCCTCTTCCGTCCTTTCAATGGCATATACAAAAGTCTGACCCGGAAATTCCGTAGACCCGGAAACGGTTCCGTTTGTCCCTAAGTCTGCTACTTCGGATTGGGTGAGACGCAACCGTAAGCTGTTGTCTTTAATTCTTATTTTCATGACTGTAAATCCTCAGCAATTTTAATAATATCCATGATATCGTGTTTGTTACTTTTAAGCAAAGTTCTGTTTTTTTTATGCTTCTTTTTTTAACGCAAAATGAAAGCAAAGCGTGAACCGGCAAAGTTATTTATAAAACTGCGGTTGGCTTCAGTCCTTTTCATGATGCGGCTATACGTTTATTTCATTCTTGTCAGCCCGTTTTTATCTCCAGGCGGCGGCTCTTAGCATAGATATTGAACCTGTTGTCCCGGAGAAAGCCCAGTAAAGTCATGTCAGATTCCTTCGCCAGGTCTACTGCCAGGCTGGACGGCGCCCCTATGGCTGCCACTATGGAAATGCCTGCCATAGCGGCTTTCTGGATCAGTTCAAAACTGGCTCTGCCGCTGAGCAGCAGGATATGGCTGCTCAGCGGCAGCTGCCCGGCCATGAAAGCATTCCCGATCAGCTTATCCAGTGCATTGTGCCGCCCCACATCTTCACGCAGGGCCAGCAGGTTCCCGTTCAGGTCAAAGATCCCTGAAGCATGGATGCCGCCGGTCGCACTGAAATTGCTCTGGAACGTCCGGAGTTTTTCAGGCAGGTGGCACAAGGTTTCAGCAGCTATGGAATGCGGTTCTTTTTCGAGGTCCCGGAACATGCTGACCGTCCTGATGGATTCGATAGACCCTTTCCCGCACACCCCGCAGCTCGACGTGGTATAAAAATTACGGTCGGCATTCATCAGTTCCGGCATATGGCCTCCCGCCAGCTCAACCATGACGGTATTTTCACCCGTCCTTGAACATGCGGCCTGCGGATGGCAGACCGTTTTTACCTGTTCCGGGGCTGAAATAATGCCTTCGGTAAACAGGAAACCCACCGCAAGTTCGGGGTCATTCCCGGGGGTCCGCATGGTGACGGAGATGTTCCGGCTCACTTTCCGGGATTCCGCCTCATAGGAAATCCTGATTTCCAGCGGTTCTTCTACGGAAACCTCATCGGTACACGCAAAGCTCAGGCGGTCCTTTACTTTCACTATCTCTATTTTTTGTACGGAATTGTTTTGCACGGTGCCGGCTTTCATGTCTTACAGGATTTTATCAGATAAGGGCTGTGCCCGTCTCAGGAGCACTGTGAACTATCAATCTTGATACCACATCAGGTAAAGATACAAAATTTTATGCGTTGAATGACAGAGGCAACCGGGAACATGCCTGACTGAGGGTCTATTTTAAATATGCCGGCCTACGCCCCGCTTTATCAGAAAACCTTAAGCTGTCAGCACTTTTACCTTGTACAGGTCACCAAAATAAATTTTAATTCCTTTTTTTATGATACCTGTACCAACTTATTTTCCAACTGTCTCCGGAAAAACGAAAAGAAATTCAGCCTGAGTGGCAGCCCGTATCGTTTATCCGGGCCTGCGGTTACGGATAGACAATGATCTTCCCTAAAACGGAAATGAATATTGAATTACCCCCCGGATAGGGCAAAAACCGGGGTAATTTATTCCGTTTGTTGTAAATAATACATTAGATTTCTATACATTCGTATGATAATTACAACACCTAACCACTAAACAAATGAAAAAATATGCTTTTGTGCTGGCTTGTGTCATGCTCACGTTTTGTATCTCGTGCCGGAATATCGGCAAGCCGGTTGACCGGCAAAAATCAGGCTCCTATTTTATCGATTCAAAAGGAAAAATATCCTATTGCCAGAACGGCAACTGGTTCAGCCTCGGGATATTGCCGATGCAGGCTGATGCACAATCATTCGAGGTGCTGGCAGAGGATATCGCCCGGGATAAAGACGCGGTGTACTTTCGAAGTACGGAACAAAAGCTGGCAGACCGGAATTCCTTTTATGTGGAAAACCAGATCCCCAAAGACCGCTTTCATGCCTATTATATCGACCAGGCCCTGGGCTTTAACATCATCAAAGGGGCAGACCCCAGGACCTATGAACCGGTAAAAGGACATATGAACTGGACCAGGGACAAAGACCATTACTTCTACGCTTATGATAGGGTGCCTGCCGACCGGAAAACTTTTGCATTTGTCAATGGCTTTTTTATGAAAGACAAGGACTCTGTTTACACCGTCACTGATACCGGGAAATTTAAGTCCATCCTGCCTAACCCGGGACCTGTTGAAGCCGTTAACCCGTATTATATGAGAATCGGGAATACTCTGTACTACCCTTCTTTCCGCGCAGATTCAGAGGTGGTCGCCAGGTCTTTCGATGCCATCGATACCATCCGGGTGCTCGATCAGCATATTATTTGTGTCAATAACAAAACCCTTCTGGTGCAGGGTAAAAATTTCAGGGATGCGAATGTTGATGCCGCTACCTTTCAGCTGCTGACGGTGGATGATAAAGATGACCTCTATGCGGGCAATTTTTATGCAAAAGATAAAAGCCATGTATACTATGACCAGGAAATCATTCCGGGTGCAGATACAAAGACCTTTATCCTGATCGGCCGTGATTTCGGGAAAGATGCAAAAAATGTGTATTACCGTAAACAGAAGCTGAAAGGCGTGGATGCGGCCAGCTTTAAGAAAAAAGGCAATTATTACCAGGACAGATCGGGCAATAAATTCAGTGTCCTGACCGGAAATAAAGTTTAGTTTTTATTTTTGCCGGTGAATTCAGGTTATGGAGAGAGCGTCCCGCCATCAATTATACAGGGCAAACAAATTATGTATGGCATATTAATTGCATCCACGATACTACCAATCACTTTATTATTTTGAAAATAAAATCCTTGACTTTCCGGTTGAGGATTTTTATTTTACATGTGATGGCAAACGCTTTGGTACACGACAAAATAAGTACGTTTATTATCTCCTTATTGAAAGGATGAGGGCAGCAAATAAGATCCGTTTTTAAAACTTTATCAGATCATTTTTATTGATTTTAACGGATTCATCCTGAAATAACAGGGAATATCATGACTATTAAAACGGTGTCCAAAAATCGTATTTCTCTGCTGTCCGCTTCAGCTAGGTATGGAATTTGAAGGTCTTGAAAACAACGCAACAGCGCTTACAGCAGCATGCCTGTTGCTGACAGTTTCATCTAAAAAAATAAATTATGAAAATACTGAACAATTTTTGGGGAATCCTTAAGGGCACCTATAAAGACTGGAGCGCGCGGGATTTAGGTACGGAGGCAGCCAGCCTGGCGTACAGCGCTATTTTTTCAATTCCGGGACTTCTCATTATCGTGATTTGGATCACCGGGATTTTCTTCGGCGAGGAAGCGGTACGGGGCGAGATAACCAAACTCATCGGGAGCATGATGGGGAAAGATGTCGGGAAGAGCCTTGAAGAGATGGTGGTAGGAGGCATGGTGGATAAAAAGAACGTCGTGATGAAGATTATAGGGATTGTCACGCTGGTGTTCGGGGCCACTTCCTTGTTTTTTCAGTTCCAGAAATCCCTTAACAAACTTTGGGACGTGACGGCAGCTCCGAAAAAAGCTTGGGAAAAATATCTTCTCGACCGGGCGAATTCCCTGGGAATGATCGTTGTCATCGCATTTCTTTTGCTGATTACGCTGCTTTTAAGTTCTTTTATCGGCCTCGCCAATGATTGGGTCATCCGCCGTTTCGGGCTCGAGACGCTGATCTTAGTGAACATCATCAATATTGTCGTGGGCCTGCTGGTGACGCTGTTCCTGTTCGCAGCCATGTTTAAAATTCTGCCGGATGTTGAGCTGCAGTGGAAATCGGTTTGGGTAGGGGCCGCCGTAACAGCAGTGCTCTTCACGCTCGGGAAATACATCCTGACTTTTTATTTCGAGACCTTCAACCCCAGTTCTTCTTTCGGTACGGCAGGAACCATTATTTTACTGCTCCTCTGGATCAATTACAGCTTTCAGATTATTTTTTTCGGGGCGGAATTTACCAAAGTATATACGAAAACCATGGGACATACACTCAAGCCCTCAAAACATGCAAAATGGAGCCCGCAGGTCGTCCCGGCTGAAGATGCCAAAGAGGTCGTCGCCGGTGCCGAGCCGGTGAACAAACGTACCGGACCGACAAACACATCGGCAAACGAAACCATGATTTAACAGTTCTGCCCTTTCCTGCCGGCAGCACTTTGCCCTTGTGTTCATTGAATATTCAGGCAGCACCGGATTCATGCAGGGTATTGCAAAAAAAGGAAATCCGGCTTATCCATTAGATATTGTAAAACAGGTAACCCATTTACTTATAGGAATTAAAATCCCCGGTTTTCAGCACTGGGGATTTTTATCGTATGCCCAATAGCGGGCTCTGTTCCGGGAATGGATGCTTGTCTTATAGGGAAACAAAAGGTTTCGCCGGCTTGCTTCCATGGACAGTTCAGATTAAAACAGGGCCTTCGGTTTCCGGGCTTTAGCCTCATTCCTGAACGGTATTCCGATTCAAAGTATTCCTTTTAAAATCTTCTGCAAATTTTTCAATACTGTTTTGGCATGCATTTGGTTCAGAAGGAAAAAAAACAATACGTATTATGATTAAAAAATTCTTTACCCTGGTGTGGTCTTTAGGCTTGTTAAGCTGTATCTCTTTGGTAAGCTGTGACAAAGATGATATCGAAGTCCCCGTCCCTTTCGATATCCCGTTAACCGTTGAGCAGGAGCTGCCCTTTGCGACCGTGCCTACCACGTCTTACCTGCGCTACCCTGAAATTGCCCTGGATCTGGATCTTGATGCCATTATCAAGGAGAAATACTCCAAGCTGTCCGTCAATAACCTGAAGAGCGCAAAGCTTACCGGTTTTTCCATCGACTACATCAGCTCTGATCTCGGAAACAAGCTGGACATTATCAGCGGTGCGAAGATCTATATCAAGGCCCCTAACTTGCCGGAAGTCCTGGTCGGTACCGTTGAAAACAACACCAATCCGAACCAGCTGGTGATCAATACCGTCGATACTGAACTGATCGATTACCTGAAGTCTAAACAGAATTCACTGATCCTGGAGGTAAAAGGGTCAACCGTAAGCCTGGATAAGCTGAAAGTCAACCTGAAGCCTGTTTTTAAAATTACCCTGGGATTATAAGCCTTTTATTAAATCTCCCGATTTGATATATATGCAGGACGACAGTCCTGCATTTTTTGTGGCCGGAAAGGCCTGTTTCCGTATCCTTTGGCCTGCCTTTTGCCGGAAACTGTAAACGGAAACCGCTTTTGTCAACAGCCCACCGCTTTTACAAACCCGGTAATTCTATGATCTATGTGTAACCTTTAAAATCATCAGCTATGGGAATAAAACCGGGACCAAAGAAAACGGCAGCCACTACCGGTGAAACGGATAAGCGCCAGAGAGACAACAAGGAAACGCCTGAAAACAATCTGTCACTAAAGCCCCACAAACATAAGAAGGGCGACTGATAGGATTAACGATGGTATCTGATCCAGGATCATCCGGAAAACCATGGGACCGTGATATGATCCTGCTTTTTTCATCATCATAAGATGATACACCCAAACAATACCTCCTGATTGATATCAATCAGGAGGTATTGTTTTAGCAGCGAGGCAGCGGCAGAACCGGTATGGGAAAGGGCATTGCGCAATCCATTGACTGAACATGGAGAAGGCCGCAATATTCCTGCCCGTACTTGCAGCAGAATTTCTTTTATTCCTGTAAAAACAGAAGTTGGGACCCATACAGCGGATTTTTTAAACGGCATCTTTCATAAGAAACTACCGGATATTCCGTTTAATTCTTAAATTTGGCCCATGCAAAAGAATCTTTATCTCATCATCATATTATTTTCTCTCAGCAGCTGCTATACGTACCAGGTAAAAAAGCAGGCAGATCCCGAGGCCGGCAGCCAGCAGGATTCCAAAAAAGGCACCGCTCCCGGTCAGGCCGCACCTGCAGCGGTGAATCCACCGCAAACCCCTGTTCCGGTCAACATTCAGGAGAAACTTGCCCCGAATAAAAATTATAAGATCAATGCTGAAGGCAGGTCATATAAAATAATAGTTGACCGGTGGGAAAACGACAGCCTGGTCGCCCACCCGGTCCGTCATCCTGAAAAAATCCTGAAATTCCATAAGAACCAGATCAATGGCGAGAAAATTGCGGAAAAACGCTTTTCACAACCCATTGCCGATATTATTACCGTAATTGCCTATGCCGGAATCGGGGTGGTCATCTATTCTCTGGTCCGATGATTTTTTAAAGGTTCCCGGTCATTATACTGTATTTTTATTCTTTACCATATTGTCGGGAAATTAGGGACACCTCCTCCTGAAAGAATTTATCCGTAAAGGATGGATGGCAAAAGAAAAACCTGATGCCCAATATTTTTATATGACTGAAGAGGGCGTGAAGGGATTTACAACACTGGGTATTGACCTTTCGCAAATACCGTCAGAAGAAACCCAAGCGTCATAACTGCTTACTACATCATGAGTACCTTAACCCTGGTCTTTAAAGATTGTTAAAATAAGACCGGCCGGAGCCGGGGTTATCCCCTTCTCAGTTCACCGATTTCCCTGACCAGCTTCGGGTACATCGCCTGCAGGTCAGCGCCGCCTTTGGGTTCACGGTTCATCTGCCGCTCCGGGCTGTCATAATGATGATGCGGATAGCGCTCGTCAACCGTATCCCGTATTTCTGATTCATCTTCATTGTCATGGTATTCGGAATAGGCTTCATCCGATACATATAGGAGCCCTTCTGCCCAGCAGTCGCCGATGTTGAAACTGTATTTCCCGCTGACGAATGACTGGATGTCTTTCTGAATGTCCTCAAAAAATTCCTTTCCCTTTAACAGAAGCCAGCACCGGAAATAAATAAACCCGTCATCAGAAAGGGAATCGTTAAAAACATAGATTCCGTTATCCCGTGTAAATTCACATTCCAGAATAATGGAAAGCTCAGCGATTTCTGCAGTGTACAGGGCACTCAGTTTTTCCTGCAGGGTCTTTTCAAAAAGAACCAGCCTTTCCTTCCCGGATCCTGAAAGGTAAGCCGTCAGATTTTCCAGATGCTCTTCCGCATCATATTCGCTCCAGTGGGCTTTTTTTTGTTTATTGGATTTTTCAATGGCTTCCCAGAAAAAAATATCCGCTTTTTCATGTTCAGAAAGTTCTTTTTTCTGCGGCGTTTCGTCATCTTCCCGGATTTCGGTATAGCCTTTTTTTATCTTCTGGCTGATCAGCTTTTCAGACTCGCGGATACATTCTTCTTCATCGGTAAATTCTTTGACGGTTTCCCGGCCTGTGGTTCCGGTCTTGCCGAACAGGATGGTCTGGGTGGTGCCCCTGTATTCTATAGTCCAGAATTTATCGGAAAGCGCATTTTGGTTGATCAGGTACTTTTTCATAAAGTAAATAAAATGGAATGGGTGTTTTCAGTGGTTAAACTACGAAAAAAATAAAGAATCCGCCGGCCTTCTCTACCCGTTATTTTCTGATTTCGGCTGCCTGAAACCCATGACAGCAGATTATAGAGGCCGGTAATAAGGTTTTTGTCGACCGTTATCACAGCGTATTTTTAATCCGAAACATTATTCAATTTTTCCGGGTGATTTGAATGATAAAAAGATATGGTCTTAATTTTTTCATCGGAATCCTTTAGGATTGCTGTAATGGTATCCGTTGTAATTTTTTTTAAGGTTTTATCCCTGCTTTCCCATTCCATATCCTTCAGATACAGATGATCAGCCTTACCGGTAAAGCTTTTATTAGGATAAGGTTCTAACTTCCCGTATATTTTTGACTGTACACTGATGACCTCTATATGCCTTGATACCTGATGTTTATCATGAACATAAAAAACCAGACAGGATCCCGGTAATTCATTTATTTTTGGTTTGTGATTGACTAAATACCCCACCTGGAAATAATAGTCAGCTATCTCAAGACTACGGCTTTTATACCCTACAATGCCATATTGTGTACAGCCATATAGGGAACAACAAAGGATCAGGTACGCTATTATTTTCATCATCATGAAATTTAATCAATCAAAATTAACAATTTAATAAAAGCCTGGGGTTTTTTAAATGTTTATTTATTTAATAATCTATATTTATAAGTACTTGACAACCAATTGCGCGATCCAAAGCCTCCCTGCTTTGAAGTTTGGCATTACTGCCAGTTATGATATTTACAATAGGTTACAGCCCATGGAGAAGGATATCTCAGCATTCCTGTTCACAGATGAAGACACGGTAAACCTGGAACTTGGGATGCCCGGGTGAGTGGTGACCTGGACGGTTTCATTCTCCTGGACAGCCGGCAAAACCCGTAACCATTCATTTAAAACCCGAAACAGTATTTCCGGAGAACCTAACCAACATTGTTGTTGAAAAGAGATTTTATTGAGCTTATCCTATCGGAAGATCTTCTGTGCAAACTGATACAGGCAGCGTCTCCAGGTGAGCCATTCGTGGTACGTGCCCTCTGATGGGTACTGAACGTATGGATACCGGTGTTGGTCAAGATAATGGGTGATGAGGGTATGGTAATCCTGGAACCGCTGGTCTTCCTTGGTTCCGATGCCGATAAATAAAAAAGGTGTCTTCTTCGATTTCAACAGGTTATCCAGGGGAAGCTCTTTAAAAGGCTGAAGCGCTGTCCCTTCATAAATGACAGGACTGAAAGCCCCGATCGCCGAAAACAAATCCGGATGCCGGGCCCCGATCAGCATGGCTTGGTAACTTCCTCTCGAAAGTCCGGCAACCGCCCTTTTCCCGTCGGTTTTATACTTCTTTTCGATGTAGGGAATCAGTTCATGAACCATGATTTGGTCCAGGTTCCGGGATGAAAGTACCGTTCTCGCATAATCGTCCGGCAGTTTTTCTTCTTCAGCAGTCAGGGCCACGCCGTAATCCATCACCACGATCATTTCTCTGGATTTTTTCTCTGCAAAAAGATTGTCAAGGATATTATTCAGATAGCCTTGTTTTTCCCAGCCTGTAATATCTTCGCCCGTTCCGTGGTAGAGGTATAAAACCGGGAATTTTTTGGTGGCATAGCCCGGCGGCAGGTATACTTTGAGGTTTCGCTGGCCTCCGGTAATTTCGGAATGTAGGCGGTCATTGATGATTTTCCCGTGTTTCACCTTCTTTTCAAAGAAGAAATCTTCGCCGGAACCGATCTCGATCGCGCTTGTGGGCTGGCCGTAGCCGAAGTACAGCTCTGTATTCGGGTCATTGGTCCGTTGGCCATCCACCTTGAACCAGTAGTAATGAAAACCGGGTTCCAACGGTGAAGTGGAAACGTTCCAGAAGCCATCCCGGTCTTTAACCGTCGTTGATGTGATATTCTGCATGCCGTCCCCGCCTTCCAGAACTACAGATTTAGCACCTGGAAAATAAACTCTGAATTCCGCTTTTCCTCCGGCATCTGCTTTTGGGAATTCCTTCCCCTCTTTTGCGGTGACAGAGGTTTTAAAATCCTGTGAAAATACAAAGGACGAGCATAGTATAAAAACAGCTGATATTCTTATAAGGTTCTGCATGGGTTTCAATTTAAAAGCCTGGATCATGGTGTAATTTAAGAATTCTTTTGGAACTGTTCACCAGACAGAATGGACTTTTAAACTAAGACTTTCATTATACTCCATCTAATTTTTAAACCGTATTCATGCTCCGCTGATGTTAGTCACATCAAACACATTATTATTTAATTCCTTCTCCTGATAATAGCCTCGCTAGACAAGAAGCCGTTTTTTATTTTGAATTGAAAAATTTTACGGTTCTAGCAGGAGGTTTTTGCTTTTCAGCCTTTACCATTTCTTGAACACTCTATTTATTAATAGCCCTGATTTAGATGAAGTTTAATACTTCGATGATGAACCATGTATATTTATGAAAATCAGGCGATGTCATTTTTATGAAAAAATGAACAATATCTTAAAAATCAATTTCAAAAAAAATAGTCAAATGATCGGCTTTGAAATTATTGTTAAACGAAATTGAAACGGGCACCGATAAAAATGACTTTGATATCAATTAAATTACATTCTAAAAGCCAACTAACAAACATAGTCTTCTCTCTGATATTTTTTATCTCAAGTCGTTTTATGAAAGGAGCCGGAGGTCAGTCTGACCAATTCAGTATGGTCGACAGGAAAATAATCTGATAAAGATATAGAAAAGTAGAAGGTTACTTTGGGATTTCTTTCCATGACTGAGTCAAAGCCAATATTTTTGATATGCAAATCTTTAAACGGAGCCAAATGAGCATATACTTCATCTGTAAGTATCGGCTGAAAACTATCCAATATCCATTTTAATGTCGGTTTGGATGGAAATGAGAGATAAATTTCACGTACGCTGTCTTTATTTTCCTGAACCCAGTTTCCGAATAAACGATTGTACTCTTTCCCATTTTTTAATGCATGATAGAACTCTTTCAGGTCAGGGTGTATAAAACTGCTATTTTGCTCCACCTTATTATTTAAACCAAATCGATAAAAATATCGATCGAAATTTTCTTCATCTTTCCAGCGATAGGAATGAATATAAGAATGATCTTCTTCATGTATATAAAGGCACTTATAATCTCCTTCGGATTCAGGGATCCGGATTCCTTGGTACATTGCCGTTAAAATACTTTCTTCCTGGATCTTTACCAGCCTCTTCGATGTCCCGACTGATTTCAACAGCTTGCTTAAGCTTTTAAAAGTTTCTTTTTGTCCGTCCGGATAAAGATATATTGTAGGCTTATAACGGGAGATAAACTCATCTCTGCTAAATTGTATTGACCATTCCATCAGCTGTTTTATATCCTTGCGATGTAAGGTTCTGAGCAGTTCATACGTATTTTTCATAATTCAACGGATAAAAGAGACTGTCTGATAAAGACAGTCTCTGAATGTTAATGTTATGACCAATGATCCCAGTGTGAAACGGCATGCCAGATACTGGATGCTGCAGAAGCAAAAGCTCCTCCAATGGATTCAAACGCAGATTTTATGGCATCATCTGCATATCCTACTCCCAACATAATATCACGGACTGCCTCAGGTGCCAGCCCGAAAACGGTATTCAGCGCCTGTGCTGTCTGCTCTGCTCCGATGCCGATTTCCTGAAAGGCTTCCGCCACTACCTGGCTGGTTGCACCATACCCTTCTTCCATCGCTTGTGCCACCTGTGTCGCAGAATATGAAAATGCATTCCCTATCTGGCTTGCAATGGTGCTCGCTTCATATCCTGCGGCATTCATAATATCAGCCGTTTCTGCCGCTGTTTTATTATAAGCCTGTTTCAATCCCTGGGCAACATCTGAAACGCCGTTTACCACAGCATTTTTTACATATCCTGCCCATTTTTCCGCATCATTGATAATATCCCGGAAGATTGCCGATGCATTCTGGACAATATAGGTTTCAATAGTGCTTAATAAGGCTGAAATACTGGAAATATTAATGTCTGCCTCAAACGGTCCGAAATTCAGGCTTAAACCTTCAAAATTAAATCCTCCTGACACCTGAAATGAGATTTCAGAAGCTGAGGTATTCAGAGCTACACTTACTGCGCAGCCCGCATCTAAATGAATGGATCCTAAAGAGAAGCCTGCAATGGACGGCAATGAAACATCAAAATCCAATCCGTATGAAAAGGCTCCTGAAAAATTGTGGTAGTCGGCCAGTTTGCAGGACATTCTGGTTTCAAGTACCGCGCCGTAATCCATCTCAAAACTTATTCCGTCATTAGCGACGACAGCATCTATTTTATCATTCACCAATCCGAAGAGGCTGGCTGCTGCGTCCAGGGTAAAATACGGTGAAGAAGAGGTGCTGACACTCATTTCCGGCCCGCCCGCAGATACAACTGTTTTATCTGTTGCTTCTTTAATGGTTTGCTGATCCTGTTTTGTTTTCGGTACTGCATTAATAGGGATCGGATTGCCGTTTTGATCTACCTTAATCGATGCTCCTTTACCGTCTCCCGTAATACTCAGGATGTTTCCGAAATTCAGCGGTGCCATAGTGATCGTACCATGAATTCCCGTGTTCAGGTCAACCTGGAGATATCCGTAGAACTGTAACCCGAACAGATCCATCACGGCATTGAATCCGTATCCCATCGGGGCAAGTGAGCCGTCGGGTAAGACAACAGGTTCCATAGGGTTTTCAGCCCATCTGAAGGAAAGATCTGTGAAGGAAACCGGAAGATCGATATGGTATGATGTATTGGTCAATAATGTTATAATTTCATTAAAATCCAGTTTGGGAACGTAAAATGCGATATACAAAGGATTAGGGATTTCTTCTTCCATTTCGAACACGACTGCAAAATTATCATCCGTTAAGGGTATCTGTCCCTGATCTCCGATATGAAATGTTCCTTCCACTCCGACGGCAAAACCCGGCGGTTCAAAAATGACGCCCAACCCTACCCCGAAAGAATCGAAATGTAATCCTTTGATTCCGGGAGGGGTGAGCAGGCTGGTGGTGTTGCCTCTCAGGTTCACCCCGATTTCCGCCTCAATATTATCAATAGTCATGGCAATATCTGCATCAATTTCCGGACTTCCAAACAGGTTAAACGGAATGGTAGCCTTAATTTCAAAAACCACAAACTTGAAAAGCGGATTTAGCGACAGCAGCATGGTAGGCTTGTCAATATCAAAGGTATTTCCTCCTCCGATCGGAATTTCCACTTCATCCATACTGAATTTCAAACAGGTCATACCGGTTGCCAATCCGTCATTATAAACAAATTCAACTCCGAAATGAATAGCCGGATTTCCGATAAAAGACTGAATGATCCCCAACACACCGGTATCAAAAGTAACATCCGTAATGTTTAATTCGCCTCCGATAAATAGTGCCGTATCTGTTTCGCTGCAGGTAAAGTGAGAAATGGTAACATCCGGAATGGATGAAGGCCAGCTGAAACCAAAATAATTGACTAATGTACTAAGGCTGTATACCTGATCCTGCGGCGGTGATTTTTGAGTCTGCGGGTTTCGGGCCAACGCCACCACAGCCAGCATATAGGTAACAAAAGTAACTGGTTTATAATCTGTTGTAGACTGGAAAAACTGGTTTACCTGTGCCGCAGTGGCCTTGCCGTTTTTTATGAGTGCCTGAAACTGCACGACTTCCGGCTGATCCGGCTGATCCTGCATCAGCTTAATAAATGCCTCCGTGGTGTTCATCGTATCCACATCACTCTGCTGTACTTCAAAAGAAGCCGGCTGAGTGCCCAGCGTAAAAAACCGGGTAACAGGATTATTCTGATCATCAAAAACAATGAATGTTGAGATCGGCCCGTGAACCGGTGTGAACTCCTGGCTGCCACCTGCCGGTACAGTAACCAGCGGTGTCAGGGTTCCAAAAAAGTTGGCTAGACTTTTATCATCTTCGTTATTTTGGAAAGCATCAAAAATCTGGATACTGCCCGACAGATCATTTTTGATCGTCACTGATGGATATGTAGTGCTCATTGATTTGTATTTTAGGATTTATAATACTTCTGTTTCTTCAACACCGATCTCCGTTTCGTATTCTTCTATTGAAGCGGCATTTTCCAGATTTTCATACTCCAGATCAATATTTTCCCATGTTGCGGCATCGGAAACGGCGGCATCAACAGCTGCATCGGTATCGTTTAACTGAACTTCCAATCTGTTGTAATAATCTGCCTCGAGCGTTTTTGATTCGTTCAGTAACTGATTTTTGGCAGCCTGAAATTCTTCCATCGCTGCTTTTACAGCGGTACCGCTTTTTACGGCATCATTTGCATTCATGTATTTTTCAATAAACTTAGAATAACTTTTGCTGAACTCTTCCGTAGGCACCATTCCTTCATCTGTAATCTGTTCTTTGATCGAATCAATAAGCGTGTCCGCTTCTTCTAAGCTTGCGTTTATGTTTTCTTTCGAGGGGTCTATTTCATTTTGTTTAATCTGAGCCACCTGTTTTTGTAAAGTTGCCAAAAGGTCCTCGTTAGTAATCTCATTGAAGGGTTTTCCCACTACTCTGGCAACCTGACCTTTGAGTACGGCAGACAGTTCAGCGCCGGAAGCTGCAGACGAGGTCAGGACAACTCCTTTTCCTTCCAATATGGCTTCATTAGCCAATACGCCCAGATGTTTGTTTTGAATTCCTTCCGGAAAGTGAGGGTCACTGGTGACAGGGTTGCCACGATGAATATTTTTCACCTTACCAAAGGAGGTATCGTATGTAGTTGCTCCTGTTTTTGGTTCAGTTGGTAAATGTAGATATTCGTCCTTTTCAAGCTCATAACGAAGCTCTCCGCCATCGACGCTCCATCTCTTAATATCGGTGGATAGGTCATTATCTGTAGTAAAACCCACATATCTGTTTTCTCTGTAAAAACTACCCGTATCCCCTCCATCACTTCCTCCTCTTCCCAGTTCCAAACGAATTCTTACAAATTTATGTGATACCGTATCGTATTGGTAATAAGAAGAATATTTTGTGCTTCCGGGTGCAAATGTACCCTTGGAAGGATCTGTATTCCATGATATAATCATTTTTTTTATTTTTTAAATTAATATTATTGCATTAGGAACCTGTCTGAAGTTATATACATCAATGTATTCTTAAACTTTCTTACAGGTTCCTGATTTTTTACAGTTCGGCCATTTCTTCTGCTTCAGGCCATTCCGAATCTTCATCTGCATCATATCCCGAATCATTTTCTTCATCGTTCATATCATTTTCGTAATCTTCCTGTGCCGTATCCAGTGCATCGGATGCTTCAGATGCTTCGTTGACCGCATCAGCCGACTCCTGTAAAGATTGACTTTCCCATTCCTGTAAGCTGCTTTCACCTTTCTGGATTGTCTCTTCCATATTGCTGGAAGCTGATGAGAGTTCCTTGCTGGCATCAGAAAAATTTCCTTCCTCAAGCTGGGTGCCGGCATCTTTAAAAGAGGTTTGTAAATCGGAAACTGCAGATTCGTATTCTTGTGTCGGCGTCAATCCGTTTTCCAACTGCTCACTTATTTCATTATTGATATCGAACATGGTATCTTCCATGGTCTGTGTCATGACGTCCTTCTGCATAGATTCTGAAATTTCAGAATAGGAATCCGTGACAGATGAAGCGCTGGATTCAAATGAAGGCTGTTCGGCAGATACTTCGGAAACGATATCCGGATCAGGGGTATTTTCAATTTCATTGTCTTCATTTTCGTATTCCTTTTCTGAAGTTGCTTTTTCTTTTGCTGACGCTAGTTTTTCCTTAGCACCATCAAACATCTTTTTCCCGAATTCACCCAGCATCAGCAGTCCAACTAAAAGCCCTACACCCTGACAGATTTTTCCGAAAGTCGAATCAAATGAACTTTGTTTGTTTTTATCTGCCGGTTTACCCGGAATCTGCCGGGCGGTCTGTGAAGAAACAACGGTTTTATTCGCGATGGTTCCTGTCAATGTCGGACCTGCCAAATAGGTAGAAACAGGCTGGCCATCTTTCATCGACGTTTGAATTACATTCATCCATACAGGTGTCAGACTGACCGAAACATCACCTCCCGGATTGCTGTCGCCCATGGTGCCGTCTCCGTTCATTATAATGGAAGTTGGTTGTGTATTATCCGTATAGACCGGATTTCCGCTGGCATCCTGGGTGCATAATTTTAAGGTAGCTGAATTTTCACTGGCTGTAGAAATGATGTTCATGGTTCCTACTAAAACCGGCACATATCCGGACGGAGCAGGATTCGGAGCCTGTTCATATAGGTAAAAAGGTCCTTGCCAGCCTGATGTGAACATCTGTAACCAGCTCATTACGGCATTCCATGAGCTTAAAGTACATGCTTTAAAGTTTTGCGTGGAAGCAAAAAAACTGTTTACCGAAGCTGTACTGCCCCCTTTTAAAGCGGCATATAAATTTTTTGTCAGCGCCGAATTCGGGTTGGCCATCGCATAGCGGTGAAAAAGGAAAGACTGGATCATCGAATTCTGATCGTCAGCGGTAATTGTAAAAACCAACGGCGGCGGATTGTCAAATGAGAATTGTACAGCTGCCATTACTTTAATCGGAAACTGGTAAAAATAAAGACTGCTTAGCTTTTCGATCGTTCCTGTATACATAGCCTGTAATTGCGATGCCGTACGGATAGTCTGGATCGTCTTGGTGCTTCCCGCAGGGATCGTATCCAGTTTTGTATAGGTATACGGCACTGTTTGTCCGGTTGTACCCGGATTGAAAACATCATAAATATCAACCGGTATGGTTGAATTGTTTGTAATTTGAACAGTAGGGTTATTAGTATTCATAATTAAATAGATTTGGATTAAAAATTATTATGGATTAAAATTACAGAAGTAGTGATTTTTATCTTTCAGTAGTATTACCTGTTTTTATATTTTAGTATTTATACTGATTTATCATTCAATAGTGAATTTTGCGTAAGAATCATAGACACTGCGAAAAGTAATGATTGTATTTAATTGTCTTTTATCCTTTTACCGCAGACAGGTCATTTTAATATGTTCTTGGCGAGGCTCTTAATTTTTCTAAATGATCATATTATTAATCACAACCATGAAATTAATGTAGAACTCGGGTATTCAATAGGAATGTGCCTGAAATGCAAAGAACTAAAGTAGGTTTACACTAAGTATTATGCAGTATGAAAATTTATAATTTTGCTCATGTGAAATATCTCATCGAAAATTTTGTTAATTTTTTTCCTGATTTATTTGAGCAAGATCTTAATAATTAATCTCAAAAAACGATTATATAAAACATTAATGATGGCAAATATATTTACCAAATCAGGAATATCAATCTAAATAAAATTTAAAATAAAAAATAATTGTGATACTAAATAGTCAAATCGTAAAATAAATTTTAAATTAGTGGCATAGATAGCTTTACGAGTTATATAAATTGGATTGATGCAATGTGTAAATCTGGAAGTTAAACGTAATATCACAAACAATAATGCAATGAATTATCTAGTCATATTTACTTTCATTATTTTTTTTATCATTATTTATCTGGATCGGTCCTATTCTGATAAAATTGTTCGAAAGGAATTACAAAAATTAGTTGAAATACATAGTAAAATATGTTTAGAAAAATTTAATGTGAAATGTTCGAATTTTACATCTGGTAGAAAGAATTTAGGTTTTCATTATAGAAAAGCTGATTTATATTTTATTGAAGATGCGTTTATTATAGTTGGGTTTTACACGTTATGTACAAAAAAGATATATCGAAGCATGCTTATACTGACAAATGAAATGGAGTCCTATAAATCAATCTTTGACAGAGCTGATGAAATTACAGCTCCAAACCAATTGAATATTAATTCTTCAAACGGAGAGGTTTATATTGATTTTGGAAAATCTTCTTTTACTTCAACTAATGTTTCAATACATTTGAAAAACCTATCTGATTCAGAAAAGAAATTAATTACAATAGAAAGAAACTAAGGCTAAAAAGGATTTTGCATCGGTAGGGAAAATTGCAAAATCAAGTTTTATCCTTCTATTGAACTTTATTTCAAAATTAAGAACTTTTGTTTCGACTGTCCCACTGGTTTAGTATATAATATTTTATGTCCCTGGATTTAGATAAATATTAACAAAATCTCTATCGTATATGATAATTTTGTATATTTAGAATAATAAATCAACTAACTTATAACCATGGAAACAAAAAACAACATCGGAGAATGGTCAGCTACCGTGACCAATGAAGGTAAAGCACCACAAATTACTATAAATGGCAAATTTCCTACGAATGGAAAAAAACCACGTTATCATTTAATTAAGAATGACCCGCAAGGTATTAATGACTCCGAATTATTGCTAACCTTGGCTTTTGGAAGTTTAGCGACTGCAGAAGGCACTGTTTTTTTCTCTGTCCATTTTAATGAAGCCATTACTTCTGTTGATCAGTACAAAACTGTAGCAGTGATAGATGATAATGGCAGAAGCATTGCAAATATTGGTGTAAACAATTCTTAGACTGATGCAGCCTCTGCTAAGGCTGATTTTTAATTTAATTGTTAAATTTAAAAACCCAAAGCACAGCTACAGATTTCCGTAATGAATCTCATAGACAAACATTTATTTTTGAATCTGATATTAATTATTTTGATATTAAAAATAATGCTTAACTAATTTTTTTGCAATGAGTATCATTCAGGTGATCAAACCGGGGCCAAAAGCAAATAAACCCAACGGAGAAACAGACAAAGAAGGAGGGTAAATCCTCCCAATCAGCCTAAACAACCAAAGGTAAAGCCTCATGACCATGAGAAAGGCGACTAATATTGGATAACAATGAATAAGCAGCTCAATGAGCTGCTTATTCATTTATCTGCTATGGCCTTTAGAGTTAATACCATTATTTTAATGATTTCTTTTTAATTACTGTCCATACTCCGCTTTAGGATAATCGGCGTATCCATGCTCACCGCCGGCATAGATAGTGTCCGGATTGCTTTCTGAAAGGGGAATATGATCTCTGAAACGTTCTGCCAGATCGGGATTGGCAATGAACGGTGCCCCGAAAGACACCAGATCGGCAGTCCCTTCTTTCAGAATCGTGTTGCCGCTTTCCCGGGTAAAGCCCAGATTGGCCATAAGCCGGCCGCTGTAATTTCGGCGGAAATGCATGAAGTAATGATCCTGTAATTCCGTTACAGGGGTACCGCTCAGATCTTCTGCCGGCCCGACAATGTGCAGATAGGCCAGATCATAGCCACTCAATTTTTTTAGGATATATTGAAACAGAGGGATGGTTTCTTTATCGGGGGTCATGATTCCTACGCTGCTTAATGCGGCCGGGGAGAACTTGATCGCGACCCGGCTGCTGTCCCAGATTTCAGTGACCGCATCCAGGATCTCAAATATGATCCGGGCACGGTTCTTAATGCTTCCGCCATATTCGTCGGTGCGCTGATTTGTGGCCAGGCTCAGGAATTGCGGGATCAGCATTCCGGCTAGGGCATGCACTTCCACCCCGTCAAACCCGGCCTCCCGGGCATTTTTTGCGGCCTGCTGATAATCCTGTACGGTTTGTTTAATCTCGGCAACCGTCAGCTCCCGTGGCGTCAGGGAATCTTTAAATCCTTCGGGCGTAAAGGAACGGGTCTGCGGATTGACGGCTGAAGGTCCGGCAGGCAGCTCGCCGTCAAAGAAATCCGGGTGTGACGCGGACCCGATGTGGCCCAACTGTGAAAAAATCAGCCCGCCTTCAGCATGGACCGCCCGGGTCACCAATTTCCATCCTTCCACCTGCTGCCTGGTGTAGATTCCCGGAACATTGATAAACCCTATAGATTTCGCATTCACCCAGGTGCCTTCACTCAGAATTAACCCGGCGGAAGCGCGCTGGGCATAATATTCAGCCATTAAAGGCGTAGGGATGAGTCCCGGATTCGTGGCGCGCCCACGGGTAAGCGATGCCATTACGATCCTGTTTTTCAGCTGCAGATCGCCCAATTGGTATCCTTCCAACAAAGGCTGTATTGTATCTTCCATTATTTTTTTTTAACAAATTTCCGGTATCTGCCACGCTAAAACAATATAGGGTAAATGAATACCATAGGGATAAATTTATCCCTACCTGCAGATTCGGTTAAATGCGTATGTTTGTATAAACAAACGTGCTATGTACGAAAGAAAGATTCCCCTTACCATAGACTGCGGCCTGCATCTGACCCGCGAAGTGCTTAACGGCAAATGGAAACCGGCACTCCTGAATGCGATATCGATGAATGTAAAGCGCCCGAGTGAAATCCAGAAGCTCTTGCCCGATGCCACCCGCCGGGTACTGAATGTGCAGCTGAAAGAACTGGAAGATCATGGGATGATTGAAAAGAAAATTTACCACCAGTTACCTCCGAAAGTGGAATATTCTTTAACGGAAATAGGATGGTCATTAATGCCTATTATTGATGCGATGAATGTGTGGGGAGATACCCACCGGTCTTTTTTAGAACAGGTGATTACCCAGGACCCCAGGATTACAAAAACCTCAAAATCAGCATGCGATATGCTTCAGAGGATCGATGCGGCGCAAAAAACTTAATGAATTGCTGACTTTAAAACTCAGGAATCTTATATCCTGTAATCTCTCTCGTTCAGAATACGTTAGGATATGTTGTCTCCTGAATTTTCTCTTATTGTAATCACAGCCTCTTCAGTCACACTTAAAAATAAAGTTTTGGGTTAATAAAGTATGGATATCCTATCCTGGCGTTATCCTGTATGCGGTTTCCAGCAGGACAAAAAAATCCGAAGAAAAATGATTCCTTCGGATATATTAATGTTAATAGGCGTTAGCCTGTTTTGTACAGATCCAGCTTATTTTTTGACAAATTTTTTATTGATGAACCGGTCTTTTATTTTTGTCGTTAAAAGATAAGTCCCATTGGGCAGTGACGATACAGATACCTGATTGCTTCCGGATAAATCTTTTAAAACCAATTTACCTGAAACATCATAAATCTCAATAGACCCTATTTTATCCTGAGTCCTAACGTTAATATAGTCTGATGCGGGATTAGGGTAAATGTTTATGTTATTATCATAATGGGCATCGGAAGTGGCCAACAGGTCCGAGTTTACTATTTTGATATTGTCTACCGTAAATCCGGTGCCATAGTCATCGTACGCAAAATCAATGATTCCGGGATTGGTTGTTGCAGCTGAAATATCTTCACTTCCTAACAGCATATTGTTTAAGAAATATTGCACAACATTGGTGGCCTTATTGATTACCATTTTAAAATGATACCATGTATTTGGTGTAATTGTAACGGATGTAACATCTACTTCATCAGTTATCCCATTATAAACAGCAAGATTCCCTTCCTCATAGTCTATCACAAAAGCTCCTATGATGGCATTACTGTTGTCACGGACCGCCATAAAATAATCTGAGCCTTCAATATTTTCGATCTTGTAATCAAAGGAATATTCGGTTGTGGCAAACCCGGTAATGTTCTTTCTGACGCCTCCGTCGTCGGTAGTATCATTGCTGACCACCTGTAAAGCGTTTGATCCTGCAGTAGCAGCAGCAGTATTGACGATCATTCCGGTGTTAGGGCCGGAGCCTGTACTTCCCCAATAATTCCATCCCTGCTGGTTGTTAATGTCCCCCAGTGTATATCCTTCTGAGGTTTCGAAGGATATCGTCTGGCTGAAAGCCAATAAACAAAACGAACCTGTTAAAGCTAACGAAAGTAATTTTTTTATCATCGTATTTTTTTAATCCGGCAAATATACATAAAATTAAAAAGTGTATTGAACAGCAAAGTATACCGTAAATAGTTGACAATCTTTATATGATCTGCAGTCCTAAGGCATCCGGATCTGCAATTTGGTAATGCCCGTCAGCTTCTTTTTCCCATTCAAAAGTAAAAACCGGGAAACGGTCCGTTTTCAGTTGGTAGCGGATGTTCTTAGAGGTTAAAAATTCCTGTATCGTCATGACAAGGTTCTGAATAACCCAGGTGCACATAGAAGCCGCCTGATCTTTAAAAAGGTTTATCCTGTCCAGAATTCTTACAAAGGTCAGCTGGACGATTTCTTCTGCATATTCCTGTGACCGGACCGCATGGATGGCCAAGCCGTATAAAGTGCAGGAATATTGCCCGTACAGCTCATCAAAACCTGCTTCCGGATCTTTTTTGATCAATGATAAAAGAGCTTTATCTGAACCTGCTTTTGATTTATCTTTAACAATAGTCGTTTGCATAATGACTGTAACGTTTAATTAACCGACCAAAAGAGTAGTAAAAATACGGACAAAATAAAAGCAAAAGATGATCAACGCCTCCGTACAAAATTCCTTGACGGTCATAAAAAATGATCCTGATCTTTGTTTTCTTTTCCCGAAAAAAACGGCCGGATATTTAGTTTTAGCAAACGGTATGCTATAAACAGCAAACAGATCAATATTTTAACAATAAAGCTTTAAAGCAAATGAAATCCCCTTTCATCAGAAAATGGGTCCCTGCGTAAACGGGGCTGGATCTGCATGGGCGGTAAACGTTTTCCAGAACCGGGATTACCCGTCTGCATCGGCCGGCGGATGCAGTCACCGGACGCTTTCCCGGCCGTTTCTTTCTTCTACAGGACCACAGGATCTGCCCGGGCCATATCCGGGCAAAGCATAAATGATGAATTTGATTATATTTTTTTAATTAATTAATGTTTTACGATAATTAATTATATATTTGCATTATTAATTATTCGTGATATTATGAATCAGACCAAAACCATTTCCAGGATCCTCTACTATGTATGCCTGGTATTATCAACAGCCTATCTGCTGACCTTTGTGTATTCAGTGTTCTGCCTGGCCACCGGTTTTTCCACAGCTCCGTATAAGGAAAACCTGTATCTCCACATCCATTACCCTTTTACGGAACAGCCGTTTATCAACATTGAAAATAATTATCCCTATATTATATTTTCATTTTTAACGGTACTGTTATGTTACGGGATTTTTTTCTGGTTCTCAGCAAAAGTGTTCCGGGTTTTTTTTCAGACCAAATTATTTGCCGAAGAAAACATCATGCGGTTAAAAAGGTTTTATGCCTATAATATTTTCTTCCCTCTGCCTATGGTCATTACCGCCAGCTTCTTTGTAGAAGTGGAAAGCATCATATGGGGGCTGGTCTTCATCCATTTTATGCTGGGGATTTTTTGCCTTTTTCTGGCCAATATTTTTAAGCAGGGACTCCATTTACAGAACGAACAAGACCTATTTATCTAAAATGCCGATTATCATTAACTTAGACGTCATGCTCGCCAGGCGGAAAATGCAGAGCAAAGAACTGGCAGAGAAACTGGGCATCAGCACGGTTAACCTCTCTGTTCTGAAAACAGGAAAAGCAAAAGGCGTACGTTTCGATACGCTGGAGGCCATCTGTAAAGCCCTGGAATGCCAGCCCGGAGATCTTCTGGAATATAAAGAAGAATAATTACCCGTTAGAAAAACCTTTATGGCTCTGCAGCGGCATCAAGCTGTACCCGATATTTTTTAAACGCAGTCTGAAAAGCAATGGAAACGTTGCCGGGATGCCTGCATCCTAAAATCAATCTTATGAATACCTTACGCATCAGCAACCTGAACCTCACGTACAAAAACGGCTTCCGGGCCATTACGGACATCTCTCTGGAAATCGGAAACGGAATATTCGGCTTATTGGGACCCAACGGCGCCGGAAAATCATCCTTGATGAAAACCATTGTGGGCTTACAGAAAACGACTTCCGGAAATATTATGTTCAACGGAACCGATGTTTCTGTAAATCCTGATCCCATTAAAAAGAACCTGGGATTTCTTCCCCAGGACTTCGGGGTTTACCCCAAAGTGTCCGCCTACGACCTTTTACAGCACATCGCTGTCTTAAAAGGCATCGGAGATCGTCCGGAGCGGAAAAAACAGATTTTAAACGTATTGGAAAAAGTGAATCTTTCCGATTTTAAGAATAAGGAAGCCCACACCTTTTCGGGAGGGATGAAACAGCGTTTTGGGGTTGCCCAGGCTTTACTGGGAAATCCCAGAATCATTATCGTGGACGAACCTACGGCGGGTTTGGATCCTGAAGAACGAAACCGTTTCAATTCTTTGCTCAGTGATATCAGCAGCGATGTCATTGTCATTCTTTCCACCCATCTGGTGGAAGACGTCAGAAACCTGTGTTCAGAAGTCGCCATTATCAAACAGGGGCAGCTTCTGAGACAGGGAAATCCCGCCGGGCTGATTGCCGGTCTGGAACATAAGATCTGGTCCAGGAAGATTGATAAAACCCAGCTGGAACATTACCAGTCCCATTATCACATCATCAGCCAGCAGCTCATCGAACGAGCATTATACATCACCGCATTCTCGGAACACCCGCTTCCTGATTTTTCTGCCGTGCATCCTTCGCTGGAACACGTCTATTTCCATACGCTCACTCAAAAACCATAAGTATGAACGCTTTCTTTTTATTTGACGCCAGACGCAGTATCAAGCATTGGCCGGCCTGTGTTATGGCCTTACTTTTAGTATTGACCGGCATTTTTTGCGGAAACCAGTTCAACCTTACGGTTGGGGAAGGGATCTATTTAAATTCGCCCTACACTGTTGGTTTTATGACCGGAATGCTGAGCCTGGTCATTATCTTTTTGGCGATCATTTATGCCATCCGGATTCTTTTTAAAGACTGGGATTCAAAATTCAGTGCACTCATTTTTTCTTACCCATTTTCAAAACAGACGTATGTAAAAGGGAAGTTCCTCACTTTTTTTCTGCAGACTTTTTTAAATTTTACGTTGTTGATGTCCGGTTTTATCATCGGGCAGAATCTGCGCACAGGAAGTGAAATCCAGCCTTTCTTTAATTTCCGGCACTACCTCTACCCTGTTCTGGTTTTCGGCATGGTGAACAGCATGGTGGTCTGCAGTTTTTTATTCTTCATCGCATTCACCACGAGGAAAAAGCTTCTGACCGTTATCGGCGGACTGTTTCTTTACGTGGTTTATATGATCATCATGGTTTTTTCCGATTCTCCGTTTATGGCAGGAAGCCTGCCGCAATCTTTAGCCACCCAGCAGTTTTCGGCACTGGCGGATCCTTTCGGCATCTCATCCTATTTTCTTGAAGCAAAAATGCTGACGGTTAAACAGAAGAATACCGTTGTGGTGCCTTTTTCCGGATACTTACTGATCAACCGAACGGTGTTCCTGGGTATTTCAATCCTGTTATTATTGTGGTCCTACAGGTTATTTTCGTTTTCCGCATATGCCCGGCATCCCAATAAAAACAAAGATAAAAGCCGGGTTGCCCGTGCTTCCGATATCGGGATTACGGGAAAATTCACCACCGCAGAACCAACATTCGGGTATGCGGCCAAGGTAAAATCCGTTGTGTCACTCGCAAAAATCGACCTTATTTACCTTTTTAAAAGCATTACCATGGCAGCCGTTTCCGTATTGCTGTTGTTCTTTATAGGAATGGAAATGTACGCCGAAATCGAAAAGGGAATCCGTATCCCTCAGAAATACGCAAGCTCAGGGCTGATGGCCACCACGATCTCAGAAAATTTCCACTTATTCGGAATACTGATCTGTATTTATTTTACCAACGATCTGTATTGGAGGAGCCATTCATCGGGGTTTTCAATGATTGAAAAAAGCACGTATTTTTCTAAAAGCAAGCTGAGCGGACATTTTCTCAGCGCCGTTATTTTAATGTTCTTCCTTACCGCCATTCTTATTGCGGAGGGATTGGGATTCCAGCTTGTTTACCATTATTTTCACATTGACTGGAATGCGTATTGGGGAACGGTTCTGTTCAATACGTTTCCGCTGATCCTTTTCTCAGCTTTTATGCTGCTGATTAATGATGCGGTCAAAAACAGATTTGTCGCCCTTGGGATTTCCCTGATGGCCGGCCTTACGCTGGCCGGACCGCTCTCTGAAAAAATCATTGCGTACCCATTATTGCTAATTTTTTCAGATTACAAGGGCGTATACAGTGATTTCAACGGATATGGAATGTATGCCCTGGCTTTTGCCGAACGTCTTGCCTTTGGAGCGGGGCTGATTGTTTTTTTATGGCTGCTCAATGCATCGTTCAAAACCCCGAAACCCGGTATCAAATCAATCATTCTCACCGTCATGATAATATTATCCGGAACTTTTGCAGCAAGCCTTTTCATAAAAGGTTACCTTCCGCAGAATAAAGAGGGGGAAATCCTGCAGTCCGTGCGCTACGAACAGAAATTCAAACCCTATGAAAGGCTTCCGCAGCCTATGGTTACCGACGTTATGACTTGGATTGACCTGTATCCGTCTGAAAATGCCTATAAAATCACCGGGACCTACCGGCTGGTGAATCCGACTGATACCGCTATTAAAAATGTTCTGATCAATTTCCATCCGGATCTCAGGATGGTATCAGCCGTTTTCAAAACGCATTCAGAATCAAGGAAGATCAACCGGGAAGTCACCGAAATTAAGCTCAATCAGCCTTTACAGCCCGGTGAAACCGCCCGTCTTGATTTTACCATTTCTTATGACTGGTCGCCGGTGAACGGCCACAATCCGTTCAACGCCATCATAGAAAACGGGTCTTTTATGAGGATCAGCCGGTATTATCCGTTGTTTGGATACCTTAAATCCAATGAAATTGAAGACGAAAACAAGCGTGCGGAATTCAGACTGGGAAAAAGGGCCGGCTTAAAGAAAGCGGATGATCCTGAAGTCTTCATAAAGGATTTTATTAACCTGGACATGACCGTGTCCACGGAAAAGGATCAGACGGCCATCGGGACCGGAGACCTGAAGAACCGTTTTACAAGAGGGACAAGAAATTATTTCCGGTATAGGGCCGGTAATATCCCGTTCCGCTTTGCGGTTTCTTCGGCAAGGTATCAGACTAAAAGAATGATGTACCACGGAACAGCCATCAACATTTTTTACCATCAAAAACATGCTGAAAATGTAGACCACCTGATGGAAAGTGCCAAACTTACGCTGGATTACTGTTCCCTGAATTTTGGGAACTACCCTTATAAAACCATCAACTTTGCAGAAGTTTCTTCCTTCTCCAACGGTTTTGCCGCCACCGCTTACCCTTCATCGGTTTTTATGGCTGAAGATATGCTGTTCCACGCCAATATCCATACAGATCAGAACCAGGATGTCATTAATGAACTCGCCGGCCATGAACTTTCCCACCTCTGGTGGGGAAACAGCCGCATCGATCCGGATGACCGGGAAGGAGCCGTGATGCTTACGGAAACCTTGGCCATGTACACTGAAATGATGCTCTACAAAAAGAGACACGGCAGAGAAAAAATGATGGAAAAAGTAAAGATGCACCAGCAAATTTTTGACAGCGGGAAAGGCCTGTCCGAACATCAGGCGCTGTACAGGGTAACGGGCGAAAACACGCATATTTCCTATTCCAAAGGTGCGGTAGTGATGGTTAAGCTAAGTGAACTGATCGGTGAAGACAAGGTGAATACAGCACTAAGGAATTTTCTTCTGCACAACCGTTATCCTAAAAAGCCGGCCTCTCCGGATCTGATTAAAGAATTTTATAAGGTAAGCCCCGATACCGAAACTAAGAAGAAGATCGATGTTCTGTTCAGGTCAGAATAGCTTCAGGCCTCCTGAACAACTGTTTTGACGGTGTATCCGGACCTCTTCCTGCAGCATCCCGTAAAACAGCCGGAAGGAATTCTTTTTTTGGTTTGATAATTGCTAAACTTTTCTTACACCAAAAAATATATGATATGATTACCTTACTTAACGATGCTCCCGAAAATGTTGCGGCATTCAATGCCAGCGGTGAAATTAATCAGGAAGATTTTGAAAATATCGTCATTCCCCATGTCAGGAACAAAGTGGCCAAGTTTGACGAATTGAATTATCTGCTGTACTTAAATATGGATGCAGCACATGCTGATGTAGATGCGTGGATGACACAATCACTTTCAAGCCTTAAAAACATCTCCACGTACAACCGTGCAGCCATCGTAAGCGATGACGCCGGAATACAGAAGCTGAGCGGCCTGAATAACAATGAAAATCTTAAGTTCTTTCCAAAGGACAATGTCTACAATGCCCTGTACTGGTGCAATAACGGCGGTGAACCTGACTATCCTGAAAGTTAAAAACCAGGCTTTCAGACAGCACCGTTACAGAGTATACAATATCTTTTTTTCAATACCATCACAATACTCCGAAGCCTATGGCTTCGGAGTATTTATTTAGAGAATAGTACCTGCCTTAGTTTTGTTCAGAACCTGATCAGTTCTTCAGGCATCGTCCGGCGGGATATTTTCTAAAAACGGATCGGCAAATAAGAACAACTGAACGGTTGATTGGTGAAACTCGTTAGCCTCTGAGCAATCTTAAGGCGGTTCATCTCTTAAAATAATGGTTCGTCGGTGTAAAATAAATATATATATTTTTTTTTACTTTCTATTCACTTTTGTCCAGAAGCCGGGCGATTTCACCTACATCCTCATTAGAGTACATCATCATAATTCCCTGCGTTAGAGCAGCCTGAGCCAATATACAGCCCTGGTTTTGAGTACTAACAGCATTTTGCTGGGCATCACTGATAGCCTTGATGAGATTGGCATAAAAGGGGTCACTTTCCTCAGATACCGGATTTTCAGTACCGGCCGCCTGAACTGCAGTTTCTGTATTAAGATTTTTTTTGGCCGGATCAGATTTAGTATCGGCCAGCAAAGTGCTGATTTGCGATGGGTCTGACGGAACATTACCATTGATTTCCCTCCTGACAGTGATCGCCTCCTGCAATATCTGCATTCTTTGCTGATGGGCCAAATCATTTAATTGTGCTAAAGAGGCGACAAATACATCATTGTACGCTTTGATCTCATCCGGTGATAATAATTTTGTTTGTGACATAGAAATGATTATTTAGTTTTGTATCCAAAGATAACAATAATATCCGCCTGTCAGAGTAAATAATGCAATGCCTACCCATAGGGTAAAGGATTTAAAGGACTATTAACGAATATCTGCAGCTGATATTTGCACAATGATTATATTTGGACTTCAGAAAAATTACTTAAAAACTTCTTAATCAATAAAAATGAATGCACTGAAAATATTTTTAACTTTTGCATTAATTTCTTTTTCACTTTCTGATGCAGCGGCCCAAAATATAAAAGGAATCCATTCCATGGTCATTTTCGAATTTAAAGGAAACGGAATTGTGAAAATTGACCGTCACGGAGAAACCAATTCCGGAGAAAAAGTTGATCTTAAAAACCTAAATGAAAAAATTGAACGGTTTTTAATCGCTGACGGATATAAAAAGTCCGAACCCAATAATAATCCCCCATCTCCGGTTTAAAAACCCACCGATGGAGCTAAAAACACGTATATCACCGTGATTATGGAACGCGATTATCTGAAGGACAAAGATTTTGCCAACAAGACCCGGTTTATTAAAGAATATAAAAACGTGGAACAGGACTTTAACCAGTATGAAATCCTGAATTTTTTCCCGGAAAGCGACAAAGAAAAAATTCTGAACACCTTACAGAAAAAGTAAGTTCGCTAATAGGGTACTGATAAAATGCGGATGCAATCCGTTGTAAATAGATATTGATCCATCCTTAATTTTCCTTCCGATGGGTTTTAACATTTCCGACATCAAATTCCTGTTCAGATACTATCAACACTGTCTTCAACTTTATATTTACCGTCGGTCATCATATTAATTCACCTGTTCTCTTCAATTTTCATAAGGCGAAAGACCGGAATACAAATCCAACGCCTATATAATGGCTTTACAGGCATCAGGCATCTTTCGGTAAAGTAACAACGGCCGCCTCTTTGCCAAATTTTTTCAGCGTTAGAAAGTGCGAGCGCAGTGCGGATAAAAAGGTCTTATTTTCAATATAAGGCAAATTAAATTCCATTGCAGTCTGCTTTACAATGACAGAGATCTCTCCGTAGTGTATATGGCAGACTTTAGGAAACAGGTGGTGCTCGATCTGCCTGTTCAGTCCGCCCAGAAAAAATGCCGCGAGCTTATTGTGCGTTGCAAAATTCGCTGTTGTACGCATCTGGTGCTCCGCCCAGGCCTCTTCCATCTGTCCGCTTTCGTTGGGCACCGGGAAACCGGTACCTTCAACAACGTGGGCCAGCTGAAAAACCAGTCCCATGGTCAGACCTTCGGCCATATGCAGAAGCAGGAAGCCGGCCAGAAACTGCCACCAGCTTACATCCAGCACCAACAGCGGCAATACGATAAAAAAAAAATAATAAAGCGCTTTATAGAAAAACAGATTGAAATACTCCCGCTTGGGATGCCTGTTCTGGTGCGCCCCGATTTTTTTCTGGAAAAACTTCACATAGTCTTTACGGAACACCCATGACAGGGAGGCCAGGCTGTAAAGGGGAAAGGCATACCAGTGCTGGTACCGCTGAATGGGATTTACATCATCTTCTTCAGCAATCCGGATCAATCCCGGGGCTACCTCAATGTCCTCATCGTGCCCGGGGATATTGGTATAGGTATGGTGAACCACATTATGGGTAATGCTCCAGACGTACGGGTTGGCTCCGATCAGGTTAAAAATAAACCCGAACATTTTATTCACTTTTTTATTGCCGGAGAGCGCGCCATGTATGGCATCATGGCAGACATTGAAGCCTACAAAGGCACTGAACATCCCCAGTGCCGCGGCAAGCGGCAGGTTCATCCAGGCAGGCAAAAGGCCCGTCATGATGACCAGGTAAATTCCGGTAAACCCGGCAAGAAAAAAGACAGTCTTGCCCCACATGCGGGCATTGGCATGCGGGCTTAACTGATGCTGGATGAAAAAATGATCTACCCTACTCCGGATGGTTGAATAAAAACCGGAACCGGAAGCTGATGAGAATTTTACTTTTTGTGACATAAGACATAATGTTTGATGTACCTGACGCAAACAAACAGATGTGCTAAGATCGGGTGTCGGAATAAGGAGGGTATTGAATTTTCCGGCACATTACCGGATTGTATACAAAGATAACTTTTTAATTGTTAATTTATTATAGTTCATCCAATGCCACATCTGCCGGGTTGTTTTGCCGCCCGCTCTCCGAGGTCAGGAGACTTCGGGGATTGTATTTCAAGTAAACAATAATGATGTAAGATATATTCTATTATTAATAATTGTATGAAAAAAAGAAAGTTATTTCCTGAACGGCTTGGGGATCTAATTTTCTTAAAGCCTTTCTGTAAGTGTGTTTACGCTGGTTTTTTTTTAATATTTAGCCTATGTAAATACACATTGAAAATCTGTGTCATTTCCATCATCTGCAGGAAAATATTTTTTTAAATAAATTTAACAGTTCCAACTTTCTCAACATTATATTCCGCTAATGTTTAATTATGTATATTAGATATATATTTTTTTTCTAAAATATTTTAAACCTTAACACTCTATTTTTATGAAAATTTTAAAAACCCTATCGCAAAAACTCACCAAGGGAGAACTGAAAGAAATCTTTGGCGGAAATAATCCTGATGTCTCCCTTCCGATGTGCAAACCAAAACAATGTGAAACTTTTAATGCCCGATGTGATTACCACAGCTGCCCTCCTTTATACCCTGATCCGCAATAATATAAAATACTGCCCAGGAAAATACATTGCCCGCAAATATCAGTCTTTATTTGCGGGCATTATGTATAGAGGGGATAGCGGAAGCATACAACCTGATTCAAGGTAAAGAGTATAAAGAAAATAAAGGTTCTCTTTTTGGAATTAATGAAGCGTTGTCATACCATCCCACGCTCCCACCGCTCCCTAGCCTTCCGAAATCGCTGACTTTGGAGATTTATTTTAGATATAGGATATTTGAAAATCAATGAATAATGGGTTTCATGCTCATGAATTCATGGGGTGACAATATTTTAATTTCCTGACGACATGTATACTTATTGCCCTTAAAAATCTTGTATATCCAAAAATTTAAAATAAGTTTTATAAACTTCTGATATAAAATTTAAATTTCACTGTAAGAAATGAAAGCAACGGACTACTAATGAAGGAAAGATCCGATATGAAAGAATCAATTTTAATTTTCTCCCAGGTTTTAAATGTGGCGGGTTATGTAAATGCAGACTGTTCGAACAGAACTCTTAAAGGGCAGATGAATGGTAAAGGGCAACCCACATTGTTTTTACCCGGCTCCGCCGGTAGTGATGAGAGTCGTGGTCGTGATATCCCAGATACGATAACATCGAAAGTTATCCCTTCATCAGGTTTCACAGGATATAAAGAATCTCCGCACAATATCGGTTTTACCCATAACAGCTGTAGATGGCAAGGCAGTAATGTAGGGCATTCTGTAATGACTGATGGACCACTCCGGATGCTAAAAACAACGGATCATCTCATCACCCCATTATAAACGCACCGTGAAAGAGAACAACCGCGATCAGCAGGAATATTTTAATGAATTGGTCAGGACCAATCATGCCAGCATTTACCGGATTTGCAGAGCCTATCTGTATGATGCTTCTTATGCCGACGACCTGTACCAGGAAATCCTTTACCAGATCTGGAAAAGCATTCAGAGTTTTAAAGGGCAATCGAAAGTAAGTACCTGGATTTACCGTATTGCGGTGAATACCGCCATCGGTTTCAATTATAAGAACAGGCACCATGATCATGTGCCTATTCCTGATGCCTATCAAATGCCTGATATCGGATCCATTCCGGAAAAGATCGAACATGAGGCACAGCTGGAAAAACTCAGGTTTTGTATCAGCCGGCTTGCTCCGCAGGACCGGATCATCATTTCGCTTTTACTGGAACAGAACAGCTATAAAGAAATCGCCGAGATTACCGGGGCAAGTGTCACCAATACCGGTGTAAGAATAAACAGGATTAAAGAACGACTGCTTACCCTAATGGAGAATAAAAAATGAAAAATTTCGAAGAACTTCAGAACAGCTGGCTTTCACAGCCGGTAGAAAAAAATACGGCAGACCCTGTTGCCCATATTGTACAGGATAAATTTGACCGGCATCAGCGTAAACTTCGGAAATCCAACCTCTGCATGAGTGCCGGCTTCCTACTTGCCGGTTCAGCGCTTGTCTGGGTATACAGTAGCTATCACAGTCAATACCAATGGCCTTTTGATGTAAGCATCGCTTCGGCGTTCAGCCTCATGATTGTTTTTGCCGTTTTAAGCTGGAAAAGTTACAGCTTCCGGAAAGACCGGCGCGATAGGGCAGGCATCGATTACCTGGACCATCAGATCGGGAAACTGAAATGGCAGAAAAAAATGATCACCCGTTATATATGGATATATGCGGTACTGTTATGGATTTCACTGGTTGGGTATATTGTAGAAATCACAAAAGGCGGCAGTCTGCTTTTAACCCTTACCGCTCTGGGGATTACCACGCTTTATATTGCAGGAATGTCTTTACGGAGCAGGTTTTACAAGCAGAAAAAACAGTTGAAAACCATTGACGGGCTGCTTCAAAACTTTGAGCAGATCCGCAGCGAAATCGCATAGGTTAAAAATAGGTTTCACGAAAAATACCCCTTCCCCATTTCTGACTGTTAAAATGACGTCGTACAGTTTCTCCGGTTCAGATGAATGAACTTTGCGGATCTCATTTTTTTACCGCTCTCCGAAGCCTCCCGGCTTCGGATTTCCGTTTTATCAACCGCTGTAAGCAAGTGATCATTATTTATAATAAACCCATCTGAAAAATGATATTCCAGATTTAAGACCTGTTTAAATGTATTTCAAAAATTCATGTCCCGCAGATAAGGCCCATCACGCAGATTTTTACGTGCATTTACCTCCGCTGCATCTAAAAATAATTGAATAGAGTTAAAAATTAAGCTTTAAAACGCCTACAGGGGTTTCAATCCTGAAATGTACACTTTCCAATACCGTTTTTATTTTACCTCCCTGAATTTGCGGTGGTTCCACTGCCTTCTGAAAGCCTTTCCGTCTTCAAATTTATAAAAACACGGTTCTTTCTCTTTTTCACCGGGCCTGATCAGCGTAAAGCATTCGCCTTCCGGGAGCTCGATGATTTCATGGACCGTATGTGCCGATACATAATGGGCAGTGCCTTCCTTCCTGTGATGTATTGAGGAATCATACGTTCCGTCTTCATGGATTTCATAAATCCTTTCCACATAACTCCCTTTTAAAATATGCGTTGTGAAACTGAACGGATGGTCGTGGATATGTTCATTCTGATCTTTTTCGCTGAAATGGTGAATTACCGCATCGAAAGGCAGGCCTTTCAAATGATGTTTCATAAATACAGCATTCATTTTTTCACGTCTGATCTTTATCGTAATCATGTTTTTTTAAATTTATGGATTGGTTTATCTGAACTTTAATCCAATCTTAATGGAATCCGGGTTCAGAATGCGGGAATAAAGAATCAATATACAGATATTTTCGTCCCTGGTCTTGTGTTATAGGGTATAAAATTAATAAAAAAACCGAAGTTTCCATTTTAACCCCTGTTTCTCGTATTAAAATTCAATGGTTCCGAATTAAGAAAAAACTCTCTACAAGTTCAAAGATAGTGAATAATTATCCGGGAAGAAAGGGGTCGTGACTTCTGTTAGTACATAGCAGGGTTAATGCCCGCAAGTTTCAGTATGATGAACTTTTCCGAAAAAACCCTTTATGACCTGTTTAGTAAGCGTCATTGGTATCAGAATTGCAAATACCTGACTGATCCCCGGTTTAAGAGAATGCATGCCACAGCCCTTCTTTATGACAGAGGATGAGATATGATAAATATTGAAAGAACCTGCAGTTGAGCTGCAATCAATATAAAGACGTACTCTACCTAAAAAATTATTAAATGACCCATCCTGTAGAACATGGCAGTGATTCCTTTTTCTCGAGATTTGAAATTTCACCGAAGGTCAAATCATGTATTGTCATTCCCGTAAAGGATGAAGAAGCCTATATTTTAAAAACGCTGACTGCGTTCCTTATGCAGGTTGATGTTTTTGGCGAACCTTTTGATAGTAGGCAATTTGAAATCCTGGTCCTGGCCAACAACTGTTCTGACCATTCAGTAGCCTGCATCAGAGAGTTCCAGCATCAGCACCCACATCTTAATATTTATCTGGAAGAAGTGACCTTACCGCCAGGCCAGGCCAATATCGGGTATGTACGAAGAAAATTAATGGAGTGTGCCTACAGCCGGCTGTGTAAAAACGGCGGAGGAATTATCATGACGACAGACGGGGATACGACGGTATCCCCGGACTGGATCGGGCAGACCCAACGGGAAATACATAACGGAGCGGATGCCGTGGGAGGCAGAATACTGTTGTACCCTGATGAACTGGCAGGCCTGGATGAAGTTACCCGTTTATATCATGGTAAAGACGAAAAATACCAGCTTTTAATTGCCGAACTGGAAGGAAAAATGATCAGCTCCGGTTTTGATCCTGTTCCGAGGCACCACCAGCATTTCAATGGCAGCTTTGCGATTACCACGGAGTGCTATGAAAGATCCGGAGGTGTTCCCGTGGTAAAGTATCTTGAGGACTGTGCCTTTTTTGAACGGCTGGAAAGCATAGATGCCAGGATCCGGCACAGTTATCAGGTAAATGTCCATACGTCTGCGAGATGCATCGGCCGTACCGAAGTGGGCCTTTCCTACCAGCTCAATGTCTGGAAAAATTTAGGGCATCCTGTTGGGGATTATCTGGTGGAGTCCTGCGCATCCGTTATCAGCAGGCTTACCCAAAAAAGAAGCCTGATGGCTTTATGGGAATCCAGGGATCAGACGAACAGACCTGACTTTTACCGGATCATGAAACAAACCGTCCCGGAAATTCCGGCCGGCGAAGAAATATATAATTCATTCAATACCAGCCTTTATTTCGGAGAATGGTATGCCAGGGTCAACCACCTGAAACAGATGCCATTCCACAAAAGATATCCTGATGTCCCTATTGATACAGCCATCAAAGACCTTCAGACCAGGCTTCATGACCTTTCTTCCAATCATAATTTCTCCCAGACATCGATTCTGTAGCTTTCTGCCCTGTCGGCAAAAACATTGGCCATTTTTTCCTTCATCATTTTTTCGAAACGGTCATGTACCGCATCACCGGTCTGTGGATAATCATGAACTTCGGGCAGCCAATGCACCATTACAATAACTCCGGCGGAAAGCAGCCGGTCATACAATCTGCCTATGGCAGATTCCCATTCAGCGGGTGACAGGTAATAGGCCACTTCGGAGACCATGATCAGGTCATATTGATCTTCAGGAAGTTCATTCGGGAAACTGAGCTTTTGAAAGGATATATTGGGTAAATCCTTACAGCGTCGGGCAGCGGCATCCAAAGCCTTTTGTGACACATCAATGCCCAGTAAATGACCGCTTAAGGGGGCTAAGAGCCGGGTAAGGACTCCGATAGAGCAACCGATTTCCAATACGTTCCGATAATGTTTTCCAGGCAGGGCCTCGATGGTGGCAGCATACTTTGCCGCCTCGTATCCGCTGGTTTCAAAATTCCAGGGATCGTCATTGGCCGCATATACTTCTTTGAAGTATTCAGGACCTAAAGATTGTTTTCCGTCCATTATTTTGAGATAAAAAAGGTTTCATAGGGTACATTGAACTGATCAAGCATCTCCCGGGAAAGCTGAAAGCCTTCGGGATCATCGCTGATAAGACCGGTAGTCTGGGAACGGTGCTGCGAAATGGCTTCCTGCTTTTTAGAGAGCACACTGCTTATGTTCAAACGGAACGGCATCGATTCTTCCTGGGAAGGCACATCGCCGGGTTCCCCCAGGGTTTCCAGCCAGATCGGATATTCATATATTTTCGCATTCAAAGTATCAGCAGCATTAACCAGTTGAAAAGCCGCTTTATGGTCGGGGTGCAGATCCCTTCGCCACGGTACGAAAACACTCTGCGGCTGCAGTATACCGAGCATTTTGGAAATACTGGCGACGGCATCTTCAAATCTTTCGTCGTGGAGAGAGGGCACATTTCTGTCCGGGTACCGGCAAAAAATAATATTTTCCGACGGTACACCGAGGACGGCGGCCGCATCAAGCATTTCTTTCTCGCGCAGGTCTCTCAGTTTTCCGGCAGGGTATTCCCTGCTGTTCGGGTGCGACAACGTTCCGTCACTGAGCAGTACAATATAGACCGTCTGGCCGAATTTCCGCAACAGCGAAATAACGCCTCCGCATCCTAAACTCTCATCGTCTGCATGTGGAGCAACAATAAGCGTTGTCCCGAACCCGGTGACACATTGTTCCGGTGCCACCGGGATGGTATCAAAATTTACCTGATTCATTTTTTTTCTTTTTATTAAAATTCAGATTCCAGATTTCGCCGGCAGGAGTACCGGACTGTAATATATGTCCGCCCACGTCTGCCAATACCGCATCGGGTGCAGGCTGCCTCAGATAGGTGCTGAGATCACGGATGATCCTCTCAAAATGGTAAGGGGCATTGAGTCCGCGGGCACCCACACATTTCTGGCAAAGGGCCATGACTTCAGTGCAGATCTGCTCAATGGCCGTGCGCATCATATTGGCATAAATGATGAACCTTTCTCCTTCATCTGCTGTCGGTTGTTCCATATAACGGTCCATCCTTACAGCTGCGGCATTCAGCCATTGATTTCCCGATTCTACGGCTATGGCCATCTGACCTAACCGCATTCTCTGAAAAGGGTCCTGGGTCCTGTTTAAGTTTGTGAGGTACTCCTTTGTTTCGTCTAACAGCTTTTCAGCCGCTCCCAGCTGAACCGCGGCAAAGCGCACGGCGCCGCCGCTGAAGCCGGGCTGCAGGTAATACTCCCCTGCTGATCCCAGCAGATTTATTTTTGAAATAGGGGTTGTCAGAAATGTCATTTTAAAACTTCTGCTCGCCTTCATGCCCATAGGGTGCCACCAGGCAGAATCACTTATTACGGTTGACTTATCTAACGGCACCACACACATTTGCCAGGATCCGTCTTCCATGGCAGCAGTCACAATAGGCCTGTTCACATAACCGGTACCTGTTGCAAACGTTTTTGCCCCGTCTAAATAGTAAATGCCTTTTCCTTTTTTTGACAGGAAAGTACCATCTTCAGCCTGCGTGTTCCAAACCCCGAACAATTTACCGTCGAACGCATCTGCCGCAAAAAGTTTTTTTTGTTTTTTATCACCGAACTGGCTGATTAAAATCTGAGCATTGAGGTGCCCTTCCAATACCCTTCCCATGACTAAATTCCCTTTACCTATATTTTTGAGAATGGTAAGCAGTGCTAAATTTGTCCCGGGAACCAATCCTAGGTTCAGGCCCCCGTATTTCACGTCAATACCAGCCGTCAGGAGATTTGCTAATTTCAGTTTTGCCAAGGTTAATGCAGGGAAAGAATCCACGGAATCCGTATCGGCAGCTTCGGCAACAGATGCCGCCCCGATCATATGGGCAGACCTTATTAAATCTGCCAATCCGGATTTATTTATTTTATGATGTTTGTTTTTCAAATTTTCAGCTATAAAAGTTACTTGTGCAGGACTGTATAAAAAGAATTGATCCTCTTCTTTGTAATGGACTTTCTATTGCCATATTAATGCCATTATACTGCCGTATCGGTTTAAATTCACCGGCTCCGTAAAATAATCAATAAAACGCTTCACCTCCGAACCGGCTTTCTGTGCTTCATATTCCCGTATGCTAAATTGCACTGATCTATATCGCTATGTCAGTCAAACTATAGATTTAGCGGTTTATCTTATGATGGGCCGATATTCTTTACACCGGTCAGCGCATTAAAATGCTGGCCATAGTCTATTTACAATTGCATTATACAGCATTTATGTTCACTCAAACTTAAATAAACAATTATTTATTGAATTAAAAATAACTATATATCGTTTTAGCAATGTAAAACAATCATTATTTTTCTTTAATGGTTATTCATGTATAATCAGAAGTATAGAAACAGGAAAAGAAAACCCCGGATAATGACCCGTATTCTCAATTGATTTTACAGAACATGCTTAAGGAATTTAAACGAAAAGCTGAATTTGCATTGCCTTGGATTCATTTTACCAACCGTATTCTGTACCTTTACGGATCAACATCCTTTGTCAATCTACAGCCGATTATGATTCCAGCCAGAATTTTTATAGCCGAATTCGGAAATGCGCATCCCGACCTTGCCAGGAAAGGGGCATTTTCCCATTTTATATATACTTCCGTAATCATCAAAGATCCCGATACGGAAAAAGCAAGGAAGGTCATGAAGGAGATCGGCGCTAAGTATAAGCTTGGGGAAAACCTGCAGTCCGGGACTCTGAAAAACAAACACTTCAAGAAAAGAAAGGAAATCCTGCTTGAGCTTATTGAAAAGCTGGATTTTGTGGTGGATGTGATGGTGGTGGATAAATCGAAGCTGTCCGGGGACGGCTTAAAAATCAAAAAGACGTTCTATAAATATTTCCAGTCCCTGTTTGTGGAGAAGTATAACCACATTTATGAAAGCTACGCGATCCATGCGGGCGAGGCAGACGAGGAATTCAGGCAGGAACTGCAGGATTACGTACGAAAAAAAAGCATTAGCAGGGACCTGTTCCATCCTGACCGGAATTTTGAAATATCTGATGACCGTGATGAAAAGCTCGTCCGGCTTACTGAATTTATCTCCGGATGCCTGGGAAGGGTGTTCTGTACCAGCCATTTTGACCGGCATTATATTGAACTGTTCAACCTCCTGCATGCCCGGACCTCCATTGCCTACTTCCCTTTTGAAAGCTACATTACCAAAGAAATAGAAGGCAAGCCTGAGCTGGACAGGCAGATCATGAAAATGAACTACCAGCTGATTGAAAAATTCTTTGATTCCACAAAAGTGCAGAAAACCAAAGAAAAGGCCAGGCTCCTGGAATACCTGAGGTTCCAGTCTGAACTGAATCCTGACCGGCTGGTTTCCACTGCGGAACTGCTCATCTACCTGAACAATTTCTTTCCCAACATCAAAAATGAAAGAATCAGGATCTTAATCCGGGATTTACGGTATGAAGGACTGTTTATTGTCAGCCATTCCGGAAAACCGGGCTATAAGCTGGCCACCAAATATTCCGATGTTTCGGAGCACTTTAACCATTTCTTAAAATACGTGGTGCCCATGCTCCAGAAAGTGAAGATCCTGAACGAGACGCTTTCCCAGCATTCTTTCAATGACATCAACCCTATTGAGAAAGACCCGAATATGCAGAGGCTGAAAGAGCTGATTGCAGGCATTTAGGGTAAAAGCCAATTGTTTTTATATTTGTATTATCTGTAAATTTAAGTATCAGCTGCTTTACTAACACCACGACAAAATGACAGATGCTTATCCAAATCCCTGGAACTTCCACAACACCGACAGCATACTTGTCTCACCGGATCATCTTCATAAGGCGGTCTATTACAATCTGAACGAAATTGCAATGGGAGCCCCCATCGGCGGACCCTGCTTTTTAGAAACTTCTGACGGTAAGAAAGTAAAGATACACGACTGGTGCGGTGGGCCACCGGCCTGGGAAACAGATAGCCGGTTAATTGCCATCCCTGTCTGGACACGGAATTTATTAAAAGGAACGGTTCAGCAGATCGGGCTCGTAGACACCGGCAGCCTGGAACTTACCCTGTTTGCTGAAACATTCAGGGTCCTTCACATCTGCTCGTTCAGCAAGACCATAATCTATGGCTTTGACAGTCCTATATATGAGACAATACCTGTAACTTTTGACATTGAGAAAGAAGCAGTTGACACGGTCATCCGGCTCACTGAATAAATAAAAACAGAGCCGCCCACAAGACAAAAACGTATCAAAAATGCGATCCGGGTCATCCTGTTTTCTATTTTCATTATTTCCTGTAAGAATATAAGGTACAAGTATCTTACTCGCTGCCGTCAAATAAAGTATACGTCTATAAAGCCCTGCTTGTAATAATTATGATACCCTTTATCAGGATTTATCAGACCGGTTCAAAAGGAATTTAAAAAAGAAGAGATACACAGAATCGGATTCGGACCGGAATTATTTGAATATGAAGAAAGACCAGATTGGTAAAAAATCCCTGTGAATAAATGGCAATAATACGAGATTTCCGATAAGGATTAAATAAATATGATGGCAGATAACTATTTTTAAATCAATAATTCGGAGTTAAACAAAATCCTTTTACTGATAAGTAAGCAATGCACAGCAACTGTTTATATTGGTTTCACACATCAGCTTCTGAACAATCAAATGAATAACCCTTAAAAAGGCTGAAGAATTTTATTTAGCAATGCCTATTAAATTTATTTTGATTAATTCTTACCGACTTTGTATCTTAGTAAGATAAAAATTAATAAAAATGCTAAAAAAATCTACAAGAGAAATCTTATTGGAAGATTTGCTGGAGACGAAACAGCTTCTGGTGGATACTTTTGATGACCGCACAGTGCCATTCATTAAAGGCGGGGCAATTGACCAGTTTTTCACCGATAAGGCCCTGGAATTCCAGAGAAATGTAATCCTTTACGATGCCCTTATGAATCCCGGGGCTGTGGAAGACCGTGAAGGGAATACCTCTGATTCTAAAGGATCTGCTTTGGAAAAGATTGCCGGTGAGCTTGCTGAAATAAAATCAAGGCTTGACAGCCGGCCATAGGCTTACCGCTCATAATAAAAAAAGAGCAGATAATTGCTTATCTGCTCTTCATATAACCTATAGGGTTGTTAACCTCAATTACGCTATTTTAACGTTAACGGCGTTAACCCCTTTGTTTCCATTTTGTAAATCGAATGTTACGACATCGTTTTCACGGATCTCATCCACTAAACCTGAAGTGTGTACGAAAACATCCTGTCCACCTGTTGATGGGGTAATAAAACCAAATCCTTTGGCATCGTTAAAGAATTTTACTGTTCCTTGTTGCATTGTATATGTATTAAAAAATTATTGTATTCTGTTTGTTAAAGGATTCCATATCCCGGTGTCCTGATTCGCATCAAAACGATAATAAATTTTTGAGAGAAAAATATGGATGTTTGGAATTTAAGAGTGAAAATCGAACGTCTTAAAGAGAGTGCATCTAAAAAATTAATGACAAAATTGAGCGTCTGTGTGGCAATACATGAAAATGAGTTTCATGTCTACCCAGGCAGCAGCCTTATTATTCTACAAATGTAAGCATAATAATCGGATGCTGCAAATTATTATCAATTAATTATATAATTACCAATCTTACTTAGCTGATTAAAGTAAAGTTTTACGGTTGATTTGGATATTACCGTAATGAAACCCGGCTGTTTCAGAACCTGTTTAAACGGATTTCAAAAAAATTAATTTTCCCGCAGATGTGGGATTGCGCAGATTTTTTTGATTTTGTATCCAATATTTCCCACTCCCCTTTTATTCAAATTCCCATACATGGGTTGGATGAAATGTTTAACTTAGTGGAATGATCAGATCAAACCGAAATGATATCGCCCTGATGGAAATGAAGACCATCGGCATCCTGTATCCCGGCGATATGGGAGCTGCCATCGCTGAAATATTGCTGAAAAACAAATTCCGCGTAGTGACGGCCGGTGCAGGGAGGTCCCTGAAAACGCTGAACCATATCAACCGGGCAAATATTGAGGATTTACAGTCCCTGGAAAAGGTTATCGACGAATCTGATATTTTACTGTCGGTCAACAGCCCGAATAAAAGCATTGAAATCGCTGAAGAAGCAGCCCGGTACATGGGAAGCAGCCAAAAGCACAGGATTTTTGTTGATCTGAATTCCAACACCCCGGAAGCTGCTGTAAAAATCGAACAGCTGTTCTCATTAAAAAACACATCTTTTATCAACGGGGCAGTGTTAGGATCTTCAAAGGACATGGAGAAAGATTCGGTGATGGTTTTAAGCGGCCGGCACAGGGAATTGATGATCACGATGCTGGACGGGATGTTCAATATCAAAGATGCAGGGGGACAGACAGCGTCTGCTTCTGCCTATAAGCTGCTTTTTTCGCTCGTGAACAAAGGCATCAATGCGGTATTCTTTGAAACGATGGCAGCTGCCTCCCACTACGGAATTCTTGATGAACTCAACAGCAGCCTTGAACAGTACCTGCCGGGGACTTATCTTGACCTGATGAAAACAACGCCCACCTATACCGATCATACTGAACGGCGGATGCATGAAATGAAAGGCCTTGCAGAAATGCAGCGGGCTTCAGGGCTGCCGGATTACATCTCTTCAGCGGCAGCTGAAACCTTTGCGATGGTCAACCATTCCGGTATCTTTAAAAATGCAGCGCCTTCCACCGTCCTCGAAACGTTTCAGCTGTTCAAGAAGCTGAACAGGAAATAAAATAAACTTCCGGCTGGATTTACGGAAATGGTTTTTTACCGTCAGCTCTAAGAAATCATTTCTATTTTATTCTGCCAGGCAAAAGTCCCTACCCGCTTTTCCACAAACCACTGATTATTGATACGGATGTAATCATCCTGATAGGTCGCGCCAATGGTGGTCATTATTTTCTTCCCTTCTTCGGTGCCGGTTAAAGTAATGAGGCAATAACAGATCCCGGCAGCATGATCTCCCTGTATGCTGAGCACCTGCTGTCCGTTACAATGGTAAACGGTCTCAACATCCTTAAGGAGCTCTGCAAATGCATTGGCCATCCGTTCCCTTCCCTGAACCTTTAAAACGGTTTTGCCTCCGGCTATGGTTTCCGATATGGCATGTTCCGTAAAAAGCCGGACCTGTCGGGTAAAATCTCTTCGGTCGCCAAGGACGGAAATCCGGTCTACGAGTTCTTTAAGCTGAATTTTGTCGTATATTAACTGATGGGTCATCTTTTTATTTTTATGGAATGATACCATAAAGGCTTCCTGTGTATCAGGCAGCCTTTATTTTCTACTATTGGTATTTTTGATTTCAACTGGGCGTTAATCAACAGTCAAAACGATCTTTCCCTGTATATGTCCTTCTGCGGCACGCTCATGAGCTTTGCGTGCATCTGAAAGAGGAAAAGCACTGTCAATCACCACCCGGATGGCACCGTTATCAAGCAGGTGTGCCAATATAGCAAGCTGTGCGCCGCTGGACCGCACCTGTGTCGACGAAACGGTTACCCCTGATTTCTCCGCTTCTTCCGTACCGGAAAAACCTAAAGGAAAAACCGGGAATAATGCCCCGCCCCGCTTCAGCGTCTTGATAAACCGGCCGGTCTTCGGCCCTCCTACCGCATCAACCACCAAATCTATATTCCTCACCACCTCTTCAGCATTTGCTTTGGTATAATCAATGAATTCATCGGCCCCCAGCTCATACAATAAATTCTCCTGCTTACCGGAAGCAACTGCGATTACTTTTGCCCCTTTCCATTTCGCGATCTGAACGGCAAAATGGCCGACTCCGCCTCCCGCCCCGTTAACCAATACCGTCTTGCCGTTAAGATCTACGGGTACATGCTTACCGGGCTGAAGCGGGTTTTGCTCATTGTGCCCTACGTCTACCAGAAACTGCCATGCGGTAAGCAGCGACATCGGTGCTGCGGCTGCCTGTTGATGATTTAATTTTTCCGGTTTAAGGGCAAGTTCCGAAACGGGGACATTGACATACTGGGCATAAGCCCGGCTGGGCCCATAGCTTGGAAACCGGACCATGGAATAGACCTCATCACCGGCAGAAAACCCTTCAACATCGTCGGCAACAGCCTCGATAACCCCTGAAATATCCGTCCCTAAAATAATAGGAAAAGGGACCTTAGGCTGCCATTCCGGAGGGAGCATCTTATAGCCCTCCCGCAGGTACCAATCCGGCGGGTTAAGGCCTATGGCATGAACCCTTACCCTCACCTCCCCTTTATTTAATTCGGGAACAGGGGCATCCTCATACCTCAGGACTTCAGGGCCCCCGAACTCATGCTGGCGCACCGCCTTCATTATTTTAGGGTTTTCAGAATGATTTTTTCTATTGCTTAATTGTTCCATTGTTGTCTCTTTTAAATGATAGTACAAAAATAATTTAATGGTATATTTGCCGCAAGTATGTACCGTTTGGTATGCTATAGACTTAAAAGTATGTATTGCTGGAAATCAATTCAATAAAATTCAATAAAGATGAAAAATAAATTAACGGATCCTGAAGCTATACAGCAGTGCGGCGTAGATTATGCCTTTAAACGCATCGGCGGAAAATATAAAGGACGGATACTGTGGCACCTGAATTCAAAAAACGTACTGCGATACGGTGAGCTGAGAAGGACCCTGCCGGATATTACCACTAAAATGCTGACCCAAACCTTGCGGGAGCTTGAAGAAGACCGGTTGGTTACCCGAAAAGTATATCATGAAGTCCCTCCGAAAGTAGAATACGCCCTGAGCGAGACCGGTATGGAGCTGATCCCTTTTATAAAACACCTGCACCACTGGGGAAACAGGCAATTGAAAAAGGAATCGGTTTCCTGCGAAAAATAATAACTATTGATTCATTTCCAGCAGTTTAAACATTTAGAATCATCATATTGATCTTGTTTGCTATACTGCGAGAACCTGTTTTTTTGAATGAAGTTAACAACCGGATCTTCAATAAAGGCTGCAAAAAATTATTTAAATACAGAACCTGATGTAATAAAACCTTTCCGTTAAGTGTCTCTTCATTGGATCAGCAGTCTTTTCATTGCTTATTATCAGAACCAAAAAAAATTCCATGAAAAAAATTATTTTAACGGCGGTCATCTTAACGGTTATTTCCTGCGCTGTCGCAGCACCTGTAAAAGAAGATTTTGATTACGGAAAAATTGAGAACATCTCCGACAGTATCCAGATTGAGAATATTACTATTGTGAATCTTTTCAAGCATCAGATACTGGCTCATAAGAATACAGGATTTGATTCTGCCATGATAAGCAGGAAAGTCTACCGCCCCCAGCAAAAATTATGGGACAGCTGCTATGGCGTAATTTTCGGTGATGAGAACGGAAAGAAATTCAATAACCCGGCAGGAATGGTCAAATGGAATAAAACATTACTGGATGATCACAGGCAGGAGCTTGTTAAACGGGCAAAAATCATTACGGATATTAACCTTAACAGATTAATCAGGAATAACCTGAGGAAATTCAGCAGGCTTGTCCCCTACCAGCCCAAGGCAAAAATAAGCCTGCTTTTTACACCCATTACGGGAATCGGGTTCGGAGGATGTAACGCGGAGCAGTTTGCCCTGGAATTGAACAACCCGGAAATTGATATCAGCTACACGTTAAATAAGGGATTGCCCCATGAGCTGAACCATTTGGTGTATGAAAAATTCCGGAACAGCGACCCTGACAGAAATACGGCGCTGAGCCAGACCATCGACGAGGGATTTGCGTGCTATTTTACCTACCTTTTTTTCGATAAAAAAATTTCACAGCATGAGGCTGTTGAGAACATGACCAGGGAACAATGGGAATGGTACCTCCGCCATGAGAAAGAAATCTTCAACAAGGTAAAACCTTTCTTTACGGATTCTTCAGGAAACAATCCACTGCTCAGAAATGACCGGCTTAAACTTTTCCCCGATGCCCCGAAAACCCTGAACTACTGGTTGGGTTTCAGGATTATCTCAAAATACGTAGAGAAACACGGAAGCCATTCCTGGAAAGACCTCTATACTTTAACGGCGAAAGAAGTGTTGGCCGGCAGCGGCTATCAGGAATATATTGATACCCTTTAAATACAAATGAATTCCTGTCGGAAGATGTATGTGTTTATACATCAATTCAGTTCGGAAACGGACTTTGTCAGCTTTTGCAATACATTAAAAACAGTTCCATATCTTTTCTTACCGCGGACTGAGGCTGAAAATTAAACTTCCCGGAAGCTGAAAGCTTCCGGGAAGTTGTATAAGGTCAAAATTGACCTCAGATCATTTTCAATAACTCTTCAGCCACTTTTTCAGATGACGCAGGGTTTTGTCCGGTGATCAGCCTTCCGTCCACCACGGCATAGGGGCTCCAGTCTTCTATTTTACTATAGGTTCCGCCATTCGCTTTCAGCATATCTTCAACCAGAAAAGGAACAATATCGGTCAGCTTTACGGCATCTTCTTCCGTATTGGTAAAGCCGGTCACATTTTTACCTTTTACCAGGTATTCACCGTCAATTTTAACATCTTTCAAAACGCCCGGCGCATGACATACAAATGCCACAGGCTTTCCGGAGGTATAAAAATCAACAATCAGCTGCCGGGAAACCCCATCTTCAGCCAGGTCCCAAAGAGGCCCGTGCCCGCCAGGATAAAATACCGCATCGAAATCCCCGCTTCTGACCTCTGATAAAGGATGGGTATTTTTAAGTTTCTCCTGTAAAACAGGATCATGGTCCATTCTGCGCGTGGCGTCCGTCTGAGCATCCGGATCTTCACTTTTTGGATCGATCGGCGGAAGCCCTCCTTTCGGTGATGCGAGGGTAATTTCAACTCCGTTATCCGATAACTGATAGTATGGAGCTGCCAGTTCTTCCGTCCAGAATCCGGTTTTCATCCCTGTGTTTCCTAATTCATCGTGGCTCGTAAGCACGAATAAAACCTTTTTGTTCATTTTGATATGGGTATTTAAATTAATATAACAAAGTTGAACCTATTAAACGGTTAAAAACAGGACCTGCGTCACTATTTTACTGTGACCTGCATCACACTTTTCTCTGTATCCTGCTCAGGGTTTCTCTTGAAACGCCTAAATAAGAGGCAATTATGGTTTTAGGGATCCTTTGGAGAAGCTGCGGGTACTGGCTGGAAAACTGCTCGAACCGTTCTTTTGCATTGGTGGTAAGCAGAGACAGGATCCTTTGCTGTAAAGCAACATAGCCGAAACTGTTTTTGATTCTGAAAAAATGTTCAATTTTATGATTTTCCGAACACATCTTTTCTAAATTCTCTTTTGAAATGCCGCATACTTCCACCTCTTCAAGGCAGTGGATATTAGTCACGGACGGTACATTATTGTAAAAGGCCTGGAAATCTGAAATCCACCAGTTTTCAACCGCAAACTGTATGATGTGCTCTTTACCTTCTTTATCGGTCAATGAGGCTTTTAACAGTCCTTTGACAACGAAGAAAAGGTGGGTCACCGACTCGTTTTCCTGGATCAGGTATTGATGTTTCTTAAGCTTTCTGGTTTTAAAAAAAGAATCAAGATATCCAAACTCTTCATCCGTGAGAGGTATGATTTCTTCAAAATGTTTTCTCAGTTCAAAATTCATCAGTGTATTGAATGGTTTTACTCATCCCAAAGATAAGGATACTTTTATTGTGCATGGATTTTTGGTAACGCTTACATAAAAACTAATTTAACAGGCAGAAATAAACTTTAGATTTCTTTCAAGATGATTTAATCTTATATCATTGAATATCAGTTAATATAACAACCTTCTTTGAAGGACAGCTTTCCTTTTTACAGCAGATTTTTCCTGTCTGATGAAGACCCTGTTACAGGCATTTTAAAAACAATTTCTCGACAATGGCTTTAACCATGCTGATTTTTATGTGCATTTACCTCTGCGATTCCAAAATGTATAAAAAACCGGGCCTTGTCCCAAAAGCCAGATCCTTTTCGGGAATTTTTCCTGTTAAAAATCATGCGCATCGGAAGTTTTCCTTACCGTCAGGAATACAGACTTTACGCAAAAAGGTATTGTCAGAGTGGTTATTTGACCCTATCTGTGCCCCAAAAGATCCTAACAGGTAACTGCAGGATAGCAGAGATTCAGGATAAGCATACTTTTAGGAAAATAAAAACATGATAAATATCATATGGGTACCGGTTATACGCTTCCCACCTTGTAATTAACAGAAATCATATCAGTAATCTTTTATAATAACCATCAAAGAATGAAGAAATCTATATTTATGCTCGGTCTCTTAATGGCTGCCACAGGTTTTGTCTCCGCACAGGAAAAAAAACCGCCCCGTACAGTCAAGGATACAGTACAACAAAATCCCAACAACAAAACAACGGACATTGAAGAAGTGGTCGTTATCGCTTACGGCACACAGAAAAAAGGAGAGGTTACCGGTTCTGTCGGAAAAGTGAATGCAGCAAGCTTTAAAGACCGTCCCATCGCAAGGGTCGACCAGGCATTAACCGGCCAGATTGCGGGGGTGAAAACCCGGGCTACTTCAGGAAAACCGGGAGAGCCGCTGGAGATCAGGGTGCGTGGCTCAGCGTCTATATCGGCAGGCAACTCCCCTCTTTACGTAGTGGACGGAATGGTGGTGGATGATATGGCCAATATTTCCCCGGACGATGTGCAATCGATTGAAGTACTCAAAGATGCCGCGTCAACGGCCATGTACGGATCAAGAGGTTCCAATGGGATCATTATTGTAACGACCAAAAAAGGGATTTCAGGAAAACCGTCATTTTCATTTTCCCAGTACTACGGTGTTCAGACCATCGAGAAAAAACTGGATATTATGAACAGCGCGGAATGGATTGATTATGCTACCGAGTCAATTAATAAAAGTTGGGTGGCGTTATCTCCGGGCCATTCAGCTTCTGACAGCTATGCGGTGCGGGCAAATTATTTTAACCTGGCCAACACAACCGATTATAACCTTGCCAATATCACCTATATGGTCGATCCAAGATGGGGAACCAGCCAGGTTGCCAATATTGACTGGCAGGATGCATTTTACAGGCCGGCCGCTATTCAGAATTACCAGTTATCGGTAAGAGGCGGCAGCCAGAATGTAAAATATGCAATTTCGGCGGCGTATTTTGACCAGGAAGGCATGGCGCTTAATACCGGGTTTAACAGATTTAACTTAAGTGCGGTTGTTGATGTGAATATTTCCGATAAATGGAAAGCCGGAATTACCTTGCGCCCGAGTTATTCCCAAAGTTATGGTGCTGCAGTAGACGGGAAAGACAACGAAGCGCACAAAATGCTTTCCATGGTTCCGGTAGCAGAATTATCAGCCGGTCTTTATACCAATTTCTGGAAAAATATAAGATACCGATGGGCGGGTTCTACGGTAAGCCCGATCGGAACTTTGGAAAACACGACGAATGATACCAATGAGTTCAGGTTGTTGTCCAGTATGTACATGTCTTACGATATTTTACCGGGATTAAATTTTAAAATTTCGGGAGGGGCTACTCATAATTTCAACATCAATACCGGCTACATACCAACCTTCAATCTGGTTACCAATATTCCGGGGCAGGTAAGTACTGCGAGCCGAAGAACCGTTAATTATAACCGGTATTTAGGCGAAGCTTTATTAAATTACAAAAAGACTTTCGGAAGTCACAGCATTGCCGCACTTGCAGGTTACAGTGCAGAAAATTACAGAACGGCTTCGCAATACAACCGTAACAAAGGTTTTGCCAATGATGACCTGAAAACATTCAATTTCACACAGTCTGCATCGGTATTAAATTCAGAATATACAGCTTCAGAACGGATGCTGATCTCATTATTTGGGCGTGTAAACTATGACTACCAGAAGAAATATATGTTATTTGCCAGTATCCGCAGAGACGGTTCTTCCCGATTCGGATGGAATAATCTTTACGGAACTTTCGCAGCATTTGGAAGTGCATGGAAAGTGGATGAGGAAGAATTTTTAAAAAATAAAACCTGGTTAAGCAACTTAAAACTAAGATACAGCTGGGGAGAAAACGGAAACGATAACATCGGGGATTACCGGGCTTTTGGCACACTGGCCGGCGGAAACTATTCATTTGGCGGAGGTTTATCAAACGGTTTGGTGCCCAATACGATCCCCAACCCTTATTTAACGTGGGAAAAAACACAGTCCTCCGATTTTGGTTTTGAACTGGGACTGTTCAACAGAATAGATTTTACGGCAGATTATTACATCAAAAAAACCAATGGCCTTCTTCTGCAGCAGCCCATTCCTTACGCAACAGGTTACAATATCATGTGGAAAAATGTAGGCTCAGTGCAGAATAAAGGTTTGGAATTCGATCTCAGTACCAAAAACTTAACGGGAGCATTCAAATGGAATACCTCAGCGAATATTGCATTCAACAATAATAAAGTTCTGCAGCTGGGAAGTGACAATGCACCGATCTATACAGGTTTCAGCAGCAGTACGAACATTATTAAAGTGGGTGAAGAGCTCAATTCATTTTATTTGTATGAAGCCATAGGGGTTTTGTCTACGGCAGATATTAACAATACGGGGGTGGCAAAAACCAAGGGTGCTCTAGCGGGAGACGTTAAATATAGGGATGTAAACGGTGACGGTGTTATCAATGAAAATGACCGTCATATTATCGGAAGCCCTACTCCTGATTACTACTGGGGCTTCACCAACACATTTTCTTATAAAGGATTTGACCTTTCGGTATTTTTCCAGGGGCAGAAAGGCGGATACAGCTATGCTTTGCTCGGACGCGCCATTGACCGCACCGGAATGGGAACCACAACCAATGTAATGGGGAACTGGGCCAACCGCTGGCGTTCCGATGATAATCCGGGGGACGGGAAAACACCGAGATTGGACGGCACAACAGGAAGCCTCCTGGATACAAGATGGCTGTATGATGCCACTTACATTCAGCTGAAAAATGTGACCCTGGGATATAATTTTGAACAGGAACTGGTGAGTAAATTAAAAATTTCCAATCTGAGGGTGTATGTCAGCCTGGAAAATGTCTGGAGGAAAGATCATTATTATGGCGGCTACAACCCTGAATCCGTACAATCCGACGGCACCGATTACGGGGCATACCCTAATGCAAAGGTGTATATGATGGGCTTAAACTTTAACTTCTAAACTTAAAAAAATGAAAATTACGTATAAAAAAAATACCTCCTCTCTGAAACTGAATATCAAAACTTTAGGCAAGGTCCTGATTTTCGGAGCATTAACACTGGGAACGGTGAGCTGTAAAGATGATCTGTTGCTGGAACCGGAAAATAATATTACACAGAACTCTTTTTACACCACTGAACTTCAGATCAGCCAGGCCCTTTCAGGCGTTTATTCTGCCATGATCAATGCTTCTTCAAGAGGAGGTTTTGACGTTAACTTTTATTTACTGGCATCAGAAGTCCGTTCCAATAATTTCAATGCCATTTCACAGAACGGGAACAGGGATTATTACGCCATCAACCGTTTTCAGGATACGTCATCTACTGAAGAGATGGAAATTCTCTGGGAAGATGGCTACCAGCAGATTTCTTATGCCAACATGCTTCTGTCCAGGATCGATGCGGTGCCTTTTGCAGATCCTGCAACCAGGGAACAATACCGTTCCGAAGCCCGTTTTCTGAGAGCGTATGCTTATTTTGAGCTGATGCGGAGTTTCGGGAAAGCCCCTTTAATAACTCAGCCCCTGAGCCCTGAAGAAGCCGCTAAAGTACCCAGAACCGATCTGGCGATGCTCTACAATTTCATTACGTCAGAAATTGAATCTTCCGTAGCCGGTTTAAAGAATGTGTATGATGCGGCAAATAAGGGAAGGATAACCAAATCTGCGGCCCATGCCATGTTGGGCAGGATTTACCTTACCGGATCCGGTTATCCGCTCAATAACGGTACCTATGCAGAAAAAGCAAAAGACCATTTATTCGCGGTTATCCAGGGAGAAGGCCAGTTTGTTACCTTTGCCCCGAATTATGCCGATTTATTTAAAAGTGCCAACGACAACAAATACCATATTTTCGAAATTCAGCACATCAGCGGAGGCTTGTCACAGGGCTCTTATCTTCCGAGTTATGTTTCGCCTAATTTCGGGACAGCCGATCCCTACTATAACGCGCAGGGCAGCTTATTCAGTTCTGCTGAATTGGGGGTTTCCCAGTCGCTGATTAACACTTATGAACCCGGAGATTTAAGGCTTCCTTTAACCATCAAAACCAGCTTTATAGCACAGAACGGGCAACCGGACAATGCCAATTTCTTCGTGAAATTCCGTGAAAAAGGCATGGTGCTGACCAACCGGTATGACTGGCCGATCAACTTCCCGGTTATACGGTATGCCGATGTTCTTTTAATGTATGCTGAGATTTTAAATAACCAGGGAAATACCAGCGCGGCGGTTCCTTATTTAAACAGAATCCGCCAGAGAGCGGGGCTCACTCCGGTTTCTGCGTCAATATCAGCTTCTGACTTTACCACGGCACTCCGGAAAGAAAGAAGGGTGGAATTTGCCGGCGAGGGGATTTACTGGCACGATCTGGTTCGCTGGAACACAGCAGCAGCGGTGATCAATCAGGCTGCTGCACAGCTCAACTATAATTATACGATTACCACAAATGATTATTTATACCAGGTCCCTTTATCCCAGATCCAGGTAGCCGGATATGATCAGAATCCTTAACCTGTTTTTGTAAAAAGGTCAGAGCTTGTTTAAGCATTTAACAATAATTTCCCGCAGATTACAGTAGATTACTTATAGATCTTAAACCTTTTTACTAAAGATTGTTATGCTTGAAATCATCTTGTGCCTGATATATTATCGTTAATTATGTAATAACCAAAAAAATATTAGATATGCCGAAAAATGAAAAAGGTGATTACGTATGCACCAATCACGGGAGTGAGCTTTTAACCAATATGACATTCATCAATTTACCGAAACTGGATTTTGACAGTGAAACCAAGAAGCTGAATGAATCTTCACAGTCATTTCCCGCAAAGTTAATGTTCTGTCCGGAATGCGGATATATTGAGTTTTACACGATTAAACCGGAACAGGACTTCCCGGATCACAACGCCGAACAGTAAAGAATAAATAAGCAGATAGGAGAAGCCCGGTAAATTTTACCGGGCTTTTGGTTTAAACAGTTTTATCATACTGAATAGGAATTTATCAAGGATGGACTGTGAAAAATTATTCAGGTCAATTACAAGTGGGGTCACTTGTCTTTTCGGTTGCCACCAAAAAATAATCTCCCCGGATATCTGTTTTTTTCAATTTCTTCACATCTGGAAACCTCAACAACGAAAAGCAGCAAAAGCAGAATACATCTCTGTTGTGTGAATAATATTCAAACATTGGTTTGTAATATATTAATCTAACGCAAGAAAATCTATCTCAGACTAATGACAAATATTAAAGTCAATATCTTCAAATTTATACTTATGAATTTGTATACAGATTAGTTTATAATATTAATAATAGTTAGCTAAAACAGAGGTTTAAATGGAAGACTTAATTTATCATCTTGTTAAATTAAATCTTCCTTAAGAGATAATAATTTCTATTTAAGACAGCTTGGTTCTTTTAAGGTAACCGATATAATTTTTTTATTTCAAAATAATTAGACTCAATAATTTAAGTATATCAAATAATTAACAGTTCATAATATTAATAGTATTCCTCTTTATTTTTTATAAGGTATTAATTTTAATTAATTGATTATAAGTTATTATTTTATAGTAGCCTGGGAACTAAGGATAAGATAATTGCCAACATCATCATCATGAATAATATAGTTTCCCTTTTTATAAAAACTAAATAAAATTGGAAAAAGATCTTCTTCTTTAAATTTAGATGCGGATAAACTATATATATTATTTCCTGATTTTACTAAATGGAGTTTAACAGCCAATTGTTCTGTTGACAGCTCTTTAAAAGCTTCAAAGTATTGGTTTGCTTTATAATTTTTTGAAAAATAAAGCATTTTTCTGTCATTTGTAGTAAGATCATCCAGCTTCGTTAATAAATTCTCGAAATTTTCATACTGAAAATTATTTTTCTGTTCCTTATAAAATCCTTTTAGAATATTATAATTAACCATAGATATACTGTCATTATTATAGCTAAATAGAAGGGCACTTTGTAATTCCTCATTATTTTCAATATTATTAAAATAAATCGATTGATTATTATTTTTCGAACAAGAAAAAAATAAAAAGAAGCCAAATAATGCTATAACACCTGTAATAAAATTATTTTTTTTCATTTTTTGGTATTATATTTTTAAAGTCTATTTTAACATTATCATAGTATAATCTCGGGCTTGTGTGTTCGATACGCCGATATTTGTTTTCCATGATAACTCCTCGTACTTCACTTGGAGATTCTGCACCGTCAACCTTGCTTTCGCCTTTCATATAACCTTGATCAAAATCATACGAATGTTTTAATTCATGAACGATAGTTGCTCCATCTGAATTGGTTGTTTTTTCTGTTGTCAGATATTGTGCATCAGCTATTTTCTCACCTTGTTCCAAATCAAGAAAAACACCTGTTCCTACTCTTTTTCCTAACTGATATGCTTTGTGAGCATTATCACTTGAAATTATAGTTTGGCTCCTTCCAATTTTTGATTCTTGAATCCGGTGTGTTTTATCACTTTTTTCAAGAGTCGAAATCATTCGTTTCAAATACTTATCGTCAGAAGAATTTATTTTATCAAATGTGCTTTGTATCTTATCTAATGTTTTATTACCTCCAGTATATACTTTGTTTGTAGAGGTATTATAAAATTTGCCATTTTCATATTTATACTCAACATCTCTATTATCTCTAAAAATTATATCCGTCCCTTGTCTTCCGTCCGGATCAATAAATCGGATTGGGTTATTGAAAGCATAGGTATAAGGTGACCAACGACGAGACGTTTCTGCCAGCGGATCTGCGACGCCCCATCTTCCGATATCCGGCATATAAAACCTTGCCCCGTAATCATACATTCCTGACTCCTGGATTTCTTTACCATTATATTTGTAGTTCTGATAACCTCCCAATAAACTTTTCATCCCTCCGATATGGTTCATTCCAAAAGCATAATAGTTATTCGTATCTGTAATCTCGGGAACATTCTGGCTGTTCTTCACATAGTTTACCCTGGCATTCCCCAGGTGGTCCCTGTACTGGTAAATATACTGATCTTTTAGGTAATCGTAAAACCCTTCTTCTGTAGGAAAAAACTGGAGATCACGGGTCTTCGATGCCAAGGTGGCTGTAGTAGCCATAGGTTCTACGGAAAATGCCTGCATTTCCAAAGCCCTTGAAGTTTCCAGGTTAGCCATCGTTTCAGCGCTCATCCCGATGAGTCCGATATTTTCGGTTTTCAGGTACTGGAAGCCATCCAGGTAACTGACTTATCTTATTGATAAAAATAATAACATTCTAAAAGCATGATTGTAGTAAATACTACAAAACCTCAAATATGAGGCTTTGCGTTTGTAAAAATATGATACTGTTATTTATACAATTTTAGTTTCTATCCAAGTAGGTTTAATTGTAGTCACTTCGATATTGTCATATATTTTGTTTAAAGTAGAATATTCAAAAAGTATTATCGTATTTTTTCTTTGAGGATTAACTAAAAAGTATAAAATGAAAATTAAATAAAGTCTAGTTCTTTCACTTAATGCTTCTAAAGATATTAATAGACAGTCATAATGCAAATTTTCGGAAATTGACAAAAGAATTTTATGTTTTACAGATAATTTACGTATTAGAACATCCTTCTGATTTTCATAAAAATATAATAAGCCCTTATCTAAATTATATTTATGAACATATTCATATAGTGTTAAATGACCGTATAATTCAACATCTAAAAAAAAAAAAACCATCTACTATAGGAGAAATACTATTAAATAAATTTAAATCTATACAATCATTTATGTATTCGGCTATATCATTTTCTGATGGTAGATTGATTTTGTAGCAACTTTCTTTTTTTATAATAAATTTCCTCATTCTTTAATCTGTATTTACCGTAAATTTATATGTTTTTGACTTAGGAGTTCTATTATCCCAACTCCCAGTTTTTAAAAACTCATTTACATATTTTGAACTTCTTGTTTCAGCTTGATATTCTAACGCAGCAGCCATTCTATGATTACCTTCACTAATATAATTTACACCTTCTGAATAAATCTGATTATATGTTCTCTTAGCTGTACTGCTGTATATATAAACCATTCCAAAAACCTCTATTAATAAATAGATAGTAAAATTTATAACAAATATTACTAATAGAATAAAAGCAATTTTAGATATTTTTATTTTTTCCATCCCATTTGGTTGCATTATTTATTTTTTTAAGAAAAAAAAGTAAATAAAAAATATAATTAAAGGAAGTGATAAAATCATATTCAATATGTTTGCCTTTATAGATTTTATCCCTTTAACTAATACAATTATCGATAAAATAATACCTATACCAATAATTGGCAATATTATAAAACTAATTAATCTATTATCAGCTCCATATGGGCTAATTAATTTCTCAATATTTATAAGATAATATTTAAGAATATTAATTATAAAAATACTAAAAGATACTATCGCTAGTGATTTAAGATTTATTTTTTCCATCCTACTCTGTTATAATTATAACCAGCTGTTATTGCTTTCTGGTCTGATGCAGTATCAGGTCCATTTAAAGTTGCTCTACTGCTTATATCAGCACCTGTTTTTACCATATTTAAAGGATATCCCACCATTTGGAAGGCTTTACCAGTCATAAAATTCCCAGCATCATAGACATTGTACAATGTATTGCTTCCTTCAAATTTTATAAAACCTCCCGCACCATCTGGAGGAGTAGCACCACCGCCCTGAATGGGATTATATGCATTATCGGTTTTTTGAACAAGAGCAGACATATCTCCTGCAAAATCAAATTCTCTGTGTCCTAAACCAATGCCATAAGTAAAATACGTTAAACTACCTGTTCCCATTATATTTTTCCTATATTCAACATCACTTTTTATATCTCCTATTCCTAATTTATTAAAACTATCTGCCATATCTTGAGCTGAATATGGAGCAAACAATCTTACTTCTGCATCCTGTACTTCATAATCAGTCATTGTTCCCGCATAGTCAACAAGTGCCTGTAATTGCTCTTGGTCAGCAGTGGAATCATTGGTATTTAACTGATTGCCTTGTTCATCCACCACAACGTGTGGTCCTTCTTGAGGGGTAATAGATTGAACGTAACCCTGTGCATTAACTTTAATAATATCCTCATTTGCCCTTCCATCAGGATCTATGAATCGGATAGGATTGTTGTAGGCATAATTGTATGTTGACCAACGACGAGAAGTTTCCGCCAGCGGATCCACTACGCCCCATCTTCCGATATCCGCCATATACATCCTTGCTCCGTAATCATACATTCCACTTTCCGTCTGTAATTCCTTTCCGTTGTATCTGTACTGATAAGGTTTCCCGCTAAAAGGTTGTAGCCTTCATGCTTCAATCCGAACGGGTAAAATGATTTTACCTCTTTATTTATTTTATTTTTTTATGGAATCGGCGAGTCTCCTTCGTCGATTTCTTCAAGAACTTTTGACCCATTTCTTTACAAAACGTGTTTTATAAAATTAGGATATTGAGATTCCAATATCCTAATTTTTCAATATTAATTCAATTTAAGAGTATAAGGAGTATAAACTTTTTGTCCTAAAAAGATATCAACTCCAGTTTTGTTGTATAGCTAACGGATTACAAGTCCGCGACATCGGATTATCTTACCTTTAATTGATGTTCTACTATAATTAAATAGGAAAAAATAAAAATTCCTATAATATTTAATACAATAAATATATAATTCGATAATTGCTTTTTATCTCCTATATATATGAGATTTATAAGTACTAAAATTGCCAATATAATACTCATATATAATACTTCATTATTTAGCAATCCATTGGTCGACATATAGAAAACTATAATCGCTAATATTAAAACTAAAATATTCAGTACTTTTTTATTACCGTTGTTTTTCATTAATAGGGACTGTTTTATTAGTTGGGGGTTTATTACGTGTGTTTAACTCTTTGACTACTGCATTGTATGCATTATTACGATATTTATTATCAATTTGAGTATGTGATGCGCTAACAGGATAATTAAATATTTTAGTTTTGGATGGGTCTTCAGCTTCTATGTCTTCGCCTCCAACCGAACTTCCCATGAACCCATCATTTTTATTGTAATAATTAATAGCGGTTTTAACATTTGGAGGAATATTATCATCATCATAAGTATCCGCAATATCGAGTGTAAAAAGAAGATCAATTTTTATATTAGGATTTTCATTTGCTAATTCTTTAAGATTATCTGCACCTCTACTATGCCCAACCATAATTAACTTACCATCTGGACTTTGTTTTCTAAAACTTTTTATCGTAGCTAATATATCATTTTTCGTTATATTACCTTTTGAAGAACCGAAAACACCAACTTGATTAGTTGAACTATTTAAATTATTAATAATTCCGATACCCTCATAATCTATACCTCCGTCTTTATTAGTTTTTACAAAATTTTGTGCTTGGGTACCTCCTTTAGGAGGATTTCCAACATATCCCTGGTTTACAATAACTAAATTTTTAGTCGTTTTATTTATTTCTACAGGTTCTAATCCTTCCAATTCTCTTGCATCAATAACTCTGTTTCCACTAAAGGCATAAGGAGTCCAAGTATTATATTTTTCAGCAAGTGGATCAATATTAAAGAATCGTCCTACATCCGGCATATAATTTCTCCATTTAAAAGAATAAAAACCAATTTCTTGTAGTTCCTGTCCCTGATACTTGTAGTTCTTATAAGCCGAAGCCGGGCTAAAGAAAGAAAACCCGGTTTTCAGATGGTTCATCCCGAAAGGATAATAATCATTGCTGTCCGTGATTTCAAGAGCGCCTGCGCTGTTTCTTCCAAAGCTCACCCGTATGTTTCCCAGGTGGTCTTTGTACTGGTAAATATACTGATCTTTTAGGTAATCGTAAAACCCTTCTTCTGTAGGAAAAAACTGCAGGTCACGGGTCTTCGATGCCAAGGTGGCGGCTGCCGCCATAGGTTCAACAGAAAATGCCTGCATCTCAAGGGCCCTTGAGGTTTCCAGGTTAGCCATCGTTTCAACGCTCATCCCAATGATCCCGATATTTTCGGTTTTCAGGTACTGGAAGCCATCCAGGTAATCCGTTGTTTTTATAAGGGTGGAAGATCCCGAGATCCCGTCTACGGTGGTGGTGTTTTGTTTCTGCAGTTTGCTGCCGTCCGATCCGTATTTGGTGTTAACGGTAACCGTTTCAAATTCTTTGGCGTAATTCAATTTCTAATTATAACATTATAAAACAAAAAACCTCGCAAAATGTGAGGTTTTTTATTATCTGCCACACGATACAATCGTGCGGTAGCAAGGGTTCTTATTACTGCTCACGAATTACAAAGGATTACAAAGCCGCGTGATCGGGGAAGAACTATAAACTGGCTGTTGTTTAACTTGTTGTTTATATCCTGAGGATTTAAAAGTTATTGCACCAATGTCTGTTAATATTGAATAATCCCACAAGGTAACTTCTCCATTTGCAGATAATCGAGGATTTGAGCGATTAATATCCTCAATATTCAAACCTATACTATTTTCAAAATTTATATTAATTTTTAGATTTAAAACATCCATAAATATTAAGCTACAAGGTGATACCCAAAAATTATAAAAACCACTTTCTTCATTTAAAACCCATTTGAAAATATAGTCTATATCTAATACTAATTTCAACCTTTCATCAGGAAACAAAATGCTATAAATATGACTGTCATGCCATCCCATTTCTTCAAAATCCATATCTGTCCATATATTTTTCACTTCCATATTAATTAGCTTTTCTTTGTTCAATAACTTTTTTTACAGTTCTTATATCTTGCTGATTCATTGGTCTAACATCCTTATTGTTTTTATTCAAAAAAACTTCTCCTGTCTTAGGGTTTTTATTATATGCTGATGTCTGAACATGTGGAGTTTCAACTCCTTTGTGTGTAGCTCCATCTAAATCATATCTAGTTTCTCCACTAACTGTTTTAATTTTAACAGAGTTTCTTCCACTATTCAGGTTACTCTTAATACCTAATGCTTGTTCTTTTATTGTAGGTGCTCCTTTACCTGCTTTACCTGTAGTGGCAACTATAGTAATAGCTTCAATAGTATTAGTCCTGTTTTCTACTGCGGTAGTATCTCTGCCTGTAGTTTCTAAAACTCTAGAAACCATCACTCCGCTTTCTCCGTTCTTCCAGTAGTTTATATCATCAGCTTGTTTTCCAGGCATCAAATCATATGTATAATCATACGAAGAATCAGGAAGCATGGTTTTTCCATCATAGCCTGGAGTTCCTCCGGTATTTTTTGTATTTACAGATTGATATCGGGAACCTGACAGAAAACCCATCAAAGCACCGTCATCTTTATACCAAGTTCCATTTTGATTAACAAAATCACCATCACTATCGCTCCAAGTTTGTCCATCGGTTCCACCTTCAGGTGGCCAAACTTGCATTCCATCGGGATCAATAAATCTAATTGGATTATTTACAGCATAGTTGTATGGTGACCATCTACGATATTGTTCCGCCAACGGATCCACCACACCCCATCTTCCGATATCACTCATATACATCCTTGCCCCATAATCATACATTCCCGTCTCCTGCAGCTCTTTGCCGTTGTACTTGTAGTTCTTATAAGCCGAAGCCGGGCTGAAGAAAGAAAACCCGGTTTTCAGATGGTTCATCCCGAAAGGATAATAATCATTGCTGTCCGTGATTTCAAGAGCGCCTGCGCTGTTTCTTCCAAAGCTCACCCTTGCATTTCCCAGGTGGTCTTTATACTGGTAAATATACTGATCTTTTATGTAATCGTAAAATCCTTCTGCGGTCGGGAAGAACTGGAGGTCACGGGTCTTCGATGCCAATGTCGCTGTAGTAGCCATAGGCTCTACAGAAAATGCCTGCATTTCCAGGGCTCTTGAAGTTTCCAGGTTAGCCATCGTTTCAGTGCTCATCCCGATGATCCCGATATTTTCGGTTTTCAGGTACTGGAAGCCATCCAGGTAATCCGTTGTCTTTTTAACGATGGAACCGTCCACGGTGGTGGTGTTTTGTTTCTGCAGTTTGCTGCCGTCCGATCCGTATTTGGTGTTAACGGTAACCGTTTCAATTCCTTTGGCGTAATTCAATTGATCGGGAAGGTTCAGAAAGTTGTAGGCAATCTTACTGATTCCCTTGTCCGGCATTAAGGTCATGTTGCCGTTAAGGTCATATTTTATTTCCTGCCCGCCACCTTCATAGCCTGTCGGGTTGTAAGCATAATCATTAATGTTCGTCAACTTATTGCTCTTGTTTCCTGATGCATAAACATATTCCAGCTTATCAATCATTGTTGCTGTTGTTCCCGATTCTACCACGGAGGTTCTGAACAGGTTGGTGATGTTCCCGTTCACGTCATAGTCGATGGATTCTGTGTTTTCCTTGCTGTTTGGGTTGTTTGGGTTCTGGTAATAGCCTGCGCGGAGCCGGTTCAGCGGGTCATAGGCATAGCCGTATCTTTTTGGGGTTAAAGAAGGGTTCTGTCCAAGGGTCTCTACCGCACGCCAGTCCACTTCCGCAATATTCCCGTTGTATTTTGCCGCTACGTTTTTTCCTGAAAATAAAACAGAATCAGGATTGGTGATCCCATCTTTCCCGGTATATTTTATTGTATAGGCAAAGAGCTTCCCGTTCAGATTGGATACCGTCATCTCGGCTTTATTGATATCGGTGAGCCAGCCCCGGATATTGTAGGCATAATCAATGCTCTGAAGATTATTTCCTACCTTCTTGTTGCTCAGCTGGGAAAGTTCATTATACGTATTGTCTGCAAGCAGCTCTTCGGGATTGGCGTCTACCTGGTGGAAGTGCTGTTTCAGCCGGTTCTGGCTGTCATACACAAAACGTTCCTGTACGCTCACCCCGACTTCGCCCGTCTTCCTCATGTGATAGGTATTGGCCTTTTGAAGGGCTCCCGCAAAATCCAGCAGGGATTCCGTTTTGGTATAGCCTCCCAGGTGGTTGATGGAATGGGTGAAAACCGCCCTTCCCATCGTGTCATAATAGGGGTAGTTTTTGGTCCACTTGTTATCCTCGATGTTCCTAACATAGGAAGCGGTCGGAAGGCTGTTGGTAGAGGCATCATTCGCCGCATTGGTTGCCTGGCCCATAGTATATTGTCCAAGGACCGTTCCCGGAACAGCCGGGGCTTCCGGCGGATAGGTGTCATAATAGTTAATCCCGAGCAGGATCGTCCCGGTGGAAGGATACGCCAGGTTCCTGTAATATACATTCATGCCACTGATCACTACAGGATTCGGGACACGGTCTTCGTTATTCAGGGTAGTGGCAGGCAGGCTGTTTAAATAGTCCTGCACCGCCGTACGCGATTCGGTATTGGGGTAGAACCCGGTAAGCACGGTACGGTTGTAACCGTCATACTTGGTGAACAGCCAGCCCCTGGTGTTAAAGGTGTTGACAGCGGTTCTTAAGATCCCGTCCTGGCTCAGTACCAAACGGTCCTGTTTATCATAGACCATCCATTCCCAGTCCTTGCCCGGAAGCTTTTTCTCTACCAGGCGGCTTCTTCCGTCATAGCGGTACTGGTAACACAGCTCATTGAGGACAGCTTCCGTTACCTGGTTATTGGCCTGGGCAATCTGCTGCACGGCTTTAGGGGAAAGCACATAGGCCAGCTGGTTGTAGTCGTTGTAGACATAATAGGTATCCACATTCTGGCCGCCGTCATTCCTTCTGACCAGAAGGGTCTGTCCCTGACCGCTCTTAAACTCCGTAATCGGGTTCCCGTCTTCATCCGTTACGGTGTTCTTATACAATGTAGCAGCCGGATAATACCCTGAATTCTCTGTAGAAATCGACAGGACGGAAATACCGGTAGACACATTGTTAACAGTACTGGGAGAGGTAACCGCCCTGAACTTCTTTACCTCGTTTCCCAGGTTGGCATCATAGCCAAACTTTATGGTTTTCCCGGAGCTCATCTTCCAGGGCTCCCCCGGGGCAGCCTGTTGCAGGACCCGGTCCAGCGGAGAGTTCTCCACCTCTTTCTCAGAATAGGCATTGCTTACCCCGTAATAGGTATTGGCAGTGCTTTCATTTACGATCCCGGTATGGATCATCGAGTTCTGCGTAGCAGCAGGGACCGGAAGGATATCCTTTATCTTCCTCCCGAAGCCGTCATAGGTCACCGCCGTGACCAGGTCTTTCCCGGCAGGGGTGGATTTGACGCTGACAATCTGCTTGGCCCTTCCCAGGCCGTCAAAATAGGTGATGGCTTCAGAGACTTTCGTACAGTCGTCATTAAGGCAGGTTCTGGACTGCACATAGTTCTCCGTATTGGTCTGGGCATAAGACATCGATGACAGCGCGATGGCCAGGACCGGAAGTGTCTTGGTTAGTATATCGGTTCTCATGGTTAATTATGGCTTATAGTTGTATTTGTATTCGGCAGCCTTCTTATCGGTGTAGGCTCCCGCACTGTTCTTGCTTCTCACTTTGGTTTCCTTGAGCCTGTTCGCGGTATCGTAGGCAAAAACCTGGCGGATCCCCGATGGCGGGGTGATCGAGGTTACCCCGATCAGCGGGTCATAGGTATAGGTCGTGACTTTCTTATCCGTCAGCTGGCTGTTTTTCCTGAAGCTGTTCAATGCTTCCAGAAGCAAACCTTCTTTGGAAGGGTCTGCCGCATCATTATCGGAAGCCGTGACAATGGCTGTCGGGGAAGCCAGAGAAGTCAGCTGGTCATAGGTGATCCCTTCAATCTTGGCAATGGGCTGGGTCTTGTTATAGCCCCAGACTATCGTTACCGGAATGCCGTCCCTGGTGGTGTACTGAAGAATATTGCCTTTCTCATCATACTTATCGTAAGAAGCTTCCGTGGACATCACCCCTGTAAGCTGGTCTGCTGATTTTACAGATAACGGAAGGAGCAGGCTGCCGGCCTGGGCTGTCGGGTAATTGTTCTGGTCCGGATATACCACTTCAGTCTTAGAGACTATTTTACCGGCATCATTTGCATTCTGTTTTTTGATTGTAGTGGTTTCTAATGGAATACCAATCATATTGGCTGTGATCAGTTTTTGGTTGCTCTTCTCATGGGCATATAGGTAGCTGGTTTCCAGAATAGTATTGTCCTGCAAAACAGTGCTGTTCTTTGAAAGCTGTTTTTCCGGGTTGTCATAAGTATATTCCGTAGTAGTAATTATTTTTTTATACGGACTGTCATCTGTTGTCATAACAGGGACGTCTTCAAGATATTCCTTGGAAACAGTAGTGTTCAGAAATGAAGAGTAGGAAGGAAGAGAAATAGCACCAACATAATAATTATCGAGTGAAGTCCCCAAATTTAATCCCGAAGGAATAAGCATATATTTATAAAGCTCAGCACCTACGATACTGGAAATAAATCCTGTTTGTAAAGAATTAAAATTATTTTCATAACTATTTTTAATAAAAAGAGAATTTTGCTTATTTATGAAAATTTTGTCGGAAAGCATTCTTCCACTGAGATTACTTAATGGAAAATGCTTGGAATATCTATTTTCCATAGATCTCAGAAGCTTAGACAAGATATTTGTGGTAACTCCGTCCAGTTCGTCTGGCTTGGGATCTCTGAACGTATAACTATTTAGAAAATTATGCCCAAATGTGTCAAATTTCTTTTCTTGTCCTCCTTTTTCAAAGTTGTCCCCACCATAGCTTATGGTAACCTCCGGATAAATAGGATCGTCTATGCCATACAAATATTCGCTGTCAAGAGAATTGAAATATCTATAATTCAATGTGGGCGTAGAATGAAGTATCGTTTCTGCTGCACATATAGGTTCACCCATAGCGGGAGGAAGCTGACCTGAGCCTACAAGTATATTATATATGGTTTGCTTACTAGCAAAGGAGTAAAAATAAGGTTTGTAAGAATCAGGTAAATTTTCCAAATTATTTATTTCGGAGTACTTTGTATAATAATACCTTTTAATATTAAATATATTATTATCCGAAACATCATACTGTTTTTTAAGCCTTATATTTCCGTCATCTACGGGCTCCCATCCATTTTGATATTTTATGGTAGCAGTTCCAAAGCATTGATTACATATATTATCAGCAATTCTAAACTTCAATTGGTATGCTTTTCCCGGTTGGGCTGTAAAATCTGTAGAAAAGGTCATATCATTCGAAGCGTAAAATTGAATTTTAGGTATCGTTATCAATTTGGTGTATGCTACCTGATTAGTAGAACTATCTATGATATCAAAGATCGCTTTGGCTCTTATACCTACCCAACTAGTGTCGTCAGTATGTAAATTCAGAGTGATATACATTTTATCATCTGCTACCATTTCAGAAGATGATAATGTAGTTGAACAATTATAAATTACTGGTATGCAGGAAGGATTTGCAAATTCTTCATATCCTACAGCACTTGCTGCGTCACCAATAAGTATATTTTGTTCCATATAAGCCGCTTTTCTCGCAAAAACGGGTTCATATTCAAAAACTGTTTTCCCTTTTGTAGGATAGGTAATAGCTTTTAGAGTTCCTTTTTTGGCAAACTCGAAATTGGGTCTTCTGTCTGCATAATTATAAGGATATTGATTTTGATGTAGACTAAAGGGATCAGCCTGATTTATCCCATTAAAAAGATTAAGGTTTGGCAGCAGTGAATTAGTATTGAATACACCATTATAATATCCTAGATAATCTATAGAATTTGAAAGGTAAACAGGTAAGTCCAATGGATCATCATACTCCAAATTATACTCCGAAGCAAATGTTTCCTGATTATTTTTTATTATGTATTCTTTAACAGCACTCAAAAAGAATCTTTTCTGGCTTTTTACAGTCGTGTTGTTGTTTATATAATCAAAAACTATTTTTTTAAGAATAATTCCACTTTTAAGAATATTCAAACTGCCTAATTTTGGAAAAATTTCATATTGGTCGGTATCATAATTAAAGATAACTTCTTCATTATCTGTTTTTATTTTTTTTACAGATAAAGGATAAATTACATGAAGGTTATTTAAAGATTGGCTATATGGTGTGGTCTGCAAGGAAAAAACGTCAGAATTACTGCCAAAAAATGTTGTGGTAGCGATTCCCTTTTGCTCAGATTTGCTTAAATTAAATACTTTTGAATTATTGTGAATGTATTCAAATTCTATCTTATTGCTTTGGGTTTCAATTTTGGAAAGATAAAAACTTGTAACTCCTCCTTGTAATGGGTTTTCTCTTACTAGCGTTTTTTCAGTAAATCCAATATCACCAAAAAAATACTTCGTACCATCATTGAGTGTTATTTTAAAGCTGTAGCTGGTTCCAAAATTTCCTACGGTTTCTATTTTCAAATCATTATTTTTTGTAAATAAAACAGGTTGGAAATTGCTGTTTAAGTAAAAGCTGCCACTATATCCCGGAATAGAATAATTAAAAATATCTATTTCATTATCTATATAATTGCCCAAATCATGGACATATGTTCCTAAAGTTTGCTCACCATTTGTTGTCGTAAGAAAAGATGCCGTATCTGAATTATTTAACAATAATCTTTGTGTGGCGGCTTCATCGCTAATATCATAAATAGTTCTTGTAATTACTCCACCTGCTTCCAAGATCCAGTTCATTCCTACAGAGTTAGGTACATCATTCACCTTTACCCCTGCTTTAGCATAACGTAGAGATAAAGCATGTTTTAAATCTCCAGCAATGACAGTATGTAATGGAATATCAACATTGGGATTACCTTTAAACTCGTTTGCTTCTAAGTTCCCAAACTGCGTCCTGAAATAAGATTCAGGAGAAGGAGGAGTGATATTGGGTAATTCTGTATTTTCACCAGCATTATTTATTAGGTTGCTCGTTTCCTGCCCATATATAAAGATACCTGCAGCCAGAAAAAAAGCACTTAGTAATATTTTAGTATTATATATTTTTTTCATTGTTTTTTGTCTTTATTTTTTAATCAGTTTAGCACTCGCCGTTTTATTGTCATCCGTCTTAATCACCACCAGGTAAGCGCCCTGAACCAATGTCTGGGTATTGATCTTCGTCACCTTATTCTTGGTTTTTAAGTTCTGAAGCTGCCTTCCGCCCATATCATACAGCGTAATATCTGCTCCCTTAAAGTCAAATCCTATTTCCACATAGGCATAGTCACTCACCGGGTTCGGATAGATCTTAATATCCTGCTTCTGGATCAGCTGGTCAATCTGTTTATCCCCAAGCTTCACAATCTTCCAGTTCTCTTTCCCCAATTCCTCTGCACTGGTCCCGGCAAGTATGATGGAGCCGTCCCTGTTCAGCTTAATATCAGACAATCTCTCCTCTCTCTTGCTCGATTCTCCCTTCACGTGCTTTCTCCACTGCTCATTTCCGTTTTGATCTAAATAAAGCATCCAGAATTTCTCATCATCCGTCTCTATCTTTTCTTCGGCCTGGGTATAGCCTCCGATTAAAATTCCTGTGGTAACATCTTGGCTCTTGGTTCTTGTATCTTGTGTCTTTGTCACCACACTCATCCCCATCATCACATCCCGGTTCTTAAAGCTGTACGACTTCTGCCAGATCTCGTCACCCCTTTCATTTAAAGAGATTAGCCACAAATCGGTTCCTTCTTCAAGACCCACGGTTTTATTGCCCGACCGTTCTGAACGGCTTTCCCCGCCAATCAGATAGCCTGTTGAAGTCAGTGCTAAAGTGCGCAGATGGTCATCGCCGCTGCCGCCAAAGTTCTTTTCCCATTCTACTTTGCCGTCTTTACTGAGCTTAATGATCCAGTAATCGCCCTCGCCGTAGTTTTCGGTCTTCTTTGATCCGCCGGCACTGCTTCGGGAATAGACTCCCAACAGAGCTCCGCCGTCTTTCGTAGGGACCATCTTTTCCACTTCATCCAGGCCTTTTCCGCCTAAGATGAGCTGCGATAATTCCTTCCCGTTTTTATCCAGCCTGATGATGAGGACATCTTTGGATCCGTACCCTTTTCCCGTTGCCTGAGCGGAGCCGAAGGCAACATTCCCCGCTACAAAGAACCCGAAGTCTGTGGTCTGGATCACCGCCCTGGCTTCTTCATCGGAAGCGCCGCCGATGGTTTTCTGCCATAATTCATCACCAAACTCATTAATCCGGATCAGCCAGAGGTCCGAACCACCTTTAGAATCTTCCTTTTTATCCAGACCTTTTCCCGAATAACTCGTACCAACGGCGAGAAACCCGCCCTCCTGGGTAGCAACAGTCGAAGAAAGGAAATCATGGTTCTTTCCGGAGAGGTATTTTTCCCAGACTTCTTCGCCCTGCTGGTTTAATTTTATCAAATGAAAATCGTAACCATTATTTTGCTGCCCGTTGCCGGCTGCCGGCTTTTGGCTGGACTGAATGGAGCTTCCGGTAATTAAATAGTGCTGGTCAATGGTGGTGGTCACCTGCGAAAGGAAGTCCTGGGTAGAGGATTTGATATCCTTCTGCCAGACCAATTCCTGAGCCGAAATGCCTAAGATAGAGCATAAGAATAATGCTCCGGAGTAGATTTTATTCATATTTATTTTATTCGAGTAATTGATTATTAATTTATAAAACGCTGCAAAAGTATTATTTTTATTTCACGATTAAAAGGTCTACCCATATATTTAATGTGAATAATAATACTTTACCTGTTAACTATATCTCTGCTTATATTTCTTAAATATCTTCTGAAGCAAAGGTATTGTGGCAATGCGACAAATCGTGTCGTAATATAATTACCGTTTGATATAGCTGTTCTTTGAACTTATGTCTTTAATATAATTAAGAATAATACAGCCTGGAGGTTTAATTTCTATTTACTTCATATAATCTAATACTTAAATGCAAAGATATAATTATAGGGTTATGAAACAATGATTTATTTATAATTTACAATATTTAATTGTTTATATTCTAATCAAATTATAATTAAAAAAAACAGTATGTGAAATATTAATGTTTATTAAACAGTTGGTTACTATATTTTCAATCCTTTTTCTTATTTAAGTGATGTGTGGGGGAACATAATTTTAAATTTGCAATATCAATATTCCATAAAGGCTCACTTTTGTTAATGATGACAATGGAACGGTCATTGAGATCGAATTTTTTGACAAAACAGTAATAAAGATATTTGTTCAGTCTTATCTTGATCCGTTGGCATTTATGACTTAAGCTGGCATATAAATAATACTTTCTATTAAAAGAGGTATCCAGAAAAAGAGAAATGATGTTTTCCCTGAAAAGAGTTTTATTTTTATTCTCAGACCATGTATCCAGCCGTTTGATCCTTCCTTTATTGGATATGGCAAAATATCCTTCAAGATTGGGAATCGGCTTCCATCTTTCACCGGGCAGATCCTCAAGTGATAAATTCAGGCAGGCAGGAGGATTATTCTGATCAACAGGGGGCTCACCGATCTTTTTCCACAGGCTTGTATTGAATATTTTTTTGGATTTACTTTCAACATCAGGCATAAAATCATTTTCATTGGGTATATAATCTTTAGCAAACCACCGGAATGTTCCCGCGGTAGTCCTTTTTTTATTGATAACCGCAATGATATGGGTATGATGAACTCCCAAAGCTTTACTTGCAGCATAAATAGTGTCATAACTATCAACAAAATTTCCGTCAACGGTATATTGGCTCACGGGCTGCCGGTAATTTCCCTTTTTTCCTCTCCCTGCATCCAGTACTTTGTTGCGGAGCTCAATGGCTGTGATCTTTACGAGATTACTGAAGTGTACATTAAAGCGATTTTCATCTTTAAAGGATATGCGGAATGAAAGATCATCCATATCAAATTTTTCCACAAAATGATAATACACCAAACGGGCTGTTGATCTTCCATGTAATTTTCCCTCAAGACAGAGGTTGCATCTCACGTTATAAAAGTGAGCCTTAAGATGCTTATTGAAATATCTAAAGACTTGCGGCTTTATAATCCTGTCTGATATCTTCTGTTCTCCACCGTTAGGGGCCGGAACCATGCGTTCCAGGCTTTTCACACGTCCATAATTTGAAATGGCGTAATTCTCAAATCCTTCAATAAGTTCCCACCGTTCATCAGGAAGATCTTTTAAGGAAAGGTTGGAAAGAACAGTATCGATATACTTATCTCCTAATTCTATAGGCAACTTCATAATGGTAAATATTTCTTTTAAGTGATTTTTTTATTGGTGTCCAATCAATGTAATATAACAAAAATATAAATTTGAGATTAAAAATAGTCCTGTATGGTTATCCCATAATTCTTATATTAAGATTTCGATCCACATAGATTGTATTGATTTATAAAAACGTCAGTTTGCTTGAATCAGTTATTGATCTACTACCGATAATTTTCTCTCATTGCAATTTTCCCCAGTTGTCCATTAACCCGAATTAATGTGCAGGAGTAAAATTAAATTGGAGGATGAAATAAACTATTAAAACTATTGAATAAAAAACGGTCGTTTTTGCCGGTATAAATTCTGTTGTTAATTTTTCTTATGTATTAATCGGAATGTCAGATTTATCCGCTCTTTCATTGGAAAATTAGATTTGGCAATCCGGTGCTCCCAATTCTCCTGGAGGTCACCCTTCATGATAAGAAGGGAACCGTGTGGGAGCGGCAGGCTGTATTTGCTTTGGTGATGATCTTTTTTTCTGAAATCAAAATTGCGGGTCTGTCCGAGACTGATGGAGGCGATGACCGGGCGGCTTCCGTACCGGCTTTCCTTATCCCTGTGCCAGGCTACGGAATCATTGTGGTTACGGTAAAGATTAAGCAGCACGCCATTGAAAAGGTAACCGGATTCTTTTTCGATTTTTTCTTTCAGGGATAATAATTCCGGGGTCCAGGGGTGGGTGCCGGATGTATTGTTATCTGCCGGTTCATAAGATTTATCGCTGCCGCCAAACCATGCCGTTAACCGCGGCGTTAATACCGTTTTATCGTACATTTTCTGCATACGCTGTTCCCACGGTGCCGTATGCAGGAGCCTATCTTTAAGTTGATCGGCCTCTTCCCTGTCCAGGAAATTCTCCCGGTATTCCAAAAGGTCTTTCGGAAACTCGTAAAATTCTTCGGCATTAAATAAACTCAGCTGACCCATTCTTTTTTCATGTATAAGATTTATCGTTACAACATTCCCGCCCGCAGAAATATTTTTTTATCATTTGTATTTACTTTCCTCCGGGAAAGTTTTATTTTTAGTGATTATCTCATATGTATCTGATAATAAAAATCCTTGTCTTACGGTTGATGATTTTCACTTTACGACAAATCCGGTGAACTGTACTCCCAGGTCTCGTTGCAGATCAAATCGGTAAAACAGGATCTATCCCCGGTTTTTTCCTCTAAATATCCGATTCAAATCTGATCTTAAGTTCCCAAGTATCCCACCTGTTTCCTTATTCCTTCATGCTAAGGACTGAAGCTGCATTTAACTTCAAAGTGCTGATTTTTGAATTCCCTAAAAATTCTCCAGTAATGCTTTTCGCATTGATGCCATCCTTTCCCGTATCGTTAGTTTGAGTTTCATTCACCATTATTTCCAAAGCTAATGCGGTAATGCGACAAAAGTTGTCGTGTTTTTATTATACTCTTATCGGCAGTACGATTGGCTTCGCTTAACCCTAATTCAGAAAAATCTTTGTAATCCGACCTTTTGAAAATTACTGTTTTTCTTATCTATTCCAAATTTAAAATTATATTTTTAAATGCTCTGCTTTTTTTTGAAAGGTCAAGATACAAATATGGCCCTGACATGAGAGAAAAATATTCAGAAGATAAATTGGATTTTGAAGATGGCCGATTGATTATTGATTAAAGATGAAAAGAAATGGATGTAACGGAAATAGAACTGCAAAGCCAAAAGCTGACTGATAAAAATACCGATATCAGAACAAAACTTGATCAGGTGCTAAAAGTATTACCAAATCTCTCTCAACTCTATATTACTGGGGATAATGACACTAAAAAAAAATAATGAGTTCGTTTTGCTCAAAAGCTCGAATTTTCCGAACACTTCAGATTAAGTCTGCACGATTTCCTATCTCCCCGATGAACAAACCCTTTACTAAATATAAAAAAAGGAAAAGCACTCCTAAAAGTGCTTCTTCCTCTGGGTGACCGCGAAGGGATTCGAACCCCCAACCCTCAGAGCCGAAATCTGATATTCTATCCAGTTGAACTACGCAGCCCTCATTATTTATTTAGAAAGTGATCTTCACGCCTCCCAAAACCTGTGCACCGAGAACTTTGTATCCTTTGTACGTCTGGTATTTTGAGCTCAGAAGATTATTTCCGATGGCAAAAATACTGAAATTTTTGTAAACTTTATACTCTGCGGAAAGATTTAAATCGGCATACCCCCCAACTTTGTCATGCGTATCCTCGGTGGACTGGTATACCAACGGGCTCCCAACTCCCTCAAGCACAAATGAATTCGTGGTTCTGTCGCTCGCAAAAATCCCTTTGAAACCGAGCAATAATTTTTGGTCCAGCATGGTATATTTTGCCCCGATTGAGGCATTAAACAGGGGAATATTATAGATATCCTCATAATTTTTAAGGTCAAACTTGGTGAATTTCACCTCTGCATCCAGCAGTAAGTTCGCGAGCGGGAAATACTGAAGGCTTCCTTTGATGTCGCTTACGTTCCCGTCATCATAGATGGCAGAGAACGTATTTGCATAATTATAAGCAGAACGGTTGACGGAAGTATAGTCGAATAAATCATTTGCCTTAAAGAACATGATATCCCTCATTTTTCCGTACCCTGCGGAAACATCGTATTTAAAAGTCTCATCGATATCCCCTTTTAACCCCGCATAGAAATGATACTTGGTTTCAGTCGGCCTCAGGTACTGGTCGGAAACAATGAATGGGTTCTGCTGTAGTAAATCAGCATAGGTATTCAGTTTCAGGCCTCCGTCAACACCTCCGTAAAACTTGAATTCCTGGGCAGCGGCATATTGAAATTCCGCCTGCGGAAACCAGTAGGTCTTGTTGTTTTTCATCTGTTCTGCCATCAGGGCATTTGAGTTCTTCGAGTTCAGGAATGAAAATGACGATCCCAGCATCAGGTACGACTCCCCTTTTCTGAAGGTTACTTTCGGCGCCAGGCTGGTATTGACGAAATTGGATGCGTTTTTATCAACGATCGCAAACTCACTTTTTACCGCTTCGAGTCCTACCCCTAAATCCGCATTCAGGTTAATCCCGGATTTCCCGAGTTCCACCGCATGCTTGGATAAGTTGGCTAATACCGAAACCTGGTTTTCCTGGGCATCGAAATGGTCTTTTAAAAACGACGATTTCACCCTGACATCATTCAGGATCTCATTGGAATAAAAATCGTAATAGCCGTTCACCTTAAACTGGTTTACCCGCTGGTCCAGGTCCACATCGCCGGGTTGAAGCGCATAAATGCCGTAATAATTATAGCTGTTCAAGCCGTATTCAGCATTTAGATTGAACTTTCCTTTGTCCCCGTAAGAATTAACGAAGGCTCCCAGGGTGGTTGAACTCTGTTTGGAGTCCCAGGGATAATCCTTTTTCAGGCCCTGGGTAGAAAGAAAATGCGCATCCGCTCCCACTTCAATCTTATTTTGCAGGGTTTTGGAGATGTTGGCATCCCCGAGGATCTTCCCGTAATTCCCCATTCCGAACTGGATGTAGTTATTCTGTAATGAACCTTCAAATTTCGGTGTCACGTCCTGCCCCTGAATGGTAGAAGTCTTAAAATCGGATACTGCAGGAACATCCGTAATTTTATACTGTACAGGATTCTGCGATTTCTCTTCCGGCGGATAGTTTTTAATGGTCTCCACCGAAGTTTTCTTTTTTTCGATCTTCTTGACCTCCGGTTCCCTTTTTTTATTAAGAATCAGTTTCTCTTCTTTGATCTGGGAAAACGCCGCCGACGAGATCCCTAAGAATAATATAGATAATATTTGAATTTTCCTGTTCATTTTTATGGTTGTATTAATGTCTGGTGTATCATGTATTTCAACGGTATGTTTTACTTTTTACATTCTACGGTGTACACTTTATACTTACTTTTTAATCGATTTTTTAACCTCTTTTGCTTCCGCTGCAATCTCCGGAAAGTCTTTGTAGTTTTCAATGATCTGGTCACAGGTATAGCTTGCCTGGTAATTATCTTTTAAGCCTACATAATTTCTCGCCATCAATACGAGCGCACGTGCCCCCCAGTATTCTTCGGAAGCGTAATTGTTAGCCAGTTTAAAGATGGTTTCATTGGAAGACTTAAAGGCTTTTGCTTTATTCTGATAATAGGCTTTGGCATACAAAGCTTCCGACGCTACCGACGTATTCGAAGATTTCTCCAAAGCCGTATAAGCAGCCTGTGCCTCTTTATCCCTGCCGGAATTCATCAGGCTTCTCGCTTTGATCACTTTAGCCGTTTCAATGACTGCAACGGAATTTTTGTTATTCGCAATAACCGCATCCGCTAATTTTTCAGCTTCTGAGAAGTTCTTTTCCTCGGCATACAGCTTCATCAGTTCTACATTGGCGTAATTTTTTATACTGACGTCAGAAGAATTTCTCAGGTTTTCCAGATAGGTCCTGGCCTGGGCACGGTCTCCCTGCGCCATATAGATCTGTGCCAGGCGGGTCTGTGCATCATCCTGGTAATCATTCGCAACACCGGCCACTTCCTGTAATACCAAAAGCGCCTTGGTTGCATTCTTGGTCTGGTAGTAACTTTCGCCCAGTTCATATTTGGCCTGGTACAGCCCCTCTCCTGTCGGGTTCTGCGTCAAATATTTTTCATAATAAGAAATCGCATTCTTATAGTCTTTTTTCGTGAACAGCTGCTTAGCGGTCGATAGGTTGATTTCATCAATTTCAGAGGCGTCTATATTGACGCCGATGCTTCGGGCAAAGCTTTCATATCCTGCCACGTCACCGTTCTTCGTAAAAATGGGCTTTGCAGCCTGCACGATCTTCTCTGCATACGCTGTATTTTTATACTGTTCCCCGAGCGATCTTAATTCAGAAAGAGCCTTGTCGCTCTGGTTCTGGTCGATGTAATTCTGGGCCCTGTAAATGGAAGCATTGGCGACCAGATCTTTATCCGATGAAGTTTTAATGACCTTGTTGAAGAAATCATTGGCATTGGAAAAGTCATCCTGGGCCGCATAGGCCGTTCCGATTTCGTACTGGGCATCATCATAATAATCGGAATCCGGGTATTTCGATAAAAGCGTCTTAAGGTTGGTGATCTTAGCCTGGGTATCCCCTTTAAATCCTAAAGCCATGGATTTCTGGTACAGGGTATAATCCGTTGCCTCTTCATTCCGGTCATAGATGGCAATGGCTTCATTCAGGTTGTTGTTGGCATAATTGATATCGGCCAGACGAAGCTCCGCGTCATTTTTGAACTCCGGTTTCGGATTGCTCAGGTACTGCCTGAAATAGGTTTCCGCCTGGTCAAATTTCCTGGATTTGAAATAAGCGTATCCCAGATCGTAAGGCAGCTGCTGCTTTTCAGGGAAAGTCTGGGTCAGCAGTTTTTCATAACGGGCAATGGCCGACGGATAATTCCCTTTCTGGTAATACACTTGTCCTAACCAGTATAATGCGCGGTTATTGAATTCTTTATTGATGTTGAATCCTAAGCTTCTTAAGAAATACTGCTCGGCTTCGTCATAATTCCCTTTATTGAATTCTTCGGTGCCCAGCAGATAAGAAACTTCCTGGTCGATCTTATCAATGTCAGGGGAAGAATTCTGAAGCCTGTCGATGGCATTCAGGGTCTCCTTATAGTTCCCGGAATACAGGTAAGATTTCACCAGCAGCGACCTCATCTCTGCCCCGTTGGTACCGTTCGGGTTTTCGTTGATATAGTTCTGGATTACCGTTGAAGCACTTTCAAACGGGTTCCCGATATCATAACTTAATTTGGCATATTGTTCGTGGGCCAGTTTTTTAACCTTCGGATCATAATTCATCTGGTAAGACGAACGGAATGCGGAAAGGGCCTCCTGCTTTTTGCCAACCGCCAGATAAGCATTGCCAAGCTGGTAATAGGCATTCTGGGCCAGTGCGGAATTGCTGTTCAGCAACTGGTTATAATAAGAAACCGCTTCATCATATTTTTTAAGCTGGGCAGCAACAAATCCCATTTCATACAGGTCATTTTCAGACGGGTTCTGCTGAACGCTCAGATAGTCTTTCAGATGCGGATACGCCGCATCATAATCCCCCTTCATAAATTCACTCTCCCCGATGATCTTGTGGACCTCTGCTTTGTAAGCTTCCGAAATGTCTTCATTAAGCAATGCTGTTCCTTCAGATATCGCCTTGTCATAATCTTTGTCATTATAGTACATCTGTACATAATAAGGGCGCACGAGCTTGGCATATTCCGGACGGTCTTTTACCCTGTCGAAATACTGGAAAGCCTTTTCATTCTGCCGGTCCGAGTAATACAAGTGCCCGAGCATGTAGGCAATGTCTCCTTTCTGGGATTCGTCAGCCGTCTTATAGGCTTCTTCCAAGGCATCCGTTGCGCCTTTGGAGTCGCCCATCATGAATTTAGCGTACCCAAGTTTCAGGATATACTGCGTATTTTCTTCTTTGGAAAGCTGGTACTGGTTGATCTTTTTCAGGGTTTCCAGGGCTTTCGGAAAATCTTTTTTCGCCAGGTAATAATCAGCCAGCGGGAGGTTGGCCTGGGCGAAATAGGCAGAATTGGGATACTGCCTGATAAAAGCCGTCAGCCCTTCTTCCGCATGGTTTTTCTGAAGGATCACACCGATCACATTATCAAAAAACTGCGCCGCTTCCTGTCTGGATCTCGACAGGTTTTCATTATAGAAATATTGTCTTGCATATTCGTATTGTGAAGCATTGTAGATCTTGGTCTGATAAAGGTTTTCGGCCAGATTGAACCTGTAATTTTCTTTATGCGTAAAGTATTGAGACTGTTGGGCATCGGCAATACCGAAATACAGAACAGCAGTCGCAAGGAGTATTTTTTTCGAGTTCATTAATTGTAAATTTTAAAATGGGCGAGCCTGAAAACCAGGGCTAAATATTTAAAATTCTGCAGAAATTATCCACAATTGGTCAACGAAAATATTGAAAAGATATTGTATAAACAAGCCTTTTAACAGATTGTTAATAAGTGATTCCGATTTTATGACTTCTTAACTTTTGATAAGAAACCTTAAGAAAAACAAAATTATTTCAGAGAAATAATTACATTTGCTTCTTTCAAATAAAATATAGTTATTGAATGAATCAGCTTTTTAGAAGGAAAATCTATTCAGATTCCGATACATCCACCGGCCTGCTAAGGGTTCTGGGGGTCTGGGACATCGTATTTTTTGGTATCGCGGCCATTATCGGGGCAGGAAGTTTCAGCAGTCTCGGAGAAGCCGTCTTTAGGGGAGGCCCGGGCGTCATTTTACTATATTTAATCTGTGGCTTTGCCTGCGGCTTTACGGCGCTCTGCTATGCTGAATTTGCAAGCAGGATCCCGACGGCCGGTTCCGCGTATACCTATGCCTATGCAAGCTTCGGGGAACTGATTGCCTGGATCATCGGCTGGGCCCTCATTATGGAATATTCTTTCGGGAATATCTATGTGGCTTTTTCCTGGTCCGATTACTTCACGAGCTTCCTGGAACGGATGGGCATGCATATCCCCGATTACCTGACCTGCAGCTATACTGAAGCTAAAAAAGCATTTATGAACGGCTCTGAAAACAAGGAACTGATTAATGCATGGAGCCATGCGCCTCTGATCGGGAGCCTGAGACTTATTGTGGATGTGCCCGCTTTGGTGATCAACGGACTGATTACCTGGTTATGTTACGTAGGCGTCAAAGAAAGCAAGAACTTCAACAATGCCTTGGTTATCTTAAAACTGGCCGCTATCGTGCTGGTTATCTTAGTCGGATTTTCTTATATCAATACCGACAACTGGACACCCGTTAATCCGCAGACCCATGTGGCCTCCTTTATGCCGAACGGTTTTGCCGGCGTGATGAGTGCCGTTTCAGGAGTCTTCTTCGCCTATATCGGCTTTGATGCGTTGAGCGTACTGTCTGAAGAAACCAAAGATCCGCAGAAAACCCTGCCGAAAGGAATGATCATTTCGCTGGTGCTGTGTACTGTCATTTATATTGCCCTGACCCTGGTATTGACCGGAATGGTGGATTACAGAAAGTTTGACGGAGTCGGAGACCCGCTTTCCTTCATCTTTGAAAAGTCCAATGCCAACGTAGCCTGGATGGAGCTCGCCGTTTCTTTCGTTGCGATTGTTGCCATTACGACCGTATTGCTGGTTTTCCAGATGGGACAGCCGAGAATCTGGTACGCCATGAGCCGTGACGGACTGATGCCGCAGAAATTCCAGACGGTGCACCCTAAATATAAAACCCCTTCTTTTGCCACTGTTGTCACAGGTATTGTGGTGGGAATCCCGATTTTGTTTACGGATAAATCCTTTATCCTGGACTTTACGAGTATCGGAACTATCTTCGCCTTCGTGCTGGTGTGTGCCGGAGTTCTTATGCTGCCTGCCAAAGAGAAAATTAAAGGCCGGTTCCATCTTCCGTATATCAACGGTAAATTCATTTTCCCGATTATTTTTATCGGATCACTTGTGGTATTTTACTTCTGGCAGCCTGGATTTTTCAGTACGTTAATGGATTGGAAAGACCCGGCGGAAGGTGAATTCAGGGCTTCCATATTCTTCTTTATTCTGGTTAATTTAGTGCTTTGTGTCCTGACCTTTATTAAAAATTTCTCCCTGATCCCTTTAATCGGATTAAGCTCATGCCTTTACCTCCTGACCGGAATGAGCCATGACAACTGGTTCTGGTTCGGGCTGTGGTTTGCTTTCGGGCTTATCATCTATTTCTGTTACGGTTACCGGAACAGCAAGTTGAGAAAGGCCCAGGCTTAATCACCTTATATCATTTAAGTCCGGACTGTAAAAGCAGTCCGGACTTTTTGTTTCGGATTGGCGGACTTATTGCTTTAGTTTTTTTGAAATACCAAATTAAAAAGCCATGTCTGAAAGAATCAAAACCTTCAAAGAATTTTACCGCTTTTACCTTACCGAGCACAGCAAGACCGGAACGAGGGTCCTCCATTTTATCGGCACATTGATGGTCTTTCTGGTCATCGGATACGTGATCAGTTCAGGAAAGGAACGGTTTTTATGGTACGTCCCGATTTTCGGCTACGGGTTTGCGTGGCTGAGCCATGCCGTTATTGAAAAGAACAAACCGGCAACCTTCAGATACCCGGTCTGGTCTCTGATCTCGGACTTTAAGCTGTTCTTTGAACTGCTGACCGGAAGACAGAAGTTTACCGGGAATTCCGTTTCAAAAAACACGGACCCGGAAAATCATTAATTCAATGCTTTCAAATAATTGCCGGTATCAATACTCTGTTCTGAACCTGTTCAGTGCTGACAGAATCAAAAAGAAACTTTATAAAATTTCAGTACTAAATCTGAATCAGGCTTTTCATTATTAAAGATTTCACTTCCCAATCCATAATAAAATCCGGGGGCTTGCTTTGCAAGCCCCCGGATTTTGTTTAACCTTCAGTGAAGCATCCCTGCGGATTACATGAAGCGTTTTTTAAAGTTGAACTTCAGCATATTCATCAGGCCGGGCTCAATGATATCGATTCCTAAGCCGAAGTTGCTGTCGGCTATCGTATGGTGGTCGGTCCTGAACTTCTCAAAATCATTCTTCGGGATTTCGAGATTCACCAGAGGCTTGTATTCTATATTCACGGTCGCGCCGTTTTTCGTTACTTTCTTACGGCTGGTAAAGTTAAAATACGGGTTGTCAATCGTGCTTTCCTGAACCGTATATTTTTCTTCGGTATCGATTTTCTGATCGGTATACAGATTAATATCATACTTTTCGCTGTCGAAATTATGCCAGAAAGAAATGTCTTTATGCATAAAATCCCGTGCGCTCGCTTTGATGACATTCCGGTCAAAATACATCAGGAAACGGTTGTTTTTCGGATCCGTAAAATACGGATTGTCTACCGTAGCTTTGTACCGGATTTTAAATTCATTCATTTTCTTATCATCACTGATGATCTCAATGGACGGGTCTTTGAACACATTCCTGATATCCGTCCCGTTCCGGTCTCCGGAATAGTTCAGGCTGTAAAAAAGGAAGTTGTTCCAGCTGTCTATGATTTCTCTCTTATTGGTATTTTTAAAATACCGCCTCATGGCATTGGCACGGTTGCCTTTGTAAGAAGTGCTTAAAGTCAGTGTTCCCGAAGTCCCCTGCACAGTAAAGTCCACTTTCTCATCCACACAGAAATAAGGGTAACGGTAAGGTTTCCTTTCCTTTAATTCCTGATCGGGCTTTACCTCCAGATAATGCATGAAATAAATGAAGCCGCGGTTTTCCAGCACCCCGAATTCCTCACGGGTCGTGGCATCGATAAAGAAATCCTCGCCTTTATAATTAATTTTCACAATCGCATGGTTGAAAGTAAGCAGCGAAGGCAGGTAGTATTTAATATAAAAGTCCGTATGGAAATTCACCAGGACCACTGAAGATTCCACCCCGATATAATCCAGGATTACTTTTAACAGAACGGATTTCGCCTTACAGTCGCCCTGTTTGTTTTCATAGGTAACCGCAGGCTCCTGAGGCTTGTGCCCGTTCATTTCATCAGCGTTGAAAATATAATAAACATTGTTCTGGACGTACTCTATGGCAAACTGAATTTTTTCATCCGGGTGTGCAATCAGGTCAAGCTTTTCAGCCAGGTCCGGTGCAAAGCCTTTGAGTGAGGTTGTATTAAATATTTCATCGTAGATGGGCGCAATATAGTTGGAAAGGTCTTTCCAGCCAGCCGCGGTGGCAAAATCGATGTAAGGGAAAATTTCGCGGTTCGCATCTACCGGATTAATGTAATCTTTTTCTTCAGACACAAAACGCTCGCCTTTATTCAGGTAACGGATTTCGGGCTCCAGGACATTTCCGTTGTCATCCCTGAAGAAGGTCTTTTTACAGGCAATTTTCTCTTCCCTGTCATTGATGAAGGCAAACGTGTAGCTTCCGTAGGCCCAGTAGTTATCCGGGCTTACCCAAATGTACTTTGAAAATTCTTTCCTGAGGAAATCACGGTCCGTAAACGTCTTCACCCTGGAATCTTCCATGATCAGGATATCATACAGCCTGAGGTCTTTTATGGTGATATTGATTTTTTTGTTACTGCTTAAAATCCCGCCGCTGCTGTGGTTTTCGCTGTCCAGCACCTTTATTTTGGTATCCGGGATTTTATCAATCAGGACGCCGTCCCTCAATACACTGATCCTATGGATATGGTACACCTCATTTTCTTCAACCACAATTTCCGAAACCGAAGCCCGCTCAAGGTTGGCCGGCTCGTTCAGGGTATAGGCCATACAGATGTACTCGCTGTTTTCGGTATTGCTGGTACGGTATTTCTTATCTAAAAAATAGCAGAAATCTTTTCCGTCACTGATTTGCTGTTTTGAAAATTCAGACTCCTGTATCTTATTTATAAGCTCCTGATCATCAATATTCCCCGCCCATGATTCCGACTTCTGGATTTTGTAATTTTCAATTTCAATCTGATTGTCCATATTATATTTTACTATTTTGTATTACTCTGGTATAAAATGCAAGGTCAAATTAGGTATTTAAAAGCTAAAAAACAAGAGCAACGGAATGAAGATATTTATGTAAGCTTCCGGAAGCGGATGTATGGCATCAGACCGCATCCATGTGAGGCCGGAACATAAAAAATCCCTTCCGATAACTGAAAGGGACCTGTTTTTAAAAAATAGTTTGACTATTACTGCTTTTTAGGAGGGTTGGTCAATGCATTGTTATATTCATCCATTTTCTGTGTAGCAGCCATGGAAACCAACAGGTCATTCAGCATCGAACTGGCGGCGGTCGGCGAATTGGGAAGCAATACCAGGTTGCTTCTGTTATTGGCCCCGATGGAATTCAGGGTATCATAATGCTGCGTTACGACGATCAGTGCAGAAGCTTCCTGGGCATTGATATTCGCGGCATTCAGCATTTTTACCGATTCTTCAAGGCCTTTGGCAATCTCCCTTCTCTGGTCGGCAATCCCCTGCCCCTGGAGTTTTTTGGATTCGGCTTCAGCTTTGGCTACTGCTACAATCCGTATTCTTTGTGCTTCAGATTCGTATTCTGCGGCGGTTTTTTCACGTTCTGCCGCATTGATCCTGTTCATGGCATGTTTCACCTGCTCATCCGGATCAATATCGGTGACCAAGGCTTTGATAATATCGTAGCCGTAACTCTGCATAGCCTCCTGCAGTTCACTTTTAACCGCAATGGCAATGTCGTCTTTCCTTACAAAAACATCATCCAGTTTGGTTTTCGGGACTTCTGCACGGACCACATCAAAAACATAGGACGTGATCTGGTTTTCAGGGTTTTCCAGACGGTAATATGCATCTCTTACATTCTCCCTGATCACCTGGTACTGTACGGAAACCTTCATTTTAATGAAAACGTTATCCAGAGTTTTCGTATCAATAATCACATCCAGCTGCTGGATCCTGAGATTCAGGCGTTTGGAGATCTGGTCCAGAAACGGGATTTTCAGGTGCAGGCCGGCATGGCTGACCTTGAGAAATTTACCAAGTCTTTCCACAATAGCCGCAGATTCCTGCTTCACGGTAAAGAAAGAAGCAAATAATGTGATCAGCCCGAAAAAGACTAAAATACCTAAATAAATCATATTGTTTTAATTTGTCAATTAGCTGATAAGATACAGTTTTACAGGCTAAAAATCAAATAAAAACGAATAATTCTACACCGTCATCCCGATGTCGATTCCTTTGATTTTCCGGTACAGGTCCGTGGCATAGTTGTCGGTCATGCCCGAAACAAAATCAATCACGCCCAGGACTTTCTGATAATCGGTGCCTTCTTCATACAAAAACTGTTTCGGCAGAAGTTTCAGAGCCTTTATATCATAAGATTTCCTGTGGTCGGCAGATTTTAGAATAGACGGGATGAAATGGTCCAGCAATTCGTACATCACGTTGTAGCCGGCATTTTCTATCTCCACGACCGCTTTATGGTTGTATATTTTTTCGATGGAGAAGGTTTCTATATCCTGTAAAGTCCTGTTTTCAGATTTATAGAGATCCAGCAGCGCTTTGTCCAGATTCCCCTCAAGAATGGTATCGAAATGCTGCTTGTACATCTCAAGCGATTTGTTGATCAGCGCGTTGATCACCTTGGCTCTTAAATAAGAGATCTGTTCGTTTTCATTGGAAATCGAAGCCAGCTTCCTATCGATCCGGTTCACGTCATCCGTTTCAGACTTTACCAGTTCGAAAAACAGGTTTTTGCAGTCTGCCGTCGAAACGATTCCCAGCCGGTGGGCATCTTCCATATCAATGATGTTGTAGCAGATATCGTCTGCCGCTTCTACCAGCCATACAAACGGATGCCTTTTAAAAATATGCGGCTCTTCGCTTTCTGAAATCAGACCCGTTCCTTCGGCGATTTCCAGGAAGATCTCTTTTTCATTCTGGAAAAAACCGAATTTTTTCCGGTGGATGATCCCTTTCTTTTTGGCAATGGCCTCACAAGGATATTTGGCAATGCTCGCAAGTGTGGAGAAGGTCAGCTGGATGCCGCCTTCATCCTTTCCCTGCTGCTGCTGGGCCAGCACCCTGATGGCGTTGGCATTCCCTTCAAAATTCACCAGGTCTGCCCATTCCTTTTCATTGAACTTAGGCTTCAGGTCGTTTTCATTCCTTTCAAAATAGCTGGCGATGGCATCTTCCCCGGAATGCCCGAAAGCCGGATTGCCCACATCATGGCACAGGCAGGCCGCTGCAATTACGTGCCCCAGGTTATGCAGGTAAAAGCTTCCGGCTTCTTCCGTTAAATCATTTTTAAAATGATCGTGAATATGCTCCCCCATGACGCTTCCCAGGCTCCTTCCTACCGATGATACTTCCAGCGAATGGGTCAGGCGGTTGTGCACGAACACGCTTCCCGGAAGCGGAAAAACCTGGGTTTTATTCTGCAGTCTCCTGAAAGCCGATGAAAAAATAATTCGGTCAAAATCCCTCTGAAAATCCGTCCTTGAAGCCTTGGTATGGGGGTTGTTGCCTGTACGCTGATTGGTGAAAATCCGGTTTAAGTTCATCATTTTTCAAAATTACTTCAAAATTTTATTTTTACGGAATACTATTTGAACTTTTATCCTAAAAATAAAGCTATGCCAGAAGGTCCGTCCATATTTTTAATGAAAGAAGATCTCCGGAAGTTCGAAGGGAAAAAAGTCCTGGAAGCCGGCGGTGACGCCAAGTTCGAAAAAGATATTTTTGAAGGGAAAATTTTAAAGGAAATCAGGACGTTCGGCAAACAGACGTATCTGGTTTTTGATGATACCGCAGTGCGGATCCACCTGCTGATGTTCGGATCTTATGAGATTGACGAACAGACAAAACCTGACCGGCAGCTTCGTCTGTCATTGATTTTCAAAGAAGGTGCCATGTATTTCTATACGTGCCATGTAAAACTTGTCGACCTTGAATTCTTGTCCGGCATAGATTGGGAAGCGGATATTATGAGTGATGAATGGAATCCGGAAAAAGCCGCCAAGAAGTTAAAGGCAAACCCCGATATGATGGTTTGTGATGCCCTGATGGACCAGGATATTTTTTCCGGGGTCGGGAATATTATAAAAAATGAAGTCCTGTTCAGGATCAGTGTCCAGCCGGAAAGCCTGGTCGGGCACATGCCTCTGAAAAAAATCAAGGAACTCGCCGCCGAAGCCAGGAACTACAGCTTTGATTTTCTGAAATGGAAACGTGATGGCGTCCTGAAACAGCACTGGCTTGCCCACACCAAAAAAATATGCCCGGAATGCGGCGAAAAACTGATTAAGAAACAGACCGGCAAAGGCAAAAGAAGAAGCTTTTATTGTGAAAAGGACCAGAAACTTTATTAAGGAGCACCGATAACCATGAAGTTAACGTACGTTCCGCTTATTGTTCTGTTATTCTATTACTGCAAACAAAATGAGCTGAAAATAATTGTTTTGAAAACAACAAAAAGGAAAATACTCTTCATAAAAATTTTGAATTTGATACCCCTGATAAAATTTTAAAAGCCAATCCTGACCATGTACAATTTTCCATTGACTTACATGTAAAAGGCTATGATGATGAATTCAATGATAACCGAAATACAGCCCTGGATGAAAATGCATGGAAGGAAAAAGAGAAAAGACGCGATAAAATATATGAAGACCTTTCAGAGCATTTCGGCAGACCATTCAATTATCTCAATATTCAGAAGAAAGGCCATTCGATCTATGGAATGGGCGAAAACCAATTCGGATACTGGTTTCTTGAGGTTAAAAATAACATACCGAATGCCTGTTTTCTGGGATTAAGCGAGTTTACGCATCTTAATGATCCACAACCTGAAAATTTTGTATCAGGCCATAAAATTTCAGCCTATGGAAGCTTTATCAGAATAAGGGAAAGCTGGGGCTACCCTTTCGGGCCTCAACTGGAAGCCGTAAAAGACCGGCTGCTTTTCGCTATCGATCTCAATACGGTAAGAAAAGACAGTGACCACGACCGGTTCAATGACCTTTTTGAACGTCTGGTTTTATTAAATCCCGATTCTGCAGATACGGATCATGACGGAATTCCGGATTTTACAGATCGTAATCCGCTGTACGCCTCTGAAAAATCAAAATTCACGGATTTATATTCCCGGGTTATTGATCATAATTATAAAAACTTTTATTTTTCCAGGAGCCATTACTTTTTCACCGGATATTTTTCAGACTGTGATTACTTTCAAAAAATCAGTCCGGGAAATGTTAAGGTGCTTATTTATCCTGAAAAAGAACGATATCATTTAGATTCTGATTACCGGTTAAATAAGTTTCCTGAAAGTATAGGGAAAATTGAGAAAGATAAGGACGGTAAAACGTTCAGAATCAATTACGGGAGCGGTACGGGAGGCGGCTTTATTAAAGCTGTTGACGAAAACGGGAAATGGGTTTTGTCAAGACAACCGATGTATAGTATTTGATCTATTCTCAAATTAATTATATGAATCATGCTGGTCTGTCATCTGCACTGATCTGAAAAATAAGCAATAAATTTAAAAACCGGCTTTACCGATTGCACCCGGTTTCAGTACTAAATCCGGAAATTTTCTCAAAACTAAACATAACCTTCCTGAACCGGTAAAAATTCACTAAAAGTAAGCTGGAGAATAGAAAAAGAACCGGGAATCCATTACGATAACAGGCTATTTTGAACCCTCCATATACCTTCTTTCAGCAACTTTCAATTAAATGATCCCGTACTTATTTCCTTTTAAAATGATATAATGTACCTGATATTCTAATACCATCCCTTTCATTCAGACCATTAAAACAGGATTATCAATAAAAAATTGAATTCATTATATCACTATGTTTTGAACAAGTGTTAAATTTTGTTAACCCAGATCAAAATCAGGTGATTTATTTCTGTCTTTCTCTACTCTTATGCTGCCCATCATTTTATTTTTGTTTTTGTCAATCTCTAAATACAAGACCGCAAATGATTAACAGATCAATAATATTTTGCGAATAAAATAACAAATACGATATATAAATAATTAAAACACATTAAATAATTGTAAACAAATGCCTACGAAATCCTGAATAAAAACCACCTAACCTACTGATAAACATCATGATTATTTCATTTGGAGTATTATTTAAAAGTTGTAATATTGCAGTACAGAATTGACAATAAATAATCAAATAATTAAAAATACAATAAAATGTTAACTTACATCGGAATTGCAACATGTTTAGTAGTTTTCTCTTCTTATTTCGCAACAGTAAAAAGAGAAGAAAGAAACTAACCGTAATTTAATTTTCAGTGCTGGACTATTTTCAGCAGACAGAGTACACAAATGAATGATACGGTTTATGCTTTCATTCCTCATCAGACGGACAGTCCCTTATATTAATATCCGTAAGAAAGCATAAGCAACAACACTAAGGAAATCTTTAATTTTTATTATAGCCTACAGCGCCGAACTTTTTGTTCGGCTTTTTGTTTGCATTTTAAAGGGTAATAATTCCTATGTTTGCCCTTAATTTAAAAAGGTACTGATGATAAAAGAGCTTGAATTGATCCGGCACACCGTTTTTGACAGGCTGGAATTGCCTGTTACCGATTTGAATAAAGAGGCAGAATGCGAGGAATATTCGGGATATAATTTCAAACTCGGCCCATTCAGCATAAAATTCCGGAAAGCCAAAATCACCCCTAAAAAGACAGGGCAGTTTGTGACATTATGGAAAAGGAATCCTCACACCAAGGAAACAGAACCTTTTACATCAGATGATACTTTTGATTTTGTTATCATCGCTGCTGAAGATACAGACCGCCAGGGCTTTTTCTTTTTCAGTAAAAATACTTTAGTTCAGCATAAAATTTTAACGACTTCATCACAAACAGGAAAACTCGGGTTCAGGGTATACGCTGCCTGGGATACCCCCGGAAACAAACAGGCAGAAAAAACGGGCATCTGGCAGAAAGAATTTTTTATTGACCTTTCCGATTCTGACGGTCTTGAAAAATGCAAAGCGATTCTGGAGACAAAAACTTGAATTTTTAAGCTTTATCTTTGCGTATAATTTCAAAATACCATGAATCTGTATAACCTTATTATTCAGGATAAAGAAGAAGTTACCCTTAATGATGTATTTCTGGAGCCGCAGAATAAGCAACATTTTGTACAGCTCATCAAAGAGCATACCTACAGTAAAGAACTGCAGGAATACGGCCTCCCGGTGAACAATAAGATACTGCTCCGGGGAAGTTCAGGCTGCGGAAAGACCATGACGGCAAAGGCCATTGCGAATGCTCTGGGCAAAAGTATCATCATTCTTAACCTGAGCAATATCGTTTCCTCAAGGATCGGTGAAACCTCACAGAATATCAAGATGATCTTTGACAAGGCCGCCCGCGAACGTTCGGTCCTTTTCCTTGATGAACTCGACCAGATCGGGAAAGCCAGGGGCAGTGATGATAAGGATGTGGGAGAAATGAGGAGGCTGGTCAACACCCTGCTGCAGTTAATCGATTATTATCCCGAAAATGCCCTGCTGCTCTGTGCAACGAACCATGCAGAAATCATAGATACCGCTTTACTGAGGCGTTTCCAGCTGAAAATTAATTACGGGATGCCTTCCGAGCATTTCCTGGATGCGTTTTATGACACGGTTTTGTCAAAATTCCCTGAAGACCTGAGAAATATCAGCCGGAAATACGGGATTTCCTTTGCGGAAGCGAAAGACCACGCCTTGACGGTAGTCAAAGGAAACCTGATTAAAAAACTCGAAGCCGGACCTGTTAAAGAATAATGGATTGCTGACAGAAAAACAGTTGGTCATCATGCCCGCGGACTGTAACAATTTTCACGATAGCCCGACCCATATTTCAAAATTCTTATGAATAAAAATATTATTCTTTTACTGTGCTTTATCACTTCCGTTACCTGCTTCAGCCAAAACCATCAGAAATTTATCGAATCAGCCGTCCGGAAACAGTTCAGCAAATTTCCCGGTGTCGGTCTCGTAATCGGTATTTACGAAGGTTCAAAAACCCGTTATTATACATACGGCAGCCTGCAGAAAGACGGAAAGGCAAAAACAGACAGCGCTACCCTTTTTGAAATCGGCTCCGCTACCAAAACGTTTACGGCCCTCTTATTGGCGCAGGAAATAAATAAAGGCAAGATCAACGCATTTGATTTTATCGACAGTTATTTGCCGAAAGAAATACCATTTGGCTGTGCGCTGAAAAAAAGAATTTTACTTACCGACCTGGCCTCGCACCAGTCGGGATTACCGAACCTCAGCAATGACCGGTATTTCTCAGAGCTTATGAAAAGGGATCCTTCAAACCCGTTCAGGTTTATCGACAGAAAGTACCTGTATGATATTTTAAAGTCAACCGATTCCCTTTCTTCTTTCAGGCAATACCAATATAATAATTACGCATTCGCCCTTTTAGGGAGTATCCTCGCGGATAAATCGAAGATCAGTTATGAGCGTATGGTAGAAGATCAGATTCTGAAACCCCTACACATGAATTCCACTTTATTCAGTGTTACAGACAGTAAAAACCGTGCAGGTTTATACAACCAACAGGGCGAACCCCAGAAACCCATGATCTTAAACCAGGCAAATCCGGCAGGCGGGCTCCATTCCAATGCGGTAGATCTGCTTACCTATTTAAAAGCCTTTTTACAGCATAAAGATTTCATACCCCTGAGAAAACTTACGGAGAAAACCTATTATGAAGATACTCGTAAAAAAATCGGACTTGGCTGGGAAATCGGGAATGGTTTTGTTGAAAAAGACGGAGATACTTTCGGCAACTCCAGCCTAATCAGGTATTCCCCGGACCACCAGGTTGCCATTGTCGTGCTTTCCAATCACCAGAACGGAAAACTGGTCAGGGACCTGATGAATGAAATCTACATTGAGATTACAAAATAAAAGTATACGGCTCATAATCTGTATCCATTCTGTTTTATTCATAAAAGTGAAAAATATTAATCTGATGTGATCCGATTTATATCTGTAATTTTGCCGGCAACTCCTTTAGAAGAATGAAAACATTATTAAATTATTTAAAACCCCATAAATGGCTGCTGATCTTATCATTGGCCTTAGCCACGGTGAACCAGGTATTTTCCCTGTTCGGGCCTGCGATTACCGGGAATATTTTAGACCAGCTCGTTACCCATCCCAATTTTTTTGACAAGCAGAAGACACTGCCCAGAAACCTGGACCAATACCTGTACGGAACCGATGTCTACCACGGTGTTTTCTATTTTCTGGGACTGCTGATCGGGACTGCGATGGTAAGCCGCATCGCCAAAGCCTTCCAGGATTATGTAGTGAATGTGATTACCCAGAAATTCGGCGCCAATATTTTCACGGACGGGCTCCAGCATTCGATGGCCCTGCCCTACCAGGAATTTGAGGACCAGCGAAGCGGCGAAACCCTTTCTGTTTTAACCAAAGTACGGGAAGATTCCGTGAAGTTCATCACCAATTTCATCAACATATTTTTCGGGATCCTGGTGAGCATCATCTTCGTGTCTGTGTATGCAATCCGCCTGCACTGGTCGATCATGCCGGTATATGTCGTAGGAATTTTTCTCATTGCATTTATTACGAACCTGTTAAGCAAAAGGATTAAAAATATCCAGAAAACAATTGTTAAGGAAACCACCGGCCTGGCCGGAAGCACCACGGAAAGCTTACGGAATATCGAAATTGTAAAAAGCCTCGGGCTGACCAAACAGGAAGTCAGGCGGCTGAACAACAATACCTATAAAATCCTTGGACTGGAGCTGAAAAAAGTAAAAAGCATCCGCTCGCTGAGCTTCATCCAGGGAACCATGGTGAATTTCCTGCAGCAATTGATTACCCTTACCCTGCTGTTTTTAATCTTCAGGAATATTGTCACGCCGGGACAGTACCTGTCCCTGATGTTTTACGGATTCTTTATTTTCGGGCCGATGCAGGAAATCGGGAACATCATTATTTCTTACCGGGAAGCCCAGGCCTCGCTGAACAATTTCGATAAGCTGATGAAGAAACCTGCCGAAGAAAAACCGCTGATGCCTAAAACAATCGGGGCTATCGGGCAGCTGGAATTCACAAATGTTTCGTTCCGGCACCAGACCGCTTCCTATAAAGCGCTGAGCGATATTTCCTTTGGCGTAAAGAACGGGGAAACCATTGCTTTTGTCGGCCCGAGCGGTTCGGGGAAAAGTACACTGGTCAAATTACTCGTAGGTTTATACCGCCCGAAAGAAGGTTCTATTTTCTACAACAGGGTAAATGGGAATGAATTCGATTTTGATGAACTCCGGAACCAGATCGGCTTCGTTACGCAGGACACCCAGCTTTTTGCGGGCACCATTAAAGAAAACCTTCTGTTCGTCAATCCCGATGCCACGGAAGAAGACCTGCGGATCGCTTTAAAGAAATCCAGCAGCACCGCGCTGATCGAAAGGGCTGAAAAAGGAATCGATACCGTGATCGGCGAAGGCGGATTAAAATTAAGCGGCGGCGAAAAACAGAGGATCGCCATTGCCAGAGCTTTATTGAGAAAACCGCACCTGCTGATTTTTGATGAAGCCACTTCCGCACTGGACAGCATTACGGAAGAGGAAATCACCTCGACCATCAGGGAAATCTCTGAGGAAAAAAACCAGATTACCGTACTGATTGCGCACCGCCTGAGCACCATCATGCATGCCGACCGGATTTATGTCCTGGAGCGCGGCAAAGTGATTGAAACCGGATCCCATGAAAACCTGCTGGAATTAAAAGGATTATACTATGCGATGTGGCGCCAGCAGATCGGGGAACGGAAGATGGTAAAACCGGGTTTATAATCCATACTTCATTCCGGGAGCAGAAATGAATAAGCTTTCTATATGCATAAGTAGTGATCAGGAAACTGCGGTTAAGAAGGTGCTGCCATTGTAAGGGAGGGAACCGCAGTTTTCGGTACAAGGGTGTATCCGGATTCTTATTATCGGGATAGGGGGAATAGTTAGTTATCGAATAGAATTATGTTTCCATTTATTTATACTTCTGTTAAAGAGAAATTAATTATCTATGAAATTTACATCTGCCATCTTATTGATAATGTTGATTTCCTGTTCTAAAAAATATTCCGGTGAATTAAGTTTCAAAACCTGTACAATACATTATCCTCTTCATGATGAAGAAAAGGAAAGAAAGTGCTATCCGGATCGGAACATTCCGAACCAGTGGGAATATGAATCTGCAATGCAAAAGTTAGCACTTTGCCTTTGTGAAAAATACATCCAGAAACCAGATGCAGAAATTAAAGAAAAAATTACAGAAATCTATAAAAATAATTTTGACTATTATCCCAGAGAAGTTTCCTTTAAAAAATTGAATTTTGATTCTATCTTAATGAACAGGCAGGAAGTTTTTAATTCTGAAATTTTAATCGATTAAAATAAGATAAAAGCCCGAAACAGAAAAAATGCAGGCGAATCAAAGTCAGCTTGGGAAAAAGCAGATCCCTGATTATGTTTTGTAAATTTGAATTGGTAATATATTCGTCATCAACCTTTAAAAAATGTCCGGCCTATCCAGATCTATTCCGTTAAATACTTTTCCTGACGCGCAAAGTCCAGGCATTATTTTCGTGAAAACATCCGTTAAAGATTTGGAAATCGATAAGATCAGGGAAGCCCACAGGGATGATTACCATATCTTTTTTATGCTTGAAGAAGGCAGTGGAATCTTTGAAATTGACTTCCAGCAATATGAAATCAATGCACACTCGGTGATGTATATCCAGCCTTTTCAGGTGCACCGGGCTATTTCTATTCATGATGCGACTTTTAATACCTTGCTGGTCAGCAGTGAAAACATAAACCCCGAATACCTCAAATTATTAAAAGAAATGGCACCTGCCGGACCTCTGAGGTTGGATCCTGAAACTTTTTCTGTAACATCGGAAATCGGAGCCGTCTGCAGGAAACTCTATCAGCGTAAAGAGGAAAAACTGTACTACCTGATGATGAAGGATGCCTGTAACAGCCTGGTCGGTTTCATGATCTCGCAGTTTTTGGTTCAGACCCATCGGGCCGATCCGCCTACTAGGCATGAAGTTATAGCCAAAGACTTTAAACTTTTACTGGACCAGGATTTCACTACCGTGAAAAGTCCAAGCCAATATGCCGGAAAACTGAACATTTCCACCGCCTACCTGAACGAATGCCTGAAAAAATCAACCGGACAAACCGTTTCCTATCACATTCACCGGCGGGTTATTCTTGAGGCGAAGCGCCTGTTATTCCATTCCAGCAAATCGGTCAAAGAAATTGCAACGGATCTCGGCTATGACGATTATCCGTATTTTTCCCGGCTGTTTACAAAAATAACGGGAATCACGGCACTGGCATTCCGGAATAAAAACCTTGAATAGTCCAATACTTACCGCTTCTCATCCATTTCAAAACGGGATGCTTTGTCATTTCTTTGTATCATAAATTTTAAGATATGCCGACAGTACCAAAATGGATCAACGATACCCTTGAAAAATTAGCACCTTCAATGCTGAGAATGGTCAAAGTGGAACAGGTTACCTACCTTAATCCCGACATAAAAATCATCCGGCTGAAAGGAAACTTTTCGGCATTGCATTTTGCACCGGGATTCACGGTTTCGTTTCGGGTAAGCCCTACGGAATCGCGGCATTATACGGTGTCCCAGGTAGACCCTTCTGCCAGGTTCATTGAATGTATTGTACATATCCACGGCAATGCGCCCGGTGCCGGTTACATCAACCAACTTCAGCCCGGCGATGAAAAAATAAAACTGGCAGTCCTGGGAAGTGATAAACAATATGATGCAAAAGTTAAAAAGCAGATCATCTTTGGCGATGAAACTTCTTTAAGCCTGATGTTGAGCTTTTTGCCGGTGCTCCGACAGAATGAACATGACTACCGGTTTTTCATAGAGTTGGATGAAGAAAACAGGAATATTCCTGACCAAATCGGGTTAGATAACTGCACTATTTTTTCTAAAAATGATATTTTCCGCGATCAGGATAAAATTCAGCAATTATCTTTATTCAATGATGAAGAGTGGTCAGATGCCAATATGGTATTGACCGGAAACGTACGCTCAGTACAGAATTTCAGGAAGGTACTGAAGGAAAACGCCCACAAAGGGAAAATCTATGCCAAAGGATACTGGCTTGAAGGAAAAAAAGGGTTATAGCATCTTATGAAATATATTCTTATTACAAATCAGGAAGAAAAGGAAGATGATGTATCAAACGACATCGCTGAATTCCTTTGGGATGCCGGTCACGAGGTCGATGTTGCAGACACGACTCAGGTTTTTTCTGAAAACAAAAAACTCCATGCCGATTATGACTGCCATATTTCGATCATTGGAAATCATGATGCCGGCCAATCAGTTTTAGACATGCACCGGTCTGTTTTCAAGAATTTTAATGCCTGTAAAAAGGCCGGCAGTATTTTGATTTTTTCAAATACCGGCGTGTATACCGATGCCATTCCCTACCCTCACAGGATTTTTGATTATAACCATTTAGACCGGGCATCATTACAGCGTTTTTTTCGGTGGTGCAGAAAAATCAGCCTCTTTATTAAAGCTTAATCCGGATAGCGCGGATTTGAAATCCATATCTGCTTCATTAAACTCAAATTTAAAGTTCCATAGAAAGTTCCGGTATTATTAATTATCTTTAAATCAAAAGTTTTATTTCATACATTATGCCCGACAAAGACGAAACCGAACGACGCAGACAAATCAAAAGAGAACTTAGAGAAAAAGCAAATCTTAAATTCGAACAGAGCCTTCCTGTTTCCCGTGAAATTTTTAAAAACATCTTTGATTTTATTGATAAGCATCTTCTTGAAAATGAATGTGATGACACACTAAAATTAACCCGGAAGTTTTTGGAAGAAAATCAGATTACAAATACGGATGAAGTGGTCAGCTGGCTTCAAAATAATGGCGGATATTGTGACTGTGAGGTCATTTATAATGTTGAAGAACAGTTTGATAATGTAATCTGACAGAGGATTTAAACTTTGCTGATTTTAAAATATCAGATGATACATGAACTACTAAAAACAGATAAATGATGGAATACAATTATTTTTACGGAGCAATTTTGATCGATCGTGATTATGAAAATTCTAAAAATTTCATTTCTCAAAAAATGATGGAGAAAAAGTACCTTTATTTTCATCCCAATATATTTTCCTCAGGAGAACCTGAATATCCTTACTACTATGAAAATATATTAATTTCATTCGGAAGAACGGCAAAGTACTTTTGTGATGATGTTTATGAACTCAAAGCATTTTTACGTGAGTTTGAAGATATCTTGTCTAACCTGGATTTTGAAACTGCCCAAATAAAGGTTGAAGCAAGCTATGCGGAGTACAAATTATTCTGGATTAACAAACAAAAACTGAGAAGTAGTGACAGAGATTCTTTACATGATACATTTAATGAAGAACAAATAAGATATTATGAAACAGAAAATCTTTATTTCGGTTTTGGAGAAGTTGATTTATTTTCAGGATACGTTGACAAATATGAAGAAGAGAAACTATTGGATTTCGACAGGAAATATCCAGGTTTCATCTATCCTTAGATAAGTATTTAGTACAGATGCCATCACTGTCCTTCAAATCACAACATCACCACCAAATGAAAGAAAAACCATGATAACAGAATTAATTCCTGCCATAAACACGATCATTACGTTTGGACTTGAACCTGATCTAACCGTTAATAAAAGTGACCGGGATAAATTGCTGGAGAAATCTTTAGTGAAAATTTACAGTTTATATTTTGACATTCAGTATGACTATGACAATACGGATTTCGGAGAAGATAAAGAATACAGATACGCTGAAATAAGAAAGAATATTGAAAGCAATTTCCCGGATTTCGGTTTTTATAAGACCATTCCTGACCTTATGGATCCTGATAATAAAGATCATTTTGGAACGGGCGATGCAGCGGATGATCTGACCGATATTATCCTTGACCTGCTGGAAATAAAACGGAGAATAGAAAACAACAGCCCGAATGACGGACTCTGGTATTTTGAATTTATTTTCTCAGGGCATACCCGGCAACATCTGATTGATTTACTGAACTATTTAAAACAGAAAGATTGACATAACAAAGATTCCTTACTCTAAGGTTCACCAATACTTTATCGACATACAATCTGTCTCTCTAAAAAAAATATTTTATCCGATAAAAGCAGATACCGTAATTTTGCAATCGTACTTCCCTGACGGTACTCATTAGAATCCGGGTATAATACCATTAAACTAGTCTGAACGATCAATCAACAACTTCTCGATACACTCCGCTTTGCTTCGTTACTCGAAGTGACGTGCACTAGTGTACCTCCGTCAGTTCGCGTGTTTTTCATAATGAAATGAAGAAAAATGTATCGGGAACCGGTGAAATCCTAACCTAAAATCTTACTATAAATAATTTCATATCGAAAATTTTATATTTTTAAACATGCAAATTTCATTTGTCTGCCTATTGCTCTGTTCTGATCATACGTTCTATACGGGCGTGACAGAAAATGTGTATAAGCGTTTTGAGGAGCATCAGGACGGCAAATATTTTGGATGCTATATATTTTCAAGACGTCCTCTGCAGTTGGTTTATTTTACCCGTTTACTGATATTGAACAGGCTATTGTCTTCGAGAAAAAAATCAAAAAGTGGTCTCATGCTAAAAAATCAGCATTCATTGAAGAAAAGTATGAAGATTTACCTAATCCTGCAAAAAAAAAGAAAAGCCTGATGGCGCAGATTGGAATTCAGGCATCAGACCATTAAACTCATCAGAACAGACCAATCCAAAAAAAATTTCCCGATAATCGATAAACAGTATGAAGTATATTTGCACATCAGAGCCTGGTATCAGCCGCTCATCACCATCAAATCAGCATAACAATAAAAAATCCGCATCCGGAGAGTCCTTTTAAATCCGGATTATTATATCATGAAACCCATAGAACTATTACCCAACCTCAGAAAAAGACTGATCCTGCTCTGCCTGGTCATTGCTTTCGGCATTATAATAACAGTCATTACTCCCTTTCCCAGCAGCTCATTTATCCTCTATTTCGGCCTCACCCTGGCTGCTTTCTGCTATTGCTTCGTCCAGCTGTTCAACCGTAAACCCGTTCTGATGCTATCTGAAGCCGGCATCTTTTCCAGAATGACCATTAATGCCGGAAAAATCGGACTCATTTACTGGTCAGACATTACCGAAATCCGTGAGACCAAGAGCTTTTGGATTATAAAGGGCATTGAACTTCACACCGGCGAAAAAGTAGCAGAACAGTACAATTCCAGGATTGACAAAAAATACAGGTCCGGGCGCAAAACCCTGTTAATATACCTTTCCAATGATGAAATCAACATGACCCATCAAGAGCTTTTTGCCCTGGTCAACAAATACTGGGATCATTACAGAATCAATAATTAATGAAAGCATGCAGGCATAGTAATTGACCTCACCAAAAGCAAACGAAAAAAATCCTGAACAGGAAAGAAAAATTCAATATTACTTTTAAATTGGAATGTATAGAACTTCACAGGAATTCTTATCGTTCGATTGAATCTATAGGATTTAAAGAGAGTAATCTTCGCAAGTGGCTCGGCTTTTATAAAGGGTATAGAATACCGGGATTAGAGCCGGGAAAAAATAAAAGCTACTCTGTAAAGTTTAAGCTTAAGATTTTGAAAGCCATCCCTACGGAGTTTATCTCACAAAGGGAAGCGTATATCAGATTTGATATCCCTGCCCAGTCTGCCGTTTTGAACGGGCATCGGGATTACGAAAAAAGCGGTATTTCAGGTTTGGAAAATAAACCCGGAGCAGGACCCAAGACCATGATTGATTACCAACGTAAGAAAAGGAAGTCTGACAAGCCACTGACCAAAGAATGAGCGCTTTATTGGAGAATGAAAGGCTGCGTACCGATAATGATTTTCTAAAAAATCCGGACGCCTTAACCCTCAAAAAGAACAAGGTGGCTGCATTTTTAAATTCACACTATTTTCAATAAATTTTTAAATTTATTTCAATCACAGTCTATGGGATACCGATAAAAATCCGGCCCTGCCACCACGCGCTGTAAAAATCATTTTGGCGAATCATTTGACACAAATTCGGTTCTGAGAACCCCTATTCCCTATCTCTGGATCCTGATCCGCACCAAAACGGTAATCAATTTTTGAGAGAAAAATATGAATATTTGGGAGTTGAAGAGGGAAAACCGCACTTCTTAAAGAGCGTGTATCCAAAAATCAATGACAGAAGGGAGCGTCTATTTGAGCTGGAAATGAAAAATAGTTTCAGGTTTGCTGAGGAATCAGCCTTATAATTCTGCAAACGTAAGCCTCATCACCGGATGCTGTAAAGCCATGGTATTGCCGCCAATTCTGTTCAATCCTAATCATATATCACAAGGAGTACAAAAGGGCTGAAATTAGGCAAAACACTGTGTTTAAGAACCTAAAAACCTTTAAACTGACCGCACCCCGGGATCCTGGAAGCGCACAAAAAATCCCCGCCTCTTAAGGTGGAGATCAGACTAAATCAGGATCTGTATTAAATCAGGGTCAGGGCGCCAGGGTACGCACTGTGGGAAGCCGGTGCCTGTCCGGCATGGTTGCCATATACACGGACCAATCCCGGATTTTCCTGCCACCATCCTCATCCGGCAGCGTACGGTCTGCCGTTAAACCCGTCCTGGCAGAAGGCGCTCCGGAGATTTCAAGCGTGACTGAAGTTTTACTGCATCAGGCTGCATGGGCTTTTCCGTTGCCGGGAGGATCCTGCCACCCCGGACAGACCCCCTTTTCGGTCTGCAGAGCCGTGGTGATGCTCTTCAGCGGCTGGGGAAATCCGCTCCCCATCTGAACTTCGCCTGTCGGAGCAACGCCTTCCCGCAGCCCGGCGGCCCCTGGGCCTGCTCCGGATGAGGTCCTGTCCGTGCTGGTTGGCGACTGCTGCCGTTCCTGCTTTTCCTGAAAATCTGCCGGGGTCATTTTTGTGATTGGCGCCATGGGGTTGCTTTTTTGGAGTTACCGGAACAAAGGTATCACCGGTTTTTGAATGGGCCATGGCCTGAACACGTTTTGGCAGCTTGTGTCCGGTTTTGGCAGGTTTTGGCAGGTTTTGGCAGCCAATGACCGGTATCATCCGGCATTTCTTCGGGTCCGCTTCGGGTCTTCTTCGGGTCGGCTTCGGAAAATAGGGGGTTTTTCCGAAGAACTGTCGAAGAAGACCCGAAGAAGGGTCGAAGAAACCCTGTAAAACAGGGCATTTCCGGCAGCATATTGATACATTGTTAAATTTTTATGTGTTTATTTGCCTATTTCGTAAATGGATAATTTCCTGTTTTCGGATAAATCGGAAGGAATTTTTACTGCATGAATGCTGGCGTTTATACCGTTTGAAATTGCGGATCGCTGGGGGTGAGATGCCCATAAAATCGGCATCATTTGCCTCATCTGCGGAATATTAAAAACTTGTGTTCGCTTACTATTATTCAATTTTGCTTTTTTTACTTGTTCTTTTGCCTTGATGCAAAAGAACCAAAAGATCAAGACTTAAAACTTTCTTGACGCTACAAATTGAGCCAACGCTGAAAAGTTTAAAACTTGCGCGGAT
>NZ_AUMU01000015.1 GCF_000430845.1 Chryseobacterium gregarium DSM 19109 | reverse complement strand
ATAATTTTGGAAACAAAATTGCGGAAGTAGCTCAGTTGGTAGAGCGTCAGCCTTCCAAGCTGAATGTCGCGGGTTCGACCCCCGTCTTCCGCTCAAAAAAAATCATACTGCACGGTGTGATTTTTTTGCTTCATGCCGACTTAGCTCAGCGGTAGAGTGCTTCCTTGGTAAGGAAGAGGTCACGGGTTCAAGTCCCGTAGTTGGCTCTCAGTATCATCCCGGAATTTCCGGGATTTTTTTTGCTTTATACTTGCTTTATCGGGTGATCCTTAAAAATTAATTAAAACCCGTTCCCGCTTCTTCTTACGTTCCCCGAAATCCTAAAATTTTCTTTACATTCGTATAAAATAAATATTGATGAATATCCTTTTACTGGAAGACGACCTGATCCTGTCGGCAGAGCTCTGCAAGTTTTTAGAATCCAATCATTTTACATGTGACAGAATCTATGACGGCGAAACGTTTCTCCGCCAGATCAGGAACAATACATATGATTTTTACCTTCTGGACATCAATGTTCCCAAGATCAACGGACTGGATGTCTGCCAGACCATCCGCTCTTTCGATAAAACCACCCCAATCATCATTATTTCGGCGTACGGAGACCTTTCAGATAAAAAAGACGCGTTTACCAGGCTTGCTGATGATTACTTAGTAAAGCCTTTTCAGTTTGAAGAGCTGCTGCTGCGCATGAATTCCCTGCTGCGGAGAAAAGCCCCTTCTGAAAATACCGATCAGGAAATCATCAGGGTCGACGACCTGATCATCAATAAAACGGAACAGAAGGTATACCGGGGCGGAAATGAAATTGCGCTCACGCTAAAGGAATTTCAGCTGCTGGTGTATCTGGCGGAAGCTCAGGGAAGGACGGTTTCCAAACAGCAGATCACCGAGCATGTCTGGGAGCATAACTTCAATACCAATACGAATACCGTGGAAGTGTACATCAATTTCTTAAGGAAGAAAGTGGATAAGGATTTCAAGGTGAAGCTTATTCATACGCGTTCCGGCTTCGGGTATTATTTAAGTCCGTTATAAAAGATGTCTTTAAAAAGGAAGATCGCGCTCAATCTCAGTATTGCCTTTTCACTGCTTTTCGGTATTGTTATGGCTGTAATTTATATGTCCTTCAATGATTTCAGGAGGGATGAGTTTAAGGAGCGCTTCCGGCAGAGGCTGGAATTTACGTCCCATTTTATTGCCAAGTCAAAAGATTTTGAAGAAGAAGCACCGGTATTTTTTAATGAAAATTCGGATAATATTCTTCTCAATGAAACCATCCTGATTTTCAACGGGCAGAAGGAGCTGGTCTACAGTACCATCAAAGACCGGAACGTAACCTGGGACAATGCGTTGCTAAAGGAGCTTGATGAGAAGAAAGTCATCTATTCCGAAAAAACGGTCCCCGAGATTTATGCGGCACTCCGGACCATCAACGGGGAAAATTACTATATCCTGACCAGTGCTTTTGATACCAACGGGAAATCCAAGCTGGAATACCTGAAATACTTGTTGATTACAGCTTATGTAATGAGCACGCTGCTCATCGGCTTTTTCAGTTATTATTTCATGGGGCAGTTCCTGCGCCCGCTGGAAGACCTAAACCAGGAAATTTCGGAAGTAACTGCGCATAAGCTTACCACTCAGATCCCGGTCCGGCAGTCGAATGACGAAATCAATGTTCTGGCTCAGTCATTCAATACCATGATTGCCAGACTAGATGATGTTTTCCAGTCACAGAGGGATTTCACCGCCAGTGCTTCCCATGAGATCAGGACACCGATTACCAGGATGGCCTTCCAGCTGGAAAACCTAATCAAATTCGGGCAGCATTCCCCGGAAACCCTGTCTTCTTTAAGACAGATTCAGAAAGATGTGTATCAGCTGTCCGACCTGACCAATTCCCTTTTACTGTTAACAAAATTCGACAAAGAAAATATCCAGAGCATTTATGAAGAGGTAAGAATCGATGAAGTGATTTTTGAATCTTTTGAAGCGGTGGAAAAGAGTTATCCCAACCTTAAAATGGATTTCCTGATTTCAGAAAATACTTCTGAAGACGCATTGCTTACCATCAATGGCATCCAGTCTTTGCTCGATATTGTTTTTATCAACTTATTTAAAAATGCAGCGGTGTATTCTGACAATATGGAAGTGGATGTGCTGATCACCGAAACAAGTGAACACCTTATCGTCGATGTAATGTCCCACGGAACTACCATTTCAGAAGAGGAGCAGCCCCGGCTGTTTGAAGCTTTTCAGAGAGGCATCAACTCCCAGAATATTTCCGGTTCCGGCCTTGGCCTCCGGATTGTCAAGAGAATCCTGGAATACCATGGCGCCGGAATTATCTATACTTCACCGGCAGACCGGGTAAACACATTCAGTGTGGTTTTTAATAGATAGAGGCAATTATTGAATTGAAACAGAAGTCGTGTCTAATTATTTCGCAAAATAATTTCCCGAAGAATGATGATCACGCAGATTTTTAGGTACATTTAAATAGACTGCATCTAAAACAATCAACGTAAACAGAGTTGGAAATAGGCTTTAAAAGTTTTTATTAAATTTCAACTCTGAACTCTGAACTCAAACAGAGTTTTAATTCCGTAAGGTCACCTTCGGTATACCGAAGAATCTCATGTAAGATATAATCAATTACTTTCAGTTAAAATTACTAAGGTCTCATAATAGTTAAGCTGCTGTTCCTTACTCCCAACCATTTCTAACAGTTCAGAAATAAGATAAAAATCCATTCTCCAAACCAAATTTAATTTTTTTTTAAGCATTCTTTAAGAGCATTTTAATCTTGTAAGGGCATTTTTGTAACAAATCAGAAAAATGAACAAAATTGCAGGGCTGTTGATCGTCATTTCATCAATCGTGACGGCACAACAGCAGATGTCTCTTTCAGATTGTGAAGAAGCTTTCCTGAAAAACAATTTGCAGCTGCTCGCCGAAAAGTATAACATTAACATGGCTGATGCTGATATCTTACAGGCTAAAATCTGGGAGCTTCCGCAGGCCAGCGGGTATATTAACGCTTATAACCCGGAAGGCAGGAAAGCTTTTGACATAGGGCAGGCAAAGGGAGCGGAGATCACCCAGCTGATCTACATGGGAGGCAAAAAGAAAAATGAAATCGCTTTCGCGAAATCCAATAAAGAACTGGCCCGCCTTCAATTCTCACAGCTGCTGGCAGACCTGAGGGCACAGCTTCATGCCGGCTATTACCATCTTTATTATGAACAGCTGAAACGGGCACATACCGACAGGCAGTTGGGGTATATGAACGATCTTTTGTCAGCTTACAAAACACAGTCTGCCAAAGGGAATGTTTCCCTTAAAGAAGAGGTAAGGCTGCAGAGCATCGTGATCCAGCTGAATAATGACAAAGCCGCGATTAGTAAAAACATTTTTGAATTTGAACAGAACCTTAAGGTTTTAACCGGGATCAGCGAAGATATTGAACTGCATTTCTCAGAGGCGGAAGCTCGGGATGTGCTTGCTGCCCAGCCTTTCGGAGATGAAACGGTACTGCAGAAAAAAGCTCTTAAAAACAATGCGGATTACCAGTATTATTTAAAACTGATCGATAACAGCAAGCTATATGCTCAATGGCAAAAGTCACTGAATGTGCCTGATCTGAATATCGGGGCAGGATGGGACCAAAACAGCGGGACCTTTAAAAATGAAGTGAACCTGATGGTGGGCATCCCTCTGCCTTTGTGGAAATCCAATAAAGAGAATGTTCAAAAAGCAGGTTTTGCCATCCGGCAGAACCGGGAAAATGCCGATTTTCGGAAAATGGATCTTGAAACCCGGGTGCAGGCGGTTTATAAAACCTGGAAAATGCAGCATGAACAGTTATCCATGATTACCTCCGCCGACCTTGATAATATGGAACTGGTCTACAACGGAATGCTGAACAATTTCAGGAAAGGCAACATCAGCCTGATTGAATTTGCTGATTTTATGGACAGCTACAGGGAAACGGCACTACAGATCTATGATATGAAAAACGGCATCATGCAGTCAGCGGAACAATTGAATCAACTGGTACAAACGAAAATCTTCTATTAAAATGAAAAAATATATCATCCCTGTTATGGTGGCTTTGTCTATCCTGTCCTGCTCAAAAAAAGAAGAGGATATAAAACCACAGGCCAAAAAAGGTTTTGAGCTCAGCAATACTATGCTTAAGTCTATTGCCCTGGCAAAAGTCGAGAAAAAGAATATAGAAGATAACTACAGTTTTTACGGAAAGATCTCAGCTGATAAAAACAGCTATATCGACGTATATCCGCTGGTCGGGGGGAATGTCCTGAGCGTTAATGTAGAACTGGGGGACCATGTGAGAAAAGGCCAGGTGCTGGCGACGATCAGGAGTACGGAGCTGGCTGAAGTCCAGAAAGATGTAAGCGATGCAAAAACCGATCTGATTGTGGCACAGAACAACCTCCGGGTCACAAAGGAAATGTATGAAGGAAAACTGAATACCGAAAGGGATGTGCTGGAAGCCAGGAGCCAGGTTCAGAAAGCGCAGGACCAGATGCAACGGGCAGGTGCGGTGAGCACCGTCTATAATGTGAAGAAAGGGAATATTTACAGTGTGATAGCCCCGATCAGCGGCTATATCGTGCAGAAAAACATCAATAAAGATATGCAACTGAGAAACGACAGAAGTGAAAATATTTTTGATGTAGCCAATACCACCAATGTCTGGGCCATCATAAATGTAAATGAATCCGACATTGATAAAATCAGCTTGGGGATGAAAGCCCAGGTATCCACACTGTCATATCCTGATAAGGTATTCGACGGGAAGATTGATAAAATCTTTAAGATCATCGAACCAGAAACCAATGCCATGCAGGCAAGGGTAGTGCTGGAAAACCGGAACGGATTGCTGATCCCTGACAGCAAGGCTACGATTAAAGTGACCCGCTCGGAAAATGCATCGGCACTGACGGTTCCTTCTGAAGCGGTAATTTTTGATGATAACAGGAGTTTTGTGGTGATTTATAAATCCCGTACGGATATCAAAGTAAGGGAAATAAAAGTGCTGAAACAATCCGGCGATACCACCTATGTTTCCGAAGGTCTTTCTGAAGGCGAACAGGTCATTACCAACAATCAGCTGCTGATCTACCGTTCCCTGAACAGTTAGTCATATAACCATTAAGATGATAACAACATTATTTGAAAGTAAAGTTTTACAATAAATATCAAGATATGTTTAAAATTTATTTCAACGGCTTTTTTAGGTCACCAAAAAATTCCTCATGAACAGATTTATAAAAAATATCATTGCTTTTTCATTAAAAAATAAGGCATTTACCTTTATCTGGGTGGCGGTGCTGGCGGTTGCGGGATTCGTAAGCTTTAAAAATATGCCTATTGAAGCGTTTCCTGATGTTACCAATACCCAGATTGTTATTATTACCCAATGGAACGGGCGGAGCGCGGAAGAAGTAGAACGTTTCGTGACTACGCCTGTCGAATTGGCCATGAGTCCGGTTCAGAAGAAAACCAGTGTGCGGAGTACGACCATGTTCGGGCTTTCCATTGTGAAGATTCTTTTTGACGACGGGGTGGATGATATGTTTGCCAGAAATCAGGTCAATAACCAGTTACGAACCATTAGCCTTCCTGATGAGGTAGACCCTGAAGTACAGCCACCCTACGGACCCACCGGAGAGATTTTCCGGTATACACTACAGAGTAAAACGAAAGACTCACGTGAATTGCTGACATTGCAGAACTGGGTCATTGACCGGGCATTAAGAGGCGTTCCTGGGGTTGCAGATATCAATGTTTTCGGAGGACAGGACAAAGTGTTTGAATTAAGCATCGATCCGCGAGCACTGGATAAATATAATCTTACCCCGCTTCAGGTATATGATGCCGTAACGAAAAGCAACTTGAATGTCGGCGGTGACGTAATCGAAAAGAACGGTCAGGCCTATGTGGTGCGGGGAATCGGACTCGTAAAATCAGTTGCCGATATCGGGAATATTACGATACAGAATGAAAGCGGGAACCCGGTTCTGGTTAAAAACGTAGCGGAAGTGCATGAGGGTTCGATGCCCAGGGTAGGACAGGCCGGGCTTAACAACCAGGAGGATACGGTAGAAGGGATTGTCGTGATGCGGAAAGGCGAAAACCCCCGTGAAGTACTGGTAGGCGTAAAAGCTAAGATTAAAGAGCTTAATGAAAAAATCCTTCCGAAGGATGTTAAGATGATGACGTTCTATGACCGGGATAACCTGATGGATTTTACGACCGAAACGGTAATGCACAATCTGCTCGAAGGAATCGTCCTGGTCACGGTAATCGTGCTGATCTTTATGGCCGACTGGCGGACGACCCTAATTGTTTCCATCATTATTCCGCTATCTTTATTATTTGCATTTTTATGTTTAAAGCTTGCCGGGATGAGTGCTAATCTCCTTTCCCTGGGTGCGGTGGACTTTGGGATTATTATCGACGGGGCCGTCGTCATGGTCGAAGGCCTCTTTGTGATGCTCGACCATAAGGCACTTAAATACGGACAGGAAAAATTCAACAAAATGGCCAAAGCCGGCTGGATTAAAAAGACCGGAACTGGTCTGGGGAAAGCCATCTTTTTTTCCAAACTGATTATCATTACATCATTGATCCCAATCTTCTCGTTCCAGAAAGTAGAGGGCAAGATGTTCTCGCCACTGGCTTTTACGCTGGGGTTTGCATTGATCGGGGCCTTGATCTTTACGCTGACCTTAGTCCCTGTTTTGTCGCATATCCTTTTAAATAAAAATGTAAAGGAAAAGAACAATCCTTTTGTGAGCTTCTGGGACAGGATGGTCTTAAAAGGCTTCGGCTATACTTTTAAGCACAAAAAAATGAGTCTGATCGTTGCCGTTTCATTCATGGCATTGGCTTTGTTTTCAGGAAAATTTTTGGGGACGGAATTCCTGCCGCAGCTGAATGAAGGCTCGCTCTGGATTACTGCAGAAATGCCGATGAGTTCCTCATTAAAGGAATCTCTGAAAACGGCAGACCTCTTAAAGAAGGATATTATGAGCTTTCCGGAAGTAACCGATGTGCTGGCACAGACGGGCAGGAGCAATGACGGAACCGATCCGAACGGTTTCGGGTTTGTACAGTTTGCTGTAAACCTTCAGCCTAAAGAAGACTGGAAACGGAAGATCACCTATGACGAACTGATAGAAGGCATTGATAAAAAGCTGAGGGCATATCAGGGAATTACGTTCAATTATTCCCAGCCGATTTCCGATAACGTGGCTGAAGCGGTGGCTGGCTTCAAAGCAGAGAACGGGATTAAAATATACGGTGACAATTTACAGACTCTGGACAGGTTGGCTGAAGAAGTGCTGAAACAGGTAAAAGACATCAGGGGTGTAAAAGATGCCGGAATCATTAAAAATATCGGGCAGCCGGAAGTAAGCGTCGTACTCGACCGGGATAAAATGGCCGCGTACGGCATTATGCCGGATGATGCCCAGTCTGTCCTGGAAATGGCCTTTGGAGGAAAGACGGCTTCGGAGATGTTTGACGGAGAGAGAAAATTCCCGATCCGTCTCCGCTATGCCCAGGACTACAGAAAAGATGAGAATGATATTGCTGCTTTAATGGTCCCTACCCAGGACGGAACCAAGATACCTTTAAAAGAAATCAGCACCATTGAAAAAGATAACGGGGCGGCATTTATTTACCGGGATGATATCAAAAGGTATATCGGGGTGAAATTCTCGATCCGTGACCGTGATCTGGGGGGAACGATTGCAGATGCCCAAAAGGCGGTAGCTAAAATAGACCTTCCGGACGGGTATTCCGTAGGCTGGACCGGCCAGTTTGAAAACCAGCAGCGGGCTTCAAAAAGACTGACTCAGGTAGTTCCTGTCAGTATGCTAGGGATTTTCTTCCTTTTATTTATCCTTTTCGGGAATATGAAAGATTCGCTTCTGGTCCTGGCCAATGTGCCGTTTGCCCTGATCGGTGGAATCATTGCCCTGCATCTCACCGGGATCAATTTCGGAATTTCCGCCGGCGTAGGGATGATTGCGCTTCTCGGGATCTGTATTCAGAACGGGGTCATCATCATCACGGAATTCCATCAGAATGTCCTGGACGGAGCAGGCCTTGATGAAGCTATTTTCAATGGGGTGAAATCCAGGACCCGGCCTGTTATCATGACTGCCTTAATGGCTTCCATCGGACTGATGCCGGCGGCGCTGTCTACAGGAATAGGATCGGAATCCCAGAAGCCTCTGGCGATAGTCATTATCGGCGGGCTGATTACCGCTACGGTGCTGACCTTGCTGATCTTCCCGATCATCTTCTGGATTTTCAACCGGACGAAAAAATAGCAGCAGATCTCATGATCGTATGATCAGCCTGTAAAGCAGTTTGGAAAGGTTGCCAAACCAACCATGAAGATAGGAAAGCATGGAATTTATAAGGCAATGCTGAGCTGATATTTTAATGGAATAATCTGAACAGATTCATATATGAGAAGCCCGGTGATATCGCATTCCGGGCTTCTGTTGTTGAAATAATAGGATAATAATTTTAAAGCAAAAGCTTTTTACTGGCTTGGTAGAGTTTGGAAGATACTAGTGTGGGAATTGTATAAGTCGGGAATTGCTTAAAAAAGAAATATTCTGATCTTTAGCGGTTTACCGATTCCAAAATATTCACAATCAGAACAATAACCTATATTTTAAGGAAAAGGTCTGCCAAGGATTTTTTCAATTGAGAAATTTGTGTAAATTTGCAATCTCAATACATGAGATATATAAGGCATGTGCTCTATTGATTTGAATATTAAAACTTTTTTTATCAAAAAGTTTATAGTATTTAAAAAATCATTATATTTGCACACCGAAAATTTGAAAAACAATAAATAAATAATTTACATCATGGCAAAGGAAACGTTTAATCGTAACAAACCACACTTGAACATTGGTACTATTGGTCACGTTGACCATGGTAAAACTACACTTACTGCAGCGATCAGTGCTGTATTAGCGAGCAAAGGTCTTGCTGAGAAAAAAGATTTCTCTGCTATTGACTCTGCTCCAGAAGAAAAAGAAAGAGGGATTACTATCAATACTGCTCACATCGAGTACGAAACTGAAAAAAGACATTATGCTCACGTTGACTGTCCAGGTCACGCGGATTATGTTAAGAACATGGTAACGGGTGCTGCTCAGATGGACGGTGCTATCGTAGTGTGTGCTGCTACTGACGGACCAATGCCTCAAACCAGAGAACACATTCTACTTTGCCGTCAGGTAAACGTACCTAGAATCGTTGTTTTCATGAACAAAGTTGACATGGTGGATGATGCTGAATTATTAGAACTTGTTGAAATGGAATTGAGAGACTTATTGTCTACTTATGATTTCGACGGTGATAATTCTCCAGTAATTCAGGGGTCTGCACTTGGTGCGCTTACAGCTGCTACTGCAACTCCGGTAAACACTGACGATCAGTGGTTTAAGAGTGTTGAAGAATTAATGGATGCTGTTGATACCTGGATCGAAGAGCCGGTAAGAGATACTGAAAAGCCATTCTTGATGCCAATTGAAGATGTATTCTCTATTACAGGTAGAGGTACTGTAGCAACAGGTAGAATCGAAGCTGGTATCATCAACACAGGAGATCCTGTTGATATCGTTGGTATGGGTGATGAAAAATTAACTTCTACAATTACAGGAGTTGAGATGTTCAGAAAAATCCTAGACAGAGGTGAAGCTGGTGATAACGTAGGTCTATTGTTGAGAGGTATTGAAAAAACTGACATCAAGAGAGGTATGGTAATCGCTAAGAAAGACTCTGTGAAGCCACACAAAAAACTGAAAGCATCAGTTTATATCCTTTCTAAAGAAGAAGGTGGACGTCACACTCCATTCCACAACAAATACCGTCCTCAGTTCTACGTAAGAACTACTGACGTTACAGGTGAGATCTTCTTGCCAGAAGGTGTAGAAATGGTAATGCCTGGTGATAACTTAGAGATCACTGTAGAATTGTTACAGCCAATCGCTCTTAACGTAGGTCTTAGATTTGCGATCAGAGAAGGAGGTAGAACAGTTGGTTCAGGTCAGGTTACTGAAATCTTAGACTAATCATCTTAAAAATAATAAAGCTTCCGTAAGGAATTTCTTTACGGAAGCTTTTTAACTACGGGCATCGTCCAATGGTAGGATACCGGTCTCCAAAACCGTTGATCAGGGTTCGAATCCTTGTGCCCGTGCAAATAATAATTATGAGTTCATTAATCGATTTTTTAAAAGGTTCTTATAACGAATTCAGACATAAAGTTGAATGGCCGAAATGGTCTGATCTGCAGTCTTCTACGATCGTAGTAACGATTGCAACAGTAATTCTGGCATTATTTACTTTTGGGGTTGACGAATTGTTTTCCAAAGCAGTCAGCAACATCATAGGAATGCTTATCAACGTATTCAATTAATAATAAAGTATTTTCCCACAATGAGCGAATTGAAATGGTATGTGCTGAAAGCAATCAGCGGACAGGAAAATAAAGTGAAGAACTATATTGAGACAGAGATCAAGCGTTTAGGGTTTGAGCAGTATGTTACTCAGGTGGTTATTCCTATGGAAAAGGTAATTCAGATCAGGAACGGTAAAAAGGTTCCTAAAGAAAGGCCTTACTACCCTGGATACTTAATGATAGAAGCAGATTTGATGGGGGAAATTCCTCACGCGATCAAAAATATTCCCGGTGTTATTTCTTTCTTGAGTTTAACGAAAGGAGGAGATCCTGTTCCGATGAGAAAATCTGAAGTTAACAGGATGTTAGGAAGAATGGATGAGCTTTCGGAATTTGCCAGCGATGTTGAAATCCCGTATATCGTGGGTGAAAACGTCAAGGTAATTGACGGACCGTTCAACGGATTCAACGGAACCGTGGAAAAAATCCTTGAGGATAAAAAGAAAATCGAAGTTTCTGTTTTGATCTTCGGAAGAAAAACTCCGATGGAATTGAGCTATATGCAGGTAGAAAAAGTGTAGTGCTTTTCAGATAAAATAAATAAAAATACCGTTCAGAAATGAGCGGTATTTTTATATGAAATATATTTCTGTCTTAGGCGGCAATATAAATATATCAATTTCATACATATATAAAACCTCACATATTAAATATTATTGTGAATTTAAACTTGTTAGCAGACGGATAGTATATATGACTTAGTTAACGGCTGATGTTTGAAATCTAATAATTCAAAAGACATCAAACTTGTTCAAAACAAGTGAATTTTTAGTAGTAAATTGAATATTCGACTTTTACGCAAGTATTTCATCAATAAATGTTTGCTATTTCAAAAATATTTTATACTTTTGCAGTCCGAAAAGTAGGTTTACCTAATGTGAGAATGGGTAACCTGCTGAATAATAATGCTTCCAAACTCATTAATTATTCAAATTTAAAAAATAAAAAATGGCTAAAAAAGTCTTTAAAATGGTAAAACTTCAGGTGAAAGGTGGCGCAGCTAACCCTTCTCCACCGGTAGGTCCAGCATTGGGTTCTGCAGGTGTGAACATCATGGAGTTTTGTAAGCAATTTAACGGAAGAACCCAAGATAAGCCAGGGCAAGTTTTACCTGTAGTAATTACAGTATACGAAGACAAATCTTTTGAATTCGTAATTAAAACTCCACCTGCAGCGATCCAGTTAATGGATGCGGCTAAAATCAAAGGAGGTTCCGGTGAACCAAACAGAAACAAAGTAGGTGCCGTATCTTGGGATCAGGTAAAAAAGATTGCTGAAGATAAAATGGGAGACCTTAACTGCTTCACAATGGATTCAGCTATTTCTATGGTAGCAGGTACTGCAAGATCTATGGGATTAAGAGTAACAGGAACTAAACCAACTAACGCTTAAAACTTATTGAAATGGCAAAATTAACTAAAAAGCAAAAGGAAGCTTTAAGCAAAGTAGAAAAAGGAAGAATCTATAACCTTGAGGAAGGTTCAGCTCTTGTAAAAGAAGTGAACACGGCAAAGTTTGATGCTTCTGTAGATATCGCTGTACGATTAGGAGTAGACCCTAGAAAAGCTAACCAAATGGTAAGAGGTGTTGTATCTCTTCCTCACGGTACCGGTAAAGATATCAAAGTTTTGGCTTTGGTAACACCGGATAAAGAAGCAGAAGCGAGAGAAGCTGGTGCTGATTATGTAGGTCTTGACGAATATTTACAAAAAATAAAAGAAGGCTGGACAGATGTTGACGTTATCGTTACTATGCCGGCTGTTATGGGTAAATTAGGACCTTTGGGTAGAGTTTTAGGACCAAGAGGTTTGATGCCTAACCCGAAATCCGGTACTGTAACGATGGAAATCGGTAAAGCGGTAACTGAAGTAAAAGCAGGTAAAATTGATTTCAAAGTAGACAAATACGGTATTATCCACGCTGGTATCGGTAAAGTATCTTTCGATGCTGCCAAGATCAGAGAAAATGCTCAGGAATTGATTTCTACATTGATCAAGATGAAACCGACTGCTGCTAAAGGTGTTTATGTGAAGAGCATTTATCTGTCTTCTACCATGAGCCCGGGTATTGCAATTGATACTAAAGCTGTTAACTAATTATAATCCTTAAGACAATGACAAAAGACCAAAAAGTTGTAGCAATACAAGAGATCAAAGATTTGCTTCAGGATGCTAAAGTAGTTTATGTAGCTGATCTAGACGGTTTGAACGCTGCTAAATCTTCAGATTTCAGAAGACAGGCTTTCAAACAGAATATTAAAGTAAAAGTTGTAAAAAATACACTTTTGCAAAAAGCAATGGAGCAGATTGAAGGAGTAGATTACTCTGAAATGTTCGAAACTTTCAAAGGGAATTCTGCATTAATGATTGCTGAAACGGCTAACGCTCCTGCAAAATTAATCAAAGACTTCAGAAAGAAAGAAGAGAAGCCGGCGTTGAAGTCTGCTTTTGTACAGGAAACTTTCTATGTTGGTGACAACAATCTTGATGCTTTAGTAAGCATTAAATCAAGAGAAGAAATGATCGGTGAAATCATCGGATTGCTTCAGTCTCCAATCCAGAGAGTGGTTTCTGCTCTTCAAAACAAATCTGAATCTGCAGAAGCAAACGCTGAAGAAGCGGCTCCTGCTGAAGAAGAAAAAACTGCTGACGCTCCTGAAGCATCTGCAGAAAGCACCGAAGAAACTCCGGCTGCTGAATAATTATACTCAAAGAATTAAATAAATAATCAACAAAAACATTACAACAATGTCAGATTTAAAAAATTTAGCTGAAACGCTAGTAAACTTAACCGTAAAAGACGTAAACGAATTAGCTGCTATCCTTAAGGACGAGTACGGAATTGAGCCGGCTGCTGCTGCAGTTGTTATGGCTGGTCCTGGTGCAGGAGAAGCTGTAGAAGAAAAAACTGAATTCGACGTAATTCTTAAAGCTGCAGGTGCTTCTAAATTGGCAATCGTTAAATTGGTAAAAGATTTAACTGGTGCTGGTCTTAAAGAAGCTAAAGATATCGTAGATGGAGCTCCGGCTGCAATCAAAACAGGTATCTCTAAAGACGAAGCTGAAGCGCTTAAAAAGCAATTAGAAGAAGCTGGTGCTGAAGTAGAATTGAAATAATTCTGGTTTTTTACCTCAAAATATAAGCCCGGACATTCATGTCCGGGCTTTTTGTTGTTTAAAATTTCTGTTATTGCTCTCTTCAGGAGAAATATTTAATCCTGGATATTTATTTGGAGCTTTATCCCGCTATCCGCTTTTACTACTCGCGCTCTCCTGAGGCCCTGCTGCTGCGGGTTAGCCGCTTCTATTGGGGCTAAGGATACAGACAGTTTATATTCATTCAAGTCTTAACTGATTCATTATGAAACAGTTTATTTGTTATTTCATAAGAATTGTTGTATCTTTGCCTCTCTTTTGGCGCGAATCATTGTACATACATCTATAAAATATTGAATCCCAGCTCTTTCATATAAGTGAAAGGGATTTCGTGTTTATGGATATTATTGCAGGTCCTGTCAAAAGTAATAAAAATATTTTGCATTACGCTGTGAAAAGATATACCAGCGTTGCAGTTAGAAAGAACCAAGTACAAAGTTAAAGATCTGAAGGCCTTCGTGAGCGCCAAAAACACTTTTACCTTTTTACTTTTTACCTTGTCTCTGGTCCTTTTCTGATATTTTTTGTAAATCAAAATATTTTTTAACCCTTTCTTAAAAGTTTTATGAGTAAAACAACAGCAACAACTAAGGGAACGTCGAGAATTAATTTCTCTTCAGCAAAAGGAAAAATCATCACTCCTGACTTCCTGGATATCCAGATCGAGTCTTTCAGAGAGTTTTTTCAGCTGGATACGCTTCCTGAAGACAGAACGGATGAAGGTCTTTACAAGACTTTCCAGGAAAATTTCCCTATTACAGACTCCAGAAACCAATTTGTATTGGAATTCCTGGATTATCTGGTAGATTCTCCACGTTATTCAATTGATGAGTGTGTGGAAAGAGGACTGACGTATTCCGTTCCTCTGAAAGCAAGACTTAAATTGTATTGTACAGACCCTGAACACGAGGATTTCCAGACTGTGGTTCAGGATGTATATTTAGGCCCGGTTCCTTATATGACGCCTAGCGGATCTTTCATCATCAACGGTGCTGAAAGAGTTATTGTTACGCAGCTTCACCGTTCACCCGGTGTATTCTTCGGACAGACGTACCACGCTAACGGAACCAAGCTGTACTATTCAAGAATTATCCCTTTCAAAGGATCTTGGATGGAATTTACAACCGATATCAACAGCGTGATGTACGCGTATATCGACCGTAAGAAAAAGTTACCGTTAACCACTCTTTTAAGAGCCATCGGTTTCGAATCTGATAAGGATATCCTTCAGATCTTTGACCTTGCTGAAGAAGTGAAAGTTTCTAAAGCTGCCCTTAAAAAAGTAGAAGGAAGAACATTGGCTGCGAGAGTTTTGAACACTTGGTTCGAAGATTTTGTAGATGAAGATACAGGTGAAGTCGTTTCCATTGAAAGAAATGAAATCATCCTGGACAGAGAAACGATTCTTGAAAAAGAACACTTGGATCTTATCCTTGATGCCGGTGTGAAATCAATCCTGATTCACAAAGAAAACAGCAACGAGTTCTCTATTATCCAGAACACATTACAGAAAGACCCTACTAACTCTGAAAAAGAAGCGGTAGAATATATTTACCGTCAGTTAAGAAATGCAGATCCGCCCGATGAGGAAACGGCAAGAGGAATCATTGAAAAATTATTCTTCTCTGAGCAGAGGTATTCATTAGGTGAAGTTGGACGTTACAGGCTGAACAAAAAGTTAGGTCTTAATATCCCGACTACCACTGAAGTTCTTACCAAAGAAGATATCATTGCAATCGTAAGACACCTGATTGAATTGGTAAACTCTAAAGCGGAGGTTGATGATATTGACCACTTATCTAATAGAAGAATTAAAACGGTTGGTGAGCAGTTGGCAGGACAGTTCGGTGTAGGTCTTTCGAGAATTGCAAGAACAATCAAGGAAAGGATGAACGTTAGAGATAATGAAATCTTTACCCCGCTTGACCTTGTTAATGCTAAAACGCTGACATCCGTCATCAACTCGTTCTTCGGGACCAACCAGCTTTCTCAGTTTATGGACCAGACCAACCCGCTTTCGGAAATCACGCACAAGCGTAGACTTTCTGCACTAGGGCCTGGTGGTTTATCAAGAGAAAGAGCAGGTTTCGAGGTTCGTGACGTTCACCATACCCACTACGGAAGAATCTGTCCGATTGAAACTCCGGAAGGACCAAACATCGGTTTGATTTCATCTTTGGGTATTTATGCCAAAATCAACAGGCTTGGTTTCATCGAAACACCGTACAGAAAAGTAGCTGATAGCAAGATCGATCTTAACGCGGATCCTATCTACCTGAATGCGGAGGACGAAGAAGACAAAGTAATTGCTCAGGCAAACGTTGAGTTGACCGACAACGGTGAATTCTTGACAGACAGGATTATTGCAAGATTGGATGGTGACTATCCGGTAGTGGAGCCTTCTCAGGTAAACCTTATCGACGTGGCCCCTAACCAGATTTCCGGTATTTCCGCTTCATTGATTCCATTTCTGGAACATGATGATGCGAACCGTGCATTGATGGGGTCCAACATGATGCGTCAGGCAGTTCCTTTATTGAAGCCGCAGGCTCCGATTGTAGGTACAGGGCTTGAGCAGCAGGTAGCAAGAGATTCAAGAATTTTGATCAATGCTGAAGGTACCGGTACGGTAGAATATGTAGATGCAGATAAGATCATTATTAAATATGAAAGAAGTGAAGACGAAGATCTGGTACAGTTCGAGTCTGCTACTAAAACTTATAAACTGACCAAGTTCAGAAAAACCAACCAGAGTACAACCATTACCCTGAGACCAAACGTAAGAGTAGGCGATACAGTGGAAAAAGGACAGGTTCTTTGTGACGGTTACGCTACTGAAAAAGGAGAATTGGCTTTAGGAAGAAACTTAGTGGTTGCGTTCATGCCTTGGAAGGGATACAACTTCGAGGATGCGATCGTAATCAATGAAAAAGTTGTTCGTGAAGACTGGTTTACTTCCATCCATGTAGATGAATATTCTCTTGAAGTTCGTGATACCAAATTAGGTATGGAAGAACTGACCGCTGATATTCCTAACGTTTCTGAAGAAGCAACCAAAGATCTTGATGAGAACGGAATGATCCGAATCGGTGCTGAAGTGAAGCCTGGTGATATCATGATCGGTAAGATCACGCCGAAAGGTGAATCTGATCCTACTCCTGAAGAAAAGCTTTTGAGAGCGATCTTCGGAGACAAGGCAGGTGATGTAAAAGATGCTTCATTGAAAGCCGACTCTTCATTAAGAGGGGTGGTGATCAATAAAAAATTATTCTCAAGAAATATTAAGGATAAAAAGAAAAGAAGCGAAGAAAAACTTAAGCTTGAAGAGATTGAAAATACCTATAAAGCTAAGTTTGACGAACTGAGAAATACTTTAATTGAGAAACTGAATACGCTGGTTAGCGGCAAAACTTCTCAGGGTGTGAAAAATGACCTTGATGAAGAAATTATCGGTAAAGGAATTAAATTTACTCACAAATTATTGACATCAGTTGAAGATTACGTTAACGTAAGCGGTGCAGACTGGACGGTTGATAATGATAAGAATGAATTGATCAAGCAGTTGATTCACAATTATAAAATCAAATTCAACGATATCCAGGGAGTTAAAAACCGTGAGAAATTCGCAATTTCTATCGGGGATGAGCTGCCTGCAGGGATTATGAAGCTGGCTAAAGTGTATATTGCTAAGAAGCGTAAGCTGAATGTAGGGGATAAAATGGCAGGACGTCACGGTAACAAAGGGATTGTTTCGAGAATCGTTCGTGAAGAAGATATGCCATTCCTGGAAGACGGAACACCAGTAGACATCGTATTGAACCCGCTTGGGGTACCTTCCCGTATGAACATCGGACAGATCTATGAAACGGTTCTTGGATGGGCCGGTCAGAAATTAGGAATGAAGTTCGCTACGCCGATCTTTGACGGGGCTACTCTTGATCAGATCACTGAGTACACAGAAAAGGCAGGCCTTCCTAAATTCGGTCACACGTATCTTTATGACGGAGGTACCGGAGAAAGATTTACACAGGCAGCAACCGTAGGGATTATCTACATGCTGAAATTAGGACACATGGTTGATGATAAAATGCACGCCCGTTCTATCGGACCTTACTCATTGATTACCCAGCAGCCTTTAGGAGGTAAAGCTCAGTTCGGAGGCCAGAGATTCGGAGAGATGGAGGTTTGGGCTCTTGAAGCATTCGGAGCATCCAATATCCTGAGAGAAATCCTGACTGTGAAATCTGATGACGTAATTGGTAGAGCAAAAACTTATGAAGCCATTGCGAAAGGTGAATCGATGCCGGAACCTGGTATTCCTGAATCTTTCAACGTATTACTTCACGAGTTACAAGGACTTGGACTTGATGTAAGACTTGAGGAATAATTTTAAATTTTGAATGTGAATTTTGAATCGATTCAGAATTTATAATCCAAAATTTATAATCCAAAATCTAAAATCTAAAAAATGTCAAATAAAAATAAATCAAGTAGATTTAATAAAATAACCATCGGTTTAGCTTCTCCGGAGTCCATTCTTCAGGACTCAAGAGGAGAGGTTTTAAAACCGGAAACCATTAACTACAGAACACACAAGCCTGAAAGGGATGGTTTGTTCTGTGAAAAGATCTTCGGTCCTATCAAAGATTACGAATGTGCTTGTGGAAAATACAAGAGAATTCGTTACAAGGGGATTGTTTGTGACCGTTGTGGAGTAGAAGTTACCGAGAAAAAGGTAAGAAGGGAAAGAATCGGGCATATTAACCTGGTCGTTCCTATCGCGCACATCTGGTATTTCCGTTCATTGCCGAATAAAATCGGATATCTTTTAGGGATCCCTTCCAAGAAATTGGATATGATCATCTATTACGAAAGGTATGTAGTGATTCAGCAGGGGATTGCTAAGAAATTAGACGGATCCGACTTTGATAACATGGAATTCCTGACAGAAGAGGAATACCTTGACATCATGGAAACGCTTCCGGTTGAAAACCAGTATCTTGATGATTCCGATCCGAACAAATTTATCGCCAAAATGGGTGCTGAAGCCGTTGAGGAATTGTTGAAGAGAATCGACCTTGATGCACTGTCTTTCGATTTAAGACACAAAGCACACAACGAAGGTTCAAAACAAAGAAGAACGGAGGCTTTAAAAAGACTGAACGTTGTAGAAGCATTGAGAGGTGCCAATACAAGAATGATCAATAAGCCGGAATGGATGATTATGCGTGTGCTTCCGGTTATACCACCGGAATTGAGACCATTGGTTCCGTTGGATGGTGGACGTTTCGCCACTTCCGATTTAAATGACCTTTACAGAAGGGTAATTATCAGAAATAACCGTTTGAAAAGATTACTGGAGATCAAAGCTCCGGAAGTAATCTTAAGAAACGAGAAGCGTATGCTTCAGGAATCAGTAGATTCATTATTTGATAATACAAGAAAATCTTCAGCCGTAAAATCTGAGTCTAACAGACCGTTGAAATCACTTTCAGATTCATTGAAAGGTAAGCAGGGTCGTTTCCGTCAGAACTTATTGGGGAAAAGGGTAGATTACTCGGCGCGTTCGGTAATTGTTGTAGGTCCGAACTTACAGCTTCACGAATGCGGTATCCCTAAAGATATGGCTGCTGAGCTTTACAAACCGTTTATCATCAGAAAACTGATTGAAAGAGGGATTGTAAAAACAGTAAAATCTGCAAAGAGAATTATTGACAGGAAAGAGCCTGTAGTATATGATATCCTTGAAAACGTGATGAAAGGTCACCCTGTTCTTCTGAACAGAGCACCTACGCTTCACAGACTGGGGATCCAGGCATTCCAGCCTAAGATGATCGAAGGGAAAGCAATCCAGCTTCACCCGTTGGTAACAACAGCCTTTAATGCCGATTTCGACGGTGACCAGATGGCGGTACACTTACCATTAGGTCCTGAAGCAATCCTTGAAGCACAGTTACTGATGTTAGGTTCTCAGAATATCCTGAACCCGGCAAACGGTTCTCCGATCACCGTACCTTCTCAGGACATGGTTCTTGGTCTTTATTTCATGACCAAAGAATTAAGCTCTACAGATGATGTGAAAGTGAAAGGTGAAGGCCTTACATTCTATTCTCCTGAAGAAGCGGAAATCGCTTATGCTGAAGGCAGGGTTTCTTTAAATGCCAAGGTAAGATGCCGTCTTCCGGTAAAAGAAGAAGGGGAGATCGTCACAAGACTGATCGAAACTTCTGTGGGGAGAATCCTGTTCAACCAGATTGTACCTAAAAAGTCAGGGTATATTAATGAACTATTAACTAAGAAATCATTAAGAAACGTTATCGGTAGAGTTTTAGCGGATACCGATTTCCCTACCACAGTGAAGTTCCTGGATGCAATGAAAGACTTAGGGTATTCAAACGCATTCAAAGGAGGGCTTTCGTTCTCATTAGGTGACATTGTAGTTCCTGTTGAGAAAAAGAAAATGATTGCGACCTCTATTGAAACGGTAGACGAAATCAGAGCCAACTATAACATGGGTCTTATTACGGATACGGAACGTTACAATCAGGTAATTGACGTTTGGACAAACACCAACGCAGGATTAACTGAAATGATCATGAGCAGAATGAAAGTTGACCAGGGTGGATTCAATTCTGTATATATGATGCTTGACTCCGGAGCAAGGGGTTCTAAGGAACAGATCCGTCAGTTGTCAGGGATGAGAGGTTTGATGGCAAAACCGCAGAAAGCCGGATCTACCGGTGCGGAAATCATCGAAAACCCGATCCTTGCAAACTTTAAGGAAGGCCTTTCCATCTTAGAATACTTTATCTCTACCCACGGTGCCCGTAAAGGTCTTGCGGATACCGCTCTTAAGACGGCCGATGCCGGTTACTTAACGAGAAGATTGGTAGACGTTGCTCAGGATGTTATCGTTACAGAAGCAGACTGCGGAACTTTAAGAGGTACAGAGGTAACTGCGCTTAAGAAAAATGACGAGATTGTTGAAAGAATCTCTGAAAGAATCTTAGGTAGGGTTTCTCTTCATAATATTTATGATCCTGAAAGTGATGAATTAATCACTGAAGCGGATCAGGTAATCAACGAAGCATTAGCCAAGAGAATTGAAGAAGCGGCATTGGAATCGGTGGAAGTTCGTTCACCGTTGACCTGTGAAGCTAAGAAAGGAATCTGTGCGAAATGTTACGGTAGAAACTTAGCCACCGGTAAAGTAATCCACATGGGTGAAGCGGTAGGTGTAATTGCAGCACAGTCCATCGGGGAACCGGGAACTCAGCTTACGTTGAGAACTTTCCACCAGGGGGGTACTGCAGGTAACGTATCAGAAAATCCATCGATTGTTGCAAGAAGAGACGGTATCGTTGAAATGGACGAAGTAAGAACCATTACTTCTGAAGATGAAAGCGGAAATACGGCTGAAGTGGTGGTTTCCCGTTCTACAGAATTCAGATTGGTGGCTGATAATGAGTCCAGAACTCCGTTAATGATCGCTAACGTCCCTTACGGTTCCATATTGGCTGTAAAACCAGGCGATAAAGTAAATAAAGGAGATGTGATCTGTAGATGGGATCCGTATAACGCGGTTATCATTGCAGAAACTGCCGGTAAGGTAGAATATGAAGATATCATCCAGGGTATTTCATTCCAGCTAGAGATTGACGAACAGACCGGATTTGAAGAGAAAGTAATCTCTGAATCCAGAAATAAGAAAGCCGTACCTACTTTAAAAGTGGTAGATTCTAAAGGAGTTGAGCAGAAAGCATACAACTTACCGGTAGGAGCCCACTTAATGGTAAACGATGGTGAGAAAATCAAGGCTGGTAAAGTCTTGATCAAAATCCCGAGAAAATCTGCAAAAGCAGGGGATATCACCGGAGGTCTTCCGAGAGTTACCGAATTGTTCGAAGCAAGAAACCCTTCCAACCCGGCAGTGGTTACAGAAATCGACGGGGTGGTTTCTTACGGAAAAATCAAAAGAGGTAACCGTGAATTAATCGTGGAGGCTAAAACGGGTGAAAGAAAAATTTACCTAGTTAAATTATCCAACCAGATCCTTGTTCAAGAGAATGACTTCGTAAGAGCCGGTTCGCCGCTTTCTGACGGATCTATCACTCCGGATGATATCCTGAGAATTAAAGGTCCAACGGCAGTTCAGGAATATCTGGTAAATGAAATTCAGGAAGTGTACCGACTTCAGGGAGTAAAAATTGATGATAAGCACTTCGAAATTATCGTAAGACAGATGATGACGAAAGTATCTATCGTTGACGGAGGTGATACTCAGTTCCTTGAAGGTGCTTTGGAGCATAAGTTTGATTTCTTGGAAGAAAATAACAGAGTATTCGGTCTTAAAGTAGTTACTGAAGCGGGAGATTCGAAAGAATTCAAACCGGGTCAGATGATTACAGCAAGAGAATTAAGAGACGAAAACTCTAAGTTGAAGCGTGAAGATCAGGCTTTGGTTGAAGTAAGAGAAGCTTTGCCTGCTACAGCAACTCCTGTATTGCAAGGGATTACGAGAGCAGCCCTTCAGACGAAGTCATTCATGTCTGCAGCATCATTCCAGGAAACCACCAAGGTTCTTAACGAGGCGGCAGTTGCCGGTAAGATAGATTTCTTAAGCGGTCTTAAGGAAAATGTAATTGTAGGACACAGAATCCCTGCAGGTACAGGTCTTAAAGAATATCAGAATGTGATCGTGGGTTCTAAAAAAGAATTCGAAGATCTTAACTAAAATTAATAATTTGAAATTTGAGGTTTGAATTTATTTTTATACTTTCACAATCTCAAATTTCATTTTCAAAAAATATAATTTATACAATGGACAACCAGAATCAAAACAACGATCCAAACAACATCAACATCCAACTGAACGAGATGGTAGCATCAGGAGTTTACTGTAACCTTGCGTTAGTAAACCACTCTCCGTCTGAGTTTGTAGTAGATTTCATCCAGTTAATGCCGGGTGTACAGCAGGCGAATGTGCGTTCAAGAGTAATTCTTGCTCCACTTCATGCTAAAAGAGTACTTACTGCTCTTCAACAGAACATTACTAACTATGAGCAGCAGTTCGGAGAAATCAAAGAAGTTGAGCCTTTCGTTTTAGGAGGGAACAATGTAAATGCTTAAGATTTTCTTACATAAATAAGGATGCCTCAGTGAAAACTGAGGCATTTTTTATTAAGAGTGATACAGACAAAGATTAAATTTTTGTATGGGCTTAAATATCTTTGATAGATTAAAAAAATAATATACAAACTTCACAATTGTATATCTTTGTTATTAAATAATGACAAAGGATATGGTAAATAATCAGTTTATTCTAAATAAATTCGGCTTTTTAGGAGCTGATTTTCTGAATGAGTTTGATCAGCATGCGATGCTTACCGAGATCAAAGCAAAAACCGAAATCGTAAGAGACGGGCAGAAAAACAAGTTCATTCCCTTTCTGACAAAAGGTTCTATCAGGGTTTTTACTTTAAACGATGGTAGGGAACTTATTTATTATTACATAAAAGCAAATGACAGCTGCCTGATGACCTTTTCATCTATTTTCACAGACTGTATAAGCCGCATCTATGCCGTTGCGGAAGAAAACTCTGAAGTGATACTGATTCCTATTTCCGTGGTTCACGAATGGCTGATCAGGTTTCCTGAAATCAACAGGGTTTTTTATCATGAATATGACAAAAGATTCTCAGATGTAATGAATATGGTGAATGACGCTGTTTTCCACAAACTGGACAAAAGGGTTCTGAACTATATTAAACAGCAGATTTCTGCTATAGGAAGTAACCCGGTTAAGCTTACACACAGAGAAATTGCCAGCAATCTTGGAACTTCCCGGGAAGTGGTCAGCAGAGTAATAAAAAAGATGGAAAATGAAGGCGAGCTTATTCAGACTAAAGAAGGTATAAAAATTCCCGTTGATGATTTAGTAAGAAAATTATGATATATATATAAAGTTTTAATTATTTCAGATGGTTAATTGATAAAAACAATTTAATCGGTGACATTTATCACATAATTATGAATATATAATTCTTTAAGTTTGTGATATAATTATCAAATTAAATATTTGAAATATTTTAAACTAATATATCATGAAAAAAACAATTCTATTGTCTATAATGGCATCTTTTTCACTTTTAGATGCACAGGAGACCATTTTTGAAGAGAACTTTGAAGATGGCTTTCCAGGTAAATTTACACAAGATTTTATCGATCAGGAGACTACCTGGATTGATTTCGGAATTTCCGCAATAGGAGTAGATTCTCCCTTAAAAGGTAAAAATAGTGCCGTTTTTTTTAACGGTCTCGCTACTCGTCCTGTCTCAACGTCATTAAGCACGCAACCAATTGATTTATCAAAAGGCAATATAGTATTGGAATTTCTTTATTTGCAGAAGAAAAAAGAAAATGGGACAGACAATACTTTATCGGTCGAACTTCTTGATGAAAAAGGAAAATGGCAAAAACTTTTAACTCTCAATGCCAATAAAAATGACGGACAGGAGAAAATACAAATTCCTTTAACAGATTATTCTAAAAATAGCAAATCGGTTATAAGATTTGTTTCAACACAATATAAAACGGATAGTGCCAACCCTATAGTTTTGGACGATGTGACCATATTTAAAGCAAAAAACGATGTACAAAAAAGCTTAAGCTATAAAAAAGATATATTATATCCAAATCCAACGAAAAACGTATTCCAGATTATGGCAGATACCGATAGCTTTAACTGTGAGGTCTTTGATGCAAAGGGAGACAGAGTTATTAAATTGGAAAAGATATCTAAGAACACATACATTGATTTAAGCAAGCAGCTTCCGGGAGTTTATTATGTAAAAATATATACCGACAAACAGGTTACCACGCATAAATTAATAAAAAACTAATAAAGCAACCATTAACTAACTAATAACTATGAAATTATGAAAAAGATATTATTTACAATCTCTTTTGCTGCTTCCATTTTAATAACTTATAACTTTATGAAAACCTCAGATATTTATCAGGGGTTCAAAGCTACGGTTATGCCGTTAAATGCAATGGATACAGGAAATATAGTTCCTCAGTCGGAATTTGATAACTGGTTACCTACCGGAGTAACGCCCGTTGAGAATGTGTTTGTAAAACCGGCAAATGGTTTAACCTTTAATGATTCTGCTCCTAATCCGGTGGCCTTACACTCGTCAAATCCTACGAATGCATTTATAAATCTGAACTTTTACAGATGGACAGAACAAATGTTCCTGTGGCTTTTATCACCGACGCCTTCTACTGGCGGGTATGGTAGCTGTAATGGCTTCGTATTTAATTCTCCAGAGTTTTATGATGTAACTACTGCAGATCCGGTTACAGGTTTAAGAACTTTAAAAAAGCATACATGTAAATCATTTTTTTTAAAGTCCTCTACTAATCCTGAACAATCATTTAAAAGCCTAGATGTAGGTACTGATATGACCTTTGATATCAAAGGAACATCAAATGGAGAAAATAAATTACCGGTAATTTTTGAAAAAGAAACAAAAAAAATATTTGATCTAGATAGAGCTCCGATTTCTAATAATGGTAATAAATTAATAATGGATGGGAATAATCAAAAAGAAATAAAATATGTTAAAATAGTTAATGAAAAAGTTGCTTTTTTTGATACTAGTGCTCAGATAATTAATGAGCCAAAACTTATTTATTCAAAACCATTAAATGAGAATAGTACTGTACAGCAGTTTAAAACCGATTTACTAAAAGATGTATTTATTGCCAGAATAAATGGTGTTATTACTATCATTGTGTCAGATCAGGGACAAGCGACTGGTGATGTTTTAATGGCTAAAAATGGATCTCTGATCTACTACAATTCAATGGTAAATGATGTTTTCGCTGTTTTCTTAACAATGGTAAAGAATGGGGTTTTACCAGCTACAGCAAGATTTCCTACTACTCAGACAGAGTTGAATGCCATAATTGCTTACGCCGCAACAAAAAATATTCCTATAATTGAACCAAATTCTCTTGCCATGGAATTAAAAACATCGTGGATAGAAACTACTAATCTACCCAACCCTCAAGACTATATAACAGTGAGAGCCACAATCCCGAATTATACACAAACATCAACAAATGTTTGGACCAGAAACGGAACAAAGATAGCTATTGTTGCTTTGGTAGGTATGCATATCGTAGGAAGTGTAGCGGGACATCCTGAAATGATATGGGGGTCGATAGAACATATTAATAATTCTCCCAACAGAGCATATAATTATAGGAATTCTAATAACGGAATTACATCTGTAGCTGCTGATACAAACTTCGGAACAGGTACAGCTTGGTTATTTTCTTCCGCTACTGCAACATCTTTTAATGTTTCTCATATGCAAATGAATGATGTTGATATTAATGCAATATCTCCTTTTACGATAAGCGGGAGTGATACTCAGCGAACCAAACCTTTCGGTTTTAAATCATCTTTTGTCGGATTAACTGAAGACAGAAGCAATGCTCAGGTTATTGCAGGAAATAATGATGTTAACGCAAGACTTATAGGAAATGATATCAGAAAAAAATACTTTCATATAGGCTCAACCTGGAATATTTCTGCAACAGATTTTACACACGCGGGAACAAACCAGTTATCCAACACCACTATGGAAACATATTCACAATTTCAAAATGTGAATAGCGATCCCAGAACCAACTGCTTTGGATGTCATTCAGCAGGTTCTTCAGCACAACTAAGTCCTGAACTTTCATCAATCAGTCATATTTTTAACAGTAATCCTCTTGTTCCTTAAAAACTGAGAAATAATAATAATAATAATAATAATAATAATAATAATAATAATGAGGCCGTCTTACAACCTGTACAGATGGCCTTTTTATTTAAATTACTGTGTCTTTAAAAATAACTTCGAAAAATAAAACCTGGTCTATACCGTTATAATGAGATGATTTCTCTTTATTATATTTCATAATTAAAAAACAATTCGGCCGGTGACTTTTATCACACGATTTTAACCCTTTAAGTCTATAAGTTTGTTGTACTAATTTTATTAATAATGTGTATGACAAAAACTCTCTTATTTTTGTCAATACTTACATCAGTTCTCTCCTTTGCCCAGGAAGACCTGTTGAAAGATATTGACACTGTTCAAACAAAAACTACCGAGACTTCCCAGCCTGCCTTTAAGGCATTGCAGATTGTTACAGGACAATCTACAAAACTTTCTGCAGAAAATGAATGGTACATTGTTGTAGCGCACCGTTTCGGGGATGTCAGCAAAGGATTTAAAGATTTCTTCGGATTGGATGACGCTTCTACTAAACTGGGTGTTATTTACGGTGCTACAGACTGGCTTTCATTAAACTTTTCCAGAGAAACCAATCTTAAAACTTTTGAGGGCGGTACCAAGTACAGGCTGGTAAAGCAAAGCGAAAACTTTCCGGTAGATGTAGTCGGATATAACGTTATAGCGGTTAATACAGACCTCAGCAAAGACAATTATCCGCATCTTAAATTCGGGGACAGACTTTCTTATCTTACACAGGCTTTGATTTCCAGACGATTCAATGATAATTTTTCATTGCAGCTTACGCCGTCTTATGTTCATAAAAATCTCTATGAACCAAAAATAGAAGATAATAACCAGTTTCTGACCGGCCTCGGCGGAAGGTATAAGATTTCAAAAAGAATATCCATTAATGCAGAATATTTTGTGAATTTCGATAACCACAGTTTCTATAAAAACCCTTTGTCTTTAGGGATGGATATAGAAACCGGGGGACATGTGTTCCAGTTATTATTTACAAATTCCCAGATCAATTCAGATATCGGATACCTTACGAATGCTACAGGCAAGTGGGAAAAGGGACAGATTTTCTTCGGGTTTAATCTTTATAGAGTTTTTTAATTATGAAAAAGTATATGTACATCATTTTATCGGCGATTGTATTGGTTGCCTGTGAAAGCAGAACTTATGAAGAAATCTCAGATAATACTCCTATTCCGGAGCAGGTAACCTATACCAAAGATGTAAAACCTATTATTGATGCCAATTGTATTAGTTGTCATGCGCCTGGAGGTGCGGCTTCGTTTCAGCCATGGACGAGCTACAATCAGGTGAAAAATAATATCGACAAGATTATAGACAGAATAGGAAGGCCAACCGGAGATCCTCAGAAAATGCCTCAAGGTGGAAGTTTATCGCCATCACAAATTAATATTTTCACAAAATGGAAAGCCGATGGGCTTACCGAAAATTAAAAGAATTAATATGAAAAAGCTAGTATTATTTATTGTTTCGTTACTTTTTACCAATTTTGTTTTTGCACAGAAATATTTGTCTAAAACAGGAAAAGTAACGTTCGAAGCATCTATACCTTTATTCGAAGATGTTTTTGCGCAGGATGACAACAATGTAGCTGTCATTAATGCTGATACCGGAGATTTTGCATCGGTTTCTATTGTTAAAAATTTCCATTTTAAGACCAAGTTAATGGAAGAACATTTCAACGAGAGTTATGCAGAAACAGGGAAATATCCTAAAACAACATTCACAGGTAAGATTGTAAATTTTGATAAAACTAAACTTTCTGCTTCACCTCAAAAATATACCGTTCAGGGAACGTTGAACTTTCATGGAGTGGATAAAGCTGTGACTTCGGTAGCTGCAATTTATTCTAAAGACGGGAAAATTTATATGCAGGGAAATTTTGTCGCAAAAGCAGCAGATTATAAAGTAACCATCCCGAAAATGGTAATGAAAAAAGTTGCTGAAAGTGTAAACGTTCAATATAATTATGTACTGTCAAAACAATGAAAAAGCTGATTGTAATAATGGGTGTTTTTCTGAGTTTTACAACAATGTATGCTCAGGAAAAAGCAAAATCGATATTTGATGTTGCCCGTGCCGGAACTGTGGCTGAAGCAAAAGATATGATGAAAAAGAATCCGGATGTCATCAACCAGACCAATGAAAACGGTTTTTCGCCGCTTATTCTGGCATGCTACAAAGGCAATGTGGAAGTAGCTGATTTTTTGATAGATCATGTGAAGGATGTCAATTACAAAAGCCAGGAAGGAACTGCGTTGGCCGGGCTTTCGGTAAAATACAATAAAGCTCTGACAGAGCATCTGTTAAATAGGAATCCTGATCCGAATATTGCTGATGCTACAGGAGCAACCCCTTTATTCTGGGCTGTGAAATTTGGCAATAAAGAATTGGTTGAGTTATTATTGAAGCACAACGCCGATAAAACGATAAAAGATGCACAGGGCATGACTCCTTTTGAATATGCCTTGCAGACAAAAAATACAGAAATTATTAATCTCTTAAAAAATTAACATATGAAAAAAGTTTTACTATTAACATCAATGGTCCTGGCAACTTCCCTGGGAGCACAGTTTTTCTCATCAGGAACAGTAACTCTGGGATCGACCGGAATGACTGTAAAATTGGTGACTTCACCAACTCAAGTTACAATAACGTTGACTGGTGCAGATACATCTTACCTTGGTATAGGTTTCGGAAACAGTGGAATGGCCAACGGCGCAGATGGATTTATTTATAATTCTTCGGCTAACAGAGACTATACATTTGGAGGAGTAGGAGTAACACCTTCTGCTGATTCATCCCAAGACTGGACACAAACATCCAATACTACAGCAGGCGGTGTAAGAACAATTGTAGCCACAAGGTCTCTTACAGGCGGGAGCGGAGACTTCCTAATTCCGAATGCATCAGGAATAATCAATATTTTCTTTTCAAAAGGTCCTGCAACGGACCTTTCATCAGGTTATCACGGTGCAGCAAATAGGGGCTATGCAACCCTTACCATGGGATCTGTTCTGGCAACTGATGAAGTGGCTGCACAGAAGAACAATATTATTTTTTATCCGAATCCTGCAAAAGAAATGGTGAATTTCAAAAATGCAGATAAAGTAAAATCTATTGATATTTACGAATCTACAGGAAGAAAAGTGAAGACCATACAAACAGACGGAAAAGAGATCAATATTTCTGATCTGAAATCCGGAAATTATTACCTGGAAATTAAGTTAAAAGACGGGTCAGCTTCTTTTGAGCAGCTGATTAAAGAATAATTTAAATTGAATGGAAGCCGCTGAAAAGCGGCTTTTTTATTGATGAATATTTCTAGTCATACTTTTAATGATTTTTTAACCTGTTAAATTTTCCGCTCCCGGATTCAGCAGGTACCTTTGTATAAATTTTAAATAATGAAGCAGGGGTTACTATTCTTACTGTTGATTTTTTCATTAATGGTTCCGGCTCAAAAAGGAAGTACGGACACTGCTCAGGTAGTTATTCCAAACAGGTATAACCATATTGAAGCACAGGCAAAACCGTATGTCATTATGATTTCCACAGATGGTTTCCGGTATGATTATGCTGAGAAATACCATGCTGAAAACCTTTTAAAATTTTCTGATGAAGGTGTTCGTGCCAAAGCCATGCTTCCAAGCTACCCGAGTATTACATTCCCGAACCACTGGACATTGATCACCGGTCTTTACCCTTCCCATCACGGTCTGATTGATAATTTTTTTTACGATTATAAGAGAAAAGAAGGCTATGCAATGAACGACAGGGAAAATGCTGAAGACGGAAGCTGGTACGGCGGAGTTCCGCTTTGGGCGCTGGCTGAACAGCAGGAAATGCTTTCAGCATCCCTAATGTGGGTAGGGTCTGCCAGTAATGCAGGAGGCACAAGGCCTACCTATTATTATCCTTATCACGAGAAATTTACCCCTTCGGATAAAGTTGAAAAAGTAGTGAACTGGCTGAAATTGCCTGATGAAAAAAGACCTCATTTCATCTCTCTTTATTTTCCTGAAGTTGATGGAAGCGGACACCATTTCGGTCCGGATTCAAAAGAGACTGAAGATGCCGTCCATTTAGTGGATAAAGCAATAGGGGAACTGGTTCAGAAGGTAAATGATTTAGGGCTGAAAAATGTAAATTTTATTTTTGTTTCCGATCACGGGATGATAAAGGTTGACGGCGGATCTCCATTGGAAATTCCGGCGATACTTTTTGATAAAAAAAGATTTGATTTTTATAATTCACAGACGTTGCTGAGAGTGTATGTTAAAAATCCTGCTGAGGTTAAAAGTGTTTACAAAGAACTGAAAACCAGTAAAAAAGATAATTATAAAGTATATCTTGATAAAAAACTGCCTGGATATCTTCACTTCAGGACAAAAGATGACCGATATAACAGAATCGGACAGATTTTGTTAATACCCGAAGCTCCGAAAATATTTTTAGAAAAAGACAAAAAAACCTCTGTGGGAAAACATGGCTATAATCCGAAACTCGTTCCTGAAATGAAAGCCGTTTTCTTTGCCTGGGGCCCTGAATTGAAGAATAATCTGGTCATTGATGAATTTGAGAATATCAATGTTTATCCTTTAGTCGCTGAAATTCTGGGCTTGTCGGTTAACCATCCCATTGACGGGAAATTAAAAGTGCTGAAAAAAATATTGAAAGAGGAAAAATAACTGAAGTAAGTTTCAGATTTCAGATAAAGTTTCGGCGCACCAAAGGTGCGCCGAAACTTTTTATAAGGCCCTGAATTCAGATCTTTATTTTGAGACAGATTCCTGGAACTTATCCTTAAATTCCTTTGCAAAATCTTCCAGTTTTGTCCCTTCGGAAACCGGCGAACCGGATTGTATAAAATCTTTCTGTATAATACCCGTTCTGATGCCTCTTCCCATTTCCGCATACAGTGTAGCCATTTCTTCTGGGAGCCCGGCCTGCAGCATGCCTTCAAAAGCCTGCTGGTCTGTAAATTCAAACCAGGGTAAATCAGGATGTCCGATAGCAGAGCCTAATACTTTAGACAATGCTTCTGCTTTGCGATAATCGGTAACTGCATAACGGATGTTCTGGTCAAAAGATGTTTTTACCAGTTCTTCAGCGGCAGCTTTGGCAATATCTATTGGGTGTACCAGAGGAATTTCAGCCTCAGGAGGATAGTTTCCGCCGATAATTCCTGCGTTTTTAATCATGGGAATATCATTGAATAAATTAATGTAGAAATAACCTGCCCTTAAAAAAGTAACGGAAGCATTTTCCAACTCATGATATAATTTTTCAATATGATGAAGTCCTTTAATCGGACCGTTTTCAACCTGGGAATCAGCCCCTACACTGCTTAGCATGACAACCCTTTTTATTCTTGTTTTTGCAATGGCCTCAGCATAGTTTTTTCCTGCGTTCACTGTATTTTCTACAATATGGGTCTCACCCATGATTGGTGGAGTCATGGCAAATACAGCATCGGCACCTTCAAAGGTTTTAACCAGAAAATTCACATCAGTAATAGATCCGATGGCAGCCTTCGCTCCCAAAGATTCGATTTCATTTTTTTTATGTTCACTGCTGCTGATCACAGTAATGTCATGGCCTTCCGAAATTAATTGTTGAGCCAATGGTTTGGCAACGTTCCCTAAAGAACCTGTAATGATGATTTTCATAATAATTGTTGTTTGTTTCCGTGAACAAAGTTATATTTGTACTTACTTTTATACAAGTACTTACCCTAAAGTATGTATCGATATGACGGCAATCAAGGAAAACTCTACCATTCAGGAAAACAGGAAACATTTGCTGGACCAGTGTCCCGTAATGTATGTTATGGAAAGAATTTCCGGTTTTTGGAAACCGGTTATTTTGTTTAACCTTTCTACGGGAGAGAAAAGATACAGCGAACTCAAAAGGGCGATTCCTAAAGTAACGGAAAAGATGCTTATTCAGCATTTGAAACAGCTGGAAAGCGACGGGCTGATCATCAGAACGGCAAAACCTGTTGTACCTCCGTACGTTACCTATAAACTGAGTGGCGCAGGCTTAAAGCTGGCTCCGGTAATTGATGCAATGGCAGATTGGGCCTATGAAGATATGGGACAGCAACATCCGTAATGTTACGATCCTGATATTTCTGAATATAATTAAATAAAAAATACTCTTCAAAACGAAGAGTATTTTTTATAAACAAATTTTTATAAGGATTTCATATCCACCACGAAACGGTATTTCACATCACTTTTCAGCATTCTTTCATACGCATGGTTAATCTCATCCATTTTAATCAGTTCAATATCAGAAACAATATTATGTTCACCGCAGAAATCAAGCATTTCCTGGGTTTCAGCAATGCCGCCAATTAACGAACCTGCAACAGAACGGCGCTGGAAAATCATCGGTACGGTGCTTGGCTTGGTTTCTTCAAACTGACCGACAAAGCCTACCAAAACCAAAGTCCCGTTCAGCGCAACCGTCTGCATGTAGGGATTGATGTCGTGCTCATAAGGGACGGTATCAATAATGACATCAAATTTACCTGTCACCGACTTCATCTGAGATTCATCGGTAGAGATGACCACGTGATCGGCTCCCAGTTTTTTGGCATCATCCGTTTTTCCCGGAGTTCTTGAGAATAAAGTAACCTCAGCACCCAGACCTTTGGCCAGTTTGATTGCCATGTGTCCCAAACCTCCCAAGCCTACAACTGCAACTTTGGAATCCGGACCCACATTCCAGTGCTTTAAAGGTGACCAGGTGGTAATCCCCGCACAAAGAAGAGGAGCCACTGCTGCCAGGTCTAAGTTTTCAGGAACGCTTAAAACAAAACCTTCGTCAACAACTACTTTTTCAGAATATCCTCCGAATGTTTGTCCTCCGAGATGTTTGTCTTTTCCGTTATATGTCCCTGTAAATCCGTTTTGGCAGTACTGTTCCAGATCGTGCCTGCAGCTTTCGCAATGTCCGCATGAATCTACCATACAACCGACCGCAGCCAAGTCTCCGACTTTGAATTTGGAAACTTCGCTTCCCACATGGGTAATCCGGCCTACAATTTCATGTCCAGGAACTACAGGATACATGGACCCGCCCCAGTCATTTCTCGCGGTGTGGAGATCCGAATGGCAGACCCCGCAGTACAGGATTTCAATCTCTACGTCTTTAGGGGTTACTGTTCTTCTTTCAATGGTCATGGCCTCCAGATCTGCAGTTTTGGATTCTGTTCCGTAAGCCTTTACTGTAAATGTGCTCATTTTTTATTTAATTTTAGTTGGTATTTCTTTGATAACAAAAATCGATAGTTTATTAATAGCAATACTTATACAAATTACGGAAAGATGTACCAATTTTACCGACATTATGTATTGTCGGTACAGAAAGTAGTACTTTTGAAAGGTCATAAAAATATACTTCATGGAAAATCAGCAGGTCGAGATCTATAAAAGTGTTTCGGAATACAATAAATTGCTTAATCATGAAACCATGCATCCATTGGTAAGCATAATCGATTTTTCTAAATCTGATCCTATCTGCCAGTTCAGAAGAACATTCGGTTTTTATACCGTTTTTCTGAAAGATGTGATGTGCGGCGATATGCAGTACGGGAAACATAGCTATGATTACCAGGAAGGCACCCTGGTTTTTATTGCGCCTGGGCAGACCTACGGAATTTATAATGCAGAAACTTACATTCAGCCCGCCGGTTTTGCATTGGTATTTCATCCGGATTTACTGAAAGGGACTAATCTCGGCAAAAATATCAAAGAATATAATTTCTTTTCTTATGAAGTCCATGAAGCTTTGCATCTTTCCGAAAAGGAAAGAGCAATTATTTTAGAATGTTTTAAAAATATCAAACATGAACTGGAACAGACCATTGATAAGCACAGCAAGTCATTAATCGTCAATAATATCGAATTGTTCCTGAATTACTGTATGCGCTTTTATGACCGCCAGTTCATTACCAGGGACCATATTAACCAGGGATATATCGGGAAATTCGATAAGCTGGTGGATGAATATCTGAAATCTGATAATCCGAAAAACATCGGTTTGCCAATGGTCAATTATTTTGCAGAGCAGCTTAACCTGTCCGCCAACTATTTCGGGGATTTAATCAAAAAGGAACTCGGAATTTCGGCACAGGAATTTATTCATAACAAACTGATCGATACAGCAAAAGATCATATTTTTAATCATACAAAATCGATCAGCGAAATTTCCTATGATCTGGGCTTTAAATATCCGCAGCATTTTACAAGACTGTTCAAGAGCAAGACAGGGGTGTCCCCCAGTGAATATAAATCGTTAAACTAAAAATTTCACAGTTACAATTTATATATATCCATTGTTTTGAAAATCAAAAAATATTAAATTTAATTGATAAATAAATTTGATTTTTTTGCATGATCCCAAAACAAACTATTGGAACCCATACTTTTCAGACTCCTTTCGGAAACATTTCTGCACTAAAAGAAAATGGGGTTATCAGGTCCGGAAGTATCCGTTATGCACGCTCTGAAAGGTTTGGAATGCCTGTCCTTCTGCAATTCGTTGAGTCAGAAGAAATAAGAGATAAGATTCCGGTTTGTCCTCAGAATATCAGTCCGCTTCTGGAAAGGCTGGTCCAGAAAACAAAAATCAATCGGTTTGAGCCTGATGAATCAACACAGTTTTTAACCATCACACGTCCTGAAAAATTTAATGAAGATGAGAAACTTCCGGTTATCGTCTGGATCCACGGCGGTTCGTATGAAGTCGGGTGTGGTGACCTCCCGACCTCTGATCCGTCGGTATGGGTAAAAGAACAGAATATTATTGTGGTTTCGGTTTCTTACCGTTTGGGACTGTTCGGGTTTTTGGGAGGTGATGAAGCCAGGCCGGCAAACCTCGGGCTATTTGATATCATGGAAGCTTTACGGTGGATCCAGAAAAATATCCGGGGCTTTGGAGGAGACCCCGGGAATGTCACCCTTTTCGGACAGTCTTCCGGAGGTGATGCCATTGCCCATCTGATGATTTCCGAAGGCATTGAAGGCCTGTTTCACCGGGCAATTATTCACAGTGCGCCGCTGGGGTTCAGGCTTAACAGGCAAAAAATGTCCCGTGAGTTCTTCCTGAAAACACAAAAGCTGAAAGATGAGCCGGATCCTTTGAAAATGGTGGAAGGCTATGTGAATCTTTTACCTTCTTTCAGGAAATACGGATTGAAAACAGCCATGCCGTTTTGTACTCAATATGGTCATCCTCCCTTATGCAGAGAAGAAGAAAGCCTTGAAAGATGGAAAGAAAATGCCTGGAAATATGATATCTTAATAGGTTCGAATCATGATGAGAAGGCATTTTATGTTAAAACGGCGAAACAGGGAATTTATACATATTTAAATGACATGATTCTGAACCGTATTGTCCGCTCTACCACAAAATCCATCTATGAAAAACCGGCCCGTATCTTTTCGGAAAATTATGCAGCCGGAGGCGGAAATATCTATCTTTTTAAAATTCATTCAAAACTTAAAAACAATTACATCGGAGCTTCACACTGTGTAGACCTGCCACTCATTTTTGCCAATGAATCTGCATGGAAACATTCGGAACTCCTCAAAGATATTCCCTGGGAATCTGTTTTTGAAAACGGCAGGAATCTTCGTGCCCTCTGGGCAGAATTCGCTAGGACCGGCCATATACAGGATGACTCGGAAAGGCCGGAAATACTTAATCTCCGAAAAGTTTAGTTTAAAATAAGCCATTGGAATAAATAGATAGAGGAATAAAACAAATTTGTCACTCTGAGGAAACCCAAATCTAATGATCAGGCTCCTGCAGAATGACAAAATTACAGGTATAATTTCGTAAATATTTATTCAGCGATCCACACACTTACATTTCCTGCCGGAACGGGAAAGGTTCCCCAACCGTTTTCATCGATGGATACCTTATCTTCAGTTCTTCCCAATATATCATAGAAAGTTTTCCCGATATATTTTTCACCCATTTCCATGGGCTTTTTATAGGCATCTTTGTTGCTCAATACTACAGCGCAACCGGAATGTTCATCATCTCCTTCACGGACCCAGCCCAGACAGTTGGCATCCTCAAAATAGTCTTTTTGTTCACCATATGCGTAATTCTTGCGGGCTTTCAGCAATTCTTCAATGCCGTCCACTTTATCCAGGAATATTTCCTGATCGTTACCTTCCCTGTCTTTATCCACATAATGGGCTCCGTACAGGTCAGGATAAAATACACACGGATACCCGTCCTTTCTCAATAAAATCAATGCATACGCCAATGGCTTGAACCATGTTTCCACAGGAGCTTCCAGATCTTGTAAGGGCTGTGTGTCATGATTGTCTACCAGTGTTACCGAATGTATCGGATCCTGCTTCGTCAGGGTTTCATCAAAAATTCTTCTCATATCATACGAATTTCCTTCATTCGATGCATTGTGGAAATTATGATGTAAGGAACTATCAAAAAGACTCATACAACCTTCAGTAACGTCAATGTATTTCTGAAGCAGAGGTAAGCGTCCCGGAGCCCAGTATTCCCCTACGGCAAAAATATTTTTACCGGCATTGGAGCGCAACAGGGTTAGCCATTCTTTATAAAAATCATAAGAAATGTGCTTCACGGCATCCAGCCTTACACCGTCGAAATCAGTCTGGTCAAAATACCATTTCGCCCAGTGGTTAAGCTCTTCGCGAACATGGGGGTTTCTGTGTTCGATATCATTGAACATCAGGTAATCATAATTCCCTTTTTCATCATCAATCATTTCTTCCCAGCCGTCACCGTATTCAGATTTGATTTTATAAATATGGGTATCCATGCCTTCGGCATAATCCACACCGCTGAAACAGGTAAAATTCCACTCAAAATCTGAATATTTTTTATTCCTTCCCGGAAAATTAAACTTTGTATACGACTGGATATCAAATTCATCAGAGATGATTTTATCACGGTCTTCTTCATCTACTTTTACGACTTTGAATGTCTCCAGTTCATCACCGCCTCCTTTGTGGTTAAGGACAATATCTACGATCACCTTGATATCACGGTCTTTAAGCGCTTTAATGGCATTGAGATAATCTTCCTTGGTTCCGTATTTTGTGGCTATGGTTTCTTTCTGGTCAAATTCTCCGAGGTCAAAAAGGTCATAAGTATCATAACCTACAGAATGTTTGCCGCCTGCCGCCTTATAAGCGGGCGGGAACCATACGGACGTAATTCCCAGTTCTGCTAAATAACCTGCTTCTTTTTCTGCCTGTTTCCACAGCGTCCCGCCTTCTTCTATGTACCAGTGGAAATACTGGATCATCGTTTCATTCATAAATTGTAAAAATTGGTTCTTACCCTATAGTGAAAAAATCAGACCATCAATCCTCAAACTCGGAAAACGGGATTTTTAGCTGGACGGAAACCAGTTTTTTTTCCTCTGTATTAAGATGGGAGAGGGATAATCCCAACAGGCGGACAGGTTTATCAAAAGGGCGGAGCTCCCACAGTTTTTTTCCGGTATTGAAGTAGTGTTCCGGTAAAGAGAAATAGGTTTCTCTGGTGATGCTTCTGGTAAAAAGTGAAAAGTCTTTGTATTTGATTTTTAACGTTAACGACCTTCCCTGAATATTGTTTTTCTGCAGGCGGGTATGCAGTTCTTCACTTAAACTTTGGAGTTTTTCATTGATCTGCTGCTCGTCAAAAAGATCTTCCAGAAAGGTGCGTTCCACCGCTACGCTCTTCTGGATGCGATGAGGTTTCACTTCGGAAGTATGGATCCCGCGGACTACATTATAGTAGTAGGCTCCCGATTTTCCGAATATTCTTGTAAGGTCTTCAACCGATCTTTTCTTCAGGTCTTTTCCTTTATAAATCCCTAAGCTGAACATTTTATTGGCAGTCACCTTTCCCACGCCGTAAAATTTTTCAACAGGCAGTTCTTCCAGAAAGCCTTCCAGTTTATCGGGATGAATGGTTTTCTGCCCGTTAGGCTTATTGATGTCTGAAGCGACTTTGGCTAAAAACTTATTGACGGAAATACCTGCCGAAGCCGTTAATCCGGTCTGTTCGAAAATCTTCTGGCGGATTTCCCTTGCAATCTGGTTGGCGGATTCTATTCCTTTTTTATTTTCGGTAACGTCAAGGTAGGCTTCATCCAAAGACAGCGGCTCCACCAGATCAGTGTATTCATAAAATATTTCACGGATCTGCCTGGAGATTTCTTTGTACCGAGGAAAGCGGGGAGATACGAAAATCAGGTCCGGACATTTTTGTTTCGCAGTTTTGCTGGGCATGGCAGAACGGACACCGAATTTCCTGGCTTCATAGCTGGCTGCAGCTACCACGCCACGGTGCTGCCCGCCTACGGCAATTGCTTTTCCCTTTAATGAAGGATCGTCATGCTGCTCTACGGAAGCATAAAATGCATCCATATCGACATGAATAATTTTGCGTACCGGAAAAGGAGAATCCATATCGCAAAGATATGGATTCCTAAATTTTATTTTGTCTGGAAACAAAAGAAACAGAAATTCAAGACCTGGAAATTCCGAACGTATGCATTCATTTCTTAAGTCGTTAATTATTTGCTATTTCAAAAGCTGATCAATTGTATTTTGAATTTCCGGGTCTTCCGGCGAAATGGCGTAGTATTTGGCAATAGCGGATTTCTGATCGATGACCATATATCTAGGGATCCAGTTCAGGTCTACATATTTATTGAAATCATTTTCCCAGCCTGTGGCAAACCAGTAATTTTCTTTATCCTTCATTTCAAACCGGTCCATGCTTCTCTCAAAACCTTCTTTTGAACGGTCCAGGGATAGGAATATAAAATCGACATTCTTATTATGTTCTTCCAGTTCCTTGGCTTTCGGAAGGGCTTTAAGACAGTCTCTGCACCAGCCGGCCCAAAAATCAATGACGACTACTTTTCCTTTATGCTGGTCCAGAATCTGCTGGATGGATATGCTTTTTCCTTCTTCATCTTCCAGCTTTTGGTTTAGGGCTTCTTTGGAAAAACCTGTCTTTAGAACTTTTGGGGTCTGCTGTGAGCAGCTCAGTCCGAAAATCCCCATCATTAAAAATAACAATAACTTTTTCATATTCAGTTTCATTTATGCAAATCTAAACAATGGAATGTAATTGGAAATGATTTCGGATGAATTAATTAAAATTGAAGGGATTGAAGATTTCTATGAAAGAGGCTGATATCTTTTTACCATGCCTTTCACCAAAGCAATTACATCAGGCATGGCTTTATTGGCGGCATTCAGTACTTCTTCATGGGAAACGGAAAATGCAATATCCGGCCCGCCCAGATCGGTAATTACTGAAATACAGAAGACATCCATTTTCATGTGTCTGGCAACGATCACTTCAGGAACCGTGCTCATCCCGACCATATCTCCGCCGATGGCTTTGATCATTCCATATTCTGCAGGGGTTTCAAAAGTCGGGCCCTGTAAGGCCACATAAATACCCTGATGGGTTTTAACATTTTTTTCAGCAGCCACCTGTTCCGCTACCGAAATCATGTTTCTGTTGTAAGGCTCGCTCATATCGACAAAACGCGGACCAAAAGCATCAATGTTCCTGCCCCGGAGCGGATGTTCTGGCATCATGTTGATGTGGTCCTTCACAATCGCAATATCAGCAATATGGTAATTTGGATTTACCCCGCCTGAAGCGTTGGAAAGAATCAAGTTTTTAATGCCCAGCAAATGAAAAACCCTGATCGGGAACACAACGGTTTCCATCGAATGGCCTTCATAGTAATGAAAACGGCCGCTCATCATCAGCACTTTTTTGCCTTCCAGTATTCCGTAGATCAGTTTTCCGCTATGGCCGGCAACGGTGGTCTGCGGGAAGTTAGGAATATCTCCGTATTCCAGGATATGGATGGCTTCCACCTCATCCTGCAGCTTTCCGAGCCCGGAACCTAAAACAATGGCAAAATCAGGGCTGTCCTTAATGATGTTTTCAATAAAATTTGCGGTCTGCTTAATTTTTTCTAACATAATCCAGGATGATTTGGTTGAATTCTTCTTTTTTATCAATAATCACATTGATCGGCCAGTAATAAACCAGATCCCTGAGGTAATCAAAACTTTTCAAACGGACATAGTCTTTTTCGGTCGTCAAGATTAATTTATACTCCCCTAGCTTTTTATATTCCGCAATAATCTCCTTAATGTCTGCATCGGAAAAATTGTGATGGTCCCTGAATTTCAAATGCTTTACCCTTTGTGAAAACTTGGCAAGATGGGTAAGCAGGGGTTTCGGATTGGCAATGCCTGTAATTAAAAGGATGTCATAGTAGTTCAGGTTGTTGTCGGGAAGCATTTTCTCTCTTCCGTAAACATTCTCGTCGTAGCCGATGGAGGAGAAGAATACTTTTTGGGTACGGTCCGGCCGGATTCTCGAAATATAGTACTGCTTAGTTTCCTCCGTCAGTTCATCAGGACATTTGCTGACCATGATAATATTCGCCCGCTTTACACCGCCCCTTGATTCCCTGAGGTCGCCGGCAGGCAGAAGGTGGTCTCTGAAATAAGGGTCATTAAAATCCGTCATCATGATATTGAATCCCGGACTGATAGCCCTGTGCTGCATGGCATCATCCAGTACCAATACATCAAGATCCATTTCTTCAATTACTTTTTTGGCTCCCGGTACCCTTTCTTCCGAGACGGCAATGACGAAACGGTTTTTAAAACGTTCAAAAAGCTGCATGGCTTCGTCGCCCACGGTTTTATAGTTGCTTTCATAATTGGTAACCGAATAGCCTTTGGTCAGCCTCCCGTATCCTCTGGAAAGTACTCCTGTTCTGTAACGTTTGGCTAAAAACTGGGCAAGGTACATCACCATCGGCGATTTCCCGCTTCCGCCTACGGAAAGGTTCCCGACGCAGATGATCGGGGTTTTAAATGATGTTGATTTAAAAATCCTCAGGTCATACAGGGTGTTCCGGATGCCCGTTACCATGTGATAGCCCAAAGAAAAAGGATAGAGATACCATCTTTTCATACCTTACAAAAATAAGAATTTTAACAGGGATTTGGCTGGTTATGGTAGATGATTTTATATAATTATTTAAAAAATAATATGCATGATGATGATTAATTGGATATTTTTGTGCCTTATTATATGGCATTGAGATATTGTATTGAATTTTCCTACAATGGGAAAAATTATTTCGGCTATCAGGTTCAGCCGGATGCGGTTTCCGTACAGGAAGAACTGGAGAAAGCACTTTCCACCATCCTTAGGGAAGGAATTAAGACCACAGGAGCCGGAAGAACAGACACCGGTGTGCATGCGAAAAAAATGTTCGCCCATTTTGATACGGAAAAACCACCTGATAATGACCTTTCCCGAAAACTAAATAGCTTTCTTCCGCCTGATATTTCGGTGAAGAGGGTTTTTAAGGTAAAAGATGATTTCCATGCCCGTTTTGATGCCACTTACAGAACCTATGAATATTACATTTCACTGGATAAGAACCCGTTTACACAGGAATCTGCCTGGCAGCACTGGAAAAGAGGGCTTGATCTGGATAAAATGAATGAAGCCTGTAAGATTTTATTCGAATATAAGGATTTTACAAGCTTTGCCAAGCTCAAAACTGATAATAAGACCAATATCTGCGCCATCTATAAAGCCGAATGGGAACAGCATGGGAGCGAGCTGAAATTCACCGTTTCGGCCAACCGTTTTTTACGGAATATGGTAAGAGCCATTGTCGGAACTATGGTGGAAATCGGCTTAGGGAAAATACAACCTGACGATTTACGGAAAGTTATTGAGGATAAGCACCGTAATTCCGCAGGAACTTCCGCACCGGCACATGGACTGTACCTGGTGGATGTGGGATATGACTTTAATAACTGATAAAACAATAACTTATGATGTCAATTTTTATATTAATCGGAGCTTACCGATATTATGCAGGCTTGGCTGAAAGGTTCGGAAAAACCAAATGGCATTTCGGGCTTCTGGCAATCGCCATTTATCTGGGGTTTCAGATAATGTTTCTTTTCTGTTACGGGATCTATCAGGGTCTTACCAATACCTATTCCGAAAACAGTTACACCGGCTTTTCATTAGTAAATATAATAAGCTGGTTGCTGGCCATCGGGGCGGTTTACGGCGTCTATAAAATTTTAGAAAATAAATTTAAAAAAGAAATCAAAAGGCCTTCATTGGAAATTGAAAAAATAGGCAGGGATCCTGAAATGTAAATTTATTCATACCATAAATCATGGTGATCTCTAATTTTCATGACTATTTTATGAAGTTGTAAAGCTTGTACAATCAGAAAGTCTTATTTTTGCAGGGCAATTTTATTTTAATTCTTTCTTCAATTCATATAATGAAACAACAAGATACCTGGGGAATTGTGAAAAGGCTGTTCTTTATCGGAATGAAATTCCGGTCGTGGTTCATCCTTACGCTGATTATCTCCATTATACTCGCTATGGTTTCTACCTACAGGCCGTACCTTACCATGGAAGTGGTGGATAACGATATCACCAAGCTTCAGGACAAGGCGCTAATGATGAAGCACATCTACATCCTGGTGGGGCTGGTGTTTGCCGAAACGGTTTTAAACTTCTTCCTGGTTTATTTTTCCAATTATATTTCACAGAACGTAATCAGGGATATCAGGCAGCGCCTTTACAATAAACTGATCTACTTTAAAACTTCATTCTTTGATAAGACGCCGATCGGGCAGCTGGTTACGCGGGCCGTCGGGGATGTGGAAACTATTGCGACCGTCTATACAGACGGCTTCCTGATGGTATTCGGGGATGTGCTCAGAATTGCTTTCGTACTGGTGATGATGTTCAATACGAATGTGCACTTAAGCTATATTACGCTCGCTATTTTGCCATTAATGGTCCTGATCACAAGATTCTTCCAGAAAAGGCTGAAAAAAGCTTTCGGGGATGAACGGACCTGGACGTCCAACCAGAACTCATTCGTACAGGAAAGGCTGGCGGGAATGCCGATTATCCAGGTATTCAACAGGCAGGAATCAGAATTTAAAAAATTTGATGAGATCAATATTACGCTCAAAGGTGCACTGCTGAAAACGGTTTTCATCTTTTCTCTGTTCTTTCCGGTGGTGGAGCTGATTTCTTCCCTGTTCATTGGATTTATCCTTTTTTACGGCGGTTATATTACTATCAGCGCGGGGGTCGTGATCGCATTTATCCAGTATATTTCGATGCTGATCCGTCCTTTGAGGCAGATTGCAGACCGTTTCAATAATATCCAGAGAGGAATTGTTGGCGCGGAACGGGTATTGGGCCTGATGGATGAAGAAAATTCAATGCCGAATACCGGGACCGTTCAGAAAGATCATTTTGACGGGAAAATAGAATTTAAAAAAGTGCATTTTGCCTATGATGACAAACAGGAAGTGCTGAAAGGAATTGATTTCAAAGTAAATCCGGGGGAGACTGTAGCCATCGTAGGGGCCACCGGGGCAGGGAAATCGACCATCATCAGCCTGATCACAAGGCTCTATGATATCAATTCAGGGAATATCCTGATTGATGACGTGGACCTGAAAGATTATGAACTGTATTGCCTGAGAAGCCATATCGGGGTAGTACTTCAGGATGTATTCCTGTTTCACGGGAGCATTTTTGAAAATCTTGCATTCGGAGATGACAGCATTACTTTAGAGCATATAAAGGCCGGGGCAAAAGAAATTGAAGTGGATGATTTTATTGAAAGCCTTCCGGGAGGTTATGATTATGTGGTCAGCGAAAGAGGTTCGTCCATTTCTCTAGGGCAGAGGCAATTGCTGTCTTTCCTGAGAGCCTATTTATCCGATCCCAAGATTTTAATCCTGGATGAAGCTACGTCTTCTATTGACCATGAAAGTGAGAAGCTGATCCAGCGGGCCACAGAAAAGATTACCCAAAACAGGACATCGATTATTATTGCCCACCGTCTTTCAACCATTGAAAAAGCGGATAAGATTATTGTGATGGAGCACGGCAAGATTGTGGAAGAAGGAAAACATCTGGAACTGTTGGATAAAAACGGCTATTACGCAACCCTCTACAAAGCCCAGCTGAGGCATGAAGTGGAATTGGAGGAAGAAGTGGAAAAACAGTCTTAACATCAGTAATATATATAAAGAAAGTAGTTTGGATAATTTATTCAAACTGCTTTCTTTATTTTTAAGTTTTGGCATGCCCATTTTCCATCTCTGGTAATCTGGAGAACCGCAAATAAAACAACAATACAATTAGACCTATTATTAGAGATTCACTTTGAAAAAATAATTTCTTGCCGATTAGGGTGGTCCCAAAGATTTTTATCTGCATTAAATCTGCTGAATCTAAAAAAAACAGAATGGAAATAGATTTAAAAATCAAGTTTTAAAAGTTTTTATCAATTTTCAAGAATAAATTTAAGCAGGCTCATATAGTTTGGGTTTATTTCTTCGGATCATTTCATAATTACTGATATCTAATTTTTATTAGAGAATTCCTAAACATTTACTTACATCCTAAATAATATAAAAATCTTTATATACAGGCATTTTTTTATATGATTTATCTGTTTTTCTTTATGTGGTGAGTTTTTAATCATTTTAAAATTCAAAAAAAATCCGTATCTATTGAAAAGTTGCACGGAATTTGATATTAATATTACTCAAATGTTAACATAATGTTATATTTGTATAAATAGATTTATTACCTTTATTGTGAAATCAGGCTATACTGCCGGAAATTGGTAAGATGTTTGATGATTATAGTGTTAATTAAAATCCAAAAATATAGATGAAGAATATACAAGATGAATTTCAGGTTTTTAAAGATGAACTCGGAAAGTTGAATATTGAAGTACAGAAAGTGGTAAAAGTAGGGAACGGAAGTATGGATTTCCATGAAGTATTCTACAAATCACCAAGATACGAGGATGTTAAGAGTGTATATGTTCAGCGACATAATCTGGACAATATCATTGCAAAATTCAAGCAGGCTTATCATTAAAAAATAGAACGCGCGGCTCAGATTTCTGAGCCGCGCGTTTTTTTCGCCTATTATTAATCCTTATCCAGTTCAGACGTTTTTTTAGTGTCTTTCATTGTTGAGTATACGATGAATGAAAAGAAGATGCAGGCGGTAATATACCAGTAAAAATAATGTTCTACATGGGCCTGTTTGCACCAAAGCGCAATATATTCTGCCGTTCCTCCGAAGATAGCGACCGTTAAGGCATAGGGTAATCCTACACCGAGTGCCCGTACTTCGGCAGGGAAAAGCTCAGCTTTTACCACTGCATTGATGGAAGTATAGCCGCTCACGATAATCAGGGCTGCCATCAGTAGTAGAAAAGCCATCCCTATTGAAGTCGTTGTGCTTAAGGCAGTCAGTAAAGGATAGGTGAATACCGTACCCAGGATTCCGAAGGCCAATAACAGGGGCCTTCTCCCTATTTTGTCCGATAACGCACCGAAAACAGGCTGCAGGCAGGCAAAAATAAAGAGTGAGATGAAAGAGAGCAGGGTAGATTCTTCTTTGGTCAGATGAACGGTATTCACCAGGAATTTCTGCATATACGTAGTATAAGTATAGAAGGCCAGGGTACCTCCCAATGTGAGACCGACAACAGTAAGTAAAGCTTTAGGATGCTTCAGCAGTTCATGAACCGATCCTTTTTTCTTTTCGTTGTCGTCTTTTTTATTTTCAAAGGCTTCAGTTTCATGGAGGTTGGCCCTTAAATACAGAGCGATTACAGAGAGCACAGCCCCGAATGCGAAAGGGATCCTCCATCCCCAGTCTTCAAGCTGGGCTTCCGTCAATACTAATTTTTGTAGGATCAGCTGAATTCCCAAAGCGATCAGCTGTCCGCCGATCAGGGTGACATACTGAAAGCTGGAATAAAATCCTCTCCGTTCCGCCGTAGCCATTTCGCTGAGATACGTGGCAGACACTCCGTATTCTCCGCCTATGCTTAAACCCTGCAATAATCTGGCGGCCAGTAAAAGCAATGGGGCCAAGACGCCAATGCTCTGATAAGTAGGGGTTAGGGCAATCAGTAAAGAACCGAAAGACATCAGCAAAACCGAAAGGGTCATTGCTTTTTTCCTTCCTACCCGGTCTGCGATGCTCCCGAAAAGCCAGCCTCCGACCGGACGCATCAGAAAACCGACTGCAAAAATTCCTGCCGTATTCAGAAGCTGGGCTGTCATATCCGAATCCGGGAAAAATGAATTGGAAAAGTAAATGGCAAAGGCTGCATAAGCATACCAGTCATACCATTCTACAAGATTCCCGATGGATCCGCCAACGATGGCCTTGATTCTTTGGGCAGTGGTAATTTGTGATGAATTCATAGAGGAACAACAGTTTTTTAATGATAAGATAGTATGGTCTTATTTATCCTGAAAAATATGATCTTACTGTAGATAACAGGCAAAATAAAACCGCTCTAAGATAGAACGGTTTCAAAAAATATTCAAATAAAACTTTTCAAAATCTATACCCCAGAGATAGGCCACTTCTGAAGCCGATCCACGGGCCGTCAATCATTACCCTTGCTCCGTTGGTATTGGTTTCTACGGTATAATTGATATAAGGGACATCCAGGTCTTCTATTTCACGTTTCAGCTGGGCCTGCATTTCAGGAGTCAGCACGATATCGCTGGTCATGGTGAAATCCCCTTTCCCGGCTCCGTAATGCGCTCCGGCAATCCATAGGTCCAGGACTAAATTCCGGCTCGGAGTCAGAAAAAACTGTACCCCGACCATGACCCCGCCGCTGTTCCCGTTGGTGTTCCCGTTGCCCTTCAGAGGGATCTGGAAAGTGGTTCCGCTGAACGTATAATCATAATAAAAATCAAAGGTATTGGATGTTATCTTAGAGTACCGGTAGTATGGCGCGATATAAAATCCTTTTCCATAGCCTGCGCCGAGATAGAATCTCGGTTCAATGGTAAAATTGAAAACTTTTGCTTCAAGGTTCTGAAACCTCTGTTCATCTTCATCGCTCAAAAAAGAATTGATGAAGGGGACTTTTCCTTCCGGTATGGCGCCGAAGCCCATATTGACGGAGAACCATTGTGTAAAAGCCCTTTCATAAGAAAGATTGATATTCCTAAATGCATAGGCCGTAACATTCGTTTTAATGATGTTCATTTTTTCTGTTGGCGGAGCAGGTGCTTCCTGGGCATGCAGCGCTGAAAAAACAGAATACGAAATGAGAATAAAGTATTTTTTCATGATTAAAAATTTTTATGGTTTGATGTTATTTTGGTAAAAGCAAAAAACGGGCAGAAAATCACTGAAATACACTTTATGGTGAAAAAAAATAAGTATCTGTTTATGAGTTGTTTATAATTAGACCGGACTTTTAGTGTAGGAGGAATGTAATGAATGCCGCTTATGGCCTGTCATTATTTATATTATTCAATTTTCGGATATGAAAAAAACGATAGGTTCCGTGCTTTTCCTTTGTGGAATTTTTGTACTCTCTCAGGAAAATGTAAAGAACGATACCATTGGAAAAACCAGGACTTCGGAGATTCAGGAAGTTATTTTAAAAGCCCAGCGCAAAAAACAGTTTACAGACAAAGCAGTATATACTTTTGATCAAGAAGCCCTGGAAAAAGCCCGCTTTGCCCGGGACTTGCTGCAGACCTTACCGGAACTGCAGATAGATCCGGTCGGGAATATCCTGAAGAGTACAAAAGGCGGAACCACATTATTTTTAATCAACGGGATTGAAGCCACCGATATGCAAATGCGCAGCGTTGCTCCTTCTGAAGTGGTAAAAGTGGAGTATTACGATATTCCTCCGGCGAGATGGGCCACAAGAGCGGATGTTGTCGTAAACCTGATTACGCGTTCTGCCGAAACGGGCTATGTTTTTGGTACTGATGTGAGTTCTGCCCTGAACACGGGCTTTGTGAACGGAACGACATATGCCAGTTTTACCAAAGGGAAAAATAATCTCGGACTGGAATATTCGATTAATTTAAGGGATTACGATAACAGGAAAGTACACAGTATCTATGATTATCAGTTAGAAGGCAGTCATTACCGGACAGATGAAAACAAGACAGACCATTTCGGGTATACTTCCCAGAATATTGCCTTGCGGTACACAAGGATGGTCCCGGACCATTATGCTTTTCAGGCGAAAATGGATATGGATATCTTCACAAGTTTTATCAAAGGAAATGGACAGAGTATTTTTACAAATGATACCCTGACCGAGGAACATGCCATGCTGAAAAACGGATCTTCCGGTTATACGACACCGACTTTAGACTTATATTTTTCTAAAAATATGGGTAAGAGTGATGAGTTCAGCATCAATATCGTCGGCTCAAGCTTTAAAACCAATACGACAGAACTGGCGAAAGAATGGGTGATTTCTTCAGGAGCCCCGGTTTTTGATAATGACATGAACCTTGAAACCATGCAGACCGGGATTGTCGGTGAACTGGCCCATACCCATACTTTTGAAGCCGGGAAACTGGCCTCGGGATACAGGGTTTCCAATACCAATATCTCCAATGACCTTCAGAACCTGGCCGGTTTTTCAGAGTACAGCGTGAATTATCTGGAGCAGTATTTTTACACCGAATTTTCAGGAAAGATCAATAAATTCAGTTACAGAGTGGGAGCCGGCCTTACAAACATCCACAATAAAAGTGCGGAAAATACTTTTGATCAGTGGTCTTTTACGCCGAAAGTTATCCTGGGTTATCAGCTTAAAGACAATCAGAGTCTCCGTTTAACGAGCAGTTACCGGCCAGTAAGCCCGTGGAGCGCTGCATTAAGCAGCAATATTGTACAGATGGCTCCGAATATCGTGCAGAAAGGAAACCCGTTTTTAAAATCCCAGCAGGTATTTGCCAATAATTTCATTTATTCATTCAATAATAAATATTTTGATTTTAATGCCAATGTATTTTACAAATATACGGACCGGACCATCAATCAGTATTATGTTTCAGATGAAAACTTCGGGTATGCCCTGACGTATGAAAATGCCAGAAATTCACAGCAGTTCGGGGTACAGCTGTCAGGTTCCTATAAACCTTTCGGGAACAGCCTTCTTGTGGCCAAACTTAATCTGACGCCGGCCACGGAAACCATCAGAACAAGCAGTGGTGCTTTGATTAAGAATAATTACTTGGCCAATAATCTTGTCCTGTCATCGGAATATAAATCGTTCAGCCTGCAGTATCAGCTGAATATTCCGGTGTACACCCTAAACGGCGCTTTTTTAACCACCAATGAAAACCAGAACCATATTTTTGCCAGCTATAAAAAGAAAGAATGGACTTTGACGGCCGGCATGTACTGGATCGGGATGCCTTCAGAATATAAGACCAAAAGCTTACCGGAAAGTCTGGTAGATTACAGCCGTGTGAACCGGATCATGAATAACAGATCGATGTTCGTCTTAGGTTTCAACTATGATTTCTCAAAGGGCAAAAAGACGGATCTCCAGAAGAAACTGAACAACACAACGGCACCGGCCGCAATATTTTAATTGAATTCCGTTAAATAAAAGAAATCCGCTCAGAAAAACTTTCAGGCGGATTATATTATTGGTTTATTGATGTTTGATGCAGATGTTTAAATATCTGAATACAGTAAAAAGCAATATCTTTTTGCTGATCCTGATAACAAAGTTTTATTGAGTCCAGCCTACGGCTTTTTTCCAGGCTTCCATTTCCTTTTTTCTTTTTTCAGGATCTTTCGGAGGTTGTTGGTTTTCCTCCTGTGCCAGTTTCCTTATAATAGCGGTCTGCTCCTCAAGCGTGTTAAGCCCTACAGATTTTCTTCGTTCATTTACTTGGTTCAGGCTGTCGTAAAAGTTTGGGCTTAATAAGCCGTTTTCATCCCAGTCAAACTGGGTACCGTACTGCTGAGGTTTCCCTTCAAATACTGCAATTCTGTCAGTAAGGTAAGCCAAACTGAGTTTTTCGGCTTTATTTTCGTCTACCGCAGCTGCCAGCAGCTTCGCGCATTTTTTCATAAAGCAGGGATGGTTGATGGAATGCTGGATGACCAGCCAGGCCGCTTCAACGGCTTCTTCACCTACCTTATCGGCCGTAGGATAACCGATGCGGTCAATAATGCCGTCTAATATTTCTGCATTCCGGGTATGCCGCTTTTTCATTGCTTCATCATACCCTTCTCCCAGTTTTCCGCTTTTTATAAGCCGGTCTCTGAGTTCGAGATCTGCATTTTTCAGACTGCTTATTTCTTCAGCGATGCTTTTAAAATCCATTCTGTGTTTTTTTACTGTGACCTTTTGTGACAAATTTATCCGGCTAAGGATTTCAATTCCTATTTGTCCTTCCGGACCAGCCTTAATTTTTTATTCCAGCAGATCTTCATTAATAAAGTCGTAGTCTTTATCCATCAGCATCTGTAAATAATCTTCAAAGCTGTCGGCAATGACGCTGAACTCATCAGGATCATGTAAAAACCTTACGATCTGTCCTTTGGTGCCTTTCTCTGAAGGACTGAAATCGATGAACAGCTGCGAGGTCCCGCCGTTGTTCATGCAGTCTGAAAAGTGGAGCCATTTAAGATCTTTTGCTGTATCGGTGATTTTTTCATCGATCTCCACTTCCTCATATTTCCGTTCGATATAATCCGAATAATATTTAACGGCTATATAATGGTTTTCAATCATTTCTGCGGAGGACAGGAGGTAATAGGGATATTCTTCCATATCAGAGCCGAGAATATAAAAAGCAATTTTTTCGCCTTCATATTCCCGCCAGTAAGTTCCATCAACGTAATTCAGCAGGCTGACCAGCGCGTCCGGAATGTCAGGATATAACCCGGTAAGTTTTTTAATATTTTCTTCTGCTGCGCCGTGCCTGATCTTTTCAAAGTGAACCCAGGATTCTTCTGCCTCGTTTTCATAATAGGCTTTTTTCAGCCCGGATAGGTATTGCTGTGCGGTCGGATTCATTTTTTTTATTTTTAAAATTAAAGATTTCCCGGTGATGAAAAGCCTACAGCTCCTTTTCAAAATTGAAACCGTGAGACTGCAGGTATTCATCCAGCCCGATCTCAAAAGGAAGGTCATAGCAGTTATCCAGATCATACAGTCCGCCTCCGGGATCTGAGGATTCTAAAAACCCGAGTGTTTTGGAGCGGGTCTGCTCTTTGGCTTTTTTCCAGCATTTTGTTAAGAAATCAATTTCCAGTCCGGACTGGTTTTCCCAGTAATTGGACAGGTCCGGCAGGCCGTTCTCATCGGCATGGGCAGCATAATTGATGTCATTTTCATCCAGCACTTTTTTGCACAATTCCTGAACATCGGTATAGGTATAATCTTCAAACCCATGTTCTTTTACATGGAGTTCTGCCATTAGGACGGTTTTGTCCGGGGAATAATATTCATAATTCGGCAGGGCAAATAAAAAGCTTAGCGGGCTGGCAGCATAATAATACAGGCTGATGACTTCAATTTTCCGGTCATCTTCCCGGAATTGGTATTTCGAACTTAGCACATCAGCCAGGAAATTGGTAACCGTGGTTTCCCTCGGAAGGAGAATGGTCTCCCTGAAGGCTTCATCTATTTTTGCTTCTAGGTTCTTCATGCCTGTTTCTTTTGTAGGGTAAAAATAATGAAAACAGATCTATTTTGAAGACTTACATAATGATTTAGATTAGATTCAGATATTTGGAAAGTTTACTCACCGACGTTTCCGGAAACAATAGTCTCTTCCATAGAATCTATAATCTCAACCACAGGAATAGTAAATATTCCAGCCTTACCTTTGTCGAACTCTTTTTTCCAATAAGAATAGCCATCAAGTTCAAGAGTATCGGGGGCTTTGCTGTTTTCATTTTGTAGTCTGGTAACACTTTTGTCTAAAGCTTCTTCAGAAACAGGGATATGACTGAGATTTTGAGCAAAACCTTCTGGACTTTTAGGATTTTTAATCTTTAAGCCGCTGATTGAAATATGAACCACTTTCCCGGTTTTAGCATATTCTTCAACTTTTAAAATTTTCAGGGTAGAGTTTTCCTCGCCAGGGCGGGTTTTGTATTTCCATTCCTGGCCTGCACTGTATTTTGTACCATTTTGTTTACAACCTGAGAAGAATAACAATGCGATTGCGGTAACGGTATAATTCAAACATGAATTGAGTGGTTTTAGTTTCGTTCAAAAAAGACAGTAACGAATTTATTAATTTTTATTCAGATGAATTAATAAAGTCTTATTTATCATGTTGTCTTAAATCAACAAAGTACTCTGGAAGTTGCCAACAACCTTTTTTGTGGTCACTTTGTTCAGTCATTTCACGTTGGTGTACTAATGAAGTCCAGCCGTATGTTGAAACGCTTTATGAAATATTGAAGTTTCTGAAAGTGGATATCCGGAAGTTATTGGTGTCTACAGGTATTGATATGCCGACCAGTCAGAAGGTATTTACTTCATGACAAGAAGATCAGTTAAAGATAAAATCAGGGAAGCATATTGTGATGCTGCGTGAGCAAAATGGCTGGAGCCAGTCTGATCTGCCCTTGTAACAAAGACAGTCAGTCCATTGAAAAACTGGAAACTGGAAAAGTGAATCCTACGCTTATACCTTGCTTGTATTGGCCAACATTGTGAAGTTTCTTTCTCTGCCTGAACTGGTGATGTTACATCATGGATTGTAAATTTACCACAGGATAAGATGGTTATCTTATAATTCTAACCTGTTGCAAAAGTCCTTTTTCATTTTTATAGCTAAAAATATAAGTTCCACGCGGTACTTTTGATAAATCTATATTTTTATTATAATGGGCAAAACCTTTACCGATTGGTTTCCCCTCTAATGAAAATACAGTGTATTCAAACTGATTGCTGTTATTTTTATTACTGATGATAAAACCGTCTCTGTGTGCATTGGTATAGACCTTTGTTTTAGCCTGATCTTCACTGGTTTTATTGGCGGAAAGTACACTTTCGCTAATGTCTGCAACTTGTATGCTTTTAATGGCAGAGGCCGTAATAGAAGTGGTACTTCCCCCGATAATGTATAATTTATGGTCATGTACTTCCGCTGCTGAATGCCTTCGGGGAATCATATTGGATGAGAGCTGATGTAATGTTTTGGTGGTGGTGTCAAAATAGGCCAAAAAGGTTTGATCATCATAACCGCCCACAATAAAAATCTTATCCCCGGATACCGCTAAGGAATGTCCCGAAACACCCACAGGCATCATATATTGGTCAGTCCAAAGATTGGTATTAAGGTCATAAACGTTGATCAGATTAGAAGAAGTACCGTTGAAACCGCCGATTACATAAAGCTTATCATTAACAATTTTACCTCTTGTTTCTTTGGCTGTCGGCATATCGGGTAATGAATTCCAGGTGTCCGAAGCAATATCGTAATACTGAAATTGATCAGAAAATACAGTCTTTGCGGCTCCGTTTAATCCGCTGCCTCCAAACACATATATTTTACCATGGTGTATGGCAGAGCCTGCGCCTTCGGCATAAAAAGGATTAACAGCTCCATGGGTTACAGTATGAGCCGCAAGATCTAAAATCTCAAGCCGATTATTTTCTGATCCGTTAAAAATATAAATTTTATTACGATCCGTCTCCGAATTGGCAAATTTTTCAGGAACCAGAGTAGAATTGATCATACTCCAACGGTTATCTTTGAAGCTGTATTTCTCAATATAATTGGCATTACCATCGGTTTCCTTATATCCATTGCTTACATAAATATTATCATCTACAATAACACTGTTTATGGCACCTCTGCCGGTATGCATATTAGAAAGATCTTGAAATGTGAGGGTTTGTGCATGCGTTAACCATGAGCCGAAAAGCGAAAAGAGTAATAATTTAGTTTTCAATGGTATTAAGATTTGGTTTACTTGATGTTTTTTTAAGATCCCGGAGATTTTTTATATAGAAATTCAGCAGGAAAATTTATTTTAAAGATAGAGAAAAGTTGCGGATTGTAAGATATGTGACATCAATTAGTTTTAAAGTGAAAAATCGCTCTTTAGCTGTGTGGTTTGTATTGGATAATACGGATTGTAAAGTCGCGCCATGAGGGTTCCCTGCCATTGCAGAAGGTTACAAACAAGTATGATTATGACTAAATGCATTTGCAGGAGATTACAAACAGGTGTGTTTATGATCAAATGCGATTACAGGAGGTCTTGCGCAAGTTGTTTGAGACCACCGGAGGTCTCCGGAAGTTCCCAACAGCATTGTTTGTAACCAAATGACGCCTCCGGAAGTTTCCCGCAAGTTGTTTGAGACTACCGGAGGGCTCCGGAAGTTAGAAACACCCCTGTTTGTAACCACATGACTTCTCCGAAAATTCCCCGCATGTTGTTTGAGACTACTAGAGGACTCCGTAACTTACAAACACTTCTGTTTGTAATGAAATGATTATCACATTCAGATGCTGATAAAATCAGTACTCTTTTTTCTGATGATCGAGAGTAATGGTTATTTTATTTTTTCTCTGTTGCACTTTAATGGTCTGTCCGTGCTCAAAGCCGATATCCTTCAGCCATTTTCCGCATAGCCGTATTTCTGGAAGTATGTTAGGACGGCAGGAATTAATACGATCAGCGTATTTTCCATACACTTTCAAATGCCGGTCTTTCTTATGCTGAAATTTTTTTTCTTGCTCCATTATTATTTATTGATGTAAAAATATAATTAATAATACTATAATGCAAATAATAACGCAGTAAATTATAATTATTTACTATTTATGCGTGATTTTCAGTTCTTTAGATTTTTACGATATTTGTAGGAGAAGTTAATAATTGTGCACTGTGTCGAAAATAAATTTAAATAGAATAAAATCTGTCTTAGCGGAAAAAAATAAAACCAGTAAGGATTTAGCTGGTCATTTAGGGAAGACCGAATCAACTATTTCGCGTTGGTGTACCAATGAAGTCCAGCCTTCTGTTGAAACGCTTTATGAAATATCTAAATTTCTGAAAGTGGATATTCGGGAATTATTGGTTTCAACAGGTAATTGATATGCCGACTAATCAGAAGTTATTTTATTCATGACTAAAGATCAGTTAAAGATAGAATTAGGTAAACGTATTATCATGCTGCGTGGACAAAAGGGCTGGAGCCAATCTGATCTTGCCCGTGCCTGCAATAAAGACCGTCAGGCCATTGAAAAATTGGAAAACGGTAAGGTTAATCCTACGCTTTATACTTTGTTGGAATTGGCTAATGCTTTGGAAGTTTCTTTGTCGGAACTGTTGGATTTGAAGTAATATGATTCTCACGGATTACAAATCCGCGAGATCGGGAAAATATTATGTCAGTATTTTTTAATTCCATTCATCAAGCCGGGATATGTTTTTGATTGAGCCTCCAAACATTCCCATGTGTCCCTTTGAATTCATATCAAATTTTCCTACTATAATTACGTATTTCTTATTATATTTTTTCAAATCTATTTTATGAACTAAATCCTCACTGAAATCAACCCACATTCCATTTCTTGATGATCCCTTTTCGTAATCTTCCTGATGAAAATAAATTGCATTTCCTTCAAACTCAAGATTTAAGTATCCAATAATTTGGACAGTTTTATTATGATATTTTTCCGGAGTAACAATTAATCTCAGCATAGAAATATCATAATCCTCAAAATTTATAATTTCAGTAAATTCTTCTTCGTTAGAATTCGGTTTATTTTTAGATTCTGAGTTTTGGGCACAGCTCCATGAAAAGAATGATAAATAGAGAATAAGTAAAACATTTTTCATAATAAAATAATTTAAAAATAGTAATGGTTAGTATTTCTGCAAGCGAACTATATTACCGAAAAAATCAATTTTTTACAGTAATGTATTTATCTTCTCCTTTCCATATTCTATATTCAACTGACCAAGATTCGGGAATATAAAATGGTCTTGCGTAATAACTCTGATATTCAATGAAAATATCTTGGCTGCTTATAATTTTCCGTTTTACTTTTTTATCGCTTTTACAGTCAGAATTCATTCCTTCAAAAATTTCTGCTGCATCATTTTCTATAACATAATAGGGATATCTTGAACCTTGCTGAATTCCATATTCTTCTTTTAAATTTTTTCTATTAAAACTGAAACTTGCGTCTGAACATTCTCTAGCTGTTGCTTCAAATGAAAATTTAACCTGTACTTTATAGTCTTTTGAATTTTCTATTTTGGGGAGAAGTAAATCAACTCTTTTGAAACCATCTTTTGGTTGTGGATACGATGGCTTGCCTTGGGCATTTAGTTTTATGCTTAAAATCATTAAGATTAAAATGGTAAGTATTTTATTCATAGATTATCTATTTGTTTCTGTTGTATTTTAAATAATTCCATGTTTATTATTTTTTGCAATATAGTAAAATGAAAAGAAAACAAAACCGCCCTATAAAAATAGAGCGGTTAGTATATTAAATGGTCTCAGCGACACGCTGTTACATCATTCCCGGCATTCCGCCACCCATTGGCATGGCTGGTTCGTCTTTTTTCACTTCAGTGATGACACATTCAGTGGTCAATAACATTCCTGAAACAGAAGCTGCATTTTCAAGGGCCACTCTGGTTACTTTCGTAGGGTCAATGATTCCTGCTTCAAGCATGTTGACATACTCGTCAGTTTTAGCGTTGTATCCGAAGTCTCCGCTGCCTTCAGCAACTTTAGCAACGATTACAGAACCTTCTCCGCCTGCATTGGCAACAATTTGTCTCAACGGCTCTTCAATCGCTCTTTTCACGATTTTGATCCCTGTTGTTTCGTCTGCATTGATGCCTTCAAGATTAGCCAAAGCAGAGATTGCTCTTACAAAAGCAACACCACCACCGGCAACGATCCCTTCTTCAACGGCTGCTCTCGTAGCGTTTAATGCATCATCCACTCTGTCTTTTTTCTCCTTCATTTCTACTTCAGAAGCAGCCCCTACGTATAGTACGGCAACACCTCCGGCCAATTTAGCCAGCCTTTCCTGAAGTTTTTCTCTGTCATAGTCAGAAGTGGTTGTTTCCATCTGCGCTTTGATCTGGTTTACTCTTCCTTTGATCTTGCTTTCTTCACCACCACCGTTTACAATGGTTGTGTTATCTTTATCGATAGACACTTTTTCAGCCGTTCCCAGCATATCCATGGTAATGTTTTCCATGGTGATACCCTGCTCTTCGGAAATTACCTGTCCGCCGGTCAGGATGGCAATATCTTCCAGCATGGCTTTTCTTCTGTCGCCAAATCCCGGAGCCTTCACAGCAGCAATTTTCAGAGAACCTCTCAACTTGTTTACTACCAAAGTTGCCAATGCTTCACCATCCACTTCTTCAGAGATGATTAATAAAGCCTTCCCTCCCTGTGCAATCGGCTCAAGAACCGGAAGCAATTCTTTCATGGAAGAGATTTTCTTCTCTACCAAAAGGATATATGGGTTATCAAGCTCAGTCAGCATTTTCTCAGGGTTGGTCACGAAGTAAGGCGACTGGTATCCTCTGTCAAACTGCATCCCTTCTACAACGTCTACCGTTGTATCGATCCCTTTTGCTTCTTCTACCGTGATTACCCCTTCTTTACCTACTTTTCCGAACGCTTCAGCGATCAGAGATCCGATGGTTTCGTCGTTGTTTGCAGAAACGGAAGCTACCTGCTTTACCATTTCCGTAGAATCTCCCACTTCTTTAGACTGTTCTTTAAGGTTAGCCACCACTGCGGTTACAGCTTTGTCGATCCCTCTTTTCAAGTCCATTGGGTTTGCCCCTGCCGCAACGTTCTTAAGGCCTTCTCTTACGATTGCCTGTGCCAGAACCGTAGCGGTAGTAGTACCATCTCCTGCGATATCATTGGTTTTGGAAGCCACTTCTTTTACCATCTGGGCTCCCATGTTTTCTACTCTGTCTTCAAGTTCGATTTCTTTTGCTACGGAAACCCCGTCCTTCGTTACGTGAGGAGCCCCAAAAGATTTTTCAATTACTACGTTTCTCCCTTTTGGTCCCAACGTAACTTTTACTGCATTTGCCAATGCATCAACCCCTCTTTTTAAAGCGTCTCTAGACTCAATATCGAATTTTATTTCTTTTGCCATTGTTTGTTGTATTAATGTACGATGTACCCTGTACAAAGTACTTGATTTACTTTTTTAATATTTATTTTTATCAGCCATTAACACATTGTACCTTTTACATTGTACAACGTACAGGTTATTACCCGATAATCCCAAGAAGATCTCCCTCTTTTACAATTAAATAATCTTTTCCGTCCAATTTTAATTCGGAACCTGAGTACTTTCCGTAAAGAACTTTGTCACCTACTTTCACAGTGGTAGGCTCATCTTTTTTACCGGGACCGGCAGCTACCACGGTACCTTCCTGTGGTTTTTCTTTTGCGGTGTCCGGGATAATAATACCTGAAGCTGTTTTAGTTTCTGCAGCGATCGGCTCGATCAGAACTCTGTCTGCTAATGGTTTAAAGTTTACTGACATAATATATTTAATTTTTTAATTATTCTGTGTTGTAATTGGCTAAATGTATGCCATCACCGGTCTTTGTCTGAAATGGCAGAATTTTTAGGGGATGATGTGAAATTTTGGCAGAAAAAAATCATCTCAGGGAAATGAGATGATTCAATATTTTTAGGGGCATAGGCTTCCGTACTCTTCAATAAGATCTATATAAGGTTTAATATTGTAATCATTATCGATTTTCTGGAGTATCTGAAGTTCCATCTCTTTATCTTTTATGCTTTTCTTCGCTTCTTTCTTTTTGTCAAATCTTTCTTTATTGGATTCTTTCATCATTTTTTTATCCATCAGTTTTTCAACGGCACTATTTAAATGGGGCTGATACATTGTGCAATCAGAAGTGACTGCTTCAAAAGCTTTTTTAAATTTCCCTTTTATTTTACCGCTATTGAATAAACCCATATTATCATAATCAAGAACTACATAGGCATATTCTTCATTCGGCTTTTTAATGTAAGGGAAAAAGAACGAACTATAATAGGACCTTCCCATAAAGAGCAGAACCGAAAATCCGTAAAGATTTATTTTACCTTCGGACTGCAGCGGAAGCATCACTGTAAGATCCAAATCTTCAATCTCATATTTTGAGTTGATGGTCTTAAGTTTCATTTTATCAAACCTTGTGGTGTCGGAATCATCTTCATCCACTATAATAATCGATTTAATTTCAGTGAGCGGGATTTCCTGAGCATCTTCATCCTGATTGCTTTTAAATTTAAATATTTTCGTATCATAATGATAAAGACTTTCGACTCTTTTAAAACTGTTGGCGATACCGCTTTCAACAAATTTCGGGATAAGAAAGTCTTTTAAATACCCATGTTTAGTTTGTCCGTTTTCCATTAAAAGGTCTGCTTTCACATAAGGTCTTTTCCCTACGGTAATATCCAGGCCCTGACCAAATGATTGAGCGAAAAAAAAGCCCAGAATCAGAATAAATAATTTTTTCATAAGTTAAATAGTTAAAAGTTTGGAGGTAAATCTAAAAAAAAGCACCTCAATTGGAGATACTTTTTTAAATTATTTATTTCAGTTTTTTTCTGCTGTCTGCATTAGGCTGATTTTGGGAACAACTTTTATCAGTCAGTTTTGTTCTGCCTTCAGGTTAAATTAAAGAATGATCGACATGATCTGGCCGCTTTTTGGTGAATTCAGCTTTTTAAATTTATCTTTTACTTTAGGGTTAAAGGTGCGATACACAAGATTCCTTATAATCCTCAATCAGCTTTTTATAAATATCCGTGTATATTTCGGATCTGTATTTCATATTGATCCTTGAGGCTTCTGCTCCTCTTTTTCCTTTAAGCAAAGCCTTTCTTTCGGTATCGGATGCTTTCTTTTTCTCTCTGAATGTTTTATTGGAAAAGTAATCGGCCTGTCTTGCTTCGTCTACCTTTTTCAGGAATTCCGGGCAGTCGGCTCCTACAATTTCATACGCGGTGTAGAACTTTTTATATAAGGTTTTCATATTAAGCAACGCCAAAGGAGTTAATGAAGGATAATCTACCGGTGCCACGGCAACAGTTTCATTAGGTTTGCTTAAATAGATCATGACATAGGTCAACTGACAATTGTCTTCATTTCCATCAGATCCTGCTGAGAAATTATTGCCGAAATCTGCCTTGCACATCATGCTTCTATAGCCGTAAAGGTTAATGGGTCCTTTTTCCATCAAAGGAAGCATCAGGACTTTTCCTTCCGGTTCCAGTTCCTGGTCGTTGTTGATTTCTTTAACAAGGCGTTTATCCAACTGGAATTGTTCCTGGGTCTGTTCATTGGTGTAAATCAGGCTTTTAATATCCGAAACCGGAATCATCTGTACCTGGGTATCGCTTTTCGAGGATTTGAATTTGACTTCTTTCCGGTCCAGATTGGCATATTTCGGGCCTTTTCCCATAATGGTAAAAGTGGCAACATCAGGAAGCATGAAATCCTGTGCAAATCCTTTTTTGGAGCTTCCGTCTTCCATCAGGATTTCAATAGGGATAAAGTCTCTCTTTCCGGTATAGAACTGTAAAGACTGGGTGAAGAAGTTTTGTACTGAGAATAGGAACAGTAATAGTGCGCTGAGTTTTTTCATGGATTATAAAACATTTTTTTATCTGGGGCAAATCTAAAAAAAAAGTATCCGGATTCTGAATACTTTTAATAGAAAATGCATTATTGCTTTTATTTTTCCGTTTCCATGGTCATTTTTCTATCGCCGGAATCAATTTCCTGTCTGATAACCTCTCTGGTTTCTTTATCAATAAAGTAGGTTACGACCGTTTTCCTGTCCTGGATATCATCCGTTGTTTTTACGATCCATACTTTTTTACCGTTTACCTCGCCGCTGTTTACCTCTTCAAGATAAGCCTTTAATATTCCTTTTTTTGCTGCCGGATTATAGTCGAAGATCGATATTTCAGCAGAGTAGTGCTCCTTTAGGGGAAGAAACGGGATCAGGGTAGGATAGGCATTGCTGTCAAAATATTCTCCGGAAACCTGCTCGTCAATAGGTTGTTTCTGCTGAGTTTTTTTATCAAAATAAAAGCCTGTGACTTTATTTTTTTCAAATTTAAAGCGCATGTCCCTCATCATATTATAAGAAGAATGGTAGATCGGACTGAAATCTGAAATTTTGACTAAGGTTGAATCTACCCATACGCTTTCCGGGGCTTGGTTCATTTTTACAGTAGTCTCGACAAGGAAGGTATTTTTATCCGTTTTTTTCATTTGGGTGGAAATCTTACCGATGGCGATTTTCTCACTGTCTTTTTCGGCATACCATACCATGTTCGAAACTTTATCTTTTATATACTGTGACTCAAGCTTTACGCCGGATGGTGTAATGGAATTCTGTGCAAAAAAATTGGCACTGCTTACTATTAAAAGGATCAGAAATGTTTTCATGATTTTTTTAATAATAAGTAGTGCCTTTTATATAAAAGTTACATTACTTTTCGGTTACTTTTTTCCTGCCGCCTGCATCGGGTTGACCTTGCCGTTGGAGGTACCTCTCGTGTTTCCTGCTTCTTTCTGTTTAAACAGGTCGAATTTGGAAACCTGTGCATTTCCGCCGTCGTTGCTCCAGAAATTGTTTGAAGTGTCGATGTCAGCCGTTTCCCTCATCGGGTCCAGCTGGATGGACTTTAATTTTTTATCAAAGTAATAGGTCTTGGATACTTTCTGTTCATTCAGCCTCCAGATCTGGGCTGAAGATTTGTCGGTTAATTTGGTTCCGTCTTCAAACGTAAACTCAAGGATCACCGGCATCACCAGGCCGCCTTTGTTGGTGAAATCAATCTGATAGGCGGTTATATTTTTAAACTTGTCTTTTTCCTTTTGCGTTAAAGGGTCAGTTCCTTCAAATTTGGAAATGTACTCTTTGTTACTGTCAACTTTTTCCTGTCCTCTGTCGTATCGGTAATAGAAATCCTGTGCTTCTTTATCCTGGTCTACGTAGAAAGTAATATTCTTATCGTTTCTGTTCCTGATCTTTGAAATGTCTTCAAAATCATTTTGCAGGGGTTTGTCTACTTTGTATTTCGTTTCTTTAGCTTCTCTCGGAGCGGTATTCAGGTCAGGTGTTGCTATGGTAACTTTATCAATTGCAATATCCACTGGATCTGTCCCGTAGAACCAGCCTCTCCAGAACCAGTCCAGGTCTTCACCGCTGGCATCTTCCATCGTCCTGAAAAAATCGGCAGGTTCAGGATGCCTGAACGCCCATCTTTTGGCATAGGTTTTAAACGCTTTGTCAAAAAGTTCGCGTCCCATAATGGTTTCACGAAGGATATTCAGTCCCGTTGCCGGCTTTGAATAGGCATTCGGGCCGAATTGGATAATGTTTTCCGAGTTGGACATGATCGGTTCCAGCTGATCTTTCGGCAGCTTCATGTAATCGGTAATGGTCCAGGCCGGTCCGCGCTTTGACGGGAATTTATTATCCCACCGTTCTTCCGTGAGGTATTCCACAAAGGTATTCAGCCCTTCATCCATCCACGACCACTGCCTTTCGTCCGAGTTGATGATCATCGGGAAGAAATTGTGCCCGACTTCATGGATCACCACGCCCAGCATTCCGTTTTTAATCCCTTCGGAATATGTCCCGTCTTTTTCCGTTCTTCCGTAGTTGAAACAGATCATCGGGTATTCCATGCCGTTGGCGGCTTCCACCGACTGTGCCACCGGATACGGATAAGGAATCGTGAATTCCGAATAGGTTTTAATGGTATGGGCTACCGCTTTCGTTGAATATTTTCGGTACAGCCCGTATGCTTCTTTTGGATAGAAGCTCATGGCCATTACTTTATTGTTGTTTTCGGGAATAGTAACACCCATTCCGTCCCAGACGAATTTTCTGGAGGAAGTCCAGGCAAAATCCCTTACGTCATTCGCTTCGAAATTCCAGGTTTTTCTTTGCTTGGAATGGTTCTTTTCCGCTTTTTTGGCTTCATCCAGCGTCACAATCTCAACGGGCTCTGTTGCTGTTTTGGATTTGTTGTATCTCGCCAGCTGATCAGATGTTAAAACCTGATCGTAGTTTTTACATTCTCCAGTCCCGCCCACGACATGGTCTGCCGGGACATTCATGGAAACTTTAAAATTTCCGAAAACCAGGGCGAATTCTCCGCGCCCGGTAAACTGGTGGTTCTGCCATCCGTGAAAGTCGCTGTACACGCACATTCTCGGATACCATTGGGTCATGGTATACAGGTCGTTTCCGTCTTCGGCAAAGTTTTCATAACCTCCGCGGCCGCCCATTTTTATCCTGTTCGGGATATTGTAGTTCCAGTCTATTTTAAAAACCAGCTTATCTCCTTTCTTCAGGACTTTAGGCAGGTCAATACGCATCATGGTTTTATTCACCGTGTATTTCAGAGACGTTCCGGAAGTGTCGGTCACTTTTTCAAGGTTTACGCCGTACCCGTTATCTGAAACAGGAACTTCTGTCGGGCGCAGCTGCTGATCGTTGGATGCCTTCAGAAGGGTAGAAGAGGAAGGGAAATCCGCTTTTTTTACCGTCGACTGCTGGTTTTCGTCCAGCTGGAGCCAGATATAATCCAGATCGTCCGGGGAATTGTTATAATAGGTAATGGTTTCGGAACCTTTCAGATTCCTCTTGTCTTCATCAAGATACGCCGTGATATTGTAATCCGCCTTATTCTGCCAGTAGCCGTGGCCCGGTGCACCGGAAGCCGTTCTGTAAATGTTTGGTGTAGGAAGAATGGTTCCCAGCTGTTCAAACCTGTTTCCGTGGTTGCTGCCCGGATTGTTCTGAATATTTTGTGCGGTGAAACCTGTATACGCAAATACAGAAAGGGAAAGTATGGCAACTTTTAGTTTCATAACCGAAATTGTTTAAGGATTTTCAAATATAATAATAAGTAGTTGAAAAGTCGGAAATGTTTCAGCCTTAAAAAGGAATTCTTTCTAGCGTCATTTTCAATGATAAGGCAAAGACACCTGAAGAGACAAAAAGCACCCAGTCTTTCTGATTGACTTTAAAAACTTTAAGCAAAATAAACAAGAGGATTAAAATACCGAAAACGATGGCAATCTGCCCAAGTTCAAGACCGATATTAAAGCCTAAAAGCGGAACGGCGATGCTCTGACTCTTGGCAATCATTACCCTTGCTGTGTTGGCAAACCCCATCCCATGAATCAGTCCGAAAATCAGGGCCAGGTAATAATTGGCTTTCATCAGCGTCTGCTTTCTGTTTTTCATCAGGATATTATCCATTGAAGTGATAACAATGGTCAGCGGAATCAGGAATTCCACCCAGGCAGAATTGATCCTTACAATGTCAAAAATACTCAAAGCCAGGGTAACGGAGTGCCCGATGGTAAATGCCGTGACCAGAATTAAGATCTTCTTCAGGTCATTAAAAGAATATACGGCAATCAGAGCCAGTACAAAAAGCTGATGATCCAGTGCATCTAGCGAAATAATATGCTCCCAGCCCAGGTTGAGGTAAAATAAAAAATCCTGCATTGTTAAATCATTTTTCGAAATGCGATGATACAAAATTTATTTTAACTTTGTATAAAATCAAAGTGATGAACCTTACAATTGAAATAGAAAACCAAGATGATTATCCCTTTATTAAAAAACTTCTGGAAAGTTTAAAAGGGGTGAAAATCATCAATGCGGAATATGAAACTGTTGAAGGATTACCTGTACATGTTTTTGAAAAAATTGAAGAATATGGTGCAAATTTGAAAGATGAGGACCTTATTTCAAAAGAAGAGTTCTTTAAATATATTGACGTAGAAATATGCAGGTTGAATTCTCAAAAGTAGCAAGGAAAACTTTATCGGATCATATTGCTTTTCTTGAAATCACCTGGACTTACCGGGAGATCAGAATTTTTCTTGAAGATATACAAAGAATTTTAACCGATCTTGAGAACGGGAATTATCAGCAATTTCAAAAATCAACAAAAAACACAAGAAGTTTTTTAATCGGTAAAAAACATGTAAGAATGTTCTTCAGAACGGAAACCAATGACAGGATCATTGTTTTGCTTTTCTTTGACATGAAGCAGGATCCGCAAAAAATAATTGATTTATTAAAATGAAAAAAATACTTTTCCTGTTATTTTCCTTATTGCTGCTTTGCTCTTTTGCTAAAGCAAAGCATCCTTATCATGTAGGGTCAGTGGAGATTAACTATAATCCGAAATCCAAAACTTTTGAAGTAACAGGACGCTTTTTTCTTGACGACCTTGAGAACGGACTGAATGAAAAATACGGGAAATCACTGCATTTTAATGATCCGAAATTTAGAACAATGCTTCAGGAAGCAGTTAAAAATTATTCTGCCGAATACTTTAAGCTTAAGGCCAATAATACATTTCTGAAGGTAAATTTTATAGGCTATGAAGAGGACCACGAATCGGTAAATGTTTATCTGGAATCTGAAAGAGTTGATAACCCCAAAAAGGTGGAAGCTGCCGTAAGCTTTTTGTATAATCTGTTTGACGACCAGATGAACATCGTCCATATTATCGTCAATGGAGAAAGAAAAAGTGAAAAACTGACCTATCCCAACCGTTATTTGTTTCAGCAATTTTAGTTTTCCAACTGTAAAAGAGTATTAATTCCTTTGGCATGTTCCATCAGATCAGGAAAAAAATTATCATAGCATTTTTGAAGTACTTCTTTATGAGCTAAGAATGCTTCAAATACAGGAATATCCTTATCTAAATACTTTGCTTTATTCAGGACATTCCGCATGCTGAATTTAATATTCTGGTCCTGCCGGTAATGGTAGAGCCAGTCATCCTGTTCCATCTTTTCAAGCATCCTCCTGAAATTTTCAGGTAAAAATTCATAATGCTCATTCAAAACCCGGTAAACTTTCAATGAATGATCTTTCCAGCCCTGTAATGAGTTTAAATGTAAATCATTAGCCACAAAGTAATCCATCGCCACGTCTACAAAGGCTCCGGCGTATAACCTGACCAGGGGTGCAAACACTTTTTTGGCTTCATGGATGGCGGGGTGGGAATCCGTGAATGTATCGATGGCACGGTGCAGGGTGATTCCGTCCTGGATATCTTTCGGGAAAGAATACCGGTCTTTGTTCCGGATAAAATCTTCGAGGAACTGACCGACGATCTGCCCGTCAGTAAAAGTGAGAAAAGAATGCGCCAGATAATTCATAAACGAATATAAAAATTTTTAAACAAAGTCTTGTTATTGCTTAAGGTTTCTACCCAGACTCCTTTTTCGGTTTCATGCTTTTTGAAATCGATGGTATGCAGAACAATTTCATTGGGTGATACCAGACTGAGTGAAAGTTCTTCATTGCCCACAGAGCATTTCATCTGGATGGGAAACGAGAAAGGGTTACGGACCTGCAGATCTTTATAGCCATACACCACGGTACAGTCAGAGCCAAGAGGTGTGAAGCGTTCATGTTCCTGATAAATATCCATTGAATGCGGAAACCTTTCAATAATATCTAAGCCGCATTGTAAAGCCAAAAAATAGATAATGGAAGAAAACTGGCAGATTCCGCCGCCGAAATCACTTGAAATATTATTTTTGATTAGGTTTCTACCCGGTCTGAAGTGATTCTTTTCACTCGGTTTACCGGTTAGTTTCCAGAAAGAAAATACTTCATCGGGTTTAATTATTAAATTATTAACCTTGTTTCCGACAATCTGTAAATTATGAATCTTATTCTGATGATATTCTCCTTTTTTAATGACCTGCCTGAGTTCAATTTTATGTTTTCCAATATCTTCCGGGCTGTAGTTTTTTGAATATACATATCTGGTCTTCCGTTCACTAAGGTACCTCTGCAAGAGCTTCAGCTGCATTTTCCAGCGATGGGGCAGCCATTTTTTCAGTTGCTGTTTCATATCTTTTCCAGAACTGCAATGTGATACGAAGCCCAATTTCTAATGAACGTTTTACACAGGAAAATATCAAGGGGAAGAAAATATTTCCTTATACCCTTGGGTATCCTATGAACCGGGAACAGTAAAATTCCGGTTGCATTCTTTACTTTCCATTGACCTTCTGAAAGTTGTGCAATTTCTGCAGTATTAAAACTGTTGTTGGCATGCCAGTCTGCCTGTGGAGAAACGGCTTTTCGTCTGTTTTTTGTAGGGTAATCAAAGAGTAGAATCCCGTTCCTGCTTAATTTCCGATGGCACTCGTTTAAAAATAATCTGGTTTCATTTTTATTTTGGTGCATAATGACATGGAAGCAAAAAATACAGTCAAATTCACCATCAAAAGGAATTTTTGAAATTTCGCCTTTCAGTAAAATTTTCCCGGGATTCTTTTTCCTGGCCATATTCAGCATTTCTTCACTGAAATCTGTTCCGTGGGTTGCAAAGTCCAGCAACCGGCCGGTGCCGCATCCCAGATCAAGAACTTTTGAATATTTTTTATCTTTGAAAAAAGACATCAGGAAATTTTTCTCCTGTCGATCGATATATTGACCGTAGGAATTCCCAAACCGGTTTTCATCATACGTTTTCGCAAGGTTGTCGTAATAATCCAGAATACCGGTTTTCATCATAATATATTGGTGTATTTGTTAAAATAATCTTTCGTGGAAATCTTCAATTTTACTCACTTCTTCAATTTTTATTCCGTATTTCTTCTTTGGGATTTTATTAAGATTGGAAACGAAAATCTTTTCATAACCCAATTTTTCTGCTTCGGTAATCCTCTGCTCAGCCTGTGCAATCGGGCGTATTTCCCCACTCAGACCAATTTCCCCTGCAAAACAGTAATGTTCGGAAATGGCAATGTCTTCATTGGAAGAAAGGATAGAAGCAACCACGGCCAGATCCAGTGCCGGATCATCGGTTTTAATTCCCCCCGTAATGTTCAGGAAAACATCTTTGGCACCGAGCTGGAAGCCTGCTCTTTTTTCAAGAACTGCTAAAAGCATATTCAGCCTTTTGGCATCAAACCCGGTGGAACTCCTCTGCGGGGTACCGTAGACGGCCGTACTGACGAGTGCCTGTATTTCAAGGAGCATCGGGCGGTTTCCCTCTAATGTTACCGCAACGGAATTTCCGGAAAGTTCCTCAAACTTTTTGGTAATCAGAATTTCGGACGGGTTCTTAATTTCTTTCAGTCCCTGGGAAACCATTTCATAAATCCCGATCTCAGCCGTAGACCCGAAACGGTTCTTGTTGGCTCTCAGTAACCGGAACAGGTGGTTCCTGTCGCCATCGAAGTTCAGAACAACATCCACCATGTGTTCCAGTACTTTCGGACCCGCAATCTGCCCGTCTTTGGTGATGTGGCCCACTAGGAAAACAGGAACGTTGTTTTCCTTGGCGTATTTAATGATTTCATTGGAACATTCCCTGATCTGGGAAACCGTTCCCGGTGAGCTTTCAATCAGCTGGGATTGTAAGGTCTGGATGGAATCTATAATGACAAAATCGGGTTCTAGCTTCTTGGCTTCATGAAGGATTTTTTCCAGCGAAGTTTCCGTAAAAAGAAAACAGTTCGGGTTCTGGATATCCGTTAAGCGGTCAGCCCTCATTTTAATTTGTGAGGCACTTTCTTCTCCCGAAACATAGAAGATTTTTTTCTTCATTTTAAGGGCCAACTGAAGAAGCAGGGTGGATTTGCCGATTCCCGGTTCGCCCCCGATCAAAGTAACAGAACCTAAAACGATTCCGCCTCCCAGTACTCGGTTAAGTTCTTCGGAAGGGGTTTTGATTCTGGGTTCCTCACTGGTTTCAACTTCAATGATATTGATGACATTTTGCTTCGATTTTGAAAACGGCGGTGTTTTGGATGAGGTCTTTTCAACGACTTCTTCCACCAAAGTATTCCATTCTCCGCAGTTTTTGCATTGTCCCATCCATTGGGAGTACTGGGTTCCGCAGTTCTGACAGAAATATGCTGTTCTTAATTTTGCCATACTGTAAAATTATGAAAAAACTCAGCATCAAAAAATTTAAATAAACAGTAAAAACTACCATAGGTCAATGTCAGGTCATCATAATCGGCATACATTTGTTTAAAATTAATTTAAAAAAAATATAATGAAAAAAGTATTCTTAACTTTTGTATTGTCTCTTTTAAGTATTGTGGGTTTTGCACAGACTGCTTGGCAGACCGACCCGATGCATTCTTCCGTAAATTTCAATATCAAACATATGGGCATCAACTTTGTGCAGGGAAGATTTGATAAATTTGAAGGAAAAGCCGTAACGAAATCCAATAGTCTGGATGATGCAAAACTTTCTTTTGTAGTAGAGGTAAATTCTATCAACACAGCCGTTGAAATGAGGGATAAGCATTTAAAAAGTGCCGATTTCTTTGATGCAGAGAAATTTCCTTCCATGACATTCCAGTCAAGCTCTCTTACGAAGGATAAAAATAACATGTATACCTTAAAAGGGAAACTGACCATTAAAGATGTCTCCAAAGAAATCAGTGTTCCGGTAACTTTTGGCGGGGTGACAAAAAACCAGCAGGGAAAAGAAGTAATGGGCTTCCAGGCCATCTTTAAAGTAAACCGTCTGGATTATAACATTAAATATGATCCTACGGGAACGGGCGTAGCTAAAGACGTTGATGTTAATTTATATTTTGAGCTGATCAAGCAATAATAATTTTCATATATAATTTGGTTTAGAAAAAGGTTTTCAGTTTTTGGAAACCTTTTTTTGTATAAAGATAAATGATGAGACGGCTATTTTATTGCGTTTTTTTTATCCATTATTTTTCTGATAATGATAACCGGTAATAATCGTTACTAATGCAGGTAATAAAAGGATTAACCCCTCAGTTCTGATGTATTTATTGAGCAGTAAAGCCGCTGAAATGAAGATACACCCTGAGAGGAAATAATAATTAGCCACCCGGAAATTCCGGTATTCAGGATCATTTTTACGATAAGGAATAATTATAAAAGTAATATGCGCAAGAATGGCTCCGGTTAAAATATCAATCACATGATGCTGATAAGTTGTCAATGTTGAAATTCCCAAAAGAATCAGCCAGGTCATGAAGAAAATCCGCCACTTTGAAAGATCTTTAAACACTGACCAGAATATGAAGGCAAAAGCAATATGCAACGATGGGGATTGGTTGAAAGGGGAGTCAAATGTTTTTAAAAACGAAAAAGGCAGCGCCAAAATAACATTGGAAACTTCAGGTTTTGCAAATGAAAATCGTAAAGGAACGGTAATGAAAAATATGCCTGCTGTAATAATTACAAAAAGCATTCTCCATGTCAATATTTTTAATTGATTTTTATTTTGACATGAAAAAAATACGACGCAGAAAAAAAGCCCGCTTGCCATATACGGAATGATCGACAAAGGTACGAATGGAATAGATTTTTCAAAGTCAAAAGTGAATGACGGCACTTGATCTAGAGAAGAAACATACCAGGCGGAAAAATTGTAAACAGCCATGAATATAATGGTACAGATGGTTAATGCAAATGCCTGCTGCCGGATTTTTAATTGCTTTTCATTCATTCGCATTCTCAACATAATGATATTTAAAAAATAAAGAGGGAAGACCTGATCGTGATTTCACCATCCGTTTTTATTTCTGAAAGGGAAAATAATTGATTTTTTGTTCTTCAATCGTCTTGGAGATGATTTTTAGAACCATTAAGATTAATAACCTAAAGCGATCGTGATTAAGGAAATTCCAAAGATTTCAGGACTCTGCAGATGGCAGAATAGAACAGACCGGAATTTGATCAGCTGTAATTTATTTTTTTGTGTACAATAATAGTTTAGGGCTGAGCAACTGTTGCCACCTTGGCTTGAATTATATACAGAAATCATTATTTCTATTGGCTTTTTGCGTTTTGATAAGATTAAATACAGATAAAAAATTTCGTTAAATTTAAGAAAATAATTGCTATTTCTAAAATTGATAAATCTAAAAAATTGCTTTGTCTATCTTTTTCCCATAACTTTGCACAAACCTAATCTAATGAGTAAAAAGAATACAAAGTACATCTTTGTGACAGGAGGTGTAACTTCATCTTTGGGGAAAGGAATCGTTTCTGCTTCTCTGGGACTTCTGCTAAAATCACGCGGCTTTAATGTAACGATCCAGAAATTAGATCCTTATATTAATATTGACCCGGGAACACTGAATCCTTATGAACACGGAGAATGCTATGTAACCGAAGATGGTGCGGAAACAGATCTGGATTTAGGTCATTATGAGCGTTACCTTGATGCTCCCACTTCCCAAAACAATAATGTTACGACAGGGAAAATCTACCAGACGGTTATCGAAAAAGAGAGAAAAGGAGACTTCCTTGGAAAAACCGTTCAGGTCATTCCCCATATCACCAACGAAATCAAGCGCAGAATAAAAATCTTATCCAAACAGAACTACGATATCATTATTACGGAGATCGGAGGAACCGTAGGGGATATTGAATCTTTGCCTTATATCGAAACGGTCCGCCAGCTGAAATGGGAACTGGGTGAGAAAAATTCCATGGTGATTCACCTTACCTTGCTGCCTTACCTTGCGTCAAGCGGGGAATTAAAGACCAAGCCTTCCCAGCATTCTGTCCGTCAGTTGATGGAAAGCGGGATTATGGCGGATGTTTTGGTCTGCAGAACAGAACATAAAATCCCGAAAGACCAGAGGGCAAAGCTTGCCCAGTTCTGTAACGTTCCTTTGGATAACGTTATTGAATGTAAAGACCTTGAAACGATCTATGAAGTTCCGATGTACCTTCAGAAGCAGAATTTTGATGATGTGGTTTTAAAAGGACTGGATCTGAAAAGTGACAAAGAGGCTGATCTGAAAGACTGGAAAACATTCCTTAAAAAATTCCAGAATCCGAAGAGGACAGTAGAAATTGCATTGGTGGGAAAATACATTTCCCTTCAGGATTCCTATATTTCCATTGCTGAAGCATTCAAGCATGCCGGTGCCGATCTGGAGACTGAAGTAAAGATCAGATGGGTATACAGTGGTGACTTAACGACTGAAAACATCCAAGAAACCCTGGCAGGAGTAAACGGCATTCTGGTCGCTCCGGGCTTTGGCGACAGGGGAATTGAAGGGAAAATTCTTACCGCCCGATATGCAAGGGAAAATAAAGTGCCGATGCTGGGAATTTGCCTGGGAATGCAGATCATGACGATTGAATTTGCCAGAAATGTTTTAGGATATTCAAAAGCCAATTCCATGGAATTTGATACGTCTACGGAACATGCAGTGATTTCTTTAATGGAAGAACAGAAAAATGTAGTGGATAAAGGTGGAACCATGCGTCTCGGAGCATGGAAGTGTTCCCTGAAAAATGGTTCTGCATTAAACGATATCTACGGGACCAAGCATATTACGGAAAGACACCGTCACCGCTATGAATTCAACAGTGATTACAGCGGTGAATTCGAAATGAACGGTTTCTTGGCAACCGGAACCAATCCGGAAACAGGTTTGGTGGAAGCGCTGGAAATGCCGGACCATCCGTTCTATATCGGGGTGCAGTATCACCCGGAATACAAGAGTACGGTAGCTACGCCGCATCCGTTATTCAGGGCTTTTATTAAGGCTTGCGGAAAAGAAGTAAAGTAATTGTAAAATTATAACGTCTATACAATAAACTCAGGCTGATGATTATCACCCTGAGTTTATTATATAGTAACAGATTATAGTATAGAGTTTTGATAAAAAAACAGTATTTTTGTCGACTCAAAATGTATGGCGTTTTGCAATACATCTTTAAATAGTAAAAATTTTAATTAAGATAAAATGCAACAGAACAACGGACTCGATAAAAGTCAAATGATTAGTTTTGCGGTTTTATGTTTGGTTCTTTTCGGTTTCATGTTTTATTTTCAGAACAAGCAATCGAAGGAAGAAGAGGTAAAAGCTCAGCAACAGAAAACTGAACAGGCTAAAAATCCTGTAAAACCAACTCAGGCAAGCAATATCAATCCAGATGTAACTCCCAATGCGATTCAGACCGCCAATCTTTCTAATAAAGAGCTGAATATTGAGTTCGCCGGTTTAGGGGGCCAGGTTTCCAAAGTGGAACTTGCAGAATACAAAGCATACGATCATAAAACCGATAAAGCAGATCTTCCCCTTTTACTGATCACTAAAAACAATTCCAATTACGGTTTCCAGTTTAAAGATAAAACAGGAAAAGTAATCAACACAAGAGATCTTGTTTTTTCACCTACAGTGAACAGAAATGCTGTTACAATGACGGCAAACTATAATGGGGCAGTCATTCAGTTTGTCTATACTCTGCTGGACAAATACAGATTGGATTTTAAAGTAAGGACTCAGGGTCTGGCAAAAGTAACGGCTGATAACAAAGCCGACTTTATCTGGAACTATAATGTAAGAAGCCTGGAAAAGGGCCGGGCGCAGGAACAGTCTCATTCGGAATTCTCATATGCCTTTAATAATTATAAGGATTATGATTATGACGGGAGAACAACCATGGAGGAAGAGAAGGAAACCCTTAACTGGATCGGTGTTAAACAACAGTTCTTTACTTCAGTCATTGAAGCCAAAAGCGGGTTCACCCAAAGTAAGGGAAATCAGGAAACCATCGAAGAAGGAGAATATCTTAAAAAGCTGAACTACGAAGGTTTTGTTCAGATGACGGGAAATGAACTGAATCAGGATTTTACCTGGTATTTTATGCCGTTGGATTTACCTTTATTAAAATCTTACGATAAAAACTTTGACGAAATTCTGCCATTGGGCTGGTCTTTCATCGGATGGATGAACAGAGGATTCTTTATTCCTATTTATAACTTCATTGCTTCATGGGGCATAACAGCCGGCTGGGCGATCTTCTTGCTGACCATTTTGGTTAAATTGATCCTGTCACCGATTATGTACAAACAACATAAGCTAAGTGCAATGATGAGGGTAATCCGTCCCGAAATTGATGAAGCCAATGCCAGATTAAAAGATGGAGATGCAATGAAAAAGCAGCAGGCTACTATGGAAATTTACAGAAAAGCCGGCGTCAACCAGATGGCAGGATGTTTACCGGCACTGGTACAGATTCCTATATTCTACGCCTTATTCCGTTTCTTCCCGAATTTTATCGATCTGAGAGGTCAGGGCTTCTGGTTTGCAAAGGATCTGACCGCTTATGACGACTTGATTAAGTTACCGTTCAAAGTTCCGTTCTTAGGAGATCATTTAAGTGTGTTCGCTATTGCCTGTACCATTGTAATTTTGATTTATACCATTATGACTTCCGGAAATATGCAGCAGCCTCAGCAGGAAGGTATGCCGAATATGAAGGTACTGATGTATATTTTCCCGGTTACATTCCTGTTCTTCTTAAATACTTCCGCATCCGGATTGTCATGGTATTATTTTGTATCCAATGCGATTAATATTTTGATTATTCTGGTGATTAAATATATCATTCTGGATGAAAAGAAAATCCATGCCCAGATTCAGGCCAATAAGGAAAAGCCCAAGTCTGAAGGCAAGTTCCAGAAACGCATGCGGGAGATGATGGAGAAAGCTCAGGAACAGCAGAAGTACCAGGAGCAGAAAAAGAAAAAATAATGATTTAATTATAAAATCAACAGAAAAGAGAAGCTAGATTGCTTCTCTTTTTTTATTTGGATATATAATAAGGTATACAATCAATTTAATTTATCCTTTTCTTTTGTTAATCATATTTTAACCTGAAAGACTGCCGGTGATATTTTGTCGGCCCGAATTTGATGAGGGCTTCTTGGTGTTTTTTTGTGGCATATCCAAAATTAGTATCCCATCCGTATTCAGGATGCTCATCATGGAGTTCAATCATTAGCCGGTCCCTGTAGTTTTTAGCCAATATTGAAGCCGCGGCAATGGAAAGAAGTTTTGAGTCCCCTTTAACAATGCATTCATGAGGGATGTAATTATAAGGATGAAATTTGTTACCGTCTACCAAAATCAGTTCAGGCCGTACTGTTAACTGATCAAGTGCCTTGTGCATGGCATGAATACTGGCATTGAGGATGTTGTGCTGATCAATAAAGTCAGCTGGCAGTTCGGCAATGGCATAATCTTTAACGTTGTCTTTAATATAGTGGTCCAGACCCAGTCTGGTTTTAAATGTTAATTTTTTAGAATCATTAACTAAATTTTGGTTAAAATTTTCATCTAAAATCACAGCAGCAGCTACCACAGGCCCGCATAAGCACCCCCTGCCTACCTCATCACACCCCGCTTCAACGTAAAAAACCGACCACTTTTTTAATAAATCCATAATTATATTGCGACATAAAATATAAAAGCGTGTAAAATTAAATATTTTTAACAAAACATTTGGTTATTTTAAGAAAGTTTTACATATTTGCAGATAATAAAAAAATAATCAATTTAAATATGAAGAAATTAACAGCAAGTGTTCTACTGGTAGTTTTATCATCTTCTTTTGTGATAGTAAATGCACAGAAAAAAGGAAATGATACGATAACTAGAGAAGGAAACATAGGAGAGGTAGTTATTACTGGAGCCTTGGGTATTCAAAAAAAGGCTGATGCTCAAACTGCTGCTGTACAGGTTATTAGCAGTGATCAGATCACTGCGGCCTCAAACCCGAGTGCAATCTTTTCATTACAAGGTAAGGTTTCTGGTGTAAGTATTACAAATACAAATAGCAGTGTAACAGGTACGCCGAAGATTCAAATCCGAGGTATAAGATCTCTTACAGGTAATAATAATGCTTTGGTTGTAATTGATAATGTGATTTCATCAGCTGCAGCCCTTCAACAGTTAGCTCCTGAGTTAATTGAATCAATGAACATTCTTAAAGGTTCTCAGGCAGCTGCTCTTTATGGTTCTGATGGGGTAAACGGAGTAGTTTTGGTTACCACTAAAAAAGGAGCAAAAGGAAGAATGAGAGTTACTTATAATGGATCTATTGATTTTGAATCTGTTTTAAATACACCTGAAAGACAAAGGAATTACGGACAGGGATGGTATGGAGGAAAAGTAAATGTTGAAAATGGTTCATGGGGTGCACCGTTTAATGGTCCTTTAGCTGGTCAAATGGTACCCTACGGTATTCCATTATATGATGTTGATGGAGATGGACATATTGACGTAAATGTTGACGATGCTACTCCTGGTGTGGATGATTCGTCATCAATTATGTCAACTTATGCTCCTTATGGAAAAAATAATGTCAAAGATTTCTTTAAAACAGGTACTGTTTATCAAAATGGTGTAACTGCAAATATTGGAGATGAAAACAGTTATTTATTAATGTCATTGGATCATCTTCAAAGAGAATTTGTTGTACCTGATGATAAGTTAAAAAGAATATCAGCATTCTTAAAAGCAGGAACTAAATTCGGTAAATGGAATTTTGATGCTATTGTGAACTATACCCGTCAAACTACAAATACTACCGATTCTAATCTGTATGAAGATTTAATGATGTCATCAGTAGATATTCCTATTACAAGATGGAAAGATTATCCTGATAATGCATATGCATGGAATATTTATTATCAGAATCCTTACTGGAGCATGAAACATGTAAGATTTAATACAACGACTGATCGATTAAACTTAATCGGTACGGCTGGTTACAAAATCAATAAGAATATTGATGTATTGTACAGATCAAATCTTCAGTACGTTGGCAGTTTCTCAAATCAATGGAACGATGGATGGAACAGTACTTTGGTCACTGATGCTACAGCTATCACATCATCTTATGCACAGTCTAATGCAAGTCAGACTAAATATTATGGAGATTTATTAGTTAACTTTAATTATAATCTCACGGATGATTTGAACATGAAGCTTAATATTGGGCATAATTTTCAGAACTTTAGTTATAATACAACTTCTGCTGGAGGATCAGGCTTAATTATTCCTAATTTATACCAAGTTTGGAATTTAGCTAATCCAACAACTCCTTACAGTCTCGACAATACAAGAGGTTCTTATAATTCTCAAGCCGTATTTGCTAACTTAGATCTTGGATATAAGGATTATTTATTCCTTACTGCTACTGCTAGAAATGAGTGGAATTCTGTACTGCCTGAAGGTGAGAGAAGTTACTTCTTCCCATCAGTTGGATTAAGTTTTATTCCAACTAAATTTGCTGATTTTGGAGGGAATATATTAAGTTATATGAAAATATATGGTAACATCAGTGGTACTGCCAATGCTTCTTCTGTAAGTAATTATAGCGTAAGAAATTATTTTGGACTAGGTGCTGGATTTCCATTTACACCGACAGGAGGTTTAAGTTTCCTTTCTCCAACATCTCAGACAGATAAAAACATCAGACCTGAAAAAGTATCGAAAAAAGAAGTTGGTTTATCCTTAGGATTATTTAACAATAGAGTATTACTTAACGGATCTGTTTATCAGGATGATACTACAGATATGATTACTAACAGAACTACTTCTGTAGCTTCAGGTATCGCAAGTTTATTAACAAATGTTGGAAAATTAAGAAATAGGGGAATTGATGCTGATATCAATGTAACTGCTTTAAAAAGCCAGGATTTCAGATGGGATATTGGAGCAAATTTTACAATGTATGAAACGGAAGTACTTGAAGTAGCTCCTGATACCGATAGGGTAGCAATTGGAGGGACTTCATTGGTAGGTATTTATGCCATACAAGGTATGAAAGGACTACAGTTGATGGGTACTGATTTTGTAAGAGATGATCAAGGTAGAGTAATAGTAGATGCAACAACAGGTAGGCCATCAGTAACTTCAACATTACAGAATTTAGGATCGGTCAATCCTAAATATCTTTGGGGATTTAATACCAGTATAAATTACAAAGGCTTTAAACTTACGGCTACAGCTGACTGGAGAATTGGTGGCAAGATTACAACTGAACTGCTTCAAAATATGGCATTTAGTGGTAGTTTACCAGACAGTGGTAACTTTGATAGAGAGCAAGGCTTTATTATGCCTAATTCTTCATATTTGTCTAATGGCCAATATGTTGCTAATAGTAGTGTATATTATCAGTATGCTAGTGGTGGAACAGGAAATACTTTATATGATGGTGTTGAATACTATTATCAAAGCCAATTTGGGACAGTAGGTGCAAATCAGGTTGTCTCTGCATCATATTTCAAACTTAGGGAAGTTGCACTTTCTTATACTTTTTCTTCAGATATGCTGAAAAACAGTGGTTTATCAGGACTTTCAATAGGTGTACACGCAAGAAATCCTTTTGTAAAATACTCTGATAACAACAGAAATTTTGTTGATCCTGAATCTGCTTACACTACAGGAAATGCACAGGGTTATGCTACAGTGGGACAATATCCTTCTATAAAATCATACGGTTTTAGTGTAAATGTTAATTTTTAATAAAATAAAAAATGAAAAAAATATTTTTATATTCATCGATTGTACTTACAGCGTTCGTATCGTCATGTAGTGAAATGGATGACAATATTTCTCCAAATAATGTTGATCCTGCGCTTATTTCACCTAGACAGACTCTAACAGCTTCTGAAAACTTAGTTTTTACGGCTCAAGCGGGTACAATGAATTCTCTTTCGAATGTATGGACTAATACATGGGCAGGTAATAATTTTTATTTCGGTAATCCTTTAACAAGAGAATATTCTCTTGATATCTCTAATACTTTCGGTACAGGTATCTGGACGAGCAGTTATGTTGCTACAAATAACTTACAGACTATTATTAACAATGGTTCTTCACTTCCATTACATTCTTCCATTGCAAGAATTTTAAAAGCATATACTATGCAGTATGTTGTGGATTTCTATGGTGATGCACCATATTCGGAAGCTTTTAAAGGTCAAGAGAATCTTGCGCCAAGATATGACGATGACGCAAGTATTTATAGAGAACTGGTTTTAGAGATTAATAAGGCTATTGCAGATATTAATGCAACACAAACTAGCGGGATTAATGGTGATAACATTGTTACGGGTTCTGAAGATGTAATATTCCAGGGAGATATGGATAAATGGAAACAATTTGCTAATAATGTTAAGCTTAGAATTCTCTTAAGGCAATCTAAAGTAACTGATGCGACTGTAAGATCATTTGTAGATGCACAGCTTCAAACATTAGCTGCTTCCACTACCAATTATGCAAATAAATTTTATACAGGAAATGTAGCTATTAATCCTGGTTATAGCAATCAAAATGCGTCTACAGCTAACCCAATGTTTAGTAATTATGGTGCAGTGAATTTTCAGGGTAGTGCTTTAAATACTAACGGATGGAGATTATATAAAGCTGCTCAATATTATGCATATTCAGTAAATGGGACCAGTTACGGTTCTGCGGCAGCAGACGTAAGAGGTACAGTTCTGTTTAGACGTATTTCAAGTAATAATAATCCTCAGCCGGCAACTAGTGTATTAGGTCTTAGACAAGGTGCTCCTAAGCTTACAGGTAATGAATGGAGCCTCGCATCTGTTATTGGATGGGGCTTTATAGGAAGTAATGCACCTATAAATGGTGTTAATACACCCTATAATACTGTAGATATTTATCGTATGACCCAACTGGGAGATACTAATTCGGGTGCTTCAATTGCTGAAAAAGGTGCTGCAATGGATGGGTTTTTAGCATTAGGTGCAGAAAATAAACTTCTGCTTGCTGAAGCTGCTACATTGTATCCAACAATTTTTACATTTGGAGCTGATGCACTTTATACGGCAGCAGTACAAGATTCTTTCAACTTTTATGGTTTGACAAGCACGCAAGCAACTAACTATCTTAATGGATTAAATGCTACTATAGTGGGTTGGGCAGGAGCGCCTAATAAAATTGCCGCAATTCAATACCAGAGATTTGCTTCTCTTGCAAATTTAAGACAAGTTGAAACTTATATTAATTTCCTTAAGACAGGTTATCCAAATATTCCTGTTGCTGATAATGCAATTTATCCTAATAAGCCTTATAGACTTATTTATCCAAGTTCTGAATATACTGGGAACTCTAGTAATGTTCCAAATGTAACTCAAGCACAAGCATTCTCGAAAAACCAATACACTCCTTTCTGGAACCAAAACTAATCTAGCATCTTAGATTAATATATCTAAAACCGCCTTCGGGCGGTTTTTTTATTTCTGTATATTTGTATTTCGAAAATTTTAAACGGATGATGAAGGTCCGTAAAACGATACACACATGAATATTAAAAATATAATTGAAGAAAAGCTGTCAGAAGTGATTCTGAATGTTTACCAGCTGAAAGAGATTACCCTGGAGGTTCAGGAAAATAAAACAGAATTTGAAGGCGATTTCACCGTTGTTACTTTTCCGTTGGTGAAACAATTGAAGAAAAATCCGGAGACTATAGGAGTGGAGCTCGGGCAGGCGCTGACTGAACAGACTGAATTGCTGGAAAGCTTCAATGTGGTAAAAGGTTTCCTTAATGTTAAAGTTAAAAATCAGTTTTTTATAGATAACTTTAAGTCCGTAGCCGATCATTTTGATACAATCGATAAAAAGAATGCTACGGTGATGATCGAGTATTCTTCCCCGAATACCAATAAACCGCTTCACTTAGGGCATATCAGAAACAATTTATTAGGATTTTCTGTAGCCGAGATTCTTAAGGAAGCAGGGTATGATGTTATCAAGACCCAGATCATCAACGACCGCGGGATTCATATCTGCAAATCCATGCTGGCCTGGGAAAAATTTGGAAAAGGGGGAACCCCGGATGTAACAGGAACAAAAGGGGATAAGTTTGTAGGGAATTATTACGTAAAATTTGACCAGGAATATAAAAAGGAAATTGCTGAATTGGTTAATCAGGGAATTGATGAAGAACAGGCAAAAAAAGAGGCTCCTTTGATTAAAGAAGCCCAAAAAATGTTGCTGGACTGGGAAAACGGTGACGAGAAAGTAAGGAACCTGTGGAATGAAATGAACTCTTGGGTGTACGAAGGTTTTAATGAAACCTATAAAAGATTAGGAGTAAATTTTGACCAGGTTCAATATGAAAGCAATACCTATATTTTAGGGAAAGACCTTATACAGGAAGGCCTGGATAAAGGAGTATTGTACCAGAAAGAAGATGGTTCGGTATGGTGTGATCTTACCGATGAAGGACTGGACCAGAAATTGCTGCTGCGTTCAGACGGAACTTCTGTCTACATGACCCAGGATCTTGGGACTGCCGTAGAACGTTTTAAAGAAAATGATATCAAAAAACTGATTTATACAGTCGGCAATGAACAGGATTACCACTTTCAGGTTTTATTTAAGATTTTAGGTAAACTCGGATATGCGTGGGCGGACCAGCTGTACCACCTGTCTTATGGGATGGTAGAATTACCCAATGGTAAAATGAAATCCCGTGAAGGAACGGTGGTTGATGCCGATGACCTGATGCAGGAAATGCATGAAACAGCCAAAGCGAAAACCCAGGAGCTTGGCAAGCTTGAAAGCCTTTCGGAGGAGAAAAAGGAAATTTCCTATGAAATTATAGGTCAGGCGGCATTGAAATATTTTATGCTGAAAGTTGATCCTAAGAAAAAAATGCTGTTTAATCCGGCAGAGAGTATCGATTTTAATGGGAATACAGGACCTTTTATTCTTTATACCTATGCCCGAACCCAGTCTTTATTAGGAAAAGCCGATTATCAGTATAAGGAAGCTGAAGATATTAATTTCAATCCCCATGAGAAAGAATTAATCATGTTGCTTTCCAATTATAAAGGGACCGTTGAAAAATCTGCAGAGCTGTTGAGCCCTGCCCTGGTTGCCAACTATCTTTATGATCTGGTTAAATCATACAATTCATTTTACCAGAGCAATCCGATTTTAAAACTTGAGGATGAAAACCTGAAGCAGGCGCGGTTAAACCTATCAGACTTAACCGCTAAAACCATAAAAAAATTACTGTATCTTTTAGGAATAAAGACCGTAAACAGAATGTAAAAGCAAAGGTCTCCGAATATATGGAGGCCTTTATTTTTATAATTAATGAGGAATTATGGATTTTTCCGGCTTACCAATTTATTATTTTCGACCCTCAGGCTTTCTTCATACATTTTGGCCTCACTCCATTTGGCGTGTTTTGAAGGAATAATTCTATATCCTTTCCTCAGGGCGTAGACCTTCGTGTATTCCGCACCGAAGAACACCAGCATACAGGAATAGTTAATCCACATCATAATCAAAATCACGGTTCCGGCAGCTCCGAAAGTGGAGGTAGGCTGTGCAGTTCCGAAGTATAATCCTAACAGAAATTTACCCAGTGTAAACAGAATGGCGGTCAGGAAAGCACCGCCCCAGACAGGCTTCCAACTGATCTGAACATCCGGCAGTACTTTAAACATTAAAGCAAACAATAGCATTACCACTCCAAATCCGATAGCATAATTAATCAATTCTATAATCAGATAGGTTTCAAACCCGAAATAAGAGGTGATCCAGTTGTTTAAAAAACTGATCACATTAGAAAGGATCATTGTTACCATCAGTAGAAATCCTAAAATAAGGATCATTCCCAATGAATTGGCTCTGTCAAGTAAAAACTTAGTCAACGCTTTCTTAGGTGCTGCCTGTACATCCCATAAACTGTTTAAAGAACGCTGGAGCTGAAAGAAAAGGGTAGTGGAACCGAATACAAGCGAGCCGATACCAATAGCTTTCATAATGATATTCTCTTTATCAATCAAAGCGCCGGCAATCATGGCTTCAACACTTTTTGATGCTTCCTCACCCATCACCCCTCTGATCTGCTTGCTGATTTCTCCGCTGATCGCTTCTTCGCCAAAGAAATAGCCGGCAATCCAGATGATGATGATCAACAGGCCGGGAATCGAGAAAATGGCATAATAAGCAAGGCTTGCCGAGTCGTTGGATGCCGAAGATTTATTCCATTGCGTATAAGTTTCCTTTAATGTTTCCCAGAAAAATTTTGCTCTTTTTACCATGTATTCAATTTTAGAAAGGATAACCGATCGCAATATTCAGAATAAGATTGTCTCTCCTCCAGCTGGAATCCCCGAAATTAATTTTATCAAAAGCCCATCGGTCACCTCGTTGATAATAAGGGACCCGGAGTGGCATTGCCAGATCGAGCCTTAAAATTAATATAGAGAAATCAAGTCTCAGACCAACTCCGGCTCCTACGGCTACCTCACTTAAAAACTCTTTGGAAAATTTGGCACCCGGCCTTTCAATATCTTCATTGACAAGCCAAACGTTCCCGGCATCAGCAAAAACCGCAACATTTAAAAATTTATAAAGGTTGGCCCGGTATTCAGCATTTAATTCCAGCTTGATATCTCCGGACTGGTCAAAATAATACCCTTCCTGGATCGTCCGCGGGTCAAAACTTCCCGGGCCCAGCGTTCTTGCCCTGAAAGCCCTTACGCTGTTGCTCCCTCCCGAGAAAAACTGTCTCGAAAAAGGGATATGTTCTGAATTTCCGTATGGATAGGCCACACCGGCAATCAATCGGGAGGCCAATGATGTTTTTTCACTGAATTTATGATACAGCCTGAAATCATTTTCTATCTTGGCATACTGGCTGAACGGGACTCCGAAAATACTTTTTTCTTTATCTTTTTTTACATTGGCCCCCGTAACCAGTCCCGTAAGATTTCCGGCAAGGTCCAGCGTCCCTTTATAATACATGGTTGTAGGTTTCGACAGCATTGTGTTCGTATACGTATAAGAATAGGTCGGCCCGAAGATCAGCTGGCGTTCCACCACCCTTCGCATCGCATCGCTTTTTCTGGAAATGGAATCATACAACGGCGTAATATTGGCCGGAGAAACATAGGTGATATCAAGGATCTTCAGGTCATGCTCCTTCCTTACATTTTCTTTCCATACATAACCGAATGAACCGCTGAATGTATTTAAAGTATAATATTCCGTACGGTTCTGAAACTCGTAGCCTAATGTAATATTGGTCCTCGGTACAAAGGCACTCGATGAATTGAACCGGAAAGGTGCCACAATTCTCGGAATGGAAAGCTGCACATTGGTTCCGGCCCTGAAGATGTTTTTAGCATTTTCCGGTCCTCCGATCTGTACATCAAAAGCTCCGTAAACAGAAGCCTTAAACTGTTCCGCTCCTCTGAAGAAATTTCTGTGGGTCCAGTTCAGATTCAGTTCGCTCCCTGCATAGTTGGCGGAGTTGGTCCTTCCCAAAGCTTCCAGGCGGAGAGACTGAAGTTCTCTTGGGGTCAGCAGGTAATAAGAATCAAATTTATGCTGCAGAGAATCTGAAACCACAAATTCATTTTTCACGAACTTGAAAACGCCTAAACTGATCAGCCGGTTTAGGGTAAGGTTATGATTGGTCCGGTTATAAAGATCGCCCCGTTTAAAATACAGTGCCCTGTCGAAAATTTTCGGCTTGAATTTGTGTTGAGGGTCAATGACGTAAATATCCTCGTAAGCATATTTCTGAAGAGAATCCGGATCCATCGGGACGCTGTATTTCCCCTTTCTCACGTCCTGAATATTATAATTCGGGAAAACGATTACTTTATCAATGCTGAACTGCTGGGTAGAAAGATCAGGCGTATTGTCTTTTAGTTTTACATTAAGCTCCACTGTATGGTTTTTGCTTACTGTACTGTCTGCCTGAACAATAATATTATCGGGATGGAAATAGTAAAACCCTTTTTCCTTTAAACCGTTGTCAATCCTTTGTCTTTCAGACTTGATCACATCGAGGTCAAAAGGCTTTCCTTTTTTCAGAAAGGTTTTCTCTGTAATATTCTGGATTTCCTGATTTACCACAGAAGAATCTTTCTGGAACTTTACGCTACTGATCAGATATCTCGCGCCCGGCTTTACCGTATAAATAACTTGGGCTTTTTTATTTTTAGAAACCGTATCATAAGTGGCACTGGCATTGAAATACCCTTTGTTTTCAGAATAGTTTTCAATAATCTCCTTGTTAAACTCACGGTCGACGTCACCTAAAAGAACCGGTTTCTCACCTATTTTATATTTAAGCCAGTAATTGAACCCTTTTTCCTTTTTTGGCTCTTTGGCAATATTGTAAAAGAACAGTTTTGGCCTCAGTCCCAGAAATGATGAATTGGGTTTAGGCGTAAGATTAGCTTCCAAGGCAGTTTTAAGATCTTTTTTCTCATTTTTGGAAATGGTGTCATTTTCAATATTGATCTCTGCCCCGGTATACAGCATCTGCCCTTGTTTCAGGTATTTGGTATTGCTGCATGAAAGCGTTACCGAAGCCATTCCGAAAGTAAGGATATATCTGAAATATGTCTGATAATTTTTTCTCATTATTTAAATTCTACAACTTGGTTTTGCTTGTTCTTTTTAGATTCTTTCTGCTTCTTGTTTTTTGATTTATGGAAAATATCCCGGAATTTATCATAATCCAGCGTGATAATAAATCCTAACCCGGTTTCCACGATCTGGCCCTGTAACGCCACCTGATATTCATTTTTACGGTAAGCACGGAGCATGTATCTTTCGTCTTTGGAAAGGCTGTAATCTACCGTTACGTCGCCGGCAATATTGGTCATGCTTTCATTCTGGCGGGATTCGCCCTCCAGACCAAAATTGCTTCCTACCGAAACCTTAAGGCGGTCATTCAGCAGTTTTTTGCTGATGTCGACATTCAGGTCGGTTCTTGTATTTTGTGTTCCTGTAGAATAATCTTCTGAAGATTCCAGGTCGAAATTAAGGTCAACACCTTTGATCAGGTCGGAAGCCAAGTTATTCAGCTGCTGGGATAAAATCTTGCTCACACTCTGCCTGGCCATCATCTCTCCTGAAAGTCCGGCTCCTGACTGGAACGGGTTTTCCCCGATAAACCTGTTCAGCAACAATAAAGCAAATACCTGTTTGTTCATTTCAGACTCCTGGGTTCTCAGCTGAGACAGTTTCTGGTCTACGATATCCGTAACGGTTGAAGAAACGGCATTATTCTTCTCATCGGTGGTAATATCAAAAGTAATAACCGGTTTCAGCAGCTCGCCATTCATCTTTAGTAAGGTATTGAAAGGGATTCTCTGCTTAAACTGATTGAGTATTCCTGAGCTTTCCCCGCTCACCTGCTGCTCCACCAGATCAATCGGTGCCGCTTCGGTCTTATACACTGCGGTAATATCAAGATTCGCAGTGGTCGGTTCTCCGGTCCAGGTAATGGTGCTGCCTTTCTGGATATCGAATTTACGTTTTAATACACTTACGGTCATTTCATAGCTTCCCGATTCCACTTCGTAGACTCCGACAAGAGTAGTCTTTCCTGACGGGTCGATTCCTCCGGTCAGTTCAGCTTCACCTTGAATTTTGACAAAATCCCCGTTCGCCTTGTCAATCAATAAAGATAGTTTGGCTTCTTTACTTAATTCGATATTTACGTTGACATCCATCCCTTTAATTCGGGTCTGGCTGTTTAAAGAATCCGCTTTGATGGTTTTGTTCAAGGCAATCTGATCCTGATCGATAAATTCAACGATTCCTTCTCTTTCCTGCAATGTAGGAGAGGACTGGGGAAGCACAAAAGTGAAATCCGTATTGTCGGCAACTGACAGTCTTCCGTCTACTTTCGGCAAATCGAGGTTTCCTCTGATGTGTAAACCGGCATCAATCGCAAGGATTCCGTACATCATGGCATCATTGGATTTCTCGGAATTTACCACTTTGAAGTCTTTGGCATTAAGATCGAGATTGAACGCAAAATCCCTGTAGGTCTGTGTCAATACCTGCCCGTCGATGACAAGGGAATTTCCATCCTTATCATTGATTTTGAAATCATCGAACTCAATTCCTCGGCTGGTAAAGTCGATATCATCGTTCAGTTTCCTGAAATCACTTCCGGTCTTGGCAATTTCCAGTCCGACCTCATTGAATTTTACCTTACCTAAAATATTCGGTTGTGATGTGTTGCCGGTAATTTTCAGGTTTCCGGAAATATATCCTTCCGTATTGGTAATGGCATTCATGGAGAAGCCCTGTACGGATTTCATCTGCAACTGGTTGATGGCCATATTCAGGTCAAAGGTGCTTGATGAGGTGTTGTAATCTCCCAGAATCTTCACATCATTATTATTTCCGGATAAGGTAATATCTGCGTTTAACAGATTGGATGATGTATTGTTTACCTTTACGGCAAGGTTTCCGACCGGACTTCCGTAGACGATTAAATCAGAAACATTCAAGTCAGATGTAAAAGTCATCTTTTTCGTCAGGTCACGCAGCTGGGCAGTCCCGTTAATCGTTCCTCTTGCCAGCACGGTATCTTTTTTAATCAGTTCCGTAATGGTTTCTATCTTGAAATCTTTCAGTGAAACATTAAGGGGCGCATTCGGTGACTGGGTCTCAGACTGCAGCAAAATTTCACTGCCTGCATTGGAAAGCCTGAAATTATCTGCCAGGATTCCCCTGCTGCTGATCTGGATTTTATTGCCTTCGCCAACAGTCCAGTCCGTATAGTTTAATTTTAAGCCGTCGGGATTTAATGAAATTTCCGTAATATCGTTCAGCGATTTTGCATTACCGGCAATCAGGAACTGCGTTTCATCTTTTTCGTCTTTGGTGGTGATGTTATAATTGATGATGTTGTTCGCCACATCCCCGCCGATATTCACTTTGTTTAATGCAAAACTTGAGCTTTTCAATGCGGCTACATTCAGGTTATACTGTAATGCCCGGTTTTCATTGGTTACCCGGATCATAGCATTTTCAATGGCGTTTTCACCATACAGCACCCGCGGGATCTGTCCGTCGATTTCTATTTTTTGTGAATCCGCATTATAATTTCCGGTCAGATTAATGGTTTCAAAACTTTTCAGTTCCGGCACGAATTTCCGGATCAGGTCATCATTTTTAATTTTTGCATTAAAGGTAAAGAACTGCCCGGACTGGATTTTCTGGTTTTTTGCAGGTTTCTGGAACTGATAATATTGATTGACTGTTTGTGATAACGCCCCGAAAATCTGGGTCAGTTTATATTTACCTCTCAATTCCACATCTGCAACCTGAGAATTGAAGACAATATTGGTAGAATCGTTGGTAGAAGATGCTTTCAGGTTGACTTCCTGTATCGGGTATACTTCTTTGGCATCTGAAAAAGCAAAGTCTTTCAGGTTGAGATATCCGTTTAGATTATCAGGATCCAGGTTTGTAAAATCACCGTCGATTTTTCCGGCCAGAATCATCGGGTCTTTATAAAACCCGAGTTTATTAAGATCTAATTTATTTATATTACCGTTGATTTTTACGGTAGGATTTTTTTCATTGTAGATTCCGGAAGCCGTTAACTGTAAATTGGCATTCGGGTCTTTTGAATTCAGAATGATATGGTAGTTGCCGCGTCTTATTTTCCCAATTAAATTCATGTTCTGATATCGGTATCCTTTGTAAACGGCGGAAGCAACATGGCCTCTGAGGTCAGTATTGGCATTTTTAAAATCAAAACTTTCTCCTTTCACATAAATCTGTGCGGAGACGGTTCCGATATCTTTATTCTGAATAATTTTTCCGATCTGCAGTCCCTGAAGGTTTGCTTTCACATCATACAACTCGCGGTTTTTTCTCCGCATATCCAGTTTGGCTATAACAGCTGCGTTGCCAAGGGTAGAGTAAAGGTTCAGGTTGGCATCCACAACTTTGGTGGTTCCTTTTGCCGTTCCTTTAATGCTCATATGGGAAGGAAGGGAAATATTGGAAGGAATGGTATTCTTCGGCACCAGATTGAAGATGGTTCTGGCAGATGAAGATAACTCTGCGATTTTCAGATCATAATAGAGGTTATCCGGATTCATGGCATTCCTGATCCTTCCTGAGGCAGCGACCCTTAATTGGTCCAAACCGGAAACTTTAAGATTATTGATCAGAAGGTCATTGACATTTCCTTTGACATTCGCATTGACATTGAGAATAGCATTCGGATATTTGTTGAAAGGCGACGTATTGCGCAGGGTTGGGACAAGATTTAAAATATCAGAGAATCCTATTTTTGAATCTTTGATATTGGCTGAAATTTTTACCGCACCCAGGTTTGAACTTAGCTGCTCAATAGAATTATAATTCAGCACTACTTCATCGCGCAAAACCGTTTTCGGGGTCTGAAGATAAAGGTCTTTAAGATAAGCTTCCTTTTCATTGTATACAAAATCGGTATTGAATTTCTGGATATCCAGGCCTCTTGCTTCCCTGATTTCCGCTGAATTCACCGTTCCTGCAAATGTGTTGTTCTGCATTTTAAAGCCTTTTACCTCAACATTCATCCTGGAAAAATTCAGGTGGTTGAAATCCATTCCCTGACGCGTCGGGGTGATTGCCATATTGTTATAGGCTACTTTCACATCATTTAAAACCAGTTTTCCAAGCAGTAAGCTCAGTGCTTTCTGCTGATCAGATTTTTTTGAAACTTCAGATTCTGTGTTTTCTTTAGGATTGGCATTCTGAGCCGGAAGGTAAAGGTTGGCATTGATATCTGCACCTGAAAGAACTACATTCTCTACACGATAGGCATTGTTTTCAAGATCAAGTTTGTTTACTTTTGTGCTTAACTCTTTGAACAGGACTTTGGCAAAAGTCTTGGTATTGTCATCACCGTAATCGATATTGAAATTGGTCAGTTTAATTCCCCTTAATCCAAGCTGCATCGGCTTTTTATTATTCAGGGAATCTACTTTTTTCTCTACTTTTTTTGAAACTTCCTCTATCAGATCCTGTTTAAGCTTTAATTTCAGTCCATCGAGGTTAATATCACTTACTGCGTACGAATTATTCTGGAGATCAAAAGTTTTCACCCTCGTATCAAAAGACTTGAAATACAGATTAATATCATTCTTTGACTGCTGGTCATTAAAAGTAATTCCGATATCTTTTAAATTGATTTTATCAAGGGATATAATAAAAGGTTTTGACGGGCTTTCTTCTTTATCGCTCGTCGCAAAAGCATCAAGGATGTAATCGAAATTGAATGTTCCGTCAGGCTTTCTTACAACATTTGCCCGGGCACCTTCCAGATCCACTGAGGTGATATCTGCCGTAGAATTGATCAGCTTCATCATGTTCAGTCCGACATCCAGTTTTTTAACGGCTAAAAGCGTATCGATATTCTGTCCTTTTAAATACAGATTTTCCATAACAAGGCTGTTTGGAAATCCTATGTAAACCCGTTCCAGACTTACTTTGGTTTTGATTTTTTTCTCCAAGTATACAACCAGCCTGTCCTTGACAAAATTCTGAACGACCGGAAGTCTTAAACTAAGGATAAGCAGCGTAAAAAAAACCACAATGGATATAATGGTTATGGCAAAGCGCTTTAAGAATTTTCTTTTGTTAAATTTCAGTTTCAAGAGTGATGGGTTTAGAACAAATATAATAATACTAATTTACTAATTATCTGTTGTGGTACCCTTTTGTGAGTGCAAAAATCCTGCCTTGACTGCCTGTTATGGAATTTAGTTGATTAACTATGTAGTGAATAAGTTGATGAAGACAGCCAAAGCTTGGATTTAGGTTTTTAAAAACCCCCTTTTATCATTTATCTATGTTGAAAAGGTTTAGCAAAAATGAAAATTCAATATAAGTTCAGTGTTTTAAAAGGGGGTATGGCATGGTTTAAATATGCTGAGATAATAATTTATTGGTTTCCGTTTTCCCATTGTACGGGTTCTCCCTGCGGAACGGCACCACCTTGGGCAGGCGTAACAGGTGCCGTTTCCTGGTTGATGTGGTAAATATAGGCGGCTATTTTTTCGGCATCTCTTCCGGTAATGGTTCCTTCTTTGATCATAGGCCGCATGGCAGGATTGTTGGGGGATCCGTTTTCCAGCATCCAGAAGACATTTTTAAACAAGTTTTTTTCTTTGATATTGATCCAGTGGGTATCTGTTAAATTCGGTCCGATTCCGCCCTTTGCTCCTTCTCCGTGGCAGGTTACACAATTGGTTTTGAAAAGTTCCCGGCCTTCGGTTACATAGTCTGCATTATATTTTGCAGATTCAAGCGTGATCTGAGGCGCGGTTTTCTCAAATTCTTCAATGGAGGCCAGCATGACTTTGGTTTCATCGGTCAGCTCCGCTTCGGGGTGGGCATAATCTGTGAACGCAAATGCTGCCATATACACGGCACAGAAAATAAATCCGAAGTAGAACAGGCCGACCCACCATTTGGGAAGGGAATTGTCAAACTCTGTAATTCCGTCAAAACCGTGATCGATCAGGATGTCTTTTTCTTCTGTAGCCGGCTGTTTCTTAAAGGCCGAGTTCCAGAGCTTCTGAAAATACGGCGTGTTTTTTTCTTTGATATATTCAGCTTTTTCTTCATCAGATAACCGGGTGAAGTTCTGGTTTTCAATCAGGTCCCCGATAGAATCCATAATAAGAAGCAGGATCACCGCAATGGCCATCAGGCCCCAGAAAAAAAGTGAAGAAAAATATCCTGAGCCGGGTGCGAACATTTCGAACGCCATAATGGTTAAGCCGACAGTAACGAGGATGTATACGGAAACGGGAGTTCTTGTTTTCATATGAATGGATTTAAATTATTCTGCACTTGCAGTCTGTATCTGTGTCGTCTTGATATCGGTTCCCAGTCTTTGCAGATAAGCAATCATGGCTACGATTTCTCTCTGTTCAAGCGGAACGAATGAACTGCCTTTTGCAATTTTATCTTTTTCCACCTGCTGTTTTACATCCGTGGCTTCGGAATAAATTCTTTTTACGATACCTTCCGCCTGATGATCTGCCCATTGATTGGCAGAATCGATCTGAGCTTTCGTATACGGAACCTCAAAATAGTTTTTCATAAGTTTCATCTTGTCTATCATCTGTTTCTTATCCAGTTTGTTTGTGATCAGCCATGGGAAACGCGGCATGATAGATCCGGCAGACGTAATTCTCGGGTTGTACATATGTTTGAAGTGCCATGAATCAGGATTTCTACCGCCTTCTCTCTGAAGATCCGGTCCTGTTCTTTTTGATCCCCAGAGGAATGGACGGTCATAGATGAATTCTCCCGCTTTTGAATACTGTCCGTTCTTCCCTTCAAATCTTACAATCTCGTCACGGAACGGTCTGATCATCTGCGAATGGCAGGCATTGCATCCTTCCCTGATATACAGATCGCGTCCTTCCAGTTCCAGGGGTGAATAAGGTTTTACAGCGGTAATGGTCGGAACGCTTTGTTTTAGAGTTAAGGTCGGAATGATTTCCACCAGGCCGCCGATGGCAATGGTGATAAAAGCCAATATTGCCATGAGTCTTGGGGTTCTTTCGATCCATAGGTGAATGCCTTCGCCTTCTTTTCTTCCGCTTCCTACAGGTGCTAAAGCAGGTGCTTCTGCAGGAACGTCTTTCTGGAATGAACCGGCTTTTATGGTCCTGATGACATTCACCACCATTAAGACGGCTCCTAAAAGGTAAAATATACCGCCTAAAAACCTCAGTTTATAATAGGGAATAATAGCAGTAACAGTATCCAGCCAGTTTTTCCATACCAGGGTTCCGTCAGGATTGAACTGTTTCCACATCAGTCCCTGGGTAAATCCTGAAATATACATCGGAACAGCATAGAAAATAATCCCTAATGTCCCGAGCCAGAAATGCCAGTTGGCCAGTTTTTTAGACCAAAGTGATGTTCTCCACATCACGGGAATCAGGTAATAGACAATTCCAAATGCCATAAAACCGTTCCAGCCTAAAGCTCCGATATGTACGTGGCCGATTACCCAGTCGGTGTAATGCCCGATTTTATTTAAAGATTTGGTGGCGAGCAACGGTCCTTCAAAAGTGGCCATTCCATAACAGGTAACGGCTACGACGAAGAACTTCAGGATCGGGTTTTCCCGCACTTTATCCCAGGCCCCCCTTAAGGTTAACAGCCCGTTCAGCATTCCGCCCCATGACGGAGCAATCAGCATAATGGAAAAACCGGTACCCACTGCCTGTGCCCAGGCCGGAAGTGCAGTATACTGAAGATGGTGCGGTCCTGCCCAAAGGTATACGAAGATCAGCGACCAGAAATGAATGATGGATAATTTATAGGAAAAAACGGGTCTGTCTGCAGCTTTCGGCAGGAAATAATACATCAGGCCTAAAACCGGAGTCGTCAGTACAAAAGCTACCGCATTGTGGCCGTACCACCACTGTACCAAAGCGTCTTTCGTCCCGGCGTAAATAGAGTAGGATTTCCAAGTGGTGAATGATAGAGGAACTTCCAGGTTATTGAAGATATGAAGCATGGCTACGGCAATCCAGGTTCCGATATAGAACCAGATGGCTACATATAAATGTCGCACCCTTCTTTTGGCAATGGTTCCGAACATATTGATTCCGAAAATCACCCATGAAACGGTAATTAAAATATCAATCGGCCATTCATGCTCGGCGTACTCTTTTGAGGTATTGATGCCCATCAGGAAGGTAATCACTACGCTGATAATCATGATCTGCCAGGTCCAGAAATGGATCCATGACAAATTATCACTGTACATCCTGGTTTTCAGCAGCCGCTGCATGCTGTAATAGGCTCCGCAGAAAAAGGAATTGCAGACGAACGCAAAAATCACGGCACTGGTATGCAGCATCCTGATCCTTCCGAATCCCAAGGCGCCCTGAGTGTTGATCAGTCCCTGAATATTTCCTGATGACAGGCTTTTAATCGTCGTGTCATCGGTTCCGAACAGAAATTCCGGAAGCTCGGGATAGAACAGCATCAGGGCCGCGGTAAGACCCAGTAAGAAGCCTATCAGACCAAATGCGATCGTAGCATAGAGGAATGCCTTGACAATGCTGTTGTCATAACTAAATTGTTGCGTCTCCATAATTCCAATGTATTGTACTGAAATGATATTTGCTCTGAAACAGAAGTTCTTATGTAAATAATAAGTTTGAAATTCCGTTAAAAATAAATATCATATAGCGTGGTAATGTTTTGACAAAGGTATTCACTAACTTTGTGGGAGTCTAATAGGTATACTTCTAAAATATACTGAAAACTACTAAAAGAAAAAGGATGAAAATTTGCGGTCAGAATATCAGGAAAATCAGGAGAAGTAAGGATTTCACCCAGGAATATATGGCTTTTGAGATGGGGATTTCGCAGAAAGCCTATTCGGATATCGAAAATTCCAAAGTAAAGATCAACCTCGATATCCTGACGAAAATCTCTGCGATCTTAGAGATCAGGCCTGCCGACATCTGCAGCATTTCCGATCAGTGCAACAACAGCAGTAATGGCTATGAAGACAAATACCGCGACCTTATTGAATATATGAAAAAGAACGGGATTGAGGTCCCTGAAGAATATCGGTAATTTTCAGATGATACAAAAGCAAATATTCATCACATATCTAATATAAACAGTCATAGTTTCTAATATGACTGAAAGCTTTAGTCTGTAGTAACAATTGTTTTAACTTTCAACAGACTTTTCCATCATACAATCATCATCTATTTTTCATTTTTCAATGAATTATTTACTGTTTAAAGATAAATTCCGACTTTTACCTATTAATTAAATATAATATGATGAGATTACTTTTACTGTTTTGTATTATGCTTCCGGGCTTTGCTCTTTGTCAGAAAATTGGAATTAAAAAAGATAAGGTTCTTTATAATGAGGAAGAAGTGGCTGTTATCAAGTCTTCCTACAGAGACCATTATGAGTTTTATACTTTGAATAACCAAAAAGTTTTTGATCTGGATCTTAAAGGTATTGCTCTGGCCGGGAAAGAATTTCTGTATTATCTGGATATGAAAGCTGCGGACGGCAGAACAACCCAGATTCCTTATGAAATTCTGATTACTTCCTTTAAGCCGGACCGTATTATTGCCCATCAGCTGGCGGTAAAATACAATTTCTTTACTAAACAAGGACTGAATACAGAAGAAATCAATGCTTTTTTTGATGTCCAACGGGAAAACCTGACGGATAAATACCTGCAGGCCAAAGCCGGAAGTATTGCTGCTGAAAGCGACAGGCAGAGCGGCCTGAACAATATCAGGACCCTTTATAATCCAAGGATCGGTCCAAAAGGTGAGATCCTGGTGAATGACGGTGTCTATCCTGCAAAAATTATAGGATATTCTTCCGTGTTCAATTGCGGATTCAATTCCTCAAGCCCCTGTCTTGAAGTGCGGGATCTCGACGGGATTCGCGTGGCCACCTTATACCAGAGCAACCGGGGCATTAAAAATTATATTGTAACGACTTTCGACAATAATGAATTTACCTATCCTGCCATCAGGACCTATGCTCCTTCGGATTATGCCTTTATGAATGAGTTTGTTACTTACCTTTTGGCGGAAGGATACACACTTGGTCACCAGGCGTATTACAAAAACCAGGAACTTCAGCAGGCAAAAGTAAAAGATGCTGTTGACCGCAGCATTAATTTATATGATGTTCCGGGATATGTTGTAGACCGGTCGGGTAAAAGAACCGAAGGCTTAGTTACCATCTGGTTTGAGCAGCTGGACACTGAAAGAACCGGGCAAAAACTATCGGCTGAAGGGGCAGATCTGTTTGGACAAAGGGTAACGCTGAAAACCGGCTTGCCAAGAGGAACAGGAATAAAAACATATGATGCGGATTCCGGGATTCATTTCTGTGTGCCATACAATGGTGGAGAAGACTGCTATTATGGGCTGGATGTAAAAGGGGAGCTGATGAAAAAGTTGCAGAATTACGGAGCGCTTCACGGGAACAACTACTATTTCTACCGTTTGGTGGCAAAAGAAAATAAAATCATGCTGCTTCAGGATCCGGTGGAACTTCAGAAGTATGTTATCAAAACTGATATTCAGCCGAAAGGACAGATGATCGACAACCGTTCCAGTGAAAAATTATCCTTAAAATTGGCAGATTACCTTAAAGACTGTAAAGCCGTTTCCGAAAGCTTGAAAAAAGACAACCTGGATTTAAAGAATGAAGAAAATCTGATCAATATTATTTCTGAATATAGCAAATGCAGGAAATAAAAAGAACAATACTTTTATCTTAAGGCGGGGGGATCAAATCATACGATTTGATCCCCGCGCCTTTTTTATGCAGTAGGGTAATATTTAGGAATTTCCCTGAATAAAAAATAACACGTCAAGTTTTGGCGTTGTGCCCGGATACCTTTGTTTCAGAAATAACAGACGAGTTAACGAGTAAGAATTTAAATCATTGTCTGACGAAATCTAAATAATCAATTGGCCGATTGATGCTGTTTAACCAAAACTAACAACTATGAAATAAATGACACCAACACCAGATTCCAACAACGGAATTTTTACAAAAATAAGCTTTTCTGAAAAGCTTTTCAAAAATTATTTAACACCAAAAAACAACACCAAATGCCACAAAATACGACACAGGCATCCATGCCCACCTCTTCAGACAGCAAAGGCCTGAATGTGCGGCCGGACCTTCTGCCGGAGTCTTTTTTCTTTCTGGAAAAGGGAAAATCATTCTTGCAGGGTACAGCAGATAAGTTCGGATCCAACGGTACCGTTTTCAGGACCACTTCCAAAATAAGCAGCTATAACGGCAAGGTTTATACGATTTGCCAGGGACAGGTTTTTTTGCAGCCTTGCGGAACCGACACTACTAAAGTAAATGCGATCCTGAAGCCTTTCAGTCAGCCGATCAAGGGCCTTGCTATTAAATACATTGTATACAGAGGCCTGAAAAAATCTGATTTCTTTAGTGGAAGTGATGATGTCATCAACGGACTGGGAGCAACAGGTTTTGTAGACGTCATCAGAAAAGAATTTACAGCCCTTTACAGTATGCTGGGAATTTCAGAACCTACATTTACGGCGCAGTTTATCGGGTTTCCGGGATCCAGCAGCCCGCAGCCTGCCAATACGCTGATTGATGATTACTTCCTGAAAGTCTCCAAAACGCAGACCACCGGAACCACAACTACCGAAGCTGAGCCTGCAAAGGCATTCGAACTGCCGATGATCCCGGGAGGAACCCATCTGGGAACAGTAGATGGAAGCATAGGTATTGACATAGTTTTAAACGAAGGAGACTATACCATTGCCAATGACCCCAATCCATTTCAGCTGAATCTCGACTTTGCCCGCAATCCGGATCATGTTTTGAACCAGGCTTCGGGAGCGAATGATTTCCAGAAGAAGCTGATCCGGGAAACGGCAACCCAGTTCCTTGATATTGTCGCTTTCTATGGCTTACATACCCAGGGAAAAGGGAAGATCCATCTGAGTGATCATTCTGTCCTGCAGACAGTGGATCAGATTGCCGCTCAGATTGCCTCTTTTGCAACCGCTCAGACTACCTATCTGTATATCCAGGGCAGCAGGCAGAGATCCTATAATTTTTACGGCAATCACAGCCTTCAGGGAAGCACGAACAATATGAAGATCGGAACGGCAGCCAACAACCTTTCCCTGCAGCAGTTTGAACAGGGATGGCCGGTAAAAGAGCTTAATGCTCAGCCGTCACTGGTTATTCAGCTGACGACCGATAACAATGATGCGGCAGCGATGTATGTAAAACGGGGCGTTTTGCATACTGATACCGATAATGAAGACTATTTCATCCGGGGAAAAAATCTCCTTCAGGAAGTCGCTACCGGAGTCGATACCAATTTCACAAAACCGATCACTTTCAGCCTGAGCAGAACCAGCAGTAATAAAACGGTGGCTTCATTTATACAGCTGATTTATGAGGGGAAAAGCCTACAGATTACTTCTGAAACACCGGGCGCCAATCCGGGGGATCCTGTTGTAACGACAAGTTATAACTTAAAGGATATTGATGATGTCTTTGGACTGATCAATGTAAGTCCGCAAATTGAAAGCAGAAAGCCCGAAGAGCTGGCTTATGTGATCGACCAGAACTTGTTATTGATTGATTTTGAGAATAAAGCAGGCGGGAAAGATATTGCGACGGTGACTACAAAGAAAGTAGAAGATCTGATCATGAAAAATGATACGGAAAGTTTGAAAAGGGTAACTTATGAGACACTATTACACAATATCAGGCAGAGTACGGGAAGCTTTTTTGAAAGCCGATCTGCTTATCTGGATAATTCTAATGGGGGAACAATCGCCTACAGTGATAAGAGAAACAATTTTTATCAGCCGGAAAGTCCTTATTTTTTAAAAACCGAAGTTTTTACGGGTACAGATGCTGTTACTATTACAGGGCTTTCTCTTAATGTAGTAGATGGATCACTGCCTAGTAAAAAAGTGCTGGGAATTACCAAGACTGAGAATGATGTTTTCGTTACTCTTATTGGAAGTACGCTTAATAATCCAAAGTTCTTTCTTAATAATGAACTAAAAGATAACGACGCTTATTATACTTCTTTAGAAAATGTTTTATATACAAGATATTCCTTATCCATTATAGGTGAAGATCAGACAGGAAAATTACAGATTCTGGAACCTGCTAATAAAATATTGGTAAGCACTGTGGACAATATGGTATTTGCAAGTGAGGAATATAGTAAGTGGGTGCCGATGATAAATAGTAATGATTATAAATTGATAATGTCAACAATATGGATGTAGTTATAGTTAGAAAAGATGGTATTGTGAAAAAGCTGTCACAAGTAAAATACAATAGCTTAAAATTCTTTACCTCTGGTCACTTAGCAGGTTTTGAAACTGATTCTGGAACTTTTTTTCAATATAATGATGAAGGGAATTATTCTAATTATTTGCAATATATTGAATATAGAAATAAATTAAGAGATATCGAGGATGTAAATGTTTTCTTAGATTGGCAAAATCCTAATGTTGGTGAATCAATAATAGTACGTAAGCGAGAGATTGTTTTCGTCATAAATGACACTTCTTCGGATGATCATTACAAATGGGTTGATTATACTAAACAATATGCATCTGGAGATTTTTTTTCTAAAGATGAAGTACTTATAACTGGTTTTACACAGACCGGTCAAGAAGTAGATGAAGTCTATTTTAACGATGAAATATCAGCATATCAATACTTCAAAAATAATATTAAATATGCAAAAGATCGGGAGACTGCAGATGCAATTGCTGATACGGCACAAACTATTTACAACATAACTCAAACCGTTTTTAAAGCATTTTCCGAGATTGATATAGTTAATCAAGAGATAAAAGATAGAGTGACGGAAATAAAAAATTATCAGAAGCAGTTATGGGTTGATCCTCCTCTTCTTATTGGAAACATTATTACTATACCGGATAATGATCGGAAAAAAATTTATATCAATAACAGAAATATACTTAGCAAATATTTTGAGTTATATGTAAATTTTAAAAATTATATCCTTAATTCCAATCCCAATGGTAGCAATCATTCTGATTTAGAAAAATTACTTTATTTAGCGATACCATTTAGCCCTGCTGTTTTACAATTGATTCCTGCGACATTAAAAATTGAAATTCTTAAATTTATATGCAGTAAAAAGTATGTAAATAATGTAAGAAATATTACAGGGCTTGATAACGAAAAAAACATTATACATACTAAAAGTATTTTTTTGAATGGGGTTCCATTTTCAGATGAGGTTTTGGGTTCATTTATTGTTAATTTGGTATATTCCGTCAAAAGTACGGAAGTAGATTATTTTTTAGATCATATGCTGAATAATATTGATGATGGACTTCTATTTGTTAATAAAATACCGCTATATCAAGTATTGTATGATAACCTAGGACAAAGTTATAACATTTCGGTTGCTTTATTAGAATTTTCAAATTTATTATTCAAGACAGATTTTAAGCCAACAGAAACAAAAAGTGCTTTTGTGCATGCAATGTATGGATTATGGATGAATAGTAAATACAATCCGTATGATACTAATGGGAATCTAAAACAGAATGTTTTTTATATAGAATCTTTAAATCCAACATCGAATAAACCTGTTGCGAATAATAAATATTTTGTCGAGGATAATGCAGCTACTGTCCCTTCCTCTGTTTTGTATAAGTATAGCTATGAAACCGCATACCAACTTGATGAGATAAGAATACATCCAGTTACAGAATACCCATATTGGTTGTCAGGCCATACAGAATATGTTTATTCAGTTCACTTTCCTGAAGCAGCACCAATAACAATTCCCTATGAATCTGAGAAAAGAATAGGAGTATTTAGAGATAATTTTACTTTTCAATTTAAAGATGGGAAGATAGAAGTTTTACGAGAAAAATTACCTTGGTACATATTAGACGACGAGTTATATCAGGGATCCAGTCATTATTCTCAAAAAACTATGTTATATGGAACTTACCATCCTTACCAACCTGTTACATTAATTAATAACAATGTGGAAACAAAAGTCCCTATACTAACACTTTATGGTGATGAGATACAGATTGGTGATGGCTCAGTTACCATAAACTCTCTTATTCCAATCTTTGTTTTAAAAATGGTAGACGATCTTGGAGATAGAAGTGATGTGGAAACGGTAATTGGCTATAGCGTAGATGGAGTACTTACTCTTTCTGGGATAGGTAATGCTATAAAGTTACGACACCTTAGATGGGCAGCAATGGGAGCTGGTGAAGTTGGTTTGTTGACTAAAACAGGATTAAGAGTTGTACTAGGAGGTGTAGAATTTACCTCAGGCGTTTTAGGTTTTTTTGCCAACTTTGTGAATTGTGATACAAATGACGCTTTTTGCAAAAACATGAAAAACTTTATTATGCTTTTGCAATTAGCAACGCTTTCGGTAACAGCAGCAGATACTTTTACAACAGTAGCATTGAGAAAATCTGCTAAGAATGCAACAAAAACTTTTGGTGAAGGTTTAACACCTGATGTGTTGAGGCAAAAGGTAAAAGAGCGTTTAAAACAGTTGCATCCTAATGAAAGTGATACTATTATACAGCAGGCTACGGATAAAATTTATTATTGCAGTATTATTCCAATAGATCCTTCCTTTTTGATTAATAAAATCAAAGGACTTATTAAGCAACAAACGTGGGATTTGGATCCTCTATATACAAACAACTTTTTATCTGAATATATAAAACTTTGTAGACAAGACTTAGGTCTTTCAGATGATTTTATAGAAGACTTAGTGGTAATTGCTAATAAGAAAGGTAAAGATGGAGTTAAATTTATTTCTCCTGATGAACTGATTTTGCAGACAAATTTTTATGTTAAAGAAATTTTAGTAAGGGGTTTTGGCGCTGGATTCAATAATTTATCTCAATATAAAAGTTTTTGTAATGCAGTCAGAAATAAATTCAAACAAAATTTATTAGATTTACCAGGCGACTTATCTGATCATATCGGGAGCTTGGAATTCGTAGTGAAAGGTTCTGCAGCGCGAACCTTAAAACAAGGTGATCCTTTAGTATCTACATCTGGAGTCACAATACCATTAAAAAAGGCTGATGATATTGATATGGGTATGAGATTAAATGCTACGGATTATGATAATTTTGTTGAAGAGTTAAAAATGGTGGTATTAGATACAATAGATGATTCTGAAGAAGCGACAAGATTGATAAAAAAAATTGAGAATACTAATGGAAAGTTACAATACGATGAAATTCTTAAACAAGTTCCTATTGGAAATTCTGATTTTGTAAGTAAAATAAGGCAAGCTGCTGATTCTCATACTAATTTTGATTTTGGTGATATTAATTTTGCAATCATTAAAAAAGGAGGAAAATACGATAAGTTACCAGAAATACCATTTAAATACTAAAATTATGATAGAATACAAAAACTCTAATGGAAAAACTGTTACAGCACAACAATTTAGTATGCTGAAAGAAGGTAAGATCTATATATATGATGATGCTACAGGAAAACTGAAAAAAACAGAAAATTTTAGCCACTTAAACAGGGCAGGAATTAAGAAAACATGGCATGAATATTACTTAAACTTCTCAGAGAGTAAAAGCGACATAGTTCAACAATATACAAATTCAATGCAAAGTCATTCTGTGCTTATTTATTTTAATAAGCAGAGTATATTTGGATTTGAAGCTTGGGATTGTGAGTTTTACAATGAGAATGGAGTTTTAAAATCCAAGAAAAAAATTGTGATTGATGAGCAAGGTAGAACAATTTTACGTGCTAATTTCGATTTACAAACAAATGAAATAACTCGTCATCCTGCATATTCTCCAACAAAATACTACTTTGGAACACCTCTGGATACGGCAAATGGATTACCCAATCTAGAGTTAATATTCACATATGAGTTTGATATAAATACTAATCAATTTGTTATTTCTATAAAAGATCTGAATGAAACTACAGGACAAATAAATACAATGAATGTAACTAAATTTATTGAACTTTTTGGTCAGGCTTTTTGGGATGCTCATCCATATTACCATTCATTAATGCCATTTTTACCTACTTCTGTAAGTGTTTAAAAATCAAAATTTTAGATTGGGTTAAGTTTTTAGTTTAACAAAATTTAAAATAATAATTATGGAAATTAGGTAAATACTTTACTCAATACGACTTTTATTTGTCTAAAAACAAAGCTGTAATGAATCCAAAAATGAAATAATTTATATGCCAAATTAACGCAGGTCTTACTTAGGGTTATCCTTTGGCACAAAAACATTCAGAGATCTATGTATAAATCAGCTGAAGAGCAGAAGCGGAAAGGAGAGATCTTATGAGGATTATTAATGAATAGGCAAATTACTTTAAGAAATATAAGCCGTCTTGGAATACTTGAAACTATTACAGGATAATAAATATTACAAAGGCATTTATCTAATTCTTCTAAGGCAGGGAAATTAAATCAATCTGATTCCCTGCCTTTTATTCCACAATAAAATTTTAAAAGTTTTTTTAAATAAAAAATAACACGTCAAGTTTTGGCGTTGTGCCCGGATACCTTTGTTTCAGAATAACAGACGAGTTAACGCGTAAGCATTTTAAGTAATTGTCTGACTAATTTTATTCAATGGGGCCGATGGATGCTGTTAAACCAAAAACTGACAACCTATGAAATAAATAATAATTCCACCATATGTATGGGAGAAAAAATGGATTTACCAAGGTAAGTTCTTGATAAATATGTTATTGAAGAACTTTTTATAATGATTATTACAACAGTAATTAACGTTTATATATCCTTACAAATTTTAAAAATATGATATGAATAAAATAGGTTACTTCAATATGGGTTACAAACTATTATTCCTTTACAAGAATTGAAAAAGATGCTTTTCTTGAAGAGAGTATTTAGAGTAATGCTTTATTCTTAGAAGATGATTTTTTATTTAATGTATATCATGTTACTCTTTAAATAACCCCCTCAACACAAAATAATTTACATGCCAAATCAAACACCGGTAACACACAGGTATTACCCGAGGTTATCCTCTGTGGTTACACCTGACCAGATCCCAGACATTCTGGGATTTATAAAAGACGGAGTCATCGGGCTCCTCGACAAGATCTATTACAAAGATTTACAGTACAGTAAAGGCCCGAAAGGAGATTCGGCTTTTTACAGTTTATCCATCGTATCGAAGAGATTGGATATTGAACTTCCGGGAACGGGAATTTCTTTGGTCCTCAATCCGGATCTCGAAGGAAACGATTCATTGATCTCGGCTTTTCCGATCACGATCGAATACCAATGGAAAATCCTGGCGTACCTGCGCCAGTTCAGCTTAGGGAATTTTTCCTTTGAGCCGCAGCAAATATTTGAAGTCGCGCTTCGGGTGCTGAACATTACGGAAGAACAGGTAATTGCCCATATTGTTAATACTTTTGTAGAGTCTGACAATCCGAATATTACACCATTAATGAAGTTTGTGCAGGAACTAGATGGAGATCAGAATTTAGGATTAACACCTGCTACCAATGCAACTACAGTAACAGATGTGGTAATGGATATTTACCAGAAATCAAATGAAAAATATGCATCTTTAGTAGCGTTCGCTACTTATTTATCAACAGACGACATCCAGGAAACCGGGAAAAAAGTGAAAGAATTTTTCCGTTCGCTGATCCCGCAGGATATCGATGAATTCATCAAGGAAGTGATCATTCCGAAATTCAAAGCCACGCTGATGCTTTCGGCAGCTATTGAATTTCCTAGGAATATTTTAACACCGGCTTATCCCCGTAATCATGAAAAAGCCCTGGATCCTATTCCTGAAAATACACCGGGATTTTTGGATAAAGTAATGCTGAAATTTGGGGAGGCTGTATTTTACGCCGATACTGAAAGAGGCTTTGGGTACAATATGGACCTGGCCCTCAGCACCAGTTCTCCCGCACTGATCGGGAATACAGGCTTTGCTATCGATATTCACAACATGAAGATCGATTTAAGCAAAAAAGAAAACATCGCAGAAGCCGATGCCGACGGACGGCCTAAGGAATTCATGGGGGTCTATATGGAATATACCGAGATCTTCCTGCCTAAAAAATGGTTTAAAAAACAGCAGACCGGGCAGACTCTCGGGATTTCTGCCAACCATTTGCTGATCGGTACAGGCGGATTGTCCGGAAATATTGCCATCCGTCCTACATACAGTACGGAAAAAATAGGCAACACTACAAAAGTAGTCGATTATTTTGGAAATTTCTTTAATCTGGATTATACCAATCTTAAAGTGAAATCCATGAACGGTGCATCTGTGCAGCCTATTGCCAGTAAAGCAGATTTATTACTATATATCAACGGACTGGAGTCTCCTGCACAGCTGAAATTTGTCTTTCCTTTGGAGCTGACGACCACAGCAGGACAACACAGGACCTTCAAGAAAGAGGATGAATATACTAAATTCTTAAGCAGCCTTGATGTTAATCAGCTTACTGATATCAGCAAACGTACATTATGGTTTAATCTTGGAAAAGATGCAGATAAGTCATGGGAATTGGGATTCAGCAATTTTGAAATTGATTTCCATCACGGACAGGTAGTCCATTCCTTATTAAATGCCGCCTTGAGAATTAAAAAGTTTAAGCCCGAAAATGGACAGGGAGAATTGCTTATTAATGTAATAGGAGAATGGGAAAGCAAAGAAAACTTCAAGCTTGCTGCTGCATTTTTGCCTTCGGGACTTACCATGAATCTATTCGATATCCTGAAATTTAATCTTCAGAGTATTGAGATCGGCAAAAAGGATGATAACTTTTACATCGAAGCCGATACGCAGATTTTCTTTCCGGCAGATTCCTTCGGAGAGAAACTATTTGGTGAACAGGGGATCGATCTTCCATCCATCCGCTACTATGCCAGCGGGAAATTTGAGCTCGGAGGCGGGAACTCAATTATTCCTGTAAACCTGAACCTGAATATCGGACCGGTGACCATGAGCGTTTCTGCCATCCACATTGGGACAGTACAGAAAATGTTCAATGGGGTAATGCGTCAGTATAATTATATCGGATTTGATGGAGGAATCAATGTAAACCCATTAGGAATCGATGTAAGAGGAAACGGGGTAAAATACTATTACACCAATGATAACGATGAAATGGTTGCTCAGTATGGCGGTGAAGAAAAAGATTACAAAGATGACTATTTCCATATTTCAACTCTTGAGATCGATTTAGTCATTCCGGGAACAGCCAGTGCAGAAGCCGCCGTGGCCATCATTAAAGGGTCACTGACAATTCCTGAGCCTGGAATTTCGACGGAATATCGCGGAAAAGTGGCGCTTCAGCTGCCGCAGATGAATATTTACGGTTCTGCCGAAATGGCTTTTGATCCTAAATATCCCGGGTTTTTAATTGATGCCAATGTAGAGTTTCCTTTTGTGATTCCGCTGGGATCGTTCGGGATCTTTGGATTCAGGGGCCTGCTCGGCTACCGGTATGTAGCCCATAAGAGTGCCATCGGAATGGGAGATAATGACAGCTGGTACGACTATTATGTTCATCCGGAAAGAGGAATCCACATGGATAAATTTATCGGTCCGCAGCATACCAAAGATATGGGCTTTCCATTCTCCATTGGGGCCGGAGCATCGCTGGCCACGCTGGATGGCCGTCTGGCATCGCTACGCGCCATGGTATTGCTGTCCGTTCCGAGTATGTTCGCTATTGATGCGGGATTGACGATCCTCAGTGAGCGTCTGGGTCTTGCGGAAGACGATCCGCGTATGCCGCCGTTCTATGCATTTGTTATTGTCAGCAGCGATTCCTTGGAAATCGGGGCGGGAGGAAACTTCCAGCTCAATAAAAATGACGGCTCCTTTATTGATATTAAAGCTGAGGTTCAGATGGGATTCTTTTTTAAAAACCAGAAACCATGGTATATCAATTTCGGAACCAGAGAAAAGCCGATTACAGCAGCTTTATTTAAAGATTCTCTTAACATTAAAGCGCAGGCCTACCTGATGATCGCTGCCAAAGGCATCGAAGCGGGAGCAAGAGTGGATTTCAACCTGAACCTTCTCATCCTGAAAGTCTGGGCCGCTATTGAAGTGGGAACCAAAATCAGTTTTGAGCGGCCTCAGGTAGGAGGGTATGTTTATGTTGAAGGAGGAGCGGAAATCAATCTGTTTATTGTTAAGGTTTCATTGTTCATTTCCATTTACTTCAGGGTCGAGCTCGTAAAGCCGTTCCTTATTCTTGCCGAATTCAAACTGGAGCTAAAAGTGAAAGTCCTGTTTATTAAGATCAAGCTGAAAATCCATTTAACGATCAAATGGGAGAAAAACGATCAGGTGGATACAGATCCGGTAGCTCCGATTACCTATGTTTCAGATAACCCCAATATTGACTATCCTAAAGTAGCCAGGCTTGAAAGTGCTGCAAAAGGCGTAAATATGCTCACGAATGAGGATTTCATACTTAAGGCATTTACAGGAATTCAGATCCCGAGCCCTTCAACAGTGAGAAATGATCCTAAAGTGAATTATATTCCGCTCGATACCTATGTGGATTTTAAAGTGGAAAAAGGAATGATCCCGACTTCACAGGTCGACAAGAAAATCGGGGGACATACCAGCGGTGCAAACGGCTATACTGATCTTATACCTCCTGAAAAAGTGCAGCCCGGAGGTCATGTAATCCGTCAGGTGAAGCACCAATATTCTCTGGAGGATGTCCGTATTTTAATTGCTAAAGGGGATAGCTGGATAGAATATAACCCGTATCGTGGTGTATTGTCTGAACAGCAGGCCAACAGTATCACAGGAATTGATGATTTTAAAATAGGGTTTTGGCAGAAAACCAATGAAAAGTATGATACGATCAGGCTTCTGGCATCCACTCCTTTCTCATTCCTGGACGGAGGACAGCCCGGGTGGTTTATCCCGGAACAGTATGGAATTACCGCTTCTTCACTGTTCTGTACCGATCATCAGTCTGTCTGGCATCATTCCAATGTACTGGATAAAACAGTCGGGACGGTATACCATCAGCCTGTTATGTATCCGAATGAATATATCAACGGAGCCTATTACAATATCCTTGGAACGGCAACGGATGATGACTATATGGTTGTTTCCAATGCATCCAATCCTCATGGTTTTGCAAAATCCCTGAAGATTACCAATGGAAATGCAATGGTCATCCTGCTTCCGGAAGCTTCCGCCAGGATTAAGCTGAAACTTTCAACATTGGCAAGTGATGTAACAATCAGACTTTATAAAGAAGTGTTTTCCAATGCGATCTACCAGAACTATGAACTGATTACGGAAGTTAACAAAACAAAAGATGAACTTGCTGTAGAACTCGAATTTAACGAGGGAGATCTTTTCAGTAAGTATGTCAGCAAAATTGAGGTTATCCCTTACCATGTGAACCAGGCACAGATCGATGCGATCAATGCACAGATTGACCAGATCTGGGCAAATGCCACGGCCAATACAACCGGAGAGGTGAGTTCAGTCATTCTTTCTCAGGATGATCAGGAGCTGCATGATAATTTGGTTGCTCAGCTGGATAGCTTGAAAGATGCAGGATGTACCAGTGCCCAATGTAATGAACTGGATTTTGAAGTGCTGGAAACCGTTAACAACTATCAGGGATTATTCGGCTCCGGAATAGTGAACTTTGATGCTTCTGCCGTCGTAAATAACTGGGCAGAGTTTGAAAGTATGTACATGCAGACAACCTATGGCGGGCAGGCACCGTATGTGGATTTTAATATTCATTCTGTTATTTTCCTGTATCTGCCGAACAATCCTTTCAGTTCATTTATCGAAAGAAACAGTGTCATTACAAAAATATCAGATAAAACAGATGGAATTGATGTCTGTTATTCTGCTGAATATCCGAAAGAGTTAATCAATAAGGCAGTAATTATCAAGGTAAATAAAGTCGCTCAAAAACCGATCGGACTTAAGTTTACACCGAATTGCGGATGTAATGAAGAAACGGAACCCTGCAAAAAAGATGATCTGTTGTGTAATTTCCTCAGTGAGATCAATGCCAGTCTTTATAACTGTATCACACCGGGAACGCCGCTGCGTAACAACCGTAAATGTTTTGAGATCCTGATGAATGCCATCTACGTTTTTGATAAAGATTATCCTTATTACAACCTGATCAGCGGAGCCGGGCTTATCCTGAATCTGATGGATGAACTGAAGAAATACCTGGATACAGACGGTGCTACCCTGCAGGGAGCTTTGGATATTGTAAAAAAGATTTTTGATATCCTATACGAAATCGGAGACTGCGGATGTACTGATCCTGTAGATTATGTAACCAACTGTTATACGCTACTGCAACAGGTTTCATGGATGACCGCTACTGACTATGAGTATGAACAGACCATTCCGGCACAACCGGCCGTACAGCAGGATATGCAGCTGATGCTTGATGCCATGTCTAAAGTAGTACAGCCTGTATGGAGACCAAGCAGTGCTTACTGCATCCATATCAAGACGAGGGATAATGTAAACGGAGATACTCCGCATGACTTTAATTATTATTTTGCTTTCAAAACCGCCGGACCTATTGGGCATTTTGAACAGAAGAATCCTGGTTATATAGATTGGGTGAGAGATGAGGAAGGAGAACCTGTTACCCCTCCGAAAAAGAAAAGTAAGGAAGAATATCCGATTACTTCTCTCGGCTCTTATATTGATATGAAGAGGTCTTATCCTAAAGCAAACGGTGACCTTTTGATGGCGAAACCGTTATTTTATGGTCATGAAGAATGTGAGATCCGTTTATTCTTTACCAAGCCTTACGTATACAATATGCTTAAAAACTGGGAGCCGGGGCAGGGGCTTGGACCTATCAAAGGAGAAATGAATATCATGATTAAAGATCCTGTAACAAACGTTATTATTCCATATCCGTTACCGGAACACTGGACCCATGAAACTGTGCCTGAAACCATTACAGAATGGGTAGGGGATAATGATCCGAACCTTCCGCTGGGAATTCAGCAGATGATGAACTACATCAACTACGCGAATTCACCTAACAGTACTCTGATCTGTAATATTAAGCCGGGTAAAGCAGTAAAACCGAAATCCAACAGCTACTCCGTAGTACTGGATAACCTGAATCCGGAAAAATTATATACAGCGATTGTATCCAATGCATTTGATGATAATGGAGACCTGGATTTTGCACCGTATCCTCTGCCTGAAGATAAAACTTATGTTGAAAACCCTTCAGTACACGAATTTGTATTTAAAACATCAAGGTATAAAAATTTCAAAGAGCAGGTAGAAAGCTATAAACTGAAAGAATATAATGATCATCAGGCAGTTATAGGAGAAAAAGAGGCAGTATATCAAATCAATGCCAATTTTAACCAGCAGAAACTGGATGATCTGTATAGTTTGGTGTCGGGAGGAACTGAAAATGCACATTTGAAAGATCTGGCCAATACCTATTCTGAAATTTTCGACAGGGCTCTTGAGGGCGTAATGGGGCTGAAACCGCTTGATCCGCCTTCCAATACAGAATTTGTAAAGATCATAGATAATGCTACGAAAAATGTAGTGGCTTTATTAATCAGGAATCCTGAGCCTTTCAATGATCCGAGAATTCCGTTAAGCGATATGGCCAACTGCTTCGAGGTGCTGAGCCAGACCGGGAATGTAAATCTGGAATTCAAAGTGATTTATTCCAAAGATTATTCTCAGATTCTGGTCATGCATCAGAGTAAGAAAATTATTAATTCAAAATTAAACTGCAGATTCAGATACAAAACCTGGAACGGAGCGCTTTACGAGCAAAAATCTGTCGTTACATTAAATGAAATCCAATTATAAAATTAAATTAAAATGAGTTTTTTTAAATATCATAACTACAGCAGTTCGGATGCTGTTATCAATCACACCTGTAAAGGTTCCGATGTATTGGCACAGGTTGGTCAGCAAAACGGTGCCGGTTTTATAAGTATACTGGACGAAAGTGGAAATACAGTATGGAGTAGAACCTATACTACAGATGCGGATATTAATTTCAAAAAAGTAATGAAATTCCAGGACGGATACGTCATTATGGGAGCAGAAAACGGGGAATCCCCGTTTCTGCTTCGTATGACAGAGTCAGGAATTGTTTTATGGTATAAGAGCTTTCCGGAGATTACCGTTAAGGAAAATATTTTCATGAAGGATTTTTATGAACAGTATATTCATTTTGCTTTTCATGACTCCAGGTTAAATGAGAGCGGCTTGATGTTCATTTCGGAAAGAGGGGAAATAATCTATCAGCAGTTTGTTCTGAACAGTCAGGGTAAAAGAGATTTTAAACTGACAGGTTTCGCCACTTACGGAGAGCTTATCTATCTGGCAGGGGTTGAAATGGCAGACAAAATGGAAAGAGGAATTGTCATAAAAGGAGAAATTGGACAGGATGCGGCAGATGCAAAATACATCTCATTATATGATGACGTACCCATCATTCCGGACGGCGCTTACTGCCATCAGTCGGTGGGAACATTTTTCATTTCAGGAACTGCCAATGATCTCCCTTATTTTTTAAAATTCGATGAAGGGTATGGAGTAAATTATCAGCAGTTTAAAGATCTGCCTACAAAATTTGCGATAAGTGAAACGTCTTTCTATGCTTACAACAGTAGAAATGAGATCATTCATTCAGACTATAACTACATACATGAATGGGTTAAAAAGCTGGATGTGAAAACACTTAGAATTGATCAGGTTTGGAATGGTCTGCCGTTGTTTCACGGGCTTCATGATTCAGCAAGTTATTCCGGATACCTGCAGAGTGATTTTAACAGCTGTAAAACAGTTCCGCAGGAATACTTCAGACCCCAGCCTATAGAATTTCAGAAGGTTTCTGCAGAATATAAATTTGAAAACAGTGGATTCAAAACATACGAAAGGGGATTTGATATGGCTGATTTATCATATGATCTTTCGGAGGTATGTGAAGTAGGAAACAGCATCAATTTTAATGATCTTTCAGGTTTGCAGACCCCAAGCTTCTATTTGCAGGCTGCCGGTTCAACCGGCGCAGACAGTACAAAAGGAATACATCTGAGGTGGAGCTTTGGAGGGAAATTAGGGGAAAACCATTTGCCTAAAGGAAATGCTGCTTCTACGTCATATAACTTCAACAAACCGGATGATTTTGTCAAAATATACAGGACGCCGTATGTAAAATCTGTTTTCTCACTGGACTTTTCTGCGCCCCCGCAGCTGGTAGATGATAACCAGAAAATGTGGGTCTATAAATTCAACCATAATACAAGACTCATTTATGTATATTTCAAAAATAAAAATGTATATGCACAGGTTAGACAGTCTTATAATCCGCTTACAAATCCTTTACAGTTTATTGAAAAATATGGAAACGAACTGATTGAAGTACAGTGTAAAACCGATCTGTTTTTCGCAGCCTCTCTGAAAGTGAATAATCTGCAGTCTTATTCCGGACTGCAGCTGGAAGCGCTTTCTGTAGTGGACAACAGCTCTGTTGCACAACAGAACCTTACTTGCAGAAAAGCATTCTACGGAACAGAAGCCGGTTCCAACCATTTCAATGCTGAAAATGGAAAGACCGTTCGCTTTAAGGCGGACAACTGCCTGATATCAGTTATTGATTTTGAATTCTATTCAGATTTTATCATCAGCAGGAACCGTGCGCAGGCATGGAAATTTACAGGGCAATTCTCCCTGACAACAAATACTGCTCAGGCGTTGAACAGACTGGACCCTTTGCCGGATTCCAACCCTGTAAATGGAGCCTGGCTGCGATATAATGACAATGCTTTTGTAAATACCGATAACTATAAAAATAAATGGGAGCATCCTTCCCAAGGACCTTTGGACAGGGATATTCTTACAGTGATTAAAAAGTATATCAGCCTCAGTAATGCACAGCCGAATCCTAAGGCTAATGAAACTCTTGATCTGAATTTCGGAGCTGCCCAGAATGATCCGTCAGTAGTCATCAGTGCAGATCCAGTTCAGGATGGGCAGACAGAAATTTCAAATTTGGATATTCTGAATATTGCTTCACTGGATTATCACATAGCAAGAATGCTGGGATTAGGGCATCTGGATGTGAAAAACGATGTAATAAATGATGAATTCATTTACATTGCAGAATATTACACCAATAAAAACCTGGATATCAATACGTCTGATAAAACGTATCAGTTATTATCCATGTCATTGCCGGTATCTATACAAACCGAGAGATTATCCCTTCCGGTAGATCTGCTGAAGCTTTCTAAAGGAATGGAAGGTAATAATCCGAACTCTGCCGGCCTTTATAACAGTGAAGGGTATTCCCATGACGGAAAATACAGGTATATCAGTATCTATAATATCCAGATTCCGGATTTTCAGATGAATCCTTCATTTTTTGATTCGAGCCAGGCATTTGATGCTTCCTCATTTACCAATCCGGTATATGCAGGGTTGGAACATAGACTGGTAAAACCAGGCGAACCCGATACCTATGTCTGGGCCAAACCCGAACTTTGCCATGATACCCAATACCTGAATGCAGATACCTCAGCCAATTCTTTTGAGACATTGCCGATTCAGATTCCGTCAACATATGCACCGCTTTACATGCATAAACAGGATAAAAGCGGAACCTATTTTTATAAAGGATATGGAATCAACTGGTTTTCAAGAGCTCAGTATGGAGAGAAAGAACTCTCCATTGATACGGATATCAAGCCGGCAAACAGGCTACTGCCTCCGTCGGGAACAAATGCTTTTAATATTCAGAAAGAAAAACCGTTAACCTTTACTACTCAGAATGAGCAGGAACGTTTACTGGCTATCAGTGAAAACGAAGACAAAACTTTAGTAAGGATCACTTACGATTATCATATTTATCAGGATATGATCGGTTACTCAGTTCCGTTTGATTCCGCAATTTCAAGTACAACATACGAACAGGATCCTGAAAGCTTATTCCCGGATAATAAAGAAGTCTTCGCGGATGAAGTGGAAATTTTTTACAGAAACTATGCTCCAAAAATCATCTCTGCAAAAGCATATGAAGTACTGCCGCATGCCAATCAGCTTATGGCCATTATTAAGACAATGGATTATCTGGTTCCCGGCTCAGGAGCTTTGAACAGCGGTGTAACACAGCCTTCCATTCCGACACAAACCTATAAGTCTGAAATTCCTGCAGGAACATCAGCAGGTGATTATATCGGAGGAATATTCATGATGGACGGTGACAGCTATATCATTAACGGAATAGACCAGACCTCCGCAGGTCTTCATTTTACGGTCTTTAAAAAGGCTGCCAGCGAAGCGATTATAGCCGGAACGACACCACTGATCGATCAGGCAAGTTTGACGCTTCCCGTAATCAACCCTGCTACGGAAGGTCTTTTCAGCGTAACGGAAAATATGCAGAATACTTCAACCTGGGGTATTAAAAACCCGAATTCATTAAAAGTAAAGATCGGGACCAGCGATTGGACTGTTCATAGAGAAATTATCGAAACGGCATCATCTGCAGGAGGAACCCAAAGATATCTTGAAAAGAGCAGGGGATTCTGGAAACCGGCTGTAGTGGAAAAATATTTTGAAACACTTACTGTGTATCAGAACAGTCAGGGAACAGTGATTGATTATCCGGATGGGCCCCTTGTCCATAAAGGTATTTATAAGATTACATTCCCCGGGTTCAAAATGGCACAGCACTTACAGTATAATGCATCCTCCCATTCCGTGGAATGGCAGAATGGTATTGTAAGAATGTTTATCAATGAAGATTACAACAATGGAAATCCTTCAGAATCCAGATCGGTATTTAAAGTCGTTAGAACGGAAAATATAGGAACCAATAACGACTTGATTTTATATGTTTACGATAATAATTTTATTATTGAAGAGGATAATGATCATAAGCCGAAGTTTCATCATATTAATGATACAAACTTTGCGTCTAAAACTTCCGATCCTGTTTTGGGATCAGGACTTAAATTGAACTATTATCCTTCATATAAAGTATTTCTGTACAAAAATGTAGCGAATAATCTTACGCAGGATGTTATTTTGCCTGATGATAATGAAGATGTGAGATATTCGGTATTCGGGTTACGAAGTGTAGACAACGATACATTGGATCTGCAGGGTGCAAAGTATAAATCAAAATTCAGTGTTCCTGCCGTCATGTTCGCCAATAAGATTATTGAGCCGAATCAGCCGAAGCAGCCTACAGGATCAAAATATGCTACCAGACCCGATAAATTCGGAAAATCAACCTACAGTTTTATTACAGAATACAGTCATAAACCTTATTCCGTCCAGTTTTTCAGAGCGAATAACGCATTGTTGATGGCAGCACTCTACACGCCGGCTACCATCGAAAAGATCAAAAGCAGGCTTAATGGACTGGGAGGTACGGATGAGGAATTCTTTAATGACCGCTGGATTAACTTCATGGACTTTGATATGTTAACCAATCCGGTAAGTACCGTATATACAGAATTTCCTTATGCCGGAAAAAAACGGTATACGATGCCTATCCCGGACAGTGAGGATTTCTGGAATGATATTAATGCCTTTATAACAGAACACAACCGTTATTTTAAACTCGAACCTTCTCAACAAGGCATCTATTCACCATTATTGGATGAAGGAAATTGGAAAAACGGGATATATAAAATCAACCATCGTGTCATTAATGCCGTTCCGAATACATCTGATGAATTGAGATTAGGACATTTCATTAAAGAAAGGATTTTCAACTGTTTCCTTCCTTTAACAGAAGTTCCGATGATCTATCAGCATATTAAGAGTATGAGTTTCTCTGATCCTTCCGGGCACAGGCCGAAGAATAAGAAACAGAATATCCGGGATGCTTCAGGATACCTGTTGCCTGCTACCCATGCAGATTTTGATATGGCTCCCATGGCAGCCGTGTATAGTTCATCTCCAAAACATTCAACCCTGTTTACGGATTTTACATTGGATGGTGCTTCAGACAACTTCTATTTTTACGGGGCAAGGGAACTTGGAAACCAGATGCAGATGGGAGAGTTCAGTGCATTTTTAGGACCGATCAAACTGGTCAATACAAATCCGGCTGAACCTCCTAAAATTGCAAGTCTTTTACCGGTAGTGGATAATGCAACACTGGGAATTACCGCTAAAGTAAAAGTGGAAGTTAATCCTTATCCGGATGTACAGAAGATTACTAAAGTTTCTCTTTACCGTGGCAACAATAAGCTGGATGCAGATTCCATCCTGAGTATGAAACATATTAAGACGGTGGATGTTGCAGATCTGGAAATAGATCAAGCAACGGATAACTGGGTTTTATATGACGGATTTGAAGATCTTACAGATAAACCGTATGGAGACCTTCTTTTTTATCGTGTCGTTGTGACCAGAAAAGTAGAGTATTCTTCTACAAATTATACTCTATCACCTCCTGCTGCAGAAGTCATTGTTGAAGAAGCTCCTTCAATGCCTTCAAAAGTGGTGGTAAGCATGCTGATTGAAAATTATAATCCGCCGACCCCTGAACTGAAGTATCACTCTGAGCCTGTAGCTGTAGATTCGGATACCATCAACTGGGTAATTTTATCATGGGACCAAGTTTGTTATAAAGGAAAATATCAATTATACAAGCTAGGCAACCAGGGGAACTGGAAAGAAATTGCAAAAATTGATACAGATGTTAAAGATATTTCTAAAGCGCATTTATCTCTGCTTCAAACGATCCCTTCAACCAATACGGAAGAATGGGTAATTCAGGAGACATTTGATCTTACGGCAAATAAATTCTATTTACCGCTTGAAAAAGTAAATCTGGATCCGATGCAGATTAAAGACTCTGACGGAAATATTTTGTATCACCACTTTAAATTAGTGGCACAGAATACATCCAATATGTTCAGCACCCAGGAAAAAATCCTTACCATTTATAAAGAAGAAACCTGGTCAGACATTGGAGGTATTTCATCGGACGGAATTGATGGGATGATCACTCAGGGAACATTTATTATCAGGCCTTAACAATTAAAACAAGAAATTATGTCAAAGAAACAAATATCAGAATTGAAAGAGTATTTTAAAGCAGGAAAACGACCTACGGAAGACCAATTTGGAGACTTGCTCGACAGTTATGTCCATCAAAATAAAAATTTAAATAGTGATTACGTAGATTTCTATATTGATTTTCCCCATAATGAGAGTAATGCTGCTATTGATGTAGTGTTTGGAAATAACTTTGTAAATGGATTAGTTACTCTTGAAATGGTGGGGTCTTACTCATACCAAAGCAGTGTGGGAAGTATAAAAAAACAGTTTCAGATTGGGGCTAATCCTGATAATTTTATATGGTATCCTACTACATCAAGAGTAGTTGAAGCGGAAGGCAGTATTCTTGATAATGTTTATATCGGAGATTTTGTATGGGATCCAGCAATTAATCAGTACAAGATTACAATCTACCATACCGTGCCTTTAGGAAATCCGTATAATCTTAAAATTTCACAACAGGCTTTAGGAGAACTTGCTTTAGAGAAGATAAGTTTATCAACTATATATAATAAACCTATTGTTGGACAAAACAGGCATTTCATTAACTATAATCAGAATGTAGGAATAGGAACTAAAAATCCCCAAGCAAGATTACATATCGTTTCGCCTTTCTCAACACCTGATCAGCAGGGAAGTTTTTCATTAGGTGATACCACTTCTCCAAACCTTAGGATGGGATATAATTCACAATATACCTGGATTCAGAGCCATTCAGGTTCTACTCTTCAGATAAACCCTGTTGGTAATAGAACTGTGTTGAACAGAGATAGCGGAAATGTAGGGATTGGCATAAACGATCCACAGGCAAAACTAGATGTTAATGGTTTTGTGACCAGCACAATAACAAATTCCAGTATAAATTCAACAAATAAGGTAGGCTTCAATATCAGTGAGTTAGGGGATAATGTTTGTGAAATGTCTTTCTCCAGAAACGGAAACGGTATTGTCGAGCTAAAAACTTTTGGAAGCAGACATTTAACATTGGGAACGAATGGGATAGAAAGAATTCATATTAATGCTACTACCGGTAATATAGGAATCGGAACTCAAAATGCGGATCAGAAGTTTACAGTTAAGGGTAAAATTCATGCGGAAGATGTCATTATAGATATGAATGTCCCGGCAGATTATGTATTCGAGAAATATTATGATAATCATTCATCAATCAGAGAAGATTATGCCATGATGGATCTGAATGAACTTGAATCGTTTATTAAAGAAAACAAGCATCTCCCGGAGATTCCTTCAGGAAATAAAATGACTCAGGATGGAGTCACACTGGGAGATTTCCAGATGAAATTATTACAGAAAATAGAAGAGCTCACACTATATGCAATTTTTCAGCATAAGGAAATTGAGCAGTTAAAATCATATGTAAATAAACTATAATGCCAAAAAGACTAATATCAGAATTAAAAGAATATTTCAGAGCAGGAAAAAGGCCTACTGAAAATCAGTTTGCAGATTTTCTGGAAAGTTACGCACATTTAGACGGTCCGCAGCTAGCCAGAATCACCAATAATATCAATACGGAGAACGGATATCTGAAGCTCAGAGGAATGGATAACTCTGTTGTTGCCCAAATTTCCCTTCAGGACATCAAAAGTAATATGGGAATTCCTAATAACTTGGTACATAGTGTTAATGGACAAACCGGAAATGTCGTTGTAGATATTGAAGGGCCAACTGATGTAGGAAGCACAAGAGAAGGAATCTTAAAATTTTTTACGGCTAACCAGAGCGGTACGGATATTTTCCATATTAAGCTTCCTTATAAAGTAAATACACATTACGCGATGTATCACATAAAAGCTTCAGGTTATGCTTATGGTTCGGTAGATATTATTGATGTAACATGGGTTGGTTACTGTTATCAGCCCATTGGGAATATTATCAATCATAAATCTCATGTAGCTGTATCTACGGCTATTACAGCAGGCCAATATGTAGGTTCAGACTCTCATGTCTATCTTTGGCTGAAGCTTCCGAATACCTATTACTCAACATTAAAAATTGATGCTATGCGTGTAGGAAATGGAAGTCTTTTGAAAGAAGGCGATTTACAACTTATCGTCAGCGATTTAAATCAGTTGTAGTTTAAATTATCTTGAATATTAACAGAGATGCAGAATTTTTATTCTGCATCTTTTTATTTGATAGAATAGGAAACAAAAAAGCCACCCTTAAAAGGATGGCTTGTAGACCCACAGGGATTCGAACCCCAACTGATGGTACCAAAAACCAGAGTGCTACCGTTACACCATGGGTCTGTTTATTTTAGTGGTGCAAAT
>NZ_AUMU01000014.1 GCF_000430845.1 Chryseobacterium gregarium DSM 19109 | reverse complement strand
CAATGGTTTTGCCTTTGTGATGATATTTACCGATAAATTTGTAAAATGTAGATTGTAAAAAGTATGAATGATATAAGTCATTAATACCTGATACAACAATACATTCCTACACTATATACAACCTTTAGGGTGGTTTTAGCGGTGGGGCTCACCTGTTCCCATTCCGAACACAGAAGTTAAGCCCACCAGCGCCGATGGTACTGCGAAAGCGGGAGAGTAGGTCGCCGCCAGTCTTTATCTAAACCCCTCCTTCATCATCCGATGAAAGAGGGGTTTTTTTGTTATATATACATACTTTAACTCTAAGAAATATCTAGACTTTAATATCTATAAATACATACATAGATTTTAGGCATGCCATATATCGGAAAGAGATCAATTCATAAATCATTATATTTGAATTTATTTAAATCAGCAGAATGAACGAGATCTTCAAACAACAGGTTTGGGAAATCACTAGATTAATTCCTGAAGGAAGGGTGACCAGCTATGGAGCTATTGCGAAAGCAGTCGGTTATCCGAACCATTCACGCCACGTAGGAAAAGCTATGGGAGGCTGCCCGGAAGATGTTCCGGCACATCGCATTATTTCGGCTTCAGGAACTTTATCCGTCCCTGAGTTCCAGCAAAAACTGGAAGCTGAAGGAATTCTTATAGACAATTTCAGAATTAAAAATTTTAAGAAATTATTTTGGGATCCGCTTGCTGAACTTTGATATTCTTGTTTTTATTTTTGAATTTGATGCTTTCCGGGTTTTTATAATATCATTTTTGCTAAACATTAATTTAAAATAACCGAGTAAAGACGGGATCAGTAAGGTGGTAAACAAACTGCAGATTCCTAAAGCCCAGATCGGCATATCATCTTTTCTTCCCTGAAAATATTCCCAGATTGACCAAGAGAATACAATAATGAATCCTAACATGGCTCCGGGAATAACAATATAGGCGAAAATGCCGCCAATGATTTTCCAGATAAAGGAAATATCCCGGTCAAAAGCATATAATGCAATTCCGAGAACCGCAAGGCTGAAAATGAAGAAAAATACCAATACAATTCCTGTCAGCAGTTTATCTTCGCCGAAACTTAAATTTTTTACTTCATCATTACCTTCTTTGTAAGAAACCTGTATTACAGTTCCAATGGCCATCGGATCATTTGAACCGTAATCAAGAGGCAATTGAATGATTTTATTTTGATCACCTTTAAATTCCACAACAGGTATTTGTGTCTCCGTTAATGGCTGATATGAAATAACCTTTGCTTCATACCTTTTATCAAAAGCAGAGGAATATGCTGAAGAAACAATGATTTCACCGAGCATAAAAAAGAAGAATGAAACAAACCCGATCATCAGGCCCGGAAAAATCAGAGATGATACTGATGTTTGTATATTCTTTTTTCTCTTCTTCTGATAGAGCTTAGAGATGATTAATATGGTAAAAATTAAAGCGTATATCATTCTCTTTTTAATTTACGGTTATTCTTAAGCTTTGAAACGTCTTTTAAAAAATTGACCACTTCTTTCTGATTAAACAGGACAAAGACCGCAATGAAAAATAATATCACCAGATAGGTCAGTGCAATTTTCAGTTTCTCCGTCTCCAGAAAAGCTGAAAAAAATACAAGGGGAATTAATAATATAACAGAAAAACCGTAGGTCATTAAAATATACTGAACAATATTCTTTAAGAACGGAATTTTTTTCACAAGGCTATGTAACATAAAAAGGCCTATCGTTATAACTGGAAAACCGATGGCCATTCCGCCCCAGAATCTGGTTGAGTTTATAAAGTCTCCTGCAATACCTAAATCTACTGTCATTTTTAATTAATTTAAAATCCTGACTCCTTTGTATTCTTTTTCCTGTTCTGTAAATTTCAGCATTTCCATTTTTTGATACTTCATCATTTTGGCAAAAACCATATCCGGGAAAACTTCAATTCCGGTATTGTATAAATTAACGGAATCATTAAAGTATTCTCTCCGGTCGGAAATCATATTTTCCAGTTCGCTTAACCTTTTCTGCAGGTCAAGATACGACTGTGATGCTTTTATTTCCGGATAATTTTCTACAGAAACCAGGAGAGACTGCATTTTACCACCGATTTCTCCTGCAATTTTTACTTTATCATTGGTTTTTTCAGACTGATGGTATTGGGTCCGGAGTGCAGTTAATTCTTTTAAAACCGTATTTTCATTCAGTGCCGTAGCTTTTACAACCTGAACAAGATTCGGGACTTCATCGGCACGCTGCTTTAGAATAACGTCAATATTGGCAAAAGCTTTATCTGCATTATTTTTCAACATGATGATCTGGTTGTAAGACCTTACCAGAAATGATACGACAGCAACGACAATAATGATAAAAACAAGTATGGGGATAAGCATTGGTGATGATTTTTTATTTAAAAAAGTCAAACGGATTATTTGAGAAATTTTTTGTGATCCGTATAGGCTCAAAAATGAGTTTGCTCCCCTGTATTTTTACCGGTGCTAAAAAAATAAATGCCGAAATTACCGAAATGCAAAGAATTGTGGCAACGGCTCTTAATTTTAAAGGTCTCCATTTATTGGCAAAACTGACCATTTCATAGGGCGCCATTCCGAAGAGTTTTTTACGGTCATCATATCTGAAAATGGTTTTTGAACCTTCATAAAAAGCCTGTCCGATCATTAAAATTTCTGTCGTTTCATCAAGAATATATTCCCGGTACCGCTCACTTCCTACTTCTCTTTCAAAGGCCGGCGAAAAGCTGATCCATTCCAGTTTTTCTGCCTGAATTTCAATACTTCCTGAATCATCTGTCAGCATGAAGTTTTTAACATTGATGTCTTTTTTAACCTGCCGGTAAGATTTACTGGTTTTTCCATCATCATCGCGAGTTTCCGTAATTTTATCGACGGTATAAATATAGGCTACACAAGCTGTAGAAGTGTAAGGTGAAACTATTGGTGTTATCGCTTTTGCTTTTCCGCAGATTTCCGCAAGCCCGATCGCAACACTTCTAATTTTTGAGGTGGAAAGGTTACGCTGGTAAAAATAAAAACGATTGTGATGGTTGGGTAAAACCGAAGTGAGAATAATAATAAAAATAATAATAAAGAATGAATAAATCCCAAAGTAAAAGAAAGCCAGGTAAACAAACAAAATCCCTAAAGCAGACAGCACTACTTTCCAAAGCGGCTTCTTTTCTTCTCTGGCCTTTTTTAAAGTTTCAAGGGCACCCTGAATTCCTTTTTTTATAAATCCGGCAATGGATAAGACAAACACCGAAGCAAAAAGCCCGATGAAGATGATGCCGGACTGTTGCGGAAATAAAAAATAGCCTGCAGCAACAATCAGCGGATCAACAAGATAGATGATCCAGGAAGGCTTTGCGGTAAGCCTGAAAAATGCTTCTAAAATAATGGTATGGAAAAAAGCGATTCCCATGCTGAAAAGCATCAAAAAAGGAAGCATCTGAATCTCAATTTCAAACATTTGCAAATGGTGTTTATACAAAAGTATAATTTACAAACGGAATACCGGATATGGGGAATGAGGTATATGGATAAAAAGTTTCGGCGGGGCTGCAAGCCCCGCCGAAACAAAGAATATCTCTAAAAATTTATATAAGTTTCTGATAGCTTTTCTGGATAAAGTTGGTAAGATCTTTACCTTTCAGCAAATTCTGGGAAAGTTTAGCCAGGTCTACGGCATATTTAATCAGGTTTTCCTTTTCTTCAGCATTCTCGGTTTTCAGAATCTGATCGGCAAACCCACTGTTGGAATTCACTACGAGATTATACATTTCCGGGAAGCCGCCCATACCGAACATTCCGCCGCCTCCTGTGGCCTGCATATCTTTCATTCTTCTCATAAATTCAGGCTGCGTAATGGTGAACGGAGCATCAGTGCTGTCCAGGTCTTCCAGTTGAACGGTGAATTTCTTATCATTCACCGCTTCTTCCACGTTTTTTTTCAGGGATTCTTTTTCCGTTTCCGTTAACTTGGAAATAACCGGTTCATCTTTTTTGATCAGGTTATTAATATGGTCTGCATCAACCCTTACAAATGAAATGTTATCTTTCGATGTTTCCAGTTTCTGGATGACGTGAGAAACTACAGGAGAATCCAGTAAAATAACTTCATAGCCTTTATCTTTTGCAGTTTGGATATAACCGTGCTGTTCATCGGCATTTGATGCATAAAGAATGATCAGCTTGCCGTCTTTGTCAGTTTGGTTAGGCTTAATTTTATCCTCCAATTCATTCCATAAGAAATAAGTGCCGTCAGTGGTTGGGTATAATGTGAATTTATCCGCTTTTTCAGCAAATTTTTCTTCCGTTACAATTCCATATTCGATGACCACTTTAATATCATTCCATTTTTGTTCGTAATCTCCACGGTTTTCGTTGATTAAAGAAGCCATTTTGTCGGCAACCTTTTTGGTGATATAAGAAGATATTTTCTTAACCGCTCCGTCAGCCTGTAAATACGAACGGGAAACGTTCAGCGGAATATCCGGAGAATCAATAACTCCACGCAGGAGCATCAGGAAATCAGGAACGATGCCTTTCACTTCATCCGTTACAAATACCTGATTCTGGTACAACTGAATTTTGTCTTTTTCAATATTCAGACTGTTGTTCAGTTTCGGGAAGAATAAAATCCCGGTTAGATTGAAAGGATAGTCAACATTCAGGTGGATATTAAACAGAGGCTCTTCAAACTGCATCGGATACAGTTCGTGGTAGAACTTCATATAATCCTCATTCGTCAGTTCGCTTGGAGCGATAGTCCAGGCCGGAGTAGGATTGTTAATGATATTGTCTACTTCTTCCGTTTCTGCTACTGCATCTTCCGCAGCATCTTCCGGTAAAGGCAAAGTATGGGTTTTGGTTCCGAACTTGATCGGAACCGGCATGAATTTATTATATTTCAGCAACAGCTCACGGATTTTTCCTTCTTCCAGAAACTCTGTTGAATCTTCTGCAATATGAAGGATAATTTCAGTTCCTCTGTCGGTTTTATCCGTTGTTTCTTCTAATGTAAATTCTGGGCTGCCGTCACAGATCCAGCGGACAGCCGGTTCGTCTTTATAAGATTTCGTTACAATTTCCACCTTTTCCGCAACCATAAATGCAGAATAGAATCCAAGTCCGAAATGCCCGATGATGCCTGAATCCTTAGCCGAATCTTTATATTTTTCCAAAAACTCTTCAGCTCCGGAAAATGCGACCTGATTGATGTATTTTTCAACTTCTTCAGCCGTCATCCCGATCCCCTGGTCGATGATACGAAGGGTTTTCTGCTCCTTATCGATCTTTACCTCAAGTTGTGGATTTCCGTAGTCCACTTTTGCTTCTCCGATGCTCGTTAAGTGCTTTAGCTTTAAAGTCGCGTCCGTTGCATTGGAGATTAATTCTCTTAAGAATATTTCGTGGTCACTGTAAAGAAATTTTTTGATAAGCGGGAAAATATTTTCCACAGATACATTAATATTTCCTTTAGTCATAATAATTTAGTTTTGATTTGTCTTAATGTTCACAAAAAAAATACCATGTAACAGAAAGTGACAGATTGGCATTGTTTATACCTTTAGTAACTGTAAAACGCAGTTAATTTTCTGTTATAATACCTATTATTACTCCGAAATTTCCATCTTCCTGAATCCAGTTTTCTTCAGGTAAATATGCCCTTGACACAAAGCCGTCAAGATATAGTGCATTTTTACATCCCAAACTTTTAAATAATGAGGCGAAGTGGTAAAAGTTTATTTTTTTCTTAGACATTACAAAAACAGGATTTCCGTTTTCCAATATTCCAACCCCGTTTCTGATATTTAAATTTCCAGAATTTTTATTGAAAACAGGATTTATTTTTCCATCGATGACAAGCATAGGGCCGGACTGAGTAGCAAACTTTATATTTGAATTTATTTTAAAATTTTCAGTGGAAATGACAGCAGGTTCATTATCTTTTGTAAGATAAAAAACACCGTTTGGTTTTAAATAAAAATTTCCTTCACCACTTAAAGTGTCGATAGAATGTAAAGTTTTGAAATTTTCTATATACAATCCTTTCGGGATGTTATTCTGAATGAACATTCCGCCATTCATAGCAAATTTTAATCTTTGATTTTGGGAAGTAATATAATCTTTTAGATTTTTAATGTTTTTGAAAGGTTGATTCTGATTATTTTTCCAGAAGAATTCTATTTTGTCTTTTTTCATATCAGCAGAATAGATGACAAAATCAGGACTGATCTGCCTGTCTCTTCTGCAGGAAAATAATACGATCAGTGATAAAACAGATAATATTCGGAATAGGATCTTCAGGTTCATTTGGGTTTTATTTAAAAATTACATAAAAAAAGACAGCTCGAAAGCTGCCTCAATGTATTTTAAAATTAAAAAATTTATTTTACTTTATTTTTCAACTCTTCTTTGATCTTGTTTTCCAGTTCCTCAGCAAGTTCAGGATTGTCTTTCAACACATCCTTTACCGCATCACGGCCTTGTCCAAGTTTAGTTTCTTCATAACTGAACCAAGAACCGCTTTTCTTCACAATTCCCTGTTCTACAGCCTGGTCCAGGATTTCTCCTGTTTTAGAAACCCCTTCACCGTACATGATGTCAAATTCTGCCATTTTGAAAGGCGGAGCTACTTTGTTCTTCACAATTTTCACTTTTACACGGCTTCCCACTGCTTCATCACCGTTTTTAATCGGAGCACTTGCTTTTCTGATATCCACTCTCACCGAAGCGTAGAATTTCAATGCGTTACCACCGGTTGTCGTTTCAGGGTTTCCGAACATGACGCCGATTTTCTCTCTCAACTGGTTGATGAAAATTACCGTACATTTTGTTCTTGAAATCGTAGCTGTTAATTTTCTCAAAGCCTGAGACATCAATCTTGCATGAAGGCCCATTTTAGAGTCTCCCATTTCACCTTCAATTTCAGCCTTTGGTGTCAATGCAGCCACTGAGTCGATCACAACAATGTCAATAGCTCCTGAACGGATAAGGTTATCAGCGATTTCCAAAGCCTGTTCACCATTATCCGGCTGAGAAATGATCAGGTTTTCAATATCGATTCCTAGTTTTCCTGCATAACCTCTGTCAAAAGCGTGCTCTGCATCAATGAATGCAGCAATGCCGCCTGCTTTTTGAGCCTCAGCAATGGCATGAAGTGTTAAAGTTGTTTTACCTGAAGATTCAGGTCCGTAGATTTCGATAATTCTTCCTCTAGGATATCCACCCACTCCAAGAGCGATGTCTAATCCCAAAGATCCGGAAGGAATAACTTCAATGGTTGTATCAATAGTACTGTCGCCTAAGGTCATTACCGTCCCTTTTCCGTAGGTTTTGTCAAGCTTATCAAGCACTAAGGCCAATGCTTTTTTCTTATCGTCTATATTGCTCATCTGTCTTTTAAATTAATAATCAAATTTACAAAAAAATACACTTAAAAACTAATATTATATACCATTAAAAGCTTCTTTGATCGTTAAAAAAAGTATAAATTTTTGCTATATTCATAATCTGATAATAATGATAATTTCTTTTAAAATAAAAAATTACTTTTGAAGAAATAGTTATTTAAAACGCATTGATTTTCAGTGTTTTATTTATTTTAATAAATGATAGCAGCTGTTTTGTATAAACTTTCTCCACTAATGAAAATTTGAGTTTTGAGTGATCTTCAGGTAATCGTTCAGAACTTTCATCTGGTCTTTATTTCCCTTCTTAATTCTTGCTTTGCGGCTGACCATCCGATCATATACTTTGTTGACCGCCCTTTTGATTTCGGGGAAAACTTTTCTGTAGGAAACTTCCGGAATCTTAAGCCTTCTGCATACTTCATCATCAAGCAGGAACCAAGTACAGCAAATGTGCAGGTAACGTAGGTTTTTTCTCTGAAAGGCATGTTTCATAATAGGATTTTCAAGAGATTCATTCAATAGAGAATGGGCAAGCAGAACAGAATCTTGGTCTGCGGAAGGCTGAACCGATGTCCATAGATAAAAATATTCGGTAGCTTGCTTTCTGTTGTTAGGCAAAAGGTTTTCAGGAATTCCCAGCAGGTACCCTACATATTTCCAGAGGTGGAAAAGTCCGTTTTCTTCTTCGGCTGAGAATGTATTTCCCAGTTTATGCAGGCTGTGGAGGAAAACCAGGCTGAAACCGATGTAAGTCGCCATCATGTCCCATGAATTGATGGGTTCTCCCCAGTTTTCAGTATCCCATTCTTTGTAGTGTTTTCTGATGGAAAGCCTTGCATATGAATGGATCATCCTGGTCTTTATAGCAAATTCGTATCCTTTTTTATGAATTTCGAGAGCATCGTATCTGGTAACATTGACCCAGAAATCAAGGGTTTCCGAAAGTCTTTTGACAGCACCCTTTTTTAAAGCTTCTGTGATGACCAGCGGTTTGTTGAGATAAGCATAATCATAACCGCCCATCAGGCAGTAATCCCGAAGGGAAATAAGCGCGTCGAGATTGCTTCTCATGCAGAGTTCTGCACCGCTTCTGAGCAGGTCATAATCGAGCCAGTCGGGAATCTTCTGGGTTTGAGAAAACATTTCTTTTACGCTATCCGGGACAGGATCATGATCAGCAACTCCGTTTCGGATATAGTGTTCTATTTCTTTGGAAGCTTCATGAAAATTTTTAGTAAGGTAAAGGTCTCTGATGATCCGATCGCCTGTTTCATCCACATGATAATAATAGGGCGCAAACTTTTCAAAATGAGTAAAGTTCACTTCAGCACCGGAAAATTCGATCAGCTGTTTCCCATTGCCTTTCGCCCAGAAATCTTTAAAATGAAGGGAATCTTTAAAACGCGGGTGCATGATCTTTTTTTCCATTAAGGTAAAATTGCAAGTTTTGCGCCGAACGGAGCGTGAGATTTATCACTGCTTACATAAATACTAAAAATACCACAAACGGGTAATTTTTTCGTGTTCATTGAATTTGAAAATTTGTATAAAATTGATTATCATGAAAACAAAAATTTTATTGCTGTTACTGCTAGGGTGGGCTGGAATAGCTTTTGGACAAGAAAAGAAAACAGGAAATCTTGAAAATTTACTTGACGAACTGGTTGAATCCGACACTACCTATATTAATGATACCAATTCATTAGTTTCTGCATATACATTTACTCAAATGGTTAAAAAAGATTTTTCGTTGTTAGTTACTGGATCTCCAGAAAATACTCAAGTTGGAAAATATGCCGCCTTGTCAGTGGATAAGAATGAACAGAGTTTTTCTTTTAGTCCTATTAATTATATTGTCTATGGAAATGATGCTTCTAAACCATTTAGACATGTATTGGCAATAAATGCGAACGGAAAACTTAATAATGATGGTTTTTTTGATTTTTCAGATAGGAGAAAACTTCAGGTTGGTGGAAGCTGGACCTCTCTTTGGTATTCAAAATACTTTTACAGTTTGCCCAAGAAACAAAAGAAATTCACTAAAATGTATAGCTTAATAAGAAATAAGATATTGAATGATGTGAAAGATGAAGATGATCTGGAAAAACTTGTAAATAATGAAAAAGATGCACAAGATTATGAAAATATCTACCACCAAGAGGTAGAAAAATATGAAGACGCTATATATAAGAATTATTGGACAACAAAAGTTTTAGCTTGGACTAAGCTCAATATAGGATATGCAGAAGATAAGCTAAAAATTGTAGATAGTGTCAATAGTCAGAATTCGGTGATGGAGCCGATTAACAAAAATGTAAGAGGTGCCTATTTTTCATTATCAGGAAATATCTTCTATGGTTTAAAAAATGGCTTTAGCTTTTATTTAAATGCACAATTAGCATATTTAAGAAAGACTTCTTTATCTGAAATATATTCAACAGTTGACTGGAATAAGGTACAATACGGTAATGGAACTGATAAAACTGTTTACTATGATATGGAGGGGCAAAGTGTTTATATTGCGGATCTTACTAAATTTGAAAAAAAATATAAGCGTGATATAGCAGTACAGTTGTTATGTTTTATACCACTCGGTCAACAAAATTTAATAGGTCTGGACTTAGCATATCAAAACAAAGAGTTTATTACTCCAGGTACAAAAACCCTTACAAGTAATAAAAATATTTACAGCATAGGAATTATGTTTCCCTTGAGAGATAAGGAGGGTAAAATAACAATAAATATTGAACCTTTCTGGAAATCTACGTCCTTTAATAATTATGATTCAGGATTGGATGAAAGTTTTTGGGGTGTTAAATTTGGGATTCCCCTTAATCAAATATTTTAAAATAGTGATGCGAGTTTTATTCTGATTTGTTTCTATTTCAAACTAAAAAGCAAAACCTTCCCATTGGGAAGATTTGTATTATTCATTGCTCATTATTGATTAAAGAATCAGCATGGTTCAGCATTTTAAAATATTATTTTCCTTCAGAAATGCCTCCAGCTTTTCCTTGTTTTGTACAGAGAAAGATCTTTTTTTACCATTTTTCAGTTTTAAAAAAATGATCTCCTGTCCACCTGTGATAAATGCTTTTCCATATTTTCTTGAAAGCCTTACTCCCCAGCCTCCGAAATCTGAAATAGGATCTGTGTGTACGAGTTGGATTTCTTTAATTTCATCCCATCTGATTTTTTTCGGCTTCAGCATGAAAGGGAAAAAATAATATTCAAAGTATTGTGGATTTAGATTTAACTTTAGAGCCGAACATAAGAACAGTAAAGTCAACGGAATGGTGATAACAATGACGATTAAGGGTGATTCATGGTCTTTCAAGAGGATAAAGCTCCCCACAATAGCCTGAAAGATGAGAAGAATAGCAAAGGCCTTAGGAAAGCCTGATTTTTCCTGAAATATTCCTGAATCCATATCCGTATTAAAAATAATAAATTTAATGGTACAAAAAAACCTTCCGGATACGGAAGGTTTATATTATGAATTGCTGTTAATTATTACTTGGTTAAAGAAGCAGCGTGGATCAGCATATCCACTAATTTATTGGAATATCCCATTTCGTTGTCATACCATGAAACAAGCTTCACGAATTTAGGAGACAGCATAATCCCTGCATCCTTATCGAAGATTGAAGTTCTCTTATCACCTACGAAATCCTGAGAAACCACTGCATCTTCAGTATATCCCAGAATACCTTTTAATTCCCCTTCAGAAGCCGCTTTGATGGCCGCACAGATTTCTTCGTAAGATGTTGATTTTTCCAGTCTTACCGTTAAATCTACTACAGAAACATCAACCGTAGGTACTCTGAAAGACATTCCGGTTAATTTTCCGTTCAATGAAGGAATTACTTTTCCTACCGCTTTAGCAGCACCTGTAGAAGAAGGGATGATATTGTTCAATGCAGCTCTTCCGCCTCTCCAGTCTTTCATAGAAGGACCGTCAACGGTTTTCTGAGTTGCCGTTGTAGCATGTACGGTTGTCATAAGACCTTCTTCAATCCCGAAGTTATCGTGGATTACTTTAGCCAATGGCGCTAAACAGTTGGTGGTACAGGAAGCATTGGATAAAATTTTGATATCGTCAGTAAGTTCAGTATGGTTTACCCCCATTACGAACATCGGCGTATCATCTTTAGAAGGAGCGGAAAGGATTACTTTTTTTGCTCCGGCGTTGATGTGCTTCGCCGCATTTTCTTTATCTAAGAATAAACCTGTAGATTCAACGATATAGTCAGCTCCGATTTCATTCCACTTTAGGTTATTCGGGTCTCTTTCAGCAGTTACCCTGATTTTCTTTCCGTTTACCACAAGATCGTTTCCTTCTACAGAAACTTCTCCCGGAAAAATACCGTGTACAGAATCATATTTAAGCATGTAAGCCATATATTCTGCATTAATCAGGTCATTGATTCCTACCACTTCGATATTATCTCTTTCAGTCATTGCTCTGAATACAAGACGTCCGATTCTACCAAACCCGTTGATACCTACTTTGATTGTTGACATAATAGTTTGTTTTAAATTATATTAAAAAATATTAGATTGCTAAAATTTCCGAAATCAGTAAAAGATCTTTATTGATTTCGTTGTGTTTTTTAATGGCTTCCTCAATTGGTGTATATACCAGATCATTGGAACGCATGCCGGCCATCACATTGGTCTGTCCTTCCATTAATCCGGTTACCGCTCCATAGCCTAATCTGCTGGCCAGAACACGGTCTGCACAGCTGGGAGAACCACCTCTCTGGATATGCCCTAAAATGGCCACACGGATGTCATAATCCGGGAATTCTTTTTTTGTTTTTTCTGCCAGTTCGTAAATGTTGGCTAATTTTTCACCCTCCGCCACTACGACAATGCTGGATGCCTTGCCTGTTTTTTCCGCATTTCTGAAATTGGCAAACAGTTCATCAATGCTGTCTTTCCGTTCAGGAATCAGGATATCCAGAGCCCCGGCTGCCAGTCCGCTGTTTAAAGCGATAAACCCTGCATCACGGCCCATTACTTCCACGAAGAAAACCCTGTTGTGCGAAGTAGCCGTGTCACGGATCTTGTCAATCGCTTCCATAGCGGTATTCAGTGCCGTATCATAGCCGATGGTATTGTCAGTCCCGAAAATATCATTATCAATGGTTCCCGGAACACCGATCACCCTGATTCCGAATTCCTCATTAAAGATTTTTGCTCCGGTAAACGTTCCGTCTCCGCCGATACATACCAATCCGTCGATTCCCAGCTTTACACAGTTGTTGTATGCTTTCTGCCTTCCTTCTGCGGTTTTGAACTCCATGGATCTGGCGGACTTAAGAATCGTTCCGCCCTGGTTGATTATATTTTTTACGGAACGGGGACCCATTTTCAGGAAATCGTCGTTGATGAGGCCGTTATAGCCTTCCCTGACTCCGTAGCATTCAATATTATAATAATTAGCGGTTCTTACTACCGCTCTTAATGCTGCATTCATACCCGGAGAATCTCCTCCTGAGGTAAGAACTGCAATTTTTTTCACAGCACTTTCTTTCATCTGGTAAAAAATTTCGAACACAAATTTACAAAAACAAGTTCAGATACAGGCAGTAACTTAATAAGAGTTTTGAATATAAATGATTAAAACTGTCTAAAATTTGTTGGTTTGAAAATGTACCTTGCCGTTTTGGTCTCAGGATGGTCAACATCCAGGTGATACCAAGGAGAAATTCTCTGGCTGAAAGGGTTGGAAAGCATATGGATGGATTGTGCAGGGGTAAAGCCTTCACTCAGTAAAAACAATTTTTCCCCTTTTTGATTGCGGCAGACTCCTGAAATAAAGACCACATGTCCCGGACTTCCCGGCGTAATCAGGATGTCTCCTGTTTTAAGATCTGTATTTTTAGTAACCGGCCGCGTTTCCTGATGCAATGAAATGGTTCCGGCATAATTAAAAATCAGATCAAGATAATTCCTGAAATTCCCATACGAATCGTCAAATCCGGCTGTTTTCCTGAAGCTTACGGAATTCCCTGCTACGAAAGATCGTATGCCGTTTTTATAATCATTCCATGAAACCAGGTCTCCGCTGGTAAAATGAAATTGTATTTTATCAAACCGTTTTGTCTGGAACAGGTATTCTGCTCTCAGTCGGATAACAGCATCGGCACACTGCTGTAAATCCTTGGGGCCGGTATCAATATCAAAGACCGCTTCGTGGAGATGTTGTGTTGCAATCGGGGTTCCGTCGTATTTCAAAATCCGGCTTCCGTACGGTTTCAGTTTGAAATTTTCAATAAAGTATCCGAAAGAACCGGGCTTTTCTTCAAACCATACATAATTTTTTGGCGGAGAAAATCTTTCTTTAATCGTATTCTTATCTTTATTAATCTGAATTGCATCTTTTGAAATGGAATTTTCAGATGTTTCATTTTCAGTATTAAGTTTAGATGAATTCCTATCACTGTTACAACCTGCAACAGCAATAAAAATGAGTCCCGAAACAATTCTTTTCATGGAGGTTTAAATCTTACCCGAAAGATATAAAAGTTCTCGCTTAAACGGTATGGAAAAATGAAGCGTTTTTAAATTCATCAGCCTTAAATTCACATCAATCTGTGTAGTTATAATAATCTGCATGAAATTACTTTGCGAAGTGAAGTTAAAACAGGATTTTTGAGAACGAAGTATTTTAGCAGAAGTCTCCAGGTTTTAACCTTTGTTTTTAGGACAAATAAAATTGATAAAAACTAATGCTTCTCCGTTAGATATTTCCAGTACCTTCTCGGGACATGCTGGATATGCAGCTTTAAATTTTTCCTTTCCACAATATTGGTCTTTGTAAAATAGCGTTGCCAAAGCGTTTGATATTGCGTTTCTTCATTATGGAACTTCTGCTGGTATTTGTTTAAATCTAATTTTTCGTCCGGATAAAAGAAATCACAGGTCTCCAGATCATACAGAATGCCGTAATTTCTTTTCAGGTCATAAATCATCCACTTCTGGTCCTGATATCGGTCTTTAAAATGTTTCCGGATCAAAGGAAGTACGTTGAAATCAGGGTCAATCTTGGCAAAGAAAACCTCATCCTGCATTTTTTCGAATCTTACAAAAGCAGTCATCCGGTGCCGTTCGCGGCTGACGGATTTACAGATCTTGGAAATTTTTAAAATATCACTGTCGGCATAATTCTGTAAAATATTTTTGTCCGGATGCTTTACTGACTGTCTTACTGCCGATAGGATAAGCTGTTCTGAATCCGGTTCTTCAGATAAGTACACTTTCAGCAGTTCATGAATTCCGGATTTGCCGATGTTCTGTTCCAGTTTATTCAAAACCCGTTCAGATTTATCATTTTGAGTAATGACTTCATGAATTTCCGCAAAAATATTTTCCTGATGAAAACGCTCTCTGCTGATAATTTCTACCTCTTTGTAGCGGTATTCGAAAACTTCAAATATCGCAGTGAAAAGCCCGTCGAAACTGCCGTCATAGAGTAGGGTGGTCATGGGTTAGTGTAGCAATTTAGCAGTGTAACAATGTAACAATTTGAAAATGAATCAATTTTAATAAATCAAAAACATATTTTATGCTCTATAGCAGATTAGCCTTAACTCATTTTCATCTGTTTCAATCATAAACTGACCGGCTTTCTCGATGACTGATCTAATTTCTTCTAAACTCTGAATTTTATCAGGACCAGCAATTTTTGGAAAAATTAAATATTCAATCTCTTTGTATTCAAGCCAATCTCCAAAAGAATTATTTCCTTCAAATCCTGTCTGCCAGTAATCAAATTCAAAGATGCTGTCTTGAGATACGTAAATCTCTCCAATCTTATCATGTTGAATTTTCTTGAATTGAATTTTCTTAAAATAATCAATGTTGTCAATTATTATTTCGATAAGCCTAATCCATTTTGAATCGCACATGAATTGCTGAGAAAATCTCGAAACGGCTTTTTCAATATTTCTAACTTTTTGTGCATCATGCCTTAAAGCTTTTTTTGTTTTCATATGTATTTAAAACAACGTCAGCTGCTGAGAAAACTGGTTATGGAACTTGGAAGAACTTCCGCCGATAATCAGTTTTCTGAAATTTTTGTCTGTTAAATACCTTAAATACGCATTGCCGGCATTAAAGTCAATGAAATATTTTGCCCGATTCACCGCGGCTCCCAGTTTTTTTAGGTGGTCCATCGTGAGGACCTGAAACCTTCTGGCCCCCAAAATTTTCTGCGCTGTCTTTACCCCGATTCCCGGAATTCTTAAAATCATCTGGTAGTCCGCGGTCTGAAGATTAACCGGAAACTGATCAAGGTGTCTTAAAGCCCAGCTCATTTTAGGATCTACTTCAAGGTCGAGGAACGGCATATTCGGATCCAGGATTTCTTCCGCTTTAAAACCGTAAAACCTCATCAGCCAATCCGACTGATACAGGCGGTTTTCGCGGAGCATCGGAACTTCCGTGGTTAAGGAAGGCAGTCTCTTGTCTTCCAAAACAGGAACATAACCGGAATAATAAACTCTTTTTAGATTGAAATTTTTATAAAAATGGTCCGCTACTTTGATGATCTGTAAATCATTTTCATTGGTTGCTCCTACAATCATCTGTGTAGACTGTCCAGCCGGCGCAAATTTGGGAACTTTTCTGAAAATTTTCTTTTCATCTTTGTATTGCGCAATTCCGTTCTGAATGTATTTCATGGGATTAAGCATGTCCTGGCGGTTTTTTTCAGGAGCCAGCAGTTTCAGTCCGCTCTCAGTCGGGATTTCAAGATTAATGGAAAGCCTGTCTGCGTACAAAGCCGCTTCCTGCATGAGTTCATCACTGGCACCCGGAATTGATTTTAAATGGATATAGCCGTTGAAATTTTCTTCCAGCCGCAGTTTTTTCGCTACTCTTACCAGGCGCTCCATCGTCGTATCAGCATTTTTAAAAATACCGGAACTTAAAAATAAACCCTCAATATAGTTTCTGCGGTAAAAATTAATTGTTACATCAACCACTTCTTCGACGGTAAATGCCGCCCGCTTGATATCATTTGAACTTCTTGAAACGCAATAAGCGCAATCATAAATACAGTGATTGGTCAGTAGGATTTTGAGAAGCGAAACGCAGCGCCCGTCTTCAGTATAGGTATGGCAGATTCCGCTGGCAGAACTGTCTCCCAACGCGCCTTTTTTATTTTTCCTCGTCCCTCCGCTGGATGAGCAGGAAACGTCATACTTCGCTGCATCAGCAAGGATTTCGAGTTTTTCTTTAAGGCGGTCAAAATTCATATGATGGGTTGAAAATGTTAATTTTAAGTCTTATAAAGTATTCAAATGTAAGTCCAAAATTGATAAATGTCAATCTTTTTTGATTGAAGTTATCAACAACTGAAAGTCATAAAATCACTATATTTACGATTCATTAAAGTTACACTATGAATCACCAACCGATTGAAGGTTTTTCCAAGTTTACCAAGCAGGGAAAAATCGACTGGCTTGTCAACGAATACCTCGAAGGGAACAGCGAATATCAGCATATTTTAAACCAATACTGGAACGAAAATCCTGAACTTCAGAAACTCCATGATGAATTTTCCGAAAATACGATTTCCAATTTTTATATGCCTTACGGGATTGCTCCGAATTTCCTGATTGACGGAAAATTACTGGCCCTTCCGATGGCCGTGGAAGAAAGTTCAGTGGTGGCTGCCGCTTCTAAAGCTGCCAAATTCTGGATTGATAAAGGAGGCTTCAAGACTACCATTATCAACAATGAAAAACTGGGGCATACCCATTTTATTTTTAATGTTGAATCCCACAAGCTGCTTCATTTTTTCAATTTCAACCTGAAGAAGAAATTACTGGAGGCTACGGAAGCCATTACCGCCAACATGAGGAACCGTGGCGGCGGGATTTTAGACATCAAACTGATCGACAAAACTTCCGAGATGCCGAATTACTATCAGCTTAAAGCCAGTTTTGATACGGTGGATTCCATGGGGGCAAACTTTATCAACTCATGCCTGGAGCAGTTTGGAAAAACACTGAAACAGGAAGTGGCCATTACCGAAGATTTTACGCAGGAAGAAAAGAATTCTTTACAGATTGTGATGAACATCCTTTCCAATTTTACGCCTGACTGTATCGTAAGAGCTGAAGTTTCGTGTAAAATTGAAGACTTAAAAGATGACAGCGGGATTTCCAATGAAGAATTTGCATGGAAGTTCAAGCAGGCCGTCACCATTGCAGAGATTGAACCTTTCCGGGCAACGACTCATAATAAAGGGATCATGAATGGGGTAGATGCAGTGGTTATCGCTACAGGAAATGATTTCAGGGCAACTGAAGCCTGTGCCCATGCCTATGCGGCGAGAGACGGGAGATACAGCTCTCTGACCCACTGTACTACGGATGACGGTGTTTTCAGATTCTGGATCGATCTCCCGATTTCTGTGGGAGTTGTCGGAGGACTGACGAATCTCCATCCTCTGGTAAAATTCTCTCTGGCACTTCTCGGAAAGCCTTCGGCTCAGGAACTGATGAGTATTCTTGCCGTTTCAGGTCTTGCCCAGAACTTCGGGGCCCTGCGTTCTCTGGTGACCACCGGAATCCAGAAAGGACACATGAAAATGCACCTGCTGAATATTTTGAACCAGATGGGCGCAACAGAGGAAGAGAAACAGCATTTTGTGACGTATTTTAAGGACAAAACGGTAACCCATCACGAGGTAATCAGTGAATTTAACCGCTTAAGAGGCCGGTAATGCTGGGGATTATTGTAGCCGCATGCATGCTTGCCTTCGGGATTTTCCTGAAACTAACTAAGAATCCCGATTTTGCACAGAATAAAAAGTTTGCCTGGGTGTTTATAGGAATCGGGATCATATCATTAATATTCAAAATTTTAAACTATATATAAGGCGGGTTTGTTTAAAATCTGTTGAATAAATTAAGAGAAAATGAAAACAATTACTTTGATTTTTGGGGCCGTCTACGGAATGCTGTCCGTTATTTTAGGAGCTTTCGGAGCACATGCTCTGAAGAAAATTTTGTCTGTGGAAAGGCTGGAAAGCTTTGAAACGGGCGTGCGGTACCAGATGTACGCCGCTTTCTTTTTATTGATTGTCGGATATATCTTAAAATTTGATACCTCATCACAAAAATGGATTTCCATTTTAATGATTGCAGGAACGATGCTGTTTTCTTTCAGTATCTATTTCCTGAGCCTGCAGGATTATTTAGGAATGAACCTTAAGTTTTTAGGGCCTATCACTCCGCTCGGAGGGCTGTTTATGATCCTGAGCTGGGGAATGCTGATTTTCTATTTTGCTAAAAACAGGATTTAGTTTTCAGTGATCAGTCTTTTTCGGGATTTAAGATCAGGAAAAGGCTGATGGCAGTGACGATAATTTTAAAATAATGCAAAATGAAAATCAAGAGAAGAAGGAGAATTATCCGGACATTCAATCTTTTGGATCAGCCGATCAGATTTAATCCTTTTGTATTCAGCCGTACATTTTTCATGTGGGCCATTACAGGCTTGGTCGGCGGAATTATTGCCGGACTGTACTGGATTGTTCTTGAACATTTCACTGAATTTTTAGCGGAATTCCAGGGCTGGATGGTTATTCCTACGATGGCCGTTTCCGGTCTTCTGGCGGGTTTGGTGATCCATTTCATAGGCGATCCGGGAGAGATCCATCTTATCGTTAATAATATCAGGTTCAATAAAGGGAAGCTGGAGCCGAAAAATAACCCTTCAATGATCCTGTCATCGCTTTTCTGTGTGGCATCAGGCGGAAGTTTGGGCCCGGAAGCGCCTCTGGTTCAGGTTACAGGTTCTACAGGAACCTGGCTGGGAAAAATTTTCAGGCTGAAAGGTGAAGAATTGCGCTCTCTGAGCATTGCCGGTATGGCATCCGGTTTTACGGCTCTGTTCGGAGCCCCGCTTGGGGGAAGCCTTTTTTCATTGGAAATCCTGCATCACAAACATGCGGTTGAATATTATAAAGCCATTATTCCGGCGTTAGTGGCAAGCTGTTTCAGCTACCTGATGTTTGCCTTAATTATTCATCTGGGAATCGGGGCAACCTGGGATTTAAAAGCTTATCACTATACCGGAGTGTATGATTTTGCCTATGCAACAGCTTTTGGAATGGTGGGAACTTTATTCGGATGGATCTTTATTTTTGTCGTTAAATTTTTTAAAAAGATCTTTGAATACCGGTCGTTTCCCATTTATATTAAAACATTGACCGGCGGAATTATATTAGGGATTATCGCGTTCTATTTTCCGCTGACCAGGTATTTCGGACATAACGAAATTAATCAACTGATCAACGGGGACTACAGTCTGAATTTTTTAATGATTATCCTGATCTTCAAAATTTTAGCCATAGCCATTACCGTAACGTCAGGATGGAGAGGCGGTTTTATCATTCCCTTATTCTTCGTAGGAACAACTTTAGGATTGATTATTCATCATCTTTTTCCTGCGGTAGATGCCACTTTGGCGATTGTGAGCTGTATGGCCGCTATTAATGCCTGTGTGACAAGAACTCCGATGAGCACCAGCATTATCCTGGGGACTCTGACCGGTTTTACTTATTTTGTGCCGATTCTTTTTGCAAGCCTGACCGGATATTTCCTGGCGCCGAAAATTCCGTTTATCAGTTCCCAGTCTGAGAAATTGGCTGAAGAACAGCAGTAACCGCTTTATCATTAAATAAATGGGCACTGATCTTCAGGGTTTAAAAAGAAGTTATGTAAAATACAGGACACTTTTAATTTTTAAGTGAATAAACTTGAACTTCCATGTCTTTTTAGTAAATTTGTCAACCTTTAACGAGTAAAATAAAATAATAAAAATAATATGAATCTTCACGAGTATCAATCAAAAGAGATTTTATCAAAGTACGGAGTGGCTATCCAACGCGGTTTCGTAGCAAACAACGTAGATGAAGCTGTAGCGGCTGCTGAAAAACTGACTGCTGAAACCGGAGCTCAGGCATGGGTGGTAAAAGCACAGATCCACGCAGGGGGCCGTGGTAAAGGAGGCGGTGTGAAATTCTCTCCAAACATGGATAAGCTTAAAGAAAACGCTCAGAATATTATCGGGATGCAGTTGATCACTCCACAGACTTCTGCTGAGGGTAAATTGGTAAATTCGGTATTGGTTGCAGAGGATGTATATTATCCGGGAGAAACTGAAACTAAAGAATTTTATGTTTCTATCCTTTTAGACAGAGCTGAAGGTAAAAATACCATCGTATATTCTACTGAAGGAGGGATGGATATTGAGCACGTTGCTGAGGTAACGCCTCATTTGATCCACAAGGAAATCATTGATCCCGCTTTAGGTCTTCAGGGATTCCAGGCAAGAAAAATTGCTTTCAACCTGGGTCTTGAAGGGAATGCTTTTAAAGAATTCACAAAGTTCATCGCATCTTTATACAATGCTTATACAGGAATCGACGCTTCTCTTTTTGAGATCAACCCGGTACTTAAAACTTCCGATAACAAAATTATCGCAGTTGACGCTAAAGTAACTTTGGATGACAATTCATTGTTCCGTCACAAAGATCTGGCTGAATTGAGAGATACCAGAGAAGAAGATCCGATGGATGTTGAAGCAGGTGAAGCAGGTCTTAACTTCGTAAAATTAGACGGTAACGTGGCCTGCATGGTAAACGGAGCCGGTCTTGCGATGGCAACTATGGATATCATCAAATTATCAGGCGGTAACCCGGCGAACTTCCTTGACGTAGGAGGTACTGCTGATGCTGCCAGGGTACAGACTGCTTTCGGAATTATCTTAAGAGATCCTAACGTAAAAGCAATCCTGATCAATATTTTTGGAGGTATCGTAAGATGTGACAGGGTAGCTCAGGGCGTTGTTGACGCTTATAAAGCAATGGGAAGCCTTCCGGTTCCGTTGATCGTAAGATTACAGGGAACCAATGCTGTTGAAGCTAAAATATTAATTGATGAATCAGGTCTTCCTGTGCATTCAGCAATTACTTTAGAAGAAGCTGCCAATAAAGTAAAAGAGGTTTTAGCATAAGACTAAAATTCATATACACCGAACCGTTTCATTTGTGGAACGGTTTTTTTATTTTAACCATACAAAGACAAGGCTTTAATATTTTAGAAAATTAAATTTTAAAGAGATAATACTTTAAAAGCAAACGATTTTTTAAAATAAGAGGATTGGTCTCCCAGGAATTTTAATCATCTTAAAAATAATCGAAGTAATATATTTTTTTATCTAACTTTATTTTTAAATAGTCAGTGATGAAAAATATTCAGATACCGGATCCGTGTTCAGAAAAATGGGAGATCATGTCGCCTCGTGAAAAAGGCAGGTTTTGTTCTGCCTGCAGCAAATGTGTCATAGATTTTACTGAGAAATGTCTGGAGGAAATCCAGCAGATTTTTTTCGAAAGGAAAAATGAAACAATCTGCGGAAGATTTTATCATCATCAGTTAAATAAGTCTGGTATGCCTGATCAATTCAGAACTCGGGTTTTCAATTATATTCCTCAGAATTTTCAAAATAACAGGATATTATTAGCTTTATTTCCGTTAATCCTGTTTTTAAAAGGCTGTTCAAAAGAAAAAGAAGCATGTACCACCACAGGAGTTAAGATAGCGGATACAGAAACGGATACCCTTAAAAATCAGGATTTCATCATGGGTGAAATGGTTGAAAATGATTCAATGGCGAAAATCCGTAAAAGTGACAGTGTTGCTTTGAAAAAAGTGTCTTCAAAGAAATGACCGGAAATTATTATGCTTTTGTCAGGAAAGATTCTGTATTGTAAATAAGGTGTTCAGCTTTTATCATTCCTTATTGCTGGTCAGCGTATTTAGAGTGCCTTCAGAAATATTGATGCTGGTGGGTGTTACCAGCTGGATTCCGTCCTGATCAAGGCGCTGTTTTATTTTGAGGAAAGCATCATTTTTTAAGAATCCCATATTTGCTCCTGTTTCCATCCAGAATTTTACCTGAAGATTGAATACCCCTTGTTTCAAATCGGTAAAAATAACTTCGGCAGTGTCCAGGCGATCGACATGATCCAGATCTTTAAGGACATCCAGCACGCCTTCACGGGCTTTATTGATATCTTCATCAGCAGGGATTTCAAAGTTTAAAAAAATCCTGCGCTGTGGCGAGGCAGTGATATTTGAAAAAGGAGCATTAAAAATAACCTGGTTCGGGATGTACACTTTTTTGCCGTCATCCGTAATAATTTTGGTGGTTAAAAAACCGATTTCCATCACCGTTCCGGAATTGTTTCCGATCGAAATATAATCCCCGACTTTAAAAGCCTTATCGATCCCGATGAGCATTCCTGAAAAGATACTTGAAACCAGATCCTTCAGGGCGACCCCGGCTATCACCCCGGCAACTCCCAGACTTCCGATAAATTTCCACAGGAAACCGCTGAGCCCCATGATTTCCAGAGCGATAAAACTTCCCATAATCATGATCAGGAACCGGAATATACTGATCAGCGTGACCAGGGAACTTTCCTTATTGCTTTTTGGAAATAGTTTGTGAAACAGCTTAACGGCAAACAGGCTTAAGTATTTACTGCTAAAAAGGAAAAAAGAGAATACGGCAATACCGACAATTAGTTTAGGGGTAAACTGCGCAAATTTCACGTACCAGTTTTCAAGCACATGGTATACAACATCGATATAACTTAAGCCTCTTTTCTCCATGAATATAAATTTTTAATTGAAAGGTACAATTTTTCAACAAAAATTTTGCCAGTCTCAAAAACTCTACTAAATTTGTAGACTAATAAGAACAAAATATTATGTCAATTAAACTAGGAGATACAGCACCGGACTTCAAAGCAGAAACGTCTTTGGGAGATCTTAATTTTTATGAATACCTGGGAGATTCCTGGGGAATTCTGTTTTCACACCCTGCAGATTATACGCCGGTATGCACCACTGAGCTGGGCTACACTTCCAAGCTTACAGCAGAATTTGATAAAAGAGGAACCAAAGTATTGGCTTTAAGTGTGGATGGGGTAGAAGACCATCAGAACTGGATCCGGGATATCAATGAGACACAGCATACGGATGTGCAGTTTCCTATTATTGCAGATAAAGACAGGAAAGTTTCTGAATTGTATGATTTTATCCATCCCAATGCTTCTGCTACTGCAACAGTACGCTCCCTGCTGATCATTGATCCGGATAAGAAAGTAAGGCTAATCATCACTTATCCTGCTTCTACCGGAAGAAATTTCAATGAAATTTTACGGGTACTGGATGCTCTTCAACTGGCTGACTCTTATAAAATTGCAACACCTGCGAATTGGGAAAACGGTGATGATGTTATTGTGCCGCCCGCCATTTCCACAGAAGATGCCAGGGCCATATTTCCTAAGGGAGTTACAGAAATAAAACCATATCTGAGATTTACACCTCAGCCTAATACATGATTATTTGATTTTTTATAGTTTAGTTTTATTTTGATGAAAATCGCCGCAGAAGTTCTGCGGCGATTTCAATGTACGTATAAAACGTGATATGTTGTGTGTGAAGTGATTGATTAATTTTGTACGTCGTTTACAACGTCTTTTCCTTTAGAAGTAGGAAGGTAAATACTGAAACCAACATTGAAGCTGATTCTTGATGTTAATCCTTCATTTCCAAAACCGGTAACTCCGTTGTATTTTACTAAACCTTCAACACCGATGTTCGGAGTGATAAAATAAGAATAACCAGGACCTACACCAAAGTCTAAACCTGTAGTAGAAATACCGTTTTCAACGTTAAATCCACCTACACCTACATTACCTTCTAAGAACCATCTGCCGTGATTCAATAAATTGTCAACACCTTTTTCTCCCGGAGAAATAAAGTACCGACCTAAAGCACCTACACCATAATCAAATTGTGTCGATTGTCCTGCACCAGGTTTGGAGAACCCTAAAGTAACATAACCTCCTACTGCAACGTTATCTTCAATAAAATAAGCAGCTCTCGGCTGAAGTTTGATATCGTATCCTGCTCCGGTATTCAATCCGAAATTGCTGGATAAAATGCTACTTCCTACCATCCAGTTACCTTTCTGAATCTGAGCATTAGCAGTTGTAGTTAGGCCTGCAACAGCCAATATTCCTGATAAAATTAATTTTTTCATAATTTATAATTTAATATGTAATGCTTATTATTTGTGCTATCAGAAAAACAATAAATGTGCCATAGTCTTCCAAACATGGTGAACTTTGTCAGCGGGAATCTAATAATAAAGCGTATTACATGAAATTCCGTGGTAGGTTAAGACAGGGATTTTATACCAACAGTAAGATAATAGCGGCTACAAGCCCTGCCACGGTGAATATCATTCCGCGTTTAAAAGCTTTGGTCTTTGGATTAAACATCCAGAAACTGGAGATCACAAAAAAGAATAAAGCAATACCGAAAAAAGTATTTAAAGGCGAAAGTGTATCTTTTGACTGGGATTTATGAAGCTTCGTCATTTTATCCAATACAAAAGGAAGCTCTTTTTTTGCATATTTTGCCTCTCCCGTTGTAGCATTATAGGTTCCCTGTTTGAATTTCAGAACAGGGCCGTCCGTTTTCTGGACTTCAAAGTTTTTTATCTTCAGCTCTTTCCCCAGTTCTTTCTCAGACAGGTTTTTACCGATTGTGTTTTCATATTTTTTTTCTTTTTTCAGAAAATCGGTATCCCGGTATACCAGCAGGACCCCGCTTACGGCATAAACCACCATAATTCCTGCCAGGAAGTAGCCCAGGTAGCGGTGGGTAATTCTCATAAAGGTTCTCGTATCTTTGATCTTATCCATATCGTATTGTTTATTTTAAATTTCAAAAGTGGAAACTGCAAAAATGCAACTTCCACTTTAACTGAAGAAATTATTGATTCTGTTTTTTTACAGTTTATAGGTCAGTGTAGCATAATAGTTTCTTGGCGTAATCGGGTTTACGGAATAATTCTCGTGAACATTGTAATTCTCTGCATCAAATAAATTTCCTACTCTTCCCTGGATCATGAATTTTTTCCATTCGTAGCCGACGCTGAAATCTACAGTTGTAAATCCTCCCACATCGATCATTCTGGTTACTTGTTTTTGACCTTTTACGTCATTCCATCCCGCTTTTCTGTCGCCGGTGTAAAATACTGTTGCTCCAATTTTCAATCCTTTAGCAAAATCTGTAAAAGTATAAAACGCAGATGAATTAGTAGTTAATGCTGGCGTCCTTACCAATCTTTGATCTTCTACAAAACCATTGTCCGGAGTTTTAGTATAAACTGCATTATTATAAGAGACTCCACCTATTAATGATAAATTGGTTATTGGATTTCCAGTAATGTCTAATTCAACTCCTCTACTTCTGATATTTCCTGCATAAACTCTATAAAGAGCAACAGCTCCAGTTGATAAATAGGGAGCTGTGTAAGTATCTCTATTATTAATTTGATAAGCAGTAAGATTTACGGCTAAAGCATTATTCAAAAGATTTTTTTTAATACCTATTTCATATTGATCTACAGTAGATGCTTTTAAAGCGCTTCCCGACTCATCAAAGCCAGCATTTGGGGCAAATGAGTTTGTATAGGTAGCAAAAACAGAAAGATTTTCATCAGGGTTATAAATTAATCCAATTTTTGGAGAAAATGCTGTCTCTTTTGTACCACTATTTGATGTAGGGATTTCTTCATTAGTTAAGAAATTTTTCACTTTTGTGTCATTATTTTGGATACTTGACCAACGTATACCAGCTAGAATTTTGAATTGTTTTGTTAAACTAATCAAGTCCTGAATATAAAAACCATATCTCTTTGTATTTATTCTATTCCTAGATGTTCTATTGGTATTTGGCATTTGTCCTTCATTTATCCATGTTGAAGAATTATTTAGGGACAATATAACAGGAGTATTGGTGTCTATTTTATAAGCGTAAGTATCTGCTATTCCATAATCACCATCAGTACCAAATAATAGTTTATGATTTACAGCTCCAGTATTAAATTCTCCATTTAAATTAATCTGTAGTGAAGTATAATTTTGTTCAGTATAACTTCTGCCTAATGGTCTGGTCCATGTAGGAATTAAATTATTTTTTGAAGAATCATAACTCCATTGTACTCTTTCAGTAGAAAAATAGTCTTTTGTATAATTTTGATAAGAAGCCACTGCATTTAAAGACCAGTTATTATTTATCTTATGATTTAAAATAACATCTGTTGTAGCCTGCTGATTTGTTTGGTATTGCCAACTAGTTCCTAAGAATTTATTTCTGTTGATTTCAGTAGCTAGTCTTGAAATTCCTGTGGCATTGTCTGTAACACTTCCAATTCCAAAATCCGGTGTAAATGTATGATATAAATAATCCCCTTCTACAATTAACTGAGTATTATTGCTAATATTAAAGACAAAAGAAGGATTAAAATAATTCTTTTTAGATTGTACTAAATCTCTAAAACTTTCGGCATACTCATAAGCCCCATTCACTCTGAATGCTATGCTTTTTGATAATGGACCGTATAGATCGACTGTAGGTTTATATGAATTCCAACTACCAGCATTAAAACCTACTGCACCGCCAAATTCAAATTTGGGCTTTTTTGTGATTAGATTTACAATTCCTCCAGGGCCTACGTTTCCATAAAGCATCGCATTTGATCCTTTCAAAACTTCAACTCTTTCTAAACCTGTTACTTCTGGGAAAACACCACTATTTACCCTTGCTCCATTTTTAAAAATATTGTCATTCCCAAAAGTAAAACCACGTCCTCCAAAGCTGTCTTGAGAACCGCCCCTTGCCGACGTAAGATAGATACCATTGACATTTTTAATAACATCACTCAGCTGCTTGGCTTGTTGCTGCTCGATGATTTCATGGGTAACGATGGCGATTGGCTGTGGAGTTTCCATCACCGTCAGGTTTGATTTTGTCGATAACGGCTTTGCTTTATTCGGGTTTCCGGTTTTATGGAGATTAACATCTTCAATGATCTGGATTTTAATCGTATCAGAATCAATGTTTTTCATTTGTGCTCCTAAGGATACGGCTGTGAATAATAATCCTAAGGTTACCAGCTGTTTTTTCATGAGTTTGTTGTTATTTAGAATAGTTTTAAATAAAGTGCAAAAGTATATTATTATTTAGAATTAATACAAATTAATAAGTGACATTTATCATCTCATACAAAGATTTGTTTTGCTTTTGGTCGTTGAATTGCAGGCTTTTATCAATAACTTTGTTAAAAATAATTGTATGCAATTGATCAAAACAGGGCTGTGTGCCTTCGGAATGAGCGGAAAAGTATTTCACGCACCGTTTTTAAAAGAGCATCCTGGATTTTTTTTATCTGCTATCGTAGAGAGAAGCAAGGAAGATTCTAAAGAAAAATATCCTGATGCCGCCATCTATCGTTCGGTAGAAGAAATGCTGAAGAGTGCAGATATAGAGCTGGTGGTAATCAACACTCCGGTCCAGACTCATTTTGAATATACCAAAATGGCACTCGAATCAGGGAAGAATGTTATTGTAGAAAAACCTTTCACGGTAAATGTATCCGAAGCAGAAGAACTGGTGAGGCTTGCCGAAGAAAAAGGCCTGTTTCTGAGTGTTTACCAGAACAGAAGATTCGACCGTGATTATATTCAGGTGCAGAAAATCATAAGCGAAGGAAATCTTGGAGCAATCAGAGAAGCGGAAATCCGTTTCGACAGATTCAGGACGGAAGCCAGCGGAAAAGAACATAAAGAAAATCCTGAAGCTACGGGTTCCGGATCTTTACATGATTTGGGTGCGCATCTGGTCGATCAGGCCGTACAGTACTTCGGATTCCCTGAAAAACTTTTTGCAGATGTGTTTTCTATGAAAGGAGAGGCGTATGCCAATGATTATTTTGAAATTATTTTATACTATCCCAATAACCTGAGGGTACGGTTAAAGTCTTCTGTTTTCACCAAGGAAGCACATTATGCCTATGCGGTTTATGGGGATAACGGCAGTTTTTTACAAGAGAGAACGGATAATCAGGAAAACGAACTGGTCTCAGGAAATGTTCCTGCATACGGACAGGACTGGACGCTGCCATTAGCAACAGCAGACGGAATCCTTAATTTCTTAAACGACCGGAAAGAGACCGAAAGAATTCTTATCTCAAGCGAGCCTGGAAATTATATGAATTATTATCAGCAAATATATGAATTCGTTGTTTTCGGATACGTGCTGCCTTCTCCAGCAGAAGAAATTATTAAGAATATGAAAATTATTGATGCGGCTTTGGAAAGTGCAAAGAATGGTAAAATTATAAATCTAGATTAAAAGATTATGCAAAACAGAAGTTCAAGTTTTGTAGTCATCGGTCTTTTGTTTGTCGGAATAGGGTTCACATTGGTGGAAGATAATAAGTACCTGAAATATGGTTTTCTATTATTAGGAATTGCGTTTCTTTTTTATAGTATTTTTACAATGATAAGAAAAAGTTAGATATTCAGTATCTAACTTCTTCTTTAATTTCATGCCGAAGCAAATCTAAACAGAACTATTCAAAAAACTCTAAAACAGCTTTATTGAATTTCTCGGAAATTTTCATCGGGGCTTCATGGTCCGCCCCTTTAAAAATTAAAATTTTACTGTTGGGTATTTTATCAGCGATCAGCTTTGTGTGTTTTTCAGGCATTACATCATGTTCGCCTGCCATTACCAGAGTCGGTGCTTTTATTTTCTTTAAAGAATCAGGATTAATATTGGGTTCTGTGAGGAGAAGAATTTTAAGGCGGTAATTCATATCGCTTTCCGCTATTCCGTTCTTTTTCATTTCCTTTATCTGGTCATTCAGTATTTTGTTGATTTCAGGAAATACGGAAGTCTTATTATTATAGAGCACAGTCCCCATAATGGCCATTTTTTTTACCTTATCAGGATGTTCCATTGCTAAAATGACGGCAATATTTCCTCCGTCGCTCCAGCCCAGGATATTTACATTTTTCAGATTCATTTTGTCTAAGAAAACATTCACATCATCAGCCATCAGTTCATACGTTAATTTTTTATCATCAGATGTTGACATTCCCTGGCCGCGGCTGTCTAAGCCGACCACTCTGTATTTTTTGCTCAAAATATCAAGCTGTTTGTCAAAACTTCCCATTGATGCATTGTTTCCATGAATCAGCAAGAGCGGTTCTCCTTCCCCGTACACTTCATAGTAAAGCTTAACACCATTCACATCCATAAACTTTCCGGCGGCCTCATTATTCCCAAAATTTGGTATTGTTTTAACGTTAGAATTATCAATGAACAGTGATTGTTTCCCCGAAAACTGTTTATCATTCGCAAGAGATAATTTTGTATCCTTATCAATATTATGTGATTGCCAGGGAGTTAATGAAGTATCTTCAAAACCAGCATTTCTTAAAGGAATTTCTATTTTATTCTTTCCATCCTGTACAAATAATTTAAAATCATCAACATGATAACTTCCCAATCCGGCAACAGTAATTCCTACGGCTATATATTTTGCTTTTTTCTCTATCTTTCCCTGAAGCTGATAAGAGCTCCAATCTCCTTTTTTATAATAAACTTCGGCATCATCATTATATATGTTTTTCATTCCTGTCCCCTTTTCATCTACGAAAAGCGCAGATAAAACAACCCAGGAATTGTTTTTAATTTCGTTATTATATAATATTTTCCCCTCAAGAATAAAGTTCTTTCCGCGATATTTTTCAATTTCGATGGGTTGGCAAACCATGAAATATTGTCCGGATATTTTTGAAAAAGTCATGAATATTATAAAAATAAATAGCTTAAAGTTAAGTTTCAGCATGGTAGGTTAAAGTTTTTAAATGATAAGATAAGAAATCAAAAGGCTAGAATTATGTTCTAAACATAAACATAGGAATAATAATTCAGAAGGGAAAATTTTACGCATTATTAATTTTAAACAGAGGGTCATCTGCTTGAAATTGCTATGATTTCGTTTTAAGTTTTGATTTAAAAAAAAGCTGTTCAAACGAGGTTGAACAGCTTGTATTGTGAATGTATATCTAGTCCTGAAGGTCCAGCCACCTCATTTCATGGTTTTCCAGTTTTTCTGAAAGATTTTCCAGTTCTGCAGAAAGTTTTGAAATTTTATCATAATCAGCTTCATTGTTCAGTTGCTCTAATATTGCCGCTCTTTTTGCTTCAAATTCGGGGATCTCTTTTTCAATCGTTTCCAGTTCACGCTGTTCTTTGAAAGAAAGCTTTCTCTTTGGATCCTGTGGTTTTACGATGGGTGCAGCAACAGCAGCAACAGGCGTTTCAGCTTTTGGCGCGGCTACAGGTTTGGGGTTCTTTTCTTCCAGCTTCAGATTTTCCCGGTATTCCGAAAAATTTCCCACAAAATCTTTGATTTTCCCTTCGCCCTCAAATGCTAAAATATGATCAACGATTCTGTCCATAAAATACCTGTCGTGGGAAACGATAATCAGGCTCCCCTGAAAGTTCAGTAAGAAATTTTCCAAAACTGTTAAGGTCGGAAGATCCAGATCATTCGTAGGCTCATCAAAAATTAAAAAGTTTGGATTCTGATACAAGATGTACATCAGATGCAGCCTTCTTTTTTCACCGCCCGAAAGTTTGGAAATCGGGGAGTACTGCGTTTGGTCGTCAAATAAGAATAACCTTAAAAATTGTGATGCAGAAATGGTTCTGCCGTTTGCCAGAGGGAAATTCTCAGAAATTTCTTTAATGAAGTCAATGACTCTTTCGTCTTCCTTATATTTCAGTCCTTTCTGGGAAAAATATCCGAATTTGATGGTTTCTCCCGTTTCAATTTCCCCGGAATCTTTCGGTTCAAATCCTTGAATGATATTCAGTAAAGTAGATTTTCCTGCCCCGTTTTTCCCTACAATGCCTACTTTCTCACCCCGCTGGAATGAATAGCTGAAATCTTTCAGCAACAATTTATCGCCATAACTTTTAGAAATATCTTTCAGCTCAAGAATTTTGTTGCCCAGTCTCTTCATTTCAAAATCGAGCTCAAGAGATTCTTTCCGGGTGTCGGTTTTGGCTATTTTTTCAGTTTCGTAAAAGTCATCCTGCCTCGATTTTGATTTTGTCGTTCTCGCTTTGGGCTGTCTCCGCATCCATTCCAGTTCCTTTCTGTAGAGGTTGTTGGCTTTATCGATTGTCGAATTCATATTGTCTTCGCGAATCATCTTGTTCTCAAGATAAGTTGCGTAAGATCCGTTATGGAAATACAGGTTCTGATCTTCCATTTCCCAGATAATTCCACACACTGCATCGAGGAAATAACGGTCGTGCGTTACAAGAAGAAGCGTGATTTTAGCCTTGTTCAGGTAATTTTCAAGCCATTCTACCATTTCCACATCCAGGTGGTTGGTAGGCTCATCCATGATAAGAAGGGTATGGCGGTGTTCTGCTCTTGTTTCGGTTAAAAGTTTTGCCAGGGCAACACGTTTGATCTGTCCGCCGGAAAGCATTCCCATTTTGGCCTCGAGATCTGTGATTTTCAGCTGAGAAAGGATCTGGGTCATCTCGTTTTCAAGATCCCATGCTTTATGGATTTCCATTTCAGCCAAAGCTTTTTCCATAAAATCATGATCGTCTGACAACAGGGATTTGTGATAATTTTTCAATGCCCTGATCGGTGCCGAATCTAAAGTCATCATAAATTCTTCAATCGTCAGGTCAGATTCAAAATCAATTTCCTGATCAAATAAAACCACCTGAATATCTTTATTAATGATTACCGAGCCGCTGTCTGCGATTTCTTTACCCATTAAAATTTTCAGCAGAGTAGATTTTCCGCTTCCGTTTTTGGCAACAATAGCAATTTTGTCACCTTCATTGATGTTGAAAGAAATGTTTTTAAATAAAGTTTTTATCCCGAAAGATTTTGTAAGATTCTCTGCCGCAACGTAATTCATTGATATCCAAATTTTGTGGTGCAAAAATACGGAAATTAAGCGGGATTTTTAAAAATAAAAAAAGCGTTAAATTATGATGCAAATGCCATTGACAGATTTACTCCCATGCTCCGAAATAAAATTCAAACTATTTAAAATATAGGCTACATTTGTAGTCTTTTTCATGTCTTATACTTTTAAAAAATATAAATCTTCGTCAGAAATCCCCGGTGACTGGAACCATGTCATCGGGCAGCATAATATTATGTTGTCTAAAGAATATTTGGAAGCTTTAGAAACTTCAGGTCCCGAAAACATGAAATGTTTTTATGTGGGATTTTTCTTAGCCGGTGAATTGATCGGCGGTGCCTTGTTTCAATATTTAAATTTTATTCGGCATAAAACTTTTCAGAGAGACCATGCTTTTTACGGTATGAAAAATTTCGTGGCAAAAAAGTTCAGTAAAAATGTGATGATCCTGGGGAACAATATGCTCACCGGGCAAAACGGATTTTATTTTGATGCGTCAAAAATCACCGCTGATCAGGTTATTCCACTATTGGACGAAGCTGTTCAGGAAATGCAGAAACAGGAAGGAAAAACCTCGCTCATTATTTATAAAGATTACCAGTCGGGTTTTATCAGCCATTTTCAGGGTAAAAATCATCAGTCTTTTTTCAGATTTTCCGTTCAGCCGAATATGATTTTAAAGCTTCAGGGAAACTGGTTGACTTTTGATGATTATCTCAGTGCTTTCTTAACAAAATACCGGACCCGGGCCAAATCCGCAAAGAAAAAAAGCGATGGGATTTCAAAAGCCGAAATGCATCCTGATGAAATTGAAAAGCATCAGAAAGAAATGAATCTGCTGTACCAGAATGTTGCGGAAAATGCCCCTTTCAATACATTTTTCCTTACAGAAAATCATTTTAAAAGTATGAAAGAATCACTGAAAAGGAATTTCAGGGTTTTCGGGTATTATCTGGATGAAAAACTGATCGGTTTTTATACTTTAATTCTCAACAATCAAGATATCGATACTTACTTTCTCGGTTACGACAAAGACCTGCAAAAAGAAAAACAGATTTATCTGAATATGCTTTTGGATATGGTAGAATTCGGAATTCATGAAAAATTTAACCGTATTATTTTCGGAAGAACGGCTTTGGAAATCAAATCTACGGTCGGTGCGCAACCTGTAGAGATTTTCGGATTGATCAGACATCATAATCCTTTTATCAATCGGTTTATGGGGCGGATTTTCACGTCTCTCAATCCCAAAACCGAATGGGTTCAGAGAAAACCGTTCAAATAAATTAATCCAGAGTCAGACTTTTTAAAGACCAGATTCCGCCGTTGTAAATATCCAGATCAACTTTGGTGTTGATCCCGTAAACAATCCCGTTCTCCGTGAACTGCCAGAAGTTCCAGTTGCCCTCAGGTGACGGTGCCGGGACCTCATTGTAATTGGCCAGCCAAAGCGGATAGTCATCAAATTCACCTTTCAGGAAATCTTTGTAGTAGTGATAATAAGTGTAAATAATTGGCTTTTCTCCGTATGTTTCCTCAACGATTTTACACCAGATTTTCAGGTCTTCAATTAATTTCTGACTGGTTTTACGTTTCGGTATTTTTTCAATATCAAGAATCGGAGGAAGGTCTCCGCTTTCCAGCTTTACATTTTCAAGAAAGTTATTCGCCTGGATAACGGGATCTTCATCGCCCCGGTAAAAATGATATGCTCCGCGGATCAGTTTATGCTTTTTCGCCTGTTCCCAGAATTCACTGAAATGTTTATCGGCATTGCGGTTCCCCATGGTGGCGCGCATTACGACAAATTCAAGGGGAATGGTTTTATTGCCGATGCTCAGGCTGTCCCAGCTGATATCTTCTGTATTCTGATAATGGGAAATATCGAATCCATAAGTCTTATCAAGATTGTCTGAAAGAATTCTCTGGATCCTCAGAGTTTCATTCTCGCTGTTATGGAGCTTTTTGTGGGTGAATTTATTAAAATACAGCGCATAATAGTAACTGATCGACTGTTTCAGATATATCCCTGTTCCAATGAGGGCAATAATCAGAAGGCCCAATACCACTTTACGCCGGAAAAAGTAAGTTTTCCGGCGGTTCTGATGAATCTTTCTGGCGGTCTTTTTGCTGTACTTTTTTTGTGGCATAAAGTTTTGTAAAACTAACTTTTTTTCACTGCTAAATGCTAAATAAAATCAGTAAATTTGTGTACTATGGAAACACGCGAAAAGATCATCATCATAGGAGGAGGTTTTGCGGGGCTGCAGCTTGCGAAAACATTAAATAACAAGAATAAGAAAGTACTTGTTTTAGACCGGGTCAACCATCATATGTTTCAACCTCTTTTCTATCAGGTAGCGTGCGGAAGGATCGAGCCTTCCAATATTTCTTTCCCGTTCAGGAAAATTTTTCAGCGTTCCAGGAATACCCAGTTCCGTCTGACAGAAGTCAGGTCAATTGATGCTGCCAATAATAAAGTCATTACAGACGAGGCAGAGTTCAGCTATGACAAACTGGTGATAGCAACCGGATGCAAAACCAATTTCTTCGGGAACAAAGATCTTGAAGGCCGTGCTTTCGGAATGAAAAATACCCAGGAAGCCATCAGCATCAGGAACCATGTGCTGATGACCTTTGAAAGGCTGATTATTGAGAAAAGCAGGAGTGACGACGGCAACTGGAATATTGTGATCGTAGGAAGCGGCCCGACCGGCGTAGAACTGGCAGGCGCTTTTTCTGAAATGAAAAAAGAAATCCTTCCCAGGGATTATCCTTATATGAATTTCGATCATCTTCAGATCATTCTGGTAAGCTCCACAGAAAAACCTCTGGCCGTCATGAGTAAAGAAGCTCAGGAAAAATCTGAACAATACCTGAAAGATTTGGGCGTTCTTTTTCTCAGTCAGGAATATGTAACGGATTATGACGGGGATAAAGTATTTATGAAGAGCGGAAAAACCATCCCTTCCAATAATGTGATCTGGGCCGCCGGAGTAACGGGAAATGTGGTGGATGGATTTCCTCAGGAAAAACTGATCAGAAACCGGTACATAACAGACCGTTATAATAAGATAAAAGGGTACGATAATGTTTTTGCCATCGGCGATATTGCCTACATGGAGACCCCGAAATACCCGCAGGGGCATCCGCAGGTAGCCAATGTAGCAATCAATCAGGCAAAGAATTTAGGAAGGAATATTTTAAAGAAAAACGGCAATGACTGGGAAGAATATGAATATGACGACAGGGGCTCTTTAGCAACCATCGGGAAACACAGGGCCGTAGTCGATTTACCGTTTATTAAATTTCAGGGGCTCTTCGCCTGGTATTTCTGGATGTTTCTGCACTTAATGCTGATCTTAAGTGTAAGAAATAAGCTGGCTGTGTTTTTTAACTGGATGTGGAGCTATTTCAACAAGGATTCCTCTCTGCGATTAATTATTTTGCCGAATAAGAAAAACGAAACATTACAATGAGAATTGATATTATAAGCGTGCTTCCTGAACTGATGGAAAGCCCGTTCAGGACTTCTATTTTAAAAAGAGCTATGGACAAGGGTTTGGCGGAAGTGCATTTTCACCAGTTGAGGGATTGGGCCATCAACAAACACAGGCAGATCGATGATGAGCCTTATGGAGGCGGAGCCGGGATGGTGATGATGGTGGAGCCCATCGATAAATGCATTATGGAGCTGAAGTCTCAAAGGGAATATGATGAGATTATTTACCTGACACCGGATGGAATCACTTTAAATCAGAAGATTGCCAATACGCTTTCTATTAAAAATAACCTGATCTTTCTGTGCGGACACTATAAAGGCATTGACCAGCGCGTAAGAGATCTGCATATTACGAAAGAAATTTCAATCGGCGATTATGTTCTTACCGGAGGCGAACTGGCAGCCTGTGTTCTGGCAGATTCCGTGATCCGTCTGCTTCCCGGAGTTCTGAATGATGAGCAAAGCGCTTTGACAGACAGTTTCCAGGATGATCTTCTTTCTCCGCCGATCTATACCAGACCTGAAGTGTATAAAGAATTAGAAGTTCCCAAGATTCTTTTAAGCGGAAATTTCCCCAAAATAGAAGAATGGCGCCATGATGAAGCTGTAAGGATTACCCAGGAAAAGCGGCCGGATTTACTGTAAAAAGCAATAACTGATATTTTATTTCCCTGTTGTTGGAATTTTTATATCCTGATGAACCAAATCGGGATGATAATCTTAAAATTTTAACTTATACTTAAAAATATCCCATTAAAATATTAGATATGAATATATTATTTCTTCAAAAAGAAGATTTATATGATTTTGTGCTTTTATTTTAAATTCTTCGCTTTTGTAAAAGTGAAAAAAGTCAATCGTTTATGGTTATTTTAATTTAAAATTTTCTTTCAAAATTCCTGTCTTAAATGTAAAATTAACCTGAAAATTTTATGAAAATATTAATTGAATATTAAATAAAATAATAAATTTACATACAGAATCAAATGATAATTTTAATGAATTTTAGCAAAGCGTGTTAATGGAGCTGTTCAGTTTTTACAACGTTGAAAATTTATTTCTACCTGATCCCAAGCCGAAACATAAATTGGACCCTACAAATTCGGGCCTGAGAAATTGGGATGAGAGAAAATATCAGAATAAACTCTTCAGGATAGCACACGTTTTTAAGTTAATAAAGGAAGATAACGGGATACTGCCATTCATGATAGGCCTGTCCGAAGTTTCCGGCAGGAAAGTATTGGAGGATCTTGTACAGAAGGAACCTTTTAATTCTGAATATGGGATTGTGCATTACAACTCTATGGATGAAAGAAAAGTTGATGTGGCAATGCTGTATGACAAACGTAAGATTGAAATTATACATTCAGAAGCCATTACCTTTTTATTTGAAACTTCAGACAAAAGCACAGAAAATTATGATACTACCAGAGATGTCCTTTACTCAAAAGTAAAATATAAAGGAAAGGAAATTGATGTTTTTATTGCTCATCTTCCTTCTCAGCGGGAAAAGAACATTAATGGCCCGAAAAGGGCTTTTATACTCAATGAAGTACGGAAAAGAATTTTGACTCTCATGGGTCATAATGAAAAAAATGTAATTTTCTGTGGTGACTTTAACGAAAACCCGGATGATGAAAATTTGGTAAAAGTTCTTTATGATGACCTGCAGAACAAAGTATTGGAAAATCCGTTTCAGCAGTTGTTCTCAGCAAAAAGATATTCTACTTTTCATTACAGGTCAGGACTGTTGTTTGATCAGATTATATTGTCAAAGTCATTTTTCAGTAATGATAATGTACTTTCTTTTCAGGATGCGGAAGTGTTCAGTTCCGGTAAGATAAGCAGCCGTGACAGGAAGTTTGAAGGCCGGCCCTTTCGCACCTATTCAGGCACACGGTACCTGGGCGGCTATAGTGATCATTTCCCGGTTTTTGTAAGGTTCAGGGACTTATAATAAAAATGCAAAAACATAAATAAAGTATGAAAAATTCAGATGACACGAGCTACCAGTTAGACTCAATTGACAAAGAAATTATTTATATGCTGATGGATAATGCCAAAACATCTTTAGCCCACATTTCTAAAAATATCGGAATATCCACCACTGCAGTGCATCAGCGGATTAAAAAGCTTGAGCAGGCAGGAGTCATTGAAAATTCAATTTCATTTCTTAACCCTAAAAAGATTGGGTATAAAGTTATTTCTTACATAGGCGTTTTTCTTGATAAGCCAAGCCATTACCCCGATATGGTAAAATCTCTAAAAGATATCAATGAAGTGGTAGAAGCCCATTATACTACAGGGAATTATACCATTTTCCTAAAAGTACTCTGTAAAGACAATGATCACCTGATGCAGATTCTGAGCAAACTTCAGAAGCTGAAAGGCGTGACAAGAACGGAAACTTTCATATCTTTGGAACAGGGAATTTACAGACAATTGAAAGTATAATATGATGAATATTGCTCAGTATTTGGATTCAACTTACCTGAAAACACCTCAGCAGTCGGGGCTTTCAGATCAGGAAACATTACAGAAAGACAAGGATCTTGCCCAGGAAGCGATGGATCACGGAATTTTTGCCGTGATGATCCGTCCGGAATATGTGGCTGAAATTAAAAACTATATCCGCGAAAAGGAATCTGAAGTCATCGTAGGAACCGTGATCGGTTTTCACGAAGGAACCTATTCTGTGGAAGAGAAGTTGGCGGAAGCCTCCAGAGCCATTGCCGACGGAGCAGATGAACTGGACTTCGTTATCAATTATCCGGCTTATCTGAAAGGAGACCTGGATACAGTAAAAGAAGAATTTATAAAATGTACGCAGCTGTGTATACAGCATCATAAAGTGGCCAAATGGATCATTGAAATTGCAGCACTGACGGATGAGCAGATCGCTGACCTTACCCGGAATATTTCCAACTGGGCGGAAGAGAGTTTCCATGAAAATAACCTTCCGAAAATATTCGTCAAATCATCTACAGGATTTTATGAGACAAAAGACGGAAAGCCCAACGGAGCAACATTTGAAGGCATAAAAATCATGATTGATCATGCCGGAAAACTTTCCGTAAAGGCGGCCGGAGGGGTAAGGACTCCGGAAGATGCAGAAAAAATGATCAGCATGGGGGTAAAAAGAATAGGGACTTCCTCAGCACTGGCCTTAATAAAGGATGAGTCTGGATCAAGAGGATATTAATAAATCAGATAAAAAAAATAAACCATCAAGCAATTTGATGGTTTTATTTTTTATGCCTGCTGCTGGGCCAAGTAATCTGAATAGAATGCCTGGGTTTCCAGGATTAAAGCATCCATTTCCTCTAAAGTAAAGACTTCAAGGAATTTCTTTCTGAAATCTTTGAAGTGCGGCACTCCGCGGAAATAATTGCTGTAGTGCTGCCTCATTTCAATCAGGCCTAATTTTTCGCCTTTCCATTCTGCACTCCATTCTGCATGTTGCCTTACAGCCAGTAAACGGTCTTCAATTTTTGGAGCAGGCAGATGTTCACCTGTTTTAAAGAAATGCTTGATTTCATTAAAAATCCAGGGGTAACCGATGGCAGCACGCCCGATCATGATGCCGTCACAGGCATATTTCTGTTTATATTCCAATGCTTTTTCGGGAGAATCGATGTCACCGTTACCGAAAATCGGAATTTCGATATTCGGATTTTGCTTAATCCTTGAAATATGTTCCCAGTCGGCTTCCCCTTTGTACATCTGTGCACGGGTTCTTGCATGGATGGTCAGTGCTTTGATTCCGGTTTCCTGAAGACGTTCCGCCACCTCATCAATATTGATGGAAGTGCTGTCCCAGCCTAAACGTGTTTTTACCGTTACCGGCAGGCTTGTCGAGCTTACTACGGCTTTCGTTAAACGAACCATTAAATCAATATCCTTGAGCACGCCGGCACCGGCACCTTTGCAGACTACTTTTTTTACGGGACAGCCGAAATTGATATCGACAAGATCAGGATTTACCGTCTCTACAATTCGTGCAGACATGGCCATCGCTTCTTCATCACCTCCGAAAATCTGAATTCCTACAGGCCTTTCATAATCAAAAATATCGAGCTTTTTTCTGCTTTTCATTGCATCACGAATCAGACCTTCGGAAGAAATAAACTCCGAATACATCATATCTGCGCCATGCATTTTACACAGTCTTCTGAACGGCGGATCACTCACGTCCTCCATCGGTGCCAATAAAAGCGGAAATTCCGGCAGTTCTATATTGCCAATTTTTATCATGGTGCAAATTTACAAAATTCTAAACTTTGAGGATATGATAATATCTATTAATGTAATGGATGAGGTTAAAGGTGAAAAATTATGGTTGGGATTATTCAAAAAGATTGACCATCAGAAGCTCGCTTTCACCTGCATGCTTCCGATATGGATGGTGCGTTCCCCGGAATTTCTGCCTTCGTAATTTAGATTCAGCTGCAGGAAAGAATTAATGGCCTGCTGGATAAAAACACTCCATACCTGGTTTTTTCCGGGTTTCAGTCCATCCAGCATCTGGTTTCCGACAATACTGAAATTATTGCCGTTGAAATTATTGTTGATGAATGAAAAATTCCCCCGGATAGAAGTTTTCCTCCGTTCCCACTGAATCGTTCCGGTTACGTCAAAAGCCTTCAGCAGCTCTTCACCATCCACGCGGTCTTTCTGGCGGAAGGCGGATGAAAGCTCAGCCTGGATGGCATCCGTGAATTTATAGGTGGCTTTTGGCTTCGTTTCAAAATTGTTTAAACGGTAATCTCTTGTTTCAAAAAGTTGGGACGAGTTCCGGATATCGTGTACCGAATTTTCCCAGTCGATCCTGAATTCTTTATTGAACCAATAGCCGACGTTTAAAAAGTGAGAAATCTGTTCGCGCTCTTCGTTACTGAAATTGGCGTTGATGAGGTTGTCATTCGAGATGAAACGGTAGTTCCCGTTCCAGCCGGATTTATCGGTCGGGCTGAACTGAACCGATGCCAGTATATTCTGATTTTTAAGGATCTGGTCATCACTTTTTGCAAAAGGATTCAGCACCAGTACCTTGTCTTTTTTATAAAAAGAGTTCTGGGAATTTAATGAGATATTAAAATTCCAGCGTTTCAGAAACTTATTTTCAGAATTGAATACAATGGAAGGATTCACGAATAATGCCAGCTGTATTTTGTTTTTATTGGAAGGAATGTAGCGTACGGAATTGGTATAAATTCTTATGTATTGTGCCAGATCCGAGTATTCCGCAATTTCAAATTCATCAAGCTGCTGAACGCCGTCACCGTTATAATCCGTCCATTTATAAATACCCTGTCCGTCGGTTACTTTGATATACTGGAACTCCCGCTGGGCTTCCTGTCCGTTTCCAAGCTCATAAAATGCCTGAAGGCGCATCCCGTTTCTGAACAGCTGCTGGTTATAGAGAATATTTCCTACTACAAAATCATTATTTCTGGACATATCAGCATCCTGATTCTGATAAAAGAATTTTCGATAATGCAGAAGCGCGTTTAATGTTGTCTTTTCAGTTTTGATAAGCTGGCTTTCTGCCATAAAGCCTAAAATATTGTTCATGCTCTGAAGCCTGTTGTCACGGACGGAGTCATTGTCACGCATATATACTTTTGCCAGCAGTTTGGTTCTTGTACTGTCGCCGACTTTCTTCTGTACAAAAACCTCTTTCCAGCTGAAACTGGTGACATCCATCAGTTGGGTGTCATTGTATTTCTTTTCATTGTGCTCCATGCTTCCGCCTACGGCCCAGCTTCCTTTTTTACCTGTGTATTCAGTGGAAACACCGCCTCTGATGAATTTGGTGTCCTGAAGAAGGGCATTGGTGTTCAGGTAGGAAAGACTCCCTTTTGTAAAAAGCTTGCCGCTGATCCATCCGAAATCAAGATCGTTTTTAATTCCTTTATAAGTATCCTGCTCATCAAGATAATTGATTCTGTAGTTTAAAGTGGATTTGTTGTTCCATTTGTTCAGAAAGCTGAAAATAAACCGGTTTTGAGTCCTGCCACTGAATTCCTGGGCTAAATTGAAATCTCTTGAGAATTCCACATCATTGATCCGGTCCAGGATATGAAACTGTCTGTCGATATACTGATATTCAAAATTCGGGGTTCCTTTCCAGTTATTTTTTGTAAATGTTTTATTTCCGAAAATCCTCCAGGCATAACCTATATTCTGATCCGAATCCTTTGATGAAAACAGGTTCACATCATAATTGCTCAAAGAAATGTCAGCCCCGATTTTTCCGTCTTTCAGCAGGTACTCGGAATTGAACGAGTAAACCTGGGATTTTTCCGGTGAAGGCAGTTTTCTTACGGCTCTGTAATCCCCCATATTCGGGCCTACGTACTCAAAAACACGTCCGTTGTTTGTGGTCTGGGTAATTTTATACTCTCCGAGGTTGGCTCCGAAATAGGTGTAAGAGACGGTGTATAATGTCTGGGTGGCATCCGTTGAGAATTCATAATAGTTTCCGCCCGGGCTCTGCACAAGTCTGTACAAAATTTTATTGACATCGTATTCTGCGATAACTGCGGAAGGCGCATACATTAGGTTAGGATTGTTTCCTGCTTCGGTAAGAATCTGCTGGTCTTCTTCAGACAGATTTAAAGCAAGCGGTGCATTTTTGTTATCGTTTTCCATGAACCAGTTTAACCCAAGTTTTAATTTTTCGCGCTTATGTTCCACCTTTCCGGTAAACAGGTACCTCGAATAATTCCTGTTAGTATAGTTATAGGAAATGGTAATGAAATTCTGCTGGAAAATAGGACGGAAGCTGGTAAACGTCACTTCACCCGTATTATAATTAATGATGTAATCCTGGTTTTCCCCGCGTTTCATTAATATACCGTCAATAAAGACCTGTTCGGAACCTGAGATCAGCGTAATAAACTGTTCGCCGTTTTTGCCGGTTAAACGGTAAGGTCCCTGGTTGCCTTCCACTCCCTGGAAACGGATTCTGTGGAATTCACTCCGTGCTACGCCCATGGAAACGTCTACAAAGGTCTTGTTCTCTTTCCCGAATTCTGTCTGGAACTCAAGCCCCATGCTCCGCCTCTGGTATTTGGCAAAATAATTTTTAGCTTCAACCAGATCGAGATGCCCGGCCCGCAGGATTGATTTATCCTTAATGTTGAGCTGCATATAGATCTTGTCAAACTCTTCCAGCGTCTGGGTGTAGCCGTCAGCCTGAATCGGAAGGTTGTGGTCTGAAATACTGGCCAGGATGGTAACGTCTTTTGAAAGCCTTCCAGAAATCTGCAGGTCCATGGAACTCTGAACCGACTGCCCCTGGTTATTTCCGAAAGTAATCCCGCGGATGATCGATCCTTTGGAATTCAGTTCGCCTAAAAATCTTTTTTTATCATTTCTGGCAAGAACGGCTTCGTCCACAATAATTTTATTGCTGTTTTTTACAAAGTCCAGGGTATCTTTTGCAAAAATATCCTGTTCAAATCGGGAGGCCAGAATGCTGTCCTGATGGATACTGTCCTGTTTAAGGCTGTCTTCGGGAATGTTCGGGTTTTTCCATGTAAATACCTGGGCATTACCTGAAAATATGCCTATAAAAAACAACACGAATATCAGGGTATAATTTCGCAAGCCTCTTAAAATAATCCGTAAAAATAACTAAAAAATGTTAACGGAAAGGGTTTTAGTACTATTAACAAAAAATTAATCTCTTTATTATCTTGTTTTGAAAAAATGATATAATTTTGTGGTACAAATTACAAATAATTAAAAACTTACATTATGAAGAAGATTTATTCTTTGCTGGCAGCTGTTGTTTTTTCAGCTCCGGCATTCGCACAGGGAAGCGAAAATTTCCAGGCCCAGACTGCTTTAACAAGTACTTATGCAAACGGTTCTTTTGCCGGACAGACTTCAGGGGTTACAGTAAATTATGTACATTCAAGAGATGAAGGTTTAGGAACCTCTGATAATTATTCAATCAATGGTAAAGGAATTTTGCTGAGAAGGTCTGATGAGCCGAGTTCTGTAGAATTTGTTATCCCGAACGGAGTCGGAACTTTTACTTTCAAGTATAGGAAAGCATTTACAGCAGGTACAAACACAAGGGTTTTAGCGGTTTTTGTAAATGGGGTACAGACAACGGTAACTCCTGCATTTGGTGCTGCGGGTGCTGATACTACGGTATATACTTCTAACACAACTGTAAATGTTTCAGGTGCTGTTACGATAAAAATCTCTTATCCTACAGGCACTGCCTCGGGCAATAGGCAAATAACAATTGATGATGTTTCCTGGACTGCTGCCGGAACTTTAGCGGTTTCTGACTTAGCTGCCAAAAAAGGAAATTTTGTGAAAAATACTTTTGTTACCACTGAACAGATTTCTTTCGGAGCTCCGGTTAAAGACGTAAAAGTTTACAACATGACAGGACAAGTGGTGAAAACAGCTTCTGTAAAAGAAAATGAATCGTTAAACGTTGCTGAATTACAAAAAGGAAACTATATTGTGACAGGGGTAATAAACAACCAACCCGTTTCTCAGAAAATTTTGAAAGACTAACCGTCGTTTCCATCAATATAATCTCCGCCTCTTTTGAAGCGGAGATTTTTATTTATGTGAAGCAGGTCTTCATCCATGGAACATTCTTTCATCATGGTATTGTTTTTGTAATTTTTAAGGTATTAAAAACAAATTATTATGAAAAAAATATTTACTTTAATAGGCATTGTTTCAATAGCTGTACTTACCAAAGCGCAGATTGTCATCAGTGAAATATATGGAGGCGGCGGAGATGCAGGGTCTACCTTAATAAATGATTACATCATTTTGAAGAATACAGGTTCTGAAACTGTTTCTTTACGCGGAGCTACGTTACAGTATGCCGATTCCAATGGAATTTTCACCCAATACCACACGCTGCCTGATATTGCCTTGTCTTCCGGACAAAGTTATCTTATTCAGGAAGGATCAGGCGGAGGAGGAATCAGTAATCTTCCGGCTCCCGATTTTATGGCAGGAAACATTCTGACTTTTGACGGTTCCCAAAACTCTTCTGCAGGGCTGGATCTTAATATGGCTTCAGGGAAGATCGTATTAGCAGACAATGCTTTACAGGTTACAAATGCGGATGATCCTAATGTCATAGACCTGGTCAACTATGGAACATCCGTTCAGTTTGCAGGAACAAACGCTGCACTGTCTCCTACAGCGGCAACCGCATTTAAAAGAGTGTTTGAAAATACCGCTGATAATGTTGCTGATTTTATTATAGCCCCTGTAAACCCGGTTAATTCCACAGCCGGAGCCCAGGCAATTGCTGATGTTGATTTCAATTACTCAAAATTTAATTTCATCGTCAATCCTTTTGTTAAAGATAATAACGACATCGTTTTTGGCGGCGAAGTTCAGAACGTAAAGATATATGATGAATTCGGGCAGGTGGTTATGCAGTCGCCAACGAAAACGTCATACGGACTTAACCTCAACGAATTACCGAAAGGAAAATACACCGTTACCGGAATGATTAACAATTCTCCTGTCTCACAGAGGATTGTCAGAGAGTAATTGCGGTTTGATTTAATACCAGCCTCTTCTCGCTGCATTGATAATAGAACTCAGATTGAGTATCAGTGTATATCTGATTCGTTTTGCGTAATCCCTAAAACCGGGCTCAAATCCCAGTGAAGACTGTACCGGGAAATAGATCTCAAGGAAATCGGGAATTACCCTTACCTTGACGCCGCTGTCCCAAATGAATTTAGTCGGCCGGTTACTGTTCTGGTACACCCCCGCATCTGCATAGATGTGAAAAATCTTCCAAACGCTTGTATCCAGATTGACAGAAGTAATCCATTTATTGACGGTCCCGGGAATAAGAGATTTAAAGCCTCCGTCCGCCAGGACATACTGCTGTGATAAAATACCGCCTGTAGCACTCTGACCCAGAAGGTTATAAGAAAAGGAATAATCTGAAACCCTTGAAATTCCGTAATTAAAAGTATTGTTTCTTGTATTATTTCTAATGAAATAGCCTGCAAAGAGCCTTACGCTTAATTTTTGTTTCGGGGCAAATTCCCAACGGTAAAAGCCTTCAGCGGTTACTTTGTTGAAATCTTCCATTAACTGAGTGCTTACACTTAAGCTTTTTTCGTGAATGCTCTGGTTATCCGAATATCCATATCCGATGCTCCACAGGTTATACCGGTCATAATCGTTTTTGAGAATCATTTCGGCATTAAGGTCCCGTTCAAAATAATTATAAGAAATACCGATACCACGGCTTACCGTGCTCCTGGGATTTTTCCTGAAATTGATATTTGAATAGACTGAAGCTTTCCGGTAGGCCAGATCATAATCATAATGGAAATAAGATCCTGAAACTCCAAAAGTTAAACTTCTGATCATGCTTTCCGCAGGCAGAAAAGAGTAGGCTACTGATCCTGACCCCACCAGTTTACCGGTTCCGGTACTGTAAGTAGGGGTAACGGAATACAGGAATTTCTGATCAAAAAGTGATTGGTTTTTAAAGTTGAACCCGATCAGGAATTTATCATACGTATTGTTAAACCGTATTCTCGGGTTTATATAAATCTCATTGAATTCGGGATTCGGGATGTCTTTGATCAGTTTTAATTTAATCTTCCTCATGTTCGAAAACAAACCTTTGGCATACAGGAAATTATCCCTGTAATTCGCTTCCGGAAAAATGTAATCGTCATTTAAAGTAATCTTATAGACATCCAGCGCAGGAATGGAAACCGTTTTTGTTTTATCGTCACTGCCGGTATCTATCCAGTATTCTTTTTTCTCGCCGTTTCTGGTCTCCGTCTGTAACTTTACAGGAATCTCGGTTAAGGTATTTTTATTGATTTTGATATTCAGGGAATCGCCGTCTTTTTTAAATCTTTTAAGCTTAAAATTCACTCTGTTTTTATGCTGTATAAAATCTTCCAGATAGGCATTCCTTTTGTCTTTGTCAGCCAGCTCTTTTAAAAAATCTCTGGGATCTGTCGGTTTATCCGTATTTTTTAAAATAAAATTACGGATCAGATTATCAAAATTTTCATATCCCATGTGGTCCGCCGAGTAACTGAATAAAGTTCCGGTCTCGAAATTACTGATTGCCATGTCATTGAAATTACTCAGGACGGCATATTTCTCATCAATTTTCTGATCTAAATTCTGCGACATGATGTATTGATAGGCCAAACCGTAGCGTTCGGTAAGTTTTACATTCGAGGCGTGAAAAAGTTTTATCGGTTTAACTCCGAAAAGTTTGGTTTCCGGCAGAGTTCCCAACAGTTTGGTATTCGGATAGAATTTTTTCATGTACTGGATCTCAAGATAGGATTTCAAACCGTTTTTAAACCAGTGGTTATTCTGTTTATCCGTAATGATGTTTTCATCGAGGATCTTTTTGGTAATAATTCCGAAATAATCGAGGTCGGTCTTTTCTGCATCTGAAAAGAGCTTAAACCTGAACTTCCAGAAAGAAATGTCATTATTGCCGAAAAAATCTTCTTTGGACCTGAATTTTTCAGAAATAAAAAGTCTTTCCGGGATAAGGCCGGTTTTATCTTTAATGAATCTTAATTGTAAAGGCAGATAAAATTCCAGGTTCTGCTTCTCTTCCGGCTTTAAATTGTATCCGAATTTCACTTCGGTATTTACACCGTCGATATTCATCCGGATGGAAGGATATTCATTTTGTGAAATCACAAATTCCGGATCTGAATCGAGGTACCCTTTAAAGGAATTCATCTGGACCTGCTGCAGATTGCTTTCAATAAAATAATTAACGGGAAGATCAAAATTTACCGTCCAGAACGTATTGAAATTTACGGATTCCTCGATATCTACATATTTTCTCGGGGAAATATTGTCCGGATCAAAATGATCCGGAACAATAAAGAAATATTTTAAGGCGACATGATTGTCAGAAGTTCCGTATCCGGTGAATTTCCGGTCAGGAAGCTGAATCAGGTAATGCAGCTGAAATTTTACTTTCTCTCCGGGCGGTAACGCTTCTTTTAACGGAAGCAGGAGAGTTTCATCAGAAATCAGGTTCACGGGTATTTCCTGATCAGCATTCTTTACCTGTAAACTGATCAATTTTCCGAGCTCTTCCTGTCCTGCAAAATGGAGATCTGTATTCCGGTCTTCCAGTTTTCTGTAGACCAGCGAAGTTCCCCGTCTGTTATAGGCAGAAATCCAGTTTAAAAGTTTTACTGTACGCAAATCCTTTCCTGAATGGTTGTGATATACCAGCTCTTCACTGACCTCCAGCGTTTTCTTATCTGGAGACAGTCTGGCTTCAATATAAATGCTGTCTTTCTGTGCAGAAACTTCCGCAACCCCTAAAAACAAAATAAGACAAATGCTAATCTTTTTCAATATTCCTGATAAAGTATCAAATATAACTTATTTTTCAGAAATTAATCCGGCATTTATTTCTGGATTGCTTTTTTTCATAAAGAATTAATATAGGCGTTCCAGCCCTCATTTTTGTAGGTAATGGCAGCCTCAGCCGGGTTTTCGGATTTGTAAATTCCTCTTCCTACGATAATAAAGTCTGTGTGAAGCATGGTGAAAACATATTCCGGGGTATTGTATTGCTGCCCCTTTCCATCGCCTGAATCTGCCAGGTTGATTCCCGGAGTAAACAGCAGCATTTCTTCAGGAAGCGGGTTTTGGGAAACGCCTCCGATCACATTAGGATGTGATGAAGCTACTTTTAATGCTTCTTCCCGATAGCTTGAAGTGGTTAAAGCTCCTTTTGAAGACATTCCGATAATGGCCACCACTCCTACGTTTCTGAAGCAGTCTAATGATTCAAACCCTCCGATAACCTGGGAAGTCACGAAGTCTGCCCAGTCTGTGATTTTGAAAACACCGCTTGTAAACTGAAGTTCCTGGGTGTTCCCGATGTCTGCAAACTTACGGTCTTCCATCAGGAGGAAATTATGCTTTGCTGCCAACGCCTTTAACGGGATGATCGTTTTTTTGTATTCGAAATCAGAAATAATATCGATATGGGTTTTCAGTGCAATAATATGAGGTCCCACTTTTTCAGCCAATTCCAGCAATTCCGCAGTAGTCGTTACATCTGCAGAAGCAATCAGGTTGGATTGTTTAGCTAAAGCAGTTTCCAGCAGTCTTTTAGAAACGGAATGCTGTGCGGTGGTAAGCTTTTGTTCATAGGAAAATCTTGCTTTTTCTTCAAAATTAATATGGTTTCCCTGTAAGAAATCCTGAATCCTCGTTACTTCATCATCCGACAGTTCGCCAGTTTCTTTAAGAATTCCGCAGACCTCCGTAATGTTGAAAAGTGTATGAATCTTATAGCCTTTGCTCTCAAGAAGCTGCTTTCCGCCCTGTTCCCTGTCTAAAACAACCACGATATCAGCGACTTTAAGGTCTTCCTGCTCCACTTCGGCAATGGTTTCAATCAAAGATTTCCCTGATGTGATCACATCTTCCACCAATAAACAGTTCTGTCCTTTCTGGTAGATGCCCTCGATCAGTTTCTTGGTACCGTAGTTTTTAGCTTCTTTTCTTTTAATAATTAACGGAATGTAGCTTTCAAGAGACATAGCCGTGGCCATCGGAAGGGCAGCATAGGGAACCCCGCAGATCAGATCAAAATTATCAAGCGGAAGCATTTCCAACAGGTAATTCGCGAGATTTTTCAGGATTTTAGGATCTGATGCCAAAGGCCTTAAGTCTACATAAAACGGACTTTCAATACCGCTTTTTAGGGTAAATCTCCCGAATTTGATAATGCCCAGCTTGTAGCATTCAAGGAAGAATTCTTTTTTACTTTCCATTAATTTATTATTAGATGTTGCAAATTTAAGGATTTGATATGAAGACTGAAAGGCTCAGACATCAATTGTAGGTTTTTACTTGGCAGCCAACAGTAATTAAAGAGGTTATTCAATTAAAAAGGGGAGCAATCATCTGTCTCCTATTCACAAAAAACCATCCCGAAGGATGGTTTCACTATTTTACGATTTCAGCGTCGATTACTTTCGCACCGGCTGTACTGTACTTTTTCTCGGTTTCCCACATGAGGAACTTATCCACTTCTTTAACCAGCTTCGGAATCACTAAATACAAGATAGCCAGATCATCCATAATTCCTAAAACCGGTAAGGCGAAATCCGGAAGGATATCAATCGGAGAGATCACATACAGCATTCCTAACAAAGGCAGGATGATATCAATGGATTTCATAGGGTACTGTCCTTTTCTCCACATCTTTACCATTCTGAATATGTCAGGGATCTTTTTGACAAACCCCCTGTGGCTGATTGCTTCTTTCGCCAGATTCAGTTTTGAATACTTCATTTTTGGTGTTTGATTAAATAATTTCATTTGAGCTGTATATTTCTCAAATTCTATACCAACTCATCACAATTTTAGTTAAAAATTATTTAATGATATTATCAATAAACTGATGTACGGATTCTGTGTTCCAGTCTCTTGAAGCATCTTCTTTAATAATGATCCTTCCGTTTTTATCCAGAAGATAAGTAGTAGGAAAAACTTTGGGCAGGATTTTTTCGGAGATCGGACTCTGTGCAATGTAAACAGGAACAGTATAATTATTATCCTTAAGGAATTTTCTCACTTCTTCTTCCTGGTCATTCATCGCGATCAGGACAAAATCAACATGATCTTTTCTGGTATCGTATAATTTCTGGATAGACGGCCATTCTTTTCTGCAGGGAGGGCACCATGTTCCCCAGAAATTCAGGAAAACCGCTTTGTTTTTAAAGTATTTAAGATTGGTGCTGGGGGTATTGATTCCCTGAAGCTCAACATCATAATCCTCATCACCTACATGAACGGCATTTTCAATGGTGGCAATCGGGAAGAAAGCATCCTGTAATTTTTCTTTCACACCCGGAACAAAAGCAATCACTCCGATAATGGCCATCAGCACAAGGTAAATTATGTTTTTCTTCATTTTATTTTTTAATTAAGAATTACAGCAATTCTAAAATTTCCTGAACAGCGTCTTTTCCTCTGTTTTTAGCATAATACATCTGAAGGTCGTTGTAAAAAAATTCTTTCGGGTAATTTTCAGGATCTGCCTTGTGTTTCATCAGGAGTTCCCTTCCATATTTCGGACGCGGTCCCCATGAATTTTTCACATTAAAATCCTGATCCAGAATAATTACTTTCGGGATTGATTCTGTGCCGTTGGTTAAAAATTGACTGATTAAGCTCTTATCGCCGTCCCTGAGAAAGATTCTGACCTCGTTTTTACCTTCAAAGAATTTAACCAAAGCCGGAACCGTGGCGCTTGCATCGCCGCACCACACTTCGGAAACAATCAGGATCTTTCCATCAAAACCTTTGGTTTCAAGTTCTTTTAACTGATCTTCATCCGGAATATATTTTTTAAGGGTCCTTTCAATTCTCTGAAGGCCTAATTCGTAATATATTTTATAGTCGGTTTCCTGTTGCGTTGCAGGATGTGCCAGTCTCTGTTTTCCGGTTTCCACATACTCTTCGAAAGAGATGCTGTTCTCCCAGTAATTTTTCATTACTAAAATATTATTTAAAAATTATTGATATTTCTTGTCTTATTGATCAGGAATAAATCGGCCAATACAAAAGCCGCTAAACTTTCCACTACTGGAACAGCCCTTGGAAGCACACAGGCATCGTGGCGCCCTTTTCCTTCTACAATAACCGGGTTTCCCTGTTTATCAACGCTTTCCTGAGGTCTCAGAATAGTCGCCACAGGTTTAAACGCTACCCGGAAATAGATATCCATTCCGTTTGAAATTCCGCCCTGGATCCCTCCTGAAAGATTGGACTTTGTGGTGAAATCTTCATTAAAAAGATCATTGTGATCTTTGCCGGTCATTTTTGCCCCGCAGAATCCGCTTCCGTATTCAAATCCTTTGGCCGCATTGATATTCAGCATGGCTTTGCCTAATTCTGCCTGGAGTTTTGAGAAAACAGGTTCGCCGATTCCTACGGGAACATTTCTGATCACGCAGGTAATTGTTCCACCGATGGTATTGCCTTCTTTTTTAATCTCTTTGATTCTGGCAATCATTTTCTCAGCGGTTTCCGCATCCGGACACCGCACTTCATTGCTTTCAGTTTTTGAAAAATCAAGGTCCTGGTAAGGTTTTTCACAGAATATTTCTCCTACGGAAGACACGTAGGCATTGATTTGTATATCTGATAACAGCTGTTTGGCCAAAGCGCCTGCCACTACCCAGTTGATAGTTTCCCTTGCAGAGGATTTCCCACCGCCGCGATAATCCCTTAACCCGAATTTCCGGTCATAGGTAAAATCTGCATGGCTAGGGCGATATGATTCTGCGATATGGTCATAATCTTTGGATTTCTGATTTTCATTTTCTATCATAAAGCCAATAGGCGTGCCTGTTGTTTTTCCTTCAAAGATCCCTGAAAGAAATTTTACGGTATCACTTTCCTTTCTTTGTGTTACAATAGCGGATTGCCCAGGTTTCCTGCGGTCCAGTTCGTTTTGAACGGCTTCAAAATCAACTGTTAAACCAGCCGGAAAATTGTTAATAATTCCGCCATAGGCCAGTCCATGGCTCTCTCCGAATGTTGTAAGGCTTAATAAATTGCCCAGAGTATTTAACATGAGGTAAATTTACGGCTTTTTCTTCAGATGTAAAGGCTGCTCCATTTGTTCTGTTGATATGTATTGTTGATAGAGTGTATCATAAGTTATATGAGGTTTGACTCTTCTATATTTATATAGTAACCAAAAAGAAAAATTCCGGTTTCCCGGATCAGAATATGGCAACCATTTCATATGAGAACTGATTCAAATTCTTAAAATATTTTCTGTAATGCCTTTAATAAAAAGAAGTTATGAGCTTCCCTTTAATGTGTCATTATCTTTACCAGGAATAGATTATGTTTTTAAATTGCATACTTGAAGCTCAAAAAAAGGTTGCTTAAAAAATAAGCAACCTTTCTATAGTAGTGTAAAATTATATTGTTTATCTCGGCTGTACCCTGCCGTCTTTTCTGTCACCGGCTCTACCGATGGTATATCCTGTAGCACCACCGACCACACCGCCGATTACGGCTCCCAGACCTCTGTTTTTCTTAGCAATGATCGCTCCTGCCGCAGCTCCACCTACAGTACCGATAATAGTACCTTTTGCTGCTTTACTCATCCCTTTTTTCTGAGTAGTACCCTGGGAAGAACTGTTTCCGTTATTGGCATAAGTCCCGTTATTGCTGCTGGAACTTGGTCTGTCTCTATATACCGTACGGGTTTCTCTGATTACCTGCGGTTTTGCATTGGCAGCTGCCGTTCTTGCTTTCTGAACTTCTGTGATGCTGTCTGCTTTTTTCTGAGCTTCATAGGCCATTTTCTCTTTTTCAATAGCTAATTTCTGCTTCTCAATTTCGAGTTGTCTCATCTGGAATTCAACTTTTTGCTGTTCAAGAGATTTCTCGGCAATCTGATCGTCTTTTTTACAGGCAGTCAGTAAAAAAACCGACAGTAGACCTGTTACCACTATACTTTTCATAATTCAAATTTTAATTTAATAAGATGCTAAAAGCATAACTTTGATACCATATTCTTTCAATTATGGAGCCAAAATACAGTTAAGTAATGTTAAATATTCAAAAGCCAGGATAAAACTGTTATTAGGCCATTTCCAATGATATTTAATTGCTCCAATAATACTCTAATTAATAGCCTGCCTAAATCGAATTGGAGAATTAACTTTTACTTAATTCTTTATTTTTGTCAAATCGGTGTGAATTAATTAACTTCGATAAACCAAATTATATTATATGAAAAATTCAATTTTTAAGTTCCTGCTTACCGCAGGGCTCATGAGCATTCTTATCGGGTGCTCTTCCGATGAAGATTTAATAAATACTGATGTTCAGGATCAGACCGCTGCAAAAGAAGCATCGAAAACAAAAATGTATATCATTCGTTACGGTCTTCTTTCACAGGACGTGACAAAGATGCTTTCCGGAAGTTATGATATCGGCAGCTTCGTGGCGACCAATACAGTTACCGGAGAATCTTTTGAAACCTATGCAGGGAGCGGATTTCAGTCACTTCCTCAATATAGCGAGGGAATTCCGGCGGGTACTTATACATTTACCGCCATGCAGGGCCAGGGAGGCTGGGTAGGATATGGCTCTGTAACCGGAGTTGTTTCTGATGCTCAGGTGGGGCAGGACGGCTACGTTACCGTTTATGTTCCTATTGCCTGGGAAGAATAATTTCAACTTTACGTTATTTTCGTTTACTGATAGTGGAGATTGATGTATGCTGATTATTTTTAACTTTTTATATATTATATTAAAGACAATACCGGTTCTTGATTATGTATGCTTTTTACGAATGCCTTTTAAAACTCTTTTATATAGAAGAATTATTTAACCTTATATGATTATACTCATATAATAATGTACTTTAAGTCTCTAATTTTGAGGAATTAAACGCCAAAAAATTTTATATGAAAAAAGTAATGCTATTAATGCTCGGATTAAGCCTTGTTGCATTAAGCTGTAAAAAGCAGGAAACGCAAAATGAAAATAACACGACGGGTGACTCTGCTTCCACGTCGGGCACTATGTCAGGAGACATGTCCGGAACCGGAACCGAAATGGATACGACAGCCAGTGTCCGCGACAGTGCAATGAATCAAGGAACCGGTACAGGAACCGGAACAACCAATCAGACAGTACCTTCAGGTTCTAACGGATCCAACAGCGGAAGTACACCGAATTCTTCAGGTACTGGAACAACAGGTACCGGAAATAACTCAGGTACCGGGACTACTGGTACGGGTAATAGTACTTCAAGTACAGGAAGTAATACAACGAGATAAGACAAGAACACTTTTTTAAACCCTATACCCTTTTTTAAAACTCCTCAGAAATGAGGAGTTTTGCTTTATAAAATAAATTATATACAGAGATTAGACTTAATTCTGCTTCATTATCACCTTATCCTTATTGCTTAAAGAATTATAAAAACAAACCAAAACGAGTCGTTTATAATAATCTGCCGCATATGATCTAACTCATAAATCAGATAAGATTTTAGGTGTATTTTTAAGAAATAATTAAATTAATTGATTGTACAAATTTTTTTTCATCATTTGTGTTTTTTTAAGGCCTCCTTGTAAAAGGAGGCCTTATTTTTTCAATACCAATCTAAAGAGAAAAATGGTACTGTCATTACTGGATAAGTTCAGGTTCTAAATTCATTTGCCAGGCAATGCCATTAACTTATATTTTCAGAACAAATAATAAAATCAGAGAATAGACGTTTATTCTAATGCAAAGACATTTATATTTCAATGATAATTCTGTCTTAAATTGCGAAATTTCTATAAAAAAACATCCTGTTTTATACTATATATTATTAAAAAACGAATTAGATTTGCACGAATTAATATTAAATGATAACTTATGAAGAAAATTTCTACTTTTCTAGTACTTCTTCTGTGTTTGTTAAACTTAGGCGCTATTCCCAACGCTTACGGACAGGCACCCGCTACGTTACCGTATTCACAGAACTTTACCGCAGCGAATGATTTTACGCTTGTTAACGGAACACTGACGAACAAGTGGTTTTATGGTTCTGCTACCGGGAATACAGGCAGTTCTATTTATATCTCGAATAATAACGGGGTAAACAATGCTTATAATGAAAGTTCAGAAAGCATTGTTCATGCATACAGGGATTTTACCATTCCCGGGGGATCTACAATTGCAAACTTTTCATTTGACTGGAAAGGGGATGGAGAGTCTAGCTGGGATTTTCTGAGGGTCTGGCTCGTTCCGGCTACCTATACACCGACTGCCGGTAATAACATCACTTCCGGAACAGACAGAGTCCAGATTGGACAGTTTAATCAGGAAACCTCATGGCAGACCTATACTACTGTTGCATTAGACATCAGTGCTTATGCCGGAGACACCATGAGACTTGTGTTTGAATGGACCAACGATACAAGCGCTGGAAATCAGCCTCCTATTGCAGTAGATAATATTAATATCAGTATTCCAACATGTATTACACCATCTGCTCTGGCGGTGCCTGCAGTAGGAATCAATACGGCTACTTTAACGTGGACCCCTCCGACTCCTGCTCCAGGAGCTGGTTATGAATATTATTTAAGTACAACCAATACAGCACCTACGGCTTCAACTCCGGGAACAGCTAATACCGGAACTACAGCGAATCCCGGAGGTTTGACTACTTCCACCACTTATTATTGGTGGGTGCGTTCCGTATGCAGCAGTACTGATAACAGTGTATGGATAGCCGGTCCAAGCTTTTCTACTACTCAGGTGCCGACTACTATTCCTTACATACAGGATTTTACGACAGGAAACGATCTTCAGCTTGCTAACGGTGATATGACCAACAAATGGTCCTATGGCTCTGCAGCGGGAAATCCTGCAAATTCACTTTATATTTCTGATGACAACGGGGTATCGAATGCTTATGATACCAGCCCGTCAGTCTCAAACATTGTTCATGCATACAGGGATATTATTGTTCCCGGAGGGACTACCGACGCAACGTTGTCATTTGACTGGAAAGGAGAAGGTGAGTCCAGTTGGGACTTTTTGAGAGTCTGGATGGTACCTGTCAGCTATGTGCCTACTGCAGGAACCCAAATTACTGCCGGAGGCGGAATAATCCAGATTGGCGATAATTTCAACCAGCAGGCAACATGGCAAAATTATTTCAATACAGGATTAGACTTAAGCAGTTTTGCCGGACAGACCATGCGTCTTGTATTTGAATGGACAAATGATACATCGGGCGGGACGCAGCCTCCTGCCGCTATTGACAATATTAATTTAAGTATTCCAACCTGTAAGGTTCCTTTGAATGTACAGGTAACGACTGTAGGATCAAACAATGCTACCATCAGCTGGACAGCTCCGGCGCCTGCTCCGGTAGGAGGGTATCAGATTTATCTGTCAACTACAAATACTGCGCCTACATCGGCAAGTTTACCGACTTCAACTTCTGTAGGAACTACGGCTACATTGTCTCCCCTGACACCCAATACTACATATTATTTCTGGGTACGCTCTGTGTGTGCGGGATCAGACAGAAGCTTCTGGATCGCAGGCCCAACTTTTACAACGACTCAGATTCCGGCTACCATTCCTTATATTCAGCAGTTCAATACAGGAAGTGACTTAGGGTATACTAACGGCACTCAGGTGAACAAGTGGACCTATGGAAATGCTACCGGAAATACTGGAAATTCCCTTTATATTTCCAATACAAACGGAACTACGAATGCCTACGATACCGGATCATCAACTATCGTTCATGCTTACAGGGATATTCTTGTTCCGGCAACGACAACCAACGCTACTTTCTCTTTTGACTGGAAAGGGGAAGGAGAGTCCAACTGGGATTTCTTAAGAGTATGGTTGGTGCCCTCCACATTTATGCCTGCTCCTGGTGCTCAGATTAACGCAGGAACAGGAAGGATCCAGATAGGTAATAATTATAACCAGGAGGCTGAATGGCAGACTTTTCTTAATCCTGCTTTAGATATCAGCAGCTTTGCCGGACAGACCATGCGTCTTATATTTGAATGGACAAATGACTCAGGCGGCGGGACACAGCCTCCTGCAGCAATTGACAATATTAATGTACGGATCTGCAGCAATGCCACTCCTGTTGTAACAGTGGGTACACCTACTTATAATTCGGTAGTATTAACGTGGAACCAGGATATTGGCGGTGCCATTTATACGATCCGCTACAGGCCTGTTGGTTCTACCGCCTGGCAGACTGTCAGTGTAGGTGCAGCGCCACCACCTGCAACCACCAATACGACAACATTGACGGGGCTTCTGTCGGCAACCCAATATGAAGTTGAAGTGGCTGCTATTTGTAATGGAAATACAGGCATTTATTCTCACAGTACTTTTTTGACGAAATGTGACCCGACTCCTCCGAATGTGACCATCGGCAATATTACTACAACATCAGCACTGGTTACCTGGGCACCGTTGGCAGCAAGTTCGCATTATTTCTTAAGATACAGAATCGTAGGAAGTGGTAACGCCGGGTGGAGCGCAAACATTCCTTTGCCTCTGGCTCCTGCCAATACATATCTGTTAAGCGGTCTGGATGTCTATACTACTTATGAAGTTCAGATAGCCAATATGTGTAATAATGAAACTACATTAAATACCTGGTCAAACCCTAAAGTATTCACTACGGAAAGAACATGTGATATTGCTCCTCCGGGATTGACGATTACAAGCCTTACAACAACTACAGCCACGGTAACATGGGAACCGTTCCCGGGGGCTACTTATCTCTTAAGATACAGAAAAATAGGCATCCCAAGTTGGACACAGGTTACCTCTAATACAAATACGGTTACCTTAACAGGCCTTATAGAGTTGACTCAGTATGAAATGCAGGTGGCGAATATCTGCAGCGGAACACCGGGAACCTATACCCAGCCTTATCTGTTTACCACGCCTACCATTACATATTGTCAGATGGCGTCAACGGTTTCAGCTGCTGAGTATATTTCAAAAGTGACGGTAACTCCAAATGGAAAGCCTGAAAAACAGAATCCGTCTTTAGGATCAAATTATACGGACTATACCGGTGATGCCAGTAAATTCATCGAGTTGATTCAAGGTTCTGCGAACAATAAGATCACTATAGAGAAGAAATTATCAGGGAGTACAAATGCTGGAGTTGCCGTATGGATTGATTTCAACAGAAACGGATATTTTGATATTGATGAAAGAATACTGGTTTCAGGACCGAATAATGCTGAGACGGTAAGCGGAACATTCTCTGTACCTTCTGATGCATTTATCAGCATGTCTGATTTCAAATATGTGGTGATGAGGATAGCAATGCAGAAAGACGGAATTCCTGTAAACTGTACAAGCTTCCCGAATGGTGAGGTGGAAGATTATACAATAAGGATTTCCAAGCAAACAATTGAGAACCCGGTTAACCAGACTGAGATATTGATTTATCCAAATCCGGTAAAGACGGTACTGAATGTGAAGAATGTCAGTAAAAGAGCCAATTATAAGATCTATAATGCTACAGGGCAGCTCATATCATCAGGCATCATCTTAAATAACAAGGTAGATGTACACACGCTGATTAGCGGCATGTACGTCATCGACATTGAAGATGTTCAGGGTACGGCCCAGAAAAAATTTATTAAGGAATAATAATTAATTGATAATTAACTGTAAAATAAGCCTTCAAAAATGGAGGCTTATTTTTTTTAACATAATTTAAAATATCATTGGAGACAGTATTTTATCATGTTTAACTATAAAATATTGAAAGATAGTTCCTAAGTGTTATTTCACTAATTATACTATTTATTCATTGTATTAAATATTTTTTAAGATCTTATAAAATTTGTTAACTAATTAAATATATAGCTTCAACCCACTGCTATAAAACGACATATTTTATACATTTGCAGTCACACTCATGTTTAATTTGAGTTTTCATGGTTATTAGTTTTTAATCCCTGTAGCAATACGGGGATTTTTTTATTGGTTTCAATGATCAATTTTTTTACAATTCATTATTGCTTTACAATATTGAAGACATGTTGAGATGCCCTAATAGTTTACGCCTCGCTAAGAGGTATTGTCATAAGGTTTATGTAATAATACTTCCCCGTCTTTATGACTGAAATATGATGTTCCTGATCTGCTGAAAAATAATGAATATACCATTCATGGCATAATACTTGAATAACTGATAACAACTATTTATAATGACTTTTACGTATTCCTGGGGATATTGGGAATATCTTAAAAAAGCAAAACACCATCACTTACATATTAATTTTTTCATTTAATCCTCTGCTTTGGCCGGGGATTTTTCGTGCAGTGTATAAAATTGTATATTTACACAAAAAATTAGCTGTGTCATATATAGTTAAAGCAACATCTGATGGGTTGATCTATCTAAAGGCATCTCATGTGATTCATGTAAACAAACCCAACTCAATTGAAGGTGCCAAGGTCCTTGGTAAGCCTTTAATTATTAATGTAAACCAGATTGGTTTCCTGAGCTTTAATATGGAAGGGAATGTTACCTTTTTTATGGCAAGCGGATTTGAAATATCCCTGAAAATTTTTTATGAAGAAGCTGAAGAGGCTTTCCAATGTGCCAAGGCCCGGATTGAGAAGGTAATAAGGTAATGTGATACAGCCATCAGATTCAATAATTATCGCTTGAGCCGTTTTTATAAAATTAATCTGTTGGAATATAGTAAAGTTAACATAAAATAATAATCCCTCAGCGGGTAATAGCTGAGGGATTTTTTATGAGGTACCTAGCGGATTCGAACCGCTGTAGATGGTGTTGCAGACCACTGCCTAGCCGCTCGGCCAAAGTACCATGTCTTTACCATTTTCAGGTGTGCAAATATAGCAAAATATATTATTCAATAAAAATTTTCAGACATTTTCTTTCATGCCGATGTTTTCTATTTCGCTTTTGGCCTGTCTTTCAGCCTCATAATTTTTAATATTGATAACACGGGTATCGCTCCAGTTGTCATGCCAGCCATTATTTCCTAAGAAAGAAAGCTGGTCAAACGGAACAGCGCGTGAAATAGTGCGTACGGCAATTTGTTTTGAAGTGGGTTTATTACCGTCTATGCTGATTACTTCTGTTGCGGTGATGAATTTTGCAAAGGTTTTCCCTGTAAAATATTCCATACCAAAAAAGTAAAAGAATGATAACAACACATATATTCCGATAAATACAAAGCTTACTGCTGTATCATCCGTATTCAGTTCTCTACCATAGAAGACAGCGTATGCAAATGCTATGATAAAAACAATAACATAAAAAATGATCTGTATAAAGATTCTGTCAAGAAAGAAATTGGCCAGCCTTTTTCCTGATGACGCTTTATGCTGGTCAACTAATCGTAAATATTTTCTCATGGTTGTTGATTGAAATCAGTTTTATATTTTAAATTCCGTTAAGTGTAAGTTTTAAGGTCGCTTTCGTATCAATAACAGCAGTGATTCCTGAGGGGTTCATAAAAATAGTGCCCGGCTTAAGGCTGAAAACCTTTCCGCTCATTTTAAGACCTTTATAGTATTCTTTATTAAAAGCTTCCTCTATACTCCTTTTTGATGTGTTTTCCAGATCCTGGGTGGGAATCCCGTATTCATCCTCTATCATTTTTACAATCTTCCCCCGGAACAGTAAAGTAGCTGTTTTCTGTAATATATTTGAAGTCTTTAAATTAAATTTTGTGTTGGAAAGAACAATTTTCTTTTTTGCCTCATCATAAACCGGAATTCCTGAAATGAAAGCTTTCCCGTTAACATATCCTTCCGTCTCCGCTTCAATTATCACCCGGTCATCAACGCCGTAAACCTTTATATCTTTAATTTTTACGGCAGATCCTCTTAAGTCATATTCTTTATTTAGAAACATATTTTGGGCAATATGGGTCGCTTCCGTAAACGGGATATTGGCAGTGGTCTGAATGAGAAACTGATCTGCCACAGCAGGCACTAAAGTAAAGCCAGGAGCAGTTTTTACGGGTAGTGAGGATTCCGGCCTGCTACCTGTAAAAGTCTCGGAATATACATCAATGCCCAGGTTGGTATCGATCTGGTTGCCGTAGAATTTTAACGGGGTCATATGTACGCTGATCGGCGTAACTTTCAGCCACGTATTAAATTCTTCTGAAATAGGAAACGGATTGGAGAAGGCATTCAGGGCCATCACTGCATAGGGTTGAAAATTAAGTTGGGCGGCCATTTGCTGATCTATGGTTTTACAGAATTTTTCCTGTTGCTCTTTTAGGCTTTTTTCAACCAAAGGAGTAATGGGGATATGGATTCTTCCGAAATCCAGAGTCGGTTTGGCAACCCATCTGAAGCCATTGGGCTTTGTCACCATTGTAACCGTCCAGTTATTTTTAAAATTAAGGGAGGTATTGAAGGACATGACCGTTTCAAAAGTCGTGTTCTGATAGGTATAGATCCCTAAGGTGCCGATGCCTTTTTCTGCCCAGATCTTTAAAGGAACTTCAATCAAAAGGTTCTGACTGGTACCCCCTACAAGCCGTATCGGACGGGTTTTCCAGACCTTTACCTTAAACTGGTCATTATTATTGTCAGTATAAGAATCATCCTGATAAATAAGCTCTTTTACCGAAGCATTAACCATATTTCCGATCTCTGAAAGCGGAATTGTCACCGGCATGGTGATACTGGATTTCACTTTTGGGAAATTGTAGGAACCGGACGGGCTGCCTGCCGTTGTCTGCCCATACATATGTACAAACGTTGTCAGAAATAATAGGATTAGGATTCTCAATGGGTTCATTTAAAAAACAAAAGTAAGCAATAGTTAATTTTCGGGCTTAAAACTTTTTTCCAGCTCAATGCTGGCGCCTTGCATTTCGCCCTTCATCGGAGGAGCGGTTTTGGTGATCTTTACTTTAATATAATCAATCTGAGAAAATTTTTCATGAATTTTAGAAATAATTCTTCCTGCCACATGTTCCAGCAGTTTAGATTTGATCTTCATTTCATAATGGATGATTTCATTAATGTCTGCATAACTTATTGTATCAGAAAGATCGTCGGATGCTGCGGCTTTCCATAAATCGGTGTGAAGTTCCGCATTCAGAATATAATAGGTGCCAATACTGTTTTCTTCCGGAAGGACACCGTGATAGGCGTATATTTTCACATTTTCGAGAAATATTTTGCTCATGAACTTAATATATGTAACAAAAGTAATATATTTAAATAAGTCAAACAAAAATTAATTAATTATGAAAAACCTAAAAAAATTAAGCAGGGAAAATTTAAAAATAATCAGCGGGGGCGTAGTATATGCATGCCGGCAAGATTCGGATTGCGGAGTTTATGGTTGTGCATTTTGCAAGATGTTCAGTAACCAAAGCATATGTATGTATAAAAACGATCCGATTTGCTTTCCTGAGATTCAGAATGCATGAATTCACTATAACAAGAAATAATTTATAATAAGTATTGTGGCATATAGTAAAAGTGATATATTTAATAGGTCAAATCAAAAAATTAAATCAATATGAAAAATCTGAAAAAATTAAAGAGAGAATATCTGGGGCAAATAAACGGTGCAGCGCTTAGCTGTAACGGCTGTCCTGCAGGAGGATATGGACCGGGAGGGACATCCAATGGTTTTGACCATTCCTGTGAAGATTATAACGTGTTGCCCAGCCGCTGTAAAAACTGTGTCTTTGTAAGCAGCCTTTGTGTTGACTCTGTTCCACAATAGTTTTTTTATGTCCAAAAAAAAGATAATCATATGAAAGAAAACCTGAAAAAAATCAAAAGAGAAAAACTAAAGGAAATAAATGGAGGGGCTACCTGTAATTATGTATGTCCGCCCGGACCATACGGACCAGGATTTCCAAAATCATGTCAGGATTACGATGCACTTCCTGCATGCTGTAAACCAAAGGTTTTATTGAGTTACGAATGTTCGCCTGATTAGAAAGTGAATATCCTTAAAAACTAAAGAGGCAGATTGCTTTAAATAATAACATGAGAAAGGCTATCCTCAACAGATAGCCTTTCATTTATTTTATGCTTTTCGAAAGATTGAGCATCGCTTCGATCGGTTTCAGAGCTCTCAGCCTTAATTCTTCGTCGATAAGAATTTCCGGAAGTTCATACTTCATACATAAGTACAGTTTTTCCATCGTATTGCGCTTCATATAGAAACATTCCGAACAATTACAGCTTTCGTCAAAAACCAAAGCCGGAATCAATTCTTTATGGGGGGCACGTTTTCTCATTTCGTGCAGGATTCCCTCTTCGGTTGCGATAATAAATTTCTGGCAGTCATCCTGTTCCACGAAATTCAGCAGGGCAGAGGTAGAACCGATAAAATGGGCCAGTTTTAAAACGGCTTCTTCACTTTCAGGGTGTGCAATTAACTTGGCGTCCGGGTTATCAGCTAATTGTTTCGCAATTCTTTCCATGGAGAATGCTTCATGCACGATGCAGCTTCCGTCCCAAAGGATCATATCGCGTCCGGTTTTCTGTGACAGGTACCTTCCTAGGTTTTTATCTGGAGCAAAAATAATCGGGCGGTCTTTAGGAAGAGCTTCGATAACCGTTTCAGCATTTGAGCTGGTGACGATGATGTCACTTTCAGCTTTGGTTTCAGCATTACAGTTGATGTATGTTGCAATCAGGGCATTCGGGTGCTGTTCACGCATTTTCCTCAGGCCTTCGCCCGAACATCCGTCAGCCAGGGAACATCCTGCCATTGTATCAGGAAGGACTACTTTTTTAGTCGGATTCAGGATCTTTGCCGCTTCTGCCATAAAATGTACGCCGCAGAACACAATCATATCCGCATCGGTATCCTTCGCCTGTCTGGCCAGCTGAAGCGAATCTCCCAGGAAATCAGCAATATCCTGGATCTCGCCGGGTTGGTAATAATGCGCTAAAATCACTGCGTTTTTTTCTTCTTTCAGCTGAAGAATGGCTTTTACCAATTCTTCCCCTTCAGGAATGATTAGATCTTTTATATCCAGGAATCCCCTTACAGGAATTGCAGATTTCGCTTTTTCTAATGTTTCGGTACTCATATCAACCCCAATTTTACAATTAGAAATTAGAAGTTAGAAGTTAGAAATTAGAATTTTGACGTTATTGTATTAAACCTCAAGCTTCCGACTTGCAACATCCAGCCTTTAACTTTCTATAAATTTTTTTATTAAACTTTCTATTTCTTGTTTGGCTTCGTTCAGATCCGTATTGATGACGATTTTATCAAATTCCTTTGCATGAGACATTTCTTCTTCTGCCTTTTCGACGCGGATCCTGATGGTTTCCGCATCATCCGTATTCCTTAAGATCAATCTCCGTTCCAGTTCTTCAACCGAAGGCGGTTCAATGAAAACCGACATCGCCTTATCCCCGAAATACTTTTTTAAAGAGATTCCGCCTTTGACATCCACATCGAAAATTACCACTTTCCCCTGTTCCCAGATTTTTTCAACTTCGGATTTTAATGTTCCGTAATACTTATCGGCATAAACTTCCTCGAATTCCACGAATGCCTCCTCAGTGATTTTCTGCCTGAATTCGTCAGGGGTCAGAAAATGATAGTCTACTGTATGCTGTTCGTTGCCCCTCGGTTGTCTTGTTGTACACGAAATGGAAAACTGAAGCTCACTGAATACTTCCAGAGCATGCTTTACTAGGGTCGTTTTACCGCTTCCGGACGGCGCTGAAAATATGATAACTTTATCCATGCAGATTAAAGATTTTTAGATTGAAGAGATGGGAATTCAGTCTAATATCTCCAATCTATAGGTCTATGTCTATAATACGTTTAATGTCTGTTCTTTAATTTTTTCAAGGTCATCCTTCATCACCACCACCAGTTTCTGGATTTCGGCGTGATTGGCTTTTGATCCTAAGGTATTGATTTCTCTTCCGATTTCCTGAGAAATAAACCCGAGTTTTTTTCCGTTGAAATCTTCATTGTCCATAACTTCCTTGTAATATTTCAGATGCTGGGCAAGCCTTACTTTCTCTTCTGAAATATCCAGTTTTTCGGTAAAATAAGCCATTTCCTGATAAAAACGGGTTTCATCAACATTTTCAAATTCTTTCAGTGACTTTTGATAACGTTCTTTCACGCTCTGGATTCTGACTTCTTCAAAAGGAATGACCGCACCAAGATATTTTTCAATATTCTGGAGGTTCCTTTTCAGTTCCTCATGCAGGATTTTTCCTTCTGTCTTTCTGAATTCTTCAAAACGGTTTACCGCAGCATGAACGATTTTTGCCAGCGCTTCCCATTCCCCTTCCGACAATTCATCTGGTCTTGACGTGATGGCATCCGGAAGTCGTACCGCCATTTTCAGGTATTCGAAATCCGGGGCGTCTGATGCAATGCTCCGAAGTTCATTGATATAGGAGTCAATCAAGCTTTTATTGATCTTTACATCATTGGTTTCCTCAAGATTCTCTATGTTGACATAGCAGTCCACTTTTCCGCGGATGATTCTGTCGTTAAGAATTTTTCTGATCTCGAATTCTTTTTCTTTATAGCGTAAAGGTATTTTAATATTTAAATCAAAACTCTTAGAGTTCAGTGATTTGATATCGATGGTAATCTTTTTCCCTTCAAAAACATCCTCGGCCCTGCCGAATCCGGTCATTGATAAAATCATAGTTTTCTATTGTTATACAAAGATAAACATTTAAGTCTATAGTGCGATAAGATGAAATTTCAACATTCTCTTTTCTGATGATTCAGTTTTAATTTATTCTGGACCGTTAAATTTTAATTAAGAGGATAACAATATTAAGATAAGCTTTACCTTTGGCAAAATGCTTGAAAATCAGATGGATCTTCTCAATGAATCTTTACAATGTAAATATTATTAACGGTTCACGTTAAACTTTATGTGCTTTTGTGGTTGAAAATTAAAAATTCAAATACGCTCAATTTCGTAAATTAGCGCAGTGAAAAAGAAAAATTTGATTTCTGTTGTCGGACCCACCGGAATAGGGAAAACACGGCTGGCCATTGACCTGGCCAACTATTTTAGTACGGAGATTGTTTCCTGCGACTCCCGGCAGTTTTTTAAAGGGATGGAAATCGGTACTGCAGCACCTTCAGTAGAGGAACTGGCAGAAGCGCCACATCATTTCATCGGCCATCTTTCGATTCAGGAATATTATTCGATAGGGCAGTATGAAGAAGATGCCTTGCGGAAACTCAATGAACTTTTTAAAAAATATAATACTGTTATTTTGGTTGGAGGAAGCATGATGTATGAAAAAGCGGTCATTGAAGGTCTGAATGATTTGCCGGAAGCTGACGAGGACAACCAGAAAAAGTTACAGGAAATTCTCGAAAATGAAGGCATAGAAAAACTTCAGGAATTGCTGAAGGAGCTCGATCCCGAATATTTTGAAGCGGTGGATATCCACAATCATAGGAGGCTTTTGCGGGCGATTGACGTAATCTGGCAGACGGATAAAAAATATTCCGAACAGATTGCGGTTTCGCAGGATTCCCGGGAGTTCAACGTCATACGGATCGGAATCGAAGCACCGAGAGAAGAATTGTACAACCGGATCAATAGGAGAGTGGATATAATGATGGAGAAAGGTTTGCTGGATGAAGCAAAAAATCTTGAACCGTTTAAAGACCTGACGGCACTGAAAACAGTGGGCTACGTTGAGTTGTTCAAATATTTTGAAGGAGAATGGGACTTGGATTTTGCCGTTTCCGAGATTAAGAAAAACAGCCGGAGGTATGCAAAACGTCAATTGACCTGGTATCGGAAGGCGGATGATATTCATTATTTGCAGTTGGGATATTCTGAAGAGGATTTTAAGGGTTTAATTAAATATATCAATGAAGAAACTTTAAAATAACTGTAAGTTTTTTAGCGCAAAGATGTATTTTTAATCCTGGATATTTTTAAAGGAGTAAAGAATTGAATCCATTTTATTGATTCTTACAAAACTGTCTTTATCAATAGCTTTGTCGTTTTTCTTTGCTGAATGAATAATAATTTTTTATGTCAAAACTTTGCGTTAGAATAAGTTTCCCTTTTTTATTATTCCGTAGAAATCCGATGGTGATTTTCTAACAAATACAGCTTAAGTTCCACGCTCCACTGCATTTCACTCTGAATGACAATGCGGACGGTTATCTGAATAAGTTTTTAGTGTTAAAATAAAAAAATGCGATCCCGGAAGACCGCACTTCATTAACAATATAATTAAATTAACTACTTCCAGCCGCCGCCTAAAGCCCGGTACAAATCTACAATGCTGCTGAGCCTCTGCCTTTTTACGGACGCAAGATTCAGTTCGGCCTGAAGAGAATTCCCCTGAGCGGTAATCACTTCCAAGTAATTTGCCATGCCACCTTTATACAGCATTTCGGCACTTTTAATTCCGTTTTTTAAGGTAGCTACCTGTTCGTTGGCTTTTTGTTCCTGAACTTTCAAACTTTCATTGGATACCAAGGCATCAGAAACTTCACCCACTGCATTCAGAACCGACTGACGGAATGCCAATACATTTTTCTCCCTTTGGATTTTGGCCACATTCAGATCCGTTTTCAATTGTCTTTTCTGAAAAATAGGCTGCGTCAGACCTCCTAAAACAGAACCGAACAGAGATGCCGGAATCTGGAACCAGTTATCGATTTTAAATGAATTGACGCCGCCGTTGGCTGTAATTCTCAGAGCCGGATACATGCTGGCCTGGGCAATCCCGACTGCTGCATTGGATTCCAGCAATACCAGTTCCTGCTGGCGGACATCGGGACGGCGGCTCACCATGGCTGCCGGAAGCCCAGCAGAAATATCCTGTGGCAAAGAAGTATCGGACATTTCGATAGTCCTGTCTACTTTATTGGGATTTTCGCCCACCAGAATGCTCAATGCATTTTCTTCAATGGCAATATTCTGTTCCAGTTGGGTGATCAGAAGTTCTGTCGACTGTTTTTGTGCAGTGGCCTGCTGAACCCCCAGCGAAGTCGTGTCACCGCTCTGCCACATTTTCTCAGTAATCGATAAGGTATTTGTGCTCAGTTCCAAATTGGATTTTGCAATCTGTAACTGTTTGTCCAGCATCAGTAAATTGTAATATCCCTGGGCGATGGCTGCCACCACCTGGGTCTGGATGGCTTTTGTCGCTTCATACGTCTGCAGGTACTGCATCCTTGACATTTCCTGCTGGTTTTTTATTTTACCCCAGATATCCGCTTCCCAAGAAAGGTTGAATGCAGCATTGTAATCTTCCACATGGTTCTGTCCTAAAAATAAATTTAAGCTCTGCCCGTTCATGCTGTTTTTCGAAGGTCTTGAAATCTGTGCGGAAACTCCGAAACCGACATCCGGATACTGAAGGTATTTTGCCTGTTTCAGTTTTTCCTGTGATGAAGCAACCTGTTTTAAAGCAATCTGCAGGTCGTAATTGTTCTTAATCCCTTTTTCGATTAAATTTTGTAAAATCGGATCGCTGAAAAACTGTTTCCATTCCAGGCTGGCAACACTCGCGGTATCGGCAGTTGCGGTATACCGGAACTGTTCCGGAAGTACCGGTTCCGGTTCTTTGAATGCCAGTTTTGACACACAGGAGACCGAACCTAAAGCCAGTGAAAATGCGATGATGATATTTTTAATTTTTTTCATAGGTAGATATTTATTTTTTTTAAAGGTCATGGGCAATCGCGATATCTTCATTAGGTTTACTTTTTTCAAACCAAATCGATTTCATAATTTTTTAATATGACTTTTAATGGATTACAAAACTTTGAGAAAGTTGTTTAGCAGATAAGTCTTTAACAGCTAACATCGCTTGCTTAACTATTTTTAATTTTTTAACGCAAAGTTTTATTTTAATTCTTGATATTTTTAGGGAGTAAAGTTTTAATCAATTTTAAATTAATGGTTAGAAGCTGATCATTATTACTCTGCTTCATCTGCGACTTGTCGCTTTTCTTTGCTTCCTTTAATACACAGGATGTTTCTTAATTCTTTGCATTTAAAATCCTACTTAATTTTCTCAGAGTTTTGTAAATCACTTTATATTAATGGGCAGTTGGCAAAAGTTCGGCTTCCAGTTTTTGTTTCTGAAGTCTTTTCTTTTTTCTGCTCGGCATTTTTTCATGTAAATGTTGGAAGATGACAAACATTACCGGAATGATGAAGATTCCGAAGACAACGCCTGTGAACATTCCTCCCACCGTACTGATTCCGATAGAGTGGTTACCCTTTGCGGCTGCCCCCTGGGACCACACCAAAGGAAGCATTCCCACGATAAAGGCAAACGACGTCATCAGAATCGGTCTTAAACGTAATCTTGAAGCCTGAAGTGCAGATTCGATCAATGATTTTCCCGCTTTCCTTCTCTGGACGGCAAATTCTACAATCAGGATGGCATTTTTCGCCAGCAATCCGACGAGCATGATCAATCCGACCTGAACATAAATATTGTTGTCGATTCCGGCTAATCCCGTGAAGGCGAATACTCCGAAAATACCTGTCGGTATCGTCAAGATAACGGCAAACGGAAGGATGTAACTTTCATATTGCGCTGCCAGCAGGAAATACACAAACAGGATACTTAATGCGAAGATGAAAGTGGTTTGTCCTCCTGTTTTGATTTCCTCACGGGTAATCCCGGTCCATTCATACCCGAAACCTCTCGGCAGTGATTTCTCAGCAGTTTCTTCCACTGCTTTAATTGCATCTCCGGTACTGTAGCCTGGCTTAGGGGTTCCGTTGATGGTAACTGCATTGAACAAGTTGTTTCTGGTCACTGTTTCAGGGCCGAAAGTCCTTTTTAAGGTTACCAGTGTTTTTACCGGAACCATTTCGCCTGATTTATTTTTAACATAAATTCCTTCCAGGGAATTCGCATCGGTACGGTAAGGAATATCTGCCTGCGCCATTACTCTGTAATATTTCCCGAATCTGTTGAAATCCGATACGAAACTGCTTCCGTAGTAAATCTGCATGGTCTGCATCAGTTCCGTGATGGAAACGCCCAGTTGATTAGCTTTATCAGAATCCACATCAATGGTATACTGCGGATTCCCGGCTGCGTAGGTGGTAAAGGCAAATGCAATTTCTGGGCGTTTCATCAGTTCTCCGATAAATGCCTGGGTGGTGGTTCCCAATTGCTCAAAAGAACCGTTGTTTTTATCCTGAAGCATAAATTCGAAACCGGAAACGTTACCGAATCCCTGCACCGTAGGGAAGTTGAAGAAGAAGGCATTGGCATCCTTCACCTGCGCTACTTTTCCTGTTAATGCGGCTGCAATCTGATCCGGATCTTTCATTTCGCCGCGGTCTTCGTAATCTTTCAGTTTAATGAAACCTGCCGCATATGGAGAAGCATTGGAATTACTGATGAAGTTCATTCCGTCGGCTACCCAAAGGTGGTTTTTTGCTTTTTCACCGTTGATGATTTTATCAATCTGTTCCGTTGCTTTATGCGTTCTTTCCAGTGAGCTTCCCGGAGGCGTATTCACCGCATATAAAACGAAACCCTGGTCTTCTGTCGGAATAAATCCTGACGGCGCTTTATTGATTAAGAAAACACTTGCCGCAATCAGAACGGCCAGACCACCGATCGCAACCCATTTATTTTTGATTAAAAATTTAAGGCTGTAGATGTATTTTCTGGTCATATTATTGAAGCTTGCATTGAATGCGTTGAAAAATCTTGCTCCAAAACCTGTTTTTTTATCGTGTTCTCCGTGAGGATCATTTAAAAACATGGCACATAAAGCCGGACTTAATGTCAAGGCATTAACGGCAGAGATCATAATCGCAATGACCAGGGTAAAGGCAAACTGCCTGTAGAAAACCCCCGCCGGGCCCTGCATGAAACCTACCGGGATAAATACGGCACACATCACTAAGGTAATGGAAATAATCGCACCGGAAATTTCACTCATCGAGTGCACCGTGGCCTGTTCCACTGGCATTCCCGTATGCTCCATTTTGGAATGGACCGCTTCCACCACCACAATCGCGTCATCCACCACAATACCGATGGCGAGAACTAATGCAAACAAGGTCAGCATATTAATACTGAATCCAAACAGCTGAAGGAAGAAGAACGTACCGATAATCGCTACCGGAACGGCAATCGCAGGAATTAAGGTCGACCTGAAATCCTGGAGGAAAATATACACCACAAGAAATACAAGCACAAATGCAATCACCAATGTTTCAACTACCTGATGGATCGACGCATCCAGGAAATCCTTGGAATTGTACATGATGATCGGCTCAACCCCTTTAGGTAAATTCGTTTTAAGCTCATCCACCTGGCTTTCAATCTCCGTTAAAATTTCATTAGCGTTGGAACCTGCCGTCTGAAGGATGGCAAATCCGGCAACAGGTTTGCCGTCCACCCTGTTGGCTGCGGTGTAGGTATAGGAACCGAATTCTACCCTTGCCACATCTTTAAGCCTTAAGAATGAACCGTCGCTGTTCGATTTGATGGCAATATTTTCGTAGTCTTCGTTTTTGTTTAATTTACCTTTATACTTTAGAATATATTCATATGTTTCCTTGCTTCCCTGTCCGAGACGTCCCGGAGCGGCTTCCAAGTTGTGGTCTTTCACAGCATTTAATACTTCCTGAGGAGAAAGGTTGTTGGCAGCCAGTCGGTCCGGCTTCAGCCAGAGTCTCATGGAATAGTCCCTCGTTCCGAAAACCTGTGCCTGGGCAACTCCCGGAATCCGCTGGATCTGAGGAATAACGTTAATTTTTAAATAATTCTGAAGGAAAAGTTCGTCGTATTGCTTAGGGTCATCACTTGACAATCCCATAAACATAATCATACTGTTCTGAACTTTCTGCGTCGAAATCCCTGCCTGGACAACTTCCTGTGGGAGCTGGCTCATGGCCTTTGATACACGGTTCTGAACGTTTACGGCTGCATTATCTGCATCGGATCCCTGTTTGAAAAATACGCTCAGGGTCATGGTTCCGTCATTACTGGAGTTTGAGGTCATGTAAGTCATGTTCTCAACACCGTTTACGGCTTCTTCAATCGGAGTGGCTACCGAACGGGCTACCACTTCTGCATTTGCTCCCGGGTAAAAAGCCGTCACCTGGACACTCGGCGGTGCAATATCCGGAAAGAGGGCAATGGGTAAATTAAAGAGGGATAAGGCCCCCAATAATAAGAGTATAATGGAAATAACCGTTGAAAGTACCGGTCTTTCTATAAATTGTTTTAACATAAGAAGTTTATTTTTTAATGTTGCTTAAACTTTTAGCTTAAATTTTAAACACTTAAGTTTCTTGTGGCTTTTAAATGGAATTATAAAATTTACCTGGATGAAAATCAAAGATTTTCAAAAACCTATGTGTTCTTATTAAGCAGAATGATGATAACTTAATCCAACAAAGTGTTTAAAAACCTTTGAGGAAAATGAATTTAAGTTTAAACAGTTACAACGGTTTAGCTCTCAGCAGGCTGTCAGAAGAAATAAGTTTAGCTTTGATGGAAGCACCGTCTTTTAAGCCGCCCAATCCTACATACACGATTTTTTCTCCCGGCTGTAAACCTTCAGAAATAAAGTAATAGCTTTCCGTTTTCCCTGAAATTTTGATAGGCCTGCTGGTTACTTTCTGATCTTTTCCAACCACATACACGTACGTTTTATCCTGAATTTCAAATGTAGATTCCTGTGGAACAACCAATGCATGGGAAAATAGCTGAGGCATACGGACGCGTCCTGTGTTTCCGGTTCTCAAGGTCCCGTTGGTATTCGGGAAAACTGCACGGACACTGATGGCGCCTGTGGTTTTATCAAACTGTCCGTCAACAATGGTCATTTTGCCTTTTTGGGGATAAGTGCTGTTGTCTGCGATTACCAGTTCTACCATCGGCATATCTTTCAGTTTCTCTTCTAAAGTGGCGCCCTGATATTTGTTCTGAAAGGCAATAAAATCAAGCTCGCTTAAAGAAAAGTAGGCGTAAATTTCGCTGATGTCTGAAAGTAAAGTCAGTGGATTAGGGTCTGTTCTTGAAATCAGGCTTCCTTTCTTGTAAGGGATTCTTCCGATGTATCCGCTTACCGGGGCGGTGATGGTTGTAAACCCAACATTGATCCTGGCTCCGCCGACAGACGCTTTTGCCTGTGAAGCGGCGGCCACTACGGCTGCATAATTGGCTTTTGCTGTTCTCAGCTGTACATCGGAGACCACCTTTGCCGCAACCAGAGGCTGTAGCCTGTCGACTTCAACTTTTGCTTTCTGGATGTTGGCATTGGCAACCTGTAAATTCGCCTGTGCCATATTCATCTGCTCGCCGTAGGCCCTTGAGTCTATTTTGAATAAAGGCTGGCCGGCCCTTACATACGCCCCTTCTTCCACATAGATCCGGTCCAGATAACCGTCTACCTGGGATCTGATTTCCACATTGCTTTTTCCTTCCAAAGCGGTTGGGAATTCCTGATAAGTGGTTGCCGGAGACGTAGTCACAGTGTATACGGGAAGTTCGGGAGCAGGAGGCGCCATATTTGATCCTTCGGCGGCCTTGGTGCAGTTTTGTAAAAGGATCATACTTGAGATCAGTAGGATAAACCTTATTTTTCCGGATATTTTCATTTTGAGTTTAAGTTTTTAATGAAGTAAATTGAAGTGTTAAATTAGATAATGACGTTTTTAATTAACGTAACGTTAATTTTACTAACAGTGTTAATTTTAAATTAAAAAATTGAGTATAATATTAATCAGATTGTTGTTTTCATAATTGAGGGGTATTTAAATTTTAGAGTATAAAGAAATGGCTAAATTGTAAGTTAAATTTTCTAATAGGGTTTAGGTATGCGGTCAAAATGATAATTAAGTTAATTGAACGTTATATTTCCTAACAGTGTTAATTTTAAGTTCAAAAAAAATTTATAAAGATTTAATGAAAGCAGAAACGGTTTCATCTAGTGTTGTCTTGTTCATTGTTGACGGAATATCGTCATTACGCATCATCATAATGGAGATTAAACCATGCACTGCTGAAAACAACGCATGAGAAGAGTGGCAGGCATTATCAGGATTTGAACCTTTCTTTTTGATAATTTCATACGTACAGTCATACAGCATATCCTGAAACGAAGAGAATTCCTCTTTCATCATTCCTTTTCCGCTGCACTGCATCCCCAGGCCGAACATCAGCTGATAATATTCTTTATTATTAAAAGCAAATTTCCAGTAACCATCTACAATAGCCACAAGCTGGTCTTCCGGGCTGTCATGTTTTTTCTGGGCTTTCAGCAATTCGATATGCAGCTGGTGGAAACCGTTCAGGGAAATTTCAAACAGGATCGCTTCCTTGTTTTCGAAATAGTCATACACCACGGGAGCACTGTATTCAATGGCATCGGCAATCTTTCTTATCGAAAGTGAAGCCCAGCCCTCAGTTTTGGCCAGCGAAAAGGCCGCATCCAGAATATTGGCACGGATGGATTCTTTTTCTCGCTGACGGCGTTCGTGTAGGCCCATGATATCTTTTACTAACAGTGTTAGCAAAACTACAAACTTTTAAGTATAACTTCCAAACCAATTTTGATATTTAACATTTAACGGAAGTTTATAAAGTCTCAGACCGGCTATTAATAAAAGAAATTTCTATCTTTGTACATAAATAAAAAAGTTATGAATACGCCCTCAAAGATGATCGATTTAGGTACGAAAGCGCCGTTTTTTGAACTTCCCAACCCGTCAAAAAGCAACGAAATCCAGTCATTGGACGACCTGAAAGGAGAGAAAGGAACTTTGGTGATTTTTATATGCAACCATTGTCCGTTTGTGCTTCATGTGATTGACAAGTTAAATGAGCTGTATGAAGATTATAATGAAAGAGGGATTGAATTTATCGCAATCAACGCTAACGATGTTGAAAAATATCCTGAAGATGCTCCGGAGAAAATGATCGAGTTCCAGATTGAAAGAAATTTTGATTTTCCGTATCTGTATGACGAAAGCCAGGCTATTGCCAAAGCGTACGATGCTGCCTGTACCCCGGATTTCTTTTTCTTTGATGAAAAACTGGATCTGATCTATAGAGGGCAGATGGATGACTCCAGACCGGGGAATCATAAAGACGTAACCGGTGAAGATCTGATCATCGCCTTTGAAAATCTTTTGCTGGGTGAGCCGCAGGAAGAAATTCAGAGACCGAGCATGGGATGCAATATCAAATGGAAATAATCCTTAAATGATAAAAAACAGAAGCCGTCATGAAACTGACGGCTTTTTTATTGATGCAATGAAATGAATTGGTTTTTATTTAAAGAAAGGATTGTACTGTTTCTCAAATCCGATCGTCGTAGGATTTCCGTGTCCTGAAAATACCCTGGTCTCTTCATCCAGGATAAACAGTTTGGTTTTAATTCCTTCTATAAGCTGTTCATAATTCCCTTTATAAAGATCGGTTCTTCCGATGCTGCCTTCAAACAGGACATCACCTGAAATCATGAATTTCTGTTTTTCATTGTGATACACCACGCTTCCCGGAGAATGTCCCGGAACATGGTAGATTCTGAATTGCTCTCCGTCAAGCAGCACTTCGTCACCTTCGCTGATGTATTCGATATCGGCAGTAATATGGTCAAGTGTCATCCCGAACCTCATCCCGCTGATCTGGAACATATCAAGGACTTCCTTGTCATCCCGGTGCATAATAACCGGAACCTGATACGTATCGAAAGCCCATTGCAAACCTAAAACATGGTCAATATGCGCATGGGTAAGGAGGATTTTTTCAATGTGCAGTTCCTTTTCTGTAATGAAATCTTTAAGGGACTGTGTTTCCTTTTCGTTCGCATTTCCCGGATCGATAAGCCATGCCTTTTTGTTATCACTGTAAAGGACGTAGGTGTTTTCGCTTGCAAAATTGAATACGAAAGTCTGTATATGAAGCATATTCTGGATAATTTTTTATGGAAGCAAATGTAACGACAAAATTTTTTGTTCACACAGCCTGGTTGATTTTTTTAGTTTAAATATTTTAATTAATACAGACCGGAAGAGTAAGCTTCAGAAACTTATCTGTCTTTTTATGGTTTAAAATTGATTTTTCGTTATCTTCGTCATAATGAAAACTTTGCGAATACTTTTACTTTCTTTGAGCGGACTGGCTTTCGGGCAGAATATCCAGAGCATCCAGCTGTTCAATCCCCAGACGAATGATGAAACCCCGGTTATTAATTTCAATCAGCAGCTGGTACTGAGCTTTGATGACCTTACCAATGCCAGTGAAATTTACCGGTACACCATCAAGCATTACAACAGAAACTGGGAAGACGACAATCTTTTCTTTACGGAAATTGCCAACGGAAGCATGAATGCCCTGCTGGACAAGTTTCAGTATTCCTTTAATACATTGCAGGCGTATACCCATTACAAGCTGACCTTTCCGAACGAAAAAATACAGCCTAAGATTTCAGGGAATTTTGAGATCATCGTGTATAAAGATTCGGCGGAAAAGCCATTGTTTAAAAAAAGGTTTTACCTGGTGGAGGATGCGGCAACGCTGGCTGTCGGGGTTTCAAGATTTGCCGATGCCAGGAAGCCGGATGCCAACCAGAGGGTAGAAGTAAAAGCTGTTTCAAAAGGAGGCGATCTGTCATCCAATGTCAATTCCATGACGCTGAATGTGATGCAGAACAACAACCCCAATGTCAGGGTAAATAATTTAAAAGCAAGCACAACGATGGGGAACCAACTGCTGTTCCAGCAGATGTCCCTTGTTTTCCCCGGAAATAATGAATTTTATTATTTCGACAATAAAAATATGAACATGGCTGCCGATATGGTGCGCGCTACGGAAGTAAAAGAAGGCATCAACAACACCTATCTTCATCCGGTCTGGGCTTTCCCGCTGAATTACCAGTATCAGCCGGATGTAAACGGAGCCTGGTATTACAGGAGAAATGATTTGGGCAGGGAAAGGGATGCGGAAAGGGAAGCTGATTATTCGTGGGTGTATTTCTCACTGGATTCAGATCCTACCGATAAGGAAATCTATGTGCTGGGAGGTTTTAATGACTTTAAGCCGGGCAAGGAAAACCAGATGCAGTATGATGCGGAAACAAAAAAGTATGTAGCAAAAATCTATTTAAAGCAGGGTTTTTACAATTATATCCTGGCAACAAAAAATCCTGACGGCAGCCTGAACTTCGGCGAGGTAAACGGAAATTTCTGGCAGACGGAAAACCTTTATCAGGCGTTTCTGTATTATGCACCTTTCGGAAGGAATTATGACGGACTGATGGGCTATGGGGAACTGAGAACTCCGGTAAGATAATTTCACCTATATATTTCAAACAAAAAACCTTACAGAAAAGCTCTGTAAGGTTTCAATATAAAATAGTCTGAAAATTTTTAATAATTTATACTTTAAAAATTGCTGTAACCAGCAGATGCTCTTCATCTTCAAAAACATAATGAATGTTCACCGGGAAGGCTCCCATGGTTTTCACCGTCAGTTCTTTTGCCGTGTGATTTTCAGCATATAGGATGATCTCATTGACTGATTTTTTTAAATCTTCCAGAAAGTCAATTCCTTTCTTTTCTTGTTCAGCATTGAAAACCCGCATCAGCAGCCTGATATCGTTTTTTGCAATAGAGGAGAGGAGGATCTTCATCACTAGGCACAGCTCTTCTGAAGCTCGGAAATATTCTCGTGAAAATCTAACTTCGTCATGGGATTTTCATGATGGAACTGAATCCTGTATAACACCTCATCCATTTGGAACTGAGGAATTGCCGGTTGTTTTTTTTCCTCAAAGTTTTCTACCATTCTGGCAAACGCTTCCAGGGTTTCCGGACTGAAGTTCTCGATCTTGGTTTTTAAAATTTCGGCTGTTGCATTCATCATTTTAAAATTTTAAGGTTCCCGCTGTTCTTTTGATGGGGTAAAGGTATGAAAAATATTTATATTTATAATTTTAATTGGAAAATAATAGGGGTATTTGTATTAATTTTTTATTATTTAAAAAATTGATTAGTGGAATGTAGGGGGTTGAGTTAATTTTTTAAATTTATGATATATTCCTTCAGGAAATAAAATATATGTATAAAAAAATAACCTCTGTAAAACAGAGGTTATGTATATTAAACTAGATAAAATTCATTGAGTTTTTCTTCACAAAGCGTTTTCACCACTTCAATCCAACGGTCTTCATCATTGAGGCACGGAATATAATGGAAGTTTTCTCCTCCTGCATCGGTAAACTGGTGTTTCCCTTCAACAGAAATTTCTTCCAGGGTCTCCAGGCAGTCGGAAACGAATGCCGGACAGACCACTGCCAGATTTTTGATTCCTTTTTTAGGAATGGTTTCAAACGTTTCATCCGTGTAGGGTTCGATCCATTTGTCTTTTCCCAGTCTCGACTGAAAAGAAACAATTACTTTTTCTTTGGGTAAATTAAGCTTTTCGATCACCGTTTCAGTGGTTTTGAAACACTGGTGGCGGTAACAGAACTGATGGCTTGGGTTTTGGTCCCGCGTACAGCAGTCATTTAAATTACAGGTTTTGGTAGGATCGGTTTTGTAAATATGCCGTTCCGGAACTCCGTGATAAGAGAACTGCAGCGCATCAAAATTTTCAGGAAGTTTTTCCCTGATGCTTTCCGCAAGGCAGTTGATATAAATCTCACGGTTATAGAAAGGCTGGATATAATTGATTTTTACGTCCGGGAATTTTTCTTTTCTCACTTCTTCCGCCTTTTCAATTACCGTTTCTGTGGTGCTCATCGCATATTGCGGGTACAGCGGAAACAAAACAATTTCAGAAACCCCTTGGTCAACAAGTTTCCGGATTCCGGCTTCTATGCTCGGCTGGGCATACCTCATCCCGATTTCTACGGGAACATCCACCAGCTTCTGCAGCTTTTCCCGGATTTTTTCTGTGATGACAATCAGCGGAGAGCCTTTATCGGTCCAGACCGTCCGGTAAGCGGCAGCCGATTTTGCGGGTCTAGTATTTAAAATAATTCCACGCACCAGAAGCGCACGGAAAATCCATCGGTAGTCGATAACCTTTTCGTCCATCAGGAATTCATCCAGATATTCTTTTACGTCATTAACGGCAGTTGATCTGGGAGATCCCAGATTTACTAATAAAATTCCCTTCATAATTTAGTTAAGGTTTCTCACTCTTTCATCAATAGTCGGACCGTATTTTTTCTTTAAGCGTAAAACATAAAGTTCCAGTGCCAATTGTTTTTCCTCTCCGGCCATTCCCAAAGACTGAATATACTGATCTCCTTTTTTAATGGCTAGTTTTGTGAATAATTTCTGATACTCTTCGTCAGCATCATATATAAATTGTTCTCCTTTTGTTTTCCTGATCTCATCCCGGATCTCTTGATCCAGTTCATAATAGTTATGAAAATAATAGTCAAGAAAAGCGGTATTTTTCCGGTTTAGTTTTTCCAGAACCACGTCCATTTTCTGAATGCTGTCTCTGGCGACACCCATTTCAACAAGGTCGTTGTGAATTCCGTCATTCAGCTGAGGCTCTTTCTTACAGGAAAAAAGGCTTAAGCCCGATAATAAAAGAAGAACTTTTTTCATAAGTCAATTATCCGTTGACAGCTTCCACTCTTTCTACCAGATCGGGAACGAATTGTTTTAAAATATTTTCAATCCCGTTTTTAAGCGTAGCGGTAGAGCTCGGACATCCTGAACAGGCTCCCTGAAGAAGCATTTTGGCGGTTTTGTTTTCCTGGTCATATTCCATTAAAGAGATCTTTCCGCCGTCATTTTCCACTGCCGGGGCAACGTACTCGTTTAAAATATCAGAAATCTTCTGCTCGTCATCTGTATAATCCCTGTTGATAATATTTTCTACCGGGCTTTCGTGTTTCTGGGATTTGATATTGGAAATCTCGCCTCCGTTCTGCAGGTATTCGGCAATCAGTGCACGAACGGTCATCATGATCTGATGCCATTCTACAGAAGGATCCTTTGTTACAGCCACGAAATTATCAGAGATAAAAACTTCCTTTACAAAATCAAATTCTTTAAAAAGAGCCTGTGCCAAAGGAACACCATCTGCCTGCTCTCTTGATTTTACTTCCACAAAGCCTTCAAGAAGCAGTTTATTGGAAACAAACTTCATGACATTAGGATTCGGCGTCATTTCCGAATAGATCTCGTACATTTCTTTTTTCTTCTGAAGGTAAATCCTCGGGTTGGCCAATAATTCATCTTCAATCACATTTTTCAGACTGTCTGCCACATGTTCCCATTCTATCGTATCCTGTTTAGCAACCGCTACAAAATTAGCCGTAATAAAAACTCTTTCCACAAACGGATAGTTGAAAAGCTCCTGGGCCATAGGAATTTCTGAGATATCTGAATTTCTGTCCAGCTCCAAAGATCCCGGGATTAAATTATAATCCGCGACAAATTTCATCACTTTCGGGTTTTCGGTCGGCTCTATAAGTATCGTACGCATTTTTTCTTTAAATTTGAAATACAAAAATACGCAATTAGAAATTAGGAGTCCGAAGATCGAAGTTAGATTTTTGCTATCACTGTCATTTAAGAAGGGTGAAGCGGGATGAATTTTTAAAAAGGCTCCTTCAAATATTCAAAACAAGACTTATGGCACTGATAAAAGAACTTTTAGGAAAAGCACCGCAGATCGGGGAAAATACATTTTTAGCTGAAACAGCAACCATAATCGGGGATGTCACAATGGGGAAAGACTGCAGCATTTGGTATAATGCGGTGATCAGAGGTGATGTTCACTATATAAAAATGGGTAATAAGGTGAATGTCCAGGATAATGCCATGCTGCATTGTACCTATCAGAAACACCCTCTGAATATCGGGAATAATGTATCCATCGGCCATAACGCGATTGTTCACGGCTGTACCATTCACGATAATGTACTGATCGGAATGGGCGCTATTGTAATGGATGACTGCCTGGTTGAGGAAAACTCCATTGTAGGAGCGGGTTCTGTCGTAACCCAGGGCACACACATCAAATCCGGGGAAGTCTGGGGCGGCGTGCCGGCGAAGAAAATCAAAGATATCAATGCGCAGCTGCTTGAAGGGGAAGTGAACAGGGTTGCCGATAATTACGTAAAATATTCTTCATGGTACAAAGAAAATGTAAAACCTGTTGAAAGTTAAATATTGATTTGTAGTCCTTGAAAACATTTAAAATACCGCTTTCTCAACTCGATAAAGCGGTATTTTTATATAATGAAAATTATATGAATCAATTAATATTGAATTACGAAGTAACCAGTTCTGCTTTTCCGTCAACACACTTAATAGACTTAGGAGGCATGATCATCATACAGTCGGACATGATCCCGTATTTCTGATTGAAAGCTTTTACCTTCTCTGTATAATCATTGATTTTGGCAAGAATGGTGGTTTCCATTTTTTTAGGATAGGCAATGTAGAACTGTGGACCGCCGCAGGATTTGGCACCCATCGGTGCAAAATTCCATTCGTTAGCGTCGGTACATTTTTCTTTTGAAATCTCAGATTCGATAGACGTCTTCAGCTGATCCAGCTGTGCTTGGTCATATTTCTGGCTGTTTTCATCAAGAGGTCTTTCCGAAACATCTTTCGGAAGATGGGCATCCATATTTTTTATTGAAGTGCAGGAAGCCATAAAAAGAGCCGTACAAACGGCTAATACAGGGATTTTCATACGATATTTTTTCTCGCGTTACACAGAAGTGTTTTCAAAACGTATGCCAAGGCAAAAATTTACATTTCATTTTCGTATTTTTGAAAACGATGAACAATCATTTTTTTGACTTAATAGAGCACACGAACCGGAGCATATTTTTAACGGGAAAAGCAGGAACGGGAAAAACGACATTCCTGAATGATTTTGTAAAACGGACAAGGAAGAAACACATTGTCATAGCCCCGACGGGAATTGCTGCCATCAATGCTGGAGGCGTTACCATCCATTCGATGTTTGGTCTGCCGCTGCGTACTTTTCTGCCAACTACGGAAAGGATAGATACCAGTATGGCGAATAACATTGCCGATCTTATGCCGCACTTTAAATACCGGAAAGATAAGCTCAAGCTTCTCCGTGAAGTGGAAGTGGTGATTATTGATGAGGTTTCGATGCTGCGGGCCGACGTTCTGGATATGATGGATTTTTCATTACGGTTCATACGAAGGAACAACCAGCGGTTCGGAGGGGTTCAGATGCTTTTCATCGGGGATTTATACCAGCTTCCGCCGGTGGTGCGGGATGAGCATATCTTAAGGATGTATTATAATTCTCCGTTCTTTTTTGACAGCCATGCCATCAAGGAGATCCCGTTGATTACGATTGAGCTGACAAAAGTCTACCGGCAGTCCGATGAAAACTTTTTAGCGATATTGAATGCCATCCGTGACGGCGATGTGGCCAATATCAATTTCGATCACTTAAATGAAAGATACGATCCTGATTTTAATTCAAAGGATGAGCCTTACGTTTATCTGTGTTCACATAATAAGATGGCGGATGATATCAACCAGGAAAAGCTGGATCAGATTAAGGTCAGTGCCAAGACCTATGAAGCCAAGCTCTTCGGTGAGTTCAAGGAAAACCAGTTTCCGAATGAACAGTTCCTGGATTTAAAAATCGGTGCCCAGATTATGTTTATCCGGAATGATATTTCCGGGGAAAAAAGATATTTTAACGGAAAGCTGGGAGAAATTTCTGCTTTGGATGAAAATGAGATCAAAGTAATCCTCGACGGAAGCGAGAAGGAAATCACGGTAAAACGGGAAGTCTGGGAACAGAAAAAATATTTCCTGGATACCGATAAAAATATCAAAGAAGAAGTGCTCGGCAGTTTTGAGCAGTTCCCCATTAAGCTTGCCTGGGCTGTCACCATTCATAAAAGCCAGGGGCTCACATTCGACCGGGTAATTATTGATGCCGGGAAAAGCTTTACGGCAGGCCAGGTGTATGTGGCACTGTCACGTTGCAGGACTTTGGAAGGCATTGTTTTAAAGTCTAAAATAACGCCTGAAGTAATATTCAAAGACAACCGGATTTTAAAATTCCAGGGAGAGACCCATGCCAACGATAATGTGGAATCGATCTTAAATCAGGAAAAATATGATTACAGCATCAGAAAAGTGCTTCGTACCGTAGATTGCCAATGGCTTTTAAAAGAAGTGGAAGACTGGAATAACCTTTCTATTGTTACGAAAAGTATTGATCATCTAAAAACGAAGCAGCTGTATATTCAGTTGAAACCTGAGATTGTAAACCTTGGGAAAATCTTTGAAAAATTAGAAAGGGTCATTTCCCAAAAGGTGAATCTTTTTATTGAGAAGAAAGAAGAATGGTCCGAGATTGAAAATAAATCTAAAGGTGCCGTTAACTTCTTTTTTACCGAGGTAAGGGATAAAGTATTCAGTCCGCTGAAAGAATTTTATGCAGAGATCAAAGGAACGAAAGGCTTAAAGCAGTACAATGAGGAATTCAGGGTATGGCTGGAAGATATTGAAGAATACCTGAACAGTCTAAAGGAAATCCATCTGCTGGAAACCAGGCTTCTGGAAGAAAAAAACGATAAGGAAATCAGTATGAAAATTGCAAAAGTTCCGTCTCAGGTGCTGACTTTTCAACTGTTTGAGCAGGGAAAAACCATTTCTGAAATCGCCTTAGAAAGAGGGTTGGTGAAAGAGACGGTCATCGGCCATCTGGCAAAATTTGCGGAACAGGGCTTACTGGAGATTTCAAGAGTGATTACTTCAGATAAGATCAAAGCATTTGAAGAACTCTTCCATAGCGCTCCTAAAGAGACATTGACGGAATGGAAAAATGCACTGCCCAACGATTTTGAATTTAATGAAATCCGGATTTTAATTAATCATTTTAATTACCAGAAGGAGAAAGGGAAGTAAAAATAAAAGTGGATTCAATTTATTTGAATCCGCTTTTATTTAAATACTACTGAGTTTTCTTTTGTTATTATCCCAATACCATGTATGTCGACCTCTATCTGTAAATTCCACTTCTGTATTTTCGAGTTCATTAAATTTACTTTTGTCAGTTTCAGTAAATTCAATTATGATAAATTTTTTTTCATCAAGACGATTAAAATCAACCAATTTTAAATATTCATCAATCGAATTTTTATCAATCATAATTTTTCCACCTCCGCACCAATGCCTATCCTGCCCATTTTTCTTTATTCCCGAAACCCAATACTCTTCTCCTGTTTCAATATCAAAATGATTGGCATTAATTCCTGGGTTTTTAAGTTTTTTTAATGCTTTACCGTTGAAGTAAACTGTTTGTCCTGATTTTGAGAACTCTACAAAACCAATCCATGCCGGCCCATGATGACTGAAAGATTTATTTTCAATGTAGATTATTTTCGATTCCATGATTTGAAATTAATTCAGCAATATTAAGATTTTATTCCATGCATTTATTTAATTGTGGACATTTTTTAATATTAATAATCTCATCTTTAAAAAGGATATAAATTCAAATATAAAAAGTCTTCCATAACGTACAGTTAAATTATCAGACAACAATTTTATTCCAATAGTTTTTTCCTGAACTATACCATCAATCCTATCAATTACAAAAAGTAACTAATGCAGATTATTAGCTTTAAATTTGTTTGGTTTTAAACCTAAAATTTAAAATATGAAGAATTTTGAAATATCGGTATTGGATCTTGCGCCCGTTAAGCAGCATAAGACCATTCACGATACTTTTCAGGACAGCTTGTCTTTAGCAAACTTTACTGAAAACCTTGATTATAAAAGATTCTGGCTTGCCGAACATCATAATATGGAAAGCATTGCCAGTTCTGCTACCTCGGTTCTGATCGGTTTCATTGCCAACGGGACCAAAAAAATAAGAGTAGGATCAGGCGGCATTATGCTTCCGAACCACAGTTCACTGGTTATTGCCGAACAGTTCGGAACTTTGGAATCCCTTTTTCCGGGAAGGATTGATCTCGGTTTGGGAAGAGCACCCGGAACCGACGGCCTTACTGCTCAGGCATTGGGACGTAACCCGGCGATCATCAATCAGCAGTTTCCAAGGCAGATTCTGGAACTGCAGACTTATTTTTCAAAAGATAATGCAGATGCTTTAGTCCGTGCCATTCCCGGAGAAGGACTGGATATTCCATTGTATATTCTGGGGTCCAGCACAGACAGTGCTTTTCTGGCTGCAGAACTAGGGCTGCCTTATGCCTTCGCAGGGCATTTTGCTCCTGAACAGATGGAAATGGCCTTCAATATTTACAGACAGAATTTTGAGCCTTCAAAATATGCGGAAAAGCCTTATATTATTGCTTGTGTCAACGGAGTTGCAGCGGAAACGTCAGAAGAAGCGCATAAGATGTCGACCACTTTATTTCAGGCTTTTATCAATATCGTAAGAAATGACAGGAAGCCGTTTGCGCCGCCGGTTGAAAATATGGATGACATCTGGTCTCCCATGGAGAAATCGATGGTGTTGCAGAAGCTGAGGTATACTTTTATCGGGGACCAGGCGGAAATTACGGAAAAGCTGGAAAGCTTTCAGGCAGCATTCAATGTAGATGAACTGATGATCAATTCCCATATTTACGATCATCAGAAAAGGCTGGAGTCTTATCATATTTTCAGAAAAGGAAAAGACTCTCTAGTTACCGTGTAACAAACCGTTTATATAATTGGGAGATGCTTTTTTTATAAGTATCTTTGCCGAAATTTAAAGTAAAAATGTCCGATATTAAATTAAATACTATTCCGGAGGCTATCGAAGACCTTAAAAATGGTAAAATAATCATAGTGGTAGACGATGAAGACAGAGAAAATGAAGGGGACTTCCTGTGTGCAGCAGAACTGACGACTCCTGAACTGATCAATTTTATGGCCGTTCACGGAAGAGGCCTGATCTGTATGCCGCTTCCTGAAAAAAGATGTGATGAACTGGGACTGGATGTGATGGTAAGCCGCAGCAGTGATCCTAAAGAAACTGCTTTTACGGTATCTGTCGACCTTCTCGGAAACGGGACTTCCACAGGGATTTCTGCCGGAGACAGGGCTAAAACGATTCTTGCTTTGATGGACGAAAGGTCTAAACCTACCGATTTTATGCGCCCTGGCCATATCTTCCCGCTTCGTGCAAGGAAAGGAGGGGTTCTGAAAAGAGCAGGACATACAGAAGCAGCTATTGATCTTACCTGTCTGGCAGGTTTAAAAGAAGGTGGAGTGATCTGTGAAATTATGAACGAAGACGGTACCATGTCGCGTTTACCGGATCTGTATGCATTTGCACAGAAACATAATATGAAGATTGTTTCCATTGAAGACCTGATTCATTATCAGCTTAAAAAAGGAAACCTTATCGAAAGAATTGAAGAAAGAAAAGTAAAAACGGCATATGGTGATTACGATTTCCTTGCGTTCAGGGAAACTTCTAATGACCAGATTCATTTTGCCCTGACGAAAGGAACTTGGGCTGTTGATGAGCCTGTCCTGGTAAGAGTTCAGTCTTCTGATTCTTATTTCGATGTGCTGACGAGACTGAATAATGGTGAAAAACCATTGCTGGAGAAAGTGACCCGAATGGTGACTGAAGAAGGAAAAGGAGCCATTATTTTTATCAATAACGTATCCAATTCCGAGAATACCCTAAGAAAGCTACAGCAGTTCCTGAATTATCAGGACGGACAGCAAAAACATCCGACGGCCGCTTTCAATTACAGGGATTACGGAATCGGGACACAGATCTTAAAGAATCTCGGAATCAATAAGTTTAAAGTAATCACCCAGAACCCGGATATCAAGCCTCAGGTAGGCGGTTATGATGTTGAGGTAACGGAGATGGTACAGCTGTAAGACATAAAATGTGTTTTGCTGAGGATTTCAGATTATATGAAATCTGTTTATAAAGCAGATCACTATTTAAAATTCACACAAAATGGCCTGAATACATCAGGCCATTTGTATTTCGTCAAAATTCCTGAACCCGTTCAGGAAATCTTTGATATTCATTCTCTTTTTACCTTCCAGCTGTAATTCAGAAGGGTAATAGAGTCCGTCCTGTGTATAAATTTTAAAGTCATTCTTTGAAATCTTCAGGCTTCCCACTGGCTTTCCGTGATCAGAAATTTCAAATTTCCCTCCGAATATTTTTAATCCTTTTTCTTCTTCTCCTATTTTTAAAGTGGTGAAGGCGGCAGGATAGGGTGACATGCCCAGAATAAACTGGTGGACTTCTTTCGAGGTTTTCGTCCAGTCGATTCTTGTGTCTTCCTTAAAAATTTTAAAAGCATTTTTAGGATATTCAACCTCCGGCTGGGGTTTTTCAGTAATTAAATTTTCCGCTAATCCGTCCAGTGTTTTTACCACGAGTTTTGCTCCCGTTTCCATTAACCGATCATGAAGGCTTCCTGCATTTTCATCGGGTGCAATAGCCAGTTCCTCCTGTAACAGAATATTTCCTTCGTCTATTTTTTCGTTGATAAAAAAGGTTGTGGCTCCTGTCTTTTCTTCACCGTTGATTACGGCATAATTAATCGGCGCAGCACCCCTGTAATCAGGAAGAAGCGAAGCATGAAGGTTAAAAGTCCCCATTCTAGGCATTTCAAAAAGAACCTTGGGCATCATTCTGAAAGCAACGACTACAAAAACATCAGCCTCCAGTTTCCTTAACTCTTCCAAAAACTCAGGGTTTCTCAGTTTCTCAGGCTGAAAAACAGGAAGGTTATTTTCCGTTGCAAAAACTTTTACCGGTGACTGATTGATCTTCTGTCCGCGTCCGCTTGCTTTATCCGCAACGGTTACGACCCCTACGATCTGATGATGCGACTGGTGAATGGCCTCCAGCGAGGTTTTTGCGAATTCCGGAGTTCCTAAAAATACGACTTTTAATGATTTCATGGTGCAAAGATAGGATCTTTGGTTATAAGTTATAAATTATGGTGATGACTTTATCTGCGGTATCCCGCAAAATTATCCTATGCTAATGAGTAAGTTCTGAAATTCAACATTTTTACTTTTCCGGAATCCAGCAGGAAAATAAGGTTTTCCAGAATATTTTCTTTGGAATGGTAACTCAGCTGGATGGAAAGCTCCTCAATCGAGGATGGCCTTTTTGCCAGTAAGCTGATAATCTGGTTTGAAATATTCTTCCCGAAAATAGACTGCTTATTTTTTTCACAGACTGAGCACTGGCCGCAGTTCTTGGATTTTTTCTCTCCGAAATAGGCCAGAATCAGTTTCATTTTACAGTATTGGTTGTCTTCAACGTAAAATTTCATTTCTTCCCATTTCTGGATTTTATTTTTCTGGATATGTTCAAATAATTTCCAGTAGGCGGCATTATTCACTCTTTCGTCCCTCGGCTTTAAAAACTTAACGCTGGACAAAGCACCGTCAACGTATTCTATATAGCCTTTTTGCTGAAGCTCTTTTAACCTTTCTTTGATCAAATGGATACTTACACCGATTTTATTGCTTACCTGCTGTTCACTGAACATGACTTTATGCGTGGTAATTCCTGAAACCGTGCGAAGCATCAGCTCAATAAAATAAGCATCTTTATGGGGCAGCTGGTCAATCTCGTGTGCCTGCATTAAAAGCTGTAATGAGGAAAGGCTTTTATGATCGTTAAAATAAATGATTTCCTGGTTGTGAAGAAAGTTCAGAACATTTTTAATCTTTGCATTTGATAACCGCGTGAAATTCTGGATTCCGGCTGTGTTGAGCTGGAAAACTTTGTCCGGCATCTCAAATTCCGCTACCTGAAAAATAGAGTAGAGGTAGGTGACAATCTTTAAAAATTCTGCTTTGTTGGGAATCTGATTTTTTAGGATCTGGTCAAAATTTATAATCTCTTGTTTATTCCACAGCAGAAAAGCAAAGCTGTCCTGGCTGTCTCTGCCGGACCTCCCGATTTCCTGATAGTAATTTTCGATAGAAGGTGCGGGCGAGTAGTGCATCACAAACCGTACATTATCTTTGTCAATCCCCATCCCGAAGGCATTGGTAGAAACCAGAACATGCCTGTCACTGTTGTTCCAGATTGTCTGTTTGGCATTTTTTTCTTTAGTTGTCAGGCCGGCATGAAAGAAGTCAACATTTTTCATCTGTTTTTTCAGCAAAAATTCGGTGAGCTGCTCGGCTTCTTTTCTCGTTCTTACATAAATGATCCCGGCTTCCTGCGTAAATTTTAAAATATCATAAATCCGCTGGAACTTGTCAGAAACTTCTTCAGTAAAGATCCGTATGTTTTCTCTTTTAAAACTTTTCTGAAAAACTTTAGGCTCCTTAAGCTCAAGCTTCAGTTTAATTTCTTCCAGAACTTTCGGGGTGGCCGTTGCGGTTAGGGCAAGGCATGGAATTTTCGGGTTGCTCGTTCTGAAGTTTTTGATATTCTGATAACTGGGACGGAAATCCTGGCCCCATTCTGAAATACAGTGTGCCTCATCCACCGCAATAAATGACAGCTGGATTTCTTCGATGTTCTGTAAAAACTGTTTGTTCGTTAACCGTTCAGGAGAAACATACAGCATTTTTGTCAATCCTTCTTTACAACGGTTATAAATACCTTCAGCATCATATTCATCAAGTTCGGAAGACAGGTATTCGGCTTCTATCCCTCTTGACTTCAGTTGGTTCACCTGGTCTTTCATCAGAGCCAGAAGCGGAGAAATAATTAAGCAGGTCCCTTCTTTTAATAAAGCGGGCAGCTGATAGCACAGGGATTTACCGGCTCCTGTCGGCAGCAGGACAAGCGTGTCTTTTTCATTAATTACCGAATCAATAATATCTTCCTGGGCGTCACGGAAGTGATCGTATCCCCAAAAATATTTTAAGGTTTTAAATTTTAGCTCTTGAAAATCTTGCTGGGAAATCATGGTATAAAAATAATGAAAGTATATCAACAAAAAAAGTCACGCATGGCGTGACTTTAATATTTTACTAATAAAATTAATTTTTTATTTAGCTTCGAAGTAAACTCTTCTGTTTGCTCTGTTTTTCCATTCAGGACATTTCGTCGCAGGATCACATTCAGGATATTTAAGGTCTTTTTCACCTCTTCCTACAGAATTTAGTTTATCAGACTGAACACCGTTTTTGATCAGGTAGTTTTTAACGTTGTTCGCTCTTTTTTCAGAAAGCCTTTGGTTGTAAGCTTCAGAAGCTCTTGTATCGGTAGCTCCAACTACAGTATAGGTTCCTGTTGAAGAGTTGATATAACTAACAGCATTGTTCAGGATAGGCGTATTAGAAGGCAGGATTCTGTCTGAGTTCAGATCAAATTCAATTCCGTCCAATTTTGTTTCCTTCTCTTCTACTGGTCCGCCCGTTGAAGGTGCGGTTGTAGGACATCCCTGGTTTTCTACCGGGCCAGGAACAGTGACACACTTATCGTAAAGATCGATAACGCCGTCAAGGTCAGTATCAAGGGCAACACCTGCACCGTCAACTCTTGCTCCTGCAGGAGTATCAAGCTGTCTGTCCCAATCGTCGCAAACACCGTCATTATCAAGATCTCCTTTCTTACAAACTTCTATATCCTGGCTCTTTTCAGCCAATACATCCAGTTTGTAATAGATTTCCTGAAGTGGATCATGCCACATTAAGTGAGACTCATGTTTTCCTAATTTTAAGGAGATACCTAAAGTCGCATTGAAGAAATTATCGGAAACTTTCGGTGTATTTTGGTTAACCACACTGTTTCTGCTTCCTCCGCCGTCAAATTGATCATCACCTGTCACCACATACATAGCTCTGGCTTCAATATCAAGTCTTCTGTTGACTTTATATTTAACTCCTGCACCGGCCTGACCAAATAAAGAACCAAGAGTGAAAGGTTTAATTTCAGTCATCATTCTCTGACCTGCATTGTTTTTCTGGTACGCTCTGTAAGCTATAGTACCTACGCCTGCATAGCCGTGTAAAGCCCATCGGTAAGGAGACTGGTTGTCCACTCTTCTCAATAAATTGGAAAAGTTGATATCCCCTAATACTGAAATCGCGTCATATTGGGTTCTTGCCCCTACCTGCTGGTTAGCCGGAAGGTTTGTCGGAACAGCATCTTTCGTGTTAAACCATCCCTGTCTTGTTTCCCCTCTGTCATACTGAAGGTTGATTCCAAAAGCATGGGTAATGGCTTTATCAATACTGACATAAGCAGAATATCCGAAAACATCTTTGCCATGTTTAATTGATGTCAGGTCTGCATGCTGTACCAACGGTACACCGGCACCTACTGAAATCGCCCAGTCATTAAATCTTTTTGATTTATTGGTAAATGGAGATACATTTGCAGAACCTGAAGAGAATGTGTTTGGGTATTCTCCGTTTGAAACTACTGCAGTTGAGTCTTGTGCAAAACTTGCTGTTGGTACAGCTAAAGCAAATGCAACAATTGCTAAACTTAATTTCATAGTGTATTTTTTATTTAGTTAATTAAATGATTAGTTATTATTTACTTGGTAGGACATCCGTTGTTTTCAACAGGTCCCGGAACAGTTACACATTTATCATATAAATCGATAACGCCATCCAAATCGATATCAAGGGCAACCCCTGCACCGTCTACTCTTGCACCTGCAGGAGTATCAAGCTGTCTGTCCCAATCGTCGCAAACACCGTCATTGTCAAGATCTCCTTTTTCACATACAATAAATTCAGAATCTTTGTTTTCCAAAACATTAATTTTGTAATAGGCTTCCTGGATCGGGTCATGCCACATTAAGTGAGACTCATGTTTTCCTAATTTTAAGGAAATTCCTAAAGTTGCATTGAAGAAATTATCGGAAACTTTCGGTGTGTTTTGATTCACCACACTGTTTCTGCTTCCTCCACCGTCAAATTGATCATCACCCGTAACCACATACATGGCTCTGGCTTCAATGTCAAGTCTTCTGTTGACTTTATATTTAACCCCTGCACCGGCCTGTCCGAATAGAGAGCCTGCACTGAAAGGTTTGATTTCAGTCATCATTCTCTGACCTGCATTGTTTTTCTGATAAGCCCTGTAAGCTAAAGTACCTACCCCTGCATAACCGTGTAAAGCCCATCGGTAAGGAGACTGGTTGTCCACTCTTCTCAATAAATTGGAAAAATTGATATCCCCTAATACTGAAATCGCGTCATATTGGGTTCTTGCCCCTACCTGCTCGTTAGCCGGAAGGTTTGTCGGAACAGCATCTTTCGTGTTAAACCATCCCTGTCTTGTTTCGCCTCTGTCATACTGAAGGTTGATTCCAAAAGCATGGGTAATGGCTTTGTCAATACTGATATAAGCGGAATATCCGAAAACATCTTTACCATGTTTAATTGATCTCAGGTCTGCATGCTGTACCAACGGTACACCGGCACCAGCTGAAATCGCCCAGTCGTTGAATCTTTTTGATTTATTGGTAAAAGGAGAAACATTCGCAGAACCTGAAGAGAATGTATTTGGATATTTATCATTTGAAGTAATGGCAATGCTGTCCTGTGCATAAGTGGCAATAGGCAAAGCGGCCAATAATAATAAACCTAGTTTCATACAGTATGTTTTGATTAAATAAAGTCTTTTAATAGTTTTTCGGAAAATTCCCTTTCGAAAAGATGTTTCCGATGTGGTATTTCCAACCTCTCTGATACAAATATCAGACCATTATAAGTAATAATATCAATATCTATGATTCTATCCTCATATCCTCCTGCTCTGGAATCATGTAATCTTCCCATTTTCATTTCGATACTTTTAACAAAATCAAGCAGTTGGATAGGTGAAAGATCGGTCGATATTATTGCTGCAATATTACAAAAAATATTGGAGCTTACAAATTCTACAGGCTCGGATGTCAGAAATTCACTTATTCGTAATATTTCATTTCCCCCTTCTTTTATTCTTTCCAATGCGGTCTCCACATTTTTTTTTTGATCTCCGAGGTTACTTCCGAGTAACAAAACGGCTTTATGCTGCGACATATTATAAAATGATTGATTTATGAAAAGCTTTTTAAAAAATGTACTGGCAAATATAGTGGCTATCGTCATATTATGTGTCGTATTTTTCTTCTTTTTCATCGTAATGCTGGTGTTCAGTACTATGGGCAGTGAAAAATCTGTAGTGGTGAAAAAGAATTCCGTACTTGCCATTAACTTAAAAACCAATATAATAGACAGCCCCACAGAAGAGCGTACCGGATTGTTTGAGATCAGTGACCAGAACAAAAGTATTTTGATCTATGATGCGGTGGAAGCGATCAGAAAAGCCAAAACGGATGATAATATTAAAGGAATAAGTATTGAAGCAGATCAGCTTAATGCAGGAATTACCCAGATCGACGATCTTAGGAATGCAATAGAAGATTTTAAAAAGAGCGGTAAATTTGTTTATGCATATGGCAATGCCGTTTCCCAGTCTTCTTATTATCTGGGATCTGTAGCGGATCAGTATTACCTGAATCCTGCAGGCTTGATTGAGCTTAAAGGACTGGCAATGGAGGTGGCTTTCTTTAAAGATTTTGCAGATAAATACGGAATCGGTATTGAGGTGATCCGCCACGGAAAATTTAAGTCAGCGGTAGAACCTTTCCTTCGTAATGACATTTCCCCTGAAAATAAGGAACAGCTCAGCACGCTTCTTAATGATATCTGGAAAAACACGTCATCAAAAATAGCGGCTTCCAGAAAGATCGATACCGCTCAGTTCAGAACAGTAGTCGACAGCTTATACGGAATGATTCCTGAATTGGGACTAAAAAATAAACTGGCCGATAAGCTGATTCAGAAGACCGAGTATGACCAGCTGATCAGATCGAAATTAGGGGTGAAGAATGATGAAAAATTAAACAGGATTTCTTTAGGCAAATACATAGCGTCTTATTCCGATGATGAAAAAGCAGGGGATAAAGTAGCGGTGCTGTATGCTTCGGGATCCATTAACGGGGGCGATGAGTACAATGACATTCACTCGGAAAAATACATCAAATACATCAAGGAGCTTCAGGAAAACGATAATGTGAAAGCTGTTGTTTTCAGGATTAATTCTCCCGGCGGAAGTGCCAATGCTTCGGATGAAATTCTCTTTGAGCTCCAGCAGCTGAAAAAGAAAAAGCCGCTTATTGTTTCATTCGGGGACTATGCCGCTTCGGGAGGATATTATATTGCGATGGCTGCGGATAAAATTTATTCCGAGCCTAATACGCTTACAGGATCCATCGGGGTTTTCGGGGTCATTCCTTATTTTAAGGATATTGCCAACAAGAACGGCATACGTGCCGATATTGTGGCGACCAATGCCAACTCCCAGTATTATTCGTCATTAAACGGTGTGACGCCATACGGAGTGAGTATGATTACGAGAAGTGTGGAAGGTACCTACAAAAGATTTGTTCATTTTGTTACCCAGAACCGAAAGCAGACCTTCGGGCAGATTGACAGTGTAGGTGGCGGAAGAGTATGGAGCGGGACCAGAGCCAAGCAGATCGGGCTTGTAGACGAATTAGGTACCCTGAACGATGCTGTAAAATATGCAGCCGGTAAAGCCGGATTAAAATCTTACGGCATATCTTCCTATCCGAAAAGAATGTCTCCTTTTGAGCAGATTTTCAAAGATCTCAATGAAGATGAAATTTCTGCAAGGCTGATTAAAAATAAAATAGGAAAAGCCAATTATGAAATTATGCAGCAGATTATGGAAGAAAGAAAACTGCAGTCTGAAGTGAAAATGGAAATGCCTTACCAGATCAAGATCAACTAAATTATATTGTACAAAGAAACGGCGGATTTGAAATTTCAAATCCGCCGTTTTATTTTTAATGAAAGTGTATTTCTTTATACGTTCTTTCTTGTTGCCATTCCGTAAATCCAAAGCAGAATCAGTGCGCCTCCGATGGCCAGGATCCAACTTCTGAAGTTCCAGAAGGAATCAACGTCTCCCCAGTGAAGAACATAGACACCTATTGCTCCTCCGATAAAAGCTCCCAAGATTCCTAAAATAATGGTGATCAGCCATCCGCCGCCCTGGTTTCCGGGCATAATCAGTTTTGCAAGAGCTCCTGCGATAAGACCAAATATGATCCAAGTTAAAATTCCCATAGTCGTAAATTTTTAATGTTAATGTGTGATTTAATTATTTGAATTTAGACAGGGATGATACGTATCATCTCTTCTTGAAGAACGAGTCAACAAATTCCGTACCATTGAACAATTGCAGGTCCTGCATCTTTTCTCCGACGCCGATATATTTTACCGGGATCTGGAACTGATCCGAGATGCCGATCACGACGCCTCCTTTTGCAGTTCCGTCAAGTTTTGTCACGGCTAAAGCATTGACTTCCGTTGCGGCAGTGAACTGTTTTGCCTGCTCAAAAGCATTTTGTCCCGTAGAACCGTCAAGAACCAGCAGTACTTCATGGGGAGCATCAGGAATCACCTTTTGCATCACTCTTTTAATTTTAGACAGCTCATTCATCAGGTTAATTTTATTGTGGAGCCTTCCCGCGGTATCGATGATCACGACATCGGCATTCTGGGCAACAGCACTCTGAACGGTATCAAAAGCCACAGAAGCGGGATCGGAGCCCATTTCCTGTTTTATAATTGTAACGCCGACTCTCTGACTCCAGATCACCAGCTGGTCCACAGCGGCGGCCCTGAAAGTATCGGCAGCCCCTAAAACCACTTGTTTGCCTTCTGATTTGAACTGGTGTGCCAGCTTACCGATGGTGGTTGTCTTTCCGACACCGTTAACACCTACTACCATAATGACGTAAGGTTTTTTGGAAGCATCGATATTTCCTGTTCCGGCATGAGGGTTTTCAAGCAAAAGTCCTGAGATTTCTTCACGGAGGATTGTATCAAGCTCGTTGATGCTGACGTATTTGTCTCTGGCAACACGCTCTTCAATTCTTTCTATGATTTTGATGGTGGTGGAGGCGCCCACGTCGGAGGCAATTAAGATTTCCTCCAGGTTATCCAGGACTTCATCATCTACCTTGCTCTTGCCGACTACGGCTTTTGTCATTTTTTCAAAGAAACCCTGGCTGGACTTTTCCAATCCTTTATCTAAAGTTTCTTTTTCTTCTTTTTTGAAAATCTTTTTGAACCAACTCATCTTATGAATTACGGAATTTTAAATTACAGATTCCGGGCTCTTATTTCCGCCTGATTGTTTATATCATTTGTCATTCATAACCCATTATCCAAAAACAAAGATAACAAAAAAACTACCCAAAAGCTGAGTAGTTTTTATATTGTAAATAAAGCGGAGATTATTTCTTCAAATAACCGTCTACTTCGTCTGCATTCATTACTTTTTCGTCAAAAACGTAAGCTCCTGATTTAGAAGACTTAACCAATTTAACAACTTTAGTCATTTTTTTTGACTGACCGCTTTGTAGGGTTGCTACTACTTTTTTTGCCATGGTAAATTATATTTTATAAATTACTTGATTTCTTTGTGAAGTGTAACTTTCTTAAGAACAGAATTATATTTTTTCAATTCCAGTCTTTCAGTTGTATTCTTTTTATTTTTTGTAGAAATGTATCTTGACATTCCCGGCATACCACTTTCTTTATGCTCTGTACATTCAAGGATTACTTGAACTCTGTTTCCTTTTTTTGCCATGATTTAGTTCTTTTTAATCAATCCGTTTCTAGTCGCTCTTTCAATAGCTTCTTCGATTCCAATTTTGTTAATCACTCTCAATCCATGAGCTGATACTTTCAGTTTTACGTGCTTATCTTGCTCCGGAAGGTAAAATTTCTTCTCTAATAAGTTAATTTCAAAACGACGTTTCGTTTTGTTATTAGCGTGAGAAACGTTGTTACCAACCATTGCACGCTTTCCTGTTATTTGGCAAATTCTTGACATATCTCGATGTTCTTATTTGTACTATAATATTTGAGAGTGCAAAATAACGAAGAATTTTTCAGATAGGCAAATCTTTTAGAAAATTATTTGTAATAATATCCTGATTTGTAACTGCGATTTCCTGGTTAGAATACGATCAGACAACTGATCCGTTGCATAATGAGTTTTAAATTTATTCTTTAAAAATTAAATACAGCTGAAATATAAATGATCAGTCATTATGGATTTATTTCTGAAAATATCAATCACATTGGAGTTCTTTTTGATCACGATCTTTTTGAAAATTTATCGTTCAATGAAAAGGGATTTTTATCAACGTTCCCTCATAGGAATTTTCTAGCCCCCTTAGCTTTTTTTCATTTTATTCTGAAACCTTTTGATCAGGAAATAAAACAGCAGAAACCCTAATGCAAATATTGAAAATCTTGAAAGCAGGTCTCCGGCCCGCGTATAGAAAGTCAGCTGGTCATAGAGGTTTACTTTGGCAAATAATGCTGTTTTGTCTCCGTAAAACGTATCGGCAACTATTTCACCCTTGGCATCAATATGGGCAGAAATTCCGCTGTTGGCAGCCCTTGCAATTTCTCTCCTGGTTTCGATGGCTCTTAATTTAGCATAAGATAAAAGCTGCTTATGTCCTTCCGTAACGCCCCACCAGGAATCATTCGTCATAATGGCAAGGAAATTAGCGCCTTTTTTTACATAATCGCCGGTGAATTCTCCATAAATGCTTTCATAGCAAATAATCGGAGCGATTTTTCCTTTATTGAAAGGATTCGAAAAAGCAATGCGTTCTTTATCCGTTCCCAATGAGGCTACCGTTCCTCCCAGGTTGATCATGGCATTCCCTAAAACCGGCTTTAAATAATTCATGTACGGGAAAATTTCTACGCCGGGAACCAGCTTTCCTTTGTGGTAGACTTCCACTTTATGATCGGGAATTACCTGGACGGCGGAATTGAAGCTTTCTACCCAGAGCTTTGGGTTTAATTGATACGCTTCTTGCGGTAAATCTTTCGGGCTGGTGTAAAACCGGTGTGAAGAAATACCTGTTGCGAAAACGGAACCGGGATGTTTTGATAAGAATCCTTTAAGGTTGTTTAAGATGATGCTTTTTTCAAAAGCGGTTTCGGAAATGGAGCCTCTTCCGGGAAGAGCGGTTTCCGGAGCAATATAATAATCGATCTTTCCTTTTGAATTATTCTCGGCAAGATTCAATAAATCATCTTCAATAACCAGGCTGTCCTTGGAATATTTTTCGGCATACGGATCAAGAGCAGGCTGAAGCATCAGGACATTTACGCTGCCGATCGGCTTTTCATCAAAATTGTTATACTTAACAACCGAAATGATCATCGGAATAATAATTAAAGCTATCACAAGAGCAGAGTTTCTGATTAAATCTTTTCTTTTCCTTCCCGCCTCCCAGGTTCTTACTGTGTAAAATATGAAAACATTAATCAGTAAAATCCAGAAACTTCCACCTGTGGCTCCCAATGTATCGTACCACTGGATTACTTTCGGGTAATCGGAAAATACATTCCCCAGATTCAGCCATGGCCAGGTCAGCTGCCAGCCCAAATGGAATTTTTCAAAGCTCATCCAGATTGCAATTAGAAATGCCAGCCCCCAATAGGTTCCCTGTGCGTTTTTATACCAGTGGTAACACTGGAAGACCAGTGCGTATAGAAAGGAATTGACCAGAACCGGAAAGACCACAGCCATCATGGAATGGCTGCCGTCAGGATTCTTTGATCCGTACAGCCAGCCGGTGGTCACTACATTCCAGATGACAAAGCACACATACGAAAGCCCGAAAACAACCCAGCTTTTTCTGTCATAATCCGAAAATTTTGAAACGCCGTGTTCCATCATCAAAAGCGGAACCAGAGCGAAAAATATAAAAAACGGGACACCGTAGGTAGGCCAGGATACAGACAGCAGCATTGCCGAAATGAGCGTAAGCAAGATGTATTTCATTACATGAATTTAATACACAAATTTACTGTTTTTGAAATGAATAAACCGGCACGTGATGCTAAAGAAATTATATAAGGGTATTATTGTGGTAGATAGCATAATCCTGAATAACTCTGGTGTATTTCTGGGATTTTATTTCGTAGGGTCATTAAGAAACGGTTGGGAACCTGACTGTTTAACCATTCAGCTCTCTGGCCCGTTTTTCAGCATTTAAAATTCCGTTTTTCAGGATTCCCTTAAAATTGTTTTCTTCGAAAGTGTGTAAGGCTGCTTCGGTTGTCCCTCCTTTTGACGCCACATCCTTAATCAATTCTTCCAGGCTTTTATCCGAAGTGTTAATCAGATGGTAGGCTCCCAGCATAGTCTGTTTTACGAAAAGCTGGGAAAGGTTTTCATCAATTCCCATTTCAGTTCCTGCTTTAATCATTGCATCCACAATGTAGTAAAAATAGGCCGGTCCACTTCCTGACAGGGCCGTAACACTGTCCAGTAATTCTTCGTTTTCGAGGTAAACGGATCTTCCTGTCGAATTTAATAATCTTTCGATATTGATTAACTGGCTGAAAGAAATTCCTTGTGCAGCAGTATAGCCTGTAATTCCCATTCCGAGAAGGGTCGGGGAATTGGGCATGGCGCGTACGATAAGAGGATGGCGCAGCAGTTTTTGAATCTTTTCAATTTTAATTCCGGCCATAATGGACAAAACCATCTGATTTTCTTTTAATACGAATTGGAAATTTTCTGCAACATTCTGAAAGTCTTGGGGCTTTACCGAAATGATGATTAAATCTGCATCCAGTTTTTTAACGTCCTCAAAAGATGAGACCTGTGACTTTGGAAACTCTCCTGATATTTTAGAAATCCCTGAGGTATTCCTTGTAATTAAATGAAGGTTTTCAGGCTTTATTAATTCATATTTCAAAAATGATTTTGAAAAAGAAAGGCCCATATTTCCTGCTCCGAGAATGGCAATTTTCATGTGTTTATATTAGAAGTTAAATCTTAGGTGCTTCGTCTCCGCTCAGCATGATCCTGAATAATCTTAATTAAATCAAAATTAAATATAAGAACTGTTGCCTTGAATATAGACAGCTTTATTAACAATTAAATATCAAATAATATTCACCTCTCTTTCCAGCTCGATTCCGTATTTTTCTTTCACAGAATCAATAATCTCCGCAGAGAAACCGAAAATTTCTTTCCCGGTGGCATTTCCGGTGGCGTTGATGATCACCAGTGCCTGCAGCTCGTGGGTGGCCACATTCCCAATCTGTTTCCCTTTCCAGCCTGCCTGTTCGATCAGCCATCCCGCCGGGATTTTTACAAAATCTCCGTTCGGATAGCCCGGGATATGTTCAAATTGTTGTTGTAATTCTTCAAACCGGCTCAGTGGAATAGTCGGGTTTTTAAAGAAGCTTCCTGCATTTCCGGTCTCTTTAGGATCCGGCAGTTTGCTCTGTCTGATAGTAATGACCGCCCTTGAAACATCCTGAATGGTGGGGTGCTCAATGCCTGATTTTTCCAGTTCCGCCTGTATCGCGCCGTATGATGTTTTCAGCTGGTGGCTTTTCCTGGTCAGGGTAAAAGAAACCTCTGTAATCACATATTTTCCTTTTCCTTCCTGCTTAAAAACAGAATCCCTGTAGCCGAACCGGCATTGTTCGCGATTGAAGGTTTCCAGCTGAAGGTTTTCTAAATTCAGAACCGTACAGCTTACGAAGGTATCTTTGATTTCCACTCCGTATGCCCCGATATTCTGCATCGGGGAAGTTCCCACATTTCCCGGGATCAGTGAGAGGTTTTCCATGCCGCCGTAATTTTTTTCCAGGCAGAACAATACGAATTCATGCCAGTTTTCTCCTGCTTTTACGGTAACTAATACTTCGTTTTCACTGATGAGGTCTTCATGGATGCCCTTTAAGTTTAACCGGATGGCAAGTCCTTCAAAATCCCCGGTCAGCAGGATATTGCTTCCGCCGCCTAAAAAGAGAAGGGGAAGAGTTTGGGTTACCGGATTGTTCAAAGCTTCCAGCAGTTCTTCAACGGAATGGACTTCAGTAAAATATCGTGCTTTTGCCTCTATGCCAAATGTATTGTATAGTTTGAGTGAAAAATTTTCGTGCATCATTTTATTTGTATTCCTGTGGAATTATGTTTTTGGATCTGAGTTTCCGGCCTCTCCGGCATTGTCCGGATCGTATATGGAAATGAACATTGAGATGTATAAGAGAATTATTTTCTCCTTCTTAACATCACAATAAAAAATATCAGCAATAAAAGATGGGAAAGAATACTTTTCAATCCGAAATTTTATTGCTGATACAGATATCTTTAATTAGTGGGTAAATTCCAGTTTGTATTTTTCAAGAGCGTCTTTTAAAATCGCCGCACTTCTTTTCAAATCTTCTTCTTTTAGAACATAGGCAATCCGCACCTGTTTTTTACCCAATTCAGGATTGCTGTAAAATCCTCCTGCCGGAGCTACCATAATAGTTTCATTCTGGTCTGAATAGCTTTCCAGCAGCCACTGGGCGAATTTTTCGGTATCGTCAACCGGAAGTTCCGCAACACAGTAAAAGGCTCCTTTCGGCTTCGGACAGATAACTCCAGGAATGGCATTCAGCGCATCTACTAGAACGTTTCTTCTATGGGTGTATTCTTCTCTTACTGCCCTGATGTAGGCACCGTCATTCTGGTGGGCCGCAGTAGCCGCAATCTGTCCCAAAAGCACCGGGCTCAGCCTGGCCTGTGCAAAAAGCATAGCCGCATCACGAATTTTTTTAGAACGGGTAATCAGGCATCCTATTCGTACGCCGCACATGGAATACCGCTTGGATTCTGAATCAATAATGATGCAGTTTTCTGCCAGTTCAGGAAATGCAAACATGGAAATCTGCTGTTTCCCGTCATATACATATTCCCGGTACACTTCATCAGAAATAATGACGATGTCATACTTTAAAGCAATTTCCGCTAATTTCTGAAGTTCTTCTCTGGTATAAAGGTACCCGGTAGGGTTTCCTGGGTTACAGATCAGGATGGCTCTTGTTCTCGGGGTGATTTTTTTCTCAAATTCTTCAATCGGCGGAAGCGCGAAGCCGGTATCAATCGTAGACGGCACTGCCACCACATTTACATTAAAAGTACTGGTAAACCCGTTATAGTTGGCGTAATACGGTTCAGGAATGATGACTTCGTCACCGTCGTCACATAAGGTGGAAATTGCAAAATTCAATGCTTCTGAGCCTCCGTTGGTAACGATGAAGTTATCCGGGGTAAGATCTGTGAAATCTAATAAATGGTAATATTCCGTAAGGGCCTGTCTGTATTCCAGGTTACCTTCGGAAAGGGCATATTCCAATACTTTCAGATCAATATTCTTTAAAGCATTAAGAGCCGTTTCCGGAGTTTCGATATCAGGCTGTCCGATATTCAGGTGATATACTTTTATCCCTCTCTGTTTGGCGTTAATGGCAAAAGGAACCAGTTTTCTTACCGGCGATGGCGGCATATGGAGTGCTCTGTTTGAAATATTCGGCATTGTTCAAAAAATTTGTATGACAAAAATAGGATTTAATTTCCCAATATTAAAATAAAGCATATAAAGAAACCCGTACAGCCGTAATTTTCATTTTCGAACCGTAGTATTTATTCGTTTTCAGTAAAGGATGAATAAAGGGTACCGAGATTATTAAAATAATTGTCGATTAAATTTTGTTAATTTGAAGAGTTATTAAAAATTTCACCTATGCAGATCGAGGCTGTTTCCATAGAAGATTACATATCAAAGGTTCCGGAGGAAAGACAGGAGGTTTTCAGGAAAATATTTAACACTGTCAATGGTCATTTACCGGACGGTTTTTCACAGAATATAAGTTATGGAATGATAGGGTGGGACGTTCCTCTGGAAAGGTATCCGGCCGGTTATCACTGTACGCCGGGCTCACCGCTGCCGTTTATGTCATTGGCTTCCCAGAAGAATTTTATTGCCTTATATCATATGGGGCTATATGCAAAGCCCGAATTGCTGAACTGGTTCACCGGAGAATTTCCAAAATATTCCAAACGGAAATTAGATATGGGGAAATCCTGTATCCGTTTCAAAAAGATGGATGATATCCCTTTTGAGTTGTTGGGGGAACTAAGCGGAAAAATGAATGTTGAAGAATGGATTGAAATTTATGAAAGCAATTTTAAAAAGTAATATGATGAATGTTCTTTCAGTTATTTTTATGGTAAGCTTCATGCTGAGCTGTAAAAACGCAGAATTCTCAGGATTGAATAACGGCGATCTTCTTTTCGTGACGGCAAAAGAAACCGGGCTTTCCGGAGCCATTAACAACGTTACCCAAAAACAGGAACATGCTTCTTTCGATCATATCGGGATTGTAGAAAAGAACAGGGACGGGGTTTTTGTCCTCCATGCTGCACCCAAAGGAGGGTCTCAAAAACAAAAGGTAAAAGAATTTATAAAAGATCAGGCAGATGAAGGACAGAAAGTAATCGTTTACCGTCTGAAATCACCTTATCAGAATACTATTCCTGATGCCATTCAGAAAGCGGAATCCATGTTGGGGAAACCTTATAATTTTAATTATATTTTAGATGAAAGTGCCTATTACTGTTCAGATTTTATTGAAAGGGCTTTCAGAAAAAACCAGATTTTCAGACTTGAACCAATGACCTTCGTCGATCCGAAAACCGGAACAACCAATGCTTTCTGGCAGGAGTTTTATCAGAAGAAAAATTTAAAAGTTCCGGAGGGGGAACCGGGCTGCAATCCCAATGGTATGGCGGCTTCCGGTAAACTGGAAAGGATCAAGGAATTGAATTATACTAATGAGTAAGGGCGGATTTTTTAATCCGCTTTTTTATTATAAAACTCAGCAGGGACGAAATGGATTTAATGTAGGATAAAAAATAGTATACTTAATGTAAATTATTATCCTACTAATTTTGTAGACTAATTATTTTTCATATTTTTGTCGAAGATTTAATATAACAGATCAGTGAACCGCAGCAGTATTTAATTAAAAATAATTTTATGGCAACACCTTATCCCAACCTTCAGGTTTTACAGAACAGCATAAACCTGCCCAGAAAAGAATGGATCCTTGAAATTGAACTGAACGGAAAAGTGAAGTTTGAACATCTTATGAATGCCATTTATGATCAGCTGGGGATTTGCCATAAAGTGTTGTCTGTAAATGTTGAATACATCAGCGGAAGAAGTTTCGGGTCTGTTCAGCTGTATATCAATGTCAATTCAGATGATTTCGAACAGTTGGAATATTATCTCCGTCAAAACAAGCTTTTGAGCACAAGCGTGGAATATGTCTGCAGGAAGTATCTGTAACCGGAATTCATAGCGTTTTGATGATAAAACAAAGGCTGTAGAACCATTCTTACAGCCTTTTTATTTTATAATAGATCATAAAAAATAAAAACCACCTTTGGGTGGTTTTTGCTATGTGTAAGATCAGATTCGTTCGATGTCAGCGCCAATGGCTTTCAGTCTGCCGTCAATATTTTCATATCCTCTGTCAATCTGTTCGATATTATGGATAATCGATTTCCCTTCTGCAGAAAGGGCGGCAATAAGAAGGGCATTCCCTGCTCGGATGTCCGGCGAAACCATTGTGGTTCCTCTTAACGGAGCTTCCTGGTTAAGCCCGATAACGGTTGCCCGGTGCGGATCGCAAAGAATAATCTGAGCGCCCATATCAATCAGTTTATCCACGAAGAATAATCTGGATTCAAACATTTTCTGGTGGACCAGGATACTTCCTTTTGCCTGCGTAGCCACGACTAAAATAATGGATAGAAGGTCAGGAGTAAATCCGGGCCACGGAGCATCGGAAATCGTCAGGATAGACCCGTCGATAAATTTCTGGATTTTATAATTTTCCTGAGCCGGAATATAAATATCATCATCGCTCTGCTCAAGCTCAATGCCTAATTTCCTGAAAGTATTCGGAATGACACCCAGCTGATGCCAGTTGACGTTTTTAATGGTGATTTCGGATTTGGTCATTGCGGCAAGACCGATCCAGGATCCGATCTCTACCATATCAGGGAGCATCGTGTGTTCTGTCCCGTGAAGGTATTCTACACCTTCAATAGTCAACAGATTGGAACCTATGCCTGAAATCTGGGCTCCCATTCTGTTCAGCATCTTGCAGAGCTGCTGCAGATAAGGTTCACAGGCTGCATTATAGATTCTGGTTTTTCCTTTTGCCAACGCGGCTGCCATAACAATATTGGCCGTTCCCGTTACGGAAGCTTCTTCCAGCAGGATGAATTTTCCTCTGAGTTCCGTGGCTTTTAATGAATAAAAATATTGTTCCTCATCATAATTAAATTCTGCCCCGAGTTCTACCAGGCCCTGAAAGTGAGTGTCTAATCTTCTTCTTCCTATTTTGTCCCCTCCGGGCGTCGGCATATACGCTTCACCGTATCTCGCCAGCATAGGCCCCATCAGCATAATCGAACCTCTCAGTTTTGCACCGTCTTTTTTGAACTCGTCGGATTTAATGTAATCGAAATTAACCGTATCCGCTTTAAACGTATAATCACCATGACTGTTTTTAGTCACTTTTACCCCGAAGTCGCCCAGGATCTCGATCAGCCTGTTGACATCATGGATATCTGGGATATTTTTGATTCTGACTTCTTCATCAGTTAATAAAACAGCACAAAGAATTTGAAGAGCTTCATTTTTTGCTCCTTGTGGAGTGATCTCACCTTGCAGTCTTTTTCCTCCTCTGATCTGAAATGTTCCACTCATGTCTACTTTCTGTTTTTATAATTGCTGTTGGTGTTGTTATTATTATGTCTTCTTTTGTTGTTGGCCTGATTGTTCCTGTTGCTGTTGCTCCGGTTGTTATTATTGCTGTTGTTGCTCCGGTTGCTGTTGCTTGTATAATAGATCTTGCTTTTCTCCAGGCTGTCAATTCCTGTAAGATCCAGCCTGTTTTCAGAAAGTTCCTTCAGGTGGCGGAAGATGACGTCATCAGTAACATGTTCTTTATTGTATACGTTGTAAGATTTCTTCATATTATTGGCAATCACTTCAATCAGAGCTTCTTTTTCATCACCTTCCTCCAGCTCGATTGCTTTTTCGATCAATTGAAGTATACTTTTCCCGTAGAATTTAAAATCACCCTGAAGCTTGGGGTATTCCATTCTTTTCGGTTTCTCGGCAAGTTGTTCCATAGTAGGGAACGGATAAGGAGAATCAACATCCAGATCATATTCAGCCAGAATAAAAAGATGGTCCCAAAGTTTATGTTTGTAATTGTCTTCGTCGCGCAGCTGCGGGTTTCTCTGACCCATAAAATCAATTATTGCCATCGCCATTTCATTTCTTTCTTCTTTGGAAGAGAGCTCCTTGCAACGTTCAACCAACTGTTGTATAATTCTGCCGTATTCAGGCAAGTGAAGCTGGGTTTTTTGGGTATTGTATTCCATAGTCTGCAAATATATGCAATAATGGAAAAATTGTACCGAAAATCTTTAAAGTTTATGATTTTTTAATGAATCCCATAAGCAATGATTTTGTAAGGCATTTCTTAAAAATGAAAAAATATTTCACGGGAGTAAGAATTTATATAATAAATTGCTAATTTAGGTAATGATTTAACAATTAAAACTTTAGATATGAATAAAGCATATTACCTTCTTTCATTTCTGGCTGTAGGATTTATGAGTTCATGCCGGAGTGATGACGAAACAGGGGCTGAAACCATGAGCCGGCCCGAAGTTCATGACAAAATTGTAGACGTTACCCGTCACAATGGCAAGCCTTTCAGTACAGGAACATCTGCCTACTCAAAATTTACTGCAGGGCCTGGAGGAGGCGTCCTGATGCAGGGTTTTTACTGGGATGTTCCGGATGGAGGGAACTGGTGGAATATTGTAAAGGGAAAAATTACCGACTGGTCCAATGCCGGCATTGGTGCCGTATGGCTGCCTCCCGCTTCCAAAGCGCAGAACGGTGCGTATTCCATGGGATATGACCCGACCGACTATTATGATTTCGGGAACTATAATCAGAACGGAAGCATTGAAACCCGTTTCGGCTCAAGGACAGAGCTGGAGGCATTAATCACCAAAGCCCATGCGGAAAATATGCAGGTGTATGCAGATGTGGTCATTAACCACAACAGTGGCGGACAGTCGGAATACAATCCTTATATAGGTTCCAATACCTGGACTAATTTTTCAGGGGTGGCCTCGGGAAAATTCCCCAGAAACTATAATGACTTTTATAAAAATGCTTACGGAACCAATGATGAAGGTGCATTCGGAGGCTTCCCGGATCTGTGCCATGCCAATCCGTATGTTCAGGACTGGCTGTGGGGAAGAGATGATTCCGTCGGGAAATATTACAAAAATATCATGAAGTTTGACGGCTGGCGGTTTGATTATGTCAAAGGTTTTGGTGCCTGGGTAGTTAACAGCTGGAACTCAAATATAGGCGGCTTTTCTGTAGGGGAGTTATGGGATTCTAATGTGAATACTTTGGAATCCTGGGCTAATAATGCCAACAGTTCCGTCTTTGATTTTGCAGCGTATTATAAAATGGATGAAGCTTTTGACAACGGTAACCTGAATATTCTGAATGATGATATGATGTGGAAGAGAAATCCTTACAAAGCCGTAACATTTGTCACCAACCATGATACGGATGTCATTGGTAAAAAAATGCTGGCCTATGCCTACATTCTTACCCATGAAGGATATCCCACCATTTTTTACCGTGATTATGAAGAATGGCTGAACAAGGAACGGCTGAACAACCTGATCTGGATCCATAATCATAAAGCGACGGGAACCACTTCGATCCTGTATACGGATAATGATGAATATATTGCCCGAAGAAACGGGTATAACGGAAATCCGGGATTGATCGTGTACATCAACAACTCTTCAAGCTGGCAGGAAAGGTGGATCCAAACCAACTGGACAAGCCAGCAGATCAAAGATTTTACCGGCAGTTCAGCCTGGTATCCGACAACTCAGAATGACCAATGGGTAAAAATCCAGTGTGCCCCGAACAGCTATTCTGTCTGGTCGCTTAATCAATAATATTTTTTCAAAGATTGCATCACATCATTAGTATTAAAATCTGTAAACGTGCGTGATGATCTGTAACCATAAAAAAGACTGTTTTATTATGAACAGTCTTTATGTTCTTATATTATTGTGGTTTTAGAGATTCGGGTAAAATTTAAAATGATGTTTAAATCTGATTATTTGAATTTTATTGAGTACCGACATAGTATGAAATGTATATTCAGTTTTTATTAAAAAAATCAGACCTCAATAAATTTTTTTCTTTCCTGAGGGGTCGACAGGTAGCATTTTTGGTTGGCCAGTTTCATCCTGTTTTTTGAAACCGTGTCATATACCGTGTCGCTTAACGATTTGGGAATGATCTTCGCAATTCCAGACAGCTTATAAATCCCGCCCAGTACATTGGCAATCTTTAAAACGGCTCTTGATTTTTCCAGATAATATTCGTTGGGTTTCCAAAGGTACAGGGTATTGAAAACTTTCGTATCCAGATTTCTTTCAGACAGGAATTTCTGGCCGAAATCCGACTGAAGGGAAGCAAACAGGAACTGATCCTGTTTATCCCGCTCAAGGATCCACTGCACCCAGAAGTTACACACGCCGCAGTCTCCGTCGAAAAATACAATATGTTTATTTTGCCAGTTCAGGTCCATAATTATGAGGGTTTAAAGGGCTAGTTTCCGCTCCGTTTCTTTTTTCTCCCGCTGGAAATACCTGATTAAAACTTTTCTCTGTTCATCGGTCACTTTAGCATCCTGATGACCTATAAAATAAGATTCCATCGGCATTTCCTTCTTCTCAACCATTTCTATGCATTCCTGCAATTTATGTGCCTGTATTTTCGGTTCATACATGGCAAAGGTGGAAAAATTCAGGTTTTTTCTTCCTTCGTCGATATGGTTTTTTAAAAACCAAGAAGCAGGTGCAACATGAGAATACCAGGGATACCGGGTTTCATTGGAATGGCAGTCATAGCATGAGGTGTTGATAATCCCTGCGGTCTGAGCGGGTGTATTTTTAATTTTTAAAAAGTCCATTCCGGGCGTAGGCGCAGGATTGGTGGTGTCAATCGGGAAAAACTGTATCATAACAAATGCTACAAGAATAATAACCAGTACTTTTTTCATATTCAGATGTTCATGCTTGTTAACCCTTAAAGATAATTAAATTTAAATAAACAAAACAGGAAATCAGGGACTGTCATCCTGCCGGAAACAACTAAGAAAAATGGTCAGTTATTAAAAAACAGCTAGGTGTTTATAAATTCTGAGCTTGAATAAGTAATGGCTGTTACCCGTTATTTAAAAATACAGTTAACCGGAGACAGGTATACATAAAAAATAAATCCGGAAATTTTAATTTCCGGATTTATTGTAAGGCTTTAAAATATATTTATGATCAGTTGTCCATATCCAATCAATTGAGCATTGATTAATTGATCTTCAGGATATTCAATCCTGATTGTCCTGTTGCAACAAAGGCTAGGTTATTATTGATATATATATAATTTGCCGAACCGTTCAGTTTATAGTATCCTACTACATTGAAGGTCGTCTTGTTCAGAACAATAACACCGTCTGTACCGTTAGCCAGATACAGGTAACAGTTATTTACCGCAACCGCATTGGTAAGGCCTGTCTGGCTGAATACGTTCTGGCTGTTAACTTTAAAATTTCTAGGAACAAAAGTATTCATCAGCTGACCGTTGCTTAGCTTAATCTTGGCTACCCCTTTATCACTTAGTGCCAGGTATACATATTCATCATCTAAAGTAATTACATTTTTTCCGTCAGTCACAGATTGTACCAGCGTGTTATAAGTATATGTTTTCGGGTTGGAACCATCTACATTGGCTATTCTCAGGGATGTCCCGCTAGCATCAGTAGCCAGGAATACCTGATAACTGTTGTTATGTGCAATATATTTGGCTTTTTCACCTGATGCATAAAACTGGTCAGACACCGCATATCCCGCAGCAGGATTAAGCTTGAAGAAACCTCCTCCTGTTGCTCCTGTTACCGTATACAGATAATTATTATAGAAATAAGAATTTTTTGCCGTAGCGCTTGGAAGCTTATAACTTGAGAATAATGATAAATCCTGTGTATTGAATACGTTGTTGGAAAGTGGCGCCGTAATGAGCCTTGCCCCGTTTTTATCTCCGCCTGTCGCAAATATTCTGTTATCGGCAACGTCGATATTATTGAATTCTACATTATTGAATAATGCTTCACTTAACAATGCCGGAGCACTGTAATCAGAAACGTTTAGAATTCTTACAGCTCCTTGAGTCGTGCTTCCGTGTGCTGCATCATTGGTATGGTAAGATAAATAAGCATACCCGTTATTTACCACAACACCGGTTGCGCTCAGTGTATTGTTATTGATCGCCGGGCTTACCACATTGGCGACCAGCGTAAACTGAAGCTGGCTGTCTGTACACGGAGTAATTCCTTTCTGAGGCCTGCACCCTTCTTCAGGGATATACGTGTTTGCGTTTAAGGTAACCTGATTGTTGATTTTATTGTTGTTCTGTAATACAGAATAAGAGGTATTGGTAAAGTTCAGGTCAATAAGCCCCACTACAGCCGGTGAAGCATTCATATTTCCGAAAGACATGTTAACGAAGTCCATTCTTGCAAAGCTGCTTCCTGTATTGGAGATCTTGCCGTCTATAGAAACGGATCCTCCTGTCACATCAGTGAATGACTGCGGCTTAAGGTTCAGTACTCCCGAACCGTTAATGTGGAATCCTTTCGAGAACGTTAAATATCCTTCATTGGTCAGGTTGGAATTCAAATAGTTGTTCTGCTGGCTAAACACCATTCTGCAGAAGTTATTGACTGTAGAGCTTCCGTTTAAGCTGACATTATTCGTGAACGTCAGGTTGTTATAGTTGTTGATGGTCCCGTCAACCGATGAAGTCGTATAATCTACATATCCGTAGTTATCCAGTATTCCACCTGAGTTAAGATGGAAATTGGCTGAATTCAGGATCTTACCGTTGGTACCAACCTCAACTCTGCCTCCATTGGGAACATTGATCCAGTTTGAACCTCCCAGGTTACCCAGAACAATAATTTTTCCGGCAGAATTAAAATTAAACCCGCCTGTGAAAGTAGTCCCTTCCGGAATGTAATAGGTTTCGCCGTTATTGATATTATACCAGTTACTTCCGACAGCAGCTATAGCACCTGATAAATTGGGTGTATAGGAAACGGTTTTCTGGGTGGCAGATGATTTGTGGCCATTCTGATCGAAGGTCACAAAGTTAACTTTAGTGTTCTTTAATTCAATACTTTTGCTGAGATCTCCGCTTCCGTATCGAAGCGTAATATCTCCATTGGTAATGGAATTGGAACTTTCATTGTTCTCAGACATCAGATTGTCTTCTGAAGAACACCCGGTTGAAGCAATAAGCAGTAAAACACCTATTGCTGCGCTTAGTTTTTTAATCATTAATGAGTATCTTATTGTTTGTGTATTTTAATAGAATAGGGCAGGGATAGAGGACGGCATCATTCAGGCACCGAATTCTCTGGCTTTTTTGGATGTTTTTTGAGGATTCCAAGGATCTTTATAAGAATCGTAAAAGAAGAATTCGTCAAAATAGGCAATGGTTCTTACAAGTCGCATAAAGTATCCCATATATAATGGGTAAAGTGGAATATATATAATTTTAGACAAAAATTTCCTTTTATTATTTACAATGATCAGGCATACCAGAAACTGCATAAAATAAAGCAGCAAATATAGTAAATATTTGAATGGCAACCAAAAAAGAAGGAACTCAGGATTCTCAATTATTATTCTTAGCATATAAACGAGCCAGGTGACATCCAGAACGAGCCCGAAGAACACATTTTCAAAGAATGAGAAGAAATTCGAGAGCCGGAAATTTTTGTTGGGGACCCAGATGTCTTTATGTTTCCTGAGCCTGAAACGGACGAGGGAGCGTGACCAGCGCAGCCTCTGCTTGGCCAGCTTGTTCCATTCTGCAGGGACGTGGGTATTGCAGACCGCGCTTTCTTCAAAAATAATGTTGTAGCCTATTTTCCTGATCTTTACCGTCAGGTCGCCATCCAGACCCGGGCCTACGTCCCAGCCGCCTACGCGGTCAAGTATTTTTTTCGGGAAAACCCCGAAAGCTCCGGAAATGATCTTATAGATGCCGAGTTTTGAAAGGACAATCCTGGAAATGCTGATGGATTGCTGGTATTCTAGATATTGCATCGTCGATGCCAGGGAATCTTCATCATTCCTTACCATTAAGTTCCCGCCGACTCCCCCGACATTGTCATACACATAAAACGGCAGTAACGATTTTTCAATAGCGTTGTTTTCCAATGAGGAATCGGCATCGATGTGAACGATGTATTTGCCTCTTGAATATTTCAGTCCCAGGTTTGCAGCTGAGGCCTTTCCGCCACGGATTTCAGATCTTAGAAATTTTGCGATGGAGCCGGTTTTTTCAAAAGACTGCCCGATAATTCTGGTGTTATCGGTAGAACCGTCGTCAACAACGATTATTTCGATGTTTTTATAGGTCTGTTTCTGCATGGAGACGATCATTTTATGAAGATGCCTCCCTTCATTGTGTCCGGGCACCAAAACGGTAACCAGCGGAAATTCCTTCATCAGCTTTTCCCTGCCTGCTTTCCATTCGTCTTTATTGGTATACCGGTTCCGGATGCTTACGAAAAGGACAATAATCTCAAGAATCAGGAACCGCGGGATATCTATTAAAAAGACATACCATCCCCAGTTCAGAATTTTATTCCAGTCCGAATACTGCAAATTAGAAAAAATCATTTCCCAAAGATTATCCATCTTTACGTTCTAATTTAATATTTCGGTGATGGCTTTATGCGTAAGCTCATAATTATAGATCTTCTCCAGGTTTAATTCTGACGGGGTCTGTTCTGTTTTACAGTTGATACAGTGAACCCCGATCAAAGGTTTCTGGAATTCATTTTGACAGGTATGGTTCTTACAGTAAAATATTTTCCCGGGCTTATCATAATCCACGCCTATATTTTTCAGTTCCGTAGTGCATTTGGGGCAGATTAATTTTTCCCCCTGCTGGAAAATGTTTTCCGTAGCAACGAAGGCACACCTGAAATGATGGATTAAAACCCTGGCCTGCAGGTTATGCCCTTTGCATTTCGGGCATTCCTCCCGGTAATTCAGGAACCCCGAGCTGCATTTTTTGCAGATATGGGAAGTATCTACGTAATGCCTGTCCAGAAAACCGTCTTTATAGGCACTGTTCAAGATCTGCCTAGTATTAGTATAGGCGTCTGCGGTGCTGTCATAATACGCTTCAGCACGCGGGTAGGAGTATCCGCTGAGTGAATCGGAGCTTTCGTAAAACTCAATATTTTTATCTCTTGAATAATAATACGCGAGTATCCTTTTCAACAGGTTATTTTCCGGAAAGAGAGCGGGACCGAGGTTGCTCTTTTTAATGAAGTTTAAAATGAACTGGATGGATCCTGCCTTGTTTTTAAAATTTAAATCCTCAACATAACCGTCACAAAGATGTTTGAGGTTATAGCTTTTATATTCTTTGTAGGTTTTTTTAAAGTTTTTCTGTAAAAAAATGGGTTTAAGAAAAACCCTGGAATCCGGATGCCGGATCACGCTTATCAGGAATTTCCTTACATTCCATGCTTTTTCATTATTGACAATCCAGATGTCTGCACTGTCGGCATCCGGTATTTCATTATGATCGATATGCTCTTCCAGCATTAAAGCAGTGATTCCGTTGTCCAGATTTAAAATTTTTTCTGACATCATTACTCCTTATGTAAATTTTAATTTTCTCACCTTTACCGGGATATTGCTTATTTTCACCGCTTTCCAGGAATTGCCGTCCAGCGGCACGATATCAACAACAACCCCGTATTTATTGTCGTTTATGTTTTTGTTAAGCAGTGAAGCATCCTTTAATTCTGAAATCGAATAGATTTTTTTTACTTTGCCCTTGAGGGTTTTGTTGAAACCGTAAGGCAGTTTTATTTCCACTTTATCGCCTTCGTTAAATTCATCCAGGTCATTAATATCGATATAGGCCCTTACGAACTGTCCCTCGTGGATAATCGACGTAATGATGTCCGATTTATACGCAACCTGGCCATTGGTTACCCGGAAACGGTCTGCAGTTCCGTTGGTGGGTGAAATGTAGAAATTTTGAACTTTCAGGACATTATTGTTTGCCGTTAACAGGGAATTCTTCACACTGTTAATTGACAGCAGCTTCGTTTTTTCATTATTCAATGCTTTGATATCCGCCTGTAAAGAGCTGAGCTCATATTGCAGATCGTCAATAGACCGCTCTACGTTGGCAAGTTCATTGGGCGTGATCTGATTGATATATACGAGTTTTTCCTTTCTCTTTTTTTCGCTCTTCCAAAACCCTATTCTGCCGCGGAGATCATCTGAAAGAAGATTCTTCTTTGAAATCTCCGCATTAATCGAGACTAAATTGTTTTCAAACCCGGTATTATCAATAAGGTTTTTAATGGAATCCTGCTTGGAGTTTTTACGGATATTCGCATCGGAAAAAAATTCATAGCTGAACAAAGTGTCTCCTTTTTTTACCGCTGACCCTTCGCTGATGTTATAATTAAGAATTCTGATGTCATTGGTAAATTTAACGTCAAACTGCTGCTGCTTCAGGAAGCCGTCTGCATAGTCAAAAACCCATGAGGAGATGATCCATCTCAGCAAAGACCCTAAAATCAATAATAATATGGCAAAGTATATCCATCGGTCCCATTTTCTTTTTTTAACAGGTTTTTCATAAACCTCACTCGTTACATTGTCGTTATTAAAATTGATTTCCATTAAGGCTTAAAGTTATTCATTTGTGACAGGTCATAATATCCTATTTTCGAAATCCCGTTGCTCTGAATGGTGGTTTCAGCATCCAGTAAATCACTGAAATTCTGGAAATCATTAATCCTGAATACCCATACGTAATTGGCTTCCAGGATACTTCTTATGGCGGCCGTTTTATTCATCTTTTTCTCAAGCGTTAAAACATCATAGGCCATGATATAGCTCATCACATTATTGTCATTTAATGCGGTGGCTACCTCTACAGGCAGTTGCATAGGGACACTTACCCCCATATCCATGGCGTTTTGGTCACACCATAGCTTTGAGCTGGTAAATAAATTAATTAACCTCTGGGCGTATATATCAACATTTTCTTTATAGTCATCAAACGTATGAGGCTCAATATCAAGATGTACCCCGGCAAAACCCATATTTTTGGCTTCAATTAAAGCCTGCTGAAGATCTGTAAATCCATCATCCGTTTTTGCATAGGAATTTTCCCCGATCAGCCGGTAGACCTGAATGTTATTGGCCGCAGCCTGTGTTTTGAAATCCTCAACTTTTACCAGATCGGGTACCTTTCCGGGAGACAGAAAAACCCGGTTGATATGCCAGTGGTTCATCAGGTTGATGATATAGGCATTCGAATAATTATTGAAAAAGGCGCTCCAGATATAGGTTTCATTTCCTGCATTATCATCATTGGTTCCGGACTGTAGCGGTCCGGTGGTATAATCTATGCCTGCTGCCATTCGGTATTCAAGGTATTTTTCATACAACTGAGATTTTTTATCATACTTCTGTAATTGATTATTCAAGAATTTTTCAGCGGTGTTGAGGTATCCCGCAGGGCTAAAGGTGTTGCTGTTTTCATTGGTGGATTTCAGGGTAAGGTCAGACTCCAGATACGTGCTTTCACTCTGCAGGATATCAATTTCAGATTTCAGCTCATAATACTCTCTGTAAAGGGCATTGAGTTTATCCCGGTAGACCATTTGCAGGTCATTCAGCATGTTTTCCTTGAACTTCAGGTCGTTTTCATTATCAAGATTGGTCTTATTTCTGCTAAGCGGTAAGTTAAGGGAGGCGCCTAAGCTGGCAAAATTCCGGTCCTTCGATAAGGCTGAATAATAATTGTATCGTAATTTGACCCGTAAATCGGGCTGCCGATCCCTTTTGTTTTTAATGTCCAGAATTTCTTTTTCCATTTTTAAGGCCAGCTGCCTGTCCTTTACCAAGATGCTGAGGTCTATATTTTCAACGGGTGTCAGATCCGGGATAGCTGCATTTAGGATTTCTTTATTAAAAGAATTGTTAGCAGCGTTCTTAACCAGGTTTTCCAATGATTTTTTTTCAATCGAAATTTTTTCCAGACGGTATTTGCTGAGCGCTAAGTCGGCATCATTGGAAATGCCGCTTTTATTTTGTTTCACATTAAACTCATTAAGGAGTTTCAATATATGCTCATAATCAGATAAAATTTCTATTCTTTTTTGATCAAAAATCATTTTGATCCCATCCTGGTTTTCTCTGTAGTCTATTTCCTTTTTATATTGTGTTTTTTCCAACCTGTTGATCCTTCTCGCTTTTTCATTCAATGAATTCTGAATTCTTTGATTCTTCGAACTTCCTTCCCCTAAAGCCAGCCAATCTAAACCTGAAGATATCCTGGCACGGTAGAAAATATTGTCTTCATCGCCAAAACCCGGGCTGAAATTATAATTGGCTTCAGAAACCCAGTTGATATTGAATGAGTTTTTTTCAGAATTCTGACGGGTAAAATTAAAATCAGTGCTGTTTAGTGAAATATTGGCCGCCGCAAAATTGAAATGATCCGTATTCCGGGACATCTTATCATCCGCTGACAGTTTAGAAATAATTTCTTTTGTCGATGCATATATTTTACGGTAATCCGCTGCCAGAATGCTTAGTGAATTAGAATTGATGCTAAGCACCGATTTGCTTTGGGCACTTAAAAAAATGAAAAAATTTAAGACAAGGAGGAGTTGTAACGTTTTACGCATAAGGGAAGTAGAAATTTTTTGCAAATTTATATCTTTTTATTCAATTTATTTCAATAAATTCATAATCTATCAGCCGTATTGATAATTTCTACTTAATCAAAATAAAGAAGAAATTATCATGACTTTCCAGGTATGGGGACCTATAAAAATATTTTTAAAAAATTCGCTGAAGATTAAAAAGTAAAATAGCATAAGGTTATGGGAGCTATCAATCTTATTATTCAATGGAGCTTTTGATTGTGTTGTAATAGAAAGAGGTTTCTCTGTCAGCATCTGTTAATATATTTCACAGAATAATTTCCCATAAGCTATAATGGTTACACGGCTTTTACAGGTATTTAAACCTGTCAAACCTGAAAGTTTCTTGTGTATAGTGGTGGATCAATTTTTCGCGTTAAGAAGTTTTAAGTCCTTGTCTTTTTGGTTCTTTTGCCTTGATGCAAAAGAATCACTGTATGTACATTTTAATCTGCTGATATGTAAAACAGCTTTAATTCATAGGGACTGATCATAGCTTAGCAGCGGTATCTTAAACCGGTTTCCCGTATAAATAACAACATTTATACAGTGAAAATTCCTGCCGGTTTTTATCTAAAAACAGGGAATTATTCATTTGCGAAAAACTCAAATGGATGCACTAAAAATTAGCAATTTATTAATAATGAAAATTGATAATTCCTGACAGTGATAACCTGGCGGAAACGCATGGTTTTCCGGGTTTTCTTCGACATTTCTTCGGGTCTTCTTCGGGTCGGCTTCGGAAAACAGGGGGTTTTTCCGAAGAAACGTCGAAGAAGACCCGAAGCGGGCCCGAAGAAATGCATGTTAGTATCGGTCATAGGCTGCCAAAACCTGCCAAAACCGGACACAAGCTGCCAAAACCTGTTCATGCCATTGAAAATTGAAAATCCTGTTATACCTTCGTACCGTTAATCTAAAAAAGCAACCCCATGACAAGAATCACAAAAGCAACCCCGGGAGGATTCTCATGAAAAGCAGGAATAGCAGTGAGTGAAAACTGGTGCGGGCAGAGCATTTCAGCAGCACAACCAAGCGCTGCCGCAAGGCTGCCGGGAAGCCGTTGTAGCAGCAGGTGAAGTCCAGACGGGTGACCGGTTTTCTCCATGTACTTAAAGCCATCTAGGCGAAGTATTTCGGTTCGGCGAACGGTTCGAAATCCAGGGTAAACCTGGCAGTCTCTTACACGATCAGCGAAACGGTGCAGGTAAGAGGTGATATCCGGAGCTGGTGTACAGCAAAAGTATTGATCATCAATTTGATCTGTAAGGTTTTAGCAATATGGCTGCACTGCCACTTTGCAATTAGGGAATATGATCAAGTGGAAACTCACCCAAACAATACAAAAAATATAAAATTAACTTTAAATTATAAGCCATGATATGGTAATTCGGCGTCGCTGAAAAGGTTGGATTCGACCTTGGGCAGGCTGCTGAAATTTTAAAATCCCATGAACCCTGAATTAAACGGGGAGAATACAATTGGAACTGAATTAAATACTTTCGCACCATTTAATTTGCCATTTTGGATTGTAACTACAACTACATATAATACTCATATTAATAATGGTTTTGCAGTTCAGGATGAACAACTCCCGAACCGAATTGTTGATGATTTGCAAATTTTATCGACTTTAGATTATAGAAATTCAGTTTGAATAATATTTGATAGAATAAGTTATTTAGATCTGGAAATATGGTGGTTATAGCGATACTAATATTTTTAACAACTACATTGAGAATTTAAAAATTTACTTGCAACTTTGAAGTCATAACGTCCTAACAAAATTGCAATTTCATTTTACAGAGTGTTAAAATGAGCTTAGATAGAAAAATGAGAGCATTCTTTTTTAACCTTTACAGTAATAATAAATTTGGATCTAAATAGTTTTAGTGTGACTCCTTTTTTTATTTAAGTGATAAGCTGAAGAACACAGTTCCAGGTTTGAAATATCAATATTCCATAAGGGCCTATTTTTGTTGACTATCACAATTGAACGATCATTGAAATCAAATATCTTTATGAAGCAGTAATAAAGATATTTGTTCAGTCTTATCTTAATCCGTCTGCCTTTATGACTTAAGTTAGCATACAGATAATAGTTGGTATCAGAATAGGATTCCAAAAAAAGAGAAATGATATACTCCCTCCAAAAAGGTTTGTTTTTATTCTCAGTCCAGGTATTCAGCCGCTTTATTCTTCCTTTATTGGATATGGCAAAATACCCTTTAAGATCGGGAACTGGTTTCCATCTTTCACCGGGAAGATTCTCCAGCGATAAATTCAGGCAGGCAGGAGGATTATTTTGATCAACAGCCGGTTCCCCGATCTTTTTCCACAGACTTGTATTAAATATCTTTTCTGATTTACTTTTTACATCCGGTATAAAATCTTCTTTGGTGGGTGTATAACCTTTCGCAAACCATAGAAATGTTCCCGCAGTACTTCTTTTTTTGTTGATAATAGCCAGTATATTAGTATGGTGGATTCCCAGAGTTTCACTTGCAGCATAAATATTGTCATAACTGGCAACAAAACCGCCATCCACTGTATATTGGCTCACTGCCTGCTGGTAATTTCCTTTTTTCCCTCTGCCTGTATTGAGCACTTTATTACGAAGCTCGATAGCTGTTATCTTCTCAAGATTACTGAAATGTACATGAAAGCGATTTTCATCTTTGAATGATATACGGAATGAAAGGTCATCCATATCAAATTTTTCAAAAAAATGATAATACACCAAACGTGCTGTTGATCTTCCATGTACTTTTCCCTCGAGGGAGAGATTACATCTCATATTATAAAAATGAGCTTTTAGGTGCTTGTTGAAATATCTGAAAGTTTGCGGCTTTATAATCCTGTCTGATATCTTCTGTTCTCCACCGTTAGGAACCGGAACCATGCGTTCCAGGCTTTTTATCCGTCCGTAATTGGAAATTGCATAGTTCTCAAACCCTTCAATAAGCTTCCACTGCTCATGTCATGGGAAAGATCTTTTAAGGAAAGATTGAGAAGGACTGTATTGATATACGTATCTCCTAATTCTGTGGGCAGCTTCATAATTTGAAATATTTCTCTTAAGCAATTTTTTTATGGATGTCTGATTAATATGCTACAACAAAAATATAACATTTAATATTAAAAAAAATTGCTGCTATAGTTTTAATTTGCAGAAAATAATAACAAATATGTTATATATAAATGGCCGATAAAACCAGCTGTTTTTGATACTTTATTTAATAGATTATAACTAATACTTAATTTATTATTGAGTAAAACAATTTTATGGTCATCCACTATTGACATTCAAACTGGCGTTAATGCATCGTTTTACTTGCTTGAATCTCCAATTTTTTACTATTTAAATATCGAAGCAAATATCATATTTTAAGTTATTTCAATTTAATACTTTCTGCAATAAAATGATTTCTTATTTTGAATATCAAATAAGACATAAAATTAAAGAAATCATATATTTTAGGCGAACGAACAGGTAAATGAAAAATCTATTTTGATACCGGAAATTAGCAGGAAAGGGAGAATATATTTAGACAAAATTTCCAAAGGGGGGTGCTTAGAAGTTTTACTCAAAAGAAGGAATAGCAGAAGTTTCAATGGCAACGAGCCATCGGCGAATTTTTTTGGTACAGTTTGTGCAGATTCGTATGAAAGGTATGAAGCAGGAATTGCTATTGGCTTTACATATATATATCAGTAAAAGTTTTGGTTACGCTCATGTGCCCAATCCCATAAAGATATTTTAGAGATTGCCGGAATTAAGATTTAACTTATATGGAACCATAGTGAAAAATCTATATTTATTTCTCATTTGATAGTGAAAAATCATGGCAAGAATTCCTTCGATTGGGAGGAAAAAGCCTGTAACTGTCATATTAGAAATTAGTTAAAAAATAAGAAAAAGCTTTTGGTTATGTCAGATAATGTTATTAGATTTGATTTTAATGATATTTGTAAGTATAATTAATTTTGAATAAAAGCTTTCATTACCTTTAAATTTATCCTATCATGAAAAAACGAATCGTTATCGCTGCGTTGTCTCTGGGAGCAACCGCTTTAGAAAGCAACCAAGTTTTTGCACAAAACTCTGAGCAGGCTAGTACGTCCGTCAACATTATTTTAGCAGATGTTATTTCAATGGATGTAGGAAGTGTTGCTTCAGAAGGCACTGTAGATTTTAATTATGTGAATACAGCAGATTATAATTCTTCAAAAAATGTGACGGTGCCGAATAGTTTAGTCATCATTTCCTCCAAAAATTTCGATGTAAAAGTAAAATCTGAGGGTGCAAACTTTATAAGTGGAGCCAATGTAATTCCTGTAGATGTGTTACAGGTAAAAGCAATAGCGGGCGGAAGTTTAACAGGAACCCTGAATGAGGTCACCTTATCTACAAACGATCAGCCCCTGGTAAGTAATGCAGGTTCAGGAGCAAAGCAATCTTTAAATATTGCCTATTCTATTTCGGCAGAAAAAGCATCAAAGGTACTTTTGGGAAAGCCTAAGGGAACTTACACGCAAAAAATAACTTATACCGCGACAGCTTTATAATAAAAATAAACAGCAATTTTATATACGCCCTCAATACTTAGAAAGTGTTGAGGGCTTTCTATTTAAACCAAATGAATTATCCTGTAGTTATTTTACTACATGAACTTCCATTTTCCACTACAAAGAAACTTTTATCGCCGCCGTAGATTTGTAGTGTTCAAAAGAGAACAATTAAATAATAACAGAAATAAAAAATAAATAATACGGTCATGACAAAACAAATCGCCATCGCAGCTTTAACTATCGGAGCCATCATCTTAGGAACTAACAATATTCAGGCTCAGAATACTACGGCAACCACAACCGTCAACATTACCCTGAATGATGTAATCTCCATCGACGCGGGAAGTTCTGCAATAAGTGGTGCCGTTGCCTTTAACTATGCTACTGCAGCGGATTATAATTCGGAAAAAACGGTTGCCCAGGCCAACGCTTTGAAAGTTACTTCAACAAAGAATTTTAATGTGAAGGTAAAAGCAGGCGGTGCGAGCTTCATGAACGGAACCAACGAAATCCCTGTCAATGTTCTGACCATCAAAACTTCAGCAGCTGCCGGCACCATGGGCGGAACAAAAAGCGCTGTTGTTTTATCAGCAGCGGATCAGATTTTAGTAGCCAATGCTCCGCTTGGAAGCGCCTTGACACTGAATCTGGACTACACCATCCCGGCAGCGAAATCATCATCTTCCGATATTTTAGGTAAACCGGCCGGAACGTATACACAAACGGTAACTTATACTGCTACTGCTTTATAATAAAAACACACAATTTTATATACGCCCTCAACACTTTCTAAGTGCTGAGGGCTTCTCTGTTTAAAACAAATAATATCCTGTAGTTATTTTACTACATGAACTTCCATTTTCCACTACAGAGAAACTTTTACCGCCGCCGTAGATTTGTAGTGTTCAAAGAGAACAATTAACAATAACAGGAATAAAAATAAATAATACGGTCATGACAAAACAAATCGCCATCGCAGCCTTAACTATCGGAGCCATCATATCAGTAACCAACAATGTTCAGGCTCAGAATACTACGGCAACCACAACCGTCAACATTACTTTGAATGATGTCATCTCCATCGACGCGGGAAGTTCTGCAATCAGTGGTGCCGTTGCCTTTAACTATGCTACTGCAGCGGATTATAATTCGGAAAAAACAGTGGCCCAGGCCAACGCTTTGAAAGTTACTTCAACAAAGAATTTTAATGTGAAGGTAAAAGCAGGCGGTGCGAGCTTCATGAACGGAACCAACGAAATCCCTGTCAATGTTTTGACCATCAAAACTTCAGCAGCTGCCGGAACCATGGGGGGAACAAAAAACGCTGTTGCTTTATCGGCAGCGGATCAGACTTTAGTGGCAAATGCTCCGCTTGGAAGCGCCTTAACACTGAATCTGGACTACACCATCCCGGCAGCGAAATCATCATCTTCCGATATTTTAGGTAAACCGGCCGGAACGTATACGCAAACGGTAACTTATACCGCGACGGCTTTATAATAAATTTTTTTAGTTTATAAAGGTTCCTTTTGTTACGTTTTCAGTAGTTTTGGGAATCTTTTATTTTTAAACAATTTACACCATGCACAAGTTTATTTACCTTTTCATTTTCTTTATCCTTACAGGGTCTTCTTCAATTCTGGCACAAAGTATTTCTATGTCGCCTACACGCTTGTTTTTTACCGGTAATCCAGGAGAAAAAGTGACACAGACCGTCACGCTTCAAAACAGCTCGGATAAGGATTATGTTTTTAATCTCAACTATAAAGATTGGGTTAGAGAAGAAGACGGAAATAAAGTTTATCTTAATGCAGGCAGTTCAAAAACCTCCAATGCTTCTTGGATGTCCACTTTAGAAAACGCTGTAACAGTTCCTGCGAAAAGTACAAAGGAGATTGTAGTCACCATGCAGATTCCGGCAAACGCATCAAAATCTGACGTTACGAACAGCATGTTGTTTTTCACCCAACTTCCTCAGCAGGCGGATCAGGCACGTGCTCAGAATGGGATTGGTATTATCACCTTATTTGAGGTGGGCCTTCACATCTTTTATACTCCATCTGGAAACCAGGTAAAAAGTTTGGATATTACCAGTATTTCAGAGGTGAGTAATGAGAATGCAGCAAGCAGAAAAGTTGCAGTGAGCATCCATAACGATGGAAACACCATTAATGATGCCACCGTTGAGTTTGAACTAACCGACACAGACAGTGGTAAAGAAATAAAATTACCCGCAATTTCCATCTCCATGCTTCCCAATACCAATCAGGTCGTTCAATTTTCTTTACCAGGGAACATTTCAGGGAACTTCCTTGGCGTGGCTATTATCAAAATGGCAGGATCCAATGATTTACGCGTAGGCGAAAAAAACTTTAAATTTTAAAATTAAGTCTTGAAACCACAAAATGGAATATCGATATCAATCCTAAGAAGAACAATCTTATTTTTTGTATTTGTTCTTCTGCACTTCTCGTTGGCCTTTGCGCAGGAAAAGAAGGACATCCGAATCCGTTTTGAAAATGACAGTGTAGCTGTTGAGAAGGGTTCTACTTTTACTGATTTCCTAGTCATTGAGAATAAAAGTTCTGAAGAGATTACCATTCAGAATATCATACCTGAAGAAAAATATCCGGGATTGCTTTTCTATCCTAAAAATGGCTTTGTCATAGGTGCGGGTCAGTCTAAAAATCTTCCTGTGAAATTGATCGCCAATGTGGATTTTATGAAACTGAGATCCAATGAGATCATATTCCAGGTTTCGTACACCACCCCAACGGTCACCAGAACTGAAAGCGCTTCTTTCTTTGTTGACAAAGACGAGAACAAAAACATCGCAATTTATACAGCTACATACGAAAATTTCATTAATCCTGCTGCGCCCGAATCTTCAATTCTGCTGATTGTAGAAAACCAGGGTTATAATAAACGAACCGTTAAGATTGATTTGCAATCCATTCCTGATGGTTTGGAAATGATGCCAAAACAACAAACCGTATCTCTGGAAGGTTTAGAAAAACAAACGGTTGAGATCAAAATTGCGGTCAGAAAACAGAATACGCTTTATCCGGAATTTAATATTAATGCAATCGCAACAGATCTGCTTGATAATAAAATCGTGGGAAGCAACACGCTCTACTTGGTTATTTTATCGCACAACAGACAAATTGCCCGGGGAAACGAATCGGTGAGCGGAAGTAATTTTGCGGAAATGAGCTATAATGAAAACAGTTCAGGTTTCAATTATCTTCAATTGAGGGGAAACACAGCGTTTCGGGTGACTGAAAATTTAAAATCACGCTTCAATATGGGTGCAGATTACTATCTTGAAGACGGCCGTTACAACGTGTATGATACCTGGCTGGAACTGGAGAGAAAAAATACGGTATTACGGGTAGGAAATGTTAATAGCAACGATTACGATTACCCGGTTTTCGGAAGAGGCGGGAAAGTTTCTGCCAAATTCGGTAACAATAACCAGATTGAAATTCTTGCGCTGGAAAATAATTATAACCTGTACGGTACCTATTTCCAACAAACACAAGGATCTAAGATGGTGGGTGCAAAATATGGTTTTGGGAATGCTAAATCTTTCAATGGGAAAGTGTCCTATATATTCGACCATGATCCGCGCTTTAACGTAGATACGCAGGTGGCGAATGCGGTAACATCATTTTTACTTAATGATAAACATATCATCCGCACGGAGGTGGGCCTCAGCCACGAAAAAGGCCTTTTGAACAATGATGAAAACGCAGGAGCTTTAATGGGAGCCAATTACGAGGGAAAAATAGGGAAATGGGATATACAATCTCTTAATTCCTTTGCCACCAAAAGTTATGCAGGGATCAAACGGGGATCTTTTCTTTCAAATCAGCGGATCAGCCGCCAATTTTCTGATTCTCGGCGCGCTTTTATACAATATCAGAATTCGCAGGTAGACCCCGAGTTCCTGAGTTTCCAGACTGCACCCATCCAACCTGGGAATACCGCTAATCTGCGTTATTATTTCAACAGTACAGAAGCTTTGGGATCAGGTTACCAGTTTTCTTTAAAAAAGTGGAATTTTCTGCTGGCTCCAAAGGTTGAAAGGCAAAAAACAGCCAATTTTTATACCTCGCAGGAACTTTTTTCTTACCGGCTGGAGACCAACATCAGCGCTACATTGGGTGCTCACGGATTGAACTGGACGGCGGAATATTCTTATTCAAAAGAGAACCACAGGGCCGATTGGTTCCACAGTCTGAAGACAACCTTGTCTTACAGGTATAAATCCTTTTCCCTCAACGGAACAGCCCAATGGAATGCAACTAATGTGTTTGATTTAAATTCTTATTACGATGCAGACCGTAATTTCGCCAACTACAATGTATACGCCTCGTATAATTTCCAGATGATGAATAATAAGCTGACCGGATCTTTTTCAGCCGGAACTTCCTATTCGGAACTTTATGAAAATTTAAACAGCAATGTGAGCGGTAATCTGGAATATAAAATTTCGCCTTCCTGGTCTACCACAGGTTATTTTAATTTTTCCGGTTATAAATCTACAGCTGCTTATGCAAGCAGCGGCAGTTATTACCAGTTCAGAGTCGGGATTAAAAAATATTTTACTGCAGCTACGGCCCTTGGAAATCATAAAGTGACGTTCCAGTTATTTGAAGATAAAAATTTCAATGGACTCCTGGATAACGGTGAATCGGTACTTGCAAATGAAATAGTGAAACTGGAAAATTTTGTTGCATTGACAGATAAGAACGGGAAAGTAGTTTTTCAGAATGTGCCTGAAGGTATTTACACCCTGAAGGTGAACGAAAGTGCAGGCGCCCGGTTGATGATGGATCCTGTAATCATGGTAAATAACAATATCAACCGCAAAGTAAGCTTGGTAAAAAACATCAGGGTAAGCGGGAAATTAACAGAGATCAAACAAGCCTACGATGTTTTGGAAACGGATGTAACCGGGATCGTGGTGTATGCAAAAAGTGGAGATGGTAAGATTTATACCGCCGTGGTTAACCAAAAAAATGAGTTTGAGTTTTTCCTGAAAGATGGAAAATATGACCTCTATATTGAAAATGACAAATACAGTTATACACAACCCACCCAAACGATTCAGGTGACAAAAGAAGGTTATTCAAAAACTGTGGTGTTTGAATATAAGAAGAAAGATACCACCATTAAGGTGAAAAAGTTTTAAATTTAGAAGTATGAAAAAGATGAGGGCTTTTTTAATAGGAATTTTTACCGTGTTCTGCGGGTCTGCAGTCACGAAAGCTCAGGATGTGTATCTGTCGATTCCTGAAAATAATATTTTTAACAGGGTTGAATTTACCTCAGTACCTACAAGGGTAATGAACACCAACAGAACAAACTGGGATTATGGCTTTTTTGGATTAGGCCCAATAGCTCCTACATTTACCTCTGTGTCCGGACCAAATTTTACCCAGTCTTCTTCATCATTTACTTTACCCAGTTCCGTTCTTCTGTGGCAGTTAGAAAGTATGGGCGGACAGCTGCCGTCTACCGGACTTTCAGGGTTTTTACCAGGTTTTCAGTCGTTCAGTACAAGCCCTATAAGATGGTTTGAACCGCCCGTGTCCATTATTGGAGGAGGATTTAACCGGGGAAATATCAATTTTACGTTTAAAATACCAGCTGCCCAATTTGCTGCGAATGCCTACCGGGCCGGGAATTACTCCATGGATATCAGTCAGAATTATAACGATTTCACCCCACGTAATTTTAAAACAATTTTAGTCATTCCTCAATCTATGAGATGGCTCACCACATCTTTAACAAAATACATAGAAATATCTTCTTTGAATGACTACCGGATTACAGGCACGCGGGTATTCAATTTGGAAAATGCGGAAATCGGGCATACGGTCGATTTTAATTTATGGGCGAAAGCTGCTTCCACAAATATTCAGTTCACTTCTTCTAAAGGGGTTCCGGGAACCAGAAATATAGCAAGCATTAAACTGGGCAGTGATGGATCTGCACTCACAACCAAAGCCTTATCCGCCAATTTCCAGAATTTTTCCCCTGCTAATTTTAGTGTGGTAGCGGGAAACAGAAACAACTTCATTCCAGAGCTTTATGTTTCTGCGGAAGATTTTAAAAACTATTTTTTTGAAGCCGGAACTTATACGTTTGAATTGAATTTCAATGCCATAAGTACAGATAATGCAATGAACAGTTTGCAAAATACAGCGGTTCAGTTAAAGGTGCTCCCTCGGTCGGAGATCACCATCCCCAGTTCCGGACGGAATGTAAACTTCAATTTTAATACCGCTGCCCATTACACCAATGGCCAGTCACAAATAGTTCCAAGCCAAATTATATTGTCCAATAATGAGAGCTTTGAACTGTATGTAAAATCGGACGAAAATTATTTCAAAAAAGGCGGTGTCCAGACGAATATCAATTCCAATATATTACAAATTGGCGTGGATGGAAGCTCTGTAAATGCTCCTCTATCCAAAACACCCCAAAAAATACTCTTTAACGGAACACCGGTTTTGGACCGGGAATTGAATATAAGATATAGTATACCACCTGCGGGGGCCCAAAGTCTGGTAGGGAAGGAAAATACCACTTACTCTATCAATGTCTATTATAGCTTTACGGCAATTTAACAATACTTCCCAAAAAAACCTTCCTTATGAACCACTTTAATAGGAATTATCAATCGCCGGATCAGCACGATATTGATAAATTAAATGCATTCGAAAAAAAATATGCCGGTGTTTTTGATTTCTTAGTGTTCGCGGCGGCTAAGATGACCAGCATGGAGCTTAGTACTATGAGTATTTCCTCGGAAGGGAAGGTGTATGTTCTCGCTTCCAGTGATGCGTCCCCCAATCAGATTTATCCTCAGAACCCTCACTTTCTTTTGGATAATCGGACTTCGGTTTATGAGTTGAAGAACCCGGAATTTAAATTCCATAGAAGTTATCCCATCCCGGGTCTTGAGGACAGTCTTATCGCTCATTTAAATTTATTTGGCAGGGAAGAGAAAAATTTAGATAAGCCGGAGGAAGAGTTTGTCAATAAGATCCTGGACCAAGCGTCAAAATGGTATTTGGGTAAAGAAAAAGAACAGCTTTTAAGCAATTATGATGCGCTTTTTGAAACATCCAACGATTTGTTAGGCGTTTTGTCTTTGGAAGGTAAATTCGTAAAACTAAATCCCGCCTTTTCGAAAATGTTGGGGTGGAGCGATGAACAGTTTATGAGTAAAAGTTTTATGGAATTTGTTCATCCGGAAGACAGGCAAAGTACTTTACAGGCAGTAGAAGCATTAGCACTGGGTGAAACTTTATTTAATTTCACCAACCGATACATCATAAAATCCGGAGAGGTTAAATGGATAGAATGGATCTGTGTTCCTGAACCTGAATCTGGATTGGCATACACCATCGGGAGAGATGTTACAGAATTTACCACCAAAAAAGAATCACTTAGAAGAAGTGAACAGAAATATCGCGGTCTTTTTGAAAAAAGCCAGGGAATAATAAGTATTCATGATACCGAAGGTAATTTTCTGGATGTAAATGAAGCGGGTTTAAAGGCCTCAGGTTTTTCCAGAGAAGAATTACTGAGCATTAACCTTTTCGATCTCATCATCCCGGAAAAGCATGATAATGTAAAAATATACCTGAGGCAGATTAAAACTTCAAATCATGCATCAGGTGAAATGACCATCCGCAAGAAAAATGGCGAAAAAGCCATTTGGCACTTTATGAGTGCGATAGACGAGAATGTAGATGGCAATTTACAGGTAATGGCTAATGCAGTGGACATCACCGAAAGAAAAAAAATGGAGAATGAGATCTTGGGAGCAAAAGAGTTAGCAGAAAAAGCTTATGCCCTAAAATCGGAGTTTGTCGCCAATATGAGCCATGAGATCAGAACCCCGTTAAATGGTATAATCGGCTTTACAGAGCTCCTTTTAGAAACCAGTCTGGACGAAACGCAAAGACAGTATCTGGAAATTATCAATCAATCCGGAGTTTCCTTGTATAGCATCATCAACGATATTTTGGATTTCTCAAAATTAGAAAAGCAGAAACTGAAGCTGAACCTCGACAAAGTAGAGATCGAAGAACTGGTTTCAGAAGCCTTCAATATTGTTGCATACAGTAATACTAAAAAGCAGTTAGAAATGCTCATCGATATTGACGACACCATACCTCGATATCTATGGACTGATGAGATGCGCTTAAAACAGGTTTTCGTCAATCTTTTGAGCAATGCTTTAAAATTTACTGAGGAAGGCGAGATTGTTTTATATGTTAAAGTTTTAGATGATTTAGGAGAAGGAAAAAAACGCATCCGATTTGGAGTTCGAGATACAGGGATTGGAATTAACAGCGAAAAACAGGCGGAAATTTTTAACGCGTTTTCACAGGAAGATGGCAGTATTACTAAAAGATATGGAGGTACAGGCCTGGGACTTACTATTTCGAACCAAATCTTGGCACTTGCCGGCAGTGTTTTACAAGTCGAAAGCGATCAGGGAAAGGGCAGCGATTTTTTCTTTGATATTCAGTTTGATACGGAGGAAGAGGAATATGATTTAAGCTTAACCGATATTAAGAGAGTTTTGATTGTGGACGATAATGAAAACAACCGGAAAATCCTGAAAAGGATGCTGGAACGAAAAAATATCGAAGTAATGGAATGCGATAGCGGGTTGAAGGCTTTGCTTTTGATCATGGACAAGTCTGAATTCGATGTGATCATTATGGATTATCATATGCCTATTATGGATGGCATTGAAACCATTAGAAAAATGAAAAATATTGTTCCCGACGTCACCCATGTAGCGCCGTATGTTGTTTTGTACAGCTCGTCCGATGACACTAATTTGCAGGATGCATGTGACGAATTGGAAATAAAAAACAGGCTCGTAAAACCGATTCGTATGAAACAGATGTACCAGGTTTTATCCACCTTAAAGAATTCTGAAAAGAAAAAACGGGAGCCAATAAAAAATGTCGTAAGTGAAGTCTGTACAAACGAAATAAAAATTTTGATTGCTGAAGATAATGCTATTAATATGCTTCTTACTAAAACTTATTTAGTGGAGATTCTTCCGCAGGCTTTAATCATCGAGGCAAAAGACGGGACCGAAGCGGTTGAACAATACCAGAAAGAAAGCCCTGATCTTATTTTAATGGACATCCAGATGCCCCAGCTCAATGGCATTGAAGCAACCCAAAAAATAAGAGCGATGGAAAAAAATATCGAAATTCCTATCATTGCGCTAACGGCAGGCAGCCTTCCTGGCGAGAAAGAAAAATGCCTGCAAGCCGGAATGTCAGACTTTTTAAACAAACCTTTATTAAAACAAACCTTATCGGATATGATCCAGAAATGGTTTGGCAAAGAAATGGATAGAAAGTAAATCATAAAATCAGCTTTAAAAAAATATTGAGATAGAAATTTTTTTACATTTATACTTACATTATGAATGACCCTATCAAGGAACTGCAGATAAAAATCGAAAAACTGGAAAACGAAATCAATTTCAAGAACGGACTGATCTCGATATTGTCTCATGACTCAAAAGAAATATTTGGAAATTTTTTATGGCTTATAGAAGCGGTGGAACAAAAGACCGTAAGTGAGGAAGATTTTTTTAAGTTGTTGCCGCATGTAAAAAGCGATGCCCGGAAGAATCTGCAAACCGTTCAGGACAGCACCGCCTGGTTAAAAACACAATACGGGGAATTTAAGATTAAACCTGTGAAAATCATGGTAATGGATCTTTTTCACCATTTAGAAGAAAAATACGCTGCTAAACTAAAAGAAAAAAACATTAAATTTTATTTTAAAGGAGATCATAATGCATTTATTATAACCGATCGAGTGTTGCTCGAATATGTTTTAGACAAAATTTTTAACAATGCGGTAAAATACTCTTTACCGGGGCAAGATATTTATTTACAGACAGTTATAGAAGGTGATCAGGTCATACTTTCTGTGATTGATTTAGGAACGGGAATGGATGAAAAGTATTTATCTGATATCTACACTTACGATAATCCCGTATTCCAAGGAACTGCGGGCGAAAAAGGTGTCGGATTAAGTTTGAAAATTGTAAAAAATTTTATATCCTTGATGTGTGGAAAAATCGACATCATTTCGTCTGAAAATAACGGAACAACTGTTTCCCTTTTTCTACCTAAATTTAATGAATGAAGGATTTAAAATTAAATGTTCGTATTGTTGTAGCAGATGATCATGGTATTGTCCGGATGGGTTTGATACAAACGATCAAACGACTCATGCCCGATGCCATAATTACGGAAGTAGAGGATTATAAATCGCTGTACAAAGTAATTCTGAAAGAAGAATTGGATCTGGCCATTATGGACGTCAATATGCCTAATGGTACTGTTCAGGAAGCGATCGATTACATAAAAATTCACCAGCCTGAATTAAAAATTCTCATATTTTCTTCACAGGATGAAGAGTTGTATGGGATGCGTTACCTAAAGATGGGTGCCGGTGGCTATCTGAGCAAGCAAAGCTCTACTGAAGTAATTGAGGCTGCTTTAACGGCGATGCTCACTAAGGGCCGATATGTGAGTGATAATGTAAAAGAAGCGATGTTTTTAGAGTCATTAACCGGCGCAGCAAAAAATTCTTCCTTTGAAGCGCTATCAGACCGCGAATTGCAGATTGCCAATAAGCTTGCAGAAGGTCTTCCCCTCAAAGAAATTTCTAATCAGCTGAATCTCCATTCATCAACGATCAGCACTTACAAAAACAGGCTGTTTGAGAAGCTGAAAATACGATCTGTACCCGAATTGGTAGAGATACTAAGGTTGTATAATCATTAAACATTCTGTTATTTCCCGGTTTGTAATCCCGAGGGATCTTTTAAAATACGATAAAACTGACCTATCATCCCGAAGAAAGAGGGATCTTTTTCAGTTCCCTGAATTCATCATCCCGCATCGCTGCCTTCTGAAGACAATAAGTGTTATCCGACAAAGTGGGGGGCTTTTAAAGTACCCCCAGATTCTTTACTCCGCTACTTCAATTAACCACAAAAGCTTTAAGTCGAATGCCTGGCGTCCCGCCGCAATTTTATAAACATATTATTAACGGTTCGTTGTTTTACACTCTTATCGCCTCATAATAAAATACTGTTACCTCCGGTTTTAGCAATTTTGAAGGAGTTTCAAAACAATTCTGTCGTTGATTTGGTCAAGCAGGAACAGCCCTTTCCCTTCGGTGACAGGATGAATATAAATTTGAAATTCGTCATTAGATTACTGTTTAAAAGTTGAATAATCAAACTCCGGCTTCCAACAAGAATGTCCTTTCCTGATTGTTGTTTGAGTTTCAAAATTTCTTTGTCAAGAGGTTTTTCTGCAAGTTTTGCGCTAATCCATGCTTACTTTAATTACAGAAAATCAATAATAAAACAACTTTTATACAATAAATAGGCCCTCAACATGTAAAGCGTTGAAGGCTTTTCTATTTAAACCAAATGAATATCCTGTAGTTATTTTACTACATGAACTTCCATTTTCCACTACAAAGAAACTTTTATCGCCGCCGTAGATTTGTAGTGTTCAAAGAGAACAATTAAACAATAACAGGAATAAAAAATAAATAATACGATCATGACAAAACAAATCGCCATCGCAGCCTTAACTATCGGAGCCATTATATCAGGAACCAACAATGTACAGGCTCAGAATACTACCGCCACCACAACCGTCAACATTACCCTGAATGATGTAATCTCCATCGACGCGGGAAGTTCTGCAATAAGTGGTGCCGTTGCCTTTAACTATGCTACTGCAGCGGATTATAATTCGGAAAAAAC
>NZ_AUMU01000013.1 GCF_000430845.1 Chryseobacterium gregarium DSM 19109 | reverse complement strand
GTCGGCATTCCGTGTGGGAAACCCTGATAGGTTTTTATCGTCCCGTTTTTCAGTAGTTTAATTGATTTTAATGCGGCATTCTGGTAAGGCACGATCTGGTCATCTTCCCCGTGAAGAACCAGAACAGGAATATCAACTGCTTTCAGGTCTTCTCTGAAATCAGTTTCAGAAAACGCTTTGATGCCTTCGTAATGCGCAACGATTCCGCCCATCATTCCCTGTCTCCACCAGTTTCTCTGTATCCCTTCTTTCACATTGGCACCCTCTCTGTTGTAGCCATAGAAAGGGAAAGTCAAATCGATATAAAACTGCTGCCTGTTGTTCAGCGTCTGGTCTCTGATGTTGTCAAAAACTTCCATCGGTACCCCATCCGGATTGCTTTCGCTTGCCACCATAACGGGTGGAACGGCGCTGATCAATACGGCTTTTTTAGCTCTTCCGTTGGCATACTTATTTACATAACGGATCACTTCGCCACCTCCTGTTGAGTGCCCGATGTGAACTACGTCTTTCAGGTCCAGGAATTCTACCAGTTCCGCAGCGTCAGAAGCGTATTGTTCAATGGTATGGCCGTAGATATCCTGGCTTGATCTTCCGTGACCTCTTCTATCATGCGTGATTACTCGGTACCCTTTTTGTAAGAAGAAAATGACCTGGGCATCCCAGTCGTCTGATGACAACGGCCATCCGTGGTGGAACATCAATATCGGTCCTTTTCCCTGATCTTTGTAAAAAATTTCGGTTCCGTCTTTTAATTGCAGTGTACTCATTGTTGTAGATTTTATTTAATTAATATTTAAATTCATAACATTAATTTCAAAAATCCACCCAAAAACACAATTAATTAACTTTCAATTACTTAATAAATAAATCGATTTATTTTAGTTACGGTATTTCGTAATTTTATGAAAGCATTATAATAAATTATATGAATTTTGATAAAATACAAGAAGTTTTAAAAGCCTGTTGTAGCTCTATTTATACCGATTTTTCAGATTCAGCAGGTTTAAATACACAGAAAAACCTGCGATTGCAATCATCTGTAAAGAATTATTTTTGAAATAAATACAAACAGGCTCTTAGGGAAAACAATAGTATTAAGACAGCGTCATCGGAACTTCCATCAGAAGAATCTCTGTATCGGCAGCAGTGGTCTTGATTTCCAGATCTGCAACATTCCAGACTCCAAACCCGTCTCTTGTTTCCAGGGCCTGGCCTCCGATTTCAGCGCTTCCTTTTAAAACAAAAGCATATACGCCGTTCCCTTTTTTCCTGATCTGATAATGCGTTTCGGTTAGGTTATCAAAATTCCCCAGGTGAAACCATACATCCTGATGAATCCAGACCCCTTCGTCATCAGCATTCGGGGAAAGTATCTGCTGAAACCTGTTTTTGCTTTTTGTTTTGTCTAAAGTAATCTGGTCGTATCTCGGTGCTACGTTTCTTTTATTCGGATACACCCAGATCTGAAGGAATTTTACGATGCTGTCGCTGTTTTTGTTGAATTCGCTGTGCATAACCCCGGTCCCGGCACTCATGACCTGAATGTCCCCGCTTCGGATAACCGCCGAATTCCCCAAACTGTCTTTATGTTCCAGATCACCTTCGAGAGGAATGCTGATAATCTCCATATTATCGTGCGGATGGGTACCGAAACCTCTTCCGGCTTCTACGATGTCATCATTAAGAACTCTTAAAACGCCGAAATGCATTCTTTCGGGATTATGGTAATTGGCAAAGCTGAAGGTATGATTGCTTACCAGCCAGCCATGGTCTGCTTTCCCTCTTGAATCTGCTTTGTGAATAACTGAATTATCTTTAATTTTCGATTCAGGATTGGGTAGATGATTGTATCCGATCGGTTCTAGCGGTTCGATTTCGTCGATATCATTTTTCAGGGTATTGCCTAATGCTGACGATGCTACAAACATTCCGGTTCCCAGCAATCCTTTCTTTAAAAAATCTTTTCTGTCCATATTTTTATTTATCTGTTTGTTATTAATAAGACAAATGTATGGTGATAGAAACCGCTGTTCATTTAACTGGTTTAATAAATGACTTTCGGAAAAAAAAAATGCCGCATATTTTCATATCCGGCATTGATCGTTAACCACACCTGTCAAAAATCTTTGAATTTTCGCCCCGTTTCTGGGAGAGGAATCTTATATTTTTTATTCGTAAATTATTTTTCTTTAGAGGCCAGACGTTTCCTGATGGTGCTCACAAATTCCTTTGAGACCCCCAGATAGGAAGCAATATAATACTGCGCCACCCGCTGCGGAATCGTAGGGTAAACCTTTATAAATTCAAGATACCGGTCTGAGGCACTCTTTGAAATGGTATTGACCAGGCGGTTCTGTAAGGTGAACAGGTTTCTCTGCACCAGCATTCTGAACACCCGCTCAAATTTCGGGATTTCCTTCAGCAGCTGTTCTTTGGTAATAGGATTCAGCATGAATATTTCTGAATCTTCAATGGTTTCTATGTATAAATTGGAAGGCTTCTGATCCTGAAATGAGGCAATGTCACTTATCCACCAGTCCTCAATGGCAAACAGGATGGTAACTTCAAAACCATTATCATCAAGATAATACACCCGTATGCAGCCTTTATGGATATAGCCTTCAAAATGGCAGACCTCGCCTTCCCGCAATAAAACTGTTTTCCTGGGCACCGATTCACAGACCAGGAGATCCGTGAAAAATTTTTCTTCTTTCTGGGTAAGGCTGATAAACCGGGTTACATTTCTGATGATATTTTCAAACATACAATAAATTTACGGCTGCAAATTAGGAAAAAGACTGTAAACTTCGTTCTTCAGCAATCCGCTTCCGCCGCCATAATGATCAATGACCTTCACTTCCTTATCCAAATTTCCGCAAAAGGCTTTGATCTCTTTTTCAAACCGGTCTTCCAGACCGGAACTTAAAAGAACAATATCCACCTGATTTTCTTCTATATACATGTAACATGAGCTTTCATCAGTCCGGATTTCCGCTTTCCAGCCTTCGTTATTTTCGATGATCCTCTTTAAAACATCAAGGATTTCCTGATTTTTTCCGATAACCAGGAAGTTTAGCGTTTTCATACATATTGATATTTAAGGTTGTACATTAAAGTGTCAGATACCCATTTCATTTTAAATATGAATAAACAGGGAGGTCCGTTTTTTCTTTTCGAGATTTTTTGTTTTATGGCCTTTTCCTGAAGTGTCTTCTACCAAAAGGATTTCTCCGGTCTGGAATTTTCGGATTTCACCGGACGAAGTTTCTATTTCAACACCGCCGTCCAGAAGAACAATATACTGTTTTTGCGGAGCACAATGAAAATTGTAGTCATAATCTGCAGAGACCGTTCTGAACTGTAATTTTTTAACCTGGATATCTTCTGACAGGAAGCCGATCTCACCCTGGTTGACTAATGGAATCTCAAGATCTTCAAAATGAGATTCGCCGTTTTCGTCACTGAGTATTTTTGTAATCTTCATCAGGTTTTTATTTAAAAATCAAAGTATTCGCCAGTTCGATTTCCTCCTGATTGATGGAATGCCCGAAGTTTTCATATACTTTTTCCGTAACATCGGCATTCATTTCTCTGAAAATATTGGCGGTAGCATAGACCCGTTCTACCGGCACATGGAAATCCGGATTGCTGGTGGCCAGTAAAACCGGCGTCTGTGCAAAATCCCCACTGTAATGGTCACGGTTGATTTTTTCTCCGATAACGCCGCCGATAATAGCCGCCGCCCCGCCGAATTTCCGGGCATTCCTTGCCAGAAACTCCACCGTAAGACAGGCTCCCTGAGAAAATCCGAAAAAGTAAATATCTTCAGCCTTAATTCCTGCATCCAAAACGGTTTTTACTGTTTTCCCGATGGTTTCAATGGCTGATGACAGCCAGGGCTCGTTCTGCGCGGCAGGAGCAGTGAAAGATAAAGGATACCAGCTTCCGTTTGTTGCCTGGGGTGCCAGCAAAGCATAGTCTTTCACATTCAGATGTTGGGATAAGCTCAGAATATCTTCTGCACTTCCGCCTCTTCCGTGGATCATGATCAACGCTTTTTCGGCTTTGTCAATTGGGGTTCCGGAAGTTTTTATATCTAAGGTATGAGTCATTTTATCTGAATTTTTCTGTTGGATAATTAATTTTCGGAAGAACATCGATCAGATGTTCCCTGTTTTCTTCAAACTGTTCAGGCAGCATTAAATCTTCCCCGAGCGATGCCCGTTCTTCATCCACATCGAATCCCGGGCCTGAAGTGGCAATCTCAAACAGGACACCGCCCGGCTCTCTGAAATAAATGGACGTAAAATACTTACGGTCTTTCACTTCAGTATGCTGCAATCCGAAAGCGTTCAGCCGGTCGATCATTTCCAGTTGCGACTGCACATCAGGCGTTGCAAATGCCACATGGTGAACGGTCCCTTTCCCCGCCAGTCCTTTCAGCGCATTGGGGGCGCATACGAGATCCACATATTTTCCCGGTTGGTTTTCCGTCCCGAACCTGAACCTGTCCGAACTTTCCGCAATGAGCTGATGATCCATTTTCGTGGTCAGCAAAGCTGCTGTCCTTTCATAGGCATCCAGCCAGATCTCCACATGATGAAACCCTTTGACCGTATACTCTTTCGGGATCAATCCGTTGCTGTATCCTTTTCTGTCATCTTTATCATTGAACACCAGCTCAAGGCCAAGCCCGTCAAAATCTTCAAGATAAATAAACACCTCGCCTGAAAACCTTTGCTGCGGCTGCTTGTAAGGGATATTGAACTGCGTCAGGCGTTCCAGCCAGTAATCCAGTGCTTCCATGGAAACTGAAAAAGCGGTGGTGTTCAGCATTCCTTTTCCGTGACGCCCGTTGGCCAGCCCTTTTCCATACGGAAAAGTGGTCATAATAGTTCCGGGAGTTCCGGTTTCGTCCCCGAAATAGAAATGATAGACATCGGAATAATCAAAATTGACGGTTTTTTTAATGAGCCTGAGCCCTAAAACACCTGTGTAAAAGTCTATATTTCCCTGTGCATCGCCTGTCATGGCGGTAACATGATGAAGTCCTGTGATAAGTGCCATAATGTGTTGTTTGAAAATTGTTGGACGTTGGTTTTAATGATCTAAATTAAAATATTCTTTAGTTAAAATGAATGATCTATGATAATTTCGGCAATGCTCCCTCTATCTGGCTGCGCATGGCTTCGTACTGTTTCGGAAGTTTCAGGTTTTGTCCCAGTTCGTTCAACGGTTCATCCACTGTAAACCCAGGATTATCGGTTGCAATCTCAAATAGAACGCCGCCCGGCTCCCGGAAATATAAGGAATAAAAATAATCCCTGTCCACTTTAGGGGTAATGCTTAATCCCGCTGACATTACTTTTTCACGGTATTCCATTAAAATATCATCATTTTCTACGCGGAAAGCAATATGGTGATTGGTTCCTGCCGCATTCCTTCCTGCCGGGATTTTATCATTTTCGATGATGTCAATCAGGTTGGCGGTATCAATGGCATCCGTAGCAAACCGGTAACGGCCTTCTTCCTGCTTCTGAAGATCGTATCCTAAAATATCCGTCAGAACCTTAATTGTCGGCTCCGCTTTTTTCAGCGTTAAAGTGACGTTGTGGAAACCTTTCAAAGCATTTTCATCTTTAATATCATCGGTAGTCCAGACTTTCCGGTTGTCAGGGGTTGATGATTCTATAAACTGTAACTGAAGCCCGTCCGGATCTTTAAAAGAAATCATTTTCTCCCCGAATATTTCGCCTTCTTCAACAGCTATGCTGAACTGCTGCAAACGGAGTTTCCAGAATTCAAGGCTTCCTTTCGGTACCGAATATCCGATGTGGGTGGCCAGCCCTGTTCCGTTGGTTCCCTGCCCGATTCCTTCCCACGGAAAGAAGGTCAGAATGGTTCCCGGCGTTCCGGTTTCGTTCCCGAAATAGAAATGATACGTTCCCAGATCATCAAAATTCACGGTTTTCTTTACCAGTCTTACGCCTAAAACCTGAGTATAAAAATCTAAATTTCTTTTTGCGTTGTCTGCGATTGCGGTAATGTGGTGCAATCCTAAAATTCTGTTTTGCATGTTGTTTTATTTTGATGCTAAATTACAGCAGTTTGAAGTGCCACACATTTAACTAGTTTAATTAATGCAAAAAATATTTATTGCTCAAAATGAGAAAGTAATAGACTGCAGATTGCATAAATTGTTCTATAGTAACATGCAATCTGCGTGGTTATATTGCAATAGAATAGTCTTCAATACCTGCATGATGCAATGAACTTATTAACGAAACTGGGCCCGGCTTTACCGTTTATTTCTTTCATCCTGTTATTTTCCGGGCAGCATCTGAAGAGATCATCATATTCATATTCTTAATCAAAGAAGCTGAAAACCTGTTATTAAGCTCATAAAATAACGTATCCGGCATTGCCTACGATCTGGGTTTTGAGAGAACTTCCTGCTTGACAACGCTTTTTAAGGATTACAGGCATTATCCCTGTACCGTACAGAGAAAAAACACTCTTGCAATAGAACGGAAATCTAGGTTAATCATCTTTAATTATTTTCAAAACAAGGAGCTAAAAAACTATTTTCAGATGTGCCAGCGAAACTCCTATTGGAATTATTACAACAAAATGATCTCACAATTTGAGCCGTACAGGCCATATTTTTGAGCCGTGGGAGAAACGTTTATCTTTTATCAACGTGTACTTTTGTATAATGAAAAACAGTAAAAAAATTCAGTTGGGCCCTAACGGCCCGTTCGTGTCAGGGCTTGGTTTAGGCTGCATGCGCATGTCTTCGATCTGGGGCGGCCCTACTCCCGATGAAGCAGAAAGTATAGCAACTATCCGTGAGGCACTGGACCAGGGCATTAATTTTTTAAATACCGGAGATTTTTACGGCGCGGGCCATAATGAGATGCTTATAGGCAAAGCCGTCAAAGGCAGGCGTGATGATGCTTTTATCAGTTTAAAGTTCGGGGCCATCTTCCATAACGGCCAATGGCTGGGTATGGATCTGCGCCCTGCTTCAATCAAGAATTTCATCAATTACTCGCTCACACGCATCGGTATAGAAACCATCGACCTTTACCAGCCGAGCCGTATGGACAACAGCGTACCGCTGGAAGATATTATCGGAACGGTAGCCGACCTGGTTAAAGAAGGTAAAGTCCGCCACATCGGCGTATCGGAGGTTTCGGCTGACCAGCTTCAGAAAGCTGCCAGTATCCACCCCATCAGCGCCCTTGAAATCGGTTATTCGCTTGCCGATCGCCAGATAGAAAATGAACTTTTGCCTACAGCAAGAGAATTAGGCATTGCGGTAGTGGCTTTTGCCAACACGGCAGAAGGTTTACTCACCGGCGAAATGAGAGCACCGCTTGCCGAAAACGATTACCGTAATCATTTTTCACGTTTTCAGGATGAAAACTTAATCAATAACCTTAAAAAAGTGGAGGTATTAAAAGCATTAGCCGACCATAAAGGCTGTACGCCCGCACAGCTTGCCATCGCTTGGGTAAAACAACAGGGCGATTATATTATGCCTCTGGTAAGCATGAGCCGCAGATCGCGGTTACCTGAAAATATTGCAGCAATGGATATCGCACTGACTTCGGAAGAAATGAATACATTAAACACTACCTTTGCCATAGGTGCCATACAAGGAAGCACTTATCTAGAGCGATAAATGAATAATACCAGTCCAGCAGAAATCCTTCCGGGAGTCATTTTTTATTCTTACCTCTCCGAAGAGCGGAAAGAGAAAACCTGTATCTGGAACCATCACACCCTGATCCTGCAGGTTTCAGGTCGGCTTATCCTGGAAACTTCCAAGCAGACCATCGCGATGAGCGGAGGGGAACTGCTGCTGATCGGCAGGAACCAGCTGGGCAAGCTTAGCAAAACACCGCTGCCGGGAGGCACCTATGAGACAATCGTCATATCGCTTCAGGAAGACCTGCTGCGTAAGATCGCGTTAGAGGAAAAACTGGAGGCATACCGGAAATATACCGGTCCTATGAATATGTTAATCCCATCCAATGAATTCCTGCAGGGGTATTTTCAGTCCGTTGTTCCGTATGCCCGCCGATCGGGGACTGCTGTAACAGATGAAATGGGCATCCTGAAAGTAAAAGAAATCGTTAAGCTGCTGCTGCTTGCCCTGCCTGAGCTCCGGGACTTCCTGTTCGACTTTTCAGAACCTTATAAAATCGACCTGGAAAAATTCATGTTGAGTAACTTTCATTTCAATATCCCTGTCGAAAAATTTGCGCAGCTTACCGGCCGCAGCCTGGCAGGCTTCAAGCGGGATTTTCAAAAGACCTTCGGTTCACCGCCACGCCAATGGCTGCAGGACAAACGGCTGAGCACCGCAAAATATCTTATAGAAACAAAACAGCAGAAGCCTTCAGCAATATATTTAGACTTGGGCTTTCAAAGCCAGTCACATTTCTCTTATTCTTTTAAAAAGAAGTTCGGCATGGCTCCCACCGAATGTCTGGGCAATTCTGTTATCCGGTAGAAAACGAATGGAATCGGGATCATCTCTATTTTAAAGCCGGTTTAAATTTTAGTCTTGAACTGGTTGATCAGCAATATATTGATCTCTCAATTTGGTCTGTTCCGTTCCATATTGTTGGTAAATTTCTTTTATCGACAGGTATTTTTATGCTATCTTTAAGTACTTTTACAGGCAAACACCCAGCAGATCTATGACCCGTTATTTTAATTTTTCTATACCCGTTTTTTGTACAGTATTCCTTTCTTCCTTATGCTCCGGACAGCAGGCACATCAGGAAAACTATTCTTTATTCCACCCTGTTCCGCAGGGCCAGATGCGGGAAATGGAAACGGACCGCCCCGACGTTACGGAATCTCCTTTCACGGTGGATGCCGGTCATTTTCAGTTTGAAACCGACCTGGTGAGGCTGATCAGAGAAACAAGTGAATCAAAACAGACCCATACCCTGCTGATCAACCAGTTCAACCTTAAAATCGGGCTTACCGGCAGTACGGCTATACAAATCGGGTTTCAAACCTACGGCAGGCAGGAAGAAAAAGAACCGGCTTCCGGAAGCAAAACAACCCAGGACGGCTATGGTGATATGAACATCAGGATTAAGCAGAACCTGATAGGCAATGATCATGGGAATTTTGTGCTGGCGTTGCTGCCTTATGTAAAGTTTCCGACTTCGAAATATGAAGATGACAGTCGCTTTGAAGGCGGACTGATTGTCCCTATGCTGTACAAATTCCCCGGGGAATGGAAACTTGGATTTCAGGTGGAGGCAGACCGGCTGAAAGACAAAGACCAGCACGCCATGCATACTGAATTTTTACAATCGCTGACCGTCAGCCATCCTCTGTTGAAAGATATTGAAGGGATAGCAGAAACGTATTATACATATGATTTTAAAGCCCACCAGTTTTCTAATTTTATCAATGCAGCCGTTCAGATGGAAGTAGCAAAGGATTTTAAGCTTGATGCAGGACTCAATTACGGGATACAGCACACGGCGGAAAAACATTATTTTATAGGGGCTTCTTACCGCCTTTAAGACAATATGAACCATAGAAATTTGAAATTCTTAACTTTACCTCATGAAAGAAAAGGCAGCACGGGTCATTTCCGAATTTAACAGTGAGCTGAAGCTCCGGGGATTCAAGGCATTTCAAATTGAAAATGACAGCCATGACACGCGTATCTACAGCAGGAAAGAATTTTATAAAATATGCCTCACCACCGGTAAAAGCAAAATTCACTATTCGGATAAGACATTTGAACAGGAAGGCACCATTCTCTTCTTCGGCAACCCGTATATTCCCTATTCGTGGGAAACCATTTCTACTTCGTATGCAGGATATACCATCCTTTTTTCGGAAGAATTCTTTAAAAATTCAGAACGTTCCGAAAGCCTGCAGCAATCTTCTTTCTTTAAAATAGGAGGCACGCCGGTTTTAAAAATCACGGAAGAACAGCGGGCTTTTCTCAATACTGTTTTTCAGAAGATGATTGCCGAGCAGGAAAGCGATTATGTATTTAAAGATGAACTGATCCGTAATTACATCAGCCTTATCATTCATGAATCCCTAAAGATGGAACCTTCTGAACAGTATGAACGGAACAGGAATGCAGCTTCCAGATTATCATCCGTTTTCCTTGAACTGCTGGAAAGGCAGTTCCCGATAGAGACCGCCGGAAACCCGCTTATCTTAAGAACAGCACAGCAGTACGCGCAGCATCTGAACGTGCATACCAATTACCTGAACCGTGCCGTGAAAGAAGTGACGGGAAAATCCACCACCGCCCACATTACCGAACGCATCATTACGGAAGCGAAAGCGCTGCTTCAGCATACGGACTGGAGTATTTCAGAAATCGCTTATGCACTGGGCTATGAATATCCTACCTATTTCAATAATTTCTTTAAAAAATCAACAGGGACCAATCCTAAATCATTCCGGGTTACTGAAGTTTGAATTTCTTAATTTTTGGTTTGATAATCATTACTGCTTTCTCTTCAGGCGGTTATACCTTTGTACCCGATGATTAAACCCAATCAAGATGAAGGATTCACAAAACAATACCATTGCCGGCTTACCTGAAAAAGATATTTTTGAAAGATTGAAATCAGGTGGAGCATTGTATGCTTCCGATCCCGGCTATGATAAAATCAATGAAATCGTGACAAGAACGCTGCAGCTTTCCCAACTGTTAAATTCTTCTGGTAACGTTAAAGATGTCAGGCAGTTTTTATCTGAAATTACGGGACATGCGATTGACGAAAGTACTACTATATTCCCTCCGTTTTATACCAATTTCGGGAAGTTCACCGCCATCGGGAAAAATGTGTTCATCAACCACGCCTGTTCGTTTCTGGATATGGGTGGAATTACCATTGAAGACCAGGTCCTGATCGGTCCGAAGGTCAATCTTATCACAGAAAACCATCCGGTGAATCCTGATGAAAGGCAGGCATTAATTACCAAACCCATTGTCATCAGGAAAGGAGCATGGATCGGTGCCGGAGCCACCGTTCTTCCCGGCGTCACGGTTGGTGAAAATGCAATTGTAGCTGCCGGAGCAGTTGTCTCAAAAGATGTTCCCGATCATACTGTCGTGGGCGGAATTCCTGCAAAAATCATCAGAAAGATTAAAAATGAAAAAGCTTAGACAAAACCTAAGCGGAGCATGGGCCATCTCCGTCTTATCAATAGCCCTTCTATCGTGCAATAATAAAAATTCAGAAATCATGGACAAAGAACCTACAGCTTCTCTTTTCCCGAAAGGAGAAAAATTATCGAATGACTGGTTTACCGGTAACGCTTTTTTATCGCCTTTGGTAGCGAAAGATAAAAATAACGGATTCTCCGCCGGAGCCGTTACCTTTGAAAAAGGCGCAAGAACAAACTGGCATACGCATCCGAAGGGCCAGGTTCTGCTAGTAACGGAGGGATCAGGACTTTATCAGGAAAAAGGAAAACCTGCGAAGGCTATCAGGAGGGGCGACGTGGTCAATATCCCGGAAAACACGGAACACTGGCACGGAGCCACCGCAAATGCCATGATGACACATATTGCGATCACCAATTTTAAAGATGAAGTACAGGTCACATGGCTGAAACCGGTAACTGATTCAGAATTTAACGATGCGAATACTGAAAATAAATAAAGGCTTACAGTAATTTTGAACGCAGCTTTATATATTTTCCGGAATACAGTCAGCTAAATATTGATTTGACGGGAACGTGCGGTATGGTTCCAGTGGGAAACAATATGTCCTTGTTCCACAACAGCACAGCCTTCATACAAATTGCAGGTACGTCCTATATGATAAGGAAACCCGTACACTGCATCGCCTACCTGAAGCGTCGGCGTACCGGAAACTAAAAGATGTTCTTCACTCTGTGAAACAACCTCTGCTTCAGGAAGCTCAGGCATCCATATCCTTTCATCCGGTTTTCCTTCCGAGGAAACTGACTTATAGCCTAAATCCAGGCAGGCTGTTCCTGAATAGGGCTTTGAAATGACCCTGGTGACAACAGCGGCAGCGGCTTCAAAACCGAGTTCAGGAAAAGAATCCTGATAATGCCGGTCCCAGTAGATAAATGTTCCCGGGCTACATTCTACATCGGGATGTCCGGCGTAAAACCTGAGGGTAGGTGTGCTTCCCGCCACAATACACGGGGTATCATATCCGGCATGTTCAAGTTCCGATACCAGTTTACGGACTGCATTGAAACTTGCCTCTGCCTTTGCCAGGCGTACCTTTTCATCGGGTTCTGTCAAATGGCCGTCATAGGCATGCAAACCCAAAATCTTAATATTATTTAAACTGCTGCACCTATGAAACAGCTTTACCGTCTCATCTCCCGGAATAATACCAGTCCGGTCCATCCCTACATTCAAATCGATCCATACCTCTGCTATCACTCCGGAAGCAGAAGCAGCATCTGAGATCCGGGTGGCAGAGGTTAGATTATCAACCAGACAGGAAAAACGGCTGGCAGGATATTCAAGCATTAAATTAATAAACCGGCCTACTTTTGGCCCGACGGGCTGATAGGCTATTAAAATATCTTCAGCATCGGTTGCGGCAAGCATTTCTGCTTCTGCAACAGTGGCACATTTGAATTTGGTAATCCCTGCGGCTAAAAGAAGCCTGACGACCTCAGGGCATTTATGTGTCTTTACATGCGGCCGGATCTGGTTTTTACTTTCGAACATACTGATTATCAAATCAATATTCCTGCTTATTTTTTCAGGGTACACTGCCAGAAGAGGGGTATCATATGAATCCAGGTTTTCTATTGTATAATTCGTTGCCATACCTTTTTGATTATCAATCGGGATGCCGTAATTCCCGAAGAAACGCTTTAATGAAAAGATATGATTAAAAACTTATGATCGAGACAGGAGAATGCTGTTTTTTATGCAAAAAAACATAGAAATTTCTTGTAAAACAGGACGTAATTAAAATTAATAAGATGACACCAACACAATAGTAATAACTGATTAATTAAACGATTTCCTGAATTCTAAAGGGGAAAGGCTTGTTTTTATTTTGAAAAGGCGGCTGAACGACTGCGGATGCTCAAATCCCAGCTGGTAGGCGATTTCAGCAACAGAAGCATTGGACGTTGACAATATTTCCTTGGCTTTTTCAATCATCTTACCGTGAATCAGCTGCTGGGCGTTTTGCCCGGTGTAAGAACGCAGCATATCACTCAGGTAACCCGGCGAAACATTCAGCTGCTCCGAAAGGTTCTGAACACTCAGCGTGCCTTCCGCCATCGGGGTTCCGGCAATGAAATACCCATCGATGATATCTTCCAGCTTCTGCAGCAGATCGCTGTTGGCCGCTTTCCTGGTGATGAACTGGCGCTTGTAGAAACGGTTGCTGTAATTCAGCAGCAGCTCGATCTGGGAAACAATGACATCCTGGCTGAAATCGTCGATCCTGCCGTTTAATTCGTCGTCAATGATACCGAAAATTGAAAAAACAGTTGACTTTTCTTTTTCAGACAGATGGAGTGCCTCATTGGCCGCGTATGAAAAGAACCCGAATTCCCTGATCTTCTTCGCCAGCGGATAAGAGAGCAAAAAATCCGGATGGATCAGCAGCAGATGGCCGGAACCCGGCTGGCCTGCAGGCGATTCAAACAGCTGGTTGGGTGCTGTAAATACCAGCCCGCCTTCACCGAAATCATAATGATTCTGTCCGTACTTTGCTTTTCCGCAAAGAAGCGTCTTGTATACGATCTTATAAAAAGGCAGTACAATGGACGGCGGCAGTTTCCCCTCTTCTATCGTCATATCTTTGATATCAATATAACTGACCAGCGGGTGCAATGGTTTGGGCAAGCCGAAAACACGGTGAAAGTCCGTTAAAGATTCAAATTTATAGAAGGCAGTTTCTTCCTTTTTCATAGCGTAAATGTAAGCAATTCGCAGATAGATGGGAAGCTCCCCTTTCGGAGAAGCTTCCCATCTATCTGCTTGTTAAGTTTTCTACCAGGGACAATCCCCTGTTTCCGGATTATGTTCTTCACTGATGAATTTTCCGGTAGGCCCGTCATCCCCTATCATAGCATATCTGGCAATACGTGCTCCGCCTTCCGCTGCCGTTCCGGTACCCTGGTAATTATTGAAATCGGTACCGACGAAACCGGGGCAGACGGCATTTACTTTAAACGGCGTATCCCGTAATTCGTATGCCAGATCTATGGTATACATATTCAGGGCAGCTTTTGATGCAGGATACACCGCAGCTTTGTGCGTATAATATTTCCAGTCGGGATCACTGTTTAACGTTAATGAACATCCGCTGGACGATACATTGACAATCCTCGGCTGTTCAGCATTTCTCAGCAGGTCCATAAATGCCTGGGTTACCCGTACCACACCGTAGACATTGGTATCAAAGACCGATTTAAACTGATCAATGGTGGCGTCAAACGGAGACTGCGGCCATCCGCCGTTGATCCCGGCATTGTTGATCAGGACATCAAGCACCGCTGTCTTTCCCCCGATAACTTCACGGGCTGATTGTACCGACTCAATATCCGTAACATCCAGCTGAACGGCTTCGGTATTTTCAAAACCTTCCGCTTTAAGCTGTTCCACAGAAGCATTTCCGTTCTCTATCGTACGGGATCCGATAAAAACATAATATCCGTGACGAAGCATCTGACGGGCCGTTTCTAGACCGATGCCTTTATTCGCTCCGGTGATCAATACTTTTTTCATATCTTATTAATTTAATGAATGATAAATGAGTGCAAATTCTTTGGCGAAATCCTTCATTTTGGTTTTTCCTAAAACCGGCCGGTTGCGGTAGTAATCTTCATACAAGCTCCCGTTTCGCTGGGCGGCCTGCATTTCCACAAAGCCTTTGGCAATCCATTCGTTCATTCCTGCGGCAAGCATTCCGCTGAGCATTTCCTCATCAGAGACTCCCTTCCACATTAAATCAGGGTTGCCTATTGCTTCACCGATCATAGCAGCAATTTCGTTGGGAGAAACTTCATCGCTGGCAAGGTAACGCACAGTTCTGCCTTCAAACGGCTGCTCCGTTTCTCCGGCGATTGCTGCTGCAATATCAACCGGCGAAACCCATGGCTCTTTCTGATCGCCTCCATACCCCTGGATAATCGCTCCCTGTTTCTTTATCGTCTGTGCATACCTGAAAATATTGGTATAGAACCCGACAGGCCGCATAAATTTAATCGATACATTATCAGGAAGCTGGCCCAAGATCTTTTCCACCTTGTGGTGAAGATAGAGGCTGCCGGTGCCGTGATCCGTATGTGCCCCGATGCTGCTGAGGTGTATTATTTTTTTAACCCCCGATTCTTCTACTGCAAGCTTGTAATTGTGTCCGATATTCTCAAACCCCGCCACAAAATCAACGCTGTTATCAAAGATGCTGCCTATGCCTTCCCAGGCTTCCATCAGGTATACAATATCCGCCCCTCTGAAAGCTTCGGTCAGAAAAACGCCGTCCTGCATGGTCCCGATGGCTGCTTCAGCGCCCAATGCCTCAATGTCTGCTCTTCTTTCCGGTGTGCTGCTTATGACTTTTACGTGATGCCCTTTTTGTAATAATTCTGCCGCTAACGGCTTTCCGATGTTTCCTAAAGATCCTGTAAGTACAATATTCATATGTCTGTATATTTATACGGCAAAGGTGTGAAACAGCACGGGGAATAAAATAACGGAATCGCGGGACTTTGTAACCTGAATGAAGATCACCCTATTTCATTGTCATATTTAGTCAGATCAGCCTTGATGATCATCAATAATCAGGAATATAATTTCTGCAGATAAAAAGAAACCTCTACCTTAGAGTTATTATTAATCCTGATGTAGCGGAGTGCTCAAAGGATCTGAGATCCTGCAAATGGACTACTCAGAAACAGGCAGATATGTTTTTAAAATAAAATATTCTAAATTACCCGTGGAAAAATTCGTAACGTTTATTAAAACAATGATCGGTATTGACGAAACCGAACTGAACATGGTCCTTTCAAAATGCAGGGAGAAAACGGTACCGAAAGGAAAACTGGTCCTGAAAAAGGGGCAGATCGCCGGCCAGTATTTTTTTATTCTGTCAGGAGGCCTTCGGTTTTTCTATGAAGCAGAGAATGGTGAAAACACGACCTGGGTGGTTTTCGAGAATGAATTTTTTACGGAAATATCCAGCCTGAATCCACAGAAACCGACCCGGTTCAATATCATGGCCATAGAAGATACCGAACTTATCGTCATCGATAAGAAGGACATGGATTTCCTGTATGGCTATGTCCCGGTATGGCATGAGTTCGGCCGGAAAATCTGGGAAGAAACGTGCGTGAGGATGATTGATCAGATCTTAAAGTTTCAGACGCTTACGGCCGAAGAACGGTACATGGAATTCATCAATACTCCTGAAATCCTTCAGAAAATTCCGGTGAAGCAGCTGGCAAGCGTGCTGGGCATTACCCCCAATGCGCTGAGCAGGATCAGAAAAAATATCCGGTAAAACATATTTTCTACCAGATGGTAGTTTTGCCGCATCAAATGCCGTTTACCTTTGTATTATAAAACAAAGAACGGCATGCAAGAAAATACAGACGTTACATTACATGATTATTCCGATGAGGAACTGATTAAAAAATTTCCCGGGTTTGAAAATAAATACATCCGCGTCAACGGGGTGAAAATCCATTATGTTGAAGGCGGCATCGGAAAGCCTCTGATATGCCTCCCCGGCTGGCCCCAGACTTGGTATTCTTTACGGCCTGTCGCCATGCAGCTTGCCGAAAAACACCGGGTAATCATAGCGGATCTGAGGGGGATGGGGACTTCTGAAAAGCCGGAATCGGGATATGATAAAAAAACGATGGCTGCTGATATCCGTGAGCTGGCCATTCAACTCGGGCTCGAAAAAGTTAATATCATGGGTCATGATATCGGCGGAATGGTGGCCATGAGCTTCGCCTTCAATTATCCTGAAATGACCGAAAAGCTTATTGTCCTGGACGGTTCACACCCAAGTGCAGAGATGCTTCAGATGCCGTTGATCCCTGCACCTGGAACTTTCAGCGAAAAGATGGATGCTGATATGCCGTACACCTGGTGGATGGGTTTCAACCAGGTAAAAGGACTGCCCGAACAGATACTGGAAGGGCGTTTCCATCTGTTGCAGGAATGGCTTTTTAAGTATGTCATGATCGACGAAAGCAAAATGACCGGCCTCGAAAGAGCCGTGTATGCAGCTGCCTATAACGACAAAGCAAGCATCAGGGCATCGAACGCGTGGTACCAGACCTTTAATCAGGATATTGAGGATTCGAAACACTACGAGCAATTGACAATGCCAGTATTGGGAATCGGCAGTTACATGAGTTACAATTATATGAATATGGGGCTGCCTTACGTAGCTGCCGATGTTAAAGTCTTCGGGATTACAGAAAGCGGGCATTACCTGTTTGAAGAGCAGCCTCAACAGGTACTGGATATCGTATTGCCCTTTTTAGCCTCTTAAAAAAATATCAGAATGAAAAAAACAATTTTAGTTGCCGGTGCAACCGGAAACCTGGGATACAGGATCTGCAGGGAGTTAATACAGCGCGGTGCCAAAGTGCGGGCCATTGTGCGCACTTCCTCTGACCCAGATAAGACAGACGCCCTTGAAAAAATGGGAGTGGAAATTAAATGTATTGACTTTAATGATACACAAGCCATTGTAGAAGCATGCAGAGGAGTACACTGTGTCGTGTCCGTACTGGCAGGCTTAGGAGATGTTATTATCGACCTGCAGAAAAAAATTGCAGACGCCGCTGTAACCGCAGGCGTGCCGAGATTTATCACTTCTGATTTCTGTACGGATTATACGTTACTGAAGGAAGGCGAAAACAGGAATTTCGACCTTAGAAGGACTTTCAGAACATACATCGACGGACTGCCCATACAGGTTTCTTCTGTTTTTAACGGCTGTTTCGCGGATATTTTAAAATACAATACCCCGATCCTGAATATAAAAGACAAAAGCATCGGTTACTGGGGAGATAAGGCCGACTGGAAACTGGATTTCACCACTATGGATAATACCGCATCCTTTACGGCGGAAGCAGCACTGGGCGATCAGGCGCCGAGGAATCTGCAGATCGCCAGCTTTCAGATCAGCCCGAACATGCTGTTGGAAGAGGTAAAAGAAGTGAGCGGACAGGAATTTAAAATCTATCAGCTATCGAGCCTGGAACATTTTGCCGAAGCTATAAAAAAGCAGAGAGCGGAAGATCCGGCCGGTGAAAATGAACTGTATGCTAAATTCCAGCAGGGACAATATATGTATTCGATGTTTAAGGCACAGCATGATGAGTTGGCCAATGACCGGTATGAAGGAATTTCATGGACTTCAGGTACGGATTATTTAAAGACTTTCCTGCAGTAGAAATATATCCATCAGGATCTCCTCCCGGTTGTAAATCAAAACAAAACGATAAAGAAGGTTCTTAGCATTAACAAACCGTCGGACAAAAAAATAAGGTGTTGCATCTGCAACACCTTATTTTATATTAATGATCTTGAACCTCGAACTCAACTTTGACACCGTTGTAAGATTAAGATTTTTAGACTTAATTTATTTTCAAATATCGTTTAGCATCCTGCTACTTAAATATCGGATTCCACCGCATAACCGATGGGCTTGAAAGAATAATTATTGGACATTTCTGCGGAACATGCGGTCATGCCTACAATCAGGTCCATTTTAGCTTCAATTACAATATGGTCGCCGGCCCTGCTTTTTGGCGGCAGCACACTGATTTTACCGGTTTCCCCGTCTACCGCCACATGCATGAATACATTGAAGCAGATCGGTATTTCATCCGGTGTAATTCCGTAAGGTTCCAGTGCTTCACAAAGATTTCCGAAACAGCCCCGGTGCGGGTTGGTATCGCCATAAATGATCCGGAAGGTATCGGCACTACAGGGTGTCAGTAAAAAATCATGACGCCCCACGGTATCTTCTACGATATCGAACATGATATTGCTGCGGTTAGAATAAAATGGATTTCCTTTCGTCAGGAAAATGGTTTCGGCATAATCAATGGTTCTTCCGGAGGAAAGATATTCTTTGGTATCATGGAGATTGAAGCAGATAAAATCGGAGACCTGCTCTCCCTGAATATCGGTAATCATGAGTCGCTCCCCTTTCTTCAGGGTAAATGCAGCCCCGCTGCGCGGTGGTATGGTATTCATATATTTTTAGGTTTAAAAGGACATTTCCAGCTGTTGTCATACTGCATGCCGCTGTACTGGTATACTTCCGAGGCCGCACCGAAATCCTGGAGCATCGGATTGATGGAGCCACTCAGGGCAACATCTTTTTTGCGGACTATATTTTTCATCTTGTCATAACGCTTCAGCTCCCTTAACTCCTCAAACTGGGCATGGGGATTGAATACAAGAGCGGGATATTTAAAACGGCGTGCCGGCCGGCTGCTGTCCGGGTTGAGGCCGATGATAAAAAAAGCCTCTTCCTTTAAGCTGAAGCTGAACAGATCGGATTGGGGATCTGCGCTTACCCTGCGGTCATAAGGGTAATCTTTAGCATCCAGGTCAGATAATGCCTGAAGGCGCATCCACATGAACTGTTCAAATAAAGCTTCATTAAGCCCCTCCGCTTCCGGAAAGATAATACATACGGTATGGAAATGATTATCTGCATTGCGGTATCCGTCTACAAATTCGTAAATGAAATCCAGAATCTGCCGGTCGTCTTTCGGACAGGCAATATGACCTGCTACAAACAATTTCATCTGATCTTTATTCAATGCAGCCTTGGCAGCTACACAGGGAAAAGACGCATCATCTACAAATGCCTTAAAAGCATCTTCTGCGATCAGTGCCTGATCTGTATTTTGTGTGGTTGTGGTTGGTGTCATATTGATTTAAGTTCGCAAAGTTTATGCCACGGACCATCTTGTGGTACCCATACCACAAGAAATAAAAATTCACAAAACACTGACAATCAAAATATTGTAACATACGATTTTTACAACAATTCTATAATAATAGAAGATTAATAACCGTTTCGGGAATTAATTTAGGTCTTTAAATTCAGTGATAATTTGTGATTTGCATCACTTTAAGAGCCTGTTCAACTTTACTTTAAAAATAATTTTCTGAAGATTACTTAATCGCTCAGATCTTACCTTCATTTAACCCGTTTAAACTCAAAAAAACAACCTTTAAAAAATTTTATATGCTTCAATGCTAAATTTAAACGTGCTTTACCGATCAGGTGAAAATTTTTCAATACTTTTACATGACGCTTTAGGGGTATTCTGAAAAAGAATTGAGACAGTCCCTTTGAACCTGATACGGCTTACACCGGCGTAGGGAAAAGCAACATGCCATACATTCGCTGTGGCCGTTGTTCCGGATGTATCCTAAAGCTTTTATTCATACAATATAAGAAATGAAAACTATACTCTGGCAACATATACTCCGCGTAAGGAGTACAGCTCCCCTCGTTCACAATATCACCAACTATGTGGTGATGAATACCACCGCCAATTCACTGCTGGCGATTGGTGCATCCCCGATAATGGCCCATGCAAAATCAGAGGTAAAAGATATGACAGCTATTGCAAATGCATCGGTCATCAACATCGGCACAGTGGATGAATACTGGGAAGAAGCCATGCTGCTTGCTGCAGAAAAGGCCAACGACCTGCAAAAACCCTGGGTATTGGATCCTGTAGGGGCAGGCGCAACCCCTTACCGGGATCAGGTCCTGAGCAGGCTGCTGTCTTTAGACCCTCCGGTAATCCGCGGGAATGCTTCTGAAATTATCGCCCTGACAAAAGCAAACAGGGCCGTTACCAAAGGCGTTGACAGTACAGCCGTAAGCAATGAAGCCGTTGAGGCGGCACAATCTCTTGCAGAAAAGCATCATTCGGTGGTCTGCATTTCAGGGGAAACCGACATCGTTATCAGCAAAGGCCAAAAGATCTCTTTAAAAAACGGCCATCCTATGATGACAAAAGTAACCGGGCTCGGCTGTACGGCATCAGCAATGATCGGCGCTTTTCTCGGCGTTACCGGAAATAAAACGGAAGCGGTGGTGGCTGCTATGAGCCTCTTGGGCATTGCAGGAGAACTGGCAGCTGAACAAAGCAATGGCCCCGGAAGCCTGCAGGTTTACCTTCTTGATCATCTGTATTCCATTACGCAGGAAGAGTTTTCTGACCGTTTAAAACTGGATAACCATGAAGGTTAACTCTTAATTTCCTTACCTGTTGTATCTGGTGATTTCAGAAAAAGACTGCCGGGGGAAAGATTTTCTCAAGGTTGCGGAACAATCGATTGCAGGAGGCGTGGATGTGATTCAGCTGCGCGAAAAAAATGACTCGACTGCCGCGTTTCTCTATAAAGCCTTAAAGTTAAAAGAGGTAACGGACAAATACAATATCCCGCTGATCATTAATGATCATGCTGAAGTTGCCTGGGAAGCCGGATGTAAGGGGATTCATGTCGGAAATCATGATACGGCACCGCATATACTGAGGAACCAGCCGTATTTTAAAGATAAAATGATCGGGTATTCCATTGAATACCTCAGCCAGCTGGAAAATGAAAATACAGCCGTATCAGATTATTTGGGCATCAGCCCCGTATTCAGTACGGATACCAAAAGAGATACCGTTACGGAATGGGGACTGGACGGCCTGTCGAAAATACGCTCCCTCACCCATAAGCCGCTGGTGGCCATCGGAAATATCAATTCTTCCAATGCGGCGGCCATCATCAGAGCGGGAGCCGACACCTTAGCTGTGGTTTCGGCGGTCTGCGGTGCAGAAAATCCTGAGAAAGCAGCGTACGAACTTAAAAATGAAATACTGAAATGAAAAAATATACCTATCCTTCCGTCATGACGATTGCCGGTTTTGACGGCAGCGGCGGTGCCGGAATTCAGGCCGACATCAAGACATTTTCGGCGCTTGGATGTTATGCCACCTCGGTACTTACCGCGCTTCCGGTCCAGAACACAACGGGCGTAAGAAAGATATACCCTATCCCGGTCGAAGCCGTTTCCGATCAGATCGAAGCTGTGCTGGATGATATTTTCCCGCAGGCCGTCAAGATCGGGATGGTGCATACCCCGCAACTGGTAGAAACCATTGTAATGACCTTAAGCAAATATCCGAAAATCCCCGTTGTTTTCGATCCCGTGATGGTGGCGACCAGCGGTGACCGGCTGATCGTAGAGGAAACCATCATTGCCATTACCGAAAAATTATTCCCCATTGCCGACATCATCACGCCTAACATGGACGAAGCTTCCATACTGGCCGGCATGAATGTAAAGACCCTTGAAGAAATGCGGACGGCAGGAGACAAGATCTTAGCATACGGATGCAAAAATATACTGCTGAAAGGCGGGCATCAGGACTCATCCACCGTTACTTCTTTACTTTTTGACGAAAACGGAAAGCAGTATTCTTTTGAAACTGAAAAACTGGCAACCGTCAATACCCATGGTTCCGGCTGTACGCTTTCCTCAGCGATCGCTGCCTATCTTGCCAGAGGTGAAGCATTATACAATGCGGTTGCGCTTGCACAGGACTACGTATTTGAAGCCATCAGCACCGGAAAAGATGTCGTGACCGGAAAAGGAAACGGCCCGCTGAACCACTTTTTTAACCCGCAAAAACTAATTAAAAATGAACTGGTCTGAATCTGCCTGGAAACCCATTGAAGGTACCTACCAATCTATCCTTCAGATGCCTTTTATTGAAGAACTGGCTGACGGCACCCTGCCTGAAGAAAAATTCCGTTTTTATATGGGCCAAGATTCTTTATACCTTGAGCATTTCGGAAGGGCATTGGCATTAATTGCAGCAAGGGCACACGATGTAAAGGATACATTAAACTACCTGAAGTATGCTGAAACTGCCATAATCGTTGAAAATGCGCTCCATGAATCCTATTTCAGGGATTTCGGCTTAACTGATAAAGGAACTATGCAGCCTGCCTGCCATCATTATGTCCATTTCCTCAAGAGTACAGCGGCTTTGGACGCCGTAGAGATTGCTATGGCAGCCCTGCTCCCCTGCTTCTGGATCTATAAAAAAGTGGGAGACCATATCTGCCGCCGCCATCAGTCTGGTAATAACCCATACCAGAAATGGATTGACACGTACGGAGGGGAAGACTTTGCCAATGCCGTAGAGCAGGCAGTCAGCATCTGTGACCGGGTTGCTTCAGAGACCACTCCTGCCATAAGAGAGCGAATGACGGAAGCATTCATAACTTCTTCACGAATGGAATACTCATTTTGGGAAGCGGCTTACCATTTAAAAATCTGGAAACAATGAAACATCTTAAAGCGGTCATATTCGATATGGACGGTGTCCTGATAGATTCTGAAAAATTCTGGAAACAGGCAGAATCAGAAGTATTCGGATCACTGGGTGTACGGGTTTCGGCAGAATTCACCGCATTGACCCAGCAGATGACGACCAAGGAAGTTACCGCATTCTGGTATGAGAAATTCCCATGGAATGAGGCCGATCATCAGGCGGTAGAAGATCAGGTCATTGACAGGGTGATTGAACTCATCAATACCGGACATTCCGAAATAACAGGCGTTAAAGTATTTATAGACTCGCTAAAGCAATCCGGCATCAAAATCGGCCTGGCAACAAATTCTCCGGCCAGGATTATTCCGGTGGTTTTAAATAAATTGGGAATTGCCCATTATTTCGATGCGGTAACATCTGCAGATGAGGTAGGCGCAGGAAAACCTGACCCGGCAGTCTATCTTCTGGCTGCAGAAAAACTCGGGGTAGCCCATCCGGCATGCCTGGCCATTGAAGATTCTTCTTCGGGAATGGCTGCTGCCAGATCGGCAGGAATGAAAGTCGCAGCCTATGCACCTGGGAATACAGGGATCTGTGCCCATGAAGCCGATATGATCATACATGAATTTCATAGGACCGATGTCGCACAGCTCAGAAGTATCCTTAACTGAAAAACTCGCCTTCCATTAAATGATGATTTTCAATCCTTAAAGAATTCCCGGCTTCTATTTCTGACAGCTGAATGAAAATACTCGGTATTCCGTACAGGATCAGGCGGTCGATCATTTCGGCCAGATGGGTACTGTCCCGCAGCACAGTCTGTCATAATGCAATACCCACCGGTCATTTTTTTACCGTGTATGATCTCCGGGAATTTTGGCAGGTTATTGATGAACCTTTAAAGCATCATGAATGAACATCAGGTTAATAACCACGTGTAAGCCGCAGCCCAGTTTCCGGTAATCTGCTTCTATACCGAATCTTTTTGATTACCCACATCGGTCAGATTCCGGATCCTCTCTTTTGTTACAGATGGCGAAAGGGAAATCATCCGGCCAATCTCAGCATAGCTCAGCCCGGAATTGCCACTCGGAGTTTCCAGGATCTGCCGGTCAAACCGGTCTGATATTATTCATTTAAAATAATAAACGAATGACTTTCAACAATTATCAAAAATGCAAGCCGGGCTCTATGTGTCGTCAAGTTAATAGAGATGACGAATTACGGATAATCAATTATCCTATGTTCTGTAAGACCAAAAATTCTGAGCTATATTTTATAGATTGAAACTTATTGTATTATTGCTTTCATCTATCATCATCATAAATGGTTATAATCAATCGATTGATTAATTTTTGCCATTTTAAGATTAAATTTACTCCCTGATAATAAGCTTTAAATCAACCTGCAGTTCATGAACATTCACAAGAGAATTAACGGGGTCAGAAGATCCGTAATGCGCAATCTGACTAAAAACATAGGAAAATCGAATGAAGAAGCAGGTAATGGAGGAAACACTGCGATCAGGAGAATATTAATTACCCGGCCTAATCACCGGTTAGGTAACTTAGTATTGCTGACGCCGCTGGTACAGGAAGTGATTGCGACGTTCCCCGACAGTGAGATTGATCTTTTCGTAAAAGGCGGGATCACTCCTGACATCTATAAAAACTATACCCATATCAACAAAATCATCCAGCTTCCCAAAAAGCCGTTTAAAAATATTTTCAACTATGTCAAAGGCTGGGCAGTGATCAAGACCAGAAATTACGATCTGGTGATTAATGCCAATTACGGGTCGTCATCCGGAAGACTGTCCACCCTTTTTGCCCGTTCAAAATACAAGATGTTCGGAGATTTTGATGAAAGCTTGTCTTCAGGGCATGCCGATTACCAGCATATTGCCAAAAATTCAATCTATAACCTGAGACAATATCTGGTACAGCTGGGAATCAATGGCCCTACCCATCAGCTCCCCTCTCTTGACCTTAAACTGGATCATGAAGAAATAAAAGCCGGCAGGGAAAAATTATTCAACCTGGTAAAAAACGACAAAAAAACAATCTGCCTGTTTACGAATGCTACCGGAGACAAATGCTACCCGGAAGACTGGTGGGCAGGATTTTACGGAAAGCTGGCACAGGCTTTCCCCGATTATAATATTATTGAACTCTTGCCGGTGGAAAACATATCCAGACTCAATTTCACCATCTCTTCTTTCTACAGCACGGATATCCGTGAGATGGGCGCATTTATTGCAGCCTGCTCACTTTTTATTGCTGCTGACAACGGGGTCATGCACCTGGCAAGCGCTTCGGGAACGCCTACCGTCGGCTTGTTTTCAGTAACGGATGAAAAAGGCTATCAACCCTATAACCATAAAAGCTTTTCGGTCAATACCAACAGGGTTGATCATCAAGGTATCACAGAACTGATCCTTAAAAGCCTTAATGATCCTAAACCTTAAATAAGAAGCGTTATGAAAGTGATTTTTGCCGGAGACGTACCGCAATACAGACAAGACATCATGGCTATTTTAAACCGGTTTAAAAATGACGGGACCTTAATAGGCACCGGCACCAGGAATGTGATCAAATTTTTTGAGGTCAACGGTTTTACGTTAAATTTCAAGTCATTCAAGCAGCACAATATCATCAACCGGCATGTTTATAAATTCTACCGGAAATCCAAAGCCAGGCGGTCTTTTGAATATGCACAGATGCTGATCAGTAAGAATTTCCATACCCCGAAACCCATAGCATATGTTGAAAACCATGATTTTATCGGCCTGACATCCAGCTATTACATCAGCGAACAGTTAAAAGATGCATTCACTTTAGCTGACGTCCTCGGGGACTATTCTTTTCCTGACCGGGAAAAAATCATTAAAGAATATGTTTCAGTGATGTACCGCCTGCACAACGGTGGCATAGAATTTATTGATAATTCCCCCGGTAATTTTTTAATCATAAAGGAAAACACTGACTACCATATCTATCTTGTAGATTTAAACCGGATGAATTTTTACGAGCATATTGAGAACGATAAGCGTCTTAAAAATTTTGCAAGGCTGACCCATGATCCGGAAACCATTAAAATCATAGCTTCTGAATATGCTTTGCTTTCAGGGATTGCTTCTGAATACTGTTTCACCAGAATCCTTAAGGCCAACCACAGGATGATGGTAAAACGCCGGATCAAGAACGTATTAAAACTTTATAAGCATATCATAAAAATTTAATATTTTCAGCAGCACTGCCTCTTTAATGAAATCCTGTAAAGGTGCTTTGATGCATTTATGCAGATGTTCTTCTCTTTGTTTAATTCTGTATACAGGCAACGACATCACGCCATATACTAAACCGGTACTGAATACATTTTAGATAATGATAGAGCAGGAAAATTTGTGTAAAAACAGATCCGGCTAAAAACTCTTTATATCATGGATATTACAGAATGTCACAATTATTGCTAACATTAATTTTAAACAAACCCTATCACTATGCAATTTATTGATTTCAAAAAAGAACATTTTACCCATGATGAGGAAACAAATGCTTACTTCATCGAGATTCCCAAAGACGAAGTCGACTTCGGGGACATTAAAGTACAGGAAAAGAAAGAAGACGGTACCTTTGCGGCAGCAAACCCTGAGCTTATTGACGAGTCTACGAGGATTACCATCAGGATGGAAACGCCTGCCGACATCAGGGTCAGTTTTTAAAAACGCACTCCAAAGTCCCGTGGCTTTGGAGCTTTTGTTTCCGGGCTTATAATTTAAACTATGTATACCCCCTCGCAAATTTCAAGCGGCTGTGTATATTACGAATTGAGATGAATCAAAAATATAAATTTTAAAATCTTCCTTCTCAGTTCATTCGCGTTTTATTATTGATTGAATAGTCAGATTCCTTTTTTATTAAAATAAACTACTGAATGTCTGAGTGGTAATTAACGCAAAGCAATAAAATTAATTAAATATCTCATCTATGTAATTATAAAAAATTTCAAAAAACGATAAAAAATAATGAAATACCTATTCGGGTTTGTTTTTTCGTGAAAATGTATAAATTAGCTGATTCTATATAATATAACGATAAAACTAAAAAAAATGAAGAAAAAATTATTCCTTTTATTGATTATTTTTTCACTGAATATTTTTGCTCAATCCATAACTTGGATACCTTCACCTGCAGACTCCGGACTTGACGGAACAGACCAGGCTATGATTCCTATTTTGAAGAAAGATAATTTTCTATACTGTTATACCACAAAGGTAATCAACGGTATCCAAAGGTACCAGCTGACAAGGGTAAATCTTGATAATAATGAGGTGTTTGTATTTACGTCTTCAGCAATGGCATCTTCTAGCTATTTTTTCGCAAGACCGCGTAATCTGATGTTTTACCAGAACTTTATTTATTTCAATTGCGGTAGCTCTTTGTTTAAGCTTGATCTTACCACCAATATTACTACTGCCGAAGCTCCTTATTGTGAGAATTTTTATATATTCAAAAATTATCTGTTCTATAATTACAATTCATCAAAAACGTATGTGAAGAATTTAACAACAGGAGTAGTCAGCGAGTTCAAAATCGGAGCAGGCAATACCATTGACGTTTATGATATGGGAGGTTTTTATGAATACAATAACGAGTTATATTTCTTAGCCAATTACAGAAGGATTGAAAAGCTTACCGATCCTGCTGTGAGTACGAATTTATATACAGCCCCTTACACACCGATTAATGTAAGCATATTCATCCATAACGTTACAAAAATCAATGATAACCTGGTTTATCTTCTGGTAGCCAATAATACTTTTAAATTCGCTTCTGTAAACCTGACCTCAAATACTGCCAATGCAGGTTTTCTGTTTGATGCCCTTACCACTTACAATTCTCAGGTAAGATTACCTTTTGTACTGAACGGGAATATCTATATGGCCAATACCAATGGCCTGCATGTATCAAACGGAACCAATGCACCGACCTTAACCAGTATTCCCTTTATTTCTTCATCTCCGTTAGTATATAATAATGCAGCATATGATATTGTATATACTTCAGCTTATGGAGGCGAAGTATGGAAAACAGACGGAACCGTTGCTGGAACAAGCCTGCTGAAAGATATCAACCCGGGACCTGAAGGAATAAGCCGCTGGTCTCCTATTGTATTCAACAATACTATCTATTCTGTGAAAGTGAACAATAACAATCCGGGTAACTGGGACTTGAATATTTATACTTCGGATGGAACATCTGCCAATACAATCCCTATTCTGCCGGATAATACATTCACCGAAATCAATCAATATGGGGCTCCTATGATCGCGTATAACAACCATTTGTATATTCATGCTGAAACAGCAACACAGAAAGGGCTTTTTAAAATCAGTACCACTCCGTTCCAGCTGGGCACTTCTGAAAATTTTAAGGACAGGAAAAAATCAATTTACCCTAACCCGGCAACCTCTGTGGTTTATTTGAGTGATACCGCTCAGAAAGTTGAAGTTTATGATGCTAAAGGAAGTTTGATTTTGAAAAAAGGAAATACTCAGGAAATCAATATTGAGAATCTGGTCAAAGGAGTATATTTTGTAAAAACCTATACCGGAAATGGGGGAAATTATACTGAAAAATTAATTGTTAAATAAAAAACTTGTTTAAAATTTTATTTTCCTGAGATAAAACAGTAAAAGCCAAATAATGTAGATCTCTCCAAGTTATATTTACAGTTTAACCTAACAACATTCATAAATCAACATTTCAAATCTAAAGAATTTAATGGCTTTTATACAATAATTCTTTGTTTAACTGAAGGAACACACGGAACGATGAAAACAGAGCTTAGTTAAAAAGACAGAATCTTTTCATGAAATAAAAGTTGACGGTTCAAGAAGCAATAGTAAGTCAAGCCATAAACGAATCAATTGCGGAATATTAATTTAAAAACCTGATATTACAGAAATAAACACAAAGAGGGCATATAACATCAACTTGAAAAAATGTCAGGTTCAATACTAAATTTAACGGTAGTTCCTTTATTGAATTTTGTGAAAAATTAAAGATCCATACTTCGACTGCTTCTCCATTGCAAAGCCTCAAAACATTAATAAAAGCTGAATCTCAATAAAAGATACAAATATAATTGGCAGCATAGAAATGTAAATTCATCATCTTATTTGTGCTTAAGAAGGTATGATTTATAAAATAAAAAAGTGAAGAAACAAATGATATAATTTTTTCCAGTCTTTTATTAATTCATGGTTAAAATATTTATTTTTTCCTATCTGAAGTAAAAGATTATCAGCTAAAATTTCATCAAAGGAACCTGTAATCCATTTTCTGAAAATATCCCTTGAATAAGAAAGTTTCACTGTAAAATTTATAAATCAATAAAATTAAAGGGTTGAATATAGCTTATCCAATCTTTAGATTTTAACATTACTGAAATCAATAAAGTTAAAAAATGATACGATAGATTCCTGAATTTATGCGGAAAATAACCCTGTAACATAAAGTGGACAATTAAATTCCAGAATGATCTTTTGTCGAATCATAGTTAAATTCCCCAACAACAACAACAACAACAACAACAACAACAACAACAACAACAACAACAACAACAACAACAACAACAACAACAACAACCAATACTGGGATATAATATATGTCAGTTTGCGGGGTTGATTCAAGTTTTCAGGCCGTAAAATTTTTAAGTATATTTGAAAAAATTAATCATACCATGAAATTAAAACTCTTAATATTATTATCGGCGATCTGTTTTGGCAGCTATCATCAGGCACAGTCCACTTTTCCTTATGAAAGAGACTGGGGAACTTATGTAGGAGGCTCCGGCACCTACCTGGGAGATTTTTCTTTAATCGGAACCTCTTTATTTAAAGACTCTCAAAACAATATCCATGTCATAGGCCAGACAACATTTGAAAGCGGTTACAGCGCATCATACTATAATCAGTTTGTTTCAGGCGGAGGCAATCCGGTAGTGCTTACAGGACCGTCAAATTATTATTCGGCCAAGTTTTCATCTGCCGGTCAGATGCTTAGGGGAGACTATAATGGGCTTATAAATAATTTTGAGCGTGTCGTGGGAATTGATGCACTCGATAATGTCTATACTTTGAAAAATATACCGGCACAGGTTTCAAATTTAGCGACTCCCGGCGTATGGCTTACACAAAACACGGATACAGTTGGTAATCTGACCCGGATTCTTACAAAACGGGATTCAAATAATAATGTGATCTGGGTTACTTATCTTCCCAATAATAGTAATAATGAAGCGCTAAGTATGAGATTTGACTCAAATCAGAATATTTATCTGCTGGGTCAAACACAATATGATATTCCGGGATTGGGGACACCTGGTGTTTTTCAGGAAAATTTCGAGCCCTACCTCATCTCGGGAATTTTGCAGAATAATTCCTATGTTGTTAAATTAAATTCCTCAGGACAAAAATTATGGGGCACGTTTTCAACCCCGGGAATCCTTGACTTTAAATTTTACAATGGCGAATTGTATCTTGCTGCTCAGTATGCTTCTTTTATGCAGGGGAACTTTACCAATCCGGGTACATTTCAGCCTGATTCACCGGCGCAGAATATGATCATGAAATGGAATGCGAATACCGGTAAAAAAGTCTGGGGAACGTTTTACGGGACCCCGCTTAACCCAATGTGGTATACCGGTTCAGGCATCAGTGCTATTGAAGTCAATGCTACAGGCATCTATGTCAGCGGACAAAATGAAGATGATGATTACCCTACCTATTTTGCCACTCCGGGTGCATTTAAAGGGCAGGTAGCCAACGGAGATTTATTTTTAAGCAAGTTTGATTTAACCGGAAACCGTGTCTGGAGTACCTACTTTGGCAGTAACGGGTATGATTTGATTAACGGAACTGACAACTTAACCATACTAGACAATAGAATTGTCATTACAGGAACTCATTATGGCGCTGGCAGTAATATCTCAACTCCCGGGGCTTTTCTCACTACAGTTCCCAATATTTCCCCGGCGCTTACCAATATGTATTTCGCAGAATTTGATGGTAACGGAAACAGGCAATGGGCTTCCTATTATGGCGGGGCCGGAAGTAGTAATCTTGGAGAATACATCAATGCAAGATTCTTAAGCAACGGCGCCCTTATTTTGTGGGGAGTTACGGGATCACCTACCGGAATAGGCACCAATGGCGCTGCCTACCCGAATATGACTAATCCTTATCCGTCATTACCTTTCGGCTTTATTGCCAAATTCAGTTCGAAACGTGAATTATCGGCCTCTGATGATGCCATTAAAAACAGAGATCTCCAATTGTACGATAACCCTAATAACGGCAATTTTGCTGTTTCAGGAAGCGTTCTGGAAAAGCAGAAGACAGTCCTTTCCGTGTTTGATATGTCCGGAAAATTAGTGTATCAGGCTCCCTTTGAAAAGAAGAAAACCAATCACTTTAACTTACAGGGCAAGCTGGTCATCGGGAACTATCTGTTAGAAGTAACATCTGAAAATGGTGAGAAGATAAAGGTCTTCAAAATGACTGTTAAATACTAAAGACCATACGTTCCCTGACCGTCAAAAAATTCAAACGGTAAAGAATAATTCCCAAAAAACGATATGAAAATTAAATACATACTTTTTTATATTTCGTCTTTATCAGTCTTAATATCTTGTGCTGGGTCAGATACTTCCTTTTTACCACAGACTATTGCTGAAGCTAAAGCCGGCCGGCTTTTATTTGACATCTACAAACCAGATAAAAAGACCGTACTGGTAAATAATACTGAATACATCATTGATGAAGCATTCACTTCAACAAAATTCAATTCAAAAAGGGACAAAACCTTTAATAAAAATGTCTTTAATTTTATATTTAAATTGAAAAATTCTAAAACAGGAAAAGAATTTGAATATGATTTTAAAGATGATTTTTACGACTATATTAATTTTTATTCTGAAAACGGAGGAATTGAAAGCAGCAATCTGTCCATTGATTATGGGAATTATGCGGTGCGGAATAAACTTGATACTATAAAAATTGGTTTTTCAGACCATTCCAAAAATGAAAATATAATCACTTTCGTAAAAATAAAATAAATTACGGCTAAAGAGGTTACAAAAGTATGGTGAAACTGTAAACATCAACGGCTGTATCCCAATAAACCTGAATGCAAAATTGAAGATTACAATTCGTTTTTCTATCATCGTTAGCCTATAAATGCTGATTTTCACGGAACTCTTTTTCTCAAAAAAGTTTAAGCCGGTTTATATTAACACCATATATAAATTTGCATGCTGTACGAAAGCTCAGCTTTCAACCGTAGGAAAAATACTGAAGATGAAAAAAATTATATTAACGTTTATTATAGCAACAGCGGGACTTTTTTCCTGTAAACAATCTGACCATTCAAAAAGTGATATTATCGAAACCAAAGCTTTAGATCCGATCAAAAAGATCCACAATAAAAATACATTTAATGACAAAGACCTCTACACCGGATATAAATATGTTGACCGTGATGGTAAGAACGTTATAATAAAGAATGGTTTTCCAAGAGGCGGATTAAAATATACGGACAAAAATGGCGATCATTATAATTATGCTGTTTTTTGGACACAAATCATAAATGAAACAGATCATCCACTCGAATTAACAATAGATTTTCCTTTAAAGTCGTATGAAATTCCGTCTTTACCCGGTAAATATTACGAAGTTTTAGTTCCTGATGAGACGATGACTTTTGAGAAATTTCCGTTATTTCTTTACGGTCTGACGAATGTAGAATCTTATTTAGATAACAACATTCACAAACCGGCATCTTTACACAGGACAATCAAGCCAAAAGAATCAAATGGCTTTTATACGGTTATACTTTGCTTAACGGAAGGGGCACACGGAACGATGAGAACAGAACTGAGTTTAAATGTACAAAATCTTTTCTACAGAATAAAAGCTGATGGCTCAAAAAGCCATAGTAAATCAGGTGATAAAGAAATCAATTGCGGCCGTATTAATTTAAAAGACCTGATATTACAGAAATAGACAGAAAGCCAGCATACAACAGCAGTTTGGCAAAATGGCGGATTTAATACCAAATTCAACAGGAGTTTCTCCATAGTGAACTTTCATACGAAATTGAATATTTATACTTCGATTACACACCCATCGCAAAGCCCCAAAACATTGATAAAAAACAAATTTTAAAAACGACCCTTTAACGGGAATCGGATGTCACAAAAATTAGATGGCCGCTATGTATACTATCACAGATCCTAAGTTTTATTTAATCTATATTGCGCACTCCACTTTTTGGGTTTCAGCCCGAAATGCTTTTCAAACAGCCTTCCGAAATAACTGAGATTTGAAAATCCTAACTGATATCCGGCTTCTGAGACAGACAGGTGTTCCTGTTGTATCAGTCGGGCTGCTTCCTGCATGCGCAAATGCTGGTAATACTCGTAAATCCCTTTTCCGAAAACCTGTGTAAAGAGCTTTCGGAGCTTGAGGGAATTCATTCCGCTAATAGCAACCAGTTCATTCTGTTGTAACGGATGGTCCAAAGACAAAGCGATTCTGTCACGTACCCTGTACACCGCTTCTATTTCATCACCCCGCAGGCTCTGATGGGTCATATCCTGCCTCTCCGAAAGATTTTTAAAAAGCAAATAGAGCAGCTGTAAGACCTTTAACTTATAATAGGCTTCAGGAAGGATTGCCACTGATGACGTATCTGCGATCTCATTGACGACCTCCGCCATTTCCGGCGACATAAATTCCTCAATGAAAAATGTTTTTTCATCATTAAAAAGATAGCCGAACTTGTTCTGGCTGTTACCAATGAAATTTTTGAGATAATTGAGTTCGATCAAAATCGTGATCTGGGTAATGTTGATCCCTTTTGTAAATAAGACTTCGCTTTCCAAGTCAAGAGGTGTTATGCGGACATGCGGACGAGCCTGTAAGGGCTTTTCTTCCTGTGTTTTCTCAGACATAGGTAGATTAATAATGTTCTGAAAAGAAAACATCAGTCCTTTTTCAACGGCATCAATTGGCTTTCTTTTGTAAGAAAAGGTTTTATCTGCTACCAGTGACCGGACCATGACCAGCATTTCAGGAAGCATATCAACGATATGGATTTCGTTGAGCTGCAAAAAATGAAATTCTTTGTCAAATTCAGACACAGGGATTCCCAGCTTGCCCGCCAGATGAAGCATTTGCTGCTTGTTTTCTGATGCACTCATTTCTTTATGGACTATTTTTACTATTTATGAAACTATTTTATCCCTAAATGTATAAATAAATTTGCAGCATAACCTAAAAAAAAATTATAATGAAAAAAAAGATTCTTATATCAGGAGGCGGCATTGCAGGATTAACAGCAGCAAAGTGTCTTTCCAGACAAGGGTTTGATGTCACAGTGACCGACCGGGTATCATCCTTTACCAAGGCGGGCTTTCTTATTTCACTTAAAAGTTTTGGGGTCTGGATTATGGATGAGCTGGGGCTTACGGCAAAACTCAGAGAAACATCTTCTCCGTCTAAATTGGTAAGTTTCATGGAAAAGAACGATAAGATTATTCAGTGCATAAGCTATGAAAAAATGAATGAACATATCGATCCTTCGCTACTGATTTCCCGAGGCGCACTTCACTATGTCCTGTATGAAGATATTAAAGATGACGTGAACTTGATTTTCGATACAACGGTCTCCGGTATTGTTCAAAAAGAAGATACCGCCATCGCCACATTGTCAGATGGAAAAGAGATGGAGGCTGACCTGGTGATCATATCGGAAGGGCTGCGTTCTTCAAGCCGTGAACGGTATTTTAAAGATTCCCGGTTGGAAGATTTCAATACGTTGTATATGGGTGGAAAATTACATTTGGAGCACCCGTATGAAGTCGGTTCTTTCAAAATCTATATTGATGTCAATAAAATGCTTTCCATATATCCGGTCGCGCATAATGAAATCGCTATTCAATGCTATATCCATCATACCGGTGACCTAACGACCGTAAAAAAGAATGCCCAAAGCATGCTACAGGATTCTTTCACTCAATACAGCCACGACGTACAGGAGCTGCTGATCCGTTTTGCTGATAAAGGAATCATGTTCGTTGATAAAATGGGGATGGTCAATTCGCCTGACCTGGTGAATGGAAATCTTGTTTTATTGGGTGATGCAGGCTATTGTCCGACCGCTTTATCAGGTATGGGCGCTTCCTTATCAATCTATGGAGCGAAAGCACTGGCACATTTCATCGGTAAAACGCCTCACAACTTAAAGCTCGCCTGCAGAAATTACAATTCATTAATGCAACCGGTCATTAAAAAATTCCAGGACAATGCAAAAAATAATGCGGCCTCTTTTATTCCTGAAAATGAGGACCGGCTTAACCAATTCGTCAATTCTTTCAGAGCGGCAACCGACGCAAAACTGCGACAGATAATGACTGATCCCATTACCTTAACCGAAGATCAGCTGAACTTCAAAATGGATTAGAAAATGAACGGCAAAATAGGTATGTCAGGTATTTGTATCTTATAATCTATTCTTCAAATGGTATGAAAACCGCAGTTACCTGGACTGTTTCCGATGATATCCTGCCTTGCCAATAGGTACCTGCTCTACCGTTCCTGCTTTGCCTGAGACCGCCAAAGGATTTCTTTTGTGATTCTTGCCATGGTATTGTTTTTTTGGGTTAACGGAACAAAGGTATCACAGGATTTTTAATTTTCAATAGCCTGCACAGGTTTTGGCAGCTTGTGTCCGGTTTTGGCAGGTTTTGGCAGCCTATGACCGGTATTAACCTGCATTTCTTCGAGTCTGCTTCGGGTTTTCTACGGATCGGCTTCGGAAAACAGGGGATTTTTCCGAAGAACTACCGAACAAGACCCGAAGAACACCCGGAGAAAATAGGTTATATTTCCCGATACTATCTTAAAAAAGCAGAAAAATGAGGGAATTTAGACTTTGCAGCAGTCGGGAGAGATATGCCGTTTTGATTAAGGTAGAAAAGAGGCACAGGATGCATTCATGGTATTTTGTGAAAAAAAATTCCGGTCTCCCTGCAAATCTCCCGCTTGTTCATTATTTTTGCATAGCGTTACATAATAAACAGACCCGAATATCCGTTACTAAATGAGCCATAGATTTTCTGCCACCTCCCAAACCGGAACGGTTTCTACATTTTCCGAACTTGTCAGCACCCGTTTTCAGGAAACGGTGAATGCCCTGTGCTGGGAACGGAACTTAGCCGGGGATTTCAAAGAAATTGTGAGTAAGCTCCGGTTAAAAGAGAACATCACAGAAGTTTCTGTTGAAGACCTTTCAGGACTGGAGTTATCGGAACAAGGAAATATAGCGAGGGAAATTATATTGAATGATTTAGAGCTGTTAGCGGATTCCGGAGCATCGCCTTCACTCAATTTACTCAAGAACTATGAGCGGGATGAGGAGTTGGGTTTCATTTCCACCGATGTGTATTCCTATCATGTTGACCGCTCGCCTGTTGGAGCGGATACTTTTTTATGCACCTACCATGGTGCTGCCAGTGATATCCTGCCTAACGCACAGGCAACGCAGAAAATCCTGATTCCTGAAATACGGGAAAAGCTTAAAGAGCTGCATAACGGCCCGGAATCAGATTTCGACACCTTTCTGCAGGAAAATTATTTCGACCTGCATTATCAGGCCAAGCCCGATGCACAGCCGCTTAATTTAGGACGGGGCCATCTCTGGAGATTGGCCGTGGACCATCCCAACCAGACGGTTTTGCCCTGTATCCACCGGGCACCGGATGAAAATGACGGCGAATATAGGCTGCTGTTGATTTGTTAACAACGCATACTTTTCCTATCCGCAGGAATACTTACTGAGACCGATATATTGAAACGGATCTTAATTTCATAATTAAATTTCAACCAGTTCTGATGGCCTATGATCCCAGCACTACCCTTCTGTCATTACAGCTATGTTATCTCTTGAATCAATATAGCGGTACATTGGGCATCTCACTTCAACGCCAATATCCTGCTGACTGGCGAACCTTACTGATCGATGAGCTGAAAAGCCAATAGTATCCGGATTACAGGGGTTTAGGAAACTTCGGCTTTCGTCTTTTCCAGCTTAACAAAGTCTGATCCGGGCAGGGAAAGGGCGCTCAGAAAAGTTATGGTGGTGCGGTTTCCCTGTTCATCCACTTTCAGGATGATGGACCTGCAGCAGGGTGATGCTCTGAAATAGTTTTCATAACGGGCTCCACATTTGAAGCATTCCGTGATCATGATGTCATTTTTTTCCATAATTCATATTGTGTTGCAGAAAAACCGGCCGGCCAGGTGCCGGCCGGTTAAAAACTAATAACCACACTCAGAAACTGAGCTGTACTGTTGCCTGATGGCCGCACTGCATTGATCGGCAGATGGCAGATTTGCCCGTGCGGTCATTCCTGGTCTGTAAAATTTGTATTTAATATAGGATTTCAGTCTTCTACCTGTAGCTTATTGAGCTGTGCCACTCTGTAAAGCGCATCTATCGTTTTCTTGTCATCAGTTCTTGTTTTTTTTACCTGCCTTATGTAGGCAGGGTCTTTCTTATCTTCTTTTAGGATCAAATTTACTGAACTTGTGTAACGCGCCGGTAACCACTGATCAATGAAATCAAATTTTTCATCGTTCACCTTCTGATTTTTTGGGGTCGACAATTTGCTCATATAAATGAATAATTTTGTTAAACCTTTTTTCGTAATTTTGTGTCTGTGTTTCTTAACACAATAGTAAAGCAAATATACGATTATATATTTGAAAAACAACATATTGTTGCATATTTTACAATAAATTATTGTTTTATTTTTTTAATAACGAGAGAAAAACCTTTATTCATAATGAAAATTTACGAGAAGATACGGGAGTACAGTAGGGAAAGAGGAGAAACCATGAAGTATATAGCCGACGCTTACGGGGTTACACCACAATCCATCCAGCTTTATTTTTCAGGAAAGAACGCGATGCCTCTTAATTTTCTGTCATGGTATATTGAAACGCATCCGGATATCGATCTGTATGCCCTCTTCAGTAAAGAACAACAGCCTATTGTTTCTGAACCCAAAGCCGAATACACTAAGAAATCCAAAAAACGTGATGTCATCGACAGGATTATAGCGATTCTGGAAAAAGAGCTGTAAGTTCAGATACCGTTTGTCCGGATACCAATGAAAACGGTGGATAATTGCATTGTATACAGGCAGAGGGAAAATATCATTTACTGCCATTGGTTTTTATTTTTAATACTGACGGAAGGCAGGACCTCTGTATTTAATATAGTGTACATAAGCACCCTATACCGGATTGCAAAACGTCTTTTATTTTTTAAAGGCTAAGTTGGTGATGTCTCAGAGCCTGTTAAATTTATTTCATAATTAATTTCCCGCAGATGATGGTGATTACACAATTTTCACTCATATCCAAAATCTAAAAATCAGCGGAAGAAGATTTGGAAACAGCTTTAAAAGTTTTTTAAAATTCCTATATTAAATTTAAACAGGCATTTAATCGATGCTGATATTTACAAAATATCAATTGGCTTCAGGATCAATTCTGTGGGGAAGGCATTCTTCGGTTTCTATCGAACTCCACTCCAATAACATGATATTTTCAGGTAATTACTGGTCATATATATTTGTTGATGTTTATTAATCGGTTCTGCAACAGAATGTATTCCTATCTATTCTGAAATTACATCCGGATTCTATTATTGTATTCATTCCCTTGTTAATTATGTTAATTTTTTTATGATACCGGCTTTTTATGGAATTTATTTATTTTTAATGATTACCTTTATCGGGAATTGCGAAAACACAAAAATTTCTGATATTTTATCATTCTTAAGGATCTGTTATTTAATTTCAGAAACAGTACGAATTGGTGAAATATAATCAGAATCTGATGATATCATGAATGGCTTATTCTGCCGTACCGATATCATTAATGTGCTTTTGTTTTTTTATATGAAGGAGATTTACTGACATCATGCTGAACTCATATTCAGCTATTTTATTTTACAGAAAAAGATTAGATCTTATTTGAACATGACAAGCAAAATCACAGGTGTAGGAAATTACATACCCTCAGAAACCATCACCAGTTTATTTTTTGACAACCATATTTTCCTAAATGAACAGGGAGTTGTGTTAAAAGATGACAACGCTACTATTACGAGCAAATTACAGAAAATTACCGGCATAGAGGAGAGAAGGTATGCAGACAATACCCAGGTAACTTCAGACCTCGGCCTTATAGCAGCCCGGGCTGCCATAGAAGATTCGGGAGTGGATCCTGAAACCCTGGACTATATTATCTTCGCCCATAATTTCGGAGATGTCCGTTTCGGTACGATCCAGTCGGACGCGGTTCCCAGCCTTGCCTCAAGAGTGAAGCATATGCTGAAAATAAAGAATAATTTCTGTGTGGCTTATGATGTACTGTTCGGCTGCCCGGGATGGCTTGAAGGCGTGATCCAGGCCAATGCTTTCATCCGGTCGGGTATTGCCAAAAAATGCCTGGTGATCGGTGCAGAAACCCTGTCCCGTGTGGTAGACCCGCATGACAGAGACAGCATGATTTATGCTGATGGTGCCGGTGCCGTAGTCCTGGAGGCCAATCCTGACGATGATTCCGGGATCAGGTCCCATTTGTCGGCTTCCCATACCCTTAATGAAAAGGATTACCTGTTTTTTGCAAAATCCTATAATACTGAAAGCTGCCCAGACACCAAATATATTAAGATGGACGGGAGAAAAATATATGAATTCGCACTGATTAATGTGCCGGATGCAATGAAGAGATGCCTCGACAGCAGCGGATACTCGATCAATGACCTGAGTAAGATCATCATCCACCAGGCCAATGAAAAGATGGACGAAGCGATTGTTGACAGGTTTTACCAGCTTTATGATGTTCCCACGCCTGAAAACATCATGCCTATGGTCATCAGCAAGCTCGGAAACAGCAGCGTAGCCACAATCCCTACTTTACTGACCATGATCCTGAAGGATGAACTGGAACATCATAACATCAAGAAGAATGATGTCGTATTGTTTGCTTCTGTAGGTGCAGGGATGAACATTAATGCACTTGTTTATAAGTTTTAAATTGTATATCGGAAAGTACTTAAAATAGATTTTTAACCGCTTTTCCGGATCTGCTTTATCAAGATTAAAAATCCGTCTCACAGGAAATTGGTGAGGCGGATTTTTATTTAGGCTCAATTGACATAGAAAAAGTTAACTTTCTTTCTTAGGTTGTATGCTAAAGTAGGTAAACCAAACTCTACAACGACAACACGTGTCGTGTTTATTTCAAGCTTTGAAAAATTAAATCATCTTTCACCTGCATAAAAAATGATTTTCCTATTGTTAAAAACTTCATTTTTTTAATAAATCACTATAAATATATCACCGGCTTATCCTGAAATCAATCAGCGAAAAGATAAATTATATAATTAAAAGCGATACCATATTGTATTTAAACCAACTGTATATTTTCAATTATTGCGAATAAACGGCAGTATTGACTTCCAGCACTAAATAAGCTCTGCCTCCGCTACAGTATAAAAAAAATAATTTAACAGGAGATAGAATATTAATTTTAAATTCATTTTTTTTTCGGTTCCCTGCTTTTGTCATTGTATGTGGGTAACATGAGTTTTATTAAAGTGTTCTTTAAAAAATATTTCCTATACAGAATCAGGCACTTCACTATGGTTATTTTTCTCAGCATCTTTTAAAAGACGGATGATTCCGCTGTAGTTAAAAAGTTCTGCAAGCTCCAAAGGCTTTAGTCCGGAATGGGAAGTTAAGTTTACATCGGCTCCCTTATCAACTAAGATTTTTACTGCTTCCGGTTTATTTTGCCATACTGCATCGTGAAGGGCAGTCATTCCATTATACAGACCCTGCGCATTTATATCTAAGCCTTCCAATGATTTTTCTTCTGTATACTGCATCAATACATCAATTACTTTTGCATGACCCGCGTACGCCGCTTCGTGCAATACGGTAGCTCCCATTAATCCGCTGAGCATTGTGATATCGGCTCCGGCACCGAGTAATAAAAGAACAATTTCCTCATGGCCCATACTTGCTGCCATACTGAGCGGCGTAAAATCATCATTATAATTCCCCGTCCTTGGTATCCGCTCATTGATATGGGCTCCTCCTCTATCGATAAGATCTTTTACCGTCTTAATATCATGATCTTTAATGGCCCGGACTAATTTTTGAGATTGGATTTCTTTTTCTAAATTATTCTTGTGGTTATTAATGATGCTGATCATTGAAGCATGATTAATTTGGTGGGCAATATCCAGAGCACATTCATTAAAATTATTCCGAAGTTCAATTCTGGCCTTATGTTCCAACAATATTTTAACAGCTGCTTCCTGTTTATAAAGTATCGCATCCATCAACGGTGAATTTCCAATGACAGGGCTCTGAAAATCAATAAAAGCCCCTTTCTCCAATAACCATTGGATAATTTTCGGATGTCCTGATTGAGCCGCTTTATGTAAAGCCGTAGATCCCATGTCAGGATCAACGGCTAAGATATTCACTCCATGGGCCGTTAAAAGCTTAACTATTTCAAGGTGTCCGAGACCGGAAGCTATCATCAGTGGCGTAAGTCTTTTAGAATTGGGTACCTCTGCATTGTTACCATTTTTTAAAAGCGCTTCAACCAAACGTAAGTCATTTTTATAAATAGCATCTTCCAAATTAAATCCGGTTTGATGCAAAGAGTGATCAGTGGGTACCTTCTTTTCTACAACATAGGCTTTCAAAGCGGCAATCTTTCCATTTTCGAACCGCCAGATATCACAATACTCATAATGGTTAAGGATTCCATTTTTGGTTTTCAAGCTTATTTCACCTGTCACGGTTACAAAATTACCGTCTTCGATCGTCGTTTCGACGGTAAAAAAAGGCGGTTCCCAATAGAACTCTTTCATATACTCCCGTACTTCCCCTTTTCCTTTAAGAGTACGCTCTCCTATAAAAACCCACTGGGTATCTTCTGTACAATAAGCCAGAAAACTTTCATATTCTCCCCTTTTTACAAATTCGTTGGCTTTGTGTAATATGGTTGCATTGTCCATTTTGATTTGTTTTTTTATTTGGTAATTTTTCTTTTGTCCATACATGATGGAAGTCATTATAATGAATACTATCGTGCTAAATAATCGGAACATGTTGGTTATTTGGTAAAATCTATTTTATATAAGAAGTCCAGTATTTCGTCACTTACAACCTGTGAAGCTTCATGTTGCGGCCAATGCCCGACGTTCTCTAGCGCTACCTGTTTTAATAACCCCGGATGATTTTTTTGAAGTTCTTCAAGTGTCAAAACTTCAGGATGAAAAAATTTGCATAAACCATCTTCTCTGCCCCAGATATAAAGGCTTGGATGTTCAATCTTTCTACCCTTCAGATACAAGGTTTCATCAAATGTGGTCTGATTAGCTCTGTAATGATTGATTCCTGTTTGAAAACCCGTCTTTTCAAACCAGCCTACCGTCTTTTCTATATATTCTTTCGTCGTCCATTCTGGAATTTCAACGGGCGAAGATCTAAACATATTTCTTGTGGCATCAACAGGATCCCAGCCGGTGCCTTTTGCCGGACTTGCAGAAAGCCAATAAAAAACATTTTTAATTGTTTTTTCAGCAGGTAAATAATCCTCTTCCCGATCATTATCCATCATTTCCATGGCATAATATTTTTCACCAAAACCATTTTTACGTAAAAGATCCCATTGACTCATTTCTGCCCTGGGGGAAAATGGAATGCTTAGACTCACTAAACCTTTGAAACGTTCCGGTTGTAGCAACATGGCTCGTTGTGCATGATCTGCTCCCCAGTCATGCCCTACTAAAACCGCCGATTCAATCCCTAAAGAATCTAAAAGCCCTGTCAGATCATCAACAATATGCCGAGCACTGTAAAGCTGATAGTCCAAAGGTGCATAACTGTCCCCAAATCCCCGTAAATCCAAAGCTATGGTATGATAACCTGCATCCGCGAGACTGTTCATTTGGTATTTCCAGGTTTCTGCGGTGTCCGGAAAACCGTGAAGAAATAATACGGCAGGCCCCCTGCCCTGTTCTAATATCCGAAAAGAATGTTCATTAATTCTTACCTGTTTTTCGATCATTAGGTGAACCTTATTTTCATTTAAATTCTTAATTTTCATATGACGATTTCTTTAAATTCGTATACAAAAGTAGGGTATTAACATACGGTTTTGTATATTAGCAGCTAATTGTATGGTACTATAAAAAAGGTAAGTAATGGGAAAAATAAAGGAAACGTCAACAAATTTTGAAAATAAAAAAGTTTTGGCTGATGAATGTTCTGAAGTATATGCAGCAGGCATTATCGGCGGACAATGGTCACTTGTCATTTGTTCCTGGTTAACAAATGGTAAAATGCGGTTTGGAGAATTAAGAAAATCAATTCCCAATATTACTGAACGCATGCTGACCGTACAGTTGCGCAAACTTGAAGAACATAAGATTATTACAAGGACTGTTTATGCGGAAGTTCCTCCTAAAGTTATCTATGAATTAACTGAAATAGGCTATGAACTTAAGCCCATCATCCTTCAGATGGAACAATGGGGAGAGCGGCATAAAAAATTAAAAGTATAATAGAATTTACCGCTTCCTGAAGAAATTAATTTAAAACCTGAAGATTTGAAGATTGTGCAGCAGCAGAACTTCTGAATTTATAAATTTCTTTTTATTTGGAGATTTACGGTATCATACAATTTGTTATAGATTACCATTATTATATTTGATCAATCCACGTAAACTGAAATAAATCAAATTGACGCAAGGTGTAAATTTGGAACTTAACCTGCCATTTTAACGAAACCCTGAAAAAATAAAGTGTTTAGACCATTAGAAAAATATCTTAAGGCAAGGACTGAAATTGACGATAAGACCCTTTCTTATATTTCCTCATATTTCAAATTTAAAAAGACCAGGCGAAACGAATTTCTGTTGAAAGAAGGCGAAATTTGCAAACATTTCTATTTTGTGAATAAAGGTTGCATACGACTTTTTAACATTAATAAGGACGGAGAAGAAGGAACAAGGTATTTTCATTTTGAGGATGCTTTCGGAACCGCATTGCCAAGTCTGATCAATCAAAAAGCATCATTTGAATTTATGCAGACTATTGAACCTTCGGAATTGTTAGTCATCAACCGTGACGACTACTTTCATCTGGTTGACACAGTTCCAGAGTTTGCTTTTGTTTACAGACAAATTTTAGAATCAGCTTATATTAAATCCCAGGAACGTATTTATTGTTTTCAAGGTTTAGAAGCAATAGAAAAGGTCCGCTGGGTTTTGACAAATCAATCAAAATGGCTGACCAGACTATCCAATAAAATGGTTGCATCTTATCTGGGGCTCACGCCTCAAACGTTAAGCAGATTAAAATCAAAGCTCTAAAAATGTGAACATAGGACAATGTTTACAAAATATACTCTTATCATCTTTGTACTTCAATAAACAATAAAAAAGTTCAATTATGATTTTAGTAACCACGCCAACAGGCAACACCGGTGCAATGATTCTCCGACAATTGGTAGAGCAGGGAGAACAGGTTAGAATTTTTGTCAGAGACCCTGAAAAAATATCAGCCGGCATGTTAGAAAAAGTAGAAGTCGCCACGGGCTCTCTGCTTAATGAATCTGAATTTACAGAAGCACTGCAAGAATGCGACACGCTCTATTTTTGTGTGCCCCAGAGCAACACACAAGAAGACGTAAATGCCTATTATGAAAGCTTTGCTAACGTGGCTTCAAACGCAATTAAAAATGCAGGTACAGAAAGAGTTGTTTATTTGTCAAGCAGTGGTAAAGAAAGCAATTTGCAGGCAGGTCTTATAACAGCACTTCACAAAAGTGAAGACATCATCAACCGATCAGGTGCATCGGTAAGGGCATTGCGCTGCCCTGTATTTTACGAAACCCTTTTGTACCAAATCGGATCACTAAAAAAAACGGGAATGTTCTCTTTGCCCATTGACGGAAATTACAAATCGCCACAAATCGCAGTAAAAGACATTGCATCAAAAGCGGCAGAGTTTCTAATTGATAAAACCTGGACAGGCGTTGAAGGATTTGCGGTTCAAGGTCCGGAAGACATAAGCTACAATGAAATTGCACTACAAATGAGTGAATTAACGGGAAAGCCTATTCGTTTTCAACAGGTTTCAAAAAAGGACTACATAAAAACGCTTTTGGGGGAACATCATACCAGCGAAGCATTTGCAAACTCTTTGACAGAGATGTTGACTGCAATTGGTAACGGCCTTTATGACACAGAAACGAGAACAGAGACCACCGCAACACCGACAACAATTAAAGAGTGGATGATTGAAAATTTAGTTTCTAAAATAAAATAAAGCCAGACCATGACACAGAACCGGCAAATGGCATTGCTAACTTAATTTTGGATTTATCCTCTTTTGAATATTTTATTTATTTTTGACACCTGACATTCAACAGTTTCACATTTTAATTACTGCAGGAATTCTGTTCTGCATCATTCATAAGAATCATTTGAGTAAATTTAAAAAAGATAACAATAACAAAACACAGCTATTATGATCAAAGTATGTATAGCAGGCGGCACCGGTTGGGCAGGTTCTGAATTGAGCAAAGGCGTTTTTAACCACCCCAATATGAAATTGGTCGGCGCACTTTCAAGAAAACATAAGGGAGAATTTTTGGATGATGTTCTAAATTTAGGTTCAGCAAACATTCCAATCTTTGGTGATATCGAAACAGCATTAAAAGAAGTTGATTTTGATGTATTGGTGGATTATACAAAGCCGGACATTGCCATGAAGAATATCATTTCTACTCTTAAAAAAGGTAAAAATGTAGTGATCGGCACTTCGGGACTTACCGATGAAGATTATTCGGAAATAGAAAAAACAGCAGAGGAAAACAATACTTCTGTTTTGGCTGTGGGAAACTTTGCCATTACGGTCGTGCTGCTGCAAAAGTTTTCTGAAATGGCAGCAAAATACATCCCGAACTTTGAGATTATAGATTATGCCTATGAAGACAAAATCGATGCACCGAGTGGAACCGCAAGAGAATTGGCCTATCGACTTTCAAAAGTTCAAAAACCAAATCAATATGTGACCGAAGAAGAACTGATCGGCGAAAAAGCAAGTCGTGGCGCAAACCTAAATGAGGTTCAGGTACATTCCGTCAGACTTCCGGGTCATGTTATTTCCATAGAAACGATCTTCGGACTAAAAGATGAAAAGCTGTCCATTCGTCACGATTCCGGAGCAAGTGCGGAACCTTACGTAAAAGGCGGACTTTTAGCAATTGAAAAAGTGGGAACTTTCAAAGGATTAAAAAGAGGGCTTGACAGTGTAATGGAATTTTAAAATAGTGCGCACTGCCGTTTGAGCAAAACAATAAAATTTTGATCAAAATTACAATGATAAAACCATTTTCAGCACATATTTCCGAAGATATTCTTGACGATTTAAAGACAAGAATTAAAAACGCACGCTGGACAGACGAGATAACTGATTCTGATTGGAGATATGGAACCCGTCAATCTTTTTTAAAAGAATTATGCCATTACTGGCTTAACAGTTTTGACTGGAGAAAAGTGGAGGCAGAGATAAATTCGTTTCCAAATTTTATTGCAAATATTGATGATCACGACATTCATTTTATACACGTAAAAGGGAAAAGCGAAAATTGTATTCCACTGATTATTACCCATGGTTGGCCGGGATCATTTATTGAAATGATAAAACTGATCCCTTTGTTAACGGAAGATAAAAACTTCTCTTTTGATCTGGTCATACCATCGATAATTGGTTTTGGATATTCCAGTGCAAGTACTGTTGACGGATGCAATTCTGAGTTTGTTGCCGGTCTTTGGCAGAAACTAATGCTGGAATTGGGTTATCAACAGTACGGAGCACAGGGCGGAGATATCGGTTCAGGAATAAGCACATGGCTGGCTTTAAAATATCCTGAAAACGTAATTGGTTTGCATCTGAATTACATTCCAGGTTCTTACAAACCTTATTTAAAAGAAGGGGAACAACTTACTTCTGAAGTCCTGGAATTTCAAAAACTTTTTCAGATCTGGGCTTGCAAAGAAGGCGCTTATTCCAGTATTCAAAGCACAAAACCTCAAACTTTGGCTTATGGTCTAAATGATTCGCCGATTGGATTGTGCTCCTGGATTATCGAAAAATTTAATGCCTGGAGCGATCATGATGGCAATATCTATGATGTTTTTTCAAAAGACGAACTGCTTGCGAACGTAACCTTATATTGGATTACCCAAACTATTCATTCATCGATCCGGATGTACAGTGAAAACAGCAAACATCCGTTACAATTCGGAGAAAACAGCTTTGTAACAGTTCCTGTCGGATTCGTAAAATTCCCTAAAGAACTGCCTACTCCACCCCGCTCTTATGTTGAGAAAGGTTTTAATATTGCTCATTGGACGGAAATGCCACTGGGAGGACATTTTGCAGCAATGGAACAGCCAGAATTATTAGCAAATGACATTAAGAAGTTTTTCAAAAGTCTGGTATAATTACGAAATTAATTTTTTACACGTAAAATATAAATTGATTATCATCTTAAAAAGAATAGTATTTAGGTATGAAGTTCGAACCATCTCTATGCCTGGCAACGTTGTAATAAATATTCTTAATCGAATTATTAAAAAATTAAGCATGTAACATTAAGTAAAACCCACAATTTAAAATTATGGGTTTTACTTATAATGTTAAAAAAATTATTTCCTGTTTTCATTTAGATCTACTTAGGAAGTGTGTTTAAAAACGCTATGATTTCGTATCCTATTTCCTCTACATGGGTTTCCAATGCAAAATGCCCGGTATCATAAAATTTTATGGTAGCATCCGGAAGATCTTTTTTGTAAGCTTCTGCGCCTGCAGGTAAAAAGAATGGATCTTTATTTCCCCATACTGCTAAAAATTTAGGTTTGTATTTTCTGAAATATTCCTGAAACTTGGGATAGAGTTCAACATTCGATTTATAATCTCTCAATAGATCCAGCTGTTTTTCTTTCGACTCCGGGCGATCAAGAAAATATTGATCTAAAGTAAAAGATTCCGGAGCAATTAGTGAAGGGTCGGATACTCCTTCGAAATACTGAAATTTCGTTGCTTCAAAACTGACGAATGATGACCTTAAGGCATCCCGGTTTTCTTCAGTATCATTTTCCCAGTATTTTTTAATAGGATTCCAGCCTGTGCTCAAACCTTCTACGTAAGCATTTCCGTTTTGTGAAATAATTCCGGTTATTTTTTCGGGATTGTTGAGTGCTAATCTGTAACCGGTAGGTGCTCCGTAATCGAATACATAGATAGCGAAACGCTTTAAATGTAATGTATCAATAAAACACTGCATAGTCTTCGTCATATTAGCAAAGGTGTAGTCAAAATGCTTTCTATCAGGTGCGTCGCTGTATCCAAAACCCGGAAGATCGGGTGCTATGACATGATACTTATCACTCAAAATGGGAATGAGATTTCGAAACATATGTGATGAAGTGGGATATCCATGTAAAAGGAGAATGGTTGGCGCATCTTTGGGACCGGCTTCACGATAAAAAATATTTTGATCGTTAGCTTTGATTTTACGAAAGTGAATTTGAGAAGTTGATTGTTCTATCTCACTATTAAGATTTGATTTTGATTGTGACATAATTGAATTTGTTAAAGTTAAGACCAACATCGCTGTCAGTAATTTAATGCTCTTCATTTCTTTTTTTGTCAAAATTAACTCATATATTTGTTCTGTAAAAACGATTTAAACTAATACTAATAATCATAAATAATGATTAATGAATTTAAATGATTTTAAAATTTTTGAAGCCGTTGCTGTTCATGAAAGCTTCACAAAGGCAGCAGAAGCCATGTTTACTGTACAATCCAATGTAACCGCCCGTATTAAAAATCTTGAAAAAGAATTTGAGGCAACCCTTTTTTCCAGATCTTCGCGTAAAGTAGAATTAACGCAGGCAGGAAAAACGCTAATGATGTACAGTAAAAAAATGAATCATATCATTGAGGAAGCAAAGCAAGCAATTGGCGTAAATGAAGTTGTGAAAGGTCAGATAAAAGTCGGTGCTTTGGAAACCATGATTGCTTTACAAGGTCCAAATTTGGTCAATGAACTTGCAAACCAATTTCCGTATATTGATCTGGATTTCAAATCCGATACCAGGGAAAATCTTATACACGCGGTATTGAACTACAGACTCGATGCTGCTTTTGTTCCTTCACCGATTGATATCCCCGAACTGGAACAATATCAAATAAAGACAGAAGAAATAGTTGCCGTTGTTCCTTCAAATCATAAAAAGCTGGATGACTTACTCTTAAAGATTCCGTTGAAGGCCATTGTTTTTGATCAAGGCTGTGTTTACAGAGCGAGATTAGATTCTTGGTTGGTCAGTAAAGGGATATCAAAATATCACAAAACTGAAATGAATTCAATTGAGGGAGTGGTTAATTTTATAGAATCGGGTATCGGATTCAGCTTTCTTCCCAAAGAAATTATTTCCAAATTTTACAGTAACCGAAAAATAAAAACATTTGCCTTACCTAAAGAACTAGGCATGATGACTACCGTTTTGATTTATAAGAAGGATGTCCCTTTATCTCCTGCTTTAAAAGCTTTCTTAAGCTTATGTGACGATAATTTTAAATTAATGAAATCTTTAAAAAAATAATTTTGCCTTGCAAATATTCATCAAAATACCGGATCTTTTGAATGCTAATTTATTTTTTAAGTTTTCGGTTAATGATCCAGGCCACTGAACATGTTAGTATTCCGGGAAGAATTGCATAGATTGGCAGCCAGACGAAAAGCAAGCCGCTGGTAGAAGACTTTGAAGCCAGATTATTAATATCAAAATACCACATAACCTGTGCTGTTAGCGGAAATATCAGCAATATTAATATGGCGAGAATATAGCAGATAAAAGATGCTGTGTCTGAACGCTTTATTTTCTTAAAAACCATCAGTTGAAAAATGTAAAAAACAGCGATCGGAAGTAACTGATATAAGGCAAAATAATTGAAACCCAAGACCAGAAAAGCCACAACGGCGCATGATAGGCAGAGTATAAGTGCAGTGGTATTCTTCATTATTAAATATAGGTATTTATTTGGTATATTATCTTCAATCAATTCTAAATGCAGGTATCAGTGAAAATTTTTAAAGATTCCGATTAATTTTATTTACTGTTAATTGTATCGGATTCTACAACCCTACATTAAAGGTAAAAGTTTTTGTTTTACAAACTGTTCAAAGCCTGTAGACGTTGAAACTTCTGGTGTACGTGGTGTTGCATAGGCGCCATTTGGATCTCCCAGAGCATGATGTAAATCCACTAATTCCTGTTGCACTTTCCCTGTAATTCCCAAGGTACTCAATTGAATCTTTAATTCATCAAAGGATTGTTGTACATACTTTATAGGTTTACTGATTAAAGTTGACAGCCGCGCTGCCACATCCTCCAGGGTAATATTCTCAGGACCCATCAGATTCAGTTTCCAATGTCCTGCCCAGGTTTCATCCAACAAGTAACGGGCTGCTGCATCACCAATATCATCCGTACTGATAAACGGAATGTCATGTTTGCTGTCGAAAGGGAAGCTGAATTTCCCATTTTCCCTGATATCCTTCGCCTGTTGTACAAAATTTTCCATAAAGTATCCCGGCCTTAATGCCAGTACATTGGCATTGAGATTATCAAATGCTATTTCCATAGCTCCACAATAACTCACAGTTCCAAGGGTTGGAGCCGTTGAAGCCCCAAGAGATGAAATGAGAACAACCCTCTTGATTTTGTTTTCATTCACGGCGGCAATACCGGCATTAGTGACTTGCTGATACCATTCTTCCAAACTGGGTGCGCCAGTAACAGGCGGGACGAGTAAAAATAATGCATCCACTCCCTTCGTAGCTTCGATCATCTGTTCCTTATTGCCAATATCTGCAACCATCGGGATTGAATTACTGATATTTAAATTAGTCAACCTTTCATGGTTCTGACCAAGCAAGACTGTTTCTGCTCCTTTCAGAGCAATCTGCTGTACTACTCTCCGACCTATATTTCCTGTCGCGGTGGCAACTGCTATTTTCTTCATACTATTATTTTATAGGGTTATCGATGATACGGTGAGCTTCTTCTTTTGCCATCAGTGATTGTAAGACCGGCAGGACATTCCAATACTCCTTATAGAAACTGAACTTTCCATTTTCCAGTTTAAAATTGACGACGTAATTTTGCTTATATGCTGCGCCTGTTCGGGGTACTGTGGTCTCACCTTGAAACTCACCCCAATACCAGTCTGCTTCATGTAAGGCATTCACTTTAATGCCGGTGAACAGGATATCGGGCATCTGTCCCAACATATTATTAAGGTGTTTACCATAATCCTCTTTGTTCATTTGGTAAGGAAGACCCAGATCCTTTGCATAAGGAAACTCAACATTTGATTCCTGAGTAAATAGTTCCAATACCGTCTCTGCATCCTTATTGAATGCATTCAGCAAATTCTTTAAAATAGTAAAACCTTCGTTATTTTCCATTGTGATTATCCTTTTATTAATAACAAATCTATGATCATTTCTATATATTTGCAATAAGGCACCCTAAAGTGCTGTAGCCACTTAAAAGTTAGAAATGGACCCAATGATTAAGAAACCCGTAGAAACAGAGGATAATTATTTTAAACTTCAGCAGGCACTGCATTTAAAATCCAATCTGGATGAAAGCTGCATCCTTAATCAGTCTCTAACTTTGATCGCCAATAAATGGACTTTGCTTATTTTAATGGCATTGATGCAGGGGACCAAACGGAATAGTGAACTGCAAAAACAAATCAACGGGGTATCACCCAAGATGCTCACCCAGACTCTTAAAACTTTAATTGGCTATGGGATGGTAACGCGCAAAGCATTTCCGGAGGTACCGCCAAGGGTAGAATACCAATTAACTGAATTTGGGAGAAGCACGGCAAATCCTCTGATGGCTCTGCTCGAGTGGTCTGTATCCTGGGAAAATCAATTAACAAAGTTATATAGAGAAAGCTTATAAGGCAGGACTGATTATAAACCTGCCAAATTGGATTTAAAGGGTTTTTATAATTTTACCATATGGAGAAATTTTCTTTTTCTGTTCAATAAATCATCATAGTCTTGTTTATCTATTCAGAAATTATCAAACAGAATGCGGGAAATATTAGTATTTTAGTAAAGTAAAAACGACTTACTTTTATTTTACATTACCATTAAACTAATTTTCAATGCCGAAAAAAATTATAAGAAATCTTCAGATTGGAGTGGTACTTTCTTTATTACTGCTGATTGTGAGTTCTATAGCATCCTATGTGAGCATACAGAGGCAGATGGAAAACAGGGAAAGCCTTTTAAAAAGTAAGGAATCTATCAGTTTGGTGAAAGATGTTTTAAATTCTCTCCTGGATGCAGAAACAGCCAACCGGGGCTATCAGCTTACAGGTCAGGAAAATTTTCTTGAACCCTTCAATAAAAGCTTGAGGAAATACCCGTCGCTTATTTCCAATAAGAACAGGCTGGATATTAAAGATAAGCATCAACTGGGACTTCTCAATGAACTCTTGCGTACTTCGGACATGATGATGAAAGGGGATGTCTTGCTGATTGAGAAGCGTAGAAAGGGAATATTAATGACCCCAAAAGAACTTGTACAAAACAAGACCGCTATGGACAGGTGCCGTATACTGGTTCAGGAATTTGTAAAATATGAGGAAGTTCAGCTGGCTGTGAAAAATAAAGATCTGAACCGGTCTTCCAAATGGACTGTTCTATTCATCATTTTCTCTGCCGTTACAGCCATTGTGGTTACCGTTTTTTTCTATAAACAACTAAAATCTGACCTTATCCGCAGGGATAAATTAGAAAAAGATCTGTTTTACACTAAAGAAATTCTTGAAGAAACGAGCACGGTAGCACAGGTCGGAGGCTGGGAAGCCAACATGGAGACCGGCAAACTTTTCTGGTCTCAGAGTACAAAAGAAATTCATAAAATAAAAAATGATTTCCAGCCGGATTTCGAAAATGCCATCGGATTCTATAAAGAAGAAAGCAGGGAAAGAATGAAATATCTTTTCGACAGGGCCGTAACAGAAGGAATTTCGTTTGATGAAGAATTGCAGCTTGTCCGTTATGACGGCGTTACGATCTGGGTAAGGGTAAAAGGAATTCCGGAATTTGAAGGCGAGGTCTGCAACAGGGTTTTCGGAATCATTCAGGATATTGATGCCTTCAAAAAAATGTTTCTTGAAATAACCAGGAAAGAAGCCATGATGCAATCTTTCGTAACCGATGTTCCTATTGCTCTGGCCATGTTTGATAAAGACCTTAATTATGTTTCTGTAAGCAGCAGATGGAGAGAGGAATTCAATATGAATGATGTAGATCTTATCGGAAATAATCTGTTTACGATCTCCCCGGATATTCCCGAAGCAAGAACAGAAATCTATAACAATGCCCTGCTGGGGAAAACTTATATAAATGGGGATTTTGCGATGAAGGTGGACAGTCAGGAAGAAATTCAGCATTACGACCTTAAAGTCGGACCCTGGTATCTCACAGAAGATGAAGTAGGAGGTGTCATTATTACCGTACAGAATATTACCAATGCCGTACGGGTAAATGAGGAACTGAAAACCGCCAAGGAAACAGCCGTTATGGCAAACAAGGCAAAATCAGAATTTCTGGCCAATATGAGTCATGAGATCCGTACTCCTTTGAACGGAGTCATAGGATTTTCGGATCTTCTCCTCAGGACACCGCTAAATGAAATACAGACACAGTACCTGAAATATATCAATGAATCCGGGGAGAACCTGCTGATTATCATCAATGATATATTGGATTTTTCAAAGATAGAATCCGGAAAAATGGAGCTTTTAATTGAAAAAAGCGATCTCTATGACATGCTGAGCCAGGTCATTAATGTCATTCTCTATCAGTCCCAGAAAAAAAATATAGAGCTTCTTCTCAATATCGAATCGGGGCTTCCGAAAACGCTTATCACCGATGAATCAAGATTAAAACAGATCCTGATCAATCTCCTGGGTAATGCTGTGAAATTCACAGAAAAGGGTGAGATTGAGCTGAAAGTGGAAAAATTACGGATGGATGATAAAAATATTGCCCTGCGCTTCTCTGTAAGAGATACGGGAATTGGTATTCCTGTCGAAAAACAGAAATATATTTTTAATGCTTTCACCCAGGAGAACAGTTCAATCAGCAAACGATATGGCGGAACAGGTCTCGGACTTACCATCTCAAACAATATCCTGAAATATATGAATAGTCACCTTTCGCTGACCAGCGCACCGGAAAAAGGCTCCGTATTTTTCTTCGATATTGAAATTCCTTATGAAATTTCTGAGTCGGGGGAAGACAACGATATGGCCATTAAAAAAGCTTTGGTGGTGGATGATAATGAAAGCAACAGGATCATCCTCCAGCACATGCTTGCCTATAAAAATATCGAATCCACGCTGGCTGCCAACGGAATGGAAGCTTTGCAGATCCTGCTGACAGGAGGGCGGTTCGATGTAATCCTGATGGATTATCATATGCCGCTTATTTCAGGATTGGAAACACTGGATAAAATCAGAAAATTGTTTGATAAGCAACAAGGTAATTCACCGGTTATCATGCTTTCTTCTTCTTCGGAAGAATTAGATGTCATTACCTCAATTCGCGAAAGAGAAAATGCCTATTTACTGCTGAAGCCCATTACATCAGATGATTTGTATAAAACCCTGCAAATGGCAGCCCAAAGTAATGTAGTGGAAATTACTCAGGACCAGCCCGGGAAAGCTTCTTATTCACTTGCTTCGGAACTTGAAGTCCTTTTGGTGGATGACAATCCGGTAAATATGGTATTGAATAACAGGATGATGAAATCCCTTACTCCCGATGCACATTTAACAGAAGCGGTCAATGGTCTGGAAGCTTTGGAACAATGCCGGAAAAAACAGTTTTCCATTATCCTTATGGATGTACAGATGCCTGTCATGAGCGGTATCGAAGCGACGCAACAGATACGGATTCTGCCGGGATATGAAAATGTACCCATCATAGGGGTTACAGCCGGAAATGTACTGGGTGAAAAAGAAAAATGCCTGGCCTCCGGCATGACTGACTTCCTTCCCAAACCTCTCAGGCAGGCAGACCTTCTGGAAATGCTGAAAAAATATATCAGCGCTGACGATAATAGTCCATATCATTAAAAAAGTCAGCCGTTATAAAATAATACATGACAGAAGCATTTCATGCGAAGGAAATATTGTGATCCTTTATCAGTATAAATGAGGTTTAAATCCGGTTAATTTTTATAAATTAACGGTATCCGAGCCTATTAAATAAATTAACGTATGAATAAATTAAAATTGTACGGTCGGCCAGACTCATCGGAAATTTATCCAATAAGAGACTTTTTAAACCGAAGTGTTGTCGACTTTGAATGGGTTGACCTAACACCTGATCATTCTGGACAGATAAAGATGTCGGCCTTAAATCCCGAGGCACATCCCATGATAGAATTTCCTGATGGAAAAGTGATTGTCAACCCGTCACTGGAGGAGATTGCCAACATTCTTGGGTGGATTACTAAACCAAAATACAAAGAATACGACCTTTCGATTTACGGTGCAGGGCCTGCTGGTTTAAGTGCTGCCGTTTATGCCGCTTCCGAAGGCCTTAAAACGATTTTGATAGAACGAGAGGCAGTCGGCGGGCAGGCCGGGACAAGTTCGATGATTGAAAATTATTTAGGTTTCCCTGACGGCATATCAGGCGCAAACTTAGCGGAGCGCGCAAGGCAGCAGGCTTTAAAGTTCGGTGTAGAAATACTGCTTCTGAAAGAAGGTGTTAAAGGTTCATTTTACGATAAAAAAATCCACGTAGATTTTGCTACAGGTGAAAAGCTTGTTGCCAAGACCAATATCTGTGCTACGGGAGTGGAATATGCCCGGCTAAATCTTCAGGATGAGAACCGGTTTTTTCACAAGGGTGTTTATTATGGTGCCGGTGCCAGCGAAGCCTATTTTTGTCAGGATAAAGATCTGTATATTGTAGGAGGAGGCAATTCCGCAGGTCAGGCTGCCGTTTATTTCTCAGGTTTTGCAAAACGTGTATTCATGGTCATCAGAAAAGGCAATCTTTCAGACACCTTATCAGACTACCTTATTAAGAGAATTTCTACTGTGGGTAATATACATGTTTTATATCACTCTCAGGTTATTGAACTGGATGGTGATGATTATCTGCAGCGAATCAAAATTGCCAATTCCAAAGAAGAAACAGAGCAGTGGCATGAAACGTCCAAATTATTTATCTGTATTGGAGGCAGACCAAATACGGAATGGGCTTCCGAAACCGCTATCTGTCGGGATCCCAATGGTTATCTTTACACCGGCAGTGATCTTATTGGACTTGATCAATTTACCGATTGCTGGAAAGAAGAAAGGCATCCTTACCATTTGGAAACAAGTGTTCCGGGATCATTTGCTGCAGGTGATGTACGGTTTAATTCAGTAAAAAGGGTTGCTTCCGCCGTCGGGGAAGGAGCAATGGCAGTAACACAGGTGCACCAATACTTATCAAAACTATAGTTATGGAAAATAATAATGTATGTAATCATATCACAGCAATAGAAAAGCTGAAGACAGCTCAGGAACAGGTGTGCAGTAGCTGTGTAGAAGAAGGTACTCAATGGGTTCATTTACGTACCTGCCAAACTTGTGGGTTAACATTATGTTGTGACTCCTCTCCTATGCAGCATATGTCACACCATTGTAAAAAAGAATTACACCCTGTTGTCATCTCATCAGAGACCGGTGAGCGATGGATGTATTGTTATGTGGATGATATTATAGCAGAGTATAATTAATAGCAGGAAAATAAGATATTTTTTCAAAAGCTTTTTAAAATGGCACTGCGTAACAAATTATGTTTACTTTTTTATGCAGCCTGTTTTGAAGATTTCAGCCGGCCGCCGGTCAGGAACCCTAAAATAATTTTATCCTTTTTAACAATTTACTTATCTTCGTTTTTTTTAAAAGATTATCATTAATTTCCTCAAGAAAAGCACGTATGTCCATCAATGCCTCTCACAGACTGATTCCGATGACGGATTTTGTTATTGAATATTATTCACATGAAGGATATGCCGATCTTCAGACCTTAAAACTGATGAACAATTATGCCAATTTCCTGAAAAAACCGCTGACTCTGGGAATGTTTGTGCCGGTAGATCAAAAGGGAAATATCCTGAAGGAACCTAAAAATTATATTTCCTGGAAATCCCTTGAGCATAACAGAAAAAAGTCTGAGCAGCCTGCGAGCAGCCTCTCTTTTGACGAATACAAGTTATATCAGAAAGCAGAGCAGAAATGCCTTTTCGAAGGATTCAGGATTGCCTACAACGGGTATTCCGTAGTCAGGATCACTGCTGCATACGATGAATCCATTGAGCTTTCCTTCAATAAAAACGAGCGGCTGTTCCAGAAATTTAAAGATGTGGAGTCACTCACCTACTTTGATGAAATCTACCTGAACGATACGGCATTGAAAAAACTCGGGCTTACCAATACATAATAAAATGGCGAAAAACCGATGACCATTTAACGTTTCACCGCTTTGCCGTATACTTCCAGTGCTCTTTTCCTGGCAAACACGTGCTCTACAACCGGCTCAATATTCCGGTCTTCTTCACTGAGCCATTCGTTGATGTACTTCTGGTCTTTGTCAAACTTTTTAGTCTGTTCATAAGGATTGAATACCCTGAAATAAGGGGCTGCATCACAGCCGCAACCTGCTGCCCACTGCCAGTTCCCATTGTTGGAAGACAGCTCATAATCCAGCAGTTTTTCCGCAAAGTAAGCCTCACCCCAACGCCAGTCGATCAGCAGGTGTTTGGTAAGAAAGCTGGCCACAACCATTCTTACCCGGTTGTGCATAAAGCCGGTTTCATTGAGCTGGCGCATGCCTGCATCCACAATAGGATAACCGGTTTTTCCCTCGCACCACAGGGCAAATTCCTTTTCATTATTTCGCCATTCTATATTTTCATACTTTTCTTTGAACGGATGGTTAACTACTTTCGGGAAATGGTGGAGGATCTGCATAAAAAATTCACGCCAGATCAGTTCGTTCAGCCAAGTTTCATTATGTTCGCGGGCAAACTGTACACATTTCCGAACAGAGATGGTCCCGAAACGCAAGGCCAAGCCAAGACGGGTGGTATGGTCACGGCCCGGAAAATTTCTGTACCGGTCATAATCATCTATAATTGATTTCTCTAAAACCGGCTTATTAAATTCAATATCCGTTTTTTTGAACCCAAGATCTTTAAGTTCGGGGAATTTCGGGGTGGTATAGGTCAGGAACCGTGAAAAATCTGTCTTGTAGCTTTTAATCGTATCCGGGCCCAGTACCTCTTTCCATTTCCGGGAAAACGGTGTATACACTGTGTATGGTGTCCCGTCCTTTTTTACGACTTCCTCTTTTTCAAAAATCACCTGATCCTTAAAGCTTTCAAAGCCAATATGTTTTTCTTCAAGAAAATCTTTAATCTCCTTATCGCGTTTCACCGCTGCCGGTTCATAATCCGTATTGGTAAAAACAGTACCAACCGTATAATCTTTTACTATTTCCCTGAATATCTCCAGAGGCTTCCCGATAAAAATACGGAGCCCGCTTTTATGTTTTTTCAGTTCTTTGTGGATTCCGCTTAAGACCTGATGAAAATAATCGACTCTTTTATCGGATTTGTTATCCAGCTTATCCAGAATTTCTTTATCAAAAATAAAAACAGGAAGTACATCCTTGCCTGATTCCAAAGCATGGTGAAGGCCCGTATTATCTTCCAACCTCAAATCCCGGCGGAACCAAAAAATATTGACTGTATTCTGTGTTGTCGCCATATCTTTTATGATCTGTTGAAACGTTCTTCGAGGATTTTAAACCGGTAATCAAAAATATGGTTCAGTTTAGACTTTACAAAAAGCGTATGGGCAATTTCTCCCAGGAACCCGAACGGAAGCTCATAGTCTACCATATCTTTCATCAGAACACCGTTTTCATTTTCTATGAATTCATGGTGATGGTGCCAGAGCTTATACGGGCCTTTTTTCTGGAAATCGGTGAAGCTTTTCTTTAAATCCACCTGGATGATTTCTGTCTTCCATTTCATTTTAATGCCTAATAGAGGGGAAACAAAATAATCAATGATCATCCCTTCATAAATCTCATCATTTTCAAAATGGGTCAAGACAACAAATTTCATTTCTTTCGGGGTGATTTCAGAAAGGTTATTGGCGGAGGAAAAAAATTTCCATGCAGTATCCAGATCGCAGTTGAGCTGCTGTTCGCGGAAGAGGCGGTGCTTCATTATTTTTTATGACGTTGAAGTACAATAAAAATACCACATTAAGAATTGTCCGTATTTTATTTAGCCGGTTTAAATTTCAGTACTGAAACTTTAGAAAAACTTCTGAAGATTTATATTAAAACTATTCCTGACAATTTTGTAGATTTTACATATTTAAATACACATAAAAGTATGCGCAATCACCATAATCAGCGAGAAATGGTTTTGTAAAACAAAGGTAAACATAGCCTTTGAACCTCTGCATAAAGAGAATGTAAAGACCTGACCTGATCTTATTTTATTTCATTCTTATCTGAGAATGAGAAATCACTTTTATATTATTTATAATGAAGGAAAATTCCGTAATCGGTCGGTGTCCAGAGTGCCGCTTTCTGTCCGGCGGCTTTTAAAGCATTGTTAGTCCAGGTGTTACAGGTGTCCAGAAAGCTGTAGGTCCCCTGAGCATCATAAAAAGCATCATTGTTGCCATATACCGCATTGGTAGGGATCAGTATAAAATTCCCTTTTGAATCCCGATCAAATTTTTTCTCAACAAATTCCACCAGTTTTTTATACTGTTCCCTGCTGATCATCATCATTTTACAGTCGTCCCCTTCCTTCATCGTGCGGTAATAGCTGCAGTGCATCGCCGATTCGCTCAGCCAGAATGCCGCTTTGAAAGCAGTGGAGAATTTAAGATCTGCCCAGGTCGGAGTATCCAGATAAAAACCTTTATCGCCCCACCCGATGCCTACGAAGTTGTAATCCGTTTCCCTGGATTTTGTATTGTCAAACGGAATTTTGGCACTCCAGTCCTGCAGGTTATTTTTTACGGGCATCACGATATCGGTGTGCACCCCGTTCGTATAGATGTAAACCGGAATCTCTTTCTTCTGCCCGTCATCTTTTGCCGGAACTTCGATAAAGGGAACAAGGTACCCTAATGAGACATACACTACAACAATTCCTACCAGGATTCCTAAAGCTTTAAGAATAAGTATTGCCATTTTTTTCACCGTCATGTTTTTAAGTATGAGTAATAAATTAATATATAGTTTTTATAAAGTATTTTTTCCGAACAGAAATTTATTTAAATTTAAGTACAAAATATTGACAAATATGCGTAAAAACAACAAATCAAGCAAAAGATTTAAAGTGAGGGTAAAAGTAGCTCCGAAAAGAACACAGAAAAAACGTTGATTTTCAGTTTGGATATTACCTTCTGAACGTCATTTTTCCTTTTTAAAAAGGCTTTTTATTTTGTATAATGCTTTACTTCTTTACCGCTGAATGTAAAGAACAGTTAAGTTATCCCCATGAGCCTGGATAAAGTTTATGTTCAGAAATATTAATCTGGATCTGAAGGCTTTTCCAGAAACTCAATATTACGTTTCAAACCTGCAAATTTAGTACGTTTTACGGGAGACTTTCTGAATATTTCCGAGAACAGCTCTTGGGTCAGCTCTTTCCACTCCTCTTTTTTAAAATGCTTCAATGCTTCATTCGGACGAAATTTGCTCTGGTGGTTGGGCATCGAAAACCTGTTCCACGGGCAGACATCCTGGCATACGTCACACCCGAACATCCAGTCGTCCATCTTATCCTGAAAATAACCGGGGATCTCATTTTTCAGCTCAATGGTGGCGTAAGAAATACATTTGCTTCCGTCGACCAGCTTCTCTGAAACAATGGCACCGGTAGGACAGGCATCGATGCATTTCCGGCAGGTCCCACAGTGGTCTGTGGTTTCATGGTCTGCAACCAGTTCCAGGTCACAGATAATTTCTGCCAGAAAGTAGAACGAGCCGTTTTGTTTGGTAATCAGGTTGGCATTCTTTCCTACCCAGCCGATCCCGGATTTCCTGGCCCAGCTTCGTTCCAGGACCGGAGCGGAATCTACAAACACGCGGAAACCGAATTCGCCGATCTCTTCCTCAAGTTCCGTGACCATCTCACGCAGGATTTCTTTGATCACTTCATGATAATCTTCTGCATAGGCATATTTTGAAATCTTGAAGTTGTCTAATGTGGAGATTTTCTCTTCAGGGAAATAGTTATACGACAGGGAAATTACCGATTTTGAACCTTCTACCAGCAATCTCGGGTCCAGCCTTTTATCAAAATGGTTTTCCATGTATTTCATTTCACCATGGAAATTGTTCTTCAGCCAGTTTTCCAGCGGCCTCGCCTCTTCTTCAAGGAAATCTGCTTTCGAAATACCGCAGTCCTGAAACCCAAAGCGTTTGGCCGTAGACTTTATAAGGTGCGAATATTTTTCAGCGTTTGAATTCATTATTTTACCTTGCAAAACTAAGATTATTTTATAAATTTGTTTAGACTTTAATCATTGAATTGCTATATCGCTCTTTTTTATGGCTTAAAGCTAAATTTTAACCTTAAATATTAATACAATATGTCTTTATCAGAAGTTTTAAAATCAGGAAATTATGAATTAATCGACGTTCGTGAACCCATAGAATTGGAAATGGACGGACATATAGATGGTGCTAAAAATATTCCGTTAGGCGAAGTGGAAGACCGGAAGGATGAAATCCTATCGCTTGAAAAGCCGGTAGTGATCTTCTGCAGAAGCGGAAACAGAAGCGGGAAAGCACTGGAATATTTAAACGCCCAGGGTTTAAAAGACGGCCATAACGGCGGTGGCTGGGCTGAGCTGAAACAGGCCATCGAAGCAAATCAGGGAACTTTTTAAAAGTTCCTTTTTTTATTTAAAACCGGTACTTATGAATCTGAAGGAAAGATTTTCAGACAACTGCTTTTTATTCACAGCGGACAAAATCCTTGTTGGGCAGCTATGGTCTGATATTGACAAGAAACATACTGAAAAAGGCAGGCACTATCATAACCTCTCACATCTTGAGAATATGTTTACCGAACTTGAAGCCTTAAGAAGCAAAATCGGAAACTTTACAGAAATCTCATTCTCTGTTTTTTACCATGATGTGATTTACGATGCGACTTCAAAATCAAATGAGGAAAAAAGTGCGGAATTCGCGGCATCAGCCCTACAGCAACTAAATATCCCTAAGGATACGATTAAAAGGATTTCAGATCAGATCATTGCTACCAAGCTTCATCAGAAATCTGGTGACCGCGATACAAATTATTTCCTGGACGCAGACCTTTCGATTCTCGGAAAAGATTTGGAAACCTACATTGATTATGCCAAAAAGATTAGGAAAGAATACTCCATTTATCCTGATTTGCTGTATCAGCCGGGAAGGAAAAAGGTGCTGAAACATTTCTTGGCACTGGAACGTATTTTTAAGACTCAGGATTTTATGGATATATATGAAATTAAAGCGAGGGAAAACATGCTGGCTGAAATGGAAAGCCTGTGATTTAAATTTTATTTACAGTATGACCGGCCTAATAAAATAAATCAGCTATGGCCTGCTCTGATTAATATTTCAATTGGCTTCTGACAAACCCGGCTACTCTGCTCAGAACCATTTCCGGCATTTCTTTATGCGGCGTATGCCCCACATCCGGAATAATGAATGTCTCCGCATTTCCTCTTACCTGAGAAACCGTTTTTTCAACCTGGTCGATGGTGCCGTATTCATCCTGTTCACCCTGAATGAATAACAATGGTGCGTTTATGTCTTTTAGTAGATATTCAATATTCCAGTTCCGGAAGCGGTCACTCAGCCAGATTCCAGTCCATGCTTTCATAAGCGTTTCCACTTTATCACCGTGGTATTTTCGTAAACGTTCCAGAAGGTTGGTGGTCTGATAAGCTGTCAAGGCTTCTTCTATTCCTTTTATGGTAACATCTTCTACAAAAATATGTCCGGCTTCACAGATTACGGCTTTTACTTTTTCAGGGTACTTGGCTGCGGTAATGAGCGCGATGGTACCGCCGTCACTGTGACCGAATAAAATAGCTTCCTCAATGCCAAGGACACCCAAAAGGTCATTCAATACATCCGCTTCCAGTTCCATGTAATTGTTTTCTCTTTCATGCGTAAACATCGGATAAGATTTCCCGTAGCCCAGACGGTCATAGACCAGGATATTGCACTGCACTGCTGCTGACAGTTGTTCAGGAAAATCACGCCAAAGCTGCGTGCATCCTAAGGAATCATGCAGGAAGACCAGGACCGGCCTGTTTTTAAATGAATGGCTGTACTCGATATACAATTTTTCACCTCTGACCTCAATGATCTTCCCTTCCATTCAGTACCTCTTTATTATAATCCGGGATTGCCTGCTTCGTTAAATTCTTTCAGTAAATTCCGAAATACCGTGTCCACAGGAAGCACTTCATCAATTAAAGCAGACACCTGCCCGATCTCCAGTTCGCCTTCTTCCATATCGCCTTCGAACATGCCGCGCTTTGCCCTTGCCCGGCCCAAAGAAGCGATCAGGGAGTCTTTATTACTTCCTGCCGTATAAATGTCTTCCAGTTCATTAAAGAACTTGTTTTTCACCATTCTTACGGGGGCGAGTTCTTTTAGTGTTAAATGGGTGTCGCCTTCCTGAAGTTCCGTAATTTTTTGTTTCCAGTTATCGTGTGCACTGGCTTCAACGGTTGCGGCAAAACGGGAACCGATCTGCACACCGTCGGCTCCGAGAATCATGGCAGCTTTCATTTGGGAACCGAGAGCAATTCCACCGGCTGCAATCAGTGGTTTTGTGATATGCTTTTTAACATTGGGAATCAGGCAGAACGTTGTGGTTTCGTCTCTTCCGTTGTGGCCGCCCGCTTCAAATCCTTCGGCAACTATGGCATCAACGCCTGCCTCCTCGCATTTCATGGCAAATTTGGTAGAAGATACGACGTGGGCTACTTTTAATCCTTCTTTTTGTAAAGTTTCTGTATAGGTCTTCGGGTTCCCAGCGGATGTAAAAACAATGTTTACACCTTCTTCCAGAATGATCTGAATGACTTCATCCAGATTGGGATACAGCATCGGGACATTGACACCGAAAGGCTTGTCGGTAGCCTGCTTACATTTCCGGATGTTTTCCCTTAAGATATCAGGATACATACTGCCTGCGCCGATCAGGCCAAGGCCCCCGCAATTGGAAACCGATGAAGCCAGCTTCCAGCCCGAATGCCAGATCATCCCCGCCTGAATCACCGGATATTGAATACTGAACAGCCGGGTAATTCTATTTTGACTGTGCTGCATGTCATGAAGTTTTTTAGCCGAATTAAAATCTATAAAATTGCTCATGCCGTAAAAATACTAAAAACTACGACGTAACGGGACGCTCAGGCATAAAAAAACCTCCAGATATTCTGAAGGTTTATGATTTTATTTTTTAACCGAGTCTTTCTTCCAGCTTCCTTTTAAGCTGCATGAATCGTAGCGGCCGTCAATCGAAACAAAGGTGGTTGGCAGTCTTGAACTGACAAACTTTTCAACCATTTCATTCCTTTTTTTATTGAGTGCCATCTGCTTGATCCTGTCATAATCGGTTTCCAAAGTAATTTGGTGGGCAGGAATCACATCTTCAACTTTTACGATTTTCACCACTTTCCTCTTCCTTTCATCTTCATCATCAAAAGCATTGGTAATATCGCCTTTATTTAAGCCCGCCAGCTCGTAGCTGATGGTTCCGGGAACGGTTTCTCTTTCGATCTTATTGGAGCCGTCAGATCCGGGAATGACGCCGGCGTTAAACTTCGTCTTTTTATCATCGGAGAACTTAAAGGCTGCGTCTTTAAAGGTTAGTTTTCCGCTTTGGACCAGTCCTCTGATACTGTCAAGCTTTATTCTTGCCGTTTTCACTTCGTCATCGGTAGGCGTTGCCATTAGAAGAATATGCCTTGCTTCGTATATTTTCCCTGATTTCTTAACCAGCTGGATAAGGTGATAACCGAATTCAGATTCTACAGGATCGGACATTTCCCCTTCCTGAAGGTTCAGTGCCGCCGCCTCGAAAGGTTTTACCATCTGCCCCTTTGAAATATTCTTCATCAGTCCGCCGTTGGAAGCTGAGCCCGGATCTTCAGAATAAATTCTGGCCTGGCTTTCAAAAGTTTCCCCTCCCTGTATGTCTTTCTTGATTTTATTAAGCCTGTTGATCAGGTCCTGCTTATGGGCCTCCGTAAGCTTCGGGAACATCATGATCTGTGACAATGATACTTCATCCTTGATTTCAGGAAGCTGGGCTTTATACAGACTGTAAAAATCGGTTACTTCGTTAGGCGTAACATCTGCCTTCTCGGTAATCCTCTGGTATTTAGCCTGGCCGTAATACTGATCGGTATCGATTTTCTCGATCGCATTTTTCATTTCATAGCCGTTTCTGAACTTATAGGCAGTAAGCATTGCCTTCTCATCAGGAAACTGGGAAAGAAGCTGCTGGTATTTTGCATTGGCCTGTTCCTTGATTGCTGCGGAACGGTTATCAATTAAAGTATCTTTTTTGGCTTCATAGACCAGAAGCTTATTGTTCAGAAGGTTTTCCAGAAACTCACACTTATCAATATTGGACGCTCCCTGCTGTTTTGCATAATTCATCTGCTCGTTCACATCAGATTCCAAAACAATTTCATCACCGATTACTGCAGCAATACCATCGATGAGATCTCCCTGCTTCAGCTGGGCTTTCATGGTATTGGCCCCCATCATCATGATGAAAATTCCAAAAAGAAAAGTGATCTTAAGTTTATTTGTCATTTTACTATTTTAAACAAGTTGCAAATTTAGAATTCTTAATGAATTACACTAAATTTTTTATTATAAATATTTCTTAAAAAGAGGCATTTACTGGAGTTCTATATCAAAAGTTGTCAGTTCCTTAAACTGTCTCAGTCTTTCGAACATATCCTTTTCATTAACTTCCTGAATTCTTTCCGTCCCGAATTTTTCAACCGTAAAAGAAGCCATCGCAGAACCTACGATTAATGCAGACTTCATGGTTGCAAAATCGGTTTTCCCTTTTTTAGCCAGGTAAGCGGCAAAACCTCCGGCAAAAGTATCTCCTGCCCCGGTAGGATCAAAAACTTCTTCAAGCGGAAGCGCAGGAATGGCGAACACCTTACCGTCATGGAAAAGCAAAGCACCGTGCTCCCCTTTCTTGATAATTACATATTCTGGGCCCATCGTGTGGATCTTCTTGGCTGCTTTTACCAGAGAATATTCTCCGGAAAGCTGCCTTGCCTCTTCATCGTTGATGGTGATCACATCGGTTTTGGCAATCATGTCCATCAGAATATCCCAGGCACTGTCCATCCAGAAGTTCATCGTATCAAGGATGACAAGTTTCGGACGGCTGTGCATTTTTTCAAGTACCGAAAGCTGCACACCCGGATGAAGGTTTCCTAAAAGCAGAATTTCCGCATCCTGCATAGATTCGGGAATTTTAGGATCGAAGTTTTCCAGAACGTTCACTTCCGTCGCTAAGGTATCTCTTGTATTTAAATCATTGTGGTATTTTCCGGACCAGAAGAAGGTCTTGCCTTCTTTTACGATCTCGATTCCTTCAATGTTGATATCTCTGTCTGTAAACATATCAAGGTGCTCCTGCGGGAAATCCCCTCCCACTACGGAAACAATTCCTGATTTTACGCCTAAAACGGATGACGTGATCCCGATATACGTAGCGGCACCTCCTAAAATTTTATCTGTTTTGCCGAACGGCGTTTCAATAGCATCAAATGCAACACTTCCTACAACTAAAAGTTTCATATTTTTTTCAAAGTATATTAAAAGTAAATTAATTTTTCCATTCAAAGGTATCCAGCAGGTGCATCATATCTTTTTTGATATAATTTACTGCAGGGGCCAGGGAATCAGGTTTTGGTCTCGTATTAAAGTATAAATAAGCCGTCACAAAATGTTTTGTGCTGTCTGTAATATAGAATTGCAGGTTCGATGCACTCTGCCCTTTCAGCTCGTAAAAGTTCCCATAGACTTTTTTACCAGGGTATTCAAAAGATTTGGTATCGATGGCACTGGCCTTAATGGTATGTTCATACACCATCTTTTCAGCTTCCTTAATATGATCGGCAAAGTCATTCTGTATCGGGTAATACGTTACAAAAATCTTAGCTTTCATTTTGGGGTAGTTCAGGTAATACCAGCAGGGCCTTTTGGCATCTGTCATTTTTGCAAAATCGGAATATTCAAAAGTATAAGAACAGTTTTTGTCAAATTTCTGATATTTCGGTGCCGGATATTCCAGACGAAGTTCCCCGTAAGGCTTCGGTACAGGATCTTTTCCGCAGGATATCAGAAATAGGGCTGCAAAAACAAAAAGGGCATTTTTAAACATTTTGCAAAAGTACAAATTAGATTTCAGATTTCACGGGACAAATTTCAGGATTTCAGGGGGTTTAAATGCCAAACCAAAGTTACCACGCCCCGTTTTAAGGTAAATTTTGCCCGGCATTTAAAATTATATTCTGATTTTTAAACCTGAATAAATTTTCAGTTCAGCGACCGATTATAGATTTATGATCAAAAAAACAATTCCTCGTTCTTACTCCTGATGTAATTTTCCAAAGGTTTCGGGAACGACTTCTGATGTGAGCCGGCATCATCGGTAATGATATACTGATTTTCGGCAATGAAATTTTCCCAGACCGATTCAGAATCCACTTCAACATTAAAAATTTCGATGGTTAAATTCTTATGGGTCAGTTTGTGGCCCAGCGTTCTTACACTCCGGATATAAGGCATCAGTGCTTCCGGAATTTCAGGAAGGAATTCAAATAACTTTTTCCAGATGAAATCATCTTTTCTCTGCTGAATCAAAAACTGCCCGTTCCTGTGGACAAAATAATATTTGAGATGAAGGTCCTTGGCCTGTGTTTTTTTTGTTTTTACCGGAAATTCCGAAACCCGGTTCAGCGAAAAGGCCAGACAGTCTTCCTGCAAAGGGCATTCATGGCAGAGCGGGTTTTTCGGTTTGCAGATTTCCGAGCCCAGATCCATCATGGCCTGATTGAAGTCCCCGACATTTTCGGGAAGAACCAGATTTGCCAATTCTGAGAAATAAGTAAATGCCCGTGAGCCGGAAATATCAAAATCGTCGGCAAAGACACGGCTCAGAACACGGTAAAAATTACCGTCAACGGCCGGCATCCTGCTGTCAAAACAAATACTGGAAACCGCTGCTGCGGTATATTTTCCTATGCCTTTCAGTTTTAAAATCTCTTCATACTTATCCGGAAAAGTTCCATGATACTCATTCATGATCTGTTGTGCAGCCTTATGAATATTAATAGCTCTTGAATAGTATCCCAGGCCTTTCCAGTAAAGCAGAACCTCATCCTCCTCAGCTTCTGCCAAAGTTTTCACATCCGGGAACCTCCCGACGAAATTATTGTAGTGGCTGAGACCATGGCTGATCCTGGTCTGCTGAAAAACAATTTCACAGATCCAGATCTTGTAAGGATCTTTGGTTTGCCTGAACGGCAGGTCCCTGGCATTGGTCTTATACCATACCAGGAGTTTATTTCCTATGTGCTGAAAGCCCGAATCTTCTTTTATCTTTTCCAAAAAGCCATCTCATTTATATGCGCAAAGATAAGATAAATTTAATCTTTTTCTTTTACTGAATAAACCGGGGCAGCTTTCAGCCATTGGTATTTAAGATGCTTCTCTTTGGCAATGAAGGGATACCCCTGCAGCTTTTTAAGATACATATACATGGGCCCGGTTTTCAATTTCAGCCTTTGGTTAGACAGTATCTGAACCGGAAAGGCCACAATAGAATCCCTGGTTGTTTTCAATACTTCTCCCGAATTGATTTTATAGATAAAAACAGACGGACCGCGCCCGGAAGAACTGTCGACCAATTTTACATCTGAGGCGGAAACCACCATATCGCTTGCATCAAAACATTCCTGCTCATTCATAATGTAAGCGGTCCCTTCGTGTCTTTCGTCTGCGAAAAGGTCGATCCTGTGCTCATTCTGAAGCTTCTTATCTTCACAGCTTATTGAAAAAGTCATGAAAAGCATCGGTAAAAAGAATAGCCCTCTTTTCATATTGATTATCTTAATGATTTGGTAGAAAAAAACCGATGTTGAAATGCATCGGTTTTTATTGATAAATATTTTTTTATTCCTGTGTATATTCTGCATCCCATTCGTTGCCGTCATCTCCCTTGTGTCCGTCAAGTTTAATGACAAAACTTTTTGTAGGAAAATAAGGGGTCAGGCGGATGTCCAGCCATACTCTGTCTTTGTTGACCCTGTCCTGCTCGAAACGGACGATCTTGAATTTCTCGATCAGTTTATCCGGTCCTTTGATATTATCCAGGAACTGAACCACCTGTCTTCTTAAATCATCCTCATTTTTTGCGTTCCAGTTTTCGAACGCCCTTCTGTTCAGGAAGTCCAGCAATACTTTGGTTACATAATCGAATACGCGGACTACGGAATAAGTCTGAAGACCGATGTTATCCCCTGTAAATAATGTTTTCGCAGAGAAAGCCATGATCTTCCCGTATTCGTTCACCATAGGGACCAATCCCATCTTTTCAAGCTGGGAGATTTCGCTCTTTTTAAGTTCAAATTTTACAGCATCCACTTCGTTGATATTCCCGTGCTTTTTACCTGCTGCCACCTGGGACATCAGTGTTTTATGGATTTTTCCGGCCAATGAGGTGGAAGGCGGAAGCTCTACGTTTTCCTCTTCTCCTATTTCCTCCGCTCTACCACGTCCTACCAGCCAGTTACACGTCATAATAACATTACTTCTGTGCAGTTCACCGCCTGTAAGGTTTGCTGAATGGAATAAGTCTACAACATCATCCGGCTTATCAAGATTAGCGAAATCCGTGACCATCATCACTTTGTTCTCATTACAGATCTTCGCCCATTTTTCGATTACTTTATTGGATCCCAGATATCCCGGAATCGCAAGAATAGAATAATTATCCCTAAGATCCAGACGGTCATAGTAATTTTTAAACTCTTCTGCGATTGCGTCAATGAAAACAGGATTATCAAGGTCTGCAACCTGATTAAGGCTTGCATTGACAATACTTACGTTGTCAACTTTATCCAGTTCGGTATTTTTGTAAAACTGAGCAACCGTTCTGTAGTTGGTTTCCAGATCACGAACGGTATCAAGTGTATTTTTTAAATTAAGTTTTAAATTCTGCTCTGCGGAATGTGCTTTGCTTTTGCATAGGTCTGCCATTTTATCTGCAGATTCGTTTCCTTCCAGAAGATTTACCCAAAGATTTATTTTTTGAAGCAGTTCCTTTCGTTCTTCTGTTTTATTGCTGTCGGTAAGGAAAATTTCTTTCCTGGCTTTTCTCGTCGGATTCATATTGGCGATCCCGTCTACAACGGATTCCACAAAACCGAAACCTCCTATTTTATTGAGTTCGGCAACCGGATTACCTTTTTGCTGACCTGCATGTTGCTGCTGTCCCTGCGGTTGCTGGTTTTCAGCTGCCTGTAATTTACTATCCATGATTAATGTAACGTCTTTAGATTATTTTTCAAGTTCTTGTGCCACTTCTTTTAATACTTCGACAAATGCAGCCCTGGTCTGATCATTTTCCAGCATATTCCGAAGAATTTTATTGGTTTTCAGCTGGCGGACAATTTTATTGTACTGTTCCTGTTCCATGCTGAGCTGCTGTAAATAATCTGATTTCTGGGTTAGACTTTTCGGGGTGAAGTCGCCAAGACTCTGAAAACGGAATTCTTCTTGCACCACATTGCCGTCTTCCGTTTCGTGCTGTACGTTCACAGAAGGCTGGAAATGTCTGAAGACGTCATCCATCGTTTTTAATCCGGTCACAATTTCAGGTACATAAGATTCGTCGGTGGTAAGCTGGCTTACAATCAGCGATTTATTTTCCTGTATGTTCTGAATAGCTTCATTAGCGTCCACTTTTATTTCGTTTCCGCCAACGCCATAATTAAACATTGCCATATTATTGTTATTTTGAGATGTTATATGTTGGTGTGAATTGTTTTTATCAGCATCAAATAGCTGACCAATCCAATGTTTAAATTTAAAAAAAAACTGTAACATAAAAAATTTTGTCAAGGTTTTTATTAAAATATTTAATAATTCGTTAAAATATCAATCATATCAATATTTTTACCTCTTACTAAGCTAGGGAAAATAAAATAAAAACGCACCATTTCTGATGCGTTTTTAAATTCTGTAAATTTCAGTCCGGTTTACCAGATTTTTATTCTGTCCTGAGGTGCTTTATACATTTTGTCTCCAGGCTTGATATCAAATGCTTTGATGAACGAATCCTGATTCACCAATGGCCCGAAAGCTCTGAATGCACCCGGAGAATGCGGGTCCGTCTTTACCTGGTTGGTCATGTACTGATCGGTGGATTTTGTGCGCCAGACCGTTGCCCAGCTCATAAAGAATCTTTGGTCCTGGGTGAAGCCGCTGATTAATCCCGGATTCCCGTGATCTTTGAGATACATCTGAAGCGCATCATATGCCACGGCTACTCCCCCCAAGTCCCCGATATTTTCACCGCTGGTGAATTTACCGTTGACAAAGCTTCCTTTTACCGGTTCATAAGCACTGTACTGTGCTGCCAGCTGGCCGACTTTTGCATCAAAGTTTTTACGGTCTTCATCGGTCCACCAGTTATTGAGGTTACCGTTGCCATCAAATCTTGACCCGCTGTCATCAAAACCGTGGGAGATCTCGTGGCCGATCACCGCCCCGATTCCGCCGAAATTCACGGCAGCATCAGCTTTCGGATTATAAAACGGAGGCTGAAGGATCGCTGCCGGGAACACAATCTCATTATTGGATCCGTTGTAATAGGCATTCACAGTTTGTGGTGTCATGCCCCATTCTATTCTGTCCACCGGTTTCCCTATTTTATCAAGGCTTCTCTGGTACTGCCATGCGGAAACATTCTGCAGGTTGGAATATAATGTGCCCCCCTGTTTCGGGGCATCTACTTTCAGGTTGCTGTAGTCTTTCCATTTGTCAGGATAGGCAATTTTAACCGTGAACTTTGACAATTTTTCCTGCGCTTTTACTTTGGTAGCCGGAGACATCCAGTCCATATCATTTATATGGGCTTTGAATGATTTCAGGATGTAGTCAATATAAGTTTCCATCTGCTGTTTTGCTTCAGGCGTGAAATATTTCTCAACGTAGAGTTTTCCGAAAGCTTCCCCGAGAACACTGTTGACGAGAGAAAGGCCTCTTTTGTTCATCGGACGCTGCTCTTTCTGCCCCTGGAGGTATTTGGAATAGAAATCAAATCTGATCTGTTCCAGTTTTTCATCCAGATTGCTGGCACTCCTGTTGATCAGATGGTATTTCAGATAATCTTTCAGCAAAGGAAGGTTCTTCTGCGTCAGGAACGAGTCCATATTCTGATAGTATTTCAGTTCCCCGACGATGACCTTATCGGTATTCACACCAGCATCCTTCAGGTATTGTGCCAGATTGATATTCTTAACCAAAGCGGAAAGTTCGGATACATTTTTCGGGTTGTACCTTAAGTTCGCATCCCTATTCTGTTCCAGCGTCAGAAGATAATTAGCCAGCTGCTTTTCAAAATCAACAACATTCTTTGAAGCAGCATCAGGATTTTTGTATCCTAAAACCCTGAATAATTTCCCGACATATGTCTGGTATTCCGCTAAGGTTTTCGTATTGGCCTCGTTTACTTTCTGGTAGTAATCCCTGCCCAGGCCAAGGTCCGGACCGCCGAGATATACTGCATTCATTTTGGAGTTTTTCATATCTGCGCCCACTCTCCATCCGTAGAATGAATTGTCATCCAATTTTGTGGCTTCCAGCAGATATTTCTGAAGATCGTTCAGGTTTTTGATCACATCAATCTTTGCCAGGTCTGTTTTTATCGGAGCCAGACCTTCTGCATTCCTTTTACCGGTATCCATAAAAGAGGCATACAGGTTCTGGATCTTCTCTCCTTCGGAACCTGCCGTATAACTTTCAGATAAAATTTTATTTAAAATATCCAGGGAAGCATCATCCACATTTTCCCTTAATGCATTGAAAGATCCCCAGCTTGCTTTATCGGAAGGAATCTGTGTGGTTTTTATCCAGTTTCCATTGACATAGCTAAAGAAGTCATCCTGCGGACGAACGCTTTTATCCATATATGATAAATTGATCCCTTCTTCTCTTGTTTCTTGTTTTTTCACCGGCTCTGCAACTGCTTCTTTCATCGGTTCAGGCTTCTGAGTACCTGCAGTTTTCGTTGTACCACATGAATTTAAAAATACAAGCCCGGAAAAGGCAAGTATTCCGATATTTAACTTTTTCATTGAACTGTTTTTGATTTACACAAACTTATCAAATATACGAAATATGATGATTAGTTATCACCGATAAATGATTAATGGTAAAAGTCTGGTATCTAAAACAAAGATTTTATCGTTTTTCACACAGGTTGCCAAATCTTTGATCCTTTGTTTTTTACAAAAAAAACCGCTCATTGCTGAACGGTTTATTATTTTCTGACAGATATTATATTACCAGATTTTGATTCTGTCTGCCGGTTTTTTATACAGTTTGTCTCCTTCTTTCACATCAAATGCTTTATAGAAGGCATCAACGTTGGTCAAAGGACCGAAACTTCTGAAATAACCCGGAGAGTGCGGATCTGTTTTTACCTGGTTCACCATGTATTTCTCACTTGATAATGTTCTCCAAACGGTTGCCCAGCTCAGGAAGAATCTCTGATCCTGCGTATAACCGCTGATTGATCCCGGATTCCCTTTATCTTTAAGATACATCTGTAAGGCATCGTAAGCAATGTTTACGCCTCCTAAGTCAGCGATATTTTCACCGTTGGTAAAAGTTCCGTTTACGTTGGTACCTTTTACCGGCTCATATTTGTCATATTGAGAAGCCAGTGCTCTTGTTGCTTTTTCGAAGTTGGCTTTGTCCTCAGGAGTCCACCAATCTACCAGGTTTCCGTCTGCATCGAACTGTGCTCCTGAATCATCAAATCCGTGGCTCATTTCGTGGCCGATTACCGCTCCGATGCCTCCGAAATTAACAGCAGCATCTGCTTTAGGGTTAAAGAACGGCGGCTGAAGGATAGCAGCAGGGAAAACGATTTCGTTGTTTACCGGATTGTAGTAAGCATTAACCGTCTGAGGAGTCATTCCCCATTCTGTTTTATCTACCGGCTTCCCGATCTTAGCAAGGTCTTTGTTATACTGCCATTCTGTGATGTTCTGAAGATTGGAATACAGATTTCCTCCTTTCGCTTCTGAAACAATATCCAGTTTGGAATAATCTTTCCATTTATCCGGATAGGCTACTTTTACCGTAAACTTATTCAGCTTTTCCATAGCTTTTACCTTCGTTGTAGAAGACATCCAGGTCAAACCATTGATATGGACGGCAAAGCTTTTCTTTAAATAGTCAATTAACTCCACCATCTGCGCTTTAGCCTCTGCCGGAAAATATTTTTCAACATATAATTTTCCGAATGCTTCCCCTAAAGTCCCGTTGATCAGTTCATATCCTCTTTTGTTCAGGGCTCTCTGCTCCTGTTGGCCTCTAAGATATTTACCGTAGAAGGCAAACTTCATGTCACCCAACTTTTCGCTCAGGTAAGAAGCGCTTCCGTGAACCATATGAAATTTAAGGTAATCTTTGATAACCGGAAGGTTCTGCGTACTGATAAATTTATCCAGGTTTTTGTAATACCCCAGTTCCCCGATGATTACTTTATTTTCATTTACCCCGACTTTTTTAAGATAGCCCGGAAGGTCAATATTTTTAACCAATGCCGAAAGCTGTGCCATGGTTTCAGGATTATACTGAAGGGTATTATCACGGCTCTGTTCGTTTGTCAGATAGGTCTGTGCAATGCTTTTTTCATAATCCACGATTCCTTTTGCAGCGGCATCAGCATTTTTATAGCCTAATTCTTTAAGCATAGAAGCTACATACTTCGTATATTCTGCAAGCGCTTCCGTATTTTTTTCATTGACCTTTTGGTAATAATCTCTTCCTAATCCAAGCGATGCGTTACCCAGATACACCGCATTCATTTTAGAGTCTTTCAGGTCGGCATCCACGCCCCATCCGTAGAATGTATTTTCACCGTCTTTGGTTACGGAAATCAAGTAATTCTGAAGGTCAGCAAGGTTTTTAATGGCATCGATCTTATTCAGGTTTGCCTGGATAGGCTTGATCCCGTCGGCATTTCTCTTCTGCATGTTCATGTACGTCGCGTACAGGTCCTGAATTTTCTTACCTTCCGTTTTGTCTGCGAATTTATCTTTTAGAAGAGAGTTCAGAATGGTCATGGAGTTGTTGTCCGTATCGTCTGCCAGCTTATTGAAACTTCCCCAGGTTGGCTTGTCGGAAGGAATCTTAGCGGTTTTCATCCATGTTCCGCTTACATAGTTATAAAAATCATCCTGCGGACGAACCGATTTATCCATCAGGCTAAGATCCAGGCCGTTGTCAGTAGCCTGTGCGCTCACATTCTGTGAACAGATCCCTGCCAGTAAAAGCAGAGAAAGCGTTAATTTTTTCATTATTAATTACAATTTATATAATAAGTATATAATTTTTAAAATTTGTTACGTTTAGCAAATACAATTTTACACAAATATCAGGAAACTTGATTTCTTTTGCCTGTCCGTTTCTATTCAGTCAACCTTAATCTTTGAGGCTATGGTTCATATTGCGTTGCTTCACTCCCGTTATCCCGGTAGGATTGATTCCGGTGTTGAATATGATCAAGTTCAGCTCTGGATCCGGCTATATATTCTCAGTGGCTGATGAGAAGCGATACCAGATCCTGAAGGATTTTCTGTGAAACAAAATACATAAAATCCGGCCTTTCGAGATGCGGCAGGTACAATTTTGAAGTCACCACCTGATCATCAATCCTGATGCTGTAAAAAACCGTTCCGACGTCTTTGCCGTCTTCCCCTTTTCCGGGGCCAGCCACTCCGGTGGTAGACAAAGCAATACGGGTGTCGAATAATTTTTGGCAGCCTTCCGCCATTTCTGTGGCCACCTGCTCACTGACAACAGTAAACTCATCAATGGTTTCCTTCTGAACTTTTAAAATATCGATTTTCCGGTCTGTTGCATACGCCACGATGCCACCGATATAATAGGACGAGCTGCCGGGGTTTGAAGTAAGCATTTTCGCCAGCTCGCCGCCGGTACAGCTTTCTGCCGTAGAAACCGTCAGCTTTCTTTCCGCCAAGATTTCCGCCAGGATCTTTTCAATTTTATCACCGGAGGTGGCGATCACATGACCACTGATCAAAGGAAGCAGTTTCTGAATTTCATCTTCCAGCTGCTGTTCCAGAACGGGTTCATTTTCTCCGGTAGCTGTAAGCCTCAGCTTGACACGGGTTCCCAAGGGAAGATAAGATAAGGCAATGTTTTCAGGTAAAGCCAGTTCCCAGCTTTCAATGGTATCGGCAAGGATACTTTCCGGAATCCCTACTACCGATACAATTCTTGTCGAAATATAATGCAGGCTGAATTTATTATGCAGATAAGGGATGATCTGGTCTTTGATCAGTGGCTTCACTTCATAAGGAACTCCCGGAAGGCTGAACAGCAGTTTCCCGTCCTGCTCCATCATCATACAGGGTGCTGTCCCGAAATGGTTCTGAAACACCGTAGACCGTGTAGGAACAAAAGCCTGCTCGCGGTTGCGCTCCAGAATTTCCAGGCGGCCGCGCTTTTCCATGTAAGCTTTCAGATGATTGAAGGTGACCTCATCCAGGGCAATCTCATCATTGAAGAATTCAGCAATGGCTTTCTTGGTTTTGTCATCCCTGGTCGGGCCCAACCCCCCTGTGGTGATGATCACATCCCCCGTTTCAAAAGCAACTTTTATCGTTTTTATAATGGTTTCTACCTCATCTGAAATAGTAAAGATCTGTGAAACTTGTATGCCTATATTTTTAAGCTCCGCAGCAATGAAATTTGAATTGGTATCTACTGTATTCCCCGAAAGGATTTCGTCGCCAATGGTAATCAGAACAGCATTTTTCATATGTCAGTATTCGAAAAAATTCTTTTACAAATGACGGAAAATTCTCTTTGCCGGGCAATATAAATTGATTTTTTATATTTTTGAATGAAATTGTTTAAAACTATAATTAAAGTATGTCTAAATATGACGATGCTTCCTGGCATTACGGAGGCGATTTTCCCGAAGGGCTTCCTGAGAAAAACGGGGCTACTCACACGGGTATGTTCCTGAAATGGTGTATCCATAAGGATCTAATTTCTGATGAACTGAAAGAAGATGCCGAAGAGGAAATAGAAACAGTAAAGCGCAGGGAAATGACCGGTGCAGAGTTTGTAATGGAATTCCTGGACGGAAAGTTTTCCGAGCATGATTTAAATACGATGGGAAACAGCTTTGCGAAAGACTATTATAAAGATGATACGGATTTCGGGACCCGGTTCAGCTCATTTGCTGATGACTATGTAAACCTTTTCGATACCAAAGCTGAAGAAAACGACTATGAATATGAAACCTTTTACCACATCGAGGATACATACGAAAATTACGATCTGATGAAACCGGTAATTGATTACCGGTTTGAGGAATGGAAAGAGTATAAGCGATTAAACTGAAAAAATAAAGTCCGTCATTCCATAAAAATCTAAGACAACTTTGCATTAGATCCAGTTGGAATGACAGACTTCGTGTTATTGTTGTACGAGATGCTTTGCTCTTTGTAAGACTTAATTATGTTTTACCCAGATTAGCTCGCCGGTATTATAACCAAGACTTTTTGCCTTTTCAAGGAATCTCTGTCTGATATTTTCGGGAATCTCTTTTGTCCTTGAAAGGATCCAGATGTATTTCACACTGTTTCCTACAACCAAAGCATACTGGTAATGATCATCGATGTCAATGACATTGTATCCTGCCCAGATCGGCTTGAAGAATGAGACCTTCAGCCTTGCTTCTGACGGATCATTTACAAACCTGGCCTCACCTATGGATTCTTTCCATTCTTTTTTCACATAATTATAGCCTCTGTTGGCAACACGTAGGGTTCCGTCTTCATTTTTAGAATAAGTAGCCGTTACATTATCCATATCTTTTTCAAACCTGTAATCAAAACGGGCAATTTCATACCATTTTCCCAGATACTGTTCGGCATCGAAATCCTGTACCGCTGTTGCGCCCTTGGGAATTCCTACGGAACATGAGTTTAAGATAACCAGCCCCAAAATACCCAGGGAAACGGGAATTGCGATTTTCTGTAGCGTTTTCATAATAGATCTGTTGATGTGGTACCGTAAGCTTCAAAAATGGTGCCTTAAATTTGAAGCTTCATACGATATTAATTTGCAATGTTTTTGTGAACTCAGGAAAAGACTTTCAGGAAATCTTCTTTGAAACTTCCGGATATTTCAATTTCCGTATGGTCTGACAGGGTTGCCGTTCCGCTTTTATGATAGGATTTCACAAAACGGGTATTGATGATATGCGAACGGTGAACTCTGACAAACGGTTTTTCCAGAAGGTCATCGAAGTGCTTTAAAAAACGGCAGACCATTTTCTTTGAACCGTCGGTAAGGTAAACCTGCGTAAAATTACCATCTGCCTGCAGCCTGATGATATCTTCTGTTTTGACTACATCAAAACCCTGCAGGGTAGGAAGGATCAGCTGCTGCTTTTCAGGTTTCAGCTTCAGGTTTTCGAGGAGGATTTTATTACGGTTAAGTTCCTCTTTATTCTCAATGCTTTCCGCGGCTTTATTCACAGCTACAATAAGTTCCTGAATGTCGATCGGTTTTAGAATATAATAGCTTGCAGACTTATTTAAAGCCTGCAGTGAATATTGTGAAAATGCAGTAATGAAAATAGTTTCATATGAAAATTCTTTAGTTGCTTCCAATACGTCAAAAGCATTCCCGAAGGGCATTTCCACATCCAGGAAAACAAGCTGCGGGCGCTTTCCGGAAATCAGAGGAACGGCTTCTTTAATATTTTCAGCCTCGCCCGCAATCTCTACCTGCGGGCAGTATTTTGTGAGATAGTTCCTTAAAACATCCCTCGCCATTTTTTCGTCGTCTATGATGACGGATTGTATTTTCATTCTATTAGGGTTTAGATTTCAGGGATTAGTTTATAATTCATGTTAAAATTAGCTTTTCTACAATTTATAACTTATTTCTACCAAAACTCCCTGTCCTGTTTTTTTATCTGTGATGCTGCATTCAATATTCTGTTTGTAAAGATCATTGAGAAGAGAGATCCTTTCCAGTGTATTTTTCATGCCGCGGCCTTCGCGTGTTTTCTGATGCTGTGTTTTTTGCTTCTTACTTTCCTCAATCCCGATTCCATTGTCTTCGATGCTGATTTTTAAATGCTGTTGATCTTTTTCAAAACTCAGTTTCAAAAATCCTTTTGTGGTTCTGTAACGTAACCCGTGCCATATGGCATTTTCCAGGAACGGCTGCACGAGCATGCCGGGAATTTTCAGGTTTTGGGTATTTAAACTTTCACCGACATTAATTTCATAATCAAATTTATCGGTAAAGCGTGTCTTTTCCAGGGCAAGGTAATTCTGAAGCAGGTCTAGTTCCTGGTGGAAAGAAATAAAATCTTCGGCAGAATTTTCCATGACGCCACGCATAAGTTTTGAGAACCTGGTCAGATATTGGTTGGCCTCCAGTTCGTTGTTGGTCGCAATAAAATGGTTCACGCTGTTTAAACTGTTAAAGATAAAATGCGGATTCATCTCACGGCGCAGCGACTGTAATGCAATTTTTTTGTTCCTGACCTGCACCTTTTTCAAAGTCCTGAAAATAAAGAGGACCAGAATCATCAGGATGATTAAGGCACCGATCAGTCCGTAATTGAAAATACTCTTCTTGCGGATCAATTCATCCTTAAGCTCTTTTTCTTTTTCCAGCTGGATAATCCTCTGTTCCGTATCCTCGAGGATCTTATTATCGACCAGGCTTCTGTCTTTGGCTATCAGATCAGGCAGTTTCACGAAAAAATCCCGGTATAGCTGAACGGAAGCGCCGGTATCTCCGGAAACATCAAAAAGGCTGTCCAGTTTCCTGACACTTTTCTGTGCTTCCAGGGTATGCCCTTTTTTCAGTGCCATACCGTAAGACTTTTTAAACAGATCAATGGCTCCCTGGGTATCGTTTTTCCTGATGTAGATATCAGCCAGCTCCTGGATCTGCTCTACTTCCTCCCGGGAATTTTCTCTAACAAAATCTTCTTTTAAGACCTTTTTTTTGGTTTCAATGGCTTTGTCGAATTTTTTATTTTTAACGTAAAAATCCGTCAGCTTTCTATTGATTTCCAAAGCCTGCTGAGGAGCGTCTTTTTTAGAAATTTTGTAGGCATTATTTAAATTGTCTTCTGCTCCTTTGATATTTTTCTTCCTGATATTCACATCCGCCATCTGGCTGTAGCTCATGGCCAGGTCTGCCTGGTCATTTTCCTTTTCATTGATCCGAATATTGTCCTGAATGGCCTCTGCTTTAATTTCTGGTGAAGCTGATGAAAGCCTTGCCGCATCATTGGAATTGACCGAGCGGGTTTTGGAAGGTCCGGGTTCTGCTTCTGCCGCCCTGCTGTAGTTGCTGATCGCAGGTGAAATTTTGTCCTGCTTTTCCTGGGACTGGGCCAATCTCCGGCTTGCTTTTTCTATATTGGGATTGTCTTTAAGCTTTTCATAGATGATTTTCGCTTTTGAAAAATAGCCTTCACTTTTTGAAAAATTACCGTCATTGAAAAATGCCTCGCCAATCCGGTAATAAGAATCAGCCTGGGCAGATTCGTCCTTCGTATCAACGGCTTTCTGAAGTTTTTTGCTCTGTGTCTGAACTTCCTGTACCACAGTAATCGCCTGGGAATACATTGTACCCCCGGCAAGCATCAATAACAGCAACAATAAAAATTTACCCGTTTTCATAAAACAAAGATATATATATCTGCAGTCTGCCAAAAACTATTCACCAAGTGGAACTGCGCTTTTACCAAGTCCTGCGTTTCTTACTGAACTTTTGAGGCTAAGTTTGCGACATAATTTAAATATAAAACTATGAAAAGCATTCTATTAACCGCGTCGGTTCTATTTTTTAACCTTTCGTTTTCACAGGTTTCCGGAAATATCAATTACCGGAATCAGGTCCGGTACAGTGATACCAATATCAGTGTTGCAACACCTGTTGCGAATGAGAACTTTATCAGCGTGAAAGGGCTCGCAAATGTAAAAGCAGAACAGTATGTCGCCATATTCAGTGTTACACAGACCGGAGAGAGTGCGGAGGAAGTCAACCAGTTAATGGATCAGCGGATCAATTCTGCTTTAGACCGGATAAGACTTAATAAAAGTGTTGGAATCTATGTGGATATGATTTCTTTCGTCCCGGTTTATCAGTATCATGCCGAGAAAAAAACATTCAGCAAAAAAACATATAACGAAGTTCCTGCCGGGTTTGAGCTGAAGAAAAACCTCCATCTTAAATTTACCGATCCGTCCCAGCTCAATGATTTTATTGCCATTCTTTCGAAAAATGAAATCTATGATCTGGTGCGGGTCGATTATTTTGCCGTCAATATGGAAAACATACGGAAAGAGCTGATGAACAAAGCAAAACTTGTCTTACAGGAAAAAATAAAAAATACAGAGAGCCTGTTGGGAGAAAACTTTGCGGCCGCTGCCAAAAGCATCAGTGACGGGTACAGAACTTGCCTGCCAACGGAAATGTATACATCTTATGAAGCATACAACAGTTCTTCACTGGCATTAAATAATTTTACAAATGTTACTCAGGCTGCTAAATCCACCACATCCTATTACCATCCGGTATTGGATAAGGAATTTGATTTTGTCATCAATCCGGTGATCCATGAGCCCGTTATCCAGGTAATGTATGAAGTCAAATTGACGGTAAACCGGGGAAAAGAAAAGAAACAGGAAACTGTTCAGCCTGCGAAAGAAACCAGCCGTTATATCTTAATTACACCTAACGGAGAAGTCAAGGACCTAAACCTGAATACAAATCCTTAATATTAATTGAAACTGTGTTAACAATCAGTGGTTTAACATAGGCTACATTTGTAAAAACAATCACCATATCTCCTACCATCTCATGAAAAACCATCTATTTCTTCTGCTGATCCCTGTAATGCTTTTGCACAGCTGTTCATTCCTTGAGCAACCTCATTTTATGGAAACCAAGATTATTTCCAGCGATAACAATGAAAAGATCATCTATAAATATTACGGGGACAGCCGCGGTGACTATAAAGTTGATTTTTATTCCGTCCGCCAATCGGATTCAACTAAATTATTCGGTCACTCGTCCGATTACGCGCTCCTGACATCAAATATCTATTCCATTTCCGAAAATGCAGATGAACTTATCATAAAAACGAAATTATTTACCGAGGTGAAAAAGCTGGTTACCCAAGGTGGAAAATCGGTTATTTTAACCCATTGATCAAAATTTCCATAGGAATCCCGCTGTTTCAACCATTTCACCAAGTGAAACTTCCCGTTCACCAAGTCTGCCGGCTTCCCACTGTAAATATTTCATAGTTTTACTTCAGAATTAAAAAAGGAAATTATGAAACTGAAACATTTTTTATTGATCGGATTCTTTGCACTGACAGGTTTTGCCAACGCTCAGGAAGTAAAGAAAAATGCCATTGAAGTAACCGGAGTAGCCGAGATGGAAGTAGAACCGGATGAAATCATCTTTAATGTCGGAATTAAAGGAGATAATAAAAACGACCTGGCCGGTAACGAGAAAAAATTATTTGACCTTCTGAAGGAGAACGGAATAAAAAACGAAGACATCAAATTCAAATCAATGTACCAGAATTTATATTCCAAGACGAAAGTATTTACCAAAAGCTTTCAGTTTAAAATCACTAAAAAAGCAGACATGTCCGGCCTGTTTGAAAACCTTAACCAGAAATGGGTTACTAATATCAACATTGCGGAAATCAAAAATACCAAAATTGCAGAATTCAGAAAAACCGTTAAAATCAATGCCCTGAAGGCAGCGAAAGAGAAAGCGGACTATCTGATGGAAAGCATCGGCAAAAAAGCAGGGACTCCGCTTGAAATCACAGAGATTGAAGATTATACCAGCGATACGGTTTTACCCATGGCCTATAAATCTGCCCGGGTAAGCAATATCCAGATGGAAGCCGCAGATACAGGAATTGATTATTCTTTTGATAATATTGAAAATATCAAGATCAAATACAGCATCAAAACAAGGTACGAAATCCTTTAGATGTAATTATCTGTCCGGTATTGTATTACTCAAGATGCTTATTGAAAGTAGCACTGCTGAAATGATTTTATCATATTTACAATGGTTTAATTTTTGTTATCAACGTAAAATCAAACCACAACACCTATAACAATATGATAACGATTATTCCAGAAGCCCCGGAAAATGTTGCCGCTTTCAGCGCAACGGGAGAAATAACAAAAGAAGATTTTGAAAACTTGGTCATTCCTCATGTAAAGCAAAAGGTAGAACAGTATAATGAGCTTAATTATTTATTGTACCTGGATACCGACCTTGATCATTTCACGATGGGTGCATGGCTTCAGGATGTGCTTTTAGGATTGAAAAACCTGACCAAATGGAACAGAGCGGCTATTGTCACCGATAAGGAAGGCGTACAGAACTTCACAGATATTTTCAGTGTGCTGATGCCGGGAGAGTTCAAGTCTTTTCCTAAAGAAAACCTTTATAATGCATTATACTGGTGCAAAAACGGAGATGAGGTAGAATCTTAGTCAAAACCCATATTAAAAAATATTGGCGGGCTCTTCGAGCCCGCCGATATTTTTATTAGCCTCACGAAATACTTTCCGCAGTTATTTTATTTTTATCTCCGGAACCGCCACCGTATACACTTTTATACCGGAAAGCGATGACCAGCCCGATCAGGGTCATCCCTACCCCCACCAGAGACGGATAGTTATAAGGATAACCTTTTTCCAAAGGAATCCCTCCAAGGAAAGCCCCCATCGCATTGGCTATATTAAAAGCCGCCTGCATAAATGCTGCCGCCATCATCTCGCTTTTCGGAGCGGCTTTCATCATCATGATATTAATCGGTGCCGCCACAGACATGGATAAAGCACCGCAGATGAAGGTAAGTGCCAGTGAAATGCCCTGATATTCTGAGAGAAAAAATACCCCTGCGAGTGATACCAGCATTAAAGACATCAGCAGGACACAGGTTTTTTCAGGGCTCAGCCGGTCGGATATATACCCTCCGGCAAGGTTTCCCAACACCATTCCGGCACCGGCAAGAATCATTACATATGCCATCTGGTTTTCCTGTATGCCGGAAACCACAGTCATCAGCGGCGTAATGTAACTGAACCAGGTAAAAAGTCCTCCGAAGCCGATCCCTGTGATCATCAGAACCAGCCAGGCCTGTTTTCTTTTAAGGAATTTAAGTTCTTCCATAAAATGGGTGTTCTTATTGGTTTCCAGCACAGGAAGCCAGAGTTTCAAAAAGAGCAGAGCCAGCAGCCCGATTACGGCGACAATCGCGAAATACCACCGCCAGTGAAAAGTATGGCCGATATAAGTTACTAAAGGAACCATGATTAAATTGGCGACCGTAAGCCCCGTAAACATCAATGAAATATAAAGCGCAGCTTTCCCTTTCGGTGCCATTCTGGCTGCCACCACCGTCCCTACTCCGAAAAAGGCCCCATGCGGAAGACCTGACAGGAACCGGATCACCATCATTGTCGCATAATCCGGTGCTATGGCAGACAAGGCATTGAATATTATGAAAATCATCATCAGTGCCATTAGTACTTTTTTGGGAGGAAACTTTACCGAATATCCTATTAAAAGCGGTGCGCCGACCACCACGCCGAACGCATACGCCGAAATCAGGTGACCCGCTTCGGGAATACTGACATCCAGGCTTCTTTTGATATCCGGAAGTAGCCCCATGATGGTAAATTCGGTTGTTCCGATTCCCAGGCCACCAATAGCCAAGGGAATAATTCTCTTATCAATCTTCATTATTTTCTTTATTGTTTATTTTCACAGGATGCAGATCCTTTGTTTAAGAATGCAAAATTCGGCAGAAATCATCACATACACTTTAACCGGAATGATATAAAGCGATACTATATTAACTTCCAGCCGCTTTGGAGCAGCATTAAAAAATCGCTCCGAATGAAGCGATCTGTATTTTAATGAATGTGTTTTTCTGCGTGGTAAGAACTTCTTACGAGGGGCGAGCTTTCCACATAGCGGAATCCCAAGTTCCTTGCGAAATCCCCGAATTCATCAAACTCTTCAGGTGTAATGAATCTTTTTACCGGCAGATGTTTTTTCGTAGGCTGCAGATATTGCCCTAATGTAATGACATCCACATTGGCATTTCTGATATCTTCGATCGTCCGGAATACCTCATCTTTGTTTTCTCCCAGACCAAGCATCATACCCGTTTTTGTTCTTCTCTGTCCGGCTTCTTTCAGGTATCTCAAAACCTCCAGGCTCCTTTCATATTTTGCCTGGATCCTTACTTCTCTCGTTAATCGTTTCACGGTTTCCATATTATGGGAAATTACTTCAGGTGCCACTTCAACCAACCTGTCAATGTGTTTTGTAATCCCCTGAAAATCCGGAATCAGTGTTTCCATGGTGGTTCCTGGAGAAATCCTTCTTACGGCATTCACCGTTTCACCCCATAAAATGGAACCCATATCTTTTAAATCATCTCGGTCTACTGATGTTAGAACTGCATGTTTGATTTTCATTAATTTAATGGAACGGGCTACTTTTTCAGGCTCATCCCAGTTAACATCTAGCGGCTTCCCGGTCTTTACCCCGCAAAACCCACAACTCCTTGTGCAGATGTTCCCTAAAATCATGAACGTTGCCGTACCTTCTCCCCAGCATTCCCCCATATTCGGGCAGCTTCCGCTCTGGCAGATAGTATTTAATTTATATTTGTCAACCAAAGTTCTTAACTCCCTGTAATTCTTCCCAGTAGGCAGTTTTACACGAATCCATTTTGGTTTCTGAACAGTGGTATCCTGAACTAGATTCTCCATTTATTTCTCAAATTGAGGTTCAAAGTTAGTGATTTTTTTATCGAAACAATCAAAGAGGAAGATTGATGAAACATATAATTTTGTACTTTTAAACTTAAATTATTTTTATGAAAACCACATTTTGCTTCCTGTTCGCCATGTTCAATACATTTTGTTTTGCCCAAAAAGAATTTCAGCCGAAGGGTTCCGATATCATTCAAACTGTTGACGGTGACCTTGACGGCGATAAAATTCCTGAAAAAGTAATTATTTATAATACAACAGACACCACCGATTTAGGGAATATCCGTGAAATTCAGATCCTGAAAAAAGCCAACGGAAAATGGAAAATCCTGGAAAAATCAAGAAATGCAGTTTTAGAAAGCAGAGGAGGCGGTATGATGGGTGACCCCTATCAGGATACCGAAATCAAAAATGAAATCCTGATGATTACCCAAGCCGGAGGAAGTAGCTGGAAATGGGGCTATACTGATAAATACCGTTTTCAGAACGGCCGTTTTGAATTAATCGGTTATGACTCTACTTACGGAAAACCGGAAGAATATTTTTCAAGCGTAGATTTTAATCTTTCCACGGGACAGCTTATTTTTGAAAAAGAAGTGGAAAATACTGCAGAGTATGGAAAAAATAAAAAGGAAACCTACATTAAAAAAGGGTTGAAAATTAATCTTCAGAATAGAAACCAGAAAGAGCAAAGAAAAATCACACTTCCAAAAACAAAGGAAGATGTTTATTTTTAATCTGAAAATATATACACTGTCTCTAAACAGCTTTATTTAAATCTTTAATAAAGTTAAACTGTACGCTTACATAACTGGACAAAGCAATCAATTATCTTCAAACTCATTATTCTTCAATAATTCCGCCAGGACTTTTTTTGCCCGCATTACCCTGACTTTGGTATTGGCAACGGAAATCCCCAGTTCTTCTGCAATTTCTTTGATGCTTTTTTCCTCGAAAAACCTTAATTTAATGATATCCTGGTAATTGGCATCAAGCGACTCAATGGTTTTAATGATTTTCTTCTGTTCTTCGGCAGAAATCATAAGCTCCTCAGGAGATTTGGCATACTGGTTTTTAACGTCTTCCAGATTCTCGGTAGGATCCTGGGTTTCCCGGCTCTTTCTCCTCCAGAAATCGATGATGGTATTCTGGGAAATGGTTAACACCCAGGTTTTAAACTGAAAATGAGGGTCATACATATCCAGCTTCGAGAGGACTTTTGAAAAAACATTCACCGTGATTTCATCGGCATCGTTTTCATCATGAACTTTCTTCATGACAAAAGAAAAGACATCCACCCAAAAAATATTGATGAGCTTGGTCTGGGCTTTCTGGTCTTTTGCCTTCGCCTTACCGATGAGCAGGAATAATTGTTCGTCGTTCATGATAAACAAATATAACGGATTTGATTGAAATCCGCAAAGACTAAAGACTGTGAACTTCTCTACATCCCACTGAATTTATTATCTTTGCACGGTATAATTTAAAGAAAATATCAATGAATTCCTTTATAGAAGAACTGAAATGGCGTGGTCTTTTTGCCGATATGATGCCCGGAACCGATGAACAACTGAATAAAGAGGTAACTACTGCGTATATCGGATTTGATCCTACTGCTGATTCTTTGCATATCGGAAGCCTTATTCAGATCAAGATCCTGGCTCATTTCCAGCAGCACGGCCATAAGCCAATCGCTTTGGTCGGAGGTGCTACCGGGATGATCGGTGACCCGTCCGGAAAGTCTGCGGAGAGAAATCTTCTGGATGAAGAAACACTCCTTCATTATGTAGACTGCCTGAAAAACCAGCTTTCAAAATTCCTGGATTTCTCAGGGAACGGTCCTAATAAAGCAGAGCTGGTAAATAACTATGACTGGATGAAGAATATTTCTTTCCTTGATTTTGCTAAAAACATCGGGAAAAATATTACCGTGAACTATATGATGGCGAAAGATTCTGTGAAGAAAAGACTTTCCGGAGATGCAGGCGTTGAAGGAATGAGCTTTACGGAATTCACCTACCAGCTGATCCAGGGCTATGATTTTCTTCATTTATACCAAAACCATAATGTGAAACTTCAGATGGGCGGATCTGACCAGTGGGGAAATATCACGACCGGCACGGAACTGATCCGCAGAAAAGCAAAAGGAGAAGCATTTGCATTAACCGTTCCTTTGATTACCAAAGCCGACGGCTCCAAATTCGGGAAATCCGAAAGCGGAGAAAACTACTGGCTGGACAAAAAGAAAACCTCACCCTATAAATTTTACCAGTTCTGGCTCAATGCAACAGATGATGATGCCGAGAGGTTCATCAAATTCTACACATTCCTAAGCAGAGAGGAAACCGAAGCCTTAATTGAAGCGCATAAAACGGCTCCCCACGAAAGAAGTCTTCAGAAGAAGCTAGCTGAAGAAGTGACGGTTTGGGTCCATGGAAGAGAAGAATATGAGAAAGCACTGAAAGCTTCGGAAATTCTTTTCGGGCGCTCAACAGCGGAAGACCTGGTAAGCCTTGATGAGGAAACTTTTCTTGAAGTATTTGAAGGGGTTCCGCAGAAAGAACTGGCCAAGTCTGAGGTATTGGGCATCCCTGTTGTTGATCTCCTTTCTGAAAAATCAGGATTCCTGAAATCTAAAAGTGAAGCATCAAGAGAGATTAAAGGAAATGCCATTTCTGTAAACAAGCAGAAAGTTAATGATACTTTTATGGCCAATGAAAGTGATCTTATTGACGGTGCATTTTTACTGCTTCAGAAAGGCAAGAAAAGCTATTTTATTGTAAAGGTTATTTAATTTTTGATTGAACATAAAATAAATACGGGCGCGGAATTAAAATTTCGCGCCCGTATTTATTATACTGTAATAAAAAAAGACTGCCTAACGACAGTCTTTTGTATGTAATTCTTATAATTCCAAGAAGCTATAGAAAACAGATGCATTCTTCTCTCCTACTCCTACTACTTTCTTTGTTTTGGCAATCTCTCCGTCTACCCAGATATTAATAATTAATTCTGAATCCGAATACGGAAGTACAGCATTCGCTGCAAAATTCAATTGGGACTGGCTGGAGTTTACAAACTGCTCACCGGATGTCCAGGTTGTTCCGGTTGGGTTGAAAGTCGTATTCGGTGCTGTTCCTATCTGCGTAACCACCGTTTTGAAAGTACCGTTTACCGGAGGTGTGGGTGCAGGCTGAGGACCTTTGGTATTTATTTTTGCTTCGAACATCACAATATGATCTGTGAATTCTTCATCATCATCGTCATCTTTACAGGAATTAACCACTGAAATTACAGAAAATAATACGGCGAATAATAAAGAAAGTCTGAATAAACTTTTTGATTTGTAAAATTGCTTCATTTCTCCAAATAGATTTTTAATGGTTCAAATATAGGTTTTTTATCAATATAAAAATACCTTTTATGAAAATTTTCCAACAAAAAATTCTAAATAATATCAAATCAATAAAATATTTTAACGGGTATGCTTCTGAGATAACATTACATTTAAACCCAGCCAGACTTACCTTTCAAAGTATATTTTGAATTCCTGATCCTGTTACATTTAGTCTTTTATTATTTATCTTTGCACCATGAATTTAGATTACATCGTAAGAGAACCTGAACATATTACGCCTGACACTTCTGTCCTTTTTATGCTTCACGGCTACGGAAGCAATGAACAGGACCTCTTCAGCTTTCGGGAAACCCTTCCGGAAGACTGGATCATTGTGAGCTTCAGGGCACCGGGATCAACGCAGTTTGAAGGATATTCCTGGTATGACATCAATTTTAACAATCCGGATGAGTTTATTGATGTTCCCCAAGCAATGGAATCACTGAACAGTGTTCTGGAAAGTATTTTAAAAATCATCAACCATTACGGAATTACACAGGGTAAAACCCACCTCTGCGGTTTCAGCCAGGGCGGAATTTTATGTTATGCTCTGGCCCTGCAGTATCCGGAAATGTTCAATCTTGTTGCATGCCTCAGCAGTTACCCTGAAGAAAAATTATTGACCGCTATCGTAAAAGACAAGAAAAAACTGGAAAAACTCCGCTTTTTCGTTTCCCACGGAACGGATGATGCGGTGATCCCTTTGGAATGGGGAAGAAAAGCAGCCGATCTGCTTTATGACCTCAGCTGCTATTTTACATTCAGGGAGTATATGAGTGGACATGGCGTCAACCAGAAAAATTATATGGACCTGATGGATTTCTTTTCAAAATAATTATTATAAAAATCTAATGTAATTGATTCGAAGTTTTTCTAAGGAAATATCAATATTTATCCTGCTTTATTATAAAATATATAAACATTCTCACTTATGGGAATGTTTTTTATTCGGGTAAGGATAAATTCAGTACATTCAATAGATGAAATTGAAGCGGTATTTCTGGATATTTTTCTTAGGCATTCTGGTCAATGCCCAGAATTCGTTTGAAGTTCGGCATGCCAAAAAAACAGTTATTCCTTTTAAGCTCATTAATAATTTAATTTTCATCCCGATTAATATCAACGGTGCAGATCTTACTTTTCTATTGGATACCGGTGTGGCGGAGACCTCTGTTTTCAGTCTCGAAAATGAGGAACTGAAACTGGCCAGCCTTGAAAAAATAAAGTTTTCCGGATTAGGCGGAAATACCAGTATTGACGGATTCCGTTCAGATCATAATACCGGCAGGTCCGGTAAAAATTATGTGAATGACTCTATGACACTTTTTATTATCGTCGATCAGGATTTTAATATTTCTTCTCATGTAGGAATTCCTGTCAACGGTATTATCGGCTATCATTTTTTTAAAAACCATCCGGTTGTCATTGATTATGTATCAAAAAAGATAACGGTTTACAACGATGAGCTTCTTTTTAAGAAAAAAATAAAAAGTTATGAAGAGTTCAGCATCAGTATTGAGAAAAACAAACCTTATCTTTATGCTGATGTAGAAGTAACGGACGAAAAACAAAACTCAAAATTACTGATTGATCTTGGAAACAGCGACGCGATATGGCTCTTCCCCATTGTAATTCCTGGTTTCGTCTATAAGCAGCCGTATATTGATGACTTTTTAGGAAGAGGCTTCAACGGTGATGTTTACGGAAAAAGGAGCCGGATCCATAACTTTTATTTAGGTAAATTTAAGTTTGAAAAACCACTGACCGCAATGCCGGATGAATATTCCGTACAGCATGTGAATTGGGTTAAAAACAGGAAAGGTTCTGTCGGCGGAGAGATCATGAAGCGTTTTACAGTAGCTTTTGATTATGCCCACCAGAAAATATACCTGAAGAAAAACCGGAATTTTGATGATCCTTTCCATTTTAATATGAGCGGACTGGATTTCAGACAGGACGGAATGGAATGGACCAAAGACCTGGTGAACCTTTCGGCAAAAAGCGAAGACCATCTCAACGGAGGTATTGAGGTCATTAACAACGGTTTGCCTTATCATTTTATATTAAAACCTGTTTTTTCCATTGCAGGGGTACGCAAAGATTCACCCGGTGCCAGAGCAGGATTATTGAAAGATGACCGGCTGATCAGCATTAATGGCAGGAAAACTGCAGATATGACTTTACAGAAGATTATGGAGATGATGAAATCAGCAGAAGGAAAAACAATAGAGATGGTTATTGAAAGAAGAAACAAACCGATGACTCTAAGTTTTACGTTAGAAGACCCCATCCCCTATCAGGAATAATATACTATGAATACAGAAGAAACCACACTGGATAAAATCAGGACCCGGCCCAGATTTAAGATGTTCACGAATTTGACAAAAGAGGAATATGCCGAAAATCTTAAGAAATACCTTGCAGAACACAAAGACGAGTTCTCAGGCAATGTCAATAAGGAAATCGCGACCATCTGTGTAGAGACCCCAAGTGATCATTACTGGAAACCGAGACTGGCACTAAGAATAGAAACCGAAGATGAAAAAACCGCAGTCCTGGGCGTATTTGGCCCCAGTTCTGCGGTCTGGACATTTTTTATGTTTTTATATTTCTCTTTTTCAATCCTCTGGATGGTCTTTTTTTCAATGTATTACGTTGAAAAGCAGATTAACAGCCACGACTTTCCCTGGGCGCTCTCTGCATCTTTTGTTATGCTGTTCTGTATCGCCCTTACTTACGCTGCTGCAAGATTCGGACAGCACAAAGGCAAAGATGAAATGCTAAAGCTGAGAAGGTTTGCCGAGGAATCTACTTTACACCATGAAAAGATTGATTAATTAAGGAGCTTCAGTTTTCGGATCCTGCGGCATCTGCTCCACCACGGCTTTTGCCGCCCGGATAGAATCCACCACACGCTCCCGGTTATTCTGTTCTTTCAGGATTTTTTCAATATTCGGCTCGATCATTTTGGTCATTGCTTCTACTGAAATACTGTTGGCATTAGGATCATTCAACAGTTTTCTCCAGGGTTTTCTCCCACCCCATTTGTAATCTCCGTATACAAGGACAGGGGTTCCCTTTGCTTTTGTCGTAGCGCCGCCGGGATTTAACACCCAGGTATCGGCGTACCCATACAGCCATTTGGCATCTTTCATCAAAAGACGCAGACACGAGTGGGAAGCAGGATATCCCGGCAGCTCATACTGATGCCATCCGATCCCGTCAAGGTTGAAAATATTAAAATTATAAGGCAGTTTCCATTCGCTGCTTACGGTAGAGATGGCCAGTTGCTTTTTCCAGTTGGCAAACGTTAAACCGGTTCTGGTCTTGGCTGTTTTCTTACCCATACTGGTAGGTCCCCATTTTACAAGAGTCCCGTTTGAATATACGCCATAGGCCTGAATAGGATAGGAAAAAACCACAAATTTTTTCACCGGACTCAACACATCGATCTGCATCGGGAAAGGGGAATATTCCATCAGCGTCGTATCTATTTTCGCAGGCACAACCAAGGTATCGGCATTGCGCTTATTCTTTGAATCCAATCTGTTCAAAGCCAGAATCGCATACCGCTCCTGCTCAGAATATTTTTTATTAAAAACGGAAAATAAAGAATCTTTCATTTTTTTATCTTTCGGAAAGATGAAAGCATTGTAGAACCCGTCTTCCTGCATGGCCGGCGGTAAAGATTCCTTTTGTACTACAGAGTCTCTTTTTACCGTTACCGAGTCTTTTTTATCATCGGAGGTTTCAGTAACAGAAGAACCCGTATCATTGATTTTATCGATTTCCTTTTTACAGGAAACAAGCATTAGAGCAATACATAATGTGAATAAAAATGATTTTTTTACAGATATTTTTTTCATGGATACACTTGATCTTTATTTTGCTATTTATGCAAATATCAGACCTAAACATCGATTATAACGAGTATTCATAAATCTTTCATAGAACAAACCGGTAATTCATCATTAATATAAAATCTACCTGAAACTTTTCATGAACCTAAAAATAATAAAGTAAAAACAAAGTAGTAAAATATAAGAAATAGCTTGATCCGTAATTTCAAACCAGACCTGTAGGATTATCCTTTTTTTTCAAATAAACTTTGTTCACTAAATAATTTTCCTGACTCCCGGGATTAAAAGAACAAGTGAGCCCAGTGTGAAACTTCCCAGTATTATTAATGGTGCCGCTAAAAAAAGCTTTATGGCAGGATCAACATTCCAGTTTCTCAGGGCTAATGTAATGGCCACAATGACTAACGTATGAAAAATATAAACCGCAAAGCTGCTGCGTGACCAACCGGTAAGCCGTTTTGAAGAAATATTCCAGCTTCTTTTTCCTTTAACCAGCAATGCCGTCAGTATCGAAATACCAATCCACTGCTCCCAGACGTCATAGACTAAGGCCTGCCAATGAAAGCCACCAGAAAACCAAGCCGGAGGAGTATTCAGTTTTAATGCAATGAAAAAAAATACAGGAAAAACCAGCAGGCACAGCCATGCTGATCTTTTAAGCTGTCTGCCTGTTCTATCTGAAAGCTGACTGAACCAATTATTTTTGGAAGCCAATAGTCCGACAACGAATAAGGCGATATATTGCGGAAAATGTCCTAACTGAAATCCAACCGGCTTAAGGACCCATCCGACCGGAAATACAATTCTCACCAGAAAACTGATAATTCCAAGGGCTACTGCGAACCACAATATGATCCTCAGGCTCGGTACTGCCAGCGGTTTATTATAACCAGTCTTAAATAGTATTCTAAAAATTGCGTATACCAGCGTGAAAAGGAGTAATGCCGCGATAAACCATGTTACGCCTAAATCGATCCAGCTGTCATATCTGTTTAAATATTCAATATAGCCAATAGGTCGTTTTGTAAAATAATAAACCAGATAGCAAATGAACGGGGTAAGAATAAAGGAATAAAATAACAATGGAATTCCTAATCTGACCAACCGGTCTTTGATAAATTTGAATGCTCCCTTCTTAGTATATGATGAGCCTGTAAAATATGCTGCCAGCAGAAAGAAATATCCCATAAAAAATGACTGGTTGACACTTACGAACATCATCATGGGAAGCCGCGCTCCTCTATAAGCAGTTGGCTCATTATAATACCATCCTTCAGGAGAACTGTACGCAATGAAAGTGTGATGAAGGACCACAAGCAGGGTTAGCAGCAATTTAATATGGTCTATATATACTAATTTGTCTAAGACTTCGGAATTATATTTTAAGGCAGTTTTTGTATTTGTCATGACCAGTGGTTTAATGTTATCGATGGCAAACCTACAACAAGAAAAACCAGCGACCATGATGCATGTTACGGATAACTAGCTTTTGTGACGGACGACAACCTCAGGTTCCAACCCACTCCGAAGTTCCTGATAACATATATTAAAGCGCTCGGTCTGCTTTCTTGAAACAGGAACTTTCATTTCAGTTTCATTAAAAGACAATAGATAACCCTGAGAATTGCCTGATACTTTTTCGATCTTAAACATATTGACCAAATAAGCCCTGTGGCATCTGAAAAAATGAGGATATGCTGCTATTTGATTTTCAAATTGGGTTAACGAAATTCTCTTAACTTCTGTAGTCATTTGAGTACCGTCTGATTTTGTCAGTTCTATATAATTCCCGTCTGCTTTGGCAAAGAGTAAATGATCAGTATCCAGTTGGAAATCGTCCTGTTTTACCTGTGTATTGATAAAAATATCCTGTCTCGGAACTTGTTTTTGCGGTTCTATTACAAGCGGAGTAAACTGCAGGACAAGCGGAGACCCTTTTTTAGATTCAAAATAAAAACCGGACAACCTCAGAAAAAAATAGAAAAAGATACCTGCTACAAAACAATTCCTGATTTCTTCAAAAAGATAGTTCCAGGACCAGTTGTACGGATTGTTGTAAATTAAATCCCTCATCAGGAAACTGGCCGTACCTATCATAAGCAACATGATGGCTATATGAAAATATTCAATGAGCAAATTCCACTGAATATGATTTTTCTCTTTTCTGAAATAATTCAGCACCGTAAAATAAACGAATAGAATAAAAGCCGGAGCCAAAGCATGAAAAAAACAAATGAACAGGTAGTGCATCCTGAGTTCCGGATCATAAACCCCGAACGGTTTGAATAACAAAAGAAACATCAGGATAATAAGGAAGACAATAGTTGAACTTTTCATTAAATTTTCAGACCTGAATCTTTTTGGATAGTCAATAGCCGTAACCAAATGTTCTGTGTTAATGTAAAATTTCATACTTAAAAATTGTCCGGCTCAAAAATAGAAAAAAATACCTGAATTTCCGTGCATGATTATTTTGACAAAAAGTAATGTAATACATATAGCCTCAGGGCCGTGTATCCTTTAAATTCAGCCTATTGTAAATGCTGTACAATATGGTTAAACTTTGGTGGTATTCACACAGGCTAGTTCTTTACTATAAATATAGACTTCTGTACTTTAACTGAGTTCTGTTAATCAGTGAGAAAAAGACAGGAATACTTTCTAATTTGCCAGATCGTTATTCTCAATTTTTCTTCTGGTACTTTTTACTTCGTCTTTAAGCTTTCCAAATTTATAGGTGATCGTAAAACCAAATGACCTGAAGTAATCCTTTACATAATTATTCTGATAGAAATCTGTTCCCTGAGTCTCCGTAACGGCTTTCCTGAATTGGTTAAAAGGATTGTTGATATACGCTGAAAAAGAAAACCGGTTATCCAGAATACTTTTGCTGAAGCTGAATGAAGAACCCGTAAAAGCATTGGTCGTACTTTGCAGACCGGCAGGCATTTTACTGTTGAATTCAATATTTGAATTGATGTTCCAGTTATTTTCAAACTGATAATTGGCCGAGAAGTAAATATAGTAGGTGAAAAGATTATTTTTAACCCGAATATCGTTGACTTCCCCATTAATAAGGAAATAAGCTGCATTTCCATTAATTCCTAAAGTGAGTTTATTTGTAACGGGATAATTCAGGTTATAATCTAAACCCAACCGGCTGACACTGCTTGAGTTTTCAAAAGTAGTTCTCGTAATGTTGGTCGCCGGATCATACGTCGAAACTTTAAGGTCAATTTTATTTGAAAAGGAATACCCGAGGCCAAGATTCAGATTTATTTTTTTATTATAAGAATAGTTAGCCATTAAATCATTGTTGATAACCGGTTTCAGATACGGATTCCCGCTGATTTGAAAATAAGGGTTTGATTGGTTAACGAATGGATTCAAACGGATAATCCCTGGTCTCTTGATCCGTTGGGAAAAACCGAAGTTGATACCGTGGTGTTCTTTCCAGTTCTTACCGATGGAGATATTCGGAATCAGATTAAAATAATTCTGCCTGACGTCTGTATCGGTAGAAGTAAAATTCACATTTGTATCGGTAGTCTCTAGTCTCAAACCCATCTGGAAATTCCATCCGAATAAACTGAATTTTGTTGAAACATAAGCACCATACATATTCTGCCGGTTTAAAAATTCATCCGAATTCAAAAGGCTTTCCGGAATTGATGTGTATTGGCTGCTGTTTTTTCTGAGTATGGCTTTTAGACCTGTTTCAAGATAGACTTTCTTGATATTTTTCACAAAATCAATCTGGAAGGTATTTTCGCTGTTCTCACTGTCATTGTCCTGACTGATATTACTCACAGAGTCGGTCAGTCTGTTTTGAAAATCCGTTAAGCTGTTGACAGTATAATTGTAGTTATTGAACCGGTAAGAAAAGGTCAGCAGCTGGCTTTTATCATTTCTGAAACCGACCTGGTAATTGGCAGAAGCCTCAAAACCTTTTCCATGGCTGTCAGAATTATTGCTTGAACGATTATTCTCAGTAAGTATATTGTGTCGGGAAAAATTAGAATCAAGAAAATCTTTGGATGTATTGTCGGCAAAATTTGAACCCAACTGAATATTTAAAAGGTTCAGACTATCAATTTCGTAGCTGGCATTAACATTGAAATACCCGCCGTTGCCTTTTCCTGAAGTTCTTCCATCCTGAATCAGATGATTTGACAGAGCCTGTTGATTATTCTGATAACTGATTTCAGGATTTCTTTTGAGATAACCGCCACCGTACACCGAAATGCCTAATTTTTCCTGTTGGACATTCAAAGAAAAACCGGCATTCTGCTCCTGTTTTGGAAACCTTGATCCAAGATTTACGGAAGCGTTGTAACCATCATTCATTTTTTTTGCCATAATAATGTTGATAATACCGGAAGCCCCTTCAGCATCATATTTGGAGGACGGATTGGTAATGATCTCGATATTCTGGATGGTACTTGCCGGAATACTTTTCAATACCTCTTTAGGATTAGTAGTGAGAAGCTGGGTCTCCTTTCCGTTGATCAAAATTTTAAAATTGGTATTTCCCTTGAACAGAATGTTTTCATTGCTGTCCAACGAGAGATAAGGCATTTTTTTCATCATTTCCAGAAGGTTTTTGGACTTGCTTTCAGGATCCGACTGAACATTGTATATCAACCCATCGATTTTTGTTTTGATCAACGGCTTTTTCCTGCTGATAACCACTTCCTGAATCGAAGTCTCCTGTTGGGATGAAGCAGAATCTTTTACCTGTTCCTGAGCCTTTACGTTACTGAATAATAAGATTAAAGACACTACAGAAATTATTTTTATTTTCATAATTATCGTTTTAAATTAAGGACATAAGAATCCTGAGAACAAGATTTTTGTTCTTAAAAAAGGGTATGTTAGTATTGATTATTTAAAGAGAAAGGCTATTTCTTCCGGTTCCTGATCAGGAAATAATAGCTGAGGAAACCGAGCGAGACAAAAATTGTCATTACACCATACGGCAGCGGGGAATTTTCATTGTACGGAATAAATTCCAGAACGATCAACCCGGTCCCGCCAAAAAGCAGAATAATTCCCCATTTCAGCATTTCCGAACCTAAATCGGTAAGATTATTAAGAATGATGAACATTTTATCATCGATATTTTCTTTATTCAGTATCTTCTTTTTCAGGTCATAATTCGTCAGAACTACGATTACAACGCAGACTGCAATTAAGATTGCGATCATTACTATAAAGGGTGCAAGTTGTTTCATTGTAGAGGATTTAACCAATAGACAAAGAAATGTATTTCAGGTTACAAAATATTGAATATATTAGAAAATTGTAACCGATTGTAAAAAATGGTGTCTAATAGAATATGTTCGATGAAGAGAAAGTCATTTCTGATATTATAAAAGGTAACCTGAATGCATTTCAGATCGTCGTAAAGCAATATCAGAATCTGGTCTACTCCATTCTGAACAGGATGCTGAGCAATGATGAGGATATCGAAGATGTCGGCCAGGAAGTGTTCATCAAAGTTTTTGAAAACCTGAAATCATTTAAGAAGGAATCTAAATTATCCACATGGATTGCAAAGATTACCTATAATATTGCTGTTAATTATCTGAAGAAGGAAGTTAAGAAGAAATATGATAATCTGGATGACAGTATTGATTTTCAGTTTTCTTCAGAGACCCCGGAATCAAAGCTGATCGGGAAAGAATTTGATGCATATCTGAACCGATTGATCCGTGAGCTTCCGTTGCAATACAAAACGGTGATCACGCTATATCATTTGGACGAACTGAATATTCAGGAGGTTCAGAAAATTACAAAATTTCCAGAAGGAACCATAAAAGTATATCTTCTCCGGGCCAGGAAATTATTAAAAGAAAAATTACAGACCGATGGATACCCCTAGAAAAAAAATGGCCGAAGGCCTGAAAGAAAACAACAGCAATCAGGAAATTATCGAATCTGATGATGAATTTTATAATTTTCTGGATCGTAATCTTGAAAAAGAAAGTACTAACAGTTTCTCTTCGGGATTTTCAAAAAACATTATCCGGAAAGTTGAAGCAAAACAGCAGCGCCGCTTCAATATGAAGATCTGTATCCTAATCTCAATTCTATTGGTAATAACCATTCCGATGTTTGTCAGTTTTCTGAGTACAGATTTTATTCTAATGCTGGCGTCAGCAGTTTCAAAACATAAATTTACCTTTATATTCTTGATCCTGGCTGTGATTTTAATTCAATTGGGCGAAAAACTGATTATTTCCAAGAAAGATTTACATCGGGGAGAATATCAGAAGAAATAATACAACTTTATAGTAATCCCGAATAGAGTAAGAAAAATAAAACCCCTTAAAACATATTTTTTAAGGGGTTTTTGATGAAGTATGAAATCATCAAGCGAACACGAAGGGACTCGAACCGTCTTGTCTAAGGACCAGATGACAGGCCGCCATCCCATTCCTTTATAAGTCTTTCAATGGAAGCACGGTTCAGCTTTTTCAGCCTCCTCTCTTCGATCAGAGCAAGGGACTTGGATGCAAATTTCTGAACCTATACAATTTTCCAATCCTCCGTCCCGGAAGTATATTTGCCCTTTGAGGTAAGATGATACGTAAGACGCTTGCCGACATTTTCAGAAAACCCTTTATAATAAACATTTTGCCCAGGGAACGTAATATATAAACAAAAAAAATCCTGTAAAATTATTTACAGGATTGCGATCCGGACGGGACTCGAACCCGCGACCTCCGCCGTGACAGGGCGGCATTCTAACCAGCTGAACTACCGGATCAATTTTTTTAAGAAATTGAGAAAACTTTTGCGATCCGGACGGGACTCGAACCCGCGACCTCCGCCGTGACAGGGCGGCATTCTAACCAGCTGAACTACCGGATCAAATTTCTTAACTGTTGTTTCTTTTTAAAGAACTTCGTTTCTTTTTTGTGATGGCAAAAGTACAACTTTTTTCGTGATATGCAAACTATTTATAAAAAAAATACCTCCCAGTAACGGAAGGCATTCATTATCAAACTTATTATTTTTATAAGTGTGCGCTCAGTTTTTCAGCGATCACTTCTTTAGGAGCTACTCCTACCAATTTATCTACCACTTCACCGTTCTTGAAAATAAGAACCGTAGGGATATTTCTGATACCGTACTTCATAGAAATCTCCTGATTGTTGTCAACATCTACTTTTCCTACTACCGCTTTCCCTTCAAAATCTGTTGCTACTTCTTCAATAATCGGTCCTAATGTTCTGCAAGGTCCGCACCATACTGCCCAAAAGTCTACCAATACCGGTTTATCTGATTTTAAAACCGTGTCCTGAAATGAGCTGTCCGTAATTTCTAAAGCCATTTTATTTTTTTATTTAATTAATATTATATCTTTTCCTGTTCTTAATCAGACACCAAAATTACGCCATTTGGAGTATATTGCTATCTATGCTCAACATTTGTATTTTCTATAACAAAAGCACCTGAAATTTCCTTCAGCGCATCAGCTAGCGAATCAATATCCTCTTTTGTAGTCATGTGGCTGAATGAGATCCGCAAAGGCGTACAGTGATCCATTTCATCTTCAGACAGCACCATCATCATTACCATTGAAGGTTTTGAAGCTCCTGATGAGCATGCGCTGCCCTGCGAAATGGCAATTCCCTTCATATCTAACTGAAGCCCGATCAACGGGTTTTTATACGGTAGCAAAGCACTTAAAACCGTGTACAAGCTATTTTCCATCTCATCACTCCTTCCGTTGAATTTGATTCCCGAAATTTCTGCGGTAAGTCTTTCTGCAGCATACCTTTTTATTTCCTGCATGTGGACTGTATAATCTTCCAGATGGGCAAGAGACAATTCTAGTGCTTTTCCCAACCCGACAATTCCTGCCACATTTTCAGTTCCTGCTCTTAAACTTCTTTCCTGAGGCCCGCCGGTAATAATCCCTTTCAATCCGCTTGATCTTCTGATAAAGGCGAAACCTATTCCTTTAGGCCCGTGAAACTTATGGGCACTGCAGGATGCAAAATCAACCGGTATATCGGAAAAGTCCAGATTCATATGAGCCATGGTCTGTACGGTATCCGAATGGAAAAGAGCGCCGTGAATTTTGCATAGTTCCGCAACTTTTTTAATATCCGTCAGGTTTCCGATCTCATTATTGGCGTGCATTAAACTTACCAGTGTTTTCTTATCAGAAGCCATTAACAGTTCTTCCAGCTTATGAAGATCAATATCGCCTTTCTGGTTGGGACGGATATAGTTTACTTCTACCCCTTTTCTGCTTTTCATATCCAGGATGCTTTCAGATACGCATTTGTGCTCCAAAGGAGAACTGATGATTCTCTGCACCCCAAGATGTTCAACACTGGATTTGATGATCATGTTGTTGGATTCTGTACCGCAGGAGGTGAAAATAATCTCAGCCGGGGTTACATGAAGATAGTCTGCCACCTGCCGCCTTACATTTTCAATAAGGATTTTCGCTTCCTGTCCGAAGCTGTGCGTAGAAGACGGGTTTCCGAAATTCATTCTCATGGTACCCACCATTGCATCGATAACTTCTTCCGAAAGAGGAGTCGTAGCAGCGTTATCTAAGTATATTTTATTCATTCTTACTTTGAATATTTAATTTGACCGAATATGTAATTGCTCTGACAATAAGGAAAAATCAACGGTTTGCGTAAATCCTTATTAATCTAATTTCACCGCCCAAAATTAGTGAAAAAATTGATAATGTCCCTCATTTGCCCAGGCCAGCATCGGTTTATCTCCGGAAGTGTCTCCGAATGCAATAATTTTGTCGTATTTATTATCACTGATTTCCGATTGGATTCTTGCCAGCTTCTCTTTTCCGTTACAGTTTTTACCGATAAAATTCCCTGTGAAAATCCCGTTTTTAAACTCGGCTTTCGTAGAAACCAGCTGCATCTGAAAGGCTTCTGCAAAAGGCTTGGCCCATATATCAAGCGATGCGGTAACCAATAAGCTCTGGGTATGATTACGGTCAATATTCTGAATAAAGTCTAGTGCATTTTCCCGCACAATTTTAGGATAGTGTTCTTCAAAAAACTGACGGGATTTTTTTTCAATTTTTTCCTGTGTCTGTCCTTTGAGGATAGAGCCGATAAAACTTTTTTTCACTTTTTCAGTTTCCGCAAGCTTTAATTTCAATAAAATAAAAAGCGGAACATGCTTCAAAAACTGCAGCCGGAATTTTGTGGGATCGTAAAATTTCAGATACATAAACATTGTATCCCCATACGTCAGAGTACCATCAAAATCAAAGCAATACAGTTTTTTCATTGTCAATTATCTAATGTATTAAAGGTGAAGATGACAGAGATATTTTAAATCTCATATTTTTAAACGGTAAAATATTTCACCATCCCGTAATCTTCTGTTTTCAGCAGCAGGCAAATTTAAAGTTTCAATTTCTTAAATATAAATTCAGGGATATTCCTGATGATGATCATAATGATTCCCCACACCGGCAGAACATAGGCAACATTCTTCTGATGCTTATAGGCCTTAAAAATAGAAGCGGCGGCCTGTTTCGGAGTTGCTGTCAGTGCCGGGTTTAACGGGAGACCCTCGGTCATCTTTGTCGCCATAAACCCCGGTTTTACGGTCATGACGTGGACTTTTTTATCAAAAAGATAATTCCTCAATCCGCTCAGATACGCGGTAAAAGCTGCTTTGGCACTTCCGTAAATAAAATTACTCTGCCTGCCGCGGTCTCCGGCCACAGATGACAATCCTATAATTGTTCCCGATCTCCTGCTTTCGAATTTGTGGGCAAAATAGTTCATCACGGGAACTAATTTTGAGTAATTGACATCAATGATCATTTCCGTATTCTTATTGTCATATAAACCTTCCTCGGTCCCTTCACCCAAATATCCCGTTGCACAGAACAGGAGGTTCGAGCTGATCTTTTCAAACCGCATATAGTCGATTTTCTTCATCAGATCCAATTCGATGACTTCTGCCTGCTGAAGAAACTTCACATCAATATGCCGGGCAAATCTTTCGGCCGTTTCTTTATTGGAGGTCAGCAGATAGATTTTTTCAAATCTCTCCCCTTGATTGAGGGCTTCTTCTACAAAAGCCTGTGCCACTTCCGATGTACTTCCTAAAACGATCATTTGGCTTACTTATTATTTATAATTCTTTTGTGCTGCAAAGACACAAATTTTGAGCTCTGCGTATTTTTAAGGTAATTCGTCAGCGATGATCTGCTCATGCTGTCTTTGGTAAGGTAAATCCTGCCTCCGAATTCTTCCACAATCCGGTCCAGCTGCTCGACCATTTTTTTCAGTTTAGAATTCACCTTAAAATCAAGGGCGAGGGTATAGCCTTCCACAGGGAAAGAATTGTAGGCTTCCGGATTGTGCTTTCCAAACAGCTTGAGAATGGCTAAAAACGAGCCGTTCCCACTATTGGCAATGGCCTCCAGAATTTTCGTCATGCCTTCTTTACCCCTTTCTTTGGGAATTACCATCTGGTACTGAATAAAACCTGATTTCCCGTATATTCTGTTCCATTCATGAACTGCATCCAAAGGATAAAAAAAGGTTTCGTAGTCGATGAAATTTTTAATTTCTTTTTTTCTCTGTTTATTAAAATACAGCAGATTGAAAAGCTTTGCCGTCAGAGCATTCAATACGAACCTCGGAAAATAAAAAGGGACCGTCGGCTCAAATTTTTTCTTCAGCCGCAGCGGTTTATCTCTTAAATTCTGAGGAAGCTCATGCTGAAAAGCGTGTTCCCCCCTCATCAAAATACTCCTTCCTACATTTTTTCCTTTCTGCAGGCAGTCGATCCATGCAACGGTGTAGGTCCAACTTTCACTTTCTTCAAACAGTCTGAAAATTTCATCCAGGTTATCTGCTTTGATGCTTTCCTGACGGATGAAGGCAGATTCAATATTTTTAAGCTTGAACTTAGCGGTCAGGATAATTCCTGTAAGCCCCATTCCCCCGACGGTAGCCCAGAACCGGTCTGTATTCTGCTCTCTTGAACAGGTGATGATTTCACCGTTCTCAATCATCAGTTTGAACTCAATAACATATTCTGAGAAACATCCTTCGGCATGGTGATTTTTTCCGTGCACATCAGAGGCAATGGCTCCGCCTACGGAAACGAATTTTGTTCCCGGAGTCACATATAAAAAGTAGCCCTGCGGAACGGCAATGTCAAGCACGTCCGAAAGCAGGACCCCGGATTCACATTCTATAATCCCGTTCAACCGGTCAAAACTGATGAATTTATTTAATTTTTTTGTTGAAAATATATGTTCGGCCAATGAAGCATCACCATAGCATCTTCCGTTTCCTCTTGCAATCACTTCATTATGGTCAAGTATAAACTGTTTTATTTTCCGGAAGCTGTCATCAGACCTCATTTCCTTTTCCACTACGGGATAGTTACCCCAATTGGAGACTTTCTGTATAAAATTCGGCTTCATTTTTTAAAATAAATTTGGATTAAAAATGCAGCAATCCACAATAATAAAGTGACCTGGATGTATCGGTCTCGGTAAACAATTTTAGTGGGAGATTCCGTTCTGTTATATACCAAAGTCTGCTGCAGGTATCTTAAAAAGGCAAAAACGACAAAAATTACGGTATAAAAAACCCTGGAATGGAATTTCGCCTGCACTTCCGGCGACAGCGTAAACATCAGATAACAAATAATGGCCAGTGTTACGGAAATGGACAGCGTAATATCAGCAAACTGTACGTTGTATCCATCCAGTGACCGCCTTGTTTTTCCGGAAACCTGCGCATTGATCAATTCACCTCTGCGCTTGCCTATCGCCAATACCAATGCCAGAACAAAAGTAAGCAGAATAGCCCACTGCGAGATACTGATCTCTGTCATATATCCGCCTGCCAGTACTCTAAGGACAAATCCGAGAGCTATAATTGAAATATCAATAATCGGGACATGCTTTAATTTAAAGGTATAGGCAATATTCATTACAAAATAAGAGCCTACAATTACCGCAAATTTCCATAAACTCTCCTGAAAGTAAGCCTGGGCAAAAAAAAACAACCCAGTGTCTGCAACAAGAAGAGCTGCAAAAATGATTATAGCTTTTGATTTGGAAACAGCTCCGCTGGCTAACGGCCTTCTTCTTTTTTCCGGATGCTTCCTGTCTGCCTCAATATCATTATAGTCATTTAAAATATAAACGGCACTGGCCGCCAAAGAAAAAATAATAAAAGCAAATATACTTTTGGTTAATAAATCGAGGTTTTTGATGCTGCCCGAAAAGAATAGAGGAACAAAAACAAACAGGTTCTTCACCCATTGCTCTACACGGAGCAGCTTTAAATATTTCTTCATTTATCTGAGTTCAAATGCAAAAATAGGGGTTTAAAAAATAGCAGCATAAAAATACAAAAATAACCGCAAAAGCGGTTATCTGTGAAAATATTTATATCTGGGATAATTATTGTCCCTGCTTAGCTTCGTTAATCATTTTTTCATTAGCGGTAATCGCAAACTCCACTCGTCTGTTTTTTGCTCTCCCTTCTTCTGTGTCGTTAGTAGCAACCGGCATCGCTTCCCCTTCACCTTTTGCAAACAATCGGTTCGATGCAATCCCTTTTCCTGATAAATATGACCTTACAGCATCTGCTCTTCTTTCTGAAAGGCTCATATTGTATGAATCTGTACCCTTGCTGTCCGTATGACCGTAGATATTAATATTGGTATCCGGATTATTGGTTAATACCTGAGCCAGTTTATCCAGGTTTGTCTTGGCAGTGCTGGTCAGTGCAGAAGAATTAAAATCAAAATTCACAATACTTTCGTTCAGCGTAATTTTAATACCGTCTCCTACTCTTTCCACCTCGGCACCAGGCAATGTTTCTTTAATCTCTTTTGCCTGCTTATCCATTTTATTACCTATGACATTCCCGGCTACTCCACCGACAATTCCACCCAGTACAGCACCGATGGCTCCGTTTCCTCCTCTTCCTACATTATTCCCTAGAATACCACCTAATACAGCACCGGAAGCAACGCCTACTGCAGTTCCTCTCTGCTGATGGTTAGAATTCTGTACGGCCTCACAACTGGTAAGCAATAAAGTTGATGATAAGAAAAGTGCTCCTATGTATGTTTTTGAAAATTTCATTTTGTTTATTATTTATATTAATTATTTCATTCCTGTTCTTTCGAAATTGTAAGTAACCCTTACATTTTCTCCGCCGAAAGGAACATTTTGTTCAAGAGAGAACTGATCTGTCGACTGACTTGTTAATGTTAAAGTATAACCTGCCGTATTTTGTTTCGCCTTTGTTCCGTCAGCGATTTTTTTAAAACTAAAAGTGTTCCCGCTTACTACGTCAAGCTTAATCGGCTGTGTAAATCCGGCTCCGCATGCTCCGCCCCCGTTCAAGGTATAAGCTCCCGTCCAGTTATTAGGAATCAGCCTCCAGTGGCTTCCAACGAAACACTGGGCATCAACCCCATCATCAAAAGGCTTGATTTTAAATTGTTTATCGTAGTTAATGCTGACGATCTGCCAGTCACCTTTCATTTTAAGAAATTCTGATCTCTGATTTTGGGCGGTCTGTGCATTTTTGACTCCGGAACAAGACACTGCAAAGAGTGATGTTCCCAACATCCCTGCAAATAGTAACTTTTTCATTTTGTTGTTTATTATTTACATACAAATCACAAAAAACCGTGCCAAAATTGAAATATATAAATAAAAAAAGCCCGGAAATTCCGGACTTTATATGATTCAACCTTATAGACAGGAAGAGATCTTACTTTTTAACAGCCTTTTTTGCGGATTTTTCAGTCTTTTTTACTGAGCCTGCTTTTCCGTTGTAAAAATTAGCATAGGCGTATTCAGCAGCTTTTTTCAAATCAATCACCCCTCCGGCCTGAGAAAAGTCTCCAAACTGACTGGCCGTGCTTGCATTGCTGGATTTTACCAAAGATTCGATGATCTGAGCCGGTGTCAGATTAGGCATATAAGCTAACAAAACCGCAGCAGCTCCTGCTACCACAGGAGAAGCCATGGATGTCCCCTGTAAATATTTGTACTCATTATGAGGAACTGTGGAATAAATTTCCTGTCCGGGTGCAAAGACATTCACCATTTTTTTGTTGAAGTTGGAGAAGCTTGCCCTCAGAGCATTGTTATCATTGGTACTTGCCCCTACTACCAGAACATTGTTTACAAACGGTTTTTCATCGGCTACATTCTTGAAATTAGTAGGATAAGCGAGGTGCTCGGCAACATCTTCGTTTTCATTTCCTGCTGCTTTTACCAACAGAACGCCTTTATCCTGAGCATATTTAAAAGCATCCCAAACCACGCTTTTACCCGGAGAAACCGGTTTACCGAAACTCATATTTAAAACCTTGGCACCGTTGTCCACAGCATATCTGATCGCATTGGCCACATCTTTATCTCTTTCGTCACCGTTCGGAACGGTTCTTACGGACATGATCTTAGCTACTTTTGAAGCAACCCCGTACTGAATTTCCTTTCCGTTCGGAAGGCCTGCAATGATTCCCGCTACGTGGGTTCCGTGCTCTGCATCCGGACCTTCGTAATGATTGTTACCATATGATTTTTCAGAATAATCATCATAATTGTCTCCTACGATTTCTTTTCTCGGATCGTAATCCAGGTCATACTGTTTTGCCTGAGGGCCGAAATAATCCATCGCTTCCTTCATTTGTGCCTTCATTGCTTTTTCAAATTCAGCGGAAGATTTACCTTTGAATTCAGGGCTTTGAGAAACCTGTGTCAGAACCTGAGCAGCCATTGCTTCTTTTTGTTCCGCAGGTTTTATGGCCGCCACATTTTCAGGGGTAACAGGTTTTCCGTTTAACAATCTTACCATCGTAGGAATGGCATCATTGATCATGGTATACATCTGGATGCTCTGTCTCGCTTCAACGCTTTTTTTGGTAAACAGCTCTTTGGCCTTCATGTACATGGCAAAGTCTTCGGGCATTTTAGCCTGATTGGCTTTGTTTTTTGCAGAATCATCGCCTTCAAAAACAGGTTTGTATTTTTTAACCACGCGGGTTACTTCCATATTGTCGATGTCGATATCGGCATTTTTACCGCCGATGAAATTCCACCCATGGATATCATCAATGTAACCGTTGCCGTCATCATCTTTTCCGTTGCCCGGAACTTCATTAGGGTTTGACCATACATTTTTAATCAATCCAGGATGATCTACCTGAACCCCGCTGTCCAAAACCCCTACTGTGACCATTTTCGGTTTAAGGCCTTTGGACTCTAAAAATTTATATGCGTTTTCTGTATTAATCCCGTATACTTTTGTTGCCGCAAAATCTTTGTGATACCAAGTCATAAGATCTTTATCTTCTTTCGGATCAACACCTGTCTTTGCTTCCTGAGCATAGGAAAAGCTGAATCCTGCTAAAAAAACAGCAGCTAATAATACCTTTTTCATATGTATATATAATTTATTTAAATCCATACGAAACTGTCCGGTTTCAAGCGTTCACTTAAAATTTCTTCAGGCAGCTTCATATTAATATGATTGTTTAATATTTTTAATATAAGTCATGGATTCCGGCCCTTTGTTACAGATCAGGTCTAAAATTGATAAATCTTTTATAAATCCCAGCTTATCTGAGAAGGTCTGATAATATTCATCCATCTCAAATTCCGAAGGAGATTTTGCTGAAAATTTTTCCCTGAAACTTAGTTCTTCCGGATTTTTGATGTATTCTACATTCAAAGAGTGTGCCTTTTCTGTTTTCATGATCTGTTGGATAATTTCCAGTGCTTTCAGGTTAAAATCCACCAGGTATTTTTCCTGTACATCAAATATTTTCCTGAATTTATCTTCATAAAACTCGAAATACGGGGAACTCTGGTAAGCTGTTTTAATCGACTTCCAGTGAAGGCCTTTCCAGTCTTCACGGTAGGAAATCTCTATATCTTTCAGTTCTCTTTTGCCATTATGGGCAATCGGGATGATTAATGATAATTTTCCGTTGGCTCCGTAAATATTGGTTCTGTTCCTGTAGGTCTGCTTGGGGAAATTTTCAAACTGCTCAAAAACAATTTCATTTTCAGGATTTAAAAATACTGAGAACCATGAAACAGGCGGCAGATAAAATACCGGTAATAATACATTTTGCATATTCTTTTTAATTTTTAGGATAAACAATTCTTCCTGTAATTTCTTCTTCATCAACAAATCCAATATATCTTGAATCCAAACTTGCATTACGATTATCTCCCAGAAAGAAAACTTTTCCTGGTGGAATGGTAATAGGACCAAAATTATCCGCATTCCAGTTTTTATGATAAACTTTTATAATTTCAGAATCTGGATTGGGATTTATAAATCTTTCATAAGAAAAATTATCATTAAGTTCATTTTTACTTAGCTGAGTAACAAAATAATCAGCATTCATTTGAAAGAATTCATTTTCCGAAACCCCTCTCATCATTAGATCATTGACAAAAGCTCTATCTATTTTATAGGAATGTTTAAGATTTAGATCCGCATCTACCAATTTATTATTTACATATAAGTCACCATTTTTAATTTGAACCCTATCCCCTGTTACACCTACAAGTCTTTGAACATAAACTCCTTTACCAAATTCTTTAGTATCTTGATTGTAAGTCAATAATTTAAATTTTTCATAAGGAAGAATATTGGTAATAATTACAAATGACTTTCGTTTAATATTTGGTTCACCTCCAGCTTGGGGTACATAAGCATATTGCAAAACCCCAAAGAGTTTTGCAATAATTAAAAGGGTTACAATAAAGCTTCCTGTAAGAAGTACTCTATTAAAAGTTTTATTTTTGAACATTCAAAATTAATCATCTTCTGTTTTCTTCTTTCTGAACAGCTTCATAAAATATTCCCATCCGAAGAACAGAATAAGAATCATGGCTGCGATCCACCAGTAAGAGGTTTTATTTGCTTCGCCGGTATTGGTGGCTTTGAACATTCTGTCCCAGCGGACTTTGAACGGCGCCTGATAAGAAGAACTGGCATCCTTGAAAGCTCCCTGAAGGCTCATCCAGGTAAACATCGGTTTCCCTACAATATTCTCTTCCGGAACGAAACCAAAGAACCTGGCATCCAATGACGCATCCCGGTTATCTCCGACCATCATATAATAATCCTGCTGGATAGTATACTGATTGGTTTCTTTCCCGTTAATGAAAACTTTCCCGTTTTTGTTTTCTAAGGTATTGTGTTCGTACTTCTTAATAATCCATTGGTATTCCGGCAGTGTTTCCTCATTAATGGTTACTATGTCACCTTTTTTAGGAATTTTCAGAGGACCGTACCAGTCCTGATTCCAGGGCTTATTGATCGGGAAAATAGACTGAGTGGTATCAATACTTTTTGTATACGCTGTTTTGTCAGCATTTAATTTATGAGAAATCGTAGCGGAATCTTTAGGGTAAATATTTTCCTCCATGCTGATGACATTGGGTAAAGCTTTGATTTCTTTAGCCGTCTTGTCGGTAAGGCCCTGGAACATATAGGTAAATCCGCCCTTATCACTCTGCATTTCTCTTACAGGCAGAAATCCGTAGGTATTGTACATCCCGGGAATATCAAGCTGAGTTCCCGTTTCAACGGTATAGGCATGCTGAACATCCTGATCTCCCAAAACAGTTTCCGGTTTCCCGTTCACGAAAAGCCTTCCGGCTCTCATTTCGAAAGTATCACCAGCAGCAGCAACGCATCTTTTTACATAAGGGTCTTTTCTGTCGATAGCGGTGTGCACTGAATCCTGCGGATAATTAAAAACCACCACGTCATTACGCTGAGGCTTATTGAACTGCAAAATTCTTTCGTATGGTAATTTTATGCCGTCAACATAAGATTTCGGATCGTCTTTAGGATTTCCTTTTTCACCGGAATCAAACATGGTTCCCTGTAAGAAAGGTATGGCAACCGGACGCATCGGAAGGCGGTAACCGTAACTCCACTTGTTTACGAAAAGAAAGTCACCTACCAGCAAAGTCCTTTCCATGGATCCTGTCGGAATTCCGAAAGGCTGCGTGACAAAAACGTGGATGATGGTAGCAAATACTACGGCAAAAGTAATAGACCCTAAAAAAGAATCTTTCTTCTTTGCATTCTTTTCTTCATCAGTCAGGAACAGATCATTTTCATCTTCAATCTCTACATCTTTACTGTAATTCACTGTCGCCATGTAGATGAACGGGAGAATAACGGTAAGCAGCTGATCTTTGAAGAGACTCTTCCCGAATTTTTTCATCAGGTACAGATGAAAAACAGACATCATGATCGGTCCGACAATCGGCAGATATGATAAAACAGCCCACCACGTCGGGTGCTTTGTTTCTTTTAAAATAATAAAGTAATTGTAAAAAGGTATAAAGGAAAATAATGGATTATACCCCATTTTTTTGAACAGCTTCCAGGTGGAAATTCCCATCAATACAGATAAAATGAGAACATATACTGCATAAGTTAAAAAATAATTCATAAATTTTTGTGCCTAATCTATACTATAAATAACGGATAATAAACAAGGAATAACGGTATCTTTGATTATTATATCCAATAAGTCCGCAATGTAGGGATTTTGTTACAAAATTAAAGTCCTAAAACATCCTTCATCTCAAAATTCCCTTTTTTATCCCTGATCCATTCTGCAGCAACCACAGCGCCCAGTGCAAAACCATTCCTGTTGAAAGCGGTGTGCTTAATTTCAATTTCATCCACTTCGCTTCTGTAGAATACACTATGGGTTCCGGGAACCTCATCTTCACGGATGGCAAAAATGCCCAATTGATTTCCCTGGGTTTCTTCCAGCTTCCACGCATCAAATTTAGGATTGTTCTTAAAAATCCCTTCCGCAATGGAAATTGCAGTTCCGCTCGGCGCATCTTTTTTATGGACATGATGGATTTCTTCCAGTTGACAGGAATATTCATCGACATTTTTCATCAGGTCAGCCAACTTTTCGTTAAGCGCAAAAAACAGGTTTACGCCCAGGCTGAAGTTGGAGCCGTATAAAAAGGCAGTGCCGTTTTCAACAGCCAGTTTTTCAATTTCGGGCTTTCTTTCCACCCATCCCGTGGTTCCGCAGATCACCGGAATTTTGTTCTCAAGACAGGTTTTAATGTTTTCGTAAGCCACTTCAGGTAAAGAAAATTCAATGACAACATCCGGATGATTCAGGTTTTCAGCAGTTGGGGTTTCTTTCAGGCGGGCAACAACTTCATGGCCTCTTTTCGAAGCAATCTCATCGATGATTTTACCCATTTTACCATATCCAACTAATGCTATTCTCATATTTTCTTCTTTATCTGTTCTTTTAATGCAAAGAGCTTCATCAGAACAGTTTATCTATTAATTAAATGATTAAAACCTGTAACTTAAACTTACTCCTGTTTTAGGAGGGGCCAATCCATATTGATCCTGAATAACAGCCGGATTGAATGACAGATCCGGATCATGGCGGCTTTCATATAAGTGGGCATCCACCACAGCATCCACAATATTCAGGATATAGATCAGTCCTGAAATGGCAATGGCATAATCCCTCTGTCTTTTTGCACGGTCCTGGGCATTTCCCAATGCCACCTTATCCAGCCACGGATGGGTATCTACAAATTCATTCGGGGTCCCGTTGAGCTTGGCAATATAATATTCACGATATTTCCTGTACTGATTGTCATTCCACACTGCAATACCTACTCCAGCACCTACGGCGCCCCATACGATTGGGATTTTCCAGTATTTTTTATTGTAAAACTGCCCCAATCCCGGCAAAACAGCAGAATATAACCCTGCTTTGGTAGGATTCAGTTTTAAGGTTTTCCCGGTCGGTCCGTTTGCTTTTTCAAGATCTGAAACCACTTTTGCTTCGGTTCTGGTATTGTTTTTTTCTACAGACACACTGTCTTTCGGAAGGTATTCTACCCGGATGGTGTCATTAGGATTCACCTGCGAATAGGCAACCGCAAACAGGCACAGAAAAAATATAAGAAATATTTTCTTCATTTATTTAATATGGGATAAAATATATTCCAGTTCGTCTTCATTTTTGAAGTCCAGGACAATTTTACCTTTTTTACCGTTTCCGGTGGTTTTTATTTCAACTTTTACATCCAGTATATCAGCAATGGCCTTCTGGGCTCTTTTGTAATTGTTGTTCAGTTCAACTTTTGCTTTTTTTGCCGCTGCCGATTTTGGATTCTTCAGTGCTGTAGCTGCCTGTTCAGCCTGGCGTACATTTAGTTTTTCTTTAATAATCAGGTCAAATAAAATCTGCTGGTGCTCTTCATTTTCCAGACTGACGATCGCCCTGCCGTGCCCTGCAGAAATCTCCCCGCTTCTGATGGCATTCTGGATGTCAGGATTCAGTCTTAACAACCGGATCGAATTGGTGATGGTACTCCTGTCCTTCCCTACCCTCTGGCTTAAATTTTCCTGGGTAAGCCCGATTTCATCCATCAGCCTCTGATAGGTCAGCGCGATTTCAATAGCATCAAGATCTTCCCTCTGGATATTTTCCACAAGGGCCATTTCAAGAAGCTCCTGATCGTTTACCAGGCGGATATAAGCTGGAATCGAATCCAGACCCGCCAGCTTACTGGCTCTGTAACGCCGTTCCCCGGAGATGATCTCAAATCTTTCCCCTTCTTTTCTTAAGGTAATCGGCTGGATAACACCTAAGTTTGTAATGGACTGGGCAAGTTCGTTTAGTGATTTTTCGTCAAAATAAGTTCTTGGTTGCGTCGGGTTGGGATAAATATCTTCAATGGCAATTTCCACGATATTCCCTACAAACTTATCCGCTCCTTCGTCTGTCGCGGAATTGATCGTTGCTTTGGATTCGGCACTCAGAATGGCGCCTAAACCACGTCCCATCGCTCTTTTTTTGTCTTTCATATCTGCTTTCAGCTTTAGCTCCTGCTATACGCTTTTTAATTCTTTACTAATTTTTCATTTTTCAATAAAACTTCTTCCGCCAGCTGGATGTACTGGATCGCACCTTTGCTTTCGGCATCATAATTCAGGATGCTTTCCCCGAAACTCGGAGCTTCGCTGAGCCTTACATTCCTGCTGATGATGGTTTCAAAGACCATTTCCGGAAAATGGGCATTCACTTCTTCCACCACCTGATTAGACAGTCTCAAACGGCTGTCATACATCGTAAGAAGCAGTCCTTCAATATCTAGGTCTTTGTTATGGATTTTCTGAACGTTTTTAATGGTATTCAATAATTTACCAAGACCTTCCAGAGCAAAATATTCACACTGGATCGGGATGATCACAGAATCTGCTGCAGTAAGCGCATTAACGGTAATCAGTCCTAAACTCGGCGCACAATCGATGATAATGTAGTCATAATCATCCTTTACCTCCTGCAATGCTTTTTTCAGCATATACTCACGGTCTTCTTTATCCACCAGTTCAATCTCTGCCGCTACGAGGTCGATATGGGAAGGAACAATATCAAGATTAGGTGTTGCCGTCCGTTTGATACACGTTCTGGTTTCAACACTGTGTTCCAGTAGATTATATGTAGAATACTTAACCTCTTCCACACCAAGCCCTGAAGTGGCGTTGGCCTGAGGATCAGCATCAATGATCAGGATCTTTTTTTCCAATACCCCTAATGCCGCGGCTAAATTAACAGCTGTTGTTGTTTTTCCGACTCCCCCTTTCTGATTAGCGATACCTATGATTTTTCCCATTATTCGAACTTTAAGGCTCAAAAATACACATTTTTCCTTGCTCTGAATGAATGAATAAAATGAAAATTGAGTTAAAATATTGTTAATGAGCAATTTAACGATAAAAAAAATTATCCACAAAAAAAATTCTTTGTGGATAAGTGTTTATTATGTTAGTGGAGTTATCCTTCAAACTTCATTGTTATCGGAAACTTGAAATAACTTCTTACGGGCTGGCCTTTAACTTTGGCAGGAACCCATCTTCCTTTAATCGACTTAACCGTTCTCAGGGCTTCACTGTTGAAATCAGCATTTTTCCCATCCGCTTTAAGTCCGGAAATAGTCCCGTCTTTTTCTACAATGAACGTAACGGTTGTTTTCACCACACCGTCAGATTCCATACCGGAACCGTCAAAATTATTCATCACTTTATTTCTGAACGCATCAATACCACCCATAAAACTTGCTTCAACATCTACAACTCTTGAAATGCCATTAGGATCCTCATATTTAGGTTCTACCTTAAGGGGCGGAGATACAGAAACAGGTCCTGTATGGATAGTCGGTGCTTGTGGAACATAGGTATTTTCCGGAGCAGTTTCTCCATTCGCATTGTTCTTGACCCCTGAAACAGCACCTTCAATTTTTTCCACCACCTTTTCATTGGTTACATTAGCTTTCGGTTCAGGCAACCTGTCGTCAACGGTTTTTACATCCGGAACTTTAGTCTGCTTAAGTGGAACAGTTACTGTAGGAACTAAAACGTCTGGTGGTATTACAGGATCTATAAGATCAACGATTACACCTACTCGCTCCTTTACAGTATCACCTTTAAATGCCTTAACCGCCAGCGGCGTTAAGGAAATTGCGGCCAACAATCCCACTCCTATGAAAAGCGCTTTTGTTAAAATTTTATCTGATTCGTTTCTTAAGACATAAGCACCGTATTCTTTGTTGCGGCGCTCGAAAAGAATTTCGTTAAAACGAAATTCCTGATTCTGATGCATGTGTTTCATCCTTTTGATTTTTAAGCATTAATTAAGATTATTAGTTTATTACCCTTTGCTGATAAATAATAATTTAATATCAAAACATCTGCCATAAATTTATCAAATCACCATCATTTATCAAAATTACATATAAATGCCAAACTTTAACTATGCTGTAAATAACAAGATATGCTATTCAAACTATAAATATAAAACCTTATCAGATTGGGAATGAGATCTTTTAATATCTGTTTGAGTTACGCCTGCAACCTGCTATAACAAAAAAAAGAGACTATCAAACTGACAGTCTCTTTATTATATTTTAATTTATTATCCTAGAATAATTCTTTTCTGATGATATTCTGGCTTCTTTCCGGCCCTACAGATACCAGGTAAACATTGATTCCCAGGTACTTTTCGATAAACTCGATATATTTCTGGGCCGTATCCGGCAATTCGTCGTAGCTTCTCACTTTCGTCAGGTCTTCGTTCCAGCCCGGCAGATCCTGGTAGATCGGCTCATAGTTGTATAATTTTTCCGTCGACGAAGTGAAATAATCGATGATTTTTCCGTCTTCCGTTTTATAATGGGTTACGATCTTTAAGTTTTCGATTCCCGTAAGAACGTCTAACTTGGTAATCACCAGGTTATTGATCCCGTTGATCATGCAGGCATGCTTTAAAGAAACGAGGTCTAACCAACCTGTTCTTCTCGGCCTTCCTGTGGTTGCTCCGAATTCACCACCGATCTGTCTGATGCTTTCACCCAGTTCATTGTCCAGTTCAGATGGGAAAGGCCCGTTTCCTACTCTGGTACAATAAGCTTTGGCAACACCGATTAAGTTCTGAAGGGATGTCGGCGGAACGCCCGCTCCCGTACAGACTCCGCCTGTAGAAGGTGAAGATGACGTTACGTAAGGATAGGTTCCGAAGTCGATATCGAGCATCAATGCCTGCGCCCCTTCAAACAAAACGTTTTTACCGTCTCTGATGGCTTCGTTCAGTTCCAGTTCTGTATCTACAATCCTGTCCTGAAGCTGTTTTCCGATTTCTAAAAATTCATTGTAAATTTCTTCAACATCCAAAGTCGGTTTTCCGTAGTATTTTTCGAAAAGAGAATTTTTAACCTTCAGGTTTTTTTCGATTTTGTCTCTTAGAATTTCAGGATTTAAAAGGTCTACCATCCGGATCCCGATTCTGGCAATCTTATCTTCGTAGCATGGCCCGATCCCTTTTTTGGTGGTTCCGATCTGCGTTCCTCCGTGCTCTTCTTCACGGTAGGTATCCAAAAGAATGTGGTAAGGCATGATAACATGCGCTCTTCTGCTGATAAAAATGTGATCCGTTCTCAAGCCTTTGCTTTCGATCTGACTCACCTCCTTAATGAAAGATTTAGGATTGACCACCACTCCGTTTGCAATGATACATTTCCCTTTGCACTGAAGAACTCCCGACGGAAGAAGGTGCAACACGAATTTCTCTTCACCTACATATACTGTATGACCCGCGTTGTCTCCACCCTGGAAGCGCACCACATAATCCGATTTTGCCGATAAAACATCCGTGATTTTTCCTTTCCCTTCATCTCCGTACTGAAGACCTACAACTACGTAAGTTGACATATTTTACTTTTATTTTAGATTCATGCAAAATTACTTTTAAAAAATTGGGTGGGCAAATTTGAGGGGGATTTTATTTTTGGATGGGTGGAAATTATGTGGTTTAAGAGTTAAAAACATAATTTTCTATATCTTTGAAATAAATCCGGATTTGTTGAGAATTTTGATCGTAAAGAATTCTTAAAAAATCTTACCAAAAATATTCTGCTGATTAAATGAAATATAAAATCAGTAAGAAAGCATCCAATAATTTAGAAAAAATCTAGCACTATACTTTTAAAACCTGGTTTGAAAACAGATAGATCACTATTTCAATTTATTGATGAATGAAATTGAATATTTATCTGAAAATCCAAAATCCGGAAAAGATTATAGTGAAGTAAGAAAAGGCTATTTCTGTTCAAGGATAAATCGCATTTTGTATTTTATAAAGTCAATATTGAAAATGAAGAAATAGAAATCATAATACTTCTTCATCAGCAAATGGATATTTCGTAGCAATTAAATGAATAAAAAATTACATTATGATCAGTCCAGATATAATCTCAGAAATTGAAATACATATCGAAAAATTTAAAGAACATTTTAAAAATGACTATAAATTTTTACCTGCAGCTAATCCAAAGTCAATAGAAAATTTTGAGAACAGGTTTTCCGTTAAAATCCCTGATGACTTTAGATGGTTCTTATTGAATATTGCAAATGGAATCATAAATACTGATCAGCATAATTTTAATCTGACTGACAGAATTAATTTTTCAGATTATTATTATGAAGAAGTTGAGCACAATCCTTCGTTACCTTTCAAACTAAATAATGAATCCAATTTCAAAACTGATAAATATGAAGATTTCATTAACGGAACTATTCAATTAGCCGAATATGGCTGTGGCTGCTATTCATTTATCGTTGTCAATGGAAGAATATGGAAATACTTGGGTAGATAACTGTGCTTCAAACTCCGAAGTCAGTCCTGAAAAAAACGCACAAAAAAATAGACTCCGTTTTCATGAGTGGATAATCAAAGAAATAAATTTAATGATTTCTCAGAAAAAACAATCAGAAGAATTTACACAAAAACAACTTCAGGAAGAAAAATTGCAAGTAAATCAACAATATAAAAAAATGGAATTAGATTTCAAGGCTAAGTCTAGAACTTCAAATGAGGTTCTATCTATTTTTGAAAAAATTAAACAATTTTTTCAGTAGTAATTTTTCAAATTGATTTAAGATTTACTATAATAAAGTTATTCCAACAAAACTTTCACATCACACCAATCTCCTTCAAAAAATTTCATTGTGAGAGATCATCACTAAGGTTCCAACCATTATTAAACCTAACGGGTTTTTAAAACCCGTTAGGTTTAGGATCTCTTAATTACTCTGTCAAAACAACCGCACTCACTACCCCAATCTCCCTCAAAAAAACCTCGTCATGCGAAATCACCACCAAAGTCCCATGATAATCTTTAATAGAATTCGTAAGAATTTCCACATTCTGAAGGTCTAAATTATTCGTCGGTTCATCCAGAATGATCATATCGGGTGCTTTTTGGCTGATGGACAGTCCGCACAGCAAAAGCCGCAGCCGTTCTCCGCCACTCAGTACATCGCATTTTTTATCCCAGGTTTCCTTTCCGAATAAAAATCTTGACAACAAGGTTTTCACTTCAGATTCCGGCAACGCATTGTTGTTGAACTGTTGGACAAAATCATAAACCGTCGCATTTCTGTCAATCAAAGAATATTCCTGGTCAATATAAATCGTCTGAAAATCCGTTCTCGAAATCTTCCCGACAGAAGGTGATAAACTTCCTAACAACATTCTAATCAACGTTGTTTTTCCAGACCCGTTTGCGCCTTTAACCGAAATCCTATCACCGCTCCGGATTTCTAAGTTGAGATGTTCCTTCCAGAGATATTCTTTATGGTAGTTGTAATTAATCTCCTTCGCAGTAATCAGGATTTTCCCGAAATGCAGATCCGGATCATTAAAATTCACTTTCATCCGGTCCGCAGTCTTCACAGACGAACGCAGATCCCGCAAATCACCCGAAATATCATTGATTTTCTCCGCATGAATACTTTTCAGCTGAGATGAATTTTTCTCTGCATTATTCCGCAGCGTATTCATCATAATTCTCGCCACACCGGATTTTTCCTGCTTTCCTTTTCCCCGTGAATCGAGTTTCTGTTTCCGTTCCAGAGTTTCGCGTTCCTTTTCTTTTGCCTTCTTCAAAGCGCGTTCTTTAGAATGGATATCGTTTTGCAGCGCCTCATTTTCGATTTCTTTCTGTCCGGCATAAAAATCATAATTTCCGCCGTATGCTGAAATTCCCTGATTGCTTAATTCAAAAATGGTATCCACCAGATTCAGCAAAACACGGTCATGACTGACCATCAAAACGGTAGAATTAGTTTTTTCAATAAAATCATACAGCAGCTTCCGGCCATCCAGATCAAGATGATTCGTCGGCTCGTCAAGCAAAATAATATCCGGCTGATGAACCTGGATTCCAGCAAGGAAAACTTTTGTTTTCTGTCCGCCACTCAGACTTTCCAACATTTGGCTTAAATCCAAATCTTCAAGTTTCCAGTGTTGTAAAGCAATGTGGCAGCGTTCTTCAATGTCCCAGTCGTCATTCAATGTTTCAAAGTACATTTCATCCACTTCCCCATTCGTGATTTTTTGAAGGGCTTCTAATTTTTTATTGATTTGTAAACATTCTGCCACTGTCAGATGATTAAAATTCCCGAACATCTGCGGAACAGAGTAGAGAGTGCCCCGGATATTGACAGTTCCTTCCAATGGCTTGATTTCATTTGCCATCAGTTTCAGCAAGGTAGATTTTCCCGTGCCGTTGCTTCCAACCAAAGCTGATTTGGTGTAAGTCGGTATCGTTAAGTTGACAGAATTAAAGAGCAGGTTCCCCGCGGGAAACCCAAAGGATATATTGTGTAGAAAAAGCATAATTTCTTTCTTAATTAGGGTTAGACTTCAATAACCAGTTTGTTACTGTTGTATTATATCTGAAAGAAACTGTATTCTACATTGCTTTTGTTTTGGGTTGTGGGCTACAAAGATAATAAAATTCTTTTTTTCGCTTTAAATCAAATTGTTTTGGCATCTTGAAAGAATTTACAATCATTACGTATCATTCATTTTCAGGAGCTGTTTCCGGTTTTCCGCTTATCTTTTTCGCCAGTGCTTTTTTTCAAAGCCATTTAGAAAAAGGATGCCGCTGCAATCCGGGCTAGAGAAGGGGAATTCACAGTGTGATAATGACTACAAGTAAAATTAAGTAAACCATTACCGGCTGATATCTTTTTAAGAGTAGAGTCTGTAAACTATTCCCGCTGCAGATTACAGACATCATCATTAAAAACAGTGTCTTTTGGGAAGAACAGGAATTACGGTATCTGTAAAAAATATTCCCTGAAAATTACGTCAGATAAAAAAGAATACGCTTAATATACCTTATTTTATGAATCTGAAAATAAACACGAAAATATTTCCGTCAAAAATCCGTAACTTTGCCGCCTACTAAAAATTTTATGGAAAGTATTAAAGTTCACGACAAAACTTTTGTTCCCTATTTAGAGGATGCCGAAATTCAGGAAATTGTAAAAGCAACCGCTTTAAAAATTCATGAAGACTACAAGGATGAAATTCCTGTTTTCATTGGAGTGCTGAACGGAGTGATCATGTTCTTCTCAGACCTTTTGAAGCATTATCCAGGGCATTGTGAGATCGCTTTTATACAGATGAGCTCTTATGCAGGCACGGAATCCACAGGGATCGTTTACCAGAAAATGGAACTGACGAAAGACGTGAAAGACCGCCACATCATTCTTGTAGAAGATATTGTTGATACAGGGAATACGGTGGAAAGCCTCTTTAAGTATTTTAACGAGACCCAGCGCCCTAAATCTGTAAAAATAGCTTCATTCCTTCTGAAACCTGAAGTGTACAAGAAAGATTTCAAACTGGATTATATCGGAAAAGAGATTCCGAACAAGTTCGTTTTAGGCTACGGACTGGATTACGATGAATTGGGAAGAAATTTACCGAATTTATATCAACTGTCTGACGGGCAAATCAACCATTAAAACGGTGCTGAGCTTTTAGCTTAGGCTATGGGCTTCTAAAAATTAGATCTAAGTAAAAAAGAAATATTAACTGAAAAAGCTAAAAAGCCTGCAACGTACTGCATAAAGCTTATAGCATCACTAACATTATGATAAACATTGTTCTGTTCGGCCCTCCGGGAAGCGGGAAAGGTACACAAGCACAAAATCTGATTGAGAAATTTAATTTAAAGCAGATCTCAACGGGCGACCTTTTCAGATTCAACATGAAAAATGACACTGAACTTGGAAAACTGGCAAAATCGTACATTGATAAAGGAGAACTGGTACCGGATCAGGTAACCACGGATATGCTGATCGACGAGATCAGAAAACCAAGTGATGCGGCAGGATTTATTTTTGACGGATATCCAAGAACCGCAGTACAGACGGAAGCGCTGGAGAAAATCGTAAAGGAAGAACTCAATGATGAGATCGACGTTTGTCTTTCTTTAGTGGTTGAAGACCGCATTTTAGTGGAAAGATTGCTGAAAAGAGGCGAAATTAGCGGAAGATCAGATGACGGCAATGTAGAGATTATCGAAAACAGAATAAAAGAATACTACGCAAAAACAGCAGAAGTAGCCGAACTGTACAAACAACAGGGAAAATATGTTGAGATCAACGGTGTCGGGGATATCAACGAGATTTCCGAAAAGCTGTTTGCTGAAGTAGAAAAAGTAAAATAGTTAAAAGTTATGGGTGATGAGTTATACTTTCTTACAATTCATACCTCATGCTTCATAACTCATAACTCCTAATTATAAGAAATGTCAAATTTTGTAGATTACGTTAAAATTCATTGTAAAAGCGGCCATGGCGGTGCAGGTTCTGCACATCTCCGCCGAGAAAAATATATCCCGAAAGGCGGTCCTGATGGTGGTGACGGCGGACGCGGCGGCCATGTGATCATGAAAGGAAATGCCCAGGAATGGACACTGCTTCCCCTACGTTATACGCGTCACGTAAAAGCTGACCGTGGTGAAGGCGGCGGGAAAAACCAGTTAACGGGCGCGTACGGAGCTGATGTATATATTGAAGTCCCGATCGGGACCATTGCTAAAAATGAGGAAGGGGAAATCATTGGCGAAATTATGGAAGACGGCCAGGAGATCATCCTGATGGAAGGGGGACAAGGAGGAAAAGGGAATGAATATTTCAAATCTTCTACCAACCAGACGCCCAGGTTTGCACAGCCGGGAATGGACGGACAGGAAGGCTATGTGGTTTTTGAGCTTAAGATTTTGGCGGATGTAGGACTTGTCGGGTTCCCGAATGCCGGAAAATCCACCCTTTTATCTGCCGTTTCTGCTGCCAAGCCTAAAATTGCAGATTATGCATTTACGACTTTAACCCCGAACCTGGGAATCGTGGATTACCGGAACTACAAATCTTTTGTAATGGCCGACATCCCCGGGATTATTGAAGGTGCTGCCGAAGGGAAAGGACTGGGACACCGGTTTTTAAGACATATTGAGAGGAATTCTATCTTATTATTCCTGATTCCGGCCGATTCTGAGCATCATTTCCAGGAATTTAAAATTCTTGAGAACGAACTGAAGGAATATAACCCGGAACTGCTGGATAAAGATTTCATTGTTTCCGTTTCAAAATCCGATTTACTGGACGAGGAGCTGAAAAAGGAAATCGCCGCAGAATTCCCGGAACATAAGCAACCGCTGTTTTTCTCGGGCGTTACCGGAGAAGGCCTTGTGGAACTTAAGGATGCCATTTGGAAGCAGCTGCATGGATAAGATAAAAAGCTTTAACGATTATTAAAACATACTAAGTACACCATTCATCCGTGTACTTTTTTATTAGCCTAAAAATTAAACCATCAAATTAAAACCATGAAAAAAAACTTTTTATTTATTGCCTTATCAGCAATTTTAACCATTGTACAGGCACAGGATATACAGCAAAATACAAAAGCAGATTCAAATGCTGATTCAGAAATGAGCTTCGGTGTGAAAGGCGGATACTCCTTATCCAGCATGAAATTTTTCGACAACAAATTAGATTCTAAATCTTACTTCTATGTAGGAATCGTTGCCGAACAGCCTGTATCGTCAAAAGTAAGCATCCAGGCGGAGGCACTTTACACCCAGCTTGGCGGAAAGCAGGATTTCCCGGTAGTTGATTTTACAGATTCCGGTGTTATAGAGAGGGGAAGCATACTGTTTGATTATCAACTGACACAAATTCAGATTCCGATATCTGTCAAGTATTATATCATTCCAGATTTATCGGCTTCGGCCGGGATGAATTTCGGATTTAATATTTCTGAAAAGGTAAAAACAGAACAGATGGTCAACGGAGCAACATCCAGAAACTATGAAGATATTAAGTCGCTGAACTTATTCCCTTTCTTAGGTGCGGAATACAAAATTAACGATCATTTTTTTGCTGATGCAAGATATCATTTTAATTTTATTGAAGTCAATAAATGCGGCTTGCCTACCAAAATCAGTTTTTTACAGGCCGGTGTAGGGTACCGGTTTAAATAATAAAATAAAAGGGAGGAATACAAAATATCCCTCCCTTTTTCACCATTAAACAGTATTGTTTTTTATTATTGAATTAATTTCCCTGCAGTTTTCCTGTCTTCAGTAAATTATCCATTTATTTTGTACAGACTAATACTCTTTCATCGGATACAAGTCCATAGAAACGATCTTCCGGAAAAATTCTTGATTCAACTTTAAAACCGGCATCTTCCAATCTTCTTTCAAGTCCGCTTACAGAATAAATCCTTACGTGATCATCCTGTCCGAAATGCTCTAATCGCCCTTCCGCTGAAGTAACAGAATAATCCTCATATATTTCCCCTTGTTTAAAAGGAGTCTGAATCAGGGCTTTCCCGTTTTTTTTAAGCACTCTGTACAGTTCAGCCATTGCTTTTCTGTCATCAATAATATGTTCTAAAATATGATAACAGACGATCAAATCAAACTTTCCTTCTTCCGCATTAATCCGGGTAATATTGTAATGATAATCCGAGAGAAATTCGTTTTCAAAATCAGTTGGGAAATATGAAATATCTTTCCTGCTTTTCCATTTTTTATAGAGCATTCTGGAAGGGGAAAAATCGAGGAATGACATCTCCGGCTTCAAAAATTCTTCCTGTAAGATGCTATACAGCCTCCTTGCCCTCGGAAGGCTTCCGCAAACAGGGCAGATAAGCTGGCCGTTCTGTAATTGAACAAATCCCTTCAATTTTGTACCGCAAATATTACAGGCATTGTTGCCGCCCTGGTAAAAAGGTTTTAACAGCCTTCTAAAGTGATCTTCATTTTTTATAAGGATATGTTGAGGAATGATATTTTTAACAACTGTTTTCAGCAAGTTATACATGAAGTAATTTTTACAATCCTCAAAATAACAAAAATTTAATAAGATTCCGGCCGGCACCGGTCCTTTCATTAAATAATTTTAATATTGAAAGGTTATTTGCTCTTGGAACAATTTTTGAGACCATCATTGCAAATTTACATTATGAAATATTTATTCGGCCTATGTGCATTTATTCTTCTTTTTTCCTGCACAGCCCAGAAAGGAACATCAAAATATTCGGCTATCGAATATGAAGCAACTCCGTGTTTCGGATTTTGTCCTGTTTTTAAAATGACCATCAATCCGGACAGGACCGCTGTCTTTGAAGCGGAACATTTCAATTTCAGCGACCAGCCTTCAAAAGATGATCTTTCTAATCCCCGTGAAGGAACTTTCAAAGGCACCATCAAGGAAGCTGATTACAACAAATTAATTGCTTTACTGGACGGTTTAAACGTGAAAAGCCTTAATGACTACTACGGTAAAAAAAACGTTTCGGATCTTCCTTCATCCCATTTGAGAATCAGCTTTGCTGACGGAACAACAAAACATGTTGAAGATTACGGTAAACACGGAAGTGAAAAACTCTCGGAATTATATACGTTTTTTGAAAACCTGAGAAAGAATCAGCAGTGGACAAAAGTTAAATAACTGCTTTAAAATAATTTAAACTATCTTTGCAGTATATTTCGCGGCATTCTCAGCCAGATGGTAAAGTATTTTACTTAAAATTCTGTTAAAAAATTAGCAGATCTGCTAAAAATGATGAAGTATACTGCTTCAACCGCATTATTTTAATATACAATTTAAATTTTGTTATTTACAGACTTAAACATTATTAAGCCCATTTTAGATGCGCTTCAAAAACAAGGTTACGAAAAACCTACCCCTATTCAGGAACAATCCATTCCTTCTATTTTAGAACACAGAGATGTATTAGGCACTGCTCAGACTGGAACCGGTAAGACGGCAGCTTTTGCTATTCCTATCCTGCAGAACCTTATGGAAAGAAAAGGGCCGAAAAGCAATCATATCAAAGCACTTATTCTTACGCCAACCAGAGAGCTGGCGATTCAGATTGAAGAAAGCTTCAACGCATACGGTAAAAACCTGCCTTTGAAAAAACTGGTAGTTTTTGGCGGCGTAAAACAGGGAAGCCAGGAAACTGCATTAAGAAAAGGCGTTGACATTCTTGTAGCCACTCCGGGAAGACTGCTGGATTTTATTGCTCAGGGAATTATCAGCCTGAAAAATCTTGAGATTTTCGTACTCGATGAAGCCGACAGAATGCTGGATATGGGCTTTGTGCATGACGTAAAACGGATCATTAAGCTTCTGCCGAAAAGGCAAACGCTTTTCTTCTCTGCCACGATGCCGACAGAGATTCAGAAACTTGCTGATTCTATTTTAAATAATCCGATAAAAGTATCGGTTACCCCGATTTCTTCTACCGCAGAAACCATTAAACAGGCGGTTTATTTTGTCGATAAGGAAAATAAGCTTGACCTTCTGACGCATATTTTACAGAATGACATTTCAGATTCCGTGTTGGTATTTTCCAGGACAAAACACGGTGCCGACAAAATTGCCAGAAAACTGCAGTCGAGTAATATTTCTGCCGAAGCCATCCACGGGAACAAATCCCAGAACGCCAGACAGAATGCATTAAATAATTTTAAATCCGGCAGGACGCGTATTCTGGTGGCTACCGATATTGCAGCGAGAGGCATTGATATTGACGAACTGAAATATGTTGTCAATTATGAACTTTCAGACGTTGCCGAAACATACGTTCACAGAATCGGAAGAACAGGCCGTGCAGGAGCGGAAGGATCTTCCATTTCATTTGTTGACGGATTAGATTTACTGAATTTGAAAGACACTGAAAAATTAATCGGAATGAAAATTCCTGTTGAGAAAAATCATCCTTTCCATACGGAAAATCTCGTGGTGGAAAAAAGAGATTCAAACAACAAACCTTTTACTCCCAGACCCAAACCTGCAGGTCAGCAAAAATCTGACCACAGCAAAAAACCGAAAAATAAGAGTAGTTTTTTCAGGAAAAAATAAAGTAAAGCCTTCCAAAATTTGGAAGGCTTTATATTTTATATCACACAAACAATTTCTTTGCATTGTCGGTCGTAATCCTGTCAATCTCTGAGAAATCTTTTTTATAAATATCTACCAGCTTGCCCGCTACCAGATCCAGGTAAGAACTTTCATTTCTTTTCCCCCGATAAGGAACCGGAGCCAGGTAAGGGGAATCGGTTTCCAGAACGATTTTATCTAACGGGATTTCGTGTAAGAATTGGTCGATCTTACCATTCTTGAATGTTACTACGCCGCCGATTCCTAAGATGAAATTTAAATCTACCGCATGTCTGGCCTGTTCGAGGTTTCCTGAAAAACAATGGAAAATCCCGCGTAATTTCGGGTGCTTTTTTCTTTCAAGAACTTCAAAGGTTTCATCGAAGCTCTCTCTGGTGTGGATCACAATCGGCAGGTCTTTTTCAATAGCCCAATCGATTTGCTGCTCAAAGGCTTTTACCTGAATATCCAGTGTTGTTTTATCCCAATAAAGATCAATCCCGATCTCTCCAATGGCGGGGAAACTTCTTTCGTTTAGGTAGTTCTTTACAATTTCCAGTTCTTTTTCCCAGCTTTCTGGCTTCACATAACAGGGATGAAGACCCATCATCGAGAAAATCTGCCCGGGATATTCTTTTTCCAGCTGCAGCATTTTTTTATGTGATTCCGAATCGATGGCCGGAAGGTAAAATTCTGTGATGCCTTTGTCTAAAGCTCTCTGAATAGCGTCTGCTCTGTCTTCATCAAATTCTTCCGCGTATAAATGGGTATGCGTATCAATCATTTCATTAAAATTTCAATAGATCTTTATAAGGATTTTCAAGATTGAGCACCATGCCGAAAGCAGGTTCCGTCTTGATTCCTTTTTTCTTTAATTCTATTATTTTCTGTTTAAATTCTTCTCCTTTTTCCTGTAATATTGTGTATTCGGCGACCATGTGGAGATAAGCATTCTGGTTCGTTGTAGGTTTATTTTGTCCGAAAATCTCAATAGGAAATTCTTCCAGCATGAAATTTGAAACCACTGAATTTTCACCGTTAGCGGTTATCTTTTCTAAGCTGAAACCCTTATATTCCTTAAAGTACCGACGTAAAAGTTCAGTAAAATCATCTTCATCTTTAAACTGACAAATGATGTCCAGATCACTTCCTTCAATATCGATCTCAATAGGAATCGTTCCGGCCAGAACAGGGTAATAATCTTTAAGAATTTCGAAAATCCGATATTTCCCCAGGATGTCATAAGCCCTTTTTTGTTTCTGATTTCCCGCTTTCAGATAATCAATGGTGGTAAAATCAGTCATCCGGAAATATTTTGTATCTTACTTTTTGTCGCTGGATTTCGATTCTCCGGTTGAGTTTCTCCCTAAATTCAATATATTTAGGGTCTTTTTCATCATTCGTCCTGTGCTGCAAAGCCTTGTTAATTTTAAAGTTTTCTTTAATAAATTCCTTCGTTTCCTCTGAAAAATAAGCATTTCCGAACTGATCAAAAATATAATTGACCGCCTGACTGTTAGGATGGATCATATCTTCGTTATAAAAACGGTAATCCCGCAGGTCATCCATCAGAATTTCATACACCGGAAGATAATGACAGTTTTCAAACTGCGGAAGGATCTCATGAATTGCAGTAATTAACTTTGCTTTACTGAGCTGGTTTTCAACCATCCCGTCTTTGGTATGCCGGACAGGCGAAACAGAGAATAAAATCTGAACGTCATCTTTACAGATATCATCCAGGTTTAAAACCGTATTATAAATGGAATCCGTAATTTCCTGATGGGTCAGCAACCTTTTTTTAAAGAATTTCTGAGGGATTTTATGACAGTTGGCCACCAGTTTGTTTTTGGGAATGAATTCATAAATAAATGAAGTCCCATAGGTGATGATTACCCAGCCTGCATCCTGAAGAAAAGAATTGCCTTCTTCGATTCCGGCATTGATCTTTTTCAGGCTCTGATGAATATACCGCGTGTCAAAGCCGGTGTGATGATCCAGGGATATAAATTCTTCATCAAAACTGATAAGTTCGTCTTCGGTATAAAACTCAGCATCATGAAGCCTTTTTACCGCATTGTTGATTGAAAAAGGATTAAAGATCGTTCCGAAAGGATTATTAATGGTCTGCAGCTGCCCAAGCTGAAACAGATCCGACATTTCAGAGGCAAAACAAGAACCTATTGAAAATATTTTATCTTCAACCTGAATCTTCTTCCGGGATTCTTTAATCTCTACTTCAGTCCTGAACTTCATCATCTTATAGGGATAAGGTTATGGCTATACGATTACAGATCCATACTCTTCCGGCGTAAAATCGATTCACCTAGCTTTCTCTTCTCAACAAATAATTGGCCAGTTCTGTAAACGGCTTCTTCTTTTCGTCAGGAATATCGATTTTATCAAGGTAGCTCTGCCCGATTTCGTTATGCTTTTCAATCAATCTCAAGGCTTTTTCGTCTACTTTTGTCCTTCTGAAAATCTTTTCGACTCCGTATACTTTATCAATGTTGTCGGTTTTTTTAGAATACCAGTAATCCAGTTCTTTTCTTTCTTCTTCTGTTGCATGCTCCTTGGCCATCAGGTAAAGCACCGTTTTTTTATTCTCATAGATATCCCCAGCATGCTTCTTGCCGAACTGTGCCTGATCTCCGAACACATCCAGGTAATCATCCATAATCTGAAAAGCAATCCCGATATGTTTCCCGAAGTTGAAAATGGATTTGGCATCTTTAAAGTTGGCCTTTGCAATCATGGCTCCGATTTCAAATGAACAGGCACTCAGAACTCCTGTCTTATAGGTAATCATTCTGATGTAATCATCAAAAGTCACATTTTCCTGACTTTCAAAATTAATATCATACTGCTGACCTTCACATAAAAGCAACCCTGTATGGGTAAAAATTCTGATGCAAGCCTTGAAAGTTTCAGGTTCCAGATCTTCAAAAAACTTATAGGCTTTTAACATCAACCCATCGCCGGAAAGGATTCCCACATTGATCCCATGCAGGGTATGGATGGTAGGCTTGTTTCTTCTCAACGGGGCTTCATCCATAATATCATCATGGATCAGCGTAAAATTATGGAAAAACTCGATGGCCAAGGCAGGTTTGATAGCCTCTTTCATGTCACCGCCAAACAAATCACAGGCCATCAACACCATGATCGGACGAAGGCGTTTTCCACCATGGGAAATAATGTAATTCATCGGTTCATACAGTTCGGCCGGCTTGTCCTTAAAAGTATATTTGGTAATGGCATCCGCAACAATCTGTTGGTATCGGTCTAAAAATTCCATAAAATTTAATCGTTTGAACAAAAATACGACTTTTAAAGGGTCCGTAAAACAAAAAACTTTGCCCAATTGAGCAAAGTTTACATTATTATTTAAAATTAATTTTAAGATAAAAAAGTAACCACGAGATACATAAGCGCGGCCACAATTGCTGAAATAGGAATGGTTAATACCCACGCCCAGAGAAGGCTCACGGTAATTCCCCATCGTACGGCAGAAATCCTTTTTGTCAATCCTACTCCAATGATAGAACCGGTTATGGTATGCGTTGTAGATACGGGGATACCGAAATGGTCTGTAATGAACAACGTAATGGCTCCTGCGGTTTCAGCACTGACGCCTTCCAGGGAAGTTACTTTTGTAATTTTCGTTCCCATGGTTTTGATGATTTTCCAGCCACCGCTCATGGTTCCCAGGGCAATAGCCACGAAAGAAACCAGAGGCACCCAGATATAATGCTGGGCAAAATAGTCGAAACGCCCTGCCGCAGGAATATCCAGATATACAGGATCTTTAAGTATCACCACATGGTAATAGATTAAAGCGGCACCGATAATCCCCATAACTTTCTGAGCATCATTCAGACCGTGTCCCAAACTGAATAAAGCCGAAGATCCCAGCTGTAATCTTTTAAAAGATTTATCCGCTTTGTGAGGGTTTGATCTTTTATACAGATGAACAATAATTAATGTAATGATAATCGAAATGATCATCCCGATGATCGGAGCCATGAAAATGAACAGGAAAATAGGAATGACCTTATCAAATTTCACAACGCTCTGCTGGGTAACCTGGCTGAAAGCTTCTTTAGAGGTCTCCCAGAATCCTAATCCGGGTTGGGCAGCAACAACATCATGGTAATCCATCATGAAGGCATGCATCAGGGCCGCACCCAAAAATCCGCCGATCAGCGTATGGGATGAAGAAGAAGGGATCCCAAACCACCAGGTTAAAAGATTCCAGGCAATGGCCGCAACCAATCCTGAAAATATAACTTCAAGGGTAATAAAATTCTCGTTAACGGTTTTGGCAATCGTGTTACCGATTTTAAATTCTCCAATGATATAGGCCGCAATAAAGAAGGCTGCAAAGTTCCAGAGCGCTGCCCACAGTACAGCCTGGAACGGAGTTAATACTTTTGTGGAAACAATAGTCGCAATTGAATTGGCCGCATCATGGAATCCATTGATGTAATCGAAGATCAAAGCCAGCGCAATAATAACTATAAGTAAAATAGGAAATTCCATTGTTTAATTATAATGATTAATTAAGCGTATTTGATCATGATGTTCTCAATCGTATTGGCCACATCTTCCGCTTTGTCAGTAACTACTTCAAGATAATTAAGTACGGATGAAACTTTGATAATATTGATGGCGTCATTGGTTTCAAACAGTTCGACCATTGAGTTGGAAAGCAGATCATCTGCAATATTTTCAATAGAATTCACTTTGATACACGCTTCTTTTACCTGTTCCATATTTTTAAACCCTTTCAGGTTCTTCATGGCATTCTGGATTTCAAGACATGCTTTGTGAATCAACAGGGAAAAGTCTGAATATGCCTTCATTTCAGGCGATTTATACAGGAAAATATATTTTGTGGAAGCGTAGATATAATCAGCAATATCATCCAATCCTGTTGCCAGGGTATGAATATCTTCCCGGTCAAAAGGCGTAATGAAGTTTTTACCAAGCTCTACAAAGATTTCGTGTGTCAGCTCATCATTTTTGTGCTCATAGTCGCTCATCTTCTTTAACATGGAATCGTCATTCAGATCGAAGTCTTTGATTCCAGTGTTAAACTCTTCAGACATTGCAACCAGGTTTTCAGTTACTTTTTCAAAAAGCACAAAGAAGATTTTATCTTTGGGTTGAAAAGCGTGGAAAATATTACCAATTCCCATTTTTAAGTATTTATAATTTTGTGCAAATTTCTTAAAAAACCCCCTTAACAAAAAGCATATAACGTTAAGTTTTGTTAACATTGAAGATACCACAATTGAGGGCATAAAAAAACCGGCCTTTAAGCCGGTTTATATCATTGAAAATGAGTTTAGTTAGCCTCTTCAGCCCTCATATCTTTTCCTCTGAATTTCATTGAAGAAATGTTGCTTAAAAGATCTCCTTTGAACGATTTTTCAATTTCAAAGAAAGAAAATTTCTCTAAAATTTCGATATCCCCGATTTCAGCTCTCTTTTTGCTTTTCGCCGTTGAAGTTGCTTTGTTGATAATATCAAGAACATCAAGTTTCTTCAACTGGTCTTTTTTACCAAGATTAAAGAAGAACCTTACCATATTCTCGTTACTTTTCTTAGGCTTTCCTCCACGCTCCCTTCGGTCTCCGCTTCTTTCGGTTCTTTCACCTCTTTCGCGGTCCCTGCCTCTGTCACGGTCTCTGCTGCTACGGTCTCCTCTTCCTGCTTCATCTCTGCTGCTCAGCTTCTGTTCTATAACATCATGTCTGTCTTTATAATACAGCGCAAGATCTTTTAACTGGAACTGAAGAAGCTTGTGGGCCAGCTCTTCTTTGGTAAATGCTGATAAATCAGGAATCAAAGCATCATCAAATTCAAAGAAATCTTCGTGTATTTCGAAAAGGCTTTCAAAAACGCCGCCTACCTGAGCCTTTATAATCTCGTCTCCCGTAGGAATTCTTCCTTCGGCGATTTCGATTTTAGTCACCGCCTTGATCTGCTTCAGCTTTCTGCTTTCTTCCGGCTTAATCAAAGAAATTGAAATACCGTCTTTCCCTGCTCTACCTGTTCTTCCGCTTCTGTGAACGAATACTTCAGGATCATCAGGTAAGGAATAATGCACAACGTGCGTCAGTGAATCTACATCCAGTCCTCTGGCTGCAACGTCTGTTGCCACCAAAATATCAATATTTTTCAGTCTGAATTTCTTCATTACCGTATCTCTCTGGGCCTGGGAAAGATCACCGTGAAGTGCATCTGCCGCGTAGCCGTTCTGCATTAAGAAATCAGCAACTTCCTGAGTTTCCATCCTGGTTCTGCAGAAAATGATTGAATACTGATTAGGGTTGGCATCGATAAGACGCTTTAATGCTTCTTTTTTCTGACGGTATCCTGCCACATAATATTCATGCTTAATGTTCTTCTTAACTTCGTTAATAGAACCTACAGAAATTCTGTGCGGCTTAGTCAGATAGTTTTTGGTGATTTTTTCCACCTCCTTACTCATCGTGGCAGAGAATAAGAATGTCTGCTTTGTTTCAGGCGTTTCACTTAAAATGGTTTCCAGTTCGTCTTTGAACCCCATGGAAAGCATTTCGTCAGCTTCATCCAGAACCAACCAGTGAATGGCTGAAAAATCAAGTGCTTTTCTGTTGATAAGGTCGATCACCCTTCCCGGAGTCCCCACAATGATCTGCGGCTTGTCCTTCAGAGATCTCATCTGATCCATAATACTGCTTCCACCATACACTGCTGTAGTCTTGATGTCTTTCATGTATTTGGAATAATTTTTAATGTCTTTCGTAATCTGAAGACATAATTCCCGTGTCGGACAAAGCACCAAAAATTGGATTTTGCGACTCGTATCGTCAATCATATCCAAAATCGGAAGCGAAAACGCTGCTGTTTTGCCTGTCCCTGTCTGCGCAAGTGCGATCAAATCGCGAATATCTGAAAGAATGAAAGGGATAGTCTGTTTTTGGATTTCTGTCGGGCTTTCAAAACCCAGTTCGCCAATGGCCTTAAGAATGTCAGGACTTAAATTGGACTCCGTAAATAAATTCATTAAATATTTTAAAATTTTTGCAAAGATACAACTATTATTTGAATTATGTTTTAACTTTTGTTACAGATATAATAATTTAACGTTCAAATACTATTATTCTTTTATAATTTTTGCATTAAAAGGATGTTTTTTTTAATTTTTATTTAATTAATATCTTTTTTAATCTTGGTTTTAGTGACATAAAAACGGGGATTTCAGATTACAGCAGGCCATATTATCATCAGTTTTAATTATATTTGGAATAAAATATCAATATGCCGGCTTTGATCTCTCCTCATGTTTTTGATTTTCTTAAAAAACTCACTGTACATAACAACCGTGAATGGTTTGCTGAAAACAAGCATCTCTATACTGAAGCAAGGGAAAACATTATTGTATTCTTGGAAGACCTGATTAATGCAATGTCTGAATTCGATCCGGAACTGGCAAAAATTGATGCTAAGAAATCTTTGTTCAGGATTTATCGCGATACGCGGTTCTCAAAAGATAAAATCCCTTACAAAACCAATTTCGGGGCTTCTTTGGGAATGGGAAAAGGCAGCAGCAAAGGCGGATATTACCTTCACCTGGAACCCGGAAAATCTTTTATTGCCGGAGGGATTTATATGCCTGAAGCTTTCGTTCTAAAGGAATTGAGAAAGGAAATCTCACTGTACGGAAAAGATTTTCTTACCATTTTAAACGATAAAAACTTCAAAAAACATTTCGCGGAACTGGATCAGGACGACAAGCTTAAAAAAATACCTCAGGGCTTTGAAAAAGAAGACCCGATGGCAGAATACCTTAAACTGAAAAGCTTTATTGTCGTTTATCACCTGAAAGACGAAGAAGTAACACATAAAAATGCTGTAAAAAACTTAACGGAAATTTTTACGCTCATGAAGCCGCTGAATGATTTCCTGAATGCTCCCCTGTCACAATCATAGTTTTATCTCAGTTATTTTGAAATAGTAAATAAATATAATGTATTGACATACAATTGTTTAAATAACGATTATTTTAACAGCAATTTAACATTTTTACGTATATTTGCCGCCTGTCAAAAGTGTAACAATGTCCCTGTATCAAAGAATTGCTGAAAAACTGCAGTACATCAGTCCGAGTTTTTATAAGAAAAGATTTTTTAAAAGCTTAAACCATCTTAATAAAGAAAATTTTTCTGCAAGAAACGTAGAGCCGGAACTGGTATGGATTAAAGAATTTTTACCTGAAAATGCCGTGATTCTTGATATCGGAGCCAATGTGGGTACCTTTCTGTATCACCTGGAAAATACTCTGGACCATGAGCACATTTATGCCTTTGAACCGAATAAAAAGCTGTACAGACGACTGAAAAGACTGTTCCCGGCCATGAAGATCTTCCCCCTTGCGCTGTCTGATGAAAATACCACTGCAGAATTTAAAGTCCCCGTCATCAACGGCAAAGCTGTTGCTTCCAGAGGAAAGCTTAATATTGACTATAAAGAGAAGGGTGAGGAAAAAAGCTATACTGAAAAGGTAGAGGTAGTGAAGCTTGATGAATGGGAAGCCATTGAGCATTTTCAACAGCTGGATTTTATTAAAATCGATGTAGAGGGCAATGAAATGAAAACACTTTTGGGAGCAAAGGAAATCATCCGTCGGTTCTCTCCCACCCTTATGGTGGAAATGGAACAGCGGCATCATGAAATGCCGATCTGGAAAGAAATCTCAGAAGTAGAATCCTGGCAATACAATGCCCATTACCTGAACCGGCATACTTTCGAACTTGAAAAATTAACAGAAGAAATTCTGCTGAAAAATACCGGTGACGAAAAAAATAAAACGGAATACATCAACAATATTATTTTCATCCCTAAAAGCCAATAGAAATATGAGTGTAGTGGCAAGGCAGGGATTTAAATATTCCATCATCGGCTATGTAGGGTTTTTGCTTGGTACGGTCTCTGCGATTTTTATCTTCCCCAATGATTTTGAGTTTTACGGGAAATTGCGGTACAGCATGCAGACGGCAGAAATGCTCGTTCCTTTTGTTGTTTTCGGAATATCATACGCAAATGTTAAATTTTTTCACAGCGTACAGCAGGACGGCAAGAACCAGAATATGCTTTCGCTGTCCCTGCTTGCTATTTTCATTAATTTTATTATCTTTTGCGGTGTATTTTTTGTAATCCCTTATTTTTATCCTAAGTTTCTTCAGACCCAGGCCTGGGCCATTAAAGGGATTATTCTGCCGTTGATTCTGGTTTTGTCTTTATGCGCCATCTTCAATAAATACACTTCCAATTACAAACGCATCGTCGTCTCTAATATTTTTGATAATCTTTTCCCTAAAATAGCCAATCTGGGAGCTTTCTGCCTGTTCTTCTATTTTGCCCTATCCCAAAAAATTGCGCTGGCCTTTTTCTTCGGAATGTTTGCACTGATGCTGTTCGGATATATCTACTATACCAACAAATTAGACAGAGTCAGTTTAGATTTCAGTACCGGTTACTTTAAAAAAGACGGATTCTGGAAAGAGTTCCTCAATTACAGTTTCTTCGGGTTCCTGGGAACTTTCGGGAATTATTTAGCCATCAACAGCTTTATGATCGGAGAGTTTATGGGAATGGAAGAAAACGGAATTTATTCTGTCCTGTATGCTCTGATTTCCCTGATTTCTATCCCGCAGCTGGGGCTCTTCAATATTTCAGCACCGATTATCAGTAAAAACCTGGCCGACGGCGATATGGAAGGACTGGACCGGTTTCATAAAAAAACCTCTTTAACCCTCTATTTTTTAGGAGCCGTTTTATTTTCATGCATCATGGTTGGATTTCCTTTTCTGACTCAATTCATGCCTAAAAACGGAGTGCTGCTCAGGGAATATGAGCCTGTGATCTGGATCTGGGGTTCTGCGGTCCTGATTGACCTGGCTACAGGATTCAACGGCAATATCATTTCACTTTCAAAACACTATAGGTTCAATATCCTGGTGATGCTTTTGCTGGCCGGATTAACCATCGGACTGAATCTTTACTTTATTAAAAATACCGACCTTCAGCTTATTGGGATTGCTTTATCCACAGCAATTTCATTAACCACTTACAACGTTGTCAAAGTAGTGTTCAATTATTTCGTATTTAAAGTTTCTCCGCTGACCATTGAAATGATTTTCGTATCGATTATCTGTACGCTGGCAATTACGGTAGCCATTGTTTTACCGAACTTCAATAATAATTTCATTAACCTGATTTACAAACCCGCAGTTGTTCTGTTATTGATTTTTATCGGGAATTATTTCACCAAAGTCTTTCCTTTGGAGGATTATTTAAATAAAAACTTCATCAAAAGCATTTTTAAGTTCAAATAGCCGTCAGTGCTTGCAGGACTTTTTCAATTCGTTCCTGAACAATTTCTTTAGCATACATTTTCTGAAAATCAAATGAAGTGTTTTTAAGCGTTTTAAATTGCTCCAGAATATCTTCATGCTCGGAAATAATAAAATCCGATACAGATGGGTAATTCAGAGGAAAAACAGCGGGTTTACCATATTTAATGGCGTCTCCTGAATTCCCTGTCATTTTTGTCTTGCCGTATACTTCTTTCCGGCTGAAAAATTCTGTTTCCGGCTGAATGGGACACCACAGTACATCGGCCTGCTGCATCCATCTTTCAAAATCCTCTTGCCCCACCCTTTCTGAAAACCAGGTGATGCTGATATTTTGAGGCAGGTTTAATGATAATTTTTTCAGATGTTCAAGCTCTGTACCTTTTGCTTTTCCGAGAAATACAAAATTGAAAGGCTCATCAGTGGTCAGGTTTTCAATGGTTTTAAAAATATGGCTGTAATTCCTTCTCATTTGTGATACCCCGCCCGGAATCACAATAACCGAATCCTTCTTCGGATGATTTTCAATTTTCCTTGTGTAAAAAACAGGCAGGAACTTCAACCGGCCGGAAGATAGGTTTTCATCGAGTACCAACAGATTTTTTGCCTGTTGATACACTTTAGGCGCATCGGACAGACCTTCTTTCCAGAAAAGCTTGATCCTGTACAGCATATCTTCCTTATAAATGTTTTTTATCAAGCCCAGCCGAGAACTGTTCATAAAATTAATATTGTGAACAATAACTGCCGAATTGTATTTCTTTACAATTGCAAGAAAGGTACTGAAATAACGATGAACCGTTCCGATGACGACAAGGTCATATTTTTTCTGCCTGAGCTGATCCAAAATCATCGAACTGTCAGACAAAAAGATGTCCTGCCCTGAATCTCTGATCTGACCTTTAATTTTTTCTGAAAAATAATAATCCACCTGAAATACATCGGAATCCCGCATGATTTCCATAAAATCCCGGGCCACTTCAGCATGCGTATCGATTTCTATGTAAGCTATTTTTTTCAAATTCTGTTGAGTTTAGTCATGCGAAGATCATCCTTTTAAAGAAAAGTAAGGTTATTTATTTATTCTCTTTATAAATTACATTTTCAGCCACTTTTTTTTCAGCATATTCCAGCGCTGGCGGTTAACGGCTTTTTGTTCATCTCTGGAAATTTTTAATTCCAGCCGCTGAGAACGACAGTGTTCATAAGCTCTGATGATCGAAAAGAAGAATTTGGCAGACCTGCTTTTTGTGGCTTCTTTGAAGGATGCGATGTAGGCTAAAAACCTATTTAATCCCAGGAAATAAAAATACTTTCCATAATATTTTGCCGGTTTTATGGTATAGTCGGCACCTTTTACTTTAATCAGCTTTACATGCAGCTCAGGCAGGACCACCTCCTTCCAGCCAAGGTTCTGCAGTAAAATAGAGTCAATATTATCCCAACCCAAAGTTTCACGGATTCCCTCCATCCGGATATAACTTTCTCTCCGGTATGCTTTTAACGGTCCGCGGACGTGATATTTATTGGAATTGCCCTCGTATATCCAGCTTCCGTCTTTTTCAACATATAAAAGCCCGCCTACCAGGCCGTAATCGGGATGGCTTTTAAAGGCTTCCGCTATGGTATTGAGGTAATTTCCGGGGAGAATAATATCAGCATCAAATTTACAGATGATATCAAATTCATCCATATTCTGAGTATTCAGTCCGTTTTTAAAGGCACTGACCACTTTTGATCCCGGCTGATGTGCTGATTTCTGAAGATTAACCGTTCCAAAACGGGAATCCTGATCGGTATATTTTTTGATTATATCAGCCGTTTTATCGGTTGACCCGTCATTGACAGCCACTACCTTAAAATCACTGTACGTCTGCTGCTGTAAGGAATCCAGGGTCAATGGAAGATGCATTTCTTCATTATGGGCAGGAATGATGATCAGAAATTTCAAAGCAGATAAATAATTGATGGTTTATACATGATGAATGATAAGTGATGAATGATCTTCAGAGAGCTTACCCATCATCACTTATCATTAATTTTATTTGTTGTGCGGTTTCAGCATGTTTCTGGGATCAAGGATTTCATCCAGTTTTTCCTGAGACAGAATTCCTTTCTCCAACACCAGATTGTAAACGCTTTTCCCTGTTTCCAGCGATTCTTTGGCAATTTCCGTAGAATATTTGTAGCCGATATAAGGGTTGAGTGCCGTTACAATCCCAATGCTGTGCTTTACCATATTCAGGCAGACTTCACGGTTTGCCGTGATTCCGGTAACACATTTTTCACGCAGTGTATCCAGAGCATTGCAAAGGAAATGGATATTCTCCATAATAGCATGGGAAAGCACCGGCTCCATCACATTCAGCTGCAGCTGTCCCGCTTCCGCAGCAAAAGTTACGGTAAGATCGTTTCCGAATACTTTAAAACATACCTGGTTGACCACTTCCGGAATAACAGGATTCACTTTTCCCGGCATGATGGAAGATCCCGGCTGCATAGGCGGAAGATTAATTTCAAAAAGCCCGGCTCTCGGCCCTGATGAAAGCAACCTTAAGTCATTACAGATTTTGGACAGCTTCACGGCAAGGCGCTTCATGGCTGAAGAATAAATCACATAAGAACCTGTATCAGGTGTGGCTTCTACCAGATTAGGTGCGGAAACGACAGGAAAACCGGTAATCTGGGCTAAGTTTTTAGCACAAAGAACCGCATATCCTACGGGAGCATTTATTCCGGTCCCAATGGCCGTTGCCCCCATATTCACCTCCACGAAAAGATCAGCGTTGTTGTTAAGCCTGGAGATATCTTCTTCCAGAGTCGCTGCAAATGCCTCAAACTCCTGTCCCAAAGTCATCGGAACGGCATCCTGGAGCTGCGTTCTGCCCATTTTGATTACATCTTGAAACTCCTGCCCTTTTGCCCTGAACGCCTGAACAATTTTATCCAGTTTTTCAACCAGTGTAGCATTCATCTGCAACAATCCCATTTTTATTGCCGTAGGATAAGCATCATTGGTAGACTGGGAAAGGTTGATATGATCATTGGGTGAACAAAACTCATACTGCCCTTTATCTTTTCCTAATTTCTCCAGTACCCTGTTGGCAATCACTTCATTGGCGTTCATATTGATCGAGGTTCCTGCCCCGCCCTGAATCATATCTACCGGAAACTGTTCGTGAAGTTCGCCATTGATTAATTCATCACAGGTTTCAGTAATGCTGTAATACAGTTTCTCATCAAGAAGGCCCAGCTCATAGTTGGTCTTGGCAGCGGCTTTTTTAACATAGGCCAGCCCTCTGATAAACTGAGGATAAGAGGATAAAAGCTGCCCTGATATTTTAAAATTATTGATTGCTCTTTGTGTCTGTACTCCATAATAAGCATTTACAGGAACGTCCAGTACGCCCAATAAATCACTCTCTTTTCTGAAATTTTCCATAATTTATTTAAATTAATGTTCCCATTTAACAACGCAGCAATTTAACAATAAAATCGTATAGCTATTCATAGATTGTTACAATGACAGATTGCTAAATAATTCCATTTTATTTTACCGGGTATTTTTGTATTAAAGCCTGTAATATGGACAATGTTTCGGCATCCATAATCCCGTCATAGTTTTGCGGACGGAAATGATATTGGAATGCTTCAATGGTTTTCTTGGTCGCATCATCCCATTTTCCGCTCAGGTCCAGCGCGTATCCGAATTTCTGAAGCTGCGTCTGAACACTGAAGATAAAGGCAGGATCAATATATTTCGCCTGGAAATCCGTGGAGGTCGCCAGATCATAATACCCTTGTCTGATGGATTCATCATACCACATCCCGATCTGGTATTCATCATACAGTTTTTTCCACGGGAACAAAGGACCCGGATCCTGTTTCCTGGTCGGGGCAATATCTGAATGGGCCAGGATATTGGTGGCCGGGATCTGGTACCGTGTGGCAATATCTTTTACCAAAGCGGCTACTTTTATTACCTGGGCCTCATCAAAAGGAACAAAAATCTTTTTCCCAGAAGCGTCAGCGGTATAACCCATATTTACAATTTCAATTCCTATGGAGGTATCATTAAGGTTTTTATCAGCCCTCCAGGCACTGACTCCGGCATGATAAGCCCTTTTATTTTCATCCACCAGCTGGTAAATCTCATTATCTCCGGTATTGTTAACCAGATAATGGGCACTTACCGCCTGCTGTGAAAGAACAGTAATTGATTTATCGTCCGGCAATGCCGTGTAATGCAGAATAAGATACCGCTGCCTGAAGTTCTGCGCAACGGCAGGAAAATAGGTTTTCACGACTTTATAGCCGGCAGGCTTTGCAGAAACAATGGAACCATAACTGGCCGTATTGTCATTCTTTGCAATATCTGCAATATTGGTCGTGAAAAATTCTACTCCGTGTTCCGTCGTAACCTTAGGTTTCGGCTTTTCGGCCGGGGTTTTCACCGCCGTTTTTGGCTGTACCGAAGGGGTTCTGGGAATGTATTGTTTTTTACGGGCACTCTGCTGGGAAGTACACGAAAAAACAAAGGTACTTAATCCGATGATATATAATGTTTTACGCATTTGTTTATTTTTCTGGTCGTTTATCACCTCAAAAATACGCAAATTTTTCTTGAAAAATATTTGGTATATAACGAAATCTATTCTATATTTGCACTCGCAATAACGGAACAACGATCATTAAAAATTAAAGATAAAGGAGGGTTGCCAGAGTGGTTAATGGAGCAGTTTGCTAAACTGTCGACGCGAAAGTGTCGCAAGGGTTCGAATCCCTTACCCTCCGCATTCTTTTTCTTACAACATATTCGGGGCGTAGCGTAGTCCGGTCATCGCGCCTGGTTTGGGACCAGGAGGTCGCAGGTTCGAATCCTGCCGCCCCGACTGTTTTAATAGTTTTCTCAAAATTATTTAATGGGTGCGTAGCTCAGCTGGATAGAGCATCTGCCTTCTAAGCAGACGGTCAAAGGTTCGAATCCTTTCGCGCTCAC